>CP171222.1:0-1957110 GCA_050908895.1 Eubacteriales bacterium KG125 | reverse complement strand
ACTCCGGTTTTTCTGATTGGTCATATAAATACAACTTTGATTCCTTTGCTGTATCAAGACTCGGATTTGACGTAACTAAAGACGTAACAAAATCTGACGCAATAGTTGGCCAAAATAATTTAAAAGAAAATGAAATCGCAGAGGTTAAAGCTGGAAAACCATATATGGCTATAGGAAATACCTATAGAGCAAGAAGCGGAATCAAATCACAAGTTTTGAGTGTAACTGGTAGCGGAAAAGCAGGTAAGTGCATAAATGGTATAGACTTTATGGGATATGTAGAATATCCTGAAAATACTATGGTAAACGGTTCCTATGCTAAAGAGGGCGACTACATAAATTACCAGTATGGAACATACTACTATAAGGAACTTCCTGAAGGCGCAAAAGCAATAGTAAAAAATGCTGGTAAAAATCCGCTTCAAGGATATATCAGCTTATCTAACTCTGATAAAGAAAAAGAGTTTAAAGAATACAATTCTTCGCCAGTAGCCTTTGAATATAAGGCAAAAGGCATGGACATAGTTGCCTTTGCAAATACTTTGACTTATAAAGAACATTACACTGATGAATTCTTATTCATATCGAATTTCTTGTTCTCAAGAATGATGACAGATAAGGAGTATAAATCAGTAAAACCAATACCTGATATAGATAATGGCAAAAAGCCTGGTGAGGAAGATACTAGCACAGAAGCAAAAACATATTATTTTGTTGATGGAGACAAAATAGTTTGGGCGCAAGCAGATAAAAAAGATTTAAAGGCGACCGTTAAAAGTAATAAGGATGATAAGGACACCTTTAAGAAGTTTAAAGGACTGCAACTTGATGGTGAATTAATTGATTCTGCAAACTATGTAGCTACAGAAGGAAGTGTCAACATAACCCTGAAAGCAGACTATCTATCAAAAATAAGTGTTGGTGAACATAACTTAACTGCAGTGTTTGCAGACGGAAAGGCAGTGACGAAACTTAAATTTGCTGAATCAGAAAAAACATTAGTTAAAGCTACTAACACGGGAGATAAGGCAAATCTCTATATTTGGCTTGCTCTAGTGATTGCAGCTGTAGCAGTAGTAACTGTCATCATACTATACAAAAGAAAGAAATAACTAAATAATCCATCTTAATGAGATAATTTTTCTCTAAAAACAAGACCTTGATGGCAACAAAATAGTTGTCGTCAGGGTTTTGTTATAATCCTAGTTTGGTATATAATATATAAACATAGAATAGTGTGAGAAGGATTAAATAATTAAAAGGAGGGTTTTCCTCAAACATGAAAAATATAGGATTAAGAGAGTTTTTAAAATCTCATAAAAATAAAGGAACAATTTCGTTTCATATGCCTGGGCACAAGAACGGCCAGCTATATAAAATCCTTGGCTACGAGGAATCGGATTGCTTTGATACAGCTTGGGATATAACTGAAATTGAAGGAGCTGATAATTTATTTAAAGCAGAGGGCGTGCTTAGAAAAACTATGGATAAATATAAAGAGCTTTATGAATCAAAGGAGAGCTTCTTGCTTGTTAATGGATCCAGCGTGGGGATTATAGCAAGTATTCTCACGGCAGTACCCAAGGGTGGTAAAATTATCGTGGCTAGGAATAGCCATAGGTCTATTTTCAATGGCATAGAACTGGGAGAACTATCTCCTGTGTATATTTATCCAGAAAAAGCTAAAGGCTATAATATCACAGGGGAAATAAATCCTCATATAGTTGAAGAGGTATTTAAGAATAATACTGATGCTAAGGCAATTATTTTGTCTAGCCCCAACTATTATGGTATAACAAGCGATATAAAGACTATTTCTGAAATTGCGCATAAATACGGTGCGATAGTTATTGTTGATCAAGCTCATGGTGCTCACTTAAAATTTATGAATAAGAGTGTGGCAGCTGAATGTAACGGAGCAGATCTTGTCATTGTAAGTACTCACAAAACACTAGGATCATTTACTCAAACAGCTGTATTAAATGTGTATGGGGAGAGAGTGGATACTCCTTTGTTGGCTTCAAAACTAGAAGTTCTGGAGAGTAGCTCACCATCCTATATTCTTATGAACTCTCTAGACTTTAATGCAGATATCTTGAAAAACAATGGAGAAAAGTTGTTTTCTCAATGGAGGGACTCTCTTGACGATTTTTATCGTACAGCGTTGTGGATTAAGGGTCTTATGTTTATGATGAACGATTCCATGGATGATACTAAAATTAATCTTGATGCATCGTTTCTCGGTTTGGACGGCTATGAACTTGCTAAATTGCTCTCGGACGAAGGCATTATAGTTGAAATGACAGATGGCCCGATTTGTATGTGCATTACAGGCATTGGAAATACAAGAGAGGATTATCTTAAGCTTTTGTCAGCTTTACAAAAAATTTCAGCAGACCGTATTGATTCTGCAATGGAGAGAGAAAGAAAGGTAGAAGAGGAAAAAGCAAGAAGCGGAGAAGAAATCTCATATATAGCTCAGGCAGCTCTTGTTGCTATTGAAAGAGAAGATACCAATGCTCTAGATGAAATTGAGCGACAACTTACTGTTTTGTTTGGAGATGAGGATGAAGTTAGCCTTGAAGAGAGAATTCCTTGGGGAGAAATCTTGGAAAGCAAAGAAATCAATTGGCGGAATTTATCGGAATCAGAAACTATACTCGTACCTTTTGAGGAGTCTTTGGGCAATATTGCTGCTAGGAACTTGGCTCCTTATCCACCAGGAGTACCAATAGTTGCTAAAGGTGAGGTGATTACTGCTGATGAAATTGAAATATTCAAGGTTGCGATGGCTGAAGGAAAGTTGATTGCAGGAATGGAAGTTGGTAATCAGGTGATGGTGTTTAGTAATATATGAATGTATTCATAAAGATGGAGTGTATCGGAGTGAAAAATGAATATAAGATAGGAGAGGTGGCAGAGTACTTTGGTATAAGTCGGGATACTTTAAGGCATTATGATAAATTAGGCATATTGTCACCACCTCAAAAAAATGAGAACGGATATAGAATATATAGTAGAGCAGACTTTCTATGCATGTCATATATAAGAGATTTAAGAGAGGCGGGGGTTTCATTAAAAGATATAGCAGTTCTTATGAAAGATGGGTCTATTGAAAAGGCAGAAGCGATTATGCAGATTAGGCAATCTCAAATAAAAAAAGAAATTACAACACTTGAATATATGTACGGAGTTATCGAGGACTATAAGTTGTGTTACAGAAATATAATATCGACTCTTAATCAACCAGAGATAATAGATTTGCCTAGGTTTGTTTACTTAGAAATTACGGATGATGTTAAAGCGCTTACAGAGGCAACAAAATCCTTTAAGGCTCTCGACCGAAATTCTGCTCCTAGATTAACGTTTTTATATCCGTATAATATTTTATCCTTATCGGACTTTAGCTCTTCGATGAATAACGAAAGCTCTAGAGATAGCCTTATTAAATGTGCGATTTCTATAATTGATGATAAGAACTTGATAACTCGTCCAGAATTTGATCAATATAACTTTAAAACTATCAGTGAAGGAAAGTGCCTTCATGTATCTATCGGAACCAAATTCAATCAAGACTATACGGGAATTACAAAAAGCATCGAATATATTAAATCGCAGGGATATAAAGTTAGAGATATTACCCTTCTTAGAGCTGTTGCTTTCAGGAATTTAACAAAACAATGGACGGACTATTATGACCTGTGGATTCCAATAGAATAAAAAATTATCTGTAATTTGATATAGACCTTAGACCTGTTCTAGGGTCTATAATTATTTTATAAATAGATTAAGTATAAGAGAAAGGAGTATCTTATGAAAGAGATGGGAGGCAGCATTGGCGGTAATAATGCGGGAAAGAAGGGAAAAAAGATGAGAGAAGTGCCTCATATCTTAGTGATTTTAGGTATAATTATTATTTTAGCTACTATTATGACTTGGGTAATACCGGCAGGCAACTATGATCGATATTTGGATGAAGCATCAGGAAAAGAACTAATTGATCCAAAGAGTTATCATTCTGTTGAACAAACTCCAGTAAACCCATTCGATATGTTTGTAAATATTGAGAAAGGTTTGATAGAGGCAGGAAATATCACATTTTTAATATTTGCAGCATTTGCAAGCTTGTATTTGCTCCAACAAACTGGAGCTATCGATGCAGCGATTGCTTCAATGGTGAAGAAAACAAAGAAAAATCCTAAAACTTCAACATTATTTATTGTGGCAGTGATGGCAATATTGTCAGTATGGGGAAGTACAGGGACTATGTCATACGAGGAAATCATAGCCTTTATTCCTATTTTTGTTTCTGTTGCAATAGCTTTGGGTTATGATCCAATGGTGGGAGTAGGAATGTCTGTAGTCCCCGTTGGAATTGGTTTTGCAGCAGCAACTGTTAATCCTTTTACAATTGGTGTGGCACAAACGATTGCAGAAATACCTATATTTTCGGGAATAAAATTAAGGATTATAATTTTATGTGTAATGACTTTAATAACAATTGGTTATGTGTTAATTTACGCAAATATGATAAAAAAACATCCAGAAAAATCAGTTATGTATGGTATCGAAACTAGTCACATGGAAATTAATGAAAAACAACTTGCTACAGAAATGACTACTCCAAGAAAGTTGACATTGCTATCATTACTAATAACCGTAGGAGTTATGGCCTGGGGGCTTTTAACTCAAGGGTGGTACATAAATGAAGTTGCAGGATTATTTATGATATTGGCTATTGTTGTAGGATTGATAAATAGATGGAAATTAAATAAGATTGCCAAAACGTACGTAGAAGGATTATCTCAAGGAGTTATGGCAGCTTTAATTGTTGGGTTTGCAAGATCTATATTAACAATATGCACCGCAGGAAATATTATAGACTCAATTGTACATGGTTGTGTGCAGATGATAGAAGGGTTATCACTATATTTGAGCGGCGTATCAATGCTTGTTTTTCAGACATTATTGAACTTTCTAATTCCATCTGGCTCGGGACAGGCTGCTGTATCAATGCCGATAATGACTCCTATAGCAGATTTAATTGGAATGAATAGACAAATTGCTGTACTCATTTTTCAATTTGGAGATGGTTTATCAAATTTAATTATACCAACGGGCTTTATGGTGATTGCGTGTGTAATGGCTAAAATACCGTTAGGTAAATACTATAAATGGATATTACCTTTGTATGGATTATGCTTCTTGGCTCAGATTGCTTTTGTATTTATAGCTATAGCTGTAAATTATTCATAATTTAAATGGAGAATTCAATGGAAAAAATATTTAATAATATAATTGAAGAATCAATAAAAAAATATAGATTTGATACGATTGAGTATAGAAGACATATACATATGAATCCAGAGATAGGGTTTGACACTAAAGAAACAGAGGAATATATAAAAAAATGTTTATGTAAATTTGGAATAGAAATTTTAGATAGTGGGGTTGGGGTAGTAGCGAGAATTCAAGGGAAATCAAATCGCTATATAGCATTGAGAGCCGATATAGATGCATTGCCATTGCAAGAAGAAACAAATGCATCTTATGCATCAAGAAAAAAGAATATTATGCACGCATGTGGACACGATGCTCATACTGCCATTTTATTAACGACTGCAAGAATTTTAAGCGAAAACAGAGACTTGTTAAACACAAGTATTTTGCTGATTTTTCAACCTGCAGAGGAAGGTCCTAACTTAGGCGGAGCTAGGCTTATAGTTCAGGAGCTAAAGAAAATTAATGTATTTAAAGATGTAGAGGGCATATTCGGACTTCATGTTTTTAACAATGACCCAACTGGCACTATCAAACTTAGATATGGTGGCATGATGGCCTCGACTGATGAATTTGACATTGAAATAATTGGAAAGGCAGGGCATGCAGGCGAACCTCATATGGCTATCGATGCAATCTCAATTGTATGTAAGATTGTAGATGGAATTGAAACATGGATGTCTAGACGAATGAACCCACTAGATCAAGGAGTATGTTCAATTGGTATAATAAGAGGTGGAAGTGCAAAAAATATTATTGCGGAAGTATCTAGTATTTCTGGTACTATAAGATGTTTAGAGGATGAAACTAGAGAAAAAATTATTCAAGCGATAACAAATATATCTGAAGAATTTGCTAAGGCATATGGAGCTATAGCGAGAATAAATATTCTTAGAGGATTGCCTCCTTTGGTAAATAATTTTGAAATGACGAAATATGCCGAAGAAATAATAACAAGAAACTTAGGAGAATATAACTTGGTAAAAATGGAAAATCCTATAATGGGAGCAGAAGATTTTGCCTTTTATATCAATGAAATACCAGGAACATTTATCCATATAGGTTCAGGGAATAAAAAATTAGGATTTACTGAGTTGGCACATACTCCTAAGTTTGACATAGATGAAGAGGCCCTATTTGTAGGAATAAAAGTGTTATGCAACTTAGTTTTTCAATATAAATAATAATATAAAAAAGATGTTGTAATTCTATAAATATCTGTCTATACTTGTAGGCAGATATTTATAGTGACCAAAAGAAGACTATTGATTTGACTATGTATGTTAAATTAATTTATAATTCGAGTATAGAAAAACTAGGTAATACAGAGGTAAAAAAATGGAACTAACCGCATATGAAATTTTAGGACCAATTATGGTCGGGCCATCAAGCTCCCATACTGCAGGAGCTTGTACCATCGCGAGAATAGCGAAAAAAATTGCTAAGGAAAATTTTAAAAAAGTTGAGTTTCAGCTCCATGGCTCCTTTGCATATACATATAAGGGGCATGGGACTGACAGGGCGCTCCTTGGTGGAATCCTGGGATTTGCTACAGATGATCCTAGAATTCAGGATGCCTTTCAACTTGCTGATGATTCGGGGCTTGAATATGAATTTACCACCATTGATTTAGGTGAGAGTTTTCATCCTAATACGGTAAAGATAATTTTTTACTATGAGGATGGATCTCAAGAATATATTATTGGCTCTTCTATAGGTGGAGGAACTATGATGATTGTGAATATTAATGGAATGGATGTAGAATTTAGAGGAATATTCCCAACCCTTCTCCTTCAGTATCGCGAGCAGAAAGGCATTGTTGCATATGTAGCGGGCATTTTAAGCGGGAACGGCTACAACATTGAGAGTATAAATACAGTCAAAGATCCACTTACTGATATAG
Source organism: Eubacteriales bacterium KG125 (assembly GCA_050908895.1). Taxonomy (GTDB): domain Bacteria; phylum Bacillota; class Clostridia; order Peptostreptococcales; family Anaerovoracaceae; genus S5-A14a. Next base: position 1,949,927 of record CP171222.1, on the reverse strand, counting down.
TAACCCTAACAATTGAGGTTGGTTCAGGAATTTCTGATTACGTAAAGGGTGCTATAATGGGTGCGGCAATGTTTACGACAGCAAAATATGTTGAAGTCTAAGGCGCGAGGGGAGAATCAATGTTAAATACAGAAAAAGAAATTGTTAAAGTTTGTCAAGAAGAAAATAAAAGTCTTTGTGACCTAGTCATGGAAGAAGAAATTGCTAATGCAAAGGGGAAGAAAACAGAAGAAGATATTAGAAATTATCTACAAGAGACCTTAGGCGTTATGGAGTCATCAGCAAAGGCGAATCTTGAAAAATCAACCAAAAGTCCATTTAATATGATAGATGGTTTCGCGAAAGCAGCCTATGCATCATCTAAAAGTGAAATAGAGCCTATGTCAGGTTCTTTTATGATGAAGGCAATGGCAATGGCCTTTTCAACAAGTGAAATAAACTGTGCTATGGGTAAAATAGTTGCTGCACCAACTGCAGGGTCTTCTGGAATTCTCCCAGCTGCCATGGTTTCTGCCAAAGAAAAGTATGACTTTGATGATAAAACCATGGAGAATGGACTTCTAACGGCCATTGGAATAGGAAAAGTTATAGCAAAATATTCTACTTTCGCAGGAGCTGAAGGAGGCTGTCAGGCAGAGTGTGGTTCTGCAGCGGCTATGGCGTCTGGTGCTTTGGTGTATATGAGAGGTGGAAATATTGAACAAATATTAAATGCAGCCAGCATTTCTTTCGTAAATGTTATGGGCTTAATTTGTGATCCAATTGCTGGATTAGTTCAATACCCCTGTACTTTTAGAAATTCTTCGGGGGTTGTAAATGCAATAACTTCTGCTGATTTAGCTATGTCAGGTGTTAAATCAATAGTTCCATTTGATGAGGTAGCACAAGCTGTATGGGAGGTCGGTACAGCACTAAATCCAGAATTCAGGGAAACAGGACTTGGTGGGCTGGCAGGAACCAAGACAGGTTGCAAAATAAGAGAAGAATTCTTAGGAGGGCTGTAGTTGGAGAGTAAGTATTTTACTTCTTTGAAATCTCTTGCAGATTCGCGGTATAGGGAATTTCAATCTAAGCTTGTTCCCAATATTCCAGCTGAAGCAATTCTGGGGGTTAGGATGCCTGATTTGAGAAGACTCTCCCAAAAGATAAGGAAAGAAGATGATGAATATAAAGAATTCTTGAGGGATTTACCTCATAAGTATTACGATGAAAACCAACTTCACGCTCTTCTTGTTAATGAAATTAAGGATTTTGATGAGGCTCTTTGGTATGTGGAGGAATTCCTCCCTCATGTGGATAATTGGGCAACCTGTGACAGCTTAGCTGTTGAGGCCTTCAAAATAAATCCCGAGTATCTTCTTCCTCATATAAAAAAATGGATTAACTCAAATCGCATTTATACGATTCGTTTTGGAGTTTGCTGCCTTATGAGGTATTTTTTGGATAAAGATTTCAATCCTGAATATCTGAGATGGGTGGGGGATATAAAATCTGATGAGTACTATGTGAGCATGGGGCGTGGATGGTATTTTGCCACAGCCTTGGTAAAACAATGGGATGAAACCATCTGTTTTTTGAATGGGGCCAATCTTCCAAAAGATGTTTTGAGAATAACAATTCAGAAGGGTATTGATAGTTTTAGGCTAACCTCAGAACATAAAGGGGTGCTTAGAGGTATGAGGCAGTAAAAAGTTTTTTAATGGTATAATTTTATATGAATAAAGCAGGGCTGCCAAATTTGGCAGCCCTGCTAGTTTTGGAAAGATTATATTTGAATTTTAGTTATTTTTTCTCAATTTTCTTCTTGCAATAACAAGAGCAGTCATGGCAAGTACTGCGATTGCTACGTATGTAAAGATGTCTTTGTTATCTGAGGTCTTTGCGATTTTTTTCTTTTCAGGTTGATTAATTTTAGTTGTTGGTTTAGGCTCATTTCCTAAGTTTTGACTATTCTTTTCTATCGTATTTAATTTATCCTGTTGCTTACTTTCATCCATTGGATTTGGTTTTTGTGTTGGCTTAAGATCTGCTTTTAAATCTGCATTTGGCGCTTGCTTAGGATCCGCCTTTGGAGTTGGTTTAGAATCTGGTTTTGGTTCTTCCTTAGGATCCGATTTTGGCTCTTCCTTAGGATCCGATTTTGGCTCTTCCTTAGACTTTAGAATAACAAGCTTAGCCAAACCCTTTCTTCCACCCTCCTGCTCAACTTCTACGTTATATTTGCCAGGCGTTAATGTTTTCAAGTAGTCTTTAGCGAAGTCAATTATAATGCTTCCCTTTATCACCTTGTAGTCCCTGTCAGCCTTGAGAGTTTTGCCATTTGCTTTTACAGTTCCTTTGCCTTTTTCAAACTTAGCAAAATCTCCATCAAATTTTAGGGCTAACCCCTTTGATTCACCAATCTGGAAAAATACTGAGAAGTCCTTGACTTTTACATTGTTATCTTTATTAACTGTCTCAAGATCTTTCAGGTGAAGAGGAACAGCTTTTGCATCTTCGTTTAATTTTTTAGCATTTTCAAGTTCTTTTGTAACAACAGCCTTATCTGTGGCATTTTTTATGTTTGCTGTTGCATAGTAGACTTGGCTCTCGTCGAGATTCTTAAGCCGTTTAATTTCATCAATAGCCTTATACTTAGCAGCATTTAGCTCTGTTTTTTTCTTGTCTGCAGTTGCTTGCTCTTCAGCCTTTTTCTTTTCGGCAGCAGTGGCTGCTGTTTTTTCCAAATTTTTGGCTTTATCTAAAGCCTTTTTTACACCATCTACAGACGTTGCACCTTGAACTTCTTCAACTGAGTAGTATATATTATCCTTATCGATATGCTCCATTTTATTAATTTCATCTATAGCTTTAGCTTTGGCGTCTTCCAATACCTTTCTAGTGGCATCATCTTTAGCTCTTACATCTTTTAGCTTTGCTATTTGCTCATCCGAAGGCATGGTGAAGTTGAATGAAACGCTGTCAAGTGGCTTTGCCCTGTATTGATCATATGAGGCGAAATTAGGGTCTGCAGCAATCTTTAAAGTAACAGAATATTCTTTGCCTGCTTCGAAAGATTTATTGCCATCTAGTTTGTAATTAAGGTTAAGTCTTGACTGAGAATCTAATAATGGATTATTAATCCAAGATTCAACGTATTGGGTAGTTTTATTATCAATAACTTTAATAGTTTGTTCTTTGCTACCTTTTTCTTTTATTTTAGCCTCATAAATGTTTTTATATAAATCAGCTACGGAAAGATGGTTATTATTTACCTCAAGTGCTAGCTTTTCTTTGTTAAATACTACGTTCTGAGCCTCTTGAATATATGGAAAAGGGATTGTGAAGAATGCAAGAGGGTTGTATTCATTTCTAACTCCTTCTACCCTAGTAGGGGCATTTTGTACGGGAACGGTCTTGTATTTACCTTTTCCATCTTCGATATGAACAAAATAGTTGCCTGGCTTTACCTTTCCAGGAAGAATAATGCTTTTCTTGTCAGGGATTAAGAAGGCATCTACTTTCTCTCCTTTTTCTGCATCCATTCCGTAAGTTACTTTAACAAGCTTTAAATCATATGCCTTAGGTAGGGTACTCTTTAAATTGATTTTATATCCGCTTTTATCTGAAAAGGCAACGACATCTGGATAATAAAGAGTAACATAACCATAATAATTATCATGGTAATATGTATAGCTTGTCTCACCAACTCTAAATGAATGCTCTTTCCCTAGAATGTCAGGAGATAATGTAGTTGGATCTTCTTTATCGGTAGAGAATTTATCCGATGAATTGTATCTTACGAATTCCTCAAGTCCTCTTGCTGGTTTTGAGTCTTCTCCACCACCACCATTCCATGTGTGGAAGTGTATCATGTAAGTAGTATTGTCTTTAAGAACTTTATTTCCTTTTTCGTCCCTTAGTTCAGGGTTAATCTTACCCTCTTTTGTTAAGAGAGGATGGTCTTTATATATAGTATTTATATATTTATAATTAGGGTTAGTGTTGCCATCAATCATTGGAAGGGTATGCAAAAGCTTCTTTCCACTTTCGTCGTAAATCTCAATTTCTTTAATTTGTCTATTTATTTCATCTAAGGACATGGTGTCGCAAGTAGCCACTCCATTTTTAAAGATAACATTTTTCTTGTCTTCTACTGTAAATCCAGGTGTTGAGTAATTCGGAGTTTCGTTTTTAAGTGAGAAAACCATATCTTTATATTTGTTATTTTTATCGTGAACTTCAAGTGCGTAATAACCAGGTTTCTTTTCTCCCTTTATATCTAGTAAAATGTGAGATATACCGTTTACCGTTTCACCTTTGTTTATAAATTTAGCGGATGTCTCTTTTGTTTTGTCGTCAATTATACCATATCGGACTTTTGTGATTTCAACATCGTAATCCATTGGGAGATAGTTTAATAAATCAGCACGGAAGCTACCATAGTAGTCGTGGGCAGACGCAGCAACGCCACCTTTCCATGGTCCGTGTATAGAATTTAATTTTAGCGATTCTTTAGGAGTTTCAAAGTACATAGGATAAAGGTTAAATGAGTTCATTACAGCAGCGGTTACCATGTGTGATATCAATGATACACCTTCCAATTTACCAGTTCTATTCTTTTCATACATGCGTCTAACATCGTCTAAAGTTTTGCCGGTAAATTCATTGAATCCTTTGGTTATTTTGTATTGAGTCCAGTAAAAGGCATTAGCCTCTTTAAAATCTGCATCAGGATCTTCTTTTGGATTTGTATTAAAATCTTCGACTTTTAATATTTTGGACTTTGAATTATCTAGTGTCACCTTAACAATTGCATTAAAGGTTCTTTCTTTCTCTTCGCCTTCCTTACCTCCTCGACCATACTGAGTGTTACTTTCATATTTTAATAGAGGATTTTTCTTTGATGGCACCCATTCTTTTTTATTTTTTAATGCATTTATAACTGCCTGCTTAGCAGCTAACGAACTTGCGGTTGCTCCTGTTATACCGTCTGCTCCAGCATTGCCTGGAGTCCCGGTATAATATGAGGTCTTCATCATTTGCATTCTTTCCACGTCCTCTAGGGTTTTATTATTGAATTTCTTGAATCCACCTTCACGCTTATAAATGCCCATATAAATACCATCCCTATCTGATGAGCCATCTTCAGGATATGATGTTGGATCGCTACCGTTATCTTCAACTAAAAGAATTTTTCCATTGCTATCAACAGAAACCTTAACCCTTAAAGGATATGGAAGATGCGAGCCAGAGTCTCCTAATGAAAGCAATCCAACGGCTTCTCCCTGATAAATATTAGTCGCATTTACAGTTGTGTCATTCCCTGAAGGTCTGCTTGCTTCATCTTGAGTAGTATCAGATTTATTAGATTTAGATTTGTAATCTTTCATTGCATCTAAGATAGCTTTTTTAGACGCAATTGCAGATATAGTTGCACCAGTACTACTATCTAGTTTATTTGTTTTTTCATCTAGCTTTAGAGAGACAATTTCGTCGTAAGTTTTACCATAAAAGGCTGATAACCCATAACCTTTTTCACTCCAATCAAGATATTTTTTCCACAAATTCTTACTATAAGGATCATTTGGAGATGTCCCATTATCTGAAATTGCCGTAATTTTACCTTCCTGATTAACATCTACATTTAGCTTTATGCTATAATCTTCAACATTTGCTTTTGAGAAAAGATTTTCTGTTTTTGCTTCTCCAGTTAAGGATTTGCCTGAAGATGATTTATGAATATCTGCAGCAAACACCGAAGAAAAGCTTCCTATCACCATGGAAAAAGATAGAGCTGTAACAATTAATTTTTTTTTCATTAATTTCCTCCAATTAAATATTTGATAATAATACAGTGGTTAAAAATATTTAGAATAATGTAATGGGTGCAATAAAAAATGCCACAGGTACTACTGTGACATAAACTAACAAAAATTAGTATCCAACTAATCAAAGATCAGCGTAGCTAAACCATCGCTCGTAGTATCAGCTATACTTTTGCGTAGTATTCTGACTTATCGCCATAAAGCGAATCACAGTTGCGTGACAGTGGAGCTTTTAACTCTCTTCCCTACATTTACGTTTAAACGCTTGCAAAAGTATTTAAATGTTTTTAACTTTATTACGATGGTATGTTATCATGGATACCATAGTCGTGTCAATAAAAAAAGCAAGCCCATTATCCAAGTCACTGACTTTGGAAATCAGCTCTTGAGAGGATTGCTCTTAATCGGATGCTATTTTCGGAAAAGCAATGTAGTTGCATTTCTAAATATCAACTTAAATTATTTGATTAAATCTGTAAAACAATCCATATGGAAGACTGTATCAATAATTTTATGTACCTCTAAGGCTTTTTCGTTGTCAGCCAGGGTATAGTATGCCTCTTTGCCCCTTTTAGTGTAAGCTAAGATGCCGGCATTTTTCAGCAGTTTCAAATGATGAGAAACAGCTGGTGAAGACATATTTACAGCTGCAGCAATGTTAGCTACGCAATCTTCTGTATGGCAAAGAAGCCAAAGGATTTTTACCCTACTATTATCGGATAGAATGGAAAATAAGTCTGTGGACATTTCAAAAATCTTAGGATCCGGCATTCTTGCGAGAAGTTCTTCGGTTTTTTGATTGTGAACGTGGGGTAGTTTATTCATTATTTCACCTACTCTCTCTATATATTATATCAATACCTCTTGTAGCTAAATTGTTGAATGGCTTGAATTCGTCTATTTTCAAGCCGTTGGTTCAAAAAGTACTTGTATACCAATGCTAACTGAACCAATTGTGAATCTAATTATACCCCAAAAGTTTAATTTTGAACATACTTTTTAAAAAATAATGATTTTTGTTTAAATTTGTTGTATAATGACCGATGTATGATTATGTTAAATTTTTAGAAAGGAAGGTTTCGAAAATGAGTTCAAATGCAAAGCATTTGCACAGCATCGACGCTGGACACTTCAAGAATACAGCTAAATGTCAGACTGAGGTTATGCCAATTCCTGACGTAGTTAAAATTTCAATGTCACAGCACATAGGTGCACCATGTAAACCCCTTGTTTCCAAAGGCGATACAGTGAAGGTTGGCCAAAAGATAGGAGATACTGACGCTTTTGTCAGCGCACCTATTCATTCCAGTGTTTCCGGCACAGTAAAGGCAATCGAAACTCAAAGATCTGCTGTTGGTGGCAATGACACTCTTGTCGTTATCGAGACAGATAAAAAACAAGAACTGTCAGAGGATATCAAGGTTCCCCAGGTGGAAGACTTGTCTGGATTTGTGCAAGCAATTAAAGAAAGTGGTCTTGTAGGATTGGGAGGTGCTTCGTTCCCAACCCATATTAAATTTAATCCAAAGAACATTGAAGAAGTTGATACGCTAATTGTTAACGCAGCAGAATGCGAACCGTTTATCACTTCCGACCATAGGTTAATGCTTGAGGATACTCAAGACATTATTGATGGCATGGTACTGGTGATGAAGTATTTAAACCTAAAGAAGGGTTTTATTGGAATTGAGGATAACAAGCAGGATGCTATAGCCTTGCTAGACAAGATGCTAAAGGAACAGGGTCATGATGAGATTAAGACATTCCCTTTACCGGCAAGATATCCTAAGGGTGCAGAGCGTGTAATGATTTATGAAGTTACTGGAAAGCATATGGCAGCAGGCGTATTGCCGGCACAACTTGGAATTATTTTATCTAATGTTACATCTATTGCCTTTGTTGGACAGTATTTCAGAAATGGTATTCCTCTAGTAAACAAAAGAATGACAGTCGATGGAGATGCAGTTGCCACTCCTAAGAACATTCTTGCACCTATTGGAACCATAATTGCTGACGTTATGGAATTCTGTGGTGGATACAAGAATCCTCCTAAGAAGGTTTTAATGGGAGGACCTATGATGGGAAGAGCTATTTTTTCAGATCAGATGCCTATCGTTAAAAATAATAACGCAATACTTGCATTTTCTAAGGATAAGGCTATTTTACCCGAAGAGACAGCCTGTATTAACTGTGGTAGATGCCATACAGCATGTCCATTTGCGTTAATTCCAACAGCTCTTGCAGATGCCTATGAGGCAAGAGATGCAGAAAAATTAAAGGAACTTGAGGTTATGCAATGCATGGAATGCGGAAGTTGTTCCTTTGTATGTCCGGCAAGAAGACCTCTCGGATTTATGAATAAGCTAGGTAAAGGCGTTGTAAAGGAGGCTGGATTATAAAATGGAAAGACAAGAGTATAATAACCTGACCGTTGCATCAGCTCCACATATTGTGACAGCCCTTGATACGACTAAGACAATGGGATATGTGATACTTGCCCTAGTTCCATCATTTCTAGTTAGCACATACGTATTTGGATTTAGAGTTATTCTTCTAACAGCTGTATGTGTACTTGCTTCGGTAGGATTTGAATATGGATACAACTATTTAGCTCACAAGAGACAGACCGTAAAGGATTTATCAGCTGCACTTACAGGTGTATTGATTGCTTTCAATGTACCGTCAAACCTTCCGCTTTGGATGGCAGTAGTTGGATGTTTTGTGGCTATCGTAATTGTTAAACAATTATACGGTGGACTTGGCAAGAATGTTGCAAACCCTGCAATTGTTGCGAGAATTGTTTTGTTTGTATCTTTTGCGACACAGATGACGAGCTGGCCACTACCTGTGACTGTTAAAGCAACCGATGCTACAACAGGACCTACACCTTTGGGCATTTTAGCTGAAGGATCCGCAAAAGATCTTCCTTCAAATATGGAAATGTTTCTAGGATTTATCGGAGGTTCACTAGGTGAGGTAAGTGGTATTGCATTACTTATTGGCGGTTTATTCCTAATATGGAAGAAAATCATTTTACCTCATACACCAGTTGCTTTCATAGGAACGGTATTTGTATTTGCGTTGATATACTATGGAGTCAAGGGAGATGGAAATGCTTTGAATATGGCTGTTTTCCACGTGTTTGCCGGTGGTGTGATGCTTGGAGCATTCTTTATGGCAACTGACTATGTAACTTCTCCAATCATGCCAAAGGGTAAAATAGTGTTTGGTATAGGTTGCGGACTTATTACAATGGCAATCAGACTATGGGGTGCTTATCCAGAGGGAGTATCTTTTTCAATTCTATTAATGAACATTGTTACTCCACTTATTGATAGTCACTTTATTAAGAGAAACGTAGTAGGAGGTGGAAAACCAAATGAAAAATAATAACACTTTCAAAGAATACGTTACTCCAATAGTTGTACTTGTGGCAATTTGCCTTGTAATCACAGCAGCTCTTGCCGCTACATATGGAGTTGCAAAGCCGATTATTGATGAAAACAGCAAGAAGACTGCTGATAAGACTAGAGCGGAGCTGCTTTCCGCAGCTGATAAATTCACCGCATTTGATGGGGAGTTAGTAACTGTGGAGAAAGATAAAGTTTTCGTAGCAGACTGTTTTGTTGCTGATAACAAAGAAGGTATTGTGGTGACCGTTAAAACAAAATCTTTCGGTGGTCTTTTAACTGAAATGATAGGTATAGATAAGCAGGGTGCTATAACTGGCGTTAAGGTTGTAGACCATGCTGACACACCAGGTCTTGGAACTAAGGCTCACGATTCCAAACATTTAAAACAGTACAATGGAAAAGCTGAGCTTGTAAGCCAGGAAATTAAGAAGGATAATACAATTAATGCCGTAACCGGTGCTACAATTTCTTCCGGTGGTGTACATAAAGGTGTGTTCGCTGCTCTTGAGCAGTTTAAGAAAGTAGGAGGTGCCAAGTAATGAAAAATAGTAAGCTTGCAATCCTTACTAAAGGTATAATCAAAGAAAACCCTGTACTTGTACTTTTGCTTGGTACATGTCCAACTCTTGCGACAACAAGCTCCGTATTTAACGGACTTGGTATGGGTGTATCTGCAATGGCAGTACTTGTTTGTTCAAACATAGTTATTTCTCTTCTGAGAAACGTTATTCCTGACAAGGTTAGAATTCCTTGTTATATCGTAGTAATTGCTGGATTTGTAACAATTGTTCAGATGCTGCTTCAGGCATTTGTACCGGCACTTTACTCATCCCTTGGACTTTTCATTCCACTGATTGTAGTAAACTGTATAATACTTGGAAGAGCCGAAATGTTCGCTAGCAAAAATGGCGTTATCGACTCAACTCTTGATGGTATAGGAATGGGTCTTGGATTTACTCTTGCACTAGGTTGCATGGGCGCTGTAAGAGAGTTCTTTGGAGCTGGTAGCCTTCTAGGATTCAACATTCTGGGTGGTCATATTGAGCAGATGGGAATCTTCAATCTGGCACCGGGTGGATTTTTCGTATTCGCTATCTTAATTGCGGGCGTATATGTAATTACAAAGGATAAGAGCAAACTGGTTAGAGAATTTGGGTGTTCGGGTTTTAGGACTGTTGAAGCAGATAGAAGAGCTGCAGAAAAGGTTAAGAAAGCTGAGGCTGCAAAGCTCGCAAAGGCTAAAGCTGAGGCGAAGGAAGCTAAACCTGAAATAGCAGAAGAAGTTAAGGAGGGCTAAAATGGCAGAGAAAATCACGATCATAATGAGTATGGTTCTGGTTAATAACTACGTATTAGCTCAGTTCCTAGGTATTTGTCCATTCCTTGGTGTATCTAAGAAATTAGATTCGGCAGCTGGGATGGGAATTGCAGTAATATTTGTTATGGTACTTGCGACAGCAGCTACCTGGCCGATAATGCAGATTTTAAACCAATATGAAATTGGATATTTACAGACTGTAGTGTTCATTCTGATCATTGCAGCTTTGGTACAGCTTGTTGAAATGATGATGAAAAAGTTCATGCCGTCACTGCACAAAGCATTGGGTGTGTATTTGCCGCTTATTACAACAAACTGTGCAGTACTTGGTGTTTGTATTTCAAACATCGATGCAGGTTATAACTATATCAACGCTCTACTGAACGCTGTTGGAGCAGGACTTGGTTTCCTATTAGCTATGGTTCTGTTTGCAGGTGTAAGACAGAAACTGGAAACAGCAACCGGTGTGCCTGAAGCGTTCAAGGGTGTTCCAATTACACTGATTACAGCAGCAATGCTTTCCATGGGATTCATGGGATTCAGTGGATTGTTCCAGTAAGGAGGCAAAGGAATGTTAACACCTATTTTAATCGTTGTTGCCATCGGACTTGTTGCTGCAGCAATGCTTACTATCGCCTCTAAAGTATTCTTTGTTCCGGTAGACGAAACTTTTGCTACTTTAAGAGCAGAGCTCCCAGGTGCTAACTGCGGTGCTTGCGGATATGCCGGTTGTGATGATTATGCAAATGCAATGGCAGAAGACAGAAGCGTAAGCTGTACGAAATGTCCAGTTGGAGGAGCAGAAGTTGCAGCAAAACTAGCAGAGATTCTTGGAGTTGAAGCCGGTGGCGGAGATCGTGATGTAGCAGTTGTGCAGTGCTACGGCACAAATCAGGCAACTAAGAAGATCATGGAATATGCTGGTGTGCAAACATGCTCAGCGGCAAAACAGTTCTTTGGTGGAGTTTCTGCGTGTCCTCATGGCTGTATTGGCCTTGGAGATTGCGAAAGGGTTTGTGAATTTGATGCAATCAAAATTGTAGATGGAGTTGCTCAGGTTGACAGAGATGCTTGCGTAGCATGCGGGATGTGTGCTAAGGCTTGTCCAAATTCAGTAATCAGAATTTCAACTGAAAAGAACAAGGTGATTGTTCAGTGTAGATCAATTGCACCTGGCGCAGAGGTAAGAAAAGTATGCTCTAACGGATGTATTGGATGTAAGATGTGTGAAAAGGTATGTAAATTTGATGCTGTACACGTTGAAGACAATCTAGCATTCATCGATCCAGAAAAATGCAAAAACTGTGGTGCTTGCGCTAAGGTTTGCCCAACATTTGCAATCGTAAATATGAGAAAACCAGCGGTTAAGAAAACTGCATAAGACGAGGAATATATTAACAATAGCTGTGAACAAAGAACTGTTCACAGCTATTGCTTAAATAAGGTCAATTTTTAAGGGAATTTTGCATATTAGAGAAAATTTATGATAAAAAATAAATACTGTTCAATTTTATTGCTTGCAATTTTGATATCTGCAAGTGTTTTTTACGGCCTGTACAGACGATGAAATACAAGGAGAAAAAACGATAAAAAATTATCAGATATTGAATCTAGTAAAGAAAGTTTTGCAAAAAACTTGAGACATTTGGCTTTAATAAAGAAGAAGAGGGGGAAAATGCAAAGATACTTATGCAATGTGGAATACCAAGCTTAAAAAGGTGTGAACCATCAAGCAAGAATCGATAGATAATTTAGTGTCTTTTCATAGCAAAATTGAAGATAATAAAATGTTCATATTTGCTGTAGAACATAGAAAAATTTTCTATGTTACACTAAACGGCGAAGATTTATATGATGCAGAAAAGGGAGGTTTTCTAAAGAGTTTTGATGAGGTGCATATCCCAGAGACAGATATTTCAGATTTTGAAGCTGGAAAATTGAAAGATAAAACAGAATCTATACTCGATAATCATTTCGCAAGCGTGCGATACTTGGATGGATGGAAATATGCAAGAAGAGATGGCGAATATATGGTGCAGTGCCAAGCATCGGATGGGAGTATCTTTACTAGCAATAATATTTTTTGTAAAGTTTGGTATAAAAAACAAGGAGATGATTTTGTTGCCACAGGTGTACAAATAGATGGACAGCAGTATCAAATAATTCAATAAAATTTATTGAGAATTTGTACAAATTTAATTTAATAACAATCTATTAACGGAAGAAAAGACTGCAAGATGCGTTTTATCTTTCGTTTTTTGATACATATAAAATTTTAGTATTAATGCTGAGGCATTAAACTAAATAGATCTATCTAAATAGCAATTCAATCTTTACAGTTTCACACAGCATGCACCAATAAGATCTTGAATTTTTTAGAGCTTTACGTAGAACTTAAGGATATGATATAGTTTAATAAATTTTAGATATAAAGGGAGGCGGTCCATATGCCAGTAAGTAAAAAATTCTGTGAGGAATTATCGATCCATGAGGTGGCTAAATTGTTAAAAGTTACAACAACAACAATAAGAAACTGGGAAAAATCAGGACTGTTTATAGCAAAACGAAAAGGAAATAATTATCGTGTTTATTCCCCTGTAGATATTTCATACCTTAAAAAGATAAAACAATATTCAATAGAGGAAGGTATAAGTAGTAAATTTATAAAAAAATTATTAGCTCATGATTTGACATTTCATAGAACTGTTAGGAGAAATAAACTTAAATCTAGTTATAAAAACAAACTAAAAGCAAAAAGAGAGATGTATCAATATTCTTTAGAATATGTTAGTTGCGAAACAGGAATTAAAATAGACGTTCTTAAAGCATTAGAAAATGATGATTGTGTTTCTTTTGATACCATTAAGATCTTAGCTGATTTTTATAAGGAAAGCATGTTATCGTTTTTTGACATTGACAATGAATCTCTTGGTAATTTAATAAAAAAAGGTGACGGATATGAAACGGATTCACCACTTGAAGGCGTTGAGATTTTAGTTTTGAGTGAACAAAGTTCTCCATTTATTTTTACTATTTTTACCGTAGCGCAAGGTGCTGGAGATTATAATGCGCACCGACATAACTCGGGTGAAGAATTTATATATGTTTTAAGTGGGAAACTCACTGTAATACTTGATGAGAGACAGGTTGTGATGGCACAATCTGGGGATGTTATACGGTTTGAGTCAAGTAGAATGCATGAATGGCATAATACTGGCGTAAAAACTCTAAAAATGATATGGATTCATACATCCTTGTAAACTTACATAAAAGGTTATAAAGATATTTGACAAAAAATTAGCAAGTATGTATCTTCATAAGTAATAAATATTATTTATGAAAGGAGCTGATTTTAATTGGAGAATAATGCATCAACCAAAGACTTGAGAAGGGAATTAGGGAAAAAGGAACTAATCGGAATTGCAGGTGGACAAGTAATAGGGTCCGGAATAATGGTATTAGTCGGTTTAGGTATCGGAATGACAGGACGAAGTGTGAGTCTAGCTTTTGTTATAGCATCGCTATTTGTTGTAGTGTTAAGCATACCATCACTCTTTATTATGAGTACTGTTAGACTAAGAGGGGGCGAATATACCCAAGGATATATGCTTATTGGGCCTAGATTTGCTGGATTTTGGACATTAGTGTTTACCTTCAGAAATATTGCGTTGTCAGTCTACGTGGTATCGTTTGCTGATTATGTAATATCACTCTTTCCAGACTTGAATCACAAATTAATATCAATTGCAATAGCAACAATATTTTTTGGCATTAACATCTTTCCAACAAAATATATGGCAAGAATACAAAATGTACTATTCTATATACTATTGATTGCACTCGGTGTTTTTGTCTGTGTTGGTTTACCTAATGTAAAAGCAGATTACTTTGTAAAAGACTTTTTCACAGGTGGTATTGGTGGTTTCTTTGAAGCATCAGCATTTCTAACCTTCGCGGTAATGGGGGCAAATGGTATTTTCCAAATGGGTGGAGAATGTAAGAACCCTAAAAAAGATATACCCTTTGCGTTTTTGGTAGCTACTTTGGGTATTTCCATACTATATGCACTTGTAGGTGTGGTAGCATCCGGAGTACTTAATGTAAATGAAGTTGCGAATTTAAATTTGGCAAAAGTCGCAAGCGAAATTCTACCGAGACCATTGTATTTATTTTTTATAATTGGTGGGGCTTGGGGTGCATTGGCAACCACGTTAAATGCAAATATAGCTTGGGTTACAAAACCTTTAATTCAAGCTAGCGAAGATGGTTGGTTCCCAAGGTGGTTGGCAAAACTACATCCTAAATATAAGACACCTATTTATCTATTAGGTTTATTTTATATCATAACTATTATTCCAATATTGATTGGAATTACACTTCAGAGCTTGGCCAATCTGGTTCTCATTATGGCATATGTTGTTATGATTTTCACTTCCATAGCAACAATTAGAATTCCAAAAATTTTACCAGATGAATGGGAAAAATCACCATATAAATGCAATAAAATATTACTAGTTGTACTATGTGTAGCATCAGCTATAGTGCTTATGGTACAAATATACTTTAACTTTGCATCACTTAATAAATCACTAATAATAGGTCAAATTGTATTTTTAGTTGTTGCATATCTTTACGCTGAATTGAGATATAGAAGTGGGAAAGTGAAGATGCATATAAGCTACGAAGACGATTAGAAAAAATATTTAAAAATAATAGAGATTGAGAGGTATATGAAATGGAAAGAAAAAAAGTATTAGTAACAGGCGGGACTCAGGGAGTCGGATTGGCAACAGTAATTCAATTGTTGAACCAAGGATTTGAAGTACATATTACTTACAGGAGTTCTGCTAAAAAGGCAGAAGAGTTAATGAGCAAATATCCTAGTCAATTATTTGCATATAAATTAGATCAGGGCAATTTAGAGGAAATAGAAAACGCTGATTTTTTGGGGGAAAACGAATGGTTCGCAGTCATATTTAATGCAGCATTAGGATCAGGTACAGTTAAAGATTATGCGCCACAAGGAGATCCACTAAATGCAGCAAACGATTATGCTATGATGATGGTAAATGCATTAGGACCACTATGGATCTATAAGAAATTGTATCCTATTCTTGAAAAAAAGACTGATAGAAGCAAGCTGATTTTCATGTCTTCAGTAGGGGGAGGTTTAAATGTATTTCCTAAATTTACATTGAGCGATGGCATGAGTAAAGCCGCCGTTGCTTATCTAGCAAAACAAATTGCAGCTGAAAATGTACACACTCCAATAGATGTATTTTGTGTAAGTCCAGGAGCGATTGAAACTCCAATGTTCTATTCAAGCACACTAAAGGGGATGACTGAAGAAGAAAGGGAAGCATTCGATAAACAGCAAGCAAAGGGAAGGTTGATACAATCAGAGGAAATAGCAAATTTAATTTGTATGCTTCTGAAGGATGAATTTATAATGCTTCATGGTGGAAATATCGATGCAACTATGGGGCTTGCAATAAGGCCTGGAATTATGACAGAAGCTGGTCTTGAACATAATTAATATGGAGGTGCAGTTGAGATGTTAGAATTTCTTTCTAAGAGAGGTAAAAGTAATGTAAGGCCTCTGCCGGCATTAGTAAAAGCTCATTTTGATGCATTAGAAGATATTTACGATAAGGATACAAATCCAAATGGATATATAAATTTTGGCACAGCCGAAACGAAACTTGTTGACGAAGAAGCCATAGCATTATTGGAAAAAGTTTCAAGAGATATGGACTTAAAACCATGGAACTTGCATTATAATAGATTCCACGGCAATGATGAATTCAGAAGTGCCATAGCACAATATTGGAGCAAAATAATATACCCAGACAGTTCACGGAATATATCTAAGGATCAAATAGCAACAACCTGTGGATGTACAGAGGCTTTGGAAATGCTTGCTTTCCTATTAGCAGATAGGGGCGATATAGTTTTGGTCCCTGCCCCATATTATTCAAGCTTTGTGGATGATATCGGAGATAGAGCAGGCGTCAAAGTTGTAGGTGTAGACTGTACAGCTAACTTAGAATATAATAAATTTAAAAATGCGTTCGCGGAAGTCGAAAAAACAGGCGGAAAAGTTAGGGCCATTTTATTTTCATCGCCTAATAATCCTACGGGAATAGTTTATAAAGAGAAAGCAATAAAAAATTTAATTCAATTTGCAATAGACAAAAATATAGATGTAATTTCAGATGAAATTTATGCTGAAACGGTATTTGGTGAAGGATCTAAATACGTGAGTACATTAAGGCTAGCACCAGAGGAATATTTGCATAGAATTCATGTAACAAGTAGCTTTGCAAAAGACTTTGCGCTTTCTGGGTTTAGAACAGGGTTTTGCATATCGCATAATCCGAATATTATTAAAGGAATGGAAACAATTAGTTACTTTTCTAGTGTATCATCATATACTCAAGCAATATTGACGAGTTTACTAGAATCAGATGAACTTGAGAAATTTATGTGCTTGAGTAGAACTAGGTTAAAGGAGTCATGTATAGCAATAAGAAAAGGGCTAAGAAGCATTGGTGTTGAAACTGAAAATGCTGAGGCAGGAATCTTTGTGTGGGCTGACTTTAGTCAGTTCCTAGACGAAAATTCTTTTTCGTCCGAATATAAACTTTGGGAAAAGATTTATAACGATTTAAAGATAAATATTTCGCCGGGGCAGTTATTTGGGGCTAATAGACCTGGATACTTTAGACTTTGTTATGCAAATAGCTTAGCTGAAGTTACAGAAGCCTGTGTTCGCTTAAGCAGATTAAAAAAATAAGATAGATGGAAATTCAAACAGAGGCATTTAATTTTGACATTAAAAGCTTCTGTTTTTTATTAGAAATTTTAAAATTAAATCAACATTAACTATTGAATATGTTGGAATTAAGTGGACTTTACATGGTTATTCTTGACTAACAACAAGCCTAGTTATATACTATAAACAGGAGCATTGTTTTTGTTGAAAGAAGGTAAAAATGTTTAAAATAGGAGATAAAATTTTATATCCAATGCATGGAGCGGGTATAATTGAACGTATTGAACAGATTGAAGCACTAGGAGAGACCAGAGATTATTATGTCCTTAAGCTGGCAGTAGGCAACTTAGATGTCATGGTACCTGTATCTTCAAGTGAAGATGTGGGAATTAGACACATCGTGGATGAGAGCAAGATGGAAAGTGTTTACGACACTTTGGAGGAAGAATCAGATGCAATGCCCAAAAACTGGAATAGAAGATACAGAGAAAATATGGATCTTCTAAAGCATGGAAATATAATAGATACTGCTAAGGTAGTGAGAAATCTCCTTAGAGTTGACAGAATTAAGAAACTTTCCACAGGAGAGAAGAAGATGCTGAAAAACGCTAGACAGATTTTAGAAAGTGAGATAGTCCTTGTATCTGGATTGACACCAGAAGATGTTAGCAAGAGGATAGAGGGAATTATTTTAAAAGAAGACTAAATGGTAGGAATAGTAGTATAGAGGTTAGCTTAAAAACTATTCCTGAAACGAAAATGGAAAGGAGAAGCCTATAACAAGATGATGATAAAAAAACTACTCAGAGCTCTTTTTACCGTAATTGGAGCTTTCCTCGGGTATGGTGTTTATTGGGCAGCTATAAAGGTAGCATCTCTATCTGGCCTTAATTTAACGGAAAAGTTTACTGCCAATCAAATTTATGCAGCTGGCGCAATCTTCGCAATTATTTTAGCAATTATTTTTTTCAGACTAACACCACTTATCCGAAAAGGCGGAGCTAAGATGGCAGACAATATCGAAAGTGATTTGGCAGGCGTTTCCGCCAACACCATAATCACTGGAACGGTTGGACTTGTCATGGGATTTTTAATTGCCCTCCTAGTTAGCCAAATATATCAGGTTGTTTTTGACGATCAGTATATTTATGCAGGAGTTACAATCACAACCTATATGGTTTTAGGCTATATAGGAACGGTAATTGCTAAAAGCAAAGGAAAAGAAATTATAGAAACCGTTACTGCTCCAAGAAAGGCTCTAGAAGAAAAGATTTTCCCGAGAGGAAAAAAGAAACTAGAAGGGACCTCGAAAATACTTGATACGAGCGTAATTATTGACGGTAGAATCGCTGAAATAATGAAGACGGGATTTATTGAAGGAAATATAGTAATTCCAGAGTTTGTGCTAGTAGAACTGCGACATATTGCAGACTCGTCTGACGCCCTCAAAAGAGTAAGGGGAAGAAGAGGACTGGATATTCTTAACAAAATACAAATGGACTACGGCATTGACATTTATAATACTGATTCAGAGAAATCATTGAAGGAGATTCCCGAAGTAGATGTTAAACTTTTGAAGTTAGCTCAATTACTGGGAGGGAAAGTTGTAACCAATGACTTTAATCTTAACAAAGTAGCTGCTATAAATGGGGTTGAAGTACTGAATATTAATGAGCTTGCCAATACACTTAAGCCTGTAGTAATTCCCGGAGAAGAGATGACAGTTAGCCTTGTGAAACAGGGTAAAGACAGCAGTCAGGCGATTGGGTACTTAGACGATGGTACTATGATTGTAGTTGAGGATGGAAGAAGTCAGATGGGTAAAACTGTAGATATTGGCGTAACAAGTGTTCTTCAGACATCAGCAGGCAGAATGATTTTTGGCAGATTAAAGAAATGATTTTTGGAGACGTTGGCAGAAATCAAAATGTATAGGAATAAAAAAATAATTTTAATAATTGTAGCAGCAGGCAGTGGTAGTCGTATGGAGACAAAGCTGCCTAAGCAATTTATGGCAATCTCTAGCTTGTCCGGAAGATCTTTATTACAAGCAACTATAACAAATTGTGTTAAGGCAAAATATATTGATGAAGTGATTGTGGTTACTGCGAAGGAATATATGGACCTTGCTAAACGTCAGGTGGCAGATATTCAAGTAGCACTAAAGACCGATGATAGAGCCAATCAACCGGTATTTAAAATGATTCCCGGTGGAAAAACAAGACAAGAATCTGTGAAGAATGGAGTAGAAAGTATCTTAATCACAAAAAATACGTTAATTTTAGTCCACGATGGAGCAAGACCATATGCTACGAATAAACTCTTTGATAAGATGATTGAAGCAGCCTATGAGAAGGGAGCAGCAGTTCCTTATATCCCAGTTAAAGAGACAATTAGAGATTTGGTTAGTGGCACCTTAAAGAGAGAAAACCTCGTTCGGATACAGACTCCTCAAGCTTTTAGAGGAGAACTTCTTAAGAGAGCTATAGACTTTGCCGAAGAAAGCTGTTTTGTTGCGACGGATGATGGAAGCCTTGTAGAAAACCTTGGCGAAGAAGTCGCTTTGGTACTTGGTGAAGAGGCCAACATTAAGATTACCACCAAGGAGGATGTTAAGATGGAATTCCGAGTGGGTACAGGATATGATGTACACCGTTTAGTAGAAGGCAGAGAACTTATTTTGGCGGGAGTTAATATACCATATGAGAAAGGGTTGTTCGGGCATTCTGATGCAGATGTTTTGACTCATGCATTGATGGACGCAATTCTTGGAGCCATGGGTGAAGGGGATATTGGTAGGTATTTTCCTGATAGCGACGAAAAATACAGAGGCATATCCAGCATTGAGCTTTTAGGGCACGTTAAGGGAATAATGGAAGATAAAGGTTTTTTTGTGGTCAATGGGGATATAACTGTCATTTGCCAGAAACCAAAGATTTTACCTTTCGTGTCGGAGATGAAAAGAAATATAGAATCTGTGCTGGGATGCATGGATAGTATAAATATAAAAGGTACTACAACAGAAAAGTTGGGTTTTGAAGGAAGAGGCGAAGGAATTGCCGCAAACGCGATTATTTTGTTGAGGAGATAGAGAATAATAAAGTAAGCAGAGGAGAATGATATATGAAATTATCAGAGATGCATCTTAAAACTTTGAGAGAGGTGCCAAGTGAGGCAGAGCTTGCAAGTCATGTTTTGCTTTTAAGAACAGGAATGATCCGAAAGCTGGTTTCCGGAGTTTATGGATTTATGAATATGGGGTATAGATCTGTTAGAAAAATTGAAGATATTATAAGACAGGAAATGGATGCTAAGGGTGGGCAGGAAATTCTTATGTCAGCGATTCAACCGGCAGAACTTTGGGAGGAATCCGGACGTTGGTTTGCTTATGGTCCTGAACTGTGGCGGTTAAAGGATAGGAATGGAAGAGATTTCTGCCTTGGACCAACTCATGAGGAAATTTTTACTGATATAGCAAGAGCCGATATTACTTCTCATAGACAACTCCCCGTAAATTTGTATCAGATACAGACAAAATATAGAGATGAAGCACGTCCTCGTTTTGGACTTATGAGGAGTCGTGAATTTATAATGAAGGATGCTTACTCTTTTGATAAGGACGAGGCAGGTCTTGATGTAAGTTACCAAAAGATGTTCGATGCTTACGAAAGAATTTTTGCGAGATGTGGTCTTACTTTTAGACCGGTTGAAGCAGATAGCGGTGCTATTGGGGGAAGTAATTCTCACGAATTTACAGCGATATCTGAGGTAGGAGAAAGTGAAATCGCATATTGTACAAGCTGTAACATGGCAGCAACTTTGGAAAGAGCTAAAACTGTAGATGCTCAGTCGACAGGCTTCGAGGATGATTTCCTAAAAATGGAGGATGTGCATACTCCGGATGCTAAGACTATTGAGGATGTTGCAAATTATTTAGGCGTAGGTCAAGATAAGACAATTAAAGCTCTTTTATTTGTAACTTACAATGAAGAAGGCAAAGAAGATAAATATGTTGTGGCTTTCATTAGAGGTGATAGAGAGCTGAACATGACAAAGCTTATCAATGCCCTTGATATCCCTGAACATGCAATTGAGTTTGCTGATGAGAAAAAAATCGCAGAAAAAACAGGATGCATAGCCGGTTTTACAGGTCCGGTTGGACTTCATGACTGTATAACAGTTGCAGATAGTGAACTTATTGGACAAATTAACATGGTAGCAGGCGCAAATAAAGAAAATTACCATACAAAGAACGTAAACTATGGCAGGGATTATACTGCAGATATTGTTGTTGATCTTAAGACTTTAAGAGAGGGAGATTCATGTCCGGAATGCGGTCAACCGGTTAAAGTTGCACGTGGAATAGAAGTTGGACAGGTATTTAAATTGGGAACAAAGTACTCTCGAGCTATGGGGGCTTACTATAAAAATGAAAATCAGAAAGAACAGACAATTTATATGGGATGCTATGGAATTGGAGTTACTAGAACCCTTGCCGCTGTAGTTGAGCAACATCACGATGAGAATGGAATTATTTGGCCTATTTCCATTGCTCCATATCACTGTATAGTTACGATTGTAAATACTAAGGATGAAGATCAGATGGTAATGGCTGAACACATTTATACTAGTCTCCAAAATATGGGAATCGAGGTTCTTCTTGATGATAGGAAAGAAAGGCCTGGAGTTAAGTTTAAAGATGCAGATCTTCTTGGTATTCCAATCAGAATTACCGTGGGGAAATTAGCGTCTGAAGGCAAGGTTGAGTACAAACTCAGACGAGATACAGACAAAACTGAGCTTACACAGGAAGATGCAATTGCAGCAACTGTGCAAATTGTAAGCGAAGAGCGAGACGGCCGTGCATTTTTAAAGGCATAATTTCAAAGATAGTGTCGAAAAATCAAGAAGAAGGCAATTAGATGAGAGTTTTGTGTAGGTTATTTATCACGTTCTTAAAATTAGGTTTGTTTACCATAGGTGGTGGAATGGCGATGATACCCCTATTACAAGACGAAGTTGTAAACCGAAAAAAATGGCTATCTGAAGATGAAATGATAGACTGTTTGACTATAAGTCAAGGACTTCCAGGGGTAATCGCAGTTAATATGGCAACATATATCGGGTATGCAAAGAGAGGAATTATCGGTGCAATAGTTTCTACAGTTGGTGTCATTATGCCGAGTTTTGTTACTATAATTTTAATTGTGGAAGGACTTTCACAAGTAGCCACGAATCCATATGTTAATGGTGCAATCGCTGGCATAAAGGCTGTAGCAACAGGGCTAATTTTATTAGCTGCCTATCAAGTGGGTAGGCAAACAATTAAAGGCTATATTGAGTTGACGGCAGCAATAGGTACTTTTGTAGCAATTGGAATATTTGGTGTCAATCCAATTTATGCCATTGTTCTTGGCTGCTTGGGAGGCGTGTTTATTAAAAAACTGACGGGAGAAAAAGATAATGTCGATTAAGCTAATGCTAGCCTTTTCAAAAATCGGTTTTTTCGGATTCGGTGGTGGTCTAGCAATGCTACCTATAATATTTCAGACCGCTAAGCACTTTGGAATGACTGATTCCAAGGAATTTGGAAACCTGGTTGCAATTTCCCAAGTTACGCCAGGCCCACTATCCATAAATGCAGCAACTTATGTTGGCTATTATAACGGATCTTTTGCTGGCGCAGCAGCTGCAACTATTGGAATTGCTATTCCGTCATTCATCATGGTGATTATAGTGAGCTATTTTGTCGATAAGTTTAGTGAGAGCAAAATAGTTCAAGGTGCCCTTATAGGAGTTAAGCCTGTGACGGTGGGACTGATTGCATCAGCTGGTCTTTTCATGGTTATGAACATGGCAAAAGAGCCAAATTGGGTTTCGATGGTCATACTTTTGGGCACAATTATAGTGTACGGAAAATGGAAGATAAGTCCGTTTATTTTGATTATTTTAGCAGGGGTCTTAGGCGCTCTGTTTATTAGATGAGAGGTTAAATAAAATGAAAAAAGTTACAATTGAAATGGAAAATGGTGGAGTTATGACAGGTGAGCTATATGAGGATATAGCGCCTATCTCTGTATTAAATTTTGAGAAGCTGGCAAATGATGGATTCTACGATGGTTTGACATTTCACAGAGTCATTCCTGGATTTATGATTCAAGGAGGATGTCCAGATGGCACTGGAATGGGTGGACCAGGTCATACTATTAAGGGGGAATTTGCACAAAACGGTGTAAAAAATGATCTTAAACACACGACGGGAGTTCTTTCTATGGCAAGAGCTATGGATCCAAACTCAGCTGGCTCACAGTTCTTCATTATGGTTGCAGATGCACCACATCTAGATGGCGGATATGCAGCTTTTGGAAAAATCACAGAAGGCATGGAAGAGGCTCAGAAAATTGTTTCTGTTCCTACAGACTTTTCAGATAAACCAAAGACACCAGTTGTGATAAAAAGTATTAGAGTCACAATGTAATTTTGGAATAATTGAGAATAGCCAAGAACTCAATTTGAATATATTTTTGATATATTATGCAATAAAATGGCGAAGCAATGGAATAGACATAAAATAGAAAGCGACAGAATTAGATAAAATGAAATTTTTCAAAGAAGTGAGTGAAGATATAGAGGCTGTAATGACAAGAGACCCTGCAGCAAGGAGCAAGCTGGAGGTTCTTTTGTGCTATCCCGGTATATGGGCACTTATATGGCATAGACCTGCTCATTGGTTATATAATCACAATTGTAAACTTCTTGCAAGAATGATTTCCCAATCTGTAAGAAAAAGGACCGGAATTGAAATTCATCCCGGAGCTAAAATTGGAAGGAGATGTTTTATCGACCACGGTATGGCAGTGGTTATTGGAGAAACTACTGAAATAGGAGATGATGTAACCCTATATCAAGGGGTTACCTTAGGTGGCACCGGAAAAGAAACAGGCAAAAGACATCCAACTATTGGGAACAGAGTTATCGTGAGTTCCGGAGCTAAAGTTTTGGGCCCATTTTCTGTAGGCGATGACGTAAAGATAGGTTCAGGGTCGGTAGTTTTAAAAGCAGTGCCTCCAGGCTGTACGGTTGTTGGAATACCCGGACAGATTGTGAAGCGGTATACTAGCAATAATTCTGATATGAATCAGATTAACCTACCGGATCCAATTGCAATTGAAATGACAGCCCTAAGAAGGCGTATCAAGCTATTGGAGGCACAGCTTGGTGACTTAGAATGTAGAGCAGTAAAAAACATTCATAAAGATGACGTTAATGTAAAAAATATAGTTGCATTAACGGAGGAAACCGATAGTATGAGTTCGTTGGAAAAGCATAGGTTGCCAAAAGAAAAAGAGGAGGCAAAAGAAATTGAAAATTTATAATACTCTTACCAGAAAAAAAGAAGAGTTTGTACCAATAAAAGAAGGGCATGTATCTATTTACGTTTGTGGACCGACTGTATACAATTTTTTCCATATAGGTAACGCTAGACCTTTCGTAGTTTTTGATACTTTAAGAAACTACATGGAGTATAGAGGATATAAGGTTAAATTTGTTCAAAACTTTACCGATGTAGATGATAAAATAATAAATCGTGCTAAAGAGGAGGGTACTACAGCTTCTGAAGTTAGCAAAAAATATATAAGAGAGTACTTTAAGGATGCTAAATCTTTGAATGTAAGAAAGGCTGACGTCCATCCACAGGTATCGGAACACATAGAGCAAATCATTGATTTTATTTCTAATCTTATAGAGAAGGGTTTTGCTTATGAGAGGGATGGTGATGTCTATTTCTCTACTAGGAAATTTCCTGAGTACGGCAAGCTTTCCGGACAGAAGATAGACGACTTGGAGTCAGGTGCGAGAATAGCTATTGGAGAAGTGAAGGAAGATCCCCTTGATTTTGCTCTTTGGAAGGCAAGAAAAACTGAAGATGAAATTGCATGGAAATCTCCATGGGGAATGGGGAGACCCGGCTGGCATATTGAATGTTCGGTGATGTCAAAAACCCATTTGGGCAAAACTATAGATATTCATGCAGGCGGTCAAGATCTTCAATTTCCACATCACGAAAATGAAATTGCTCAGTCAGAATGTTGCAACGGAATTACTTTTGCTAATTATTGGATGCATAACGGATACATCACCATTGATAACGAGAAGATGTCAAAGTCTAAGGGGAACTTTTTTACTGTAAGAGATATCCTAAATGACTATTCTGGAGAAGTTATCAGATTTTTCCTTTTATCAGGACATTATAGAAGTCCTATAAACTTTAGTGATACTTTGATGGAGCAAGCCAGAGCAAGCCTTGACAGGATTCACACATGCAAAGAGAATCTAAAGTTTCAACTTAAAGAGGGAAGAACGGATGAGCTTGATAAGGCGGAATTAGAGACTCTTGAGGAGCTAAATAAGTACGAAGTAGAGTTTATCCTGGCTATGGACGATGACCTTAACACTGCCGATGGAATTGCAGCAGTGTTCCAAATGGTAACGACAATTAACAAGCAAATTTCAGGAGGATCAACAAAAGACTTTGCTCATAGAGCTCTTGACAAAATAATGACTCTATGCAAGGTTTTAGGTCTACTTAATGAAGAAGAAAACACTGAGTTAGGCGAAGACATAATGGATCTTATCAATGAAAGACAAGAAGCGAGAAAAGCGAAGAATTTTGCAAGGGCAGATGAGATTAGAGACTTTCTATCAGCAAAAGGAATTACCCTAAAGGACACACCCCAGGGCGTGCAAATAATAAAAGGAAATGAATAGCTTTGGAATAAAAAATACAGAAATTAGTAGTATGGAAGTAGAAAGTCCGAATCAGATTAACGCGTCAGCTCTTGCATATGTTGGAGATGGAATCTATGACGTTGAAATAAGAACATATCTAATTAAATGTGGACAGATAAAGGTTGATGCACTCCATAAGGCAGCAACAAAATATGTTTCCGCCAAAGCACAAGCTAAGATAGTCGGTGAACTGTTGAATATGGGTGTTTTGCACCAAGAGGAAATTGATGTATATCGGCGTGGAAAGAACCGAAAGGTTACATCTAAACCAAAGAATACAGATGTAATGATTTACAAGGTAGCCACAGGCTTTGAGGCTATGATAGGATATATTTATTTAAATGGTGATTTAAAGAGGGTTAGAGAACTTATAAGACATTCTATTAATATAATTAATGGAGAATTTCAGGCTAAAAATATTTAAATATTACGATGGTATTGAGGAACGAGACAAGATATGAGCACAGCGGATAAAATTTTTGTAAATATGTGTAAAAAAATTTTGACTGAGGGGCTTTCATCTGAAGGCCAAGAAGTTAGAGCACGATGGGAAGACGGCATGCCTGCTCACACCATCAAGACTTTCGGTGTGGTTAACAGGTATGATTTGGGAAAGGAATTCCCGGCTCTTACTCTAAGACCTACAGCAATTAAACTTTGTGTTGATGAAATGCTTTGGATTTGGCAGAAAAAATCTAACAACATAAAGGACTTAAATAGTAAAATTTGGAATGAATGGGCAGATGAAAATGGATCTATAGGCAAGGCTTATGGTTATCAGATGGGACTAAAGTATAAGTTCTCGCAAGGGGAGATGGATCAAGTTGATAATGTTTTATGGCAGCTAAAAAACACTCCTTATTCCAGACGAATAATGACCAATATTTATAATTTCCAGGATTTATCAGAGATGGGACTTGAGCCTTGCGCATACTCAATGACGTTTAATGTAACAGGGGATAAACTTAATGGAATTTTAAACCAAAGATCTCAGGATATTCTTGCTGCGAATAATTGGAATGTTGTGCAATACTCTGTACTTCTTCATATGTTGGCTCAGGTGAGCGGACTGAAAGCAGGGGAGTTAGTTCATGTAATATCAGATGCTCATATTTATGATAGACATGTTCCGCTTGTGAAGGAACTCATTACGCGAGAATCTTTCCCTGCGCCTAAGTTTACCTTAAATCCTGATGTTAAAGATTTTTATGATTTCACAGTTGATGATATAAAAATTGAAGACTATCAGAAAGGCCCTCAAATTACGGGGATTCCTATTGCAATATAGGTGCCCTAAGCAATGGGCGTACATGCATATATTAGCGGAATAAGATATAGAGGTTGAGAATGAATATAATTTTGGCAGCTGATAAAAAATGGGCCATAGGAAAAGATAATAATCTTTTAATACACTTACCTGGTGATTTAAAATATTTTAAAAAAATCACCACAGGAAAAACTGTTGTTATGGGTAGGAAAACCCTTGAATCTCTTCCAGGAGGAAAACCTCTTCCAGGTAGACGAAATATACTAATAACGAGAAATGAAAGTATAGCAGTTGATGGAGCCGAAGTGGTACATTCGGTTGAAGAAATGATAGATTTACTAAAAAATGTTCCTGAAAATGAAATCTTCATTATTGGCGGAGAGCAAATCTATAAGCAAATGGTTCCATACACTGATACATTCTATATAACCAAGATATACAAAGACCTCCCGGCGGACAGGTATTTTATTGACCTTGATGCAATGCCTGAATTAAAAATTGATTGGGAAGGACCCGTAGAAGAATACGAAGGTACGAAATACCAGTTCTTCATATACAGACGAAGGGAGGCTTAAAATGACCGAAAGAAAGATAACTCCGAAGAAAAAACTTGAAGATAGATTTGGAAGAAGCCGCAGTAGAGGAAAAGACCGAAGCAAATTTACAAAAGATGCTGGAAGAACAAGAATTAATGACAGAAGATACAATGAGAACTATATTGCTGGAGACTTAATCTTTGGGAGGAACTCGGTAATGGAGTCTCTTGAAAATGGTAAAAAATTGGACAAAGTACTTCTCCTGGATGGAGGGACGGGGTCAATTAGCAAAATATTCGCTATGGCTAAGGACTCTAATGTAAAAGTGGAGTTTGTGGATAGGAAAGTTCTTGATAGGATTTCAGGAGGAGAAAATCATCAAGGTGTAGTCGCCAAAGCACAAACTTTTGAATATGCTGAAGTTAGAGATATAATTGAGTTGGCGAAAAAGAGATGCGAAGAACCATTTGTGTTAATTCTTGACGGTATTGAGGACCCACATAATCTAGGGGCAATTATGCGTACTGCAGAGTGTAGTGGTGCTCACGGCATCGTGATTGCAGAGAGAAGAGCTTCAGGGGTCACGCCTGTGGCGGTTAAGGTGGCAGCAGGCGCAGCTGAACATGTTCTTGTAGCAAGGGTTACCAATACAGCCAGAGCAATTGATGAGCTTAAGGACATGGGACTATGGATTGCCGGACTTGATATGGGAAAAACTCATTATTACCAACAAAATTTGAAGGGAGCTATTGGAATTGTTGTGGGCAGTGAGGGTAAAGGATTAAGTCGTCTGGTTAAGGAAAAGTGCGATTTCATCACATCAATACCACTTAAGGGGAAAGTGAATTCTCTAAACGCTTCAAATGCAGCTTGTGTAGTTGCTTATGAGGTAGTTCGTCAGAGAGATAATCAATAAATGTCTATTGACATTATCATGGATTTATAGTACTATAACAACGATTAATTACCACTCGATGAGAGGTATGTTATAGGCTGTTGTAGCTCAGTAGGTAGAGCACTTCCTTGGTAAGGAAGAGGTTCGGCAGTTCAAGCCTGCTCAACAGCTCCAAATAGAAAATAAAATATCACTTTTAGTAAAAGGAGAAAGACAATGGCAAAGCAAAAGTTTGAGAGAAACAAACCGCATATTAACATCGGAACCATCGGTCACGTAGACCATGGAAAGACAACTCTAACAGCAGCTATCACAACAACTCTACAGAACAGATATGGACTTGGAGAGAAGGTAGACTTCGATAAGATAGACAAGGCACCGGAAGAAAAGGAAAGAGGAATCACAATTTCAACTTCCCACGTAGAGTATGAAACACCAAACAGACACTACGCACACGTAGACTGCCCGGGTCACGCTGACTATGTAAAGAACATGATTACAGGAGCAGCACAGATGGACGGAGCAATCCTAGTAGTAGCAGCAACAGACGGACCAATGCCACAGACAAGAGAGCACATCCTACTATCAAGACAGGTAGGAGTACCATATATTGTAGTGTTCCTAAACAAATGTGACATGGTAGACGACGAAGAGCTTCTAGATTTAGTAGAGATGGAAGTAAGAGAACTACTATCAGAGTATGAATTCCCGGGAGACGATACACCAATCGTAAGAGGATCAGCACTAAAAGCATTAGAAGATCCATCAAGCGAATGGGGAGATAAGATAGTAGAACTATTTGAAGAAATCGACTCATACATACCGGAACCGGAAAGAGCAAACGATAAGACATTCCTAATGCCGGTAGAAGACGTATTCTCAATCACAGGAAGAGGAACAGTAGCAACAGGCAGAGTAGAAAGAGGAACTCTAAAGGTAGGAGATGAAGTAGAAATCATCGGACTAACAGATGAGAAGAGAAAAGTAGTAGTAACAGGAATAGAAATGTTTAGAAAGCTACTAGACGAGGCAGAAACAGGAGATAACATCGGAGCACTTCTAAGAGGAGTACAGAGAGATGAAATCGAAAGAGGCCAGGTACTGGCAGCACCGGGAACAATTCACCCACATACAAAATTCAAGGGCGAAGTATACGTACTAAAGAAAGAAGAAGGTGGAAGACATACACCATTCTTTAACGGATACAGACCACAGTTCTATTTCAGAACAACAGACGTAACAGGGGATCTAAAGCTTCCGGAAGGAACAGAGATGTGCATGCCTGGAGATAACGTAACAATGGAAATTGAGCTGATTACCCCAATCGCTATTGAAGAAGGACTAAGATTCGCTATCAGAGAAGGCGGAAGAACAGTAGGATCCGGAGTTGTAACTGAAATTATCGAGTAATTTGACATAAAGCGACCTGATTTTGTTGTTCAGTGAGATATGCTTGATCTTTAAAGGACAGATTAAAGGAGCTCAATTGAGCTCCTTTATTTATGATTTAACCTAAATTAAATAAAGTAAGAGGTTTGTAAGGGGATTTCTTAGGGGGAAAATAAATGGATGAACCAAGGTTTGCTAAAATTGGTATATTTAAAAAGTTTACTAGATTTTGGAGCTCGATATTTACACTTGTAAGTGCTGCTTTTATATCTGCCGCTATTTTTTTAGATATATTTCCTGTTAAAATATTAGTAGCTATCTTTGCAGCGGTAGCTTTTGTATGGCTACTATTTTTTCCGGCACTATATTCTTATAGGATAAAAAAATCAAGACGGATTATAGCCTTTTTTTGCTCAGTAATTTTAATTGGGGGATATGGACTGGGTGCTGTATACATGGCGAAAACAATGGGTTTTATTGGAGAAATTACATCTGCGGGATATAAAACTTTCAAATTTGGTGTTTATGCAAGAAAGAATGACTTAAGGTATAATTCTTTAAAAGATTTATCAAATTCGGAAGTTTATTCGGTTAACGATAGAACAGAGCAAAGTAAAAAAGCTAGAGAAGAAATAAAAAGCAACTATGGTGGAATTAATAAATTTGAAAATAATATAGCCGACCTAGGAACTAATTTATTAAATGAGTCGTACAACTTAATAATGATGAGTGGTGAAGACGAGTCTTTGATGGAAGGGATTGCTCCTGATTTTGACACTAAGACAAAGAAACTGGGATCTATAACCGTTAAGGTGAAAATAAAGGATATTTCAAAGAAAGCATCTGTATCAGATGAACCTTATAATATATTTATCAGCGGAATGGATAATGACAATAACATCGATGGCGACAGCCGGTCAGATGTAAATATGCTGGTAACAGTTAACCCTAAGAATAAGAAAATTTTGCTGACATCAATTCCACGAGATTATAGGATAAAAATAAAAAAGTTAGGCAATGTAAATGACAAAATGACTCATACGGGTTTATATGGTATTGATGCAACTGTGGCAGCAGCAGAAGATTTGCTTGGTCTAGATATTAACTATTATGTAAAAGTTAATTATGGAACAGTAAAAAGCTTGGTAGATGGAGTTGGTGGCATAGATATTTATTCGGATAAGGCATTGAGTTTGCCTGACGAAAGTGGGGAAACCTTTGAATATGTCGAAGGTATAAACCACATGGATGGTCGAAAAGCTCTTAGATTTGCCAGAGAAAGAAATTCTTATGAATCGGGAGATATACATAGAAATCAGAATCAGCAAGCTGTTATGGCTGGTGTTATAGAAAAAGCTACAAGCAGCACTACTATTTTGACCAGATATGGAGACATTCTCCACCAGCTGGAGGGTTATATAAGCACAAATCTTACAGAAAGAGAAATTCGCTCAATTGTGAGAAACGAACTGAATGATATGGGAGGATGGGATATACAAAAGCAAAATTTAGTAGGTGAAGGAAACACCGGCATGGTATATTCTATGGGTTCCGATTATGTATACATAATGGAACAAGATGAAAAATCCATTAATTCTGTAAAAAGAAAAATTCTTGAGGTAATGGGCATAAAGAAAACTACTGAATCATCCAAAATTCAACAATAAATTAAAAAAGGTTGACATAGTCCGTTATATGACGTACAATATATGAGCATATTTGTGGTCATTTTTCGGAACAGAGTCGCAAGACTCTGAATTTTGAGTTATAAGATTTAAATGGGAGGTAGCGATGAGAGTGAAAGTTACACTTGCATGTACAGAATGTAAGCAGAGAAACTACAACACTATGAAGAATAAGAAAAACAATCCTGAAAGGATTGAAATGCAGAAATATTGCAAATTCTGTAAGAAGACTACTCTTCATAAGGAAACTAAGTAATTTAAGGGAAAAAAGGAGTGTCATTATGGCAACTGCTAATACTAACAGAGAAAAACTTAAGAAAAATGCAACCGCTCGTGCTCAGGCTGCCTCAAAGAAGAACACATCTGCAGGCGAGTATTTCAAAGGGGTAAGACAAGAACTTTCTAAGGTTGTTTGGCCGACGAGAAAGGAATTAACGACTTTTACCGGAGTTGTTATATCTGCGTGTGCTTTTTTTGCTTTAGCGTTCTGGGCAATTGACTCAGGCGTTTTAGCAGCACTAAGAGCAGTTATCGGTTCTTAAGTTAGACGAAAAAAATTTCAGTAGAGCAACTGAGATTCCAACAGTAAAATTTATGCAATATTGTAATAGAAGGTTGAATTATGTCTGAAGTTACGACAAACAATGTATCCCCACTAGAAGGCGAGGGAATTCGTGGAGACGGACAAGCAAGATGGTATGTTGTTCATACCTATTCCGGTCACGAGAAAAGAGTAAAAGCAAATATTGAAAAGATGGTCGAAAACCGAGGCATGCAAAACCTTATTCTAAAGATTGAGGTTCCAACAGAAGACCATACCGAGATAAAGAACGGACAGGCTAAGACAAGAACAAAAAAGATGTTCCCCGGTTATGTACTTATCAAGATGGTAGTTACTAACGAAAGTTGGTACCTGGTTAGAAACACCCAAGGTGTTACAGGTTTCGTTGGCCACGGTTCAGATCCTATTCCTCTAACTGATGAAGAAATCACCAGGATGGGAGTAGAAAAAGTATACATCGACCTAGATGTGGAAATTGGCGATACGGTGAGAATTATAAATGGACCTTTCGAAGGATTTCTGGCAATTGTTGAGGAAATTAAGAAAGAGAAGCAAATTCTTAAAGTTCGAGTTTCCATGTTTGGTAGAGAAACACCTGTCGAAGTTGAATTTAGACAGGTGGATAAGGTTTTATAAACCCGGTGTAATTTTATCTATTGAGAAAGGAGATTAGCATGGCTAAGAAGATTGATGGTTACATTAAACTTCAAATCCCAGCAGGAGCAGCTACACCAGCACCTCCAGTAGGACCAGCACTAGGTCAAAAGGGTGTGAATATTATGGACTTCTGTAAACAGTTTAACGCTAAAACTGCAGATCAACCAGGAATGGTTATTCCAGTAGTTATCACTGTATATTCAGACAGATCATTTTCATTCATCACTAAGACGCCACCAGCAGCGGTTCTTCTAAAGAAAGCAGCCGGACTTAACTCTGGTTCAGGCGAACCAAATAAGAAAAAGGTTGCTACAATTACTAGAGCACAGGCTGAGGAAATCGCTCAGACTAAAATGCCTGACCTAAATGCAGCAGATTTAAATGCAGCGGTTGAAATGGTAAAAGGTACTGCAAAAAGCATGGGAATTGTAGTAGAAGATTAATTCAAGATGGGAGATTGGTAAGCAAAATGCTATTTTGCTGAAGGTCGATAATACCACAAGGAGGTAAAGTATGCCAAAGATGGGCAAAAGATTTAAGGCTGCATCTGAAAAGTTTGACAAGAGCAAGCTACATGATGTAAGCGAAGCAATGTCTCTAATCACTGAGACGGCAACGGCGAAATTCGACGAAACTGTCGAAGTTCATATTAAACTAGGTGTAGATGGAAGACACGCTGACCAGCAGGTTAGAGGTGCTATCGTTCTACCACACGGCACAGGTAAAACTAAAAAGGTATTAGTTTTCGCTAAGGGAGCAAAAGCTGAAGAGGCTGAAAAAGCTGGAGCAGATTTTGTAGGTGCTGAAGATATGGCAGAGAAAATCCAGAAACAGAACTGGTTTGACTTTGACGTAATCGTAGCGACTCCAGATATGATGGGGGTTGTAGGAAGGCTTGGTAAAGTGCTTGGTCCTAAAGGACTTATGCCAAACCCTAAGTCAGGAACTGTAACAATGGACTTAGAAAAGGCTTTACAGGAAATTAAAGCCGGTAAAGTTGAGTACAGACTTGATAAACAGAACATTATCCATACTCCGATTGGAAAAGCTTCATTTGGTAAAGAGAAGTTAGAAGATAACTTCAAAGCATTAATCGAGGCTGTAGTTAAGGCTAAGCCTGCAGCAGCTAAAGGTCAATACATGAAGAGTGTAGTAGTAACTGCTACAATGGGACCTGGAGTAAAGGTAAATCCGGCTATCCTAGGCTAGTATATACTTCCTAAGGAAGCAAACTGAATAAGAAATTTCTAACCGAAGACAGCGGGTGTCACAGACTTAATTTCCCGCCGAGGTACAATATATAGATATTGACCTTGCTACTTCGCAAGGTTTTATTTATTAGTACCTATTATAGAGGCGGTGCCTCTGGAAAGGAGAACAGATGTCAGTAGAAGCTAAGGCAGCGAAACAAGCTATCATAGATGAAATTAAAGGTAAATTAGACGGAGCACAGTCTGCAGTAATTATCGACTACATGGGAATTACAGTTGAACAGGCTGACGCAATGAGAAAAAAACTTAGAGAAGCAAATATAGACTACACAGTTTACAAGAATACTCTAATCAAAAGAGCTGTTGACGGTACCGAGTTTAGTGGTCTATCAGATCACTTAGCGGGCCCTACAGCTATTGCTATCAGCAAAGAGGATGCAACAGCTCCTGCAAGAGAAATTGCAGCACTAATCAAAGACTTCCAGAAGATGGAGTTTAAAGCAGGTGTTGTAGAGGGTACTTTCTACGACCAAGATGGAATTAAAGCTATTGCAAATATCCCTTCAAGAGATACTCTTATTGCTAAATTTATGGGAAGCATTCAATCCCCAGTTAGCAAGGCTGTTAGAACATTCCAGGCTATTGCAGATGCAAAGGCAGAATAGTTTTAACTGTTAAATAAAGAATATTTAAAACAAACTATTTAAATAAAAAATCGATAAATTTGATAGGAGAATAAAAATGACTAAGGAACAAATCATAGAAGCAATAAAAGAGATGTCCGTACTAGAATTAAATGAACTAGTAAAAGCATGTGAAGAAGAATTTGGCGTATCTGCTGCTGCTCCAGTTGCTGTAGCTGCAGGTGGTGATGCTGCAGGTGGTGCTGCTGAACAGACAGAATTCAATGTTGTACTTGCTGCTGCAGGTAATGAAAAAATTAAAGTAATCAAGGCTGTAAGAGAAATCACAGGTCTTGGTCTTAAAGAAGCAAAAGAGCTTGTTGATAACGCTCCATCCCCAGTTAAGGAAGGTGCTGAAAAAGCTGAAGCTGAAGCAATCAAAGCACAGCTTGAAGAAGTTGGAGCAACTGTTGAGCTTAAGTAATTTAGCTTTACCATTTGTATAACTAACTTTAAATTGAATTTAATGCGCTGAAGAAAATTAATCCATATATCTTTAGCGCATTTTCTTATATAAATTAACATTAAAAAAGATGGTTTGTATAAAAATGCAGGTTATTATAAGTTCGCATGATGAATATTACAAATAAAAATAATTTTGCTTGAATTATTGAGGTAATTGTGGTATTATAATAGACTGCCACGTAGTATATATGTATAAGTGATAAGGAGTGATAAATATGCCAAAACCTATCCGAGTTGGTCGCAAAAATAGAATGACCTATGCTAAGATAAATGAAGTCGGCGAAATGCCAAACCTTATTGAGATTCAGACTAAATCATATGATTGGTTTATCAAGGAGGGCTTGAGAGAGGTCTTTGAGGATATCTCACCAATAAAGGATTATGCAGACAACTTTACCTTAGAATTTGTTGACCATTCGCTTGATGAGCATACCAAGTATGGAGAAGAAGAATGTAAAGAGCGAGATGTGACATATGCAGCTCCTTTAAGAGTGCAGGTTAGGCTTATAAACAAAAAAACCGGAGAAATTAAGGATCAAGAGGTTTTTATGGGGGACTTCCCAATAATGACTGATAAGGGAACCTTTATATATAACGGTGCAGAACGTGTAATAGTAACTCAGCTGGTTAGATCACCAGGTGCGTATTTTAGCGTTGAAATAGATAAATCAAATAACAAACTGTTTTCTTCTCAGATAATACCAAATCGAGGAGCATGGTTAGAATATGAAACTGATTCCACAGGAGTAATTTCTGTAAGAGTTGATAGAACAAGAAAACAACCTTTAACTACTTTGTTAAGGGCTCTTGGAATTTCTAGCAATGAGGAGATTATTTCACTATTTGGAACAGATGATAGGCTGATGAAGACTCTGGAAAAAGATACCACAGCAGACTATGAGACAGGAATCAAAGAAATATATAAGAAACTTAGACCAGGAGAACCACCTACAGTAGATAGTGCCAAGTCTTTATTAAATTCACTATTTTTTGACCCTAAGAGATATGACTTAGCAAAAGTTGGAAGATATAAATATAATAAAAAACTTGGAATTGCAGGAAGAATTTCAGGCAATGTTCTTGCTTTGGACCTCGAGATTCCAACAACAGGAGAAATTATTGAAGCGGGAACAAGGATTTCTGAAGACCAGGCATTTGAAATTCAGAATTCTGGTGTTAATTTTGTAGATATTATTTCGCCAAACAATGACAGTGTTACAACTAAGGTTATAGGAAATAACTTTGTTGATATAAGGGAACATGTTTCTATAGATCTTAGTGATTTAGATATACCTGTGGAGGTTCACTATCCAACGCTTAAAGCAATTTTAGATGAAGAATTAGATGAAGATGCTCTAAAAAGAGCAATAGATGATAGTAAAAAAGAGCTTTCACCTAAAAACGTTATTCTAGATGATATTATTGCTTCTGTAAGCTATATTTTAAACTTACCACACGGAGTTGGCTCAGTTGATGATATAGACCACCTTGGTAATAGAAGACTTAGAACAGTAGGCGAGCTTCTTCAAAATCAATTTAGAATTGGTCTTGCTAGGATGGAAAGAGTTGTGAGAGAAAGAATGACTATCCAGGACGTGGAAGTAGCTACACCTCAGGCTTTAATTAACATTAAACCTGTAACAGCAGCTATTAAAGAGTTCTTTGGAAGTTCGCAGCTTTCTCAGTTCATGGATCAGAACAATCCGCTGGCTGAACTTACTCATAAGAGGAGATTATCCGCCCTTGGACCTGGTGGACTTTCAAGAGAAAGAGCCGGATTTGAAGTTAGAGATGTGCATCAATCTCACTACGGAAGAATGTGCCCTATAGAAACTCCTGAAGGACCAAATATCGGTCTTATTGGATCTTTAACTACATACGGAAAAATTGACGAATATGGATTTATTGAAACACCATATAGGGTAGTAGACAAGGAAACCAAAAGAGTAACCGAAGAAGTTAGATATATGACTGCTGACGTTGAAGAGAACCTAATAGTAGCTCAAGCCAATGAACCTCTTGATAAAGATGGCTATTTTGTTAATGAAAAGGTAGCATGCAGAGGAGTGAGTGGTGAAATTGCTATGTTCCCTAGAGATGCTGTTGATATGATGGATGTTTCGCCTAAACAGGTAGTATCTGTTGCAACAGCAATGATTCCGTTCCTTGAAAATGACGATGCTAACCGTGCACTGATGGGATCAAACATGCAGAGACAGGCTGTGCCGCTACTTGTAACGGAAGCACCGATCGTTGGTACGGGTATGGAGTATAAAGCAGCAAAAGACTCAGGTGTTGTAATTTTGGCTCCGGCATCAGCTACTGTTGAGCACGTTGACGCTAGATCAATTGTATTAAGAAAAGATGAAGATGGAGAGCTGATTAAATTTGATCTTCTTAAGTTTAAGAGATCCAACCAGGGAACTTGTATAAACCAGAGACCTATTGTAAGTCATGGAGAACATGTTGAAGCAGGTGAGGTAATCGCTGACGGACCATCAACGGATATGGGAGAAATCGCCCTAGGAAAGAATTTGCTAGTCGGATTCATGACTTGGGAAGGATATAACTATGAGGACGCGATCATTTTGAATGAGCGTTTAATCATGGACGATGTTTTAACATCACTTCACATCGTAGAATACGAGGCAGAGGCAAGAGATACCAAGCTTGGTGCAGAAGACATCACTAGAGATATACCGAACGTAGGTGAGGATGCTCTTAAAGATCTTGATGAAGATGGCATAATCAGAATCGGTGCGGAAGTTGACTCAACCGATATATTGGTTGGAAAAGTAACTCCTAAAGGAGAAAGCGATCTTAATCCGGAAGAGAAGCTGTTGAGAGCAATCTTTGGAGAAAAGGCAAGGGAGGTTAGAGATACATCTCTTAAAGTTCCTCACGGTGAAACGGGAATCGTGGTAGATGTTAAAGTTTACACCAGAGAAAAGGGCGATGAACTTCCACCGGGAGTGAATAAGCTTGTTAGAACATATATTGCAACTAAAAGAAAAATAAATGTAGGAGACAAAATGGCTGGTAGACACGGGAATAAGGGTGTAATATCAACTGTTTTACCGGAAGAAGATATGCCGTTTATGGAAAATGGACAACCACTCCAGGTTATGCTTAATCCACTTGGAGTACCTTCCCGAATGAATGTAGGACAGGTACTTGAAGTGCACCTGGGACTTGCAGCTAAAAAGAAAGGTTGGTATATTTCTACTCCTGTATTTGATGGAGCCAATGAGCATGATATCATGGATCTTTTAGAAGATGTAGGATATTCACGAAGCGGTAAGTTAAGACTTAGGGACGGCAGAACCGGAGAGTATTTTGACCACCCGGTAACTGTGGGATATATGTACATGTTGAAACTTCACCATCTTGTAGATGATAAAATCCACGCAAGAAGTACAGGTCCTTACTCATTGGTTACACAGCAACCTCTTGGAGGTAAGGCTCAATTCGGCGGACAACGTTTTGGAGAGATGGAAGTGTGGGCACTGGAGGCTTATGGTGCAGCATATACACTTCAGGAAATTCTTACTGTTAAATCCGACGATATCGTAGGAAGAGTTCAGACTTATGAAGCTATTGTTAAGGGTGTTAATATCCCAGAACCGGGCATTCCAGAGTCATTTAAGGTGTTGATCAAAGAAATGCAGTCACTAGGATTGGATGTAAGAGTTTTGTCGGAAAACGAAGAGGAGATTTCGTTGAAAGAAGTTAGCGATTACGATACCGGTCTTGGACTAGACAAATATATGGATTACAAAACTGAAATAGAAGGAGATGAATCTGCTGAAGGGGACAGAGAATCAATTCTAACTAGCAACGGCTACGTAGCAAGAGATGCTATGGAAGAAGCAGCAAGTGTATATTCAGTAGACGATAGTGCGGAAAACAGGGATGAGGACCTGCTATAAGAGAGGGGAGTTATACTTAGATGGAAAACATGAGCCAAACAACTAATTTCAATTTATCCAACTTTGAATCATTGCAGATTAAGTTAGCTTCCACAGAGAAAATCTTAGAATGGTCAAGGGGTGAAGTGACAAAGCCTGAGACTATTAATTACAGAACTTTAAAGCCGGAGAAAGATGGGCTTTTCTGTGAAAGAATTTTCGGACCTATGAAGGACTGGGAATGCCACTGCGGAAAATACAAGAGAATTAGACATAAAGGTATTGTTTGTGACCGATGTGGAGTAGAGGTTACAAGAGCAAAAGTAAGAAGAGAGAGAATGGGGCACATTAATTTAGCAGCACCGGTTTCTCATATTTGGTACTTTAAAGGTATCCCTACAAGAATGGGACTGATACTTGAAATAACACCTAGAAATCTTGAGAAGGTTTTATATTTTGCTAACTTTATTGTCCTTGAAGAAGGCGACAGTCCATATAAATATAAAGAATTGATTAATGAAAATCAGTACAGGGAGGCTATGGAAACATATAATGGATTCAGAGCCGGAATAGGTGCTGAAGCTATTAGAGAGATTTTACAAAATATTGATCTGGATGAAGTGTCTCAAGAACTAAGAGAAACTCTTAAGACCGCATCCGGGCAGAAAAAAGTTAAGCTGATAAGAAGACTCGAAGTTGTTGAAGCTTTCAGGCAATCCGGAAATAAACCGGAGTGGATGATTCTTGAAGTATTACCGGTTATCCCGCCAGATCTAAGACCTATGGTTCAATTGGATGGCGGCAGGTTTGCAACCTCAGATTTAAATGACTTATACAGAAGAGTAATAAACAGAAATAACCGTCTGAAGAGATTGCTTGAATTAGCAGCACCAGATATCATCGTGAGAAATGAAAAGAGAATGCTACAGGAAGCTGTTGACTCTTTGATTGACAATGGTAGAAGAGGAAGACCGGTAACAGGTCCAGGATCAAGACCTTTAAAATCTCTGTCGGACATGCTAAAAGGTAAGCAGGGTAGATTTAGACAAAACCTACTTGGTAAGCGTGTTGATTACTCAGGTCGTTCTGTAATTGTAGTAGGTCCGGAGCTTAAATTCTACCAGTGCGGACTTCCTAAGAAGATGGCACTAGAACTTTTCAAACCTTTCATTATGAAAGAATTGGTCGAGAGAGGATTTGCTCACAATGTAAAAAATGCTAAAAAAATGGTAGATAAGGTAAGGCCGGAAGTTTGGGATGTCCTTGAGGAAGTTATAAGAGAGCATCCGGTGATGCTTAACCGTGCTCCTACTCTTCATAGACTCGGTATTCAAGCTTTTGAACCGGTACTGGTTGAAGGAAAAGCTATTAAGCTGCATCCACTGGTTTGTACTGCTTTCAATGCTGACTTCGACGGAGACCAGATGGCGGTTCATGTTCCACTGTCTTTAGAAGCACAGGCTGAAGCGAGATTCCTAATGCTATCGGTGAACAATATCTTAGCACCTAAAGATGGATCTCCAATCACGACTCCAACTCAGGACATGATTCTTGGAGCCTACTATTTAACTTACCCCGGAACAAGCATTAAAATATGTGAAGATGGAGAAAAAACTCTCTATGACATGGACGAATTCACCAACAAGTCAAGAGCTGAAAAGTTAAAGAAAGATGGATTCAAACGTGTACCTGAAAAGGGAGATGATAAGGTCTTCAGCAACATTGAAGAAATGCTAATGGCATATCAGACAGGTGTTGTTAGCCTTCATGCAAAGGTAAAAGTTAGAATGTACAAAGATGGAGACGAAAGAGGTAAGCTAGTAGAATCTACAGTTGGTCGTTTCATCTTTAATGAAAAAATACCTCAGGATTTAGGCTTTGTTGACAGAACAAAGGATGATTATCAGCTAGAAGTTGATTTCCTTTGTGACAAGAAGGCTTTAGGCCGTATAATAGACAAATGCTATAAAAAACATGGAAACTCCGGAACTGTTCTAATGCTAGATTACATCAAGGATATGGGATATCATTACTCAACTGTAGCAGCAGTAACAATTGGTGTTGATGATATGAAGATTCCTGATGAAAAATGGGGCATCATTGAACTGGGTCAGAAAGAAGTTGATAAGTTTGATAAGGCATACAGAAGAGGTTTAATCTCAAGTTCAGAACGTACAGAAAGAATTAACGACATTTGGAACAATGTTACAGATGAAGTATCTGATGCCCTAATGGATTCACTTGATCCAAGCAACAACCTATATATCATGGCAACATCAGGAGCCAGAGGAAGTAAGAACCAGATTAGACAGATCGGCGGTATGCGTGGTCTTATGGCAAGTGCTACAGGTAAGACTGTAGAAATCCCAATAAAAGCGAACTTCCGTGAAGGGCTTTCAATACTTGAGTATTTTATATCGTCAAATGGTGCCAGAAAGGGTCTAGCTGATACTGCTCTAAGGACAGCCGACTCCGGATACCTGACAAGAAGACTTGTAGATGTTTCTCATAATGTTATTGTTAGGGAATTCGATTGTGGTACCACGGAAGGTGTTGAAGTTAAAGCCTTCGTCGATGGCAAAGAAATGATAGAACCTCTAAATCAAAGAATTGCAGGAAGAACAGCCCTCGAAGATATTATTGATCCTAAGAGTGGTGCAGTAATTGTTCAAGGTGGAGAGGAAATTTCCGATGAAGCTGCAATGGATATTGTAGAAGCTGGAATTGAGAGTGTTAAAATCAGATCAATAATGACATGCCGCAGCAAAGCAGGTATGTGTGCTAAGTGTTACGGTAGAAATCTAGCTTCAGGCGAAGCTGTAAATATTGGTGAATCAGTTGGTATAACTGCTGCTCAGTCCATAGGAGAACCTGGTACTCAGTTAACAATGAGAACCTTCCATACCGGTGGTGTAGCGGGATCAGATATTACTCACGGTCTGCCTAGAGTAGAAGAACTTTTTGAAGCGAGAAAACCAAAAGGTATTGCAGAAATCTGTGAAGAAGATGGTGTAGTTAAATCTATAGAGCTTAGAAGCGACAATAAGACTGAAGTAACTATCACTAATGAAGAAGGAGTTAACAAAGAATACGTAATTCCTTATGGTGGAAGATTAGCTGTAAAGGTCGGTGACAGTGTCAAAGCAGGTAACAACATAACTCATGGTCCTTTAAACCCTCACGACATATTCAGACTTCAAGGTGCTGAAGGAGTATATCAGTATCTGTTAAAAGAAGTGCAGCGTGTGTATAAAAACCAGGGTGTAGATATTAACGACAAACATATTGAAGTAATAGTTAGTCAGATGTTATCTAAATATAAAATTGAAGATGCTGGCGACACAAAACTATTGCCAGGTGGACAATACAGCAAAGTAGAACTTGATGAAGCTAATGCTGAGGCTGAGGCAGCAGGTCTTGAACCAGCACAGGCAAAAAGAACCCTTCTGGGTATTACGAAGGCTTCCCTTGCTACAAGTTCATTCCTATCAGCTGCATCTTTCCAGGAAACAACTAGAGTTCTAACGGACGCAGCTATTAAAGGTAAGAATGATAGACTTCTGGGATTAAAAGAAAACGTTATCATAGGTAAACTAATTCCTGCCGGAACTGGCATGAAACGCTATAGAAAGATAGATATTGACTACGGTGAAAACCAAGACTTTATTGAAGAAGAAATGCGTAAGAAGCGTGAAGCGGAAGAAGCTGCTAGAATGGAAGAAATGGGAGACTCAGAGCCAGATACAGATGAAAGTAAAAATACTATAATGGTAGATGAATCTGCAGGAGAGCTTCAAACAAAAGAGAACATACAAAGTGAGAGTGAAGACTTTGTAGAACTTGAAGAATTAGGTGAAGACGATTAATAAATGAAAATTGACTTCAATTATTTTCAAGAATCGTACCTATATGTT
The DNA here is from genome assembly GCA_050908895.1 of Eubacteriales bacterium KG125. GTDB lineage: Bacteria > Bacillota > Clostridia > Peptostreptococcales > Anaerovoracaceae > S5-A14a. Next base: position 1,906,652 of record CP171222.1, on the reverse strand, counting down.
GAAATATTTGCCACTTGCAAATTAGAATCAAAAATGGTACAATAACATGTAGTTTTTAGTTAAATGACCCTAGAGTGATCTTTAGGGTCATTTTGACCGAAAATAAAACGAAATTTAGATGAAAGGAGATTAAAATGCCTACTATCAATCAACTTGTACGTCAGGGTAGAACAAGTGCAGTTAAGAAATCAGACTCCCCAGCATTGGGTAAAGGAATGAACTCTCTAAGAAGAGAAGCAACTGATACTAATTCACCACAGAAGAGAGGCGTATGCACATCAGTTAAGACTGTAACACCTAAGAAACCTAACTCAGCTCTTAGAAAAGTTGCCAGAGTTAGACTAACTAATGGTATCGAAGTAACTGCATATATTCCAGGAATTGGACATAACTTGCAGGAGCACAGTGTTGTACTAATTAGAGGCGGAAGAGTTAAGGACCTACCAGGTGTGAGATATCACATCGTAAGAGGAACACTTGACACTGCCGGTGTTGCAAACAGAGCTCAGGCTCGTTCTAAGTACGGAGCAAAGAGACCAAAGAAAAAGTAATTTAGCGGGATACGTTGAGCCCTTGATATAGATATAAATTTTAATCTCATTTTATTGATATATTGAGCGCCACGGCAGTTTATTGAAAAATTGTCGAGTACCCCCAAGACAAGGAGGGAAGAGAAGTGCCAAGAAAAGGTAACATACCAAAGAGAGAAGTTCTTCCAGATCCGGTATACGGAAGTGTTGTTGTAGCTAAGCTAATTAACAGCATCATGTTGGACGGAAAGAAAGGTACAGCTCAGGAAATCGTCTACACTGCTTTTGACAGGGTTAAGGAGATGACTGGAGAAGAGCCACTGGAAGTTTTTGAAAAGGCAATGAGCAACATCATGCCAACAGTAGAAGTTAAGGCTAGAAGAGTCGGAGGTGCTAACTATCAGGTACCTATCGAAGTTAGAGCAGACAGAAGACAGACTCTAGGCTTAAGATGGCTAACTAAGTACACAAGACTTAGAGGCGAGAAGACTATGTCTGAAAGACTAGCAAAAGAACTTATCGATGCATCTAACGAATCAGGAGCATCTGTAAAGAAAAAAGAAGATACTCATAAGATGGCAGAAGCTAATAAGGCATTTGCACATTTCAGATGGTAATTTTCAACAATTAATAGAAAAAGCAGAAAGGAGGAAATGTAATGGCTGGAAGAGAATTCTCACTTGAGAAAACAAGAAATATAGGAATAATGGCTCACATTGATGCAGGCAAAACTACGACCACAGAAAGAATTTTGTTCTATACAGGAAGAAGCCATAAGATTGGTGAAACCCATGACGGAGCATCTGTTATGGACTGGATGGATCAGGAAAAAGAGCGTGGAATTACAATTACCTCTGCTGCTACTACAGCACAATGGAAGAATCATAGAATTAATATTATAGACACACCAGGTCACGTTGACTTTACAGTAGAGGTTGAGAGATCACTTAAAGTACTTGACGGTGCAGTTACAGTATTATGTGCTAAGGGAGGTGTAGAACCTCAATCTGAAACAGTTTGGAGACAGGCTGAAAAATACGGAGTTCCTAGAATGATTTTCGTAAATAAAATGGACATTTTAGGAGCGAATTTCTTCCGAGTAGTTGATATGGTAAAGGATAGACTTAAAGCTAACGCAGTACCTATTCAACTACCTATCGGTGTTGAAGATAGTTTCGTTGGAATTATCGATTTAGTAGAAATGAAAGCAGAGATATACAAGGACGATTTGGGAAAAGATTTCGCGATGGAAGAAATCCCGGAGGACATGCAGGACCTTGCTCAGGAATGGAGAGAAAAACTAGTTGAATCTGTTGCTGAGTGTGATGAAGAACTTATGATGAAGTTCTTAGAAGGTGAAGAGCTAACTGTTAAGGAGATTAAGGATGTAATCAGAAAGCAAACTATAGCAGGGGAAATGATTCCTATGCTTTGCGGATCTGCATACAGAAATAAAGGTGTTCAGATGATGCTAGACGCTGTAATTGATTACATGCCATCACCATTAGACATCCCTGCAATTAACGGTATCGATCCTAATACTGAAGAACCGGATACAAGACCTGCTGATGATAACGCACCATTTGCAGCACTTGCATTTAAAATTATGGCTGACCCATTTGTAGGTAAGTTAGCATTCTTCAGAGTATATTCAGGAACTTTAGAATCAGGTTCTTACGTATACAACTCAACTAAGGGCAAGAAAGAAAGAATTGGACGTATCCTTCAGATGCATGCTAATAAGAGAGAGGAAATTACAAAAGTTTACTCTGGAGATATTGCAGCAGCAGTAGGATTGAAAGATACGACAACGGGAGATACTCTATGCGATGAGAAGAACGAAATTGTTCTAGAATCAATGGAGTTCCCAGATCCAGTAATCGAAATTGCTATTGAGCCTAAAACCAAGGCAGGTCAGGAAAAAATGGGCATTGCTTTAGCGAAGCTAGCTGAAGAAGACCCAACTTTCAAGACATACACTAACGAAGATACTGGACAGACTATCATCGCAGGTATGGGTGAACTTCACCTAGAAATCATCGTAGATAGACTGCTAAGAGAATTTAAGGTTGAGGCTAATGTCGGAAAACCTCAGGTTTCTTACAAAGAAACGATTTCTCAAGAAGCAGATGTGGATCACAAATATGCGAAACAGTCCGGTGGTCGTGGACAATACGGTCACGTTAAGATTAGAATTGCTCCACTTGAACCAGGTTCAGGATTTGAATTCAAAAATTCAATTGTCGGTGGTGCTATTCCTAAGGAATACATTCCTAAGATTGAAGAAGGAATCAAAGAAGCAATGCAGACTGGTCCTATTGCTGGATACAACGTTGTAGACGTTGCAGTTGAACTATACGATGGTTCATACCACGAAGTTGACTCATCTGAAATGGCATTTAAGATTGCAGCATCTATGGCATTTAGAGAAGCAGTTAAGAAAGCTAAACCGGTTCTTCTTGAACCAATCTTCAAAGTTGAAGTTACAGTTCCGGAAGAGTACATGGGCGACGTAATGGGCGATGTAAGCTCAAGAAGAGGTAGAATTGAGGGATCCGAAATGATCAACGGTGGAGCAATCATCAGAGGTATGGTTCCACTTTCAGAAATGTTTGGGTATGCAACTGACCTAAGGTCTAAGACACAGGGTCGTGGTGTATATGTAATGCAGATGGATCACTTCGAAAAACTACCTGATAGTCTTATTGAAAAAATCAACAATAAATAATTAAAATCAATTTAGGTAGCATTTGTTAGGTGCAAGTGCTATCTAACTATAAAGGAGAAAGACAATGGCAAAGCAAAAGTTTGAGAGAAACAAACCGCATATTAACATCGGAACCATCGGTCACGTAGACCATGGAAAGACAACTCTAACAGCAGCTATCACAACAACTCTACAGAACAGATATGGACTTGGAGAGAAGGTAGACTTCGATAAGATAGACAAGGCACCGGAAGAAAAGGAAAGAGGAATCACAATTTCAACTTCCCACGTAGAGTATGAAACACCAAACAGACACTACGCACACGTAGACTGCCCGGGTCACGCTGACTATGTAAAGAACATGATTACAGGAGCAGCACAGATGGACGGAGCAATCCTAGTAGTAGCAGCAACAGACGGACCAATGCCACAGACAAGAGAGCACATCCTACTATCAAGACAGGTAGGAGTACCATATATTGTAGTGTTCCTAAACAAATGTGACATGGTAGACGACGAAGAGCTTCTAGATTTAGTAGAGATGGAAGTAAGAGAACTACTATCAGAGTATGAATTCCCGGGAGACGATACACCAATCGTAAGAGGATCAGCACTAAAAGCATTAGAAGATCCATCAAGCGAATGGGGAGATAAGATAGTAGAACTATTTGAAGAAATCGACTCATACATACCGGAACCGGAAAGAGCAAACGATAAGACATTCCTAATGCCGGTAGAAGACGTATTCTCAATCACAGGAAGAGGAACAGTAGCAACAGGCAGAGTAGAAAGAGGAACTCTAAAGGTAGGAGATGAAGTAGAAATCATCGGACTAACAGATGAGAAGAGAAAAGTAGTAGTAACAGGAATAGAAATGTTCAGAAAGCTACTAGACGAGGCAGAAACAGGAGATAACATCGGAGCACTTCTAAGAGGAGTACAGAGAGATGAAATCGAAAGAGGCCAGGTACTGGCAGCACCGGGAACAATTCACCCACATACAAAATTCAAGGGCGAAGTATACGTACTAAAGAAAGAAGAAGGTGGAAGACATACACCATTCTTTAACGGATACAGACCACAGTTCTATTTCAGAACAACAGACGTAACAGGGGATCTAAAGCTTCCGGAAGGAACAGAGATGTGCATGCCTGGAGATAACGTAACAATGGAAATTGAGCTGATTACCCCAATCGCTATTGAAGAAGGACTAAGATTCGCTATCAGAGAAGGCGGAAGAACAGTAGGATCCGGAGTTGTAACTGAAATTATCGAGTAATTGAAAGTTACAAAGACAAATAGATAATGCTATTAAACCCATACCACTTGTATAATCAATATGGTATGGGTTTTTTATATGTATAGAACAGTTGAAAAAAAGCCATATAAAAGCTATAATATAGCTATGAGACTTTTATATAAAAAGTTTTCTATACAAATAGAAATAGAGGATATTAAGTGGCAAAAATTGTTGAAATAGATAACTTGATTTTTGAATATACATATGAAGATGAAGATCGAGAAGAAATTAAGAGAGCCATAGATGGCATCTCTTTTTCTGTTGAAAAGGGATCTTTTACGGCCATAATCGGTAAGAACGGCTCAGGGAAATCTACCCTAGCTAAAAATCTAAATGGTCTTCTGTTACCTACTCATGGAAGAATTCTAGTGGCGAGTATGGACACAAGAGATGATGAGTTAATATGGAAGATTAGACAGACGGCTGGAATGGTTTTTCAGAATCCGGACAACCAGCTTGTTTCTAGCATCGTAGAAGATGATATCGCATTTGGTCCAGAAAACTTAGGAGTTGAGCCGAGGGAGATTAGAAGAAGGGTAGATAATGCTATTAAAGCAGTTGCTATGGAAGACTACCTTCTTGCAGCACCTCATCACCTTTCCGGAGGACAGAAACAAAGAATTGCCATTGCCGGTGTTTTGGCGATGAAGCCTGACTGTATAATTTTTGATGAACCCACAGCTATGCTAGATCCAGAAGGAAGAAGAGACGTTTTAAATATTATTCATACTCTTAGTAAAGAAGGCATTACTATTATTCTTATTACTCACTTTATGGAAGAAGCTGCTCAGGCAGATAGAGTTATAATTATGAACGATGGGAAAATATTGCTAGATAATACTCCGTCTAAAGTCTTCAAGGAAGAAAAAACTCTAATTAACGCAAACATGGAGCTTCCTATGGCAGTTGATATGGCAAAACGTCTGAGAAAAAGGGGAATCTCAGTACCTGAAAATATAACAACAGAAGAGGAATTGGTTGAATTTATATGTCAATACAAGTAAAAAATATTTTTCATACATACAATAAAGGCAAACCCGATGAAAAAATTGCCCTAAATAACATCACCTTTGATGTGGATGATGGGGAAATTCTAGGAGTGATAGGACATACAGGCTCGGGAAAATCCACTCTTTTGCAGCACCTCAATGGATTACTGAAACCTGAATCAGGACAAATAGTTATCAGCGGAGTTGATATAACTGACTCCAAGGTGAAGTTATCTGAAGTTAGAAAAAAAGTTGGGTTAGTTTTTCAATACCCGGAGTATCAGCTATTTGAAGAAACCGTTGAAAAAGACATAGCCTTTGGGCCCAAAAATCTTCGGATGTCAGAAGATGAGATAAAGGAAACTGTTAAGAAATCCATGGATATGGTAGGCTTATCCTACGAAGAGCTAGCAGAAAGATCCCCCTTTGAACTCTCAGGTGGTCAGAAAAGAAGAGTTGCTATAGCGGGAGTAATTGCTATGAGACCGGAAGTATTAATCTTAGATGAACCAACATCAGGATTAGATCCCTATGCTCATAGAGAGATTTTGGATATGATTAAGAATATCCATCGTGAATCCAACAACACAACAATTTTCGTATCCCATAATATGAGAGATGTTGCAGCTATGGCAGATAGAGTTTTGGTTATGGATAGCGGCAACATGGTAGCTCACGACACTCCGGAAAAGATTTTTAATCAGCGAGAAATGTTATCTAGTATTGGACTAAACACAACACCAGCAGCAGACCTTTTTAACAAGCTGGGGTCCCGTGGCATAAGGATTGATACAGAGGCGATAAGTATGGATGATGTGGAAATTGCTTTATATGAATATTTAAGCAGGGGGGTGAAACATTGATTAGAGATATTACCCTAGGTCAGTATTTCCCCGGACAGTCTGTTGTACACAGGCTGGATCCACGGAGCAAAATACTTCTCACGCTTATATTTATAATCCAGCTTTTCGTAGTAAAAGGTTTTATCGGATTTGCTATATCAGCATTGCCATTGGCCCTTGTGGTGTGGTTATCAAAGGTACCGATAGGATTTATACTCCGAGGAATGAAACCGATATTTTTCATTTTGGTATTTACATTTGTGTTGAATATGTTCATGTATCCAGGTGATGTAATTTTTAAATTAGGATTTTTGACTATAACTAAACAAGGATTTTTTATGGCATTGTTTATGGGGATAAGACTTACTCTCCTTATAATTGGCTCATCATTGCTCACCTTTACAACTACACCGATTAAACTTACAGACGGAATTGAAAAGCTACTTCATCCATTGAGAAGGCTTGGTCTTCCAACTCATGAAATTGCAATGATGATGTCAATAGCTTTAAGATTCATACCCACCCTTATAGAAGAGACCGATAAAATTATGAAAGCACAACAAGCTAGAGGTGCAGACTTTGAGAGCGGCAATATTATACAAAGAGGAAAGGCTCTTATTCCTATTCTAGTGCCACTCTTTGTAAGTGCATTTCAAATAGCCCTTGATCTTTCGATGGCTATGGAAGCTAGATGCTATCAAGGGGGAATGGGAAGAACTAGGCTTCATGAAATGAGATATAAGAAAATAGATTATTTTGCCCTTAGCTTATCAGCTATTTTTCTAGCTTTGATTATTCTTGAACGAATATATCTAGTCTGAAATCATAAAATTTAAAATTCCAAATTAATTTAAATAAAAATAATAATAAATAAGAAACCACAACTAAATCTGGAGGAAATATGAAATTTACAACTAAAAAACTAGTTACAGCAGCACTTATTGCAGCTATATATGCTGTTCTTACAATTGCAATTGCGCCCCTAAGCTATGGGATGATGCAGCTTAGATTTTCAGAGGCGATGACTATTCTACCGGTGTTTACGCCAGTAGCAATACCAGGTCTTTTTATCGGATGCCTTTTATCAAATCTGTTGAGCCCTGTAGGCATAGTAGATGTAATATTTGGAAGCTTAGCGTCCCTTGTTTCTGCATATGGAACCTACAAACTAAGAAATAATACTTGGCTAGCACCACTCCCACCAGTGCTTATAAATGCTGTAGTTATTGGTATTTTATTGAAATACTATTACGGAATCGATGCATCACTTATCATGTGCATGTTGTGGGTTGGAGGCGGTCAGGCTGTTGCGTGCTATGGATTAGGATTGCCTTTAAAGAAACTTTTGGATAAATATAAGCATATTTTTGAAGACTAATTAGACTATTTCAACGAGGATTTAATGAGACAACGAAAGACAAAAAACCTAGAAGAAAAACTTCTCGAATTTGGCGACATGATGGTGGACCTTAAAGCCATGGAGAAAGGTAAGTGGCTATCGAAACTTTTTGGCGTCTGCGAGGAAGAACAAAATAGCGGAACAGAAGAACCTCGGAAAAGGCTTTTCATTGAGATAGGAAGTGGCAAGGGGCGATTCATTTCGACCTTGGCAAAGAGCAGGCCGGAAGACTATTTTGTTGGGATAGAAGGGCAGCAAAGCGTAGCTCATAAGGCTATGAAGCTGGCAAAATCAATGGAAATCGCTAATTTGCGATTCGCAATGGACTTTGTTGATAAACCTGAGGAACTATGGGAAGACGGAGAGCTCGCAGGTATCTATCTTAATTTTAGCGACCCGTGGCCTAAGAAAAGGCACGCAAAGCGACGATTGACTTACCATAAAAAACTAATCCCATATTCCAGAATTGTGGGATCTGGGGGTTTTATACAGTTTAAAACGGATAATGATCCTCTCTTTGAGTCAGCTCTAGAGGAGATTGAAATAGCGGGGCTGGAGATTTTGGAGTTGACACGTGACCTGCATAACTCTGAATTTATGGAAGGTAACATAATGACGGAGTATGAGGAAAAATTCTCAAATAGAGGCGAGAAAATTAATATGGTTAAAATTGCTGGAAAAGTTTGGGATGAGAAGGATTACGAGACATTGATGAACAAATCAGATAAGGAGATATATGGAGAGGAAATATCATCTAGTCAAGGCTAATGGAAGGAATATACCGACCCAAGACGCTATATTTGGAATAAATATGAGAGCCAAGGAAATGATTCAAGATAAGGGGAAGGATGCGGTAGTCAACGGAACTATCGGAGCTTTACTTGATGATGATGGCAGGTTAATGGTTTTAGATTCTGTTGCAAAGGTCTACAGAGAAATTGAGCCAATAGATTTTGCTGCCTATGCGCCTATTGGAGGCACTAAAGAATTTAAAGAGGCCCTTATGAAGGCCACATTTGGACCTTTTATACCAGGGGAATACGGTCTGTTTTCAGAGGCGATAGCAACTCCTGGAGGTACAGGCGGTATCAGAAATACAATTTCTAACTATTCACAAACAGGGGATAAAATTTTAACTTCTGATTGGCACTGGTCTCCTTATGGGAATATTGCAAAAGAGATTGGGAGAGAAATCGATGTATTTGAGAGTTTTGTAAAAAATGAGTCGGGAAGCTATGAATTTTCTGTGGAAAATTTGATTTCTAAAACTGGGGAACTTTTAAATAATCAGGATAGTCTTGTTGTTATACTTAATTCTCCGGCTCATAACCCAACCGGATATTCGATTTCTAATTCAATGTGGCAATTGATTGTGGATAATTTTTCTAGGATTTTAGATAATGAAGATAATAAAAACAAATCGATAGCCCTATTTGTTGACGTAGCCTATATAGATTTCGCTGGAGATGAGGTTGAGTATAGAGAATTCTTCAAAACCTTTAAAACAGTGAACAATCGCCTATTGCCGATAATAGGTTATAGTTTTTCTAAAACATTGACCATGTACGGCATGCGATGCGGTGGGACAATTTGTCTTACTAAAGATCAGGAGGTAGCCACGGAATTTAAGCAGGCTATGGAGTTTTCTTCGAGAGCAACCTGGTCTAACAGCCCCAGAGGGCCACAGACCATGGTAGAAAAAATATATAATGATGAGTTACTTCTTGCGAAAATTGTAGAAGAACGAAAGTTTATTAGAGATATGCTTCTTGAAAGAGGGAAAGCCTTTGAGGAAAGAGCAAAAGAGATAGGCTTGCCTATGATTCCATATGATGGAGGATTTTTTGTTTCTATACCTCACGAAAATTCAAAAAACGTATGTGAGAAATTAGAAAGTGAAGGAATTTTCCTGGTACCTTTAGCAAAAGGCGTAAGAGTATCTGTAGCGTCTATTTCAGCGAACATATGTAGAAAGCTGCCAGATATAATAATTAAATATATGTAAATGGATCTATTTAAAAGCAAATCAGAAAGAGCCTAAATAACTAACTGAATTTTTAGTTATTAGTTCAAAATGATTTGCTTTTTTTGTGTGGGATGGCATTTCACACATTATTTCTATAAATGTTTTTTGGATGCTTTTAGTAGTATGATATCATATATTAATTAGCCCAACTTTCTATCCGTACGCCTTGGCTTCAATCTATGTGCTTTTAATTATTAGAATACACAAATTATATATTGAATTAAACATTCTAATAAAAATAAAAAATGTGTTTACATATAAAGAATTGTGTGATATTATTATAACAAAGTTAATTTCTTGAAACTTTGAAAGCATAAAATGAATGTTTATATAGTTTTCTATTTTTTTATTAATGGTTATTGGATTAAATATATCTATAAATTAACTAATATCAATAAGTTAAGCTATGAATGATGAAAGGACAAATTATGAATTGGATAATAGAACCGAAGAATTTTCAATTAGGTAATTTAGCTTGTAAACCCAATATGTGTCCAGTAGATTTAGGATGTGGGATAAATTGCGGTTTATGTATAATTCATTTTTATGGAGCTTAAGAATGAAGGGGGAAAGTTTTATGACGGCTCAAAATATTTCTTTAGAATTTGAGTCGTTTCACTTAGAAAACATCTGTTTTTGCATTAAAAAGAACTCAATTAATATATTAGTTGGAGAGAATGGATCTGGTAAAACTACATTTTTTAAATGCATACAGAATTTACATCAATTTAGTGGAGAAATTAAAGTAAATGGGCTAACATTTTCGGATAGTGAGTATCTAAGCCAAATAGGATATGTAAGTGATGATAGTTGTTATCCTAAAATTTTAACTCCAAAACAAATTATGGATATATATGGTCCCTTGAACAAAAATTTCTCTGCGTTAGAGTATACTGCTCACCTTAAGGCGTTTGGTATTGAAATGGATGAGCCTCTACTAAAATTAACAAAAAAAGATAATGTTATGTTTAGACTGGCATTTGTTCTAGCAAGAAACCCTAAACTTTTGCTTTTAGATGAACCTTTTGATTCCATGAAATATTCTGAACAAATATATTTACTCAAAATTTTAAAGGAGTACATATTAGAAAAAAATGCAAGTATGATTATTTCAACTCACTTGCTTGAATCAGTAAAGAATTTTGCAGATAAAATTTATTTTATAAAAAATGGTAAACTTGTAGTAAGAGAAGACTCTTTACCAAACGCAGATTTAGAAAATTACTTTTATAATTTAATGAAGGGTGAATAAATGATTAATAATAAGTGGTCAAGATTAAAGTTTAAGATAAAAAATATGGAGAGACTTAATATTACTACAATAGTTTTACTTTGCATTTTCATAATGGATATAACTGTAAACACATATAATCCTGAATTAGAATGGGGGCTGTAGAAAACAATTTCATAAGAGCAATTGGATATATTGTAATTTTTGTATATTTTTTAAATGTTGTTTATCCGTTGAAGCTGGAGCAGTGTTTGTTTTTTATGCCTTTAGATAAAAGTCAGCGTAATAAACTCATTATTGAGGATATTTTTTTTAGAGAATTTCTGGTCATATTAATTTATGTTGTGTATTCTATTTGCTACATATTGTTTTGTGATAAGCAAAGGTATGAGGCATTGATTATTGGTGGAATGTATTTAATTTCATTAACAATGCTTTTTTGTATTAAAGATTTATGGGATAAAAATGTACATGAATCCGTTAAATTGAGAAAGCTTGTTTTAATTTTAAATATAACAGGATTTTTTTTATTTATGTTCTTGATGTTACCGAGCAAACCGTCAACAAACATAAAAGCTTTTGGAGGGCTTATAGGTATAATCTATGGACAAATTCCAAGTGGGATTGTTATTAACATGACAAAATTTGCTAATATTGTTGCATTTGGTACGATGATTCTATATATATCATTTCACATTAAATCTATAATTGATAGTTACAGTGATTATTCACTGCAATTTGGGAACAAATAACGGGAGGGCACATGGAAGAGCTAATTATGAGTTTAATATGCCTAGATGATATTGTCCATGTCATAGATAGAGATGATATATTAAGGCGAAATTGGTGGCAAATAATGAAAACTAATAAAGTCGATAGCAATATTGCGTATATTTCAATAGATGAATGTTTCAACCGTGAATTGACTGCGGAAGATATCGGTAATATATACGGAAAATTCTATAAAACATGGAACCAAAGACTTTATAATGACTTTACAAATGTTTGGAGAATAAATACTAAAACAAAATATAAGAATTTATCTAAAGGATTAAAAATTAAACTTAAAATAGCTTTCTACATTTCCACAAGTCCTAAAGCCATTATATTGGATTCAATTATGGATGCATTAGATATCGTTTATAAACATGATTTTTTAAAAACAATTAAAGAAACAACTAACAATAAGTTCGGTATAATTTTCAGTTCTTTGCACAAAGAAATTTTTGAAAATGAGGTTACGGCTTACTATTTGTTAGATAAAAATCAACAGCTTTTTTTAAAGTTTCTGAGGAAAGCACAAATGATAATAATCTTATAAAGATATTGAATGAGGAATATGGTATATATAGAAAAGAATGGAGTTGAATGATTTGTTTGGATTAAGTGCATATTATTATAAAATTTTACCAATGTTTGACAAGGCAAGGATGGCTGTAGCTTTGCTAATTATACCATTTCTAAATATAAAATACATTGAGTCTACGAATAACTCGAAATTTGAAATCATTATATTTTTTACTATTCTTTGGTTGACATGGAAAATAATTTTACCTAGCTATAGAGTGAATTACAAAAGGAACAAATTTTGGATTGTTCAGACCATGGCGTTTCATCCAGTAAATAAAAAAATTTTTTCTTAGAAAGACTTTTGTTTGGGTTTATCATGATTTCAGTGGCTACTATACTGTGGTCTACTTTAACATGTGTTTTACAGTATATTATTTTCGGCGTAATATTTTTTGATATAATATTAAAATTTGCTTTTATTCAGTATGTTATTTACTTTATTATTACAATGATTTATTTCACGAATGATTTATTTCTATTAAGAAATGTTTTAAATATATTCATTGAACGTTCCAGGTAGATTGTGTTTAACATCCTAATAAATTAAAGCCTATATTTTCATTTAATTAGCAAATTAAATGTATACTAATACCCTCTAATGACCGTCCATATTAAACGGTCTAATTTTTTTATTGACTTTTAGGATAAAATAAGGTACATTAGTTTAGTAACACTAAACTTTTTGTTTATTATTAAGGAGAATACGTTTGAGTATTGGACAAAAAATTAAAGATTTGAGAATTTTACATGGGCTAACCCAAGAAGAACTAGCTGATAGGGCCGAGCTTTCCAAAGGGTTTATTTCACAGGTTGAGAGGGACCTTACTTCGCCCTCCATTGCTACCCTGGAAGATATTTTGCAGTGTTTGGGAGTAGAGATAGGAGACTTTTTTTCGGGAGACACTAGCAGACAGATTGTATTTGGCGAAGAAGACTATTTTGTTAAGGAAGATGCGGATACTAAAACAAAGATTGAATGGATTGTCCCCAACGCACAGAAAAACTCCATGGAGCCAATTAAACTGACTCTAGAAGCTGGCGGAGAAACTTTAGTAGATTCACCTCATGAAGGTGAGGAGTTTGGATATGTGTTAAAGGGAAGTGTAAAAATTCATATCGAAGGTAAATGTTTTGTCGCAAAGGAAGGCGAAACTTTTTATTATGTGGCTGATAGGCGTCACAAGTTAAGTTCTGACAAGGGAGCAGAGATTATTTGGATTTCTACCCCACCGAATTTTTAATAGAAATTTGATAACTTTACCTTGACGTAGACAGGAATATATTTGGAGGTTTTTATGAAGGATACACCGATTATACAGCTAGAGGGGATAAGTAAATCCTTTGGTGATACAGAAGTTTTATCTGATTTTAACTTAGAAGTTGGACAGGAGGAATTTATTACATTGCTTGGGCCATCGGGGTGTGGAAAGACAACAATTTTGAGAATTGTGGGAGGTTTTGAAACGCCGGATAAGGGCAGAGTGATCTTTCAGGGGAAAGATATAACAGATGTGCCACCTAATAAGAGAGAGATTAATACAGTTTTTCAGAAGTATGCTCTTTTTCCCCATATGAATGTGCAAGACAATATCGCTTTTGGGCTAAAAGTCAGTGGAAAGACAGATCAGTATATTAAAGATAAAATTCAGTATGCTTTGAAGCTGGTAAACCTTGATGGATATGAAACTAGAAGCATAGGGAGCCTTTCAGGTGGGCAGCAACAAAGAATTGCTATGGCAAGAGCTATCGTAAATGAGCCTAAGGTTTTGCTTTTGGATGAGCCCCTTGGTGCGTTGGATCTTAAACTCAGACAGGACATGCAATATGAGCTTATTAGACTCAACAATGAACTTGGTATTACATTTATATACGTAACTCATGATCAGGAGGAAGCTCTGACTATGAGTGACAAGGTTGTAGTTATGAACATGGGACAGATTCAGCAAATGGGTACTCCAGAAGAAATTTACAATGAACCAGAGAACGCCTTTGTAGCTGATTTCATAGGAGATAGCAACATCCTTGACGGTGTTATGGAAAGAGACAAACTGGTTAGGATTTGTGGAGAGCTATGGCCCTGTGTCGATGACGGATTTGGGAAAGATAAGCCGGTTGATGTGGTAATTAGGCCGGAAGACATTGTCATTGGAAAACCTGGGCATGGACGCCTTGATGGAGAGATTGTCCACAACGTTTTCATCGGGGTTCATTATGAGATGGAGATAATGGCAGGCGGATATACGTGGCTTGCACAAAATACCACGAGTTATGATGTAGGTGAGCATGTATCGATAGATGTTATACCGTCAAATATACAGATTATGCATAAACCACAATCCATAGAAGAGGAGGCGATGGAAATTGACACATAAGAAACAGTCTATTTGGGCATCTCCCTTTGTTATATGGATAGTAGCAGGGACTATTATTCCACTTTTAGCAATATGCTACTACGGCTTTACAACTAGAAACGGAGAATGGACCTTTGATAATATTCTTGCCATTGGAAAAGGCGAACATGCAAATGCATTATGGCTTGCTTTAGGCCTTGCCCTTGTCAGCACCTTTATATGCTTTCTACTGGCATATCCCATTGCGTTGATATTGAAAAGTACAAAACTCGGTGAAAAAGGATTTATGGTATTTCTATTTATTTTACCTATGTGGATGAATTTTTTGCTCAGAACTATGGCATGGCAGGTCATACTTGAAAAGGGAGGTCTTATTAATAGTTTGATAACAAGTATTGGACTTCCACCTATGGAAATTATAAACACTCCTTGGGCAATAATACTTGGAATGGTATATGATTTTCTACCATTTATGATATTGCCAATATATAATACTCTTATGAAGGTAGATGAACATGTAATTGAAGCTGCTTATGACCTAGGTGCTTCGTGGTTTATTGTAAATTTAAAGGTAATACTCCCATTATGTACACCAGGGATTGCCAGTGGGGTGACAATGGTTTTCGTTCCTGCGCTGACAACTTTCGTTATTTCTAACATGCTGGGAGGCGGCAAAATCAACTTGATAGGTAACATAATTGAACAAGAATTCACAACCTCAGCTAATTGGAATCTCGGTTCTGGACTATCCCTTGTTATGATGATATTCATAGTTGTGTCTATGATGATGCTTTCTAAATTGGATAAAAATAAGGAGGGGAGCTTCATATGATAAAGCAGATAAAAAAAACAATAGGATATATTTATTTGGGGGCAATTGTGGTATTTCTTTACGCTCCAATACTTACATTGATAGTTCTATCCTTTAATAGTAGCAGATCCATGTCCGTTTGGGCAGATGTATCTTTTACATGGTATGAGAGAATGGTAGCAGATCCCATGATTCTAGAGGCAATATGGAATACTTTTTCCATTGCCATTGTTTCAGCAATATTTGCAACAGTAATTGGAACTTTAGGGGCAATTGGGATATCAGCTATGAAAAAATCAAGCCAGACAGTAATTCTTGCATTTAATAATATTCCTCTTTTAAATGCAGACATAGTAATAGGTATATCCCTAATGTTGACCTACCTGCTTTTCGGAATTAGTTTAAGCTGGGGAACTGTTTTGTTATCTCATATTACCTTTAGTTTACCTTACGTAATCCTGTCGGTGATACCTAAATTAAAGCAGACTGCCAGAATGAATTATGAAGCGGCATTAGACCTTGGTGCTACGCCGGTCAAGGCCTTTTGGAAAGTTGTTTTGCCAGATGTTTTGCCGGGGATTATCAGCGGATTTTTGCTGGCCTTTACCATGTCTGTTGATGATTTTGTTGTAACCCATTTCACTAGAGGAGCAGGAATAAATACTATTTCTACTTTAATATATAGCCAGGCAAAGGTGGGCATCAAGCCAACTCTTTTCGCTCTGTCTACAATAATTTTTGTGGTTGTTTTAGTGGTGCTGACTATTTCAAATATTGTCAGCAATAGAAAATCTTTGGGACTTAGGAGGTTTTAATTATGTTAAAAGAAAAAAGAAGCTTGAAAAAGAGCAAAAGAGTTGTTGCTATTGTTTTTACTCTCGGCATTTGTTTAATTATGGGAATTGGACTTACCGGTTGTGGTTCAAAATCTAAGGAAACTGTATCTATCTATGCATTTGGAGATTATATTGCTCCGGATTTGATAAAAGAATTTGAAGACGAGACTGGCATTAAGGTTGTTTACAGCACATTTGATACTAACGAAGAACTTTATCCGGTTATAAAAAACAATGGTGAAGATTATGATGTAATATGTGCTTCCGATTATATGATTAGCAAATTGCGTGAGGAAAACCTTTTATCTAAATTGGATAAAAAAGAAATTCCGAATATGAGAAATCTTTTACCGGAGTATATGGATAAACTAGATTCTGTTGACCCAGATAAGGAATATGCAGTGCCACATACATGGGGAACTATGGGTATCATGTATAACACAAAAGCTGCAGGTGATAAAAAAATTGATAAATGGAGCGATCTATGGTCTGAAGATTTCAAAGGGAAAATTGTTATGCCTGACTCTATGAGAGATACTATGGGGATTGCATTAAAAAAGAATGGACACTCATTAAATTCAATGGATGTACACCAGCTCCTGGCCGCACAGTATGATTTAACGCAACAAAAACCGTTGGTATATAAATATGTGAATGATTCTGCTAGGGATTTAATAATTGGCGAATCAGCAGACTTAGCGGTTGTATGGAGTGGTGAATATCTGTACAGTAAGGCTGAAAATAAAAATTTAGAGTTTGTAGTTCCAAAGGAAGGCTCTGAAGAATTTATAGATGCCTGGGCAATAACTTCAAAAAGTAAGAACCGGAAAAATGCTAATAAATGGATAAACTTTATGCTTTCTAAGAAGGCTGCAATGGATAACTTTAAGTATCTTACATATACAATACCAAACAAATATGTTAAAGAAAATGTAAATGATTTAATCAAAGATCTTGACAAAGAAGCCTATGATGGCAAGGGTATACTAAAAGAAAATGGCGTGATTTTCCCATCTACTGATGTACTTGAGAGATGCGAGATTTTAAAGAATCTAGGCCCTGAAGGCGATGATCTTTACACAAATACATGGAAAAATTTCAAGGCAGACTAATTGATTGATGAATCGATTGATGAGTTGAAACTTGAGAGGGACGCAAGTTATTGTCGTCTAGAGAGTCGTAACCTGTGGCGCAAATGTCAATATCGCAAAATTTGAGCCAAAATATAGTGAACTCATACTAATGAAAGATATAAATGATATGAATGTAATGCATAAAAATCCAGCCGTATTTGTTGCTGGTGGAAGCCGTGGAATAGGAAGAGCCTGCGTTAAGCATCTGGCTAAGTTAGGGTATAACGTTGTTTTTACATACAACAACAGCTATGATGAAGCAAAAAGCCTTGTGAAAGAGCTTGGAGGTGTGTTCGTAACCAGAGCAGGTGAGCAGGTGAATTTTGCCAAGGCGACTGTGAAAAATGGAAGTTTTGAGGTTAAGACGCAAGGGGCGTGCCAGATACTTCAAGTTGGTGAGGTGAGTTCGCAAGGGGCATGCCAGGGCGCGAGGAACGGCGGATATTGTTGTGGCTTGGCCGCGGACGTACGCTGCGATGAAGAGGTTGAGCGTGCTGTGAGACTTGGCTGTGAGGTTCTTGGGGTTAAGGGGTTTGATGGAGTTGTTTTTGCAGCGGGAGTCAGTCAGATAGAACCTTTTGACTTGTCAAAAGGTGACCACTGGGAGAACATCATTGAAACGAATTTAAAAGGATGTGCAAATGTTTTATGGGCAATAACACCTTTTATGATAGGGGAGAAAAGAGGGTCAATTGTACTCATTTCATCTGTTTGGGGGCAAATAGGGGCTTCTTGTGAAGTTGTATATTCTGCATCAAAAGGGGGTGTTGAGTCTCTAGGCAAATCTTTAGCTAAAGAACTTGGGCCGTCAAATATAAGAGTCAATTGCGTTGCACCTGGAATGATAGACACTGATATGAATAAGCATTTGGATGAAGCGGAAATAAATGCATTTTTAGAGGAGGTTCCATTAGGCAGAATTGGAAAACCGGAAGAAGTCGCTAATTTAGTTGAATTTTTAATTTCGGATTTAAGCTTATATATAACAGGACAGGTTATAAATATAGATGGTGGTATCTGATAGATTGTATATTTTGCTCACTGAATTTAATATCAAAAAATAAAACATTATAAAATATTAATAATTCTAAGCGGAGATATTTTGAAGATTTGTCTCTGCTTTTTTACATAAAATATATTTTTGAGATTTTATTAGTTAAAAGTTATTGATGTATATGTGAACGCAAAATTCTAACAAAAATATAATTGGAAAAAACTGTAAATTTCCATTGCAAATATATTCTTGCTTTGATATAATCTTATCTGAGATAGTATATTGCGTAACAGTTATATGAATAATAGGAAAGAGGCTGAAATTGACACAGTTTATAAAGGATTTTACAGATTTGGCCAAGGGTTGGTATGTCAATTTATCAGACATATGGGCTATGGATGATAAGGAAGCAGTTTTATTTACTGCTTTAGCAAGATGGATATTTATAATACTAGCGGCATACATCCTTATAAGATGTTTTTTGAGCTTGTTATTTAGCAAAAACCCAAGTGAAGTTTGGGCTTATTTTCATATTGATGGGAGACATGAGAATGAAGAGAATGTAAATATTCCAATTACTCATTGGGAAAATATAATTGGACGAGGAAAGAGCAGTGATATACGAATTGAGGACCTAGGGGTTTCTAGGACCCATGGAACATTATGCCGGGATAATTCAGGTCAGTGGTCATATATGGACTTTGGTTCTACTAATGGAGCAGAACTCAATGGAAGAACCATTCTCCCTAATAAGCCTGTTAACATTAACCCGGGAGACAATCTTATGCTAGGAATGAGGAATTGTACGTTATTTCCAATAAGTTTAGAAGAAAAAAATAATAATATGGCAATGCGACTTGAGGATACAAGATTTTCTTCTCCATGGAGCATTCTTATTGCACTTACAATTTTCCAGATTTTAACTTTGATGCAGTTAAAAATTGCTTTGGGTGAAAATTTTATGCCCAATATAGCTATTGCATTTATAGGAATGATAGCTTTAATCTGGGGATATGTAATCTTTATGAAGACACTGAAACGAAGGGCTTTTGAGATGGAATTTATAGCATTTTTTTTATCTACTCTTAGTTTGGCAGTTACAGCAACCAAGTATCCGGGATTTGTTTTCAAGCAATTTATTGCAGTAGCCGTTGGATTTGCATTATTTTTCTTTATGTGTGCATATCTGAGGGATTTAAAACGTGTTAGAAAAATTAAGCCTATCTTAATAGGTGTTTCTGCTGTTTTTTTGCTTATCAACCTGGTATTTGCAAAGGTAACCTACGGCGCTCAGAATTGGATCAGTATAGGAGGCTTCTCGGTTCAACCATCTGAAATGGTAAAATTGGCTTTTATTTGGGTAGGGGCAGGTAGCTTGAATTACTTGGTAAATAAAAAAGATAATTTAATATTTATGATTTTTTCAGCCTTTTGTTTTGTTTGTTTGGCATTTATGAATGATTTTGGAACTGCAATAATTTTCTTTGTAAGTTTTTTGATAATATCATTTTTAAGAAGTGGAGATTTTACGAAACTAATAGTTCTCATTGGGGTTGCATTTGTTGGCGGACTTATGGTTTTAAAATTCAAAAGTTATGTTGCAGCTCGCTTTGCAACATGGGGACATGTTTGGGATTATGCTGATACAACAGGATTTCAACAGACGAGGGCTTTGTCTGCAGCAGCAAGTGGAGGCATGGTTGGAGTAGGGCCTGGAAAAGGTTGGTTGAGTGAAATTCCCGCATCTGATACGGATATGGTATTTCCTCTCATTTCTGAGGAATGGGGAGTTTTAATTGCAATACTTGCGGTTTGGGCAATTATTACGCTGTCAATTTTTGCATTTAGATCTATTTTAGCTGGCAGATCCACGTTTTATACTATCGCAGCTTGTTCGGCTACATCCATGTTTTTGTTTCAGACAGGATTGAACGTATTCGGCTCAGTGGATATTTTACCTTTCACCGGTGTAACATTTCCGTTTGTTTCAAACGGAGGGACTAGTATGTTGTCATGTTGGGGACTTCTAGCATTTCTAAAAGCTGCAGATACAAGACAAAATGCTAGTTTTGCGATAAGCTTGAAAGATAAAGAATCTTCCAATGAAAACTATTACGGAAATGATTATGAATCTTACGATAGGTTGGATAGTTACACTAGTATAAGAGAACCTGGCACATACAAAGGAAGTATCAATAACATAAAAAATCATACTGAAGATGTGAATAATGCTTTTACAGATGAAGAATTAGAAGCTCTGGCAAATGGTGAGTTTGTAGGAGGTGACGATAAATGAAGAAGTTAGAAGGAAGAGCATTTTTATGCGTTCTTATGATAGTATGCTTGGTTTTGGGACTTGTGATTTTTTTAGTGCAACTTGGGAAAAATGGGAGCAAGTGGGCAACTTTTTATGCCAATAAACATATCTATTCCAACGGTAAGCTGGCACTGGGAAATATTTATGATGTAAATGGCAATGTTCTTGAGGAAAACAGAAATGGAGAAATTGTTTTTAACGATGATTACTGGACGAGACGAGGAACCGTGCATGTGGTCGGAGATAGAAATGGAAATATAGCTACGTCAGCAGAAGTGGCTTATAGAAAAGACATAGTAGGATATAACTGGCTAACAGGAACATATTCGGTTACAGGCAAGGGAAAAGATATTAAACTTACTATAGATGCCAATGTGAGTAGAGTAGCGGCTGAAGCACTGGGTGATAGAAAAGGACTAGTTGCAGTTTATAATTATAAAACCGGAGAGATCCTAACTATGGTAAGTGGACCTAATTACGATCCATTGGATCCGCCGGTAATCGAATCTGATGACGACTCCGGAACATATATAAATAGGGTCTTATCAAGCAAAATAGTACCTGGATCAATATTTAAAATTGTTACTTCGGCGGCAGCTATAGAAAATGTGCCTGATATTGAAAACTTTAGATATAATTGTCCGGGTAGATATAGAATTGGCAATGAATATATAAATTGTTTTGCTATTCATGGGCCTGTTGATTTTGAAAGGGCATTAGTTACATCTTGTAATGGCTCATTCGCACAGATTGCAAATATGTGTGGCTCGAATGTAATGTCAAGTTATGTAGATAAGTTAGGTCTAACCAAGTCTTACGATATAGATGGGATTAAGAATATACCGGGTAGCTTCGATTTTCCTAAGGATAATGAATTTAATTTAGGCTGGGCGGGCATTGGTCAGTATAACGACTTGTTAAATCCAATGAGCATGCTTGTATACTTGGGAGCTATAGCAAATGATGGAAGTTCGGCAAAACCAAGATTGATACATGCTCCGTTTAAGAGCGGGAGCATGACTGACGAAATGATTAAACCTGAGACGGCTAAAAAACTACAGGAGATGATGAGGGCTGATGTTGTGGAAGGATATGGGCAGAATACTTTCCCAAACTTAGAACTTTATGCCAAGACAGGTACTGCACAGTTAGAAGGAAAAGAACCTAATGGATGGTTAGCCGGATTTATAAAGGATGAGAATAATCCATATGCAATAATAGTTTGTGTAGAAAACGGTGGATTTGGTATAGAAGTTTGTCCACCTATTGTCAATAAGGTTATGCAGGCGGCAATAAATCGATAGGTGTAGACAAGATAAAAATTTGAGGTGAAAATGAAAAGCATATATATAAAAGATTTACAAGAAGGACAGGAGTTTATAGATTTTTTTATAGTGAGAGCATCTGATATTAAAGTTGGAGCTAATGGGAAAAAATATGTAGACTTAAGTCTTGGGGATAAAACTGGAGATTTGACTGCAAAGAAGTGGGACGTATCTCCATCTGAAGAACCGGCATTGGCAGCAATTGTAGCGGGAGACATTGTAAAGATTAAAGCTTCTGTGACAATTTTTAGAGACGCAAAACAACTAAGAGTTACAAGAATTAGAAAAGCTAAATCAGAGGATGGACTTAGCAATATGGATTTTGTTAAAAGTGCACCTGAATCTGGTGAATCAATGTATAATTTTGTTTTCGAGAGAGCCCAAAAAATTAAAGACTCGGATTTGCGAATTATGAGTACAAGTATTTTGGCTAGAAATAAAGAAAAATTATTGTATTATCCTGCTGCAGCGAGGAATCATCATGCAGAAATGTCTGGACTTCTTTGGCATATTAAGAGAATGATTATGCATGGAGATTACTTAGTAAGGGTTTATCCATTTTTAAATCCTGATCTTTTGGCGGCAGGAGTTATATTCCACGATATAGAGAAACTGACAGAAATTCAGTCAAATGAACTTGGAATCAGTGACGGGTATTCCTTTGAAGGAAAGATGATAGGACACTTAGTACAAGGAGTAAAGGTAATTGACAACCTAGCAAGGGAACTTGGAGTAAGTGAAGAAAAGTCAATATTGTTACAGCATATGTCGATTTCTCATCATTTTGAGCCGGAATTTGGAAGTCCTAAAAAACCAATGTTTCCAGAAGCAGAAGTTCTTCATTATCTCGACGTAATGGATGCTAAAATGTATGATGTGGAAGAAGCGATTAACCAAGTAAAACCAGGGGAATTCTCTGATAGAATTTGGTCGATGGACAATAGGAGCATGTATAAGGCAACCTTTGCATATAACGAAAGCGAAAACGAAAGCAAGCAGAATGGAGACAGTTAGAGGAGAATTAAAAAAAATAATATTTAGCAATAAAGGTGGCTTTATCATAGGGGTTCTCCGCCTAGAAGAAGGCGGCAATTTGACTATTAAAGGAAAGATTGTAGCGGCGCGAGAAGGTCTTAAGTGTGTTTTAGAAGGGAACTTTGTTGATAATCCTAAGTATGGAAGACAGTTTAATGTACTGAAGCAAACCTATGAGCATGATACCTATGATATCGAATCTATGACTCAAATTATAGAGTCTTTTCTATTTGAGTCATCAAGAAACGGGAATAGCTACTTAAGCGAAGGGGAGATTCTTGCCTTGTTACGTAGTCGATACGATTTGGGAAAACAAGATCTTGATGAGATTATTGAATTTGTTCAAGATAAAGCCCCTCGTAACGATAAAACTCAAAATAAAATTTGCGAAGATAAAGACTTACAAGATGATAAGCGCGATAATAAAAATAGCAATATTGAATATGGTTTTACTATTGAAGAGTTAAATGGTGAGCTGAGATTTTACCTAAGGAATTTATATAAGTGGGAGAAAGAAGCTAGCGAGAGTTTAAAGAGACTTAATGATACTGCTTTTGAAAATCACTTTTCTCCTGAGGATATAGATTTTGACCTTATTGAAAAACGCATGGGAATAACCTTATCAGAAGAGCAAAAAAATGCTGTTAGAGGTGCGGTTAGCTATGGCGTTACTGTAATAACAGGTGGCCCTGGTACAGGAAAAACTACGATTCTGAGGGCTATAATGATGGTGCTGCGGGAAATGGACTACTTTGTTGCTCTTGCTGCACCTACGGGAAGAGCCGCTAAAAGAATAAAGGAATCTACAGGTTATGCAGGACAAACAATTCACAGATTGCTCGAAGCGACTGTGGACGAAAAGAAAGATAAGGTTGTTTTTCGGCGAAATAAGCAAACGCCTTTAGATGTTGATGCAATTATTGTAGATGAAGCTTCGATGATAGACATTGAGCTGATGTATAGACTTCTTATTGCATGTCAAGATGGAACCCGCTTAATTCTAGTGGGGGATGTGAATCAGCTTCCCCCTGTGGGACCTGGCAGCGTATTAAGAGACATTATAGACAGTGAATATATTCATACGGTAATACTGAATTCAATATTCAGGCAAGCAGGGCTGAGTAAAATAGTTTCAGCAGCACACCAAATCAATAAGGGTGAGGAACCGGATTTGAAGTACTCCGATGGGGATAATCTTTTGTTCATGGAGAAAAAGACCTACAGTGAAGTTGAAAGGGAGATAGTTTCTCTTGCAGCCTATGAAGAAGCTCAGGTAATAACACCAACAAAAAAAGGGAAACTGGGAACTGTATCTTTAAATAGAGTGCTCCAAAATTCCTTGAATCCGCCAGAGAACTGGAAAGGGGAAATTCAGATTAAACCTGAAGATCCTAAGGGAGATGTTTTTCGTCTTGGGGATAGGGTTATGCAGATAAAGAATAATTATAGTAAGGAATGGAAGATTGCTGGACTTGATTTAGAGGGGAATGGACTCTTTAATGGTGATATGGGGGTTATTTGTGAAGTCAATCAGGTAATGGACACCATATCAGTAAAGTTTGATGAGGAGAAAGTCTCTACCTATGAACGAAAAGAATTCAATGAACTCCAGCTTTGCTATGCAATAACTGTCCACAAAAGTCAGGGATCAGAATTTTCAATGGTTGTAATGCCTATTTCGAATGTAGGCCCTGTGCTTGGGACAAAGAATCTTTTGTATACTGGAATTACCCGTGGGAAAAATAACGTAGTGCTTATCGGAAGTGAAAATGCTCTGCGAAAGATGGTCCATAGAAACACAAGCCATGCGAGGAATTCTGGGATGAAAGATCGTCTATCTCTATACCTAGATGAAGAATTATAAATAGAAAAAACTACGAATTAAATGCAAAATTAAAATAATTTGATTAGATTTATAAAAGAATTACTTGATGCTTTTCTTGATCTATTATTTCCTGAGGGTCTATATTGCTTTGTATGTGGTAACTTTATAGATGACAAAAGACCCTATCGGCTATGTGATCACTGCAGAGAGCATTTTCATTGGCATATTGATGAGCCGGTCATAATGGACGGGGTTCCTTGTATAAGTTGCTGTCAGTATGGGCTGTACGAACGAAGACTTATATTTAGGCTTAAATACAATGGGAGAAAATCTACAGCAAGAATAATAGGAGAAATTATTGCGGATAGACTTAGCGTAAGTAACCTTGATTTTCAATGCATTGTTCCAGTGCCTATGGAAAAGTCAAAGGAAAGAAAGAGAGGGTTTAATCACGCCTATTTAATAGCGAAAGCAGTCGGGAAAATAATTGGCAAACCTGTGTATAAAGAGGTGCTGATAAGAGTTAAAAAAACTGTACCAATGAGAGGACTAGGTCCCTACGAAAGAAGAACGAATATCTCCGGTGCATTTGAACTAGGGAAAGAAGCTGGAAAAATTAGAGGGAAAAAAGTCCTGCTATTAGATGATATTAGTACAACCTTCGCTACGGGGGAAGAGTGTGTCAAGATCTTGAGACGAGCAGATGTAAAAAATATATCATTTATCGCTTTTGCAGGAAAAAATTTTTAGAAATTTAGTGCAAATGGTTCACAAAAATGTTAAAGTAATACTTGTTAAATTTGATATGGTATTTCGTAAGGTCTGTGGTTGAAAATCCAAGCCAGTTACGGGCAAAAGGATCCACGTAAGCTGTCGCAAGAGACGGCAGTGATCATGGCGTAGTTTAGAAGTAAGTCCTCGGAGAAACTCCGGTCAAGGCAAGTGTGGGGGCAAAGACCAGGTCAGCTACGAATATCATATCATTTTTCATTGGATTTAATATTACTTATTCGGTAGATCGAAATGAACTTGTATTTGGAGGAAAACTGAATGACTAAAAAAGAGCGAAACCATCAGATCAAGAAAGAGGCCATAGTTAGCCTGTGCATGTATGCAGCTTTCTTCCTCTGGTGGTATTTTACTGGATATGGACTGGCTGGAGATGGAAATTCTAAGCCAAGAAGTTACATCCTTGGATTACCAACATGGTTTTTTCTAAGTTCCATCGTAGGGTATATTTTGTTTTCCGTGGCAACCATACTTGTAGTGAAACTTATATTTAAGGATATGCCACTGGATGAGTTGGAGGATGGTAAGGAGGCTGAATCAAAATGAGTTACACAACAATTTTAGTCTCTGTTTTATTAATATACCTGGCTTTGAACTTGTTTGCAGGGCTATACACATCAAGAAAACATGCAAAATCAGATGTTGCAAAGAGCAACTCTTTTGCGACAAACTATTTTATAGGAGGCAGATCCATGGGAGGCCTTGTGCTGGCAATGACTCTTGTGGCGACTTTCACCAGTGCTTCAAGTTTTATTGGAGGACCTGGTCTTGCCTTCAGTAAGGGACTTGTTTGGGTTTATCTCTCAATGATTCAAGTGCCTACTGCATTCATAATTCTAGGGATCTTGGGGAAAAAATTTGCTGTAATCAGCCGTAAAACAGGGGCGGTTACGGTAAACGAATATCTAATGGCAAGGTATGACAGCAAACTTGTCCTTTGGATTAGCTCTATTTGTCTTGTTTTATTTTTTATCGCTCAGATGATGAGTCAGTTTATTGGAGGAGCTGTCTTGTTTCAGACCATAACAGGACTTCCGTATATATATGGTCTTGGACTTTTTGGCCTTGTCGTAATTATTTATACATCAATAGGCGGATTTAAAGCCGTTGTAACCACAGACACAATCCAGGGATTAATTATGGTTTTGGGTGGGATAATTATTCTATATACCATAATCAAAGAAGCAGGTGGGACAACCCTGATGATTGAAAAACTCAACGTTGCAAATCCTAACTGGGACAATATTACAGGAGGAGGAACAGTTACTCAGAGTTTCGTTATGTCATTTTGGGTCCTTGTGGGAATTGGTGTACTGGGTCTGCCCCAAACAGCGGTTCGTGGAATGGGATTTAAAGATACAAAAGCTCTTCACAGTGCTATGATTTACGGAACTGTAGTCGTTGGATTTCTTATGCTCGTTATGCATATTTCAGGGGTGTTCGCACCGGCAGTGCTCGATGGAAAGGAACTTACCACAACGGATTATGTAGTACCTACTTTAGTACTAAAGTATATGCATCCGGTTGTCGCGGGGCTATTTGTAGCAGCTCCTTTGGCTGCCGTAATGTCAACAGTTTCGAGCCTTCTGATTATGGCATCAGCAACGATTGTCAAAGATCTCTATATGACCTATAAAGATGAGCATTTAGCAAAAGAGTCTGCCGACCAAGGTGAACATGCAACGAAAGAATCTGTTAATTCAGAAAAAGAAGAACACAAAATTGCCTTTCTATCCATATTCACTACCTTCCTCATAGGAGGAGTAGTGTTTATTTTCACTATTTATCCACCGGAGATTATTGTATGGATAAACCTGTTTGCAATGGGTGGTTTAGAATGTGCATTCTTTGCACCAATTTTATTAGGGCTCTATTGGAAGCGTGCTAATGCAACAGGAGCTATAGCTTCTGCTGTCTGTGGTGTTGCCTCTTTTTTAATCATAAGCAATGCTGGGTTTAGCCTTGGTGGGACGACAGCGATTGTACCATCGATAGCGGCTTCAGTAATCGCATTTATTCTAGGAACATACCTAGGCAAGCCAACCAGAAAAGAAGTTTTAAGGAAGTTTTTTTAAATGAAGATTCATGACGGAATAATTATAGGTGCAGGTGCAGCGGGAATGGCAGCAGCTATAGCAGCCAAACAGACAAATCCAAGATGCAAAATTGCTGTTTTAGAGAAAATGGATAGGCCGGGTCTTAAGGTAGCTGCAACAGGAAATGGAAGATGTAATATTACTAACACAAACTGCCCTGATTATAAAGGGACAGTGCAATTTTTTCAGTCCATAGGAATAATGACTAGAGATGACGGAAAAGGTTGGATTTATCCATACAATGAAGAAGCAAAATCTGTCGTATTGGCTTTGAAAAGTCAGATGAAAAAAGCAGGAGTTGAACTTTGCTGCAACACAAAGGTGAATTCGGTTACTCTTTGGTATCCTAATGAATCTGAAAAAAACGAGGTTTTGGAGAAAGCATCTGAGTATGGGGAGACTTCAAATGAAACCAAAACAAGAAATGAAGTGCAAAGAATAAAAAGTCAGACGCCTTTGACCAGTAATACGGGATTTTATGAGGACTTTGATGAAACTAAGAACAGAGATACCGAAAATGGGCACTTTAGTCATATTTTTCAATCAGGATTTGGTATAGGCGGCCTTGAATTACTGGGAGAAGAAACTTCAAGAAGTTTCAATGAGATGATGGAAAATAGCAGCAAGCCAGCTGAGGAAGAGCACCTTTTTAAGATAAAAACCGATGACGGAGAAGAATATTTTGCGCGAAAAATCCTCATATCAACAGGGGGCAAGTCCGGCCCCAAACTGGGAACTACAGGAGATGGATATATAATGGTTAGAAACCTGGGCCATAATGTGAGTACATTAGTGCCTTGTCTTACAACCATAGAAACCTATGAGGAAACGAAATACCTTGCAGGTGTGAGGGCTAAGGCTACGGCTACCTTGTATTTTGAAGGATTACCTGTAGTAGCGGAGGATGGAGAAGTGCAGTTTACAGAAAAGGGAATTTCCGGGATTTGTATATTCAATTTAAGTAGATATATGACGGAGCTTCCTCTGGATTCTTATACTGTAAAATTAGATTTTTTGCCCGATATATGGAATGTAGAAGAGTTACTAATTGATAGAAAAAACCTGATCGGTGAAGGAAACGTGCTTTTAACCATGTTAAAGTCTCCCCTTAGGAAAGTAATCGAGGCTGAAGCAGAGGGTGATATGCATGAAATGGCAAGGCTTCTCAAAGAATTTACTCTGTCTGTCAAGAATCTAGGTGGATGGAAGCAGGCGCAGGTTACCAGGGGAGGGGTTGATTTGGCAGAAGTCGATCAGGAGACTATGGAATCACTGGTTATAAAAAACTTATATATTGCCGGGGAAGTTTTGGATTATGACGGACCTTGTGGCGGGTTCAATTTAAACCATGCTTGGCAAACGGGAGTAAAGGCAGGAAGGGCTATGGGGAAGTAGATAAACTTTCAAGGTGCCATTTTGGCACCTTGAACAGATGGGGTTCTAGAGAAAGTAATGCGAAATATAAGCCATTAACCTATAGCTTTTCGCAAAGCCCGATAACTAAACTTTCAAAATCATCAGCTACTCTATCAGCTGTTTCTTGAACCTCAGCATGGGTGAGCGGCTGATCTAAGATTCCGGCAGCCATATTTGATATACAAGAAATCCCACAGACTTCAAGTCCCATATGTCTTGCAGCTATGGCTTCACAAGCTGTACTCATTCCAACGGCATCGGCACCAAGGCTTCTGAGCATTTTGATATCTGATGGGGTTTCAAAACTAGGTCCGGTATACTGAGCGTATACTCCTGTTTGAATATTGATTTCTTTTTCCTTTGAAACCTGAGTAAGTTTTTCAAGAAGATGAGGTGCAAAAATTTTGCTCATATCTGGAAATCGAGTTCCAAGATCTTCAATATTGGGACCGATAAGAGGATTAGGGATAAAGAAAGTTAACACATCCTTGATTGCCATAAGGTTTCCAGGCTCATAATCTAAATTTATTCCACCAGCTGCATTGGTAAGGATGATTGTCTTCACACCAAGAAGCCCCATTGTTCTTATTGGTGCGATAACCTGAGACATTGAATAGCCTTCGTAATAATGGACTCTTCCGTTCATTGCAACTATTGGTAGTCTATTTTTTCCAATATATCCAAATATAAAGCTGCCGTTATGCCCTTGAACTGTGGAAACGGGGAATCCAGGAATTTCGCTGTAGGGGATTTCATATACCTTATCTATTTTTTTTGAAAATCCACCAAGGCCTGAACCAAGAACAAGTCCAACCTTCGGACTGAAGTCAGTTTTTGATTTGATATACTCTGCAATTGTATTTAAATCTTGATAATTCATAAAATTCACCTTTTCTTTTGTAATTCTTTGTAATGTTTTCTAACTTAATTAAAATTTTGCTAATTTAAAGCTATTTTGTTGCAAAATATTTCCAAATTCATGGTATCATAATAAATAGAATGATTCAATAAAATAAATAAGTGTCTTATTGTCATTATACTTAAGTAGGAGGAGATTTTGGATTTAGAAAATGAAAGGCAATAAACTAAGAAGAGAAATTTCTAGAAAAAGGTTATATGAAATTATAGAAGTTTGTAAAGCTGATGATAAAGTAGGGTTGTTATATGACTATTTTATGATGATTACAATAGTTATCAGTCTAATTCCCCTACTATTTAAAAGTACTAACAAATTCTTGGTAACAGTAGAAAATCTAACAGTGTATATTTTTATTATAGATTATTTTTTCAGGGTTATTACTGCGGATTATAAGTTAAATAATAAAGGTCTTTCATTTATAAAGTATCCATTTACACCAATGGCAATTGTTGACTTAATTTCTATTTTGCCATCTGTTACCTTTATAAGCAGTGTCTTTAGAACCTTAAAAATTTTTAGGCTATTCAGAGTAATGAGGGTTTTTAAGACCGTAAGATATTCAAAAAGTATAAACATGATAAGAGCAGTTTTTATAAAACAGAAACCTGCGTTGATAACGGTCGGGAATGTAGCTATGGCATACATTTTTATATCAGCTTTAATTGTATTTAATATTGAACCAGATACTTTTAAAAATTTTTTTGAAGCTTTTTATTGGGCAACTACGGCACTGACTACAGTGGGTTATGGAGATATTTATCCCGTGTCAGTATATGGAAGAATTGTTGGAATGATTTCATCATTATTTGGGATTGCTGTCGTGGCACTCCCTGCAGGAATTATAACGGCTGGATATATGGACGAGATGGAAAAATATCATAGAAATAAAAACTAAAGGAGCAGGATATGGAAAAAACACCAGTTGTCTTAGTATTTGACATAGGAACCCAAAGCGGAAGAACCATGCTGGTAGATGCAAAGGGCAAAATTGTCGCTATAGAAAAAAAGACATATGAAAAGCCGTATTTTTCTGACCAGCTAGACTGGGCCGAACAAGACCCTGACATGTACTTTAAATGTATATGTGAAACCTGTAAAAAAGTTAAAGAAAAAGCGCCGGAAGCTTTTGCGAACATAAAAGGGGTCTCAATTACAACCATAAGAGACACTGTAGTTTGCGTTGATCAAAAGGGGAATCCTTTGAGACCTGCAATTATTTGGCTTGACAAAAGACGTGCAGAAGGTAGACCGAATTTCCCGCCTCATACAAGAATTGCCTTAAAGGCTGTTGGTATGGAAGAGACCTGCGATCTTCAATTCCAAAAAAGCACATGCAACTGGATTATGCAGAATGAGCCTAGTATATGGGAAAAAACCCATAAATACATATTCCTAAGCACCTATCTTATATTCAAATTGACTGGCAAAATTATAGATTCAAAGGCTAGCATGATTGGTCATATGCCCTTTGACAACAAGTCAC
The DNA here is from genome assembly GCA_050908895.1 of Eubacteriales bacterium KG125. Lineage (GTDB taxonomy): Bacteria > Bacillota > Clostridia > Peptostreptococcales > Anaerovoracaceae > S5-A14a. The sequence goes on along the minus strand of CP171222.1, from coordinate 1,874,948 downwards.
GGGATTGGATGAAAAAGAACGCTATGGTTAGACCAGTATTTCCAGTTGAAAAAGAAAAATTATGCGACCTTATGGAAAGCGGTGAGATTATGGGACATATCACAAAATACATGTCCGAAGAGAGTGGGCTTGCTGAAGGGTTGCCTGTGGTTGCCGCAGCAACAGACAAAGCCTGTGAGATATTAGGTCTTGGATGCCATGATGAAGAAACAGCGGCTATTGGACTTGGAACCACGGCTACCATATCTTTTTTATCAAATAAATATGTTGAGGTTGAAAAATATATCCCGGCTTACGCTGCCTTAGTGCCAGGAAAATGGAACCCTGAATATGAAATTTACAGAGGATATTGGCTTCTTAATTGGTTTAAAAAAGAGTTTGCTGCCAAAGAAGTTGTACAGGCAGAAGGTCTAGGGATTTCTCCAGAAGAATTGCTGAATCGGACTCTGGCTAGTATACCCGCTGGGTGTGAAGGTCTCTTGTTCCAACCGTATTTTACGCCTAATGTTACCATGCCATCAGCTCGCGGTGCTATGATTGGATTTTCAGATGTGCATACTAGACACCACCTCTATCGTGCTATTGTTGAGGGAATCAATTTTGCATTGCTGGATGGAATGCATATGATTGAAAGCCGCGCAGGAATAAAATTCGAAAAAATAGCCGTTGGTGGAGGAGGTTCACAAAGCGATGAAATTTGCCAGATTACTGCAAATATGTTCGGAGTACCTGTCCTAAGGCCAGAAAATTATGAAGCTACAGGAATGGGTTGTGCTATCGCTACCTTTGTTGGAATTGGTCACTTTAAATCCTTTGATGAGGCTGTATCGTCAATGGTTAGAGAGGAAGGACAGTTCCTTCCTGACAAGCACCAGCATAAGATATACGTTGAACTCTATGAGAAAGTATATAAGAAGATTTATGGTAATTTGAAAGACCTATATAAGGAACTTACTAACTTACAACTTGAGGAAAAATAAAAGGCTGAATAGAAGGCTAAACAGAGATAAATAAACAGCGATAAAGTAAAAAGGGCGTATGATGTGACCCCCAAAAGTTAGACTTTTATTGCGTAACAGATATTAGAATCTGTTACGCAATTTTTATGCAGCTAAGAGACTAAGTCTGTATTGCACAGGACTCATCCATCCTAGTTTTTCTTTTATTCTTTGCTCGTTGTAATACTTAATGTATCGTTCAATTTCTGACTTTAATTCTTCATAACTATAGTAAACTACACCATGATAGATTTCCTGTTTAAGCAGACCAAAGAAGTTCTCCATAACAGAGTTGTCATGGCAGTTTCCTTTGCGTGACATACTTTGGAAAATTCTTTCTTCATTAAGACGACGCGAGTATGCCTTCATCTGATATGCCCAACCTTGATCTGAGTGGAATGTTCTTCGATATGGACAATCAGAGGTTATTGCAATTGCCTGTTCTAATGCATCCATAATATTTTTAGCTGATGGTTGCCTCGCTATTCCAAAGCTTATAATTTCACCATTACACATATCCATAAATGGATCTAGATACAGCTTGTGCATGGTCATATGACCTTTCATATCAATCTCATAATACTTAAACTCTGTAGTATCCGTAGTAATCTTCTGATGAGGAATATGCGTGTTAAATCGTCTCTTTATACGATTAGGAGCAACCGTTCCGACTTTTCCCTTGTATGAGCTGTATTTCCGATTTTTACGAGTGAATGATGTAACCTGTAAACCTAGTTTCTGCATTATACGTTGTACTTTCTTTTTGTTTACACTGTAGCCTTGATTTCTTAATTCTCCAACCATTCGACGATAACCATAATCCTTGTGAGTCACTCTGATTTCAAGAATCTTCTCCTCGATTTCTTTGTCAGGGTTTTCTCTATCAAATCTTTTCTGCCAGTACATATATGTTGCCTTAGGCATGCCTGCATAAGAGAGAAGGTCTTTTAGTTTGAATTCTCCTCGGAGGCTGTTGATGACGAGCGCCGTTCTCTCATTTTTGCCTCGTCCTCTAAACGCAGCCTCCTCAGTTCTTTTAAAAAGGCATTCTCAATTCTTAGCTTAAGCAGTTCATCCTCTAATTCTTTTACGTGTTCGGCACTGGTGTCGACAACGCTGTTTTCTTGAGTTATTGGTTTGTTATCTATCTTAGGTTTATCCAATGTTTTCTTTCTACCTTTCTTGCGAGGTCTCAAAGCATCAGGACCTGCAACACGAAAGCGATTAACCCAGTTAGTAATCATACTTGGATTTGTTATACTTTCTTGAATCGCCAAGTCTTGATATGAAATCTCACTTGATAGATATGATTCTACAACAGAAATCTTCTTTTCGAAAGAGTATTTTGTTTGCTTACGAGAACGCTTTAATCCTTCATCACCGAACGCTTTGTATGCATTAATCCATTTGCGTAGCTGAGAGTCAGAACCTAATCCATATTTTTTAGAAAGATATGGCGTTCCTCCTTTACAATCCAAATATTCTAAAACAACTTTCTTCTTGAATTCAAAATTATATTTTGCCATAAAAATACCGACCTCCCAATCGTTAGATTTTGGTCTAACTTTTGGGGGTCGGTACAGTATCAGCCCTTTTTCTATACCTCTATTCCTTTTCGGGATGTAACTTTATGGGTAGCATAATAATGCTTAACTTCCCCCATATCCGTGACTAGATCAGCTGCATCGACAAGGTATTTTGGCGCATCTCTGCCGGTGATAACAAGTTCGGTGCTCTCTGGTTTTGACAGAAGAACTTCCATGACCTGATGCTCCGAAAGCATTCCAAGGCTTATGGGAATTGTAAATTCGTCAAGAATGACAATGTCGTATTCCCCTGATTTAAGAATCTCTAAAGCTCGATCAAGTCCATGAATGACACCTTGCATGTCTGTTTCGTTAACGGGTCTATGGAATATACAGCCATTGGTACCGTAAAGCTCAATTGTTATTCCTTCTAGGTTTTTTAGAACTGAAATTTCACTGTATTCCATCTGCTTGATGAATTGCCCGATATAAACTTTAAGTCCAGCACCAACGGCGCGGATTGCAAGACCAAGAGCTGCTGTTGTTTTTCCCTTGCCATCCCCTGTATAAACTTGAATGTATCCATTTGTTAATCTCATTTTATTTTCCTTTCGAGTAAATTATATCATATCCATACCATAATTGCCCAGGAGCCTATGCTCTTGGGCAATTTTAATACTCAGAGGCTATGGGTATCTATATGACAAACTCTTTTTCAACCGAAGATAACTATAAAATCGAGCGTAAATTCGATTAAAATTAAATTGTAAATTCCGGAGGTTGAGGAGGTTGATATGAAAGAATCGAAGCAATTAGAATTCAAGTCGGAAATAACAAAAAACGGTAAGCGCATTTTCCAACTATTATGGTGGTGAAATTATCTTTGGAATCGATGATAGTTGAGACGTGATAGGTCTACGTAATCCAGAAAAGTCATGCCTAGATATAGAAAATAAAATCAATGATTCAATTAAACCACAACCAGCTTATGAATTAAAAATTAACGAAACCGATAATACTGTTTCATTAAAGGTAGAATCTGGCAAGAATAAACCATACATGTATAAATCGAAGGCCTATAGAAGAAATGATAGTGCAACAATTGAAGTTGATAAATTGGAACTACTTAGATTAATTTTAGAAGGTAAAAACATCAATTATGAGGAACTCCCTGCAAAAAACCAATCACTAACATTTAACCATCTAGAAAAAATTGCAAAAAAAGAAATTGGGATTGAAAATTTAGATAACGATGTATTGAAAACACTTAATTTATATACTGATGTTGAGGGTTATAAAAATGCTGCTGAACTGCTAGCTGATGAGAATACTTTCCCAGGCATTTATATTGCAAAATTCGGAGAGAGTATAAGCATAATAATTAAGCGCGTAACTATTAAGAATAAATCCGTGTTGGAAGAGCTAGAAAAAACTAGATTTATAGAGATTTCTATCAATATGAAGAAATTGAAGGAATGAATCGCAAAAAAATAGCAAAAATTCCAGAAGAAGCTTTTCGTGAAGCAATCGCTAATGCAATAACTCATAGAACTTGGGATGTAGATTCTCAGATTAGAGTTATGATGTATGACGATAGAATAGAGATTATATCACCAGGAGGATTACCTTCTGGCTTATCAACAAAAGAGTACATTGATGGAAAGGTTAGCATTCTAAGAAATCCGATTTTGGCCAATGTCTTCTACAGACTTCACATAGTAGAAATATTGGGGACGGGGATAATAAGAATCAAAGAAGCTTATCAAACCAGTAATAAAAAGCCAATTTTTGAGGTATTTGATAATTCAATTAAGGTAACTTTGCCAGTTGTCTCACAAGGAAACCTTAACGAGGACGAGAAGACGGTATATGATACATTGAGCAAAATTACACCGAAATCAATTAGCGAAATTACGGAGAATGTTCCTTTTGGCAAATCAAAAACGTCGACAATTTTAAAGGTGTTGACAGAAAAAGGATATGTTAATGTCATAGGACGAGGTAGAGGAACAAAGTACAAAATATAATTTTGAAACAGAGGTATTTTTCTGCTCTAAAGGACGAAAAAACTTATTGATAAACTTGGAGATTTAAACTCTAGCATTTGACACTCGCAATATAATAAAATGCTGTAAGCAACTGAAAACAGGGGCCTGCAGCATTTTTTAATCCTTCAAAAAGTGTAGTATTGTTTACTTCTTTTTTATCTATATTAAAATTTTTCTTTCCCCCTATTGACAACATTCAAAACCTGAGCTACAATATATAAAAATTATATATATAAATTTTAAGTATATACAACAAAAAAATATAACTAAAGAAAAAACATAATTCAAGGAGGAAAGATGTTTACAGTATCAGCAACTATAATTGAGCTACTGATTCTTTCCATTGTGAATAGGCAAGATTCCTACGGATACGATATTTCCCAGAGAATCAAGATGGTGTCAGATATAAAAGAGTCCACCCTCTATCCTATTCTTAAAAAGATGCACAAATGTGGCTATCTGGAAAGCTATGTAGAAAATTACAATGGACGAGCAAGAAAGTATTACAAAATTACACCAGCAGGAAAGATAAGGCTGGCGGAGATGAAGACAGAATGGGAGAACTTCGTATCTACCATAAACTTAATTGGAGGTAAAGATGAGTAATATCGGAAAGGAAAATTATTTGAGCGAGCTGAAAAGCCGCATATCCAGACTGCCTCACGAGGAATATGAGGACGCAATCAGCTATTTTGCTGAATACATAGATGAAGCAAACCTAACAAGCTATAACGAAATTGTCAAAGAACTAGGTACGCCCAAGGAGGCAGCTAAAGACTTACTTGTAGGAATGCTTAGAAAGGATGACAAGGCAAAGAAAAGCCCTGGACTTGTGATCCTTGCCGTACTAGCTGTTTTGGCGGCACCAATGTCAATTCCAATTCTAATATTTTTAGTATTTGCGATTTTGGCTGCGGCTGGATTCATCATTGCTATCTTCGGAATGATGTTGGCCGGGGTGGTAGCCCTTGGAGCCGTGGGAATAAAATCTCTAATCGTTGCTCTAGGCAGCATAAACGCAATGAATCCAGGAACATGGATGATTCTTGGCATGGGAATTGGAAGCATCGGAGCAGCAATACTAATTGTGTTAGCTACGATATATATCGTTAAGTTTATAATTATGCTTTTCGGCAAGCTTTTGTCCAGATCAAAGAGAAAGGAAAAGGTGGTTATTCATGAACAAAATAGCTAAGAGTGCATTGGTAATCGGACTTATTATGTGCCTTGTGGGAGGCATAATGCTCGCATATGGTTTTTCGAATAATGGGGCAGAACATCTAAGAAATACTAATTTTGATACCAACAAATTATATAAATCTAAAACCTTTGATTACGATAGTGAAATTAAGAATATAGATATAGATGTAGAACTTTATCAAGTCATTATTCAAAAAAGCTTTGATAATAAAACACATGTTAGTGTTAAATCTGATAACTTAAAACATTTGGATATTTCCACGGAAAATCAAAACTTAAAAATAGCTCAGACAAGAAAATATGGAAAAAGAAAAAGACCTAATATAAATCTGAATATCTTAAATGAATTCATTGGAGAACATAATGATCCAGAAATAATAATTTCTTTGCCAGATGCTGTATATGATAATGTTAGAGTTAATGTTGACATTGGAACCCTTGAGGTTAATAATCTCTCGGCTAAAAATCTTCAGGTGACCACGGACATAGGAGATGTGGAGCTTAGCGGCGTGAGTATTTTATCGGGAAGTATAAAGTCGGATACAGGAAGCATTGATATTGAGAAGTCGACTCTATCTGAATTTTCTCTCGATGTGGATACAGGTTCTGTGAATATAGAGGATTCTACCCTTAAGAATTTCCTAATACGAAATGATATTGGCAGTGTTGATATCAGTGATTCAACCTATGATGGTGGGGAGATTTTCGTAGATACTGGTAGTTTAGAGGAAGATAATGTAAGATATGTTACTCCAGTTAAGAAGCATGGTCAATATGTAAATGAAAGTGAGCATGAGGAATAATCATGGGTATAAAGCGCAAATATCTTAAAATTATGGCTCTTTTTCTGGCAATAGTGTTGTTTGTTTGTGTTCTTTTAGCAGTCTATTTTCTAAAAAAATCTGAACATGGAGATGTGAAAGAGATAAAGCCTGGCATAAATACTGTGAGGGAAGAGGTACGAAGTGAGAGAGGCTTTGGCAATGATAGATTGGACGTTTTATCATATACTATTAAGAATGGAAAAAGAATTTCGGGATTTAAAGATATTGATGGCGAGTTTGATGAAGCATATGCCAAACACTTTAAAGAGATACTTAATTCAAATTTAATAGGGGATTCAGATGAAGCAAGCCATATCCGATTAGCTCAGATGAAGCTGATTAAAAAAGATATTGCTTTGATTAAAATTTCTAGAGGAAGCAAGTATATAATTACTCATGAAGATGGGACAAGAAAGCTTTTTGTACATAATGAAATTACAGGACGGGGATATTGTTTTGTATTGACAATATGAGGATTTGTAATTACGATATTTTTAAATACTAAGTCTATGGCCGGTATATCAAGATCGATATACCGGTTTTTCTTTTTGATAATACTCAACAATACGTGGAGAATGACAAAAAATTATTGAACTAAATCAAATTGTATAATAAAATAAAGACAATAAGTAAAAAATAATTTAATAAGAGGATTATATGATATGAAAATAAAGAAAATTTTAGCGTTGTTAGTTGTTTTAACTTTTGTTCTATCAGCATGTGGAAGCGGGGATAGTAATGATAGTTCAAATAGTGGCGGAAGCGATAGTAAAAGTAATGGAGAGGTTAGCGTGAAAACCCTGATGGCAATGAAAAAACCTTCGCCAGCAGAGGACTTTGACTATATTGGAGGAAAAGAAACTGGCCTAGAAATTGTAGGGTACAAAGGCAGTGATAAAATGGTGTATATACCAGATGAAATAGATGGAATTCCTGTAACAAGCATAAAGGGCACCTTTTCTAATGACGGTAAGGGGGTTAAAGGAGTACGCCTCGGAAAGAACTTGAAAATAGTTAAATTTGGATCTTTTGGTAACAATAAGGATATAGAAGTGTTTGTATCAGAAGGCCTCGAGGTGTTAGAAGATGCGGTTTTCATAAAATCTCCAAATCTTAGAGAGGTTGCCTTTAATGAAGGTCTTAAAAAAATAGGGGCATCTTTAATGCCGGGTACAGCTGTTAAAGAGGTTACTATACCGTCAACAGTAGAGGAAGTAACTTTTAATGCCTTTGGACCGGCGCAATCACATCCAGAAGGATTTACTGTAAAAGCTAGCAGCAAAATGCCAGGATTAGATCAACTTAAAGAAACTCTTAGAAATGATAGAGGACGTCTAGAAATCATGGACTAGAGCACAAGAGTTTACATGTTTATTTGAACTCATATAGTTATAAAATAGGTTAGAATAGCGGGCTGCAAAATGAAAAAAACAAACAAATCAGGCAAAATAGTTATTTATATATTATTTTTTTTGGTAATCTCTTTTGGTGTGGTAGGCTTATTTGCTACAGATGAAGAAAATAATATAGATGAATACTCTGAAGACACATATGTTTCTGAGACTAGTTGTGAAGAAAAAGTTGAGGAATCGTCGAGCTCTAAGGATGATCAAGCTAGCGACATAAATCAATATGATGAAGAAGAGCAATCAGTAGTACAATCAGAAGAACCTTACATCGAGGAAGATTACGCAGAAAACTCCACTTATAATGGATATGTTGTGTATATAACAAATACAGGACAATGCTACCATAGATATGGATGTGGCTATCTAAAATCTTGTATAGAAATTTCTGTAGATGAAGCTATAAACAGAGGGTACCGCCCATGCACGAGGTGTAATCCGTAATTACCTCTTTTATTTAATTCTACCCTATGATATAATTCATGCCAGAGATAGTATTTGCGCACAAAACTATACTCTGACTTAAAAAGCTAAATTAGAACAGGACTAAAGCTCAGGTAGTCAAAATTTGGAGACCAGCTCGCAGCACACACAGATTGTCATAGAGCCTTAAAGGCACTAGAGACTGGGATGAGCCTCGAAAAGACAAGTATTTTGTTCGATATAAAATTGTAATATAAGCTAGGTCAGTGCATTTTGTGTGAAAAGGCCTAGCTTTTTGATTTGCAGAAATCTAGCTTGGTCACTTTAAAAACAAAGGAGACTTGGATATGAATATTGAAATGCTTTGCGGTAAAATTCACAGAGCGACGGTAACGCAAGCAGACCTGTCATACGTGGGTAGCATCACCGTGGATACTGAACTTATGGAAAAAGCGGGAATAAGGGAATATCAAAAGGTTCAGATTGTAGATATCGATAATGGGCAGAGATTTGAAACATACACCATTGCAGGCGAAGCTGGCAGCGGGATAATCTGCCTAAACGGGGCAGCGGCGAGATGCGTCTCATGTGGTGACAAAATAATTATAATGGCATATGGCTTATTCTCACCTGAGGAAGCGGCTAGCCATAAACCAAAAGTGGTTTTTGTTGATGATAATAACAAGGTTGTTAGAGTAACAAGCTATGAGAAACATGGACGATTGGAGGATATGTAATGCATATTGCAGAGACGATAGCAGATGTTAGGAATCAAGTAAATGAGTGGAAAAAAGAAGGATTAACTGTAGGATTTGTTCCTACTATGGGATTTCTTCATAATGGCCATGGTAGCTTAATTGTTCGTGCAGTAAAGGAGAATGACAAGGTAATCGTGTCAAATTTCGTAAATCCAACCCAATTTGGGCCTGGAGAGGATTTGGAAAGCTACCCTAGAGATTTTGAAGCTGATACAAAATACTGCAAAGAGCTTGGGGCTGCTATGATTTTTCATCCGAGTCCGGAGGAAATGTACCATAATTCAAGAGCCTATGTGAACATTGAAGAATTGTCCGATGGACTTTGTGGTGCCTCAAGACCTGTGCATTTCAGAGGTGTCTGTACTGTGGTTTCGAAATTGTTTAATATAACGAAGGCTGACCGTGCTTATTTCGGAGAGAAGGATGCTCAGCAGCTGGCAATAATAAAGAAAATGGTAGAAGATTTAAATTTTGATATTGAAATTATAGGCTGTCCAATAGTGAGGGAAAAAGATGGTCTTGCTATGTCTTCACGAAACACCTATCTTAGCCCAAAGGAGCGAAAAGCAGCTTTGTGCCTTTCACAATCCATCGAGATTGGGAAAAAGAATATTTTCAGGGGCGTGAGAAGCGAAGATTTAGTTTCTTTAATGGAAGAAGCTATTAAAAAAGAACCTCTTGCAGATATAGAATATATTAAAGTTGTGGATCAGATATTTTTAAATCCTGTGTCTGAAATAGAAGAACCCGTTTTAATTGCAATGGCAGTGCGTATCGGTAATATACGATTAATTGATAATTTTTCTTGGGATTTAAAGGGTTATAATAGTAATTAAGTTAATACGCTAGAAAATATTAACTAAAATTCCCCATACCTTGGGCAAAGAGCTGGGACACGGGGAATTTTTGTTTACATAATTAATTTAGAATTTCCTTATAACAACAATTTTATTAGTTGGATTTTACATATAATGCAAACTATTATCTGCATAAAAATATAAAATGTTAGTTAAATAAGGATGAGATGAAAAATATAGCAATATATATAATTTAAAAAGTCGATTAACATATTGACTGATATTTTTGTTAATAGTATCTTTGTAATATCACTGAAATCTCGAACTATTCAATAACATATGTATGAACTGTTGATTAGGCGAGCGTAACAACGTTCAGGTATCTATTTTAGAGGTAATGAAGTAAAATCAAGAAAGGATAGGTAATGGATAAGAATAAACTAAAAAATCTCATAGATGTCGCTGCAGGGAGAAAAGAAGCGGATATATTAATACAAAATTGTAAAATAGTAGATGTATTTTTAGGTGAAGTATCGGAGGGAAGTATAGCTATCACAGACGGAATTATTGCAGGAGTAGGAGAGTACAAAGCAAGAGAAGTGATAGATGCTAAAGGTGCTTTTGCATCTCCCGGACTTATAGATAGCCATATACATATAGAATCATCATATCTGTCTCCTGAGGAACTGGGGAAATTACTTGTACCACATGGAGGCACGACTATAATTGCCGATCCCCATGAAATTGTCAATGTTTGTGGATTTGAAGGGCTTGAATATATGATAGATGCCGCAAAAAATACTAAGCTTGATATAAAGTATATGTTACCTTCTTGTGTACCTGCGACGGCATTTGAGAATTCCGGAGCTGTTATAGACGCAGAAGAAATGAAGAAATACATAAATCATGAAGCGATATTAGGAATTGGAGAATTTATGAACTTTCCGGGTGTCATTGTAGGAGAAGATGAAGATATTGATAAACTTATGCTTTCCAAAGAAGCTTGTAAACCTGTAGATGGGCATGCACCCGGGATTGAAGGCAAGGCGCTGAATGCGTATGTATCTACAGGGATTGTAGCTGATCATGAATGTGCATCCATAGAAGAAATGCGTAATAAAATTTCTTGCGGCATGTATGTTATGCTAAGAGAAGGCTCTGCATGTAAAGATCTGAAAAGGCTAGTAAAAGGTATTACACCTCAAAATGCTAGACGATGTATATTATGTTCTGATGATAGGCAGCCTAGAACTATACTCCACGAGGGACATCTGGATAATCATTTACGAATGTGTACTGCTGAAGGGGTTGATGCCATAGAAGTTATAAGAATGGCTACTATTAATGCTTGCGAATGTTTCGGAATCAAAGATAGGGGCGCAATTGCTCCCGGATATAGAGCGGATATTGTTTTATTTGATAATCTAAGTGAATTTAATGTAGAGAAAGTTTGGATAAATGGAGAACTCTGCTCCGATAAAGGCGAGTACTTGCCTGAAATTAGAAAACACTCAATTGCTTCTGTAAAGGGGAGTGTACATATTGCAGATTTTTCTGAAAAAAATCTAAAGATGAATTTAAAATCAGAAAAAGTAAATGTTATAGAGATTTTACCCGGAGGTGTTGTAACAAAAAAGGCAAAGGCTAAAGTCCAAATATCGCCCGACGGTGATTTTGTAAGGAATCCTGATGTTGATATTGTAAAAATAAGTGTTGTTGAAAGACATAATGCAATTGGTAATGTTGCAAATGGACTTCTTGGAGGGTATGGAATTAAGGAAGGCGCTATAGCGGTTACTATTGCCCATGATTCTCATAATATAATTGTTGTTGGTGCCAACGATGAAGATATGGGAGTTGCTATTACAGAGTTAGCAAAGCAGGAGGGAGGAATCGTTCTTGTTAAAGGTGCCAAGGTAATAGAGAGGATGCCTATGCCTATTGCCGGACTTATGAGCGATCAAAGTGGCGAATGGGTTGATGAAAAACTCGAATCCATACATAAAGTTGCACATGAAGTGCTTGGAGTGAACCCTATCGTTGAGCCGGTTATGACACTGACATTTATGTCCCTTGCGGTTATTCCTGAAATAAAATTGACGGATATGGGACTATTTGATGTAACAAAATTTGAATTTATCCCGATAGAAGCAGAATAAAGGATATTGAGCAAAAATGGTGGAAATAAAACAATGGTACTATGGTTTAAGGGACCGGATGATTTTGATGATGTGCAAATTGTGAATTAAAACTCCCCATATCATTAATCCATATACCGGGATATTGACATGGGGAGCTTTAGATTGAATAAATTTAAAGATTTGAAATTTATTTTTAATAATTATCTTTCGATTCTCTGACAATCTTTTGGAGTTACGCAAACACCTTCAGCTGTAGCAACTACTACATATTCTTCCATGAAGTCTGCAGCAGAATCGCTGATGTCAGGACGAGTCTTGATAACTTTTCTAGCTTCGAATTTCATTTTTCTTGAAGTGTTTCCAATTTCAGTGATTTCCCCATAAGCTTCAATGTAGTCACCAGCAAATACAGGAGCCTTGAACTGTACATCGTTGTAAGCACAGAATAGACCTTCGTCACCATCACATTTTATTAAAAGCTCAGTAGCAACGTCACCGAATAGATGAACCATATGAGCTCCATCAACTAGGTTTCCACCGTAGTGAGCATCTTTTGCAGACATTCTTAATCTTAGTGTTGAAGTGATTTTTTCAGACATTTCTTTTCTCCTTTATGTTCAAAAAATTATTAACTGTTATTATTATATCATCCTAAAACCTCTTGTAAAGCTTTTTGATAATTTCCTAGCAAAATACCTTGCTTTGCCGAAAAGAAAGGCGAACCGAATAAGGTTCGGGATAAAAGGGGCCAATATATTTGCAATTTCTGTTGCATTAAATCCTTGTAGGTATTACAATATAGTTGAACCATTTTGTGTTCGGAAAAGAGATTGAAAATGAAGAAGATTGAAAAGAACAAACCTTACGGTACAAGTCGCGTAATTGAGCCACAGCATGTATTGCCTACATCTGCATGGCGGCTGGATAATGGACGAAAAATAAATAGCGATGAAATGCGTATAGATATGAAAACTATACATATAGAGGGCACTAGTTTTAAGCAGATATGCCTTGAGAGCAATAATAATGAAGAGAAAATAAAACAGAGAATAATAGATATTGTAATTAGACGTGGCAAGCTACATAACCCTGTTACTGATACGGGGGGACTGTTTGATGGAAGAATATCGGAAATAGGCGATGAGTTTGAAAACTCAAGGGGATTCAAAGTTGGTGATCAAGTTGTTTGCAATGCAAGTTTAACTAGTATACCAATCTATATTGATAAAATAATTTCTATAGACAGGGCTTTTGGACAGATTGAAGTAGATGGTTATGCAATAATAACTGCTGACTTTCCTATTATTAGTAAGCCAGAAGATGTGCCTACAAATTTATTGCTATTTACATTTAATGAGTCAGGGACTCTTTACAGAATCAGCAATACTGCGGTAGGTAAAAGAAAAATTCTGATTGTAGGAAACAACTTGCTATCTAACTTGATTTTTGGATTTGCAGTTAGAAAGGTCGCTAGGCCTGATGCGGAAATTGTTTGCCTTCTGGATAAAAAGACGGACATGGTGCTTCAGGGAGAATCTGTTAATCGTTTAATTAAAGAAGTTTTCACGCACGTTCACTACGTAGATATTCTAAAACCCCTTGAATGTCTGGAAGGGCTTGAAGCTGATGGACTGTTTGATGTTAGTGTTAACTGTGCTAACATACCAGGGGCTGAGACTATAAATATTTTAGCTACTAAAAGTGGTGGAACTGTTGTATTTGCAAACTTAATTAATAACTATAATATAGCTCTATACATAACTGAAGCAATTTCGAGACATCTTGACATCAGGTGTGCTGATGGATACCTTGAAGCTTACGATAACTTCGATATTCAGCTTGTAAAAGAACTTATGTCTTATGTTTCGGATGCTGTTGTGACAGAACTCAAAGTTAGTGACGATCCAGCTTATCCTTTAAATCGAGAGGAAAGGCTACAAATGGTAAGTGGACAGATTCAGGGTTATGTTGAGGATTTTATTTGTGAAAGCAGATCAATGGCGGCAGTGCTTGATGAAATAATGACTGTAAGTAATTATGATTGCAATGTTCTGATTACTGGTGAAACTGGCGTGGGTAAAGAAAAAGTAGCCACGATGATTCATAAAAATAGTGGAAGAAAAATGCAACCCTTTGTAAAAGTTAACTGTGCATCTATTGCACCAAGTCTCATTGAATCCGAGCTTTTTGGATATGAGAAAGGGGCGTTTACTGGGGCTAACGAAAAAGGCAAGAAAGGTTTCTTTGAACTGGCGGATAACGGTATTTTGTTCCTTGACGAGATTGGGGAACTTGCCCTTGATGTTCAAGCTAAGCTCCTTAGAGTTATTCAGGATGGCGAGTTTTTCCGCGTTGGAGGTCACGCACCAGTAAAATGTAACGTACGCATTTTGTCAGCCACCAATAGAGAACTTGAGGATATGATAGAGGCTGGATCCTTTAGGCGTGACCTGTATTATCGTTTAAATGTTGTTCGAATTAGGGTGCCTAATCTTTCTGAACGCATCAATGATATACCGGCACTAGTTAGACATATGCTTGAAAAATACGGTCGAAAATTTGACATAAAAAGGACGATTGACGATGATGCAGTAGAATATCTGAAGCAGTCTCCGTGGCCGGGAAATATCAGAGAGTTGGAGAATGTGGTACAAAGGCTGATGATAAGTGCGAAGAATGAGAGAATTGACCTGCTGGATATTATGAGAGAACTGCATTCGGACATTTTTGAATCATCAATGGGCACAGGGCGAAATAAAACCGTTGCTGAGCAATCCGGTAGCTCCGCACAAGAGCAGGTTATGGATCTTGAACTTATGGTAAATAATTTTGAGAAAAATATCCTGAAATATGCCTGCGGACAGTTCGGATCAACGAGGAAAGTTGCAAAAGCAGTGGGTATTTCTCAAACACAGTTAGTTAGAAAAAAGAAAAAATATGGGATATAATATGTCATATTTGATTTCTGAAGACATACAGATGTGTGAACCGAAATATAATCGCACATAAAAGCTGTGAAGCGAAATCGTTTCAAAAATTACTGGTTATAGAGCTGAGAAACTTATGATAAGCAAAAATAGAACATTTTTATCCTCCTTGTGAAAATATTTTTATTTTTAAAGGGGGATTTTATTTGTTGGAATTCCAAAGCTGATATTGAGAAGTACTTCGAACATCTATAAAATTCGAAAAACAGTTTGACATGTTGGCATGTAATTTGCTAATATATAATCCTGTGCTTGGTGAGAAGAGCACACACTTATTCATTAACACTAACTAAGGGAAAGGAACTATAAGATGGAAAACAAAATCGAGAATAGAACTGTTAAATATAGACCAGGAGATCCACTTGGTACACATAGAGTATTGAGCCCAAAGGGTGTATTACCACAGCCTGCTGACGTACTTGACAATGATATGAAAATTTACGACAATGAGGTACTTATTGACGTTCACACTTTAAACATTGACTCAGCTAGTTTTACTGAAATTGAAAGAAGAGCTGATCACGATATCGAAAAAATCAAGGAAATAATCAACTGCATCGTTGACAAAACAGGTAAGCACAAGAATCCTTGGACTGGTTCAGGCGGAATGCTAATTGGTACAGTAGCTGAAATCGGACCTAACTACACTGGTGAACTAAAGGTTGGGGATAAAATTGCAACTTTGGTTTCTCTAAGCTTAACACCGCTTAAGATTGAAGAGATTCTAGAGGTGAGACCTGACATTGACCAGGTAGATATTAAGGGACAGGCTATTTTGTTTGAAAGCGGAATTTTCTCAGTTCTACCTGAAGATATTCCTCAAAACCTTGCTTTGTCTGTACTTGACGTTGCTGGTGCTCCTGCACAGACTTCTAAAATTGTGCACCCAGGGGATACAGTTGTTGTTCTTGGTGGTGGTGGTAAATCAGGAATGCTTTGCTGCTATATGGCTAAGAAAGAGGCTGGCATTAACGGACACGTTATTTGTATTGATGGCTTCCAGCCTGCTATTGATAGAGCACAGAGCGTTGATGTAGCTCATGATTACCTGGTGGGTAATGCTACAGATGCTGTTGGCCTACATAACCAAATTGCTGAACTTACAGATGGTAAGATGGCTGACGTAGTAATTAACGTAGTAAATATTTCAAACACAGAAATGGCGTCAATTATGCTTTGCAAAGACGGAGGAATGGTATATTTCTTCTCAATGGCAAGTGACTTCACTAAGGCAGCTCTAGGAGCGGAAGGTGTAGGTAAAGATATCAACATGCTTGTTGGTAACGGATACACTAAGGGACACGCAAATGTTGCGCTTCAGGTTCTAAGAGAAGACGAAAAAATCAAAGAATTATTCAAAAAGCTTTATGCTTAATCTTCAAATAAATTAAGTAGAAAACCCTTCGGTCGTTAAGATCGAAGGGTTTTTTCGTAAGTTGTATTATGCGGTTTAATAGAGAATGACATTTTATGCTGTATTACTTATGCTGATTTGTTATTCCCCTTGGCTAGATAAATTGCAAGGCCAAGTACAAAACCTATCGTCGCAGGGACTATCCATCCCATACCAAAATCGTTAAACGGAAGTGCAGCAGATATTGATTTAAATACTTCGAATAATCCTTTAAACACCCCGCCGGTTACAGATGCAGGAAGTGGGAGCGCCTTTATTAGGTCCAAAATAGCTGCAAGCACAGTGAAAGTCATCGTTACGGAGAACACTGTTTTGTTGTAGTTGAACAATCCTCCGACTAGTCCTAGAAATATGAGGACAATCGTTAGTGGATATAGGAATATCAGCACTGGGATTGAGTATGCGATGATGTTGCTTAAGCCTACGTTAGCAAGGGCAAATGAAAATACTGAAAAGCCGATAGCGTAGGCTTTGTATGACCATTTCATCGGAAGTATCTTTGAGAATGTCTCGCCGCAAGCTGTTACAAGGGCTATAGCTGTCTTTAGGCATGCGAATGTGATTGTTGAACCTAGGATTAGAGCGCCTAATTTGCTGAAATAGTGTTTTGCGATTAGGCTTAGGGCGATGCCACCGTCCTCTGTCATTCCTATAACTCCTCTTGATTGAGCGCCAGCAATTGTCAGAGCACAGTAAATAGCTGCCATCAATATAACGCTGAGCACTCCTGCCTTTATTGTGCTAAGAGAAATTTGCTTAGGAGTGTTGACACCAAGTCTTTTGATTGAATCAATAAGAACTATACCAAATGCTAAGGATGCTAAGGCGTCCATTGTATTGTATCCCTCTAAGAAGCCGGTGAAAAAACTCTTTTCTATATAGTTATCCATTGGTGGATTGCTATTAACGCTGCCCATTGGAGAAACGAAAACAGCTACGATTAGTATTCCGAGAAATACTAAAAATACTGGATTTAAAATCTTTCCTATCCATGTCATTATTCCAGACGGTTTAAGTGAAAAAAATAAAACTGCTGCAAAGAAAATGAAAGAAAAAATTGCTAACCCGGTTTTGGACATGCTATCAGGAATAAAAGGTGCAATACCAACTTGGTACGAAACTGTAGCAGTTCTAGGAATAGCAAATAGAGGTCCGATTGTTAAGTAAAGCGCAACTGTAAAGAAATAAGCAAATTTCTTACCTACCATACTGCTCATATGGAATAATCCTTCGCTCTTTGATATCCCCAGAGCGGCAACTCCAAGGAGGGGTAATCCGACACCGGTCAAGCAAAAGCCGACTACGGCAGGCCACATATTGGCACCTGCAAGTTGTCCCATGTGTACTGGGAAGATTAAATTACCGGCCCCAAAAAACATGCCGAATAACATTGAAGCCAGCAATATGTAATCTTTTGTGGTTAATTTTCTGTCCATTTTGTTTTTCTCCATATATTTTTTAAAAATTTTCTATGTCTGATAGACAAATTTAATAAATCATATTATATATATTATAACGAAGCATTGCAAGAAATTTATTGCTTTTTTTTATAATATTTCAAATGTTTTTTCTATATGTATTTATATAAGATTGAAGAGAGTAAAAATATGTATTAAAAAAATATATAATGTTTAAATAATCATGAGGCGTTTTTCATAAAAGGATAGAATAAAACTTGGAAAATTGGAATTTTTTAGTTTGAAAAGAAAAAATTGTTTAATGACAACTATTTTATTTTTGCATACTTGAGTTAAACATACAAAAAATAGATACTATCAATAGTTTTACCGCTTGAAAGTTGAAATGTAACAATACTTTTTTTTAGAAAAATATATTGTTTTTATTCGTCGAATGTTGTATAATGTGCTAAATCAAATATAAAATATTTAAACGTCAGGAGTTTATTAAATGGGTAAATACGTTGCTAAACGAATTGGTCAAGCGCTGCTGGTATTATTTCTAGTTGCTGCCTTGACTTTTGTGTTGATGAATTTGGTTCCCGGAGGACCATTTGCCGGTGAGAAAGCTAAGTCTGCTGAAGTATTGCAGGCTTTAAATGCAAAGTATGGATTGGATAAGCCTCTTCACATACAATTTAAAAATTATATTGTGAATTTTGTTCAGGGTGATTTTGGAGTATCTTTGAAGATGCAGAAGAATCGTCCGGTGGGAGATATAATATCTGAGATGTTTCCTACATCAGCGAGAATAGGGCTAATTTCTTTGCTTTTTGCTATTGCAACAGGAGTCCCTATGGGATGCTTGGCTGCATACTTTAGAGGGGGAAAGCTTGATAGTGCTCTTAGAGTAGTTATGACATTAGGGATATCTGTACCGGGATTCGTAATTGCAACATTGCTGCTTATTTTGTTTGGCGTTAATTTGGGCTGGCTTCCTACAATTGGACTTAATACATGGGACAGTTATATAATGCCGTGCTTTGCACTATCGTTTTATCCAATGTGTTATCTTGGTAGGCTTGCAAGATCAAGTATGCTGGATGCAATAAATCAGGATTATATAAGAACCGCAAGAGCTAAGGGTGTTAAATCTTCAATGGTAATTTTTAAACACGCACTTAGAAATGCTTTTATACCTGTATTGACTTATCTTGGTCCATTAACAGCATTTATACTTACGGGAAGCTTTGTTGTTGAAAGCGTTTTCAGTATACCGGGACTTGGAAGATATTTTATCCAGAGTATTTTAAACAGAGATTATCCTGTAATAATGGCAACTACGATTTTCCTAGCAGCTTTGGTAATAGTTATGAATCTAATTGTTGACCTTCTTTATAGGTTCGTAGATCCTAGAATAGATATAACTAAGGGAGGTGAAGAAGCATGATTAGTCAAAAAAATGTATTTTTGGATCCTAGAGTCTTCTCGTTGCAACCGGATTTTAATAAGTTGCCGGATAAGGAAATTGTGTTTAATGCGGATGATTTCAAGTTAGCTTCAGCAGATAGGAAAGATAGTTTTATAGAAAAAGCAGAGAGTGTTTCTTATTGGGCTGATGCGTGGAGACGATTAAAAAGTAACAAGGTTGCTATGATTTCATTAGGTATAATAGTAATAATTTTCATATTTGCATTCCTTGGCCCCCTATTCATGAACGTAGACTATTCAACCCAGACAAGGGATTCTTCCTCAATAAATTTATCCCCATCTTTCCAGCATCCTTTTGGAACTGATAAATTTGGAAGAGACTTATTTGTAAGAGCTATGTACGGTGGAAGGGTTTCTTTAACCGTAGGCGTTTGTGCAAGTTTAATTGTGCTTGTTATTGGCACATTGTATGGCGCTATTTCTGGGTACGCTGGTGGAAAAGTTGACAATGCTATGATGAGAATTCTTGATTTGATTTATTCTGTTCCGGATGTTCTTGTTGTACTTCTTCTTTCTGTTACAATCAAGATACCTCTCCAAAATTGGGTGAATAACAGTAATTCAGCCTTTGCGGATAAAGTGGGTGTTTTGGGTGCACCGCTGATTTCTATATTCATCGCTTTTGGACTTTTGTACTGGGTGTCGATGGCAAGAATTATAAGGGGGCAAATACTAACTCTAAAGCAGCAGGAGTATGTTACTGCTGCAAGGGCGCTTGGGGGAAGTGGAAAGAGGATTATTAAAAGGCATTTACTTCCTAACTGCGTTGGACAGATTATAGTTATGACTGCTCTTCAGATACCGTCAGCTATATTTCTTGAATCTTTCCTATCGTTTCTCGGAATTGGTGTTTCGGCACCTATGCCAAGTCTGGGTGCTATGGCGGCAGAAGCTCTTGCCGGAATATATTCATATCCTGAAAGATTGATTATACCATCGATAATTTTAAGTTTAATGATTTTGAGTTTAAATCTATTTGGCGACGGTCTTAGAGATGCCTTCGACCCTAGATTAAGAAAGTAGGAGGGAATAAATGGATAAACTGTTAGAAGTCAAAAATCTTAAGGTTTCCTTCTTTACTCATGCGGGGGAGGTTAAGGCTGTTGACGGAATTAGTTATGATATAAATCACGGTGAAATTATGGGTATTGTCGGTGAATCCGGCTCCGGGAAGAGTGTGGAAGCCTATACCATTATTGGTCTACTCCAAGAACCTGGAAAAGTAGTTGGAGGAGAAATTCTCTTCAATGGGGAGAATATTTTGAACTATGATAAAGAACAGATGGAAGACTTCCGTGGCAATAAGGTAAGTATGATTTTCCAAAACCCTATGACGTGTTTAAATCCTGTTTATACAATAGGAAATCAACTGAGCGAAGCTGTCCTATGTCATGAAAAGGTTGATAAAAAAGTGGCTTGGGATAGAGCCGTTGAGATGTTGGAGCTTGTAGGCATCAACAATCCTGGCAAAAGAATGAAGCAGTATCCTCATGAATTATCAGGTGGTATGAGGCAAAGGGTTATGATAGCCATGGGATTGATATGTAATCCACAGTTACTTATTGCAGATGAGCCTACAACTGCTCTTGATGTAACGATTCAAGCTCAAATTTTAGAACTCATCAGAAAACTTCAAAAAGACAGAAAAATGTCTGTTATATTTATAACTCATAATCTAGGTGTTGTAGCTGAAGTATGTGATAAGGTATCGGTAATGTATGCCGGGAAGATGGTTGAACAAGGGACTGTTGATGATATTTTCTACAATCCTTCTCATCCATACACCCTTGGACTTATGAAATCAATGCCGAGAGTAGATGCCGGTAACTACGAGAGGTTAATTCCAATTGAGGGAAATCCTGTTGATATGCTTAATCCGCCAGAGGGCTGTGGGTTTGGAGCTAGATGTGAGTCCTGTATGAATGTCTGTCTCCGAAAAGAACCACCTACGATAGATTTGGGGAATGGTCATAAGTCTAAATGTTGGCTTCTTGCTCTCAAAGAATCAGGGGAGGTTCAAAATGGAGAATAAAAGTTTGGTAGAAATAAAAAATCTTAAAAAACATTTCACCATTAAAGGTGGAATCGGTTCATCTAAGACCCTATATGCCGTAGATGGTGTTTCTTTTGAAATTAAAAAAGGCGAGACTTTCGGACTGGTTGGAGAGTCCGGATGTGGAAAAACCACATTGGGACGAACTATTTTGCGCCTTTATGAACCGACAGCCGGACAAATTATATATGACGGTGATGTTATATACGATGGTGATAGACCGAAAGAAAAGGTGGATATGCTTCCTTACAGGAGAAAAATGCAGATTATATTCCAGGATCCATCAGCTTCACTTAATCCTAGGATGACTGTCGGAGAGATTGTCGGAGAAGCTTTAGATATACATGGACTCTATCAGGGTGATGCAAGAAAGGGTAGAATCAATGAGCTGCTCGAAAAGGTAGGCTTAAACAGTGAACATTCAAATAGATATCCTCATGAATTTTCCGGAGGACAACAACAAAGGATTGGTATTGCAAGGGCTCTTGCGGTAGAACCGGAGTTTATTGTTTGTGATGAACCTATATCTGCACTGGACGTTTCGATACAATCACAAGTCGTGAATATGCTTGAAGACATGCAAGAGGAATTTGGACTGACATATCTTTTTATAGCTCATGATTTATCAGTAGTTAGACATATATCTGACAGAATTGGTGTGATGTACCTTGGGAATATGGTGGAACTTGGTGGCAGTAGAGAAATATATGGTAACCCCATACATCCATATACGAAAACTCTCTTGTCGGCAGTACCTATTCCTGATCCAAAGGTCAATAGACAAAGACAGAGGATTGTTTTAGAAGGTGAGATTCCAAGTCCTATGAATCCGCCAAGTGGGTGTAAGTTTCATACCAGATGTCCCTTTGCTACGGAGGTATGTAAAGAGAAATCCCCTGAATGGAGAGAAATTAAGCAGGGACGATTCGTGGCCTGTCACAATGTTTAGATAGGTTTTAAATAAAAACCATTTATATAATAAAAAATAATAAGGAGGATTTATTATGAAGAAGGTGATATTATTAGCCATGGTGTTGTGTATGGCACTTTCTTTCGCAGCGTGTGGAAGCGGTGCAAAGAATGCAGATGGGGTTATGGATGTATGTATTGCATCTGAACCGGACTCCATAGACCCGGCTTTAAGTACTACGCTTGACGGTGGTACGATGAATCAACATACTTTTGAAGGGTTGATTAAATGGGTGGATGATGGTAAGGGTCATGCAAAACTTGCACCTGGAATGGCTGAAAAATGGGATGTATCAGATGATAAACTTGAGTGGACATTCCATCTAAGAAAGGATCTCAAATGGAGTGACGGATCAAAGCTTACTGCTAAGGATTTTGTATACTCTTGGAATAGACTTGTAAATCCGAACACCGGAGCGGATTATGAGTACATGTTAGATATGGTTGCAGGATATGACAGTGCTGATAAGAAACTTGAAATAGAAGCGGTTGATGATCAGACCTTTAAAGTTAAATTAGCTAAGATGACTCCATATTTTGAGGAAATATGTGCATTCCCATCAACTTACCCTGTTAAACAGGAAATCGTTGAAAAAGAGGGCGACAAATGGACAAGTTCTCCTGAGACATATATTTCTAACGGACCTTTCAAGGTAACAGAAAGAAAGAGAAATTCAAAGATTGTAATGGAGCCTAACGAAAATTACTATGATGCCAAAAACGTAAAGGCTAAGAAGATTGTGTTTCATTTGATGGATGATACAAATGCTATTTATGCAGCGTTTAAGTCAGGAGAACTTGACTTTATAAACAGTGTTCCTCCGGATGAAGCAAAAGCATTGCTAAAGGATAAGTCTCTAAAGGTTGAACCGCAGATCGGAACATATTTTGTTTGCTTCAACAATAAGAAAGCACCATTTGATAATCCAAAGGTGAGAGAAGCTTTCTCGCTGGCAATTGATAGAAACTTTATTGTAAATGAAGTTACTGGTACTGGTGAAAAGGCTGCTGACGCTTTTGTGCCTGATGGAGTAAATGATGCAAAGGGTGTTGATGGAGATAACTTCAGAAAGGTTGGAGGATCATTATACAGCATTAAAGCGGACGATTATAAAGCTAATTGTGAAAAGGCAAGAAAGCTTTTAGCGGAAGCGGGATATCCTGAAGGTAAAGACTTCCCGGCAGTTGATTATCTTTACAACACAGAAGGTAACCATAAGGCTATAGCTGAGGCTCTTCAGAACATGTGGAAACAGGAGCTTGGAGTTACTGTAAATCTGCAGAATCAGGAATGGAATGTATTCGTAGCCGATAGAAAAGCCGGAAACTATTCAATTGCAAGACATGGTTGGGTAGCGGATTATAATGACCCTATGAGCTTCATTGATATGTTTATTACCGGTGGTGGAAATAACGAGGCAGGATATTCAAATCCATCATACGATGCTCTTGTTAAGTCTGCTAAATCAGAAGCAGATCCTGAAAAGAGAATGAAAACCTTACATGATGCAGAGAAAATCTTAGTAAACGATGATGTGGTTGTTGCACCACTCTATTTCTACACAAGTAAGCACATGATTCAGGATGGAATTAAGGGAAATTATTATACTCCACTTGGATTCTACTTTTTTAAAGATGTGACAGGAATTTAGTTTTTAAATAAATTTCAAGACTATTTTGGATAAGTAAATCAAAAGACCGAGCAAAAATGCTCGGTCTTTTGGTGTTGTATAACCTATTTTAGCCTGTGATTTCCGTAGAGAACTATGATAATTATGCAAAAAAATAAAATAAAAATGTAAAAATGAACACAAAACGGTTCGATTGTTATTTCGAAAATTTGCAAGCAAAAAAAATATTTCCTCAAATAGACAAGACATTTTAAAAGATATATAATTAACGTAAAAGTTGAGAATAAAAAATAACTTATTTTATTTATTTGAGGAGGATGTAACAATGCAGAAGAAAGGATGCCCTTACGGAACTCATCGTGTAATTTCACCAAAAGGTGTTTTACCACAGCCAGCAGATGTAATTGATAACACAATGGAAATTTACGATAATGAAGTACTAATCGATGTTAAAACTCTTAACATTGACTCTGCTTCTTTCACTGAAATCGAAAAGAGAGCAGGTGGAGATGTAGAAGAAATTAAGAAGATTATGCTAGGTATCGTTGAAAAAGCAGGGAAGCATAAGAATCCATGGACCGGTTCCGGTGGAATGCTTATCGGAACAGTTAAAGAAATCGGAGAAAATTATGAAGGAGATCTAGCTGTAGGGGACAAAATTGCTACACTAGTTTCACTATCACTAACTCCACTTGTAATTGAAGAAATCCTTGCAGTAAGACCTGACATTGACCAGGTTGATATTAAAGGTCAGGCTATTTTGTTCCAGAGTGGAATTTATGCTAAACTTCCAGAAGATCTTCCGGAAGGACTTGCACTTTCAGCTCTTGACGTAGCTGGAGCACCTGCTCAGACTGCTAAGCTAGTTAAACCTGGCGATACAGTTCTAGTAATCGGTGGTGGCGGAAAATCAGGTCTACTATGCCTGTATGAAGCAAAGAAGAGAGCTGGTGTAACTGGTAAAGTTATCTGCTGTGCAGGATCACCTAAGTCAGAAGAAAGAGCTAAGAAGTTAGATCTAGCTGACGAATATTTCCACTTAGATGCTACTGATGCTGTTGCAATGTACAACAAGATTATGGAACTTACAGATGGTGAACTTTGCGATATCGTAATCAACAACGTTAACATTGAGAATACAGAAATGGCTTCAATCCTTGCTTGTAAGGACACAGGTCTTGTTTACTTCTTCTCAATGGCAACAAGCTTCACAAAGGCTGCCCTTGGTGCAGAAGGTGTAGGTAAAGACGTTGATATGATTATCGGTAACGGATATACTAAAGGACATGCGGAAATTACTCTACAGATTCTAAGAGAACATGAAGGTCTAAGAAATCTGTTCAACGAGATGTACGCATAAGCAAGTAATTGCAACTGAATATTATCCCTGCCCGATTATCTCGGGTGGGGAATGTTTTTGAGAATTGCTTTTGGAACAAAACAGCCTATCGCTCAAGGTCTATTAGGTAATGCGAAGGTGAATTTTGTTCAAAAGATTCTATAAATTTATACAAGGTTATTAAACCAAAAATATAAGGAGAATTATATTATGGCAATTAGAAATTGGAAAGATATTCCTCTATTCAAGGACGTAACTGATGAGCAGTGGAACGATTGGCACTGGCAGGTTTCTCACAGACTATCAACTGTAGAAGACATTTGCAAAGTTGTAAACCTAACTGAACAGGAAAAGGCTGATATTGAAAAAGTAATGGATGGATTCAGAGTAGGTATTACACCTTACTATGCATCTTTAATGGATCCGGACGATCCTACAGATCCAGTAAGAATGCAGGCGGTTCCTACAATCCTTGAAATGCACAGATCAGAAGCTGATGATGCGGATCCGCTACACGAAGATGCTGATTCCCCGGCTCCTGGATTAACTCACAGATATCCAGATAGAGTCCTTTTCTTAATCACTGACCAATGTTCAATGTATTGCAGACACTGCACAAGAAGAAGACTTGCAGGAGAGACTGATGGTGCAAGATCAAGAGAAGATATTGATGCATGTATTGCATACATCAAGAGAACTCCAGAAGTAAGAGACGTACTTCTTTCAGGTGGAGATGCTCTTCTTGTTGAAGACGATACTCTAGAGTATATCATCAGCGAATTAAGACAGATTCCTCATGTAGAAATCGTAAGAATCGGTTCAAGAGTACCGGTTGTTATGCCAATGAGAATCACTGACAAATTGGTTAACATGCTAAAGAAATATCACCCAATTTGGTTAAACACTCACTTTAATCACCCACAGGAAATTACAGACACAGCTAAAGAAGCTCTAAGAAAATTAGCTGACGCTGGTATCCCTCTAGGTAACCAGTCTGTACTTTTAAGAGGAATTAATGATGACAAGACAATCATGATGGATTTAGTACACGAACTAGCTATGAATAGAGTTAGACCTTACTATATCTATATCTGTGACCTATCAATCGGTATTGAGCACTTCAGAACTACAATGGCTAAGGGTCTGGAAATCATGGAAGGTCTAAGAGGCCATACTTCAGGATACTGCGTACCTACATTCGTAATCGATGCTCCTGGTGGTGGTGGTAAGACTCCGGTAATGCCTCAGTACGTAATTTCTCAGACACCTGACAAGGTAATTCTAAGAAACTATGAAGGTGTTATCACTACTTATACACAGCCACAACTACCACCGGTTAAATGCAACTTTAACTACAGAAACGGTAGAGAAGCAATTAAAGTTTCAGGAGTTTCAGCTCTTGGAGAAGGTCTTCAGATCAAATCCATGGAGCCGGCTCATCTTGCTAGACACGAGAGAAACGAGCACTAGTTCAAGACATGTGGCTTAATGCTTAAGAATTTTAGTTGCACCTATGGGGCACTCCCGTAGGTGCAATTTTCAAAAATATTTGTTTAGAAAAATAAACTACAGATGTTACTTTTAAGGGGTTTATATGGCACTGCTTTCTGAATTGGCAAAAAAATATAAGACGTTATCCATAGTTGGAATGTCAAAAAATGCTGGAAAAACCACTGCGCTAAACTATTTAATAGAAGAGGCAATGGATGAAGGCTTGAAATTAGGAATAACTTCCACTGGGCGTGATGGTGAAAGCCAGGATCTTGTTACGGGAACGGAAAAACCTAGAGTTTATTTGGATGTAGATACTCTTGTGGCAGTTCCTGAGTTTTTGTATGAGCTTTCAGATGCAGGGCTTGAAGTTATAAGAAGAACTTCCTATTCAACTGCTATAGGTACTCTGCTAATCTGCAGAGTAAGAGATGCAGGTTATGTTCAGGTAGCCGGACCAGTCATAAATTCAGAACAAAAAATGCTTTGTGATGATATGCTAGATGAGGGCTGCGAGCTTGTCATTATAGATGGAGCTATAGACAGAAAGACTATAGCCTCACCAGATACTTCGGACGCAATTATCCTTGCCACTGGAGCGGTTATATCGCGGAGGATGGAAAAAATGGTGGAGGAGACAGCTCATGTTGTAGGTCTTTATTCAACAAAAGAGCTAGAAGATGGGCTTTATAGAGAGGTCATTGAAGAATCATATTTTGATGATAAGGTAATGATCGTAAAGGAAAACGGCGAAGTTGCAAAACTGGATTTAGCAACGGGCCTTGGATCTGCAAGATATATTGATGAGGCTATTGATGAAGATACTAAGTATGTCTATATCCCCGGAGCTTTCACTAATAGTGTAATAGATGAAATCTCCACTAAGAAGTTAAAGCAGGTGGAATTTGTATTAAAGGATCCGACAAAGATTTTTATCAATCCAATGGATTGGGGAAAATTAAAAAAGAGAGGATTTACACTTTCAGTTTTAAAGCAAATTAAAATTGCACTGATAACAGTTAATCCTTGGTCACCGTCCGGATATACTTTCGATAACAGGATTCTTTTAGAAGAAATGAAAAAGGCAATACCTGATATACCGGTAATAGATGTAAGGATGTAAAAATGAAAAAAGATGCCAATAGAAGACTAGCCAACGTAAAATCAAGATCAGAACTTGGGCTTGATTACGTAATGCTCCAAATGGAAATTATGTCTCCATTTGGTAGGAAAGCTATGAAGGAAAATAAACCTTTTTTCCCGGGACAGGAAGATCAGCTAAGGGCAGAACTTGATAATTTAGAGAAGATAATTGAATTTGTAAAATCATATCCAAAGCTTAACGACAAGATACAAGAAGTATTTATGGAAGTAAAAGATTCCTTAAATACTGTTTTAAAGAGTGATAAGAATAATCTCTCCATTGTTGAAATTCATGAGGTTAAATCTCTTCTTCTACAGATGAGACAACTTCTTAAGCTTACAAAAGAAAAAGAGGTTGGAGATTATCACAGTGCCTGTGGATGTGTAAAAGATATGAAGAAAGACAATGCTTCAGACGCTGAAGATTTAACCTCTTCCTCAGAGAAATCACAATCAAATCTCAATGATGTTGTAATCCCGGAGAAGTATTTCTTAGAGGATACAGAGGATTTATTAGATGAACTGGATCCGAGGAAGGACCGCATGAATACTTTCTATATTTATGATGAGTTTAGTCCTAAATTAGCATCCTATAGAAAAGAAAAAAGAGACTTAGAGTTAAGCATAAGACGAGCTCAGAAGCAGTCGAGGGAAGACCTTCGCCGGAATGAGGGTGTTTGCCTGACTCCTAAGTTTGATATAGTGGTAGCAAGGTCAAATCCGGATTTAGAAAAAATTAAATTCATAGATCTTCTAGAGGAATCAAGTCAAGATTATATGAGCATAACTTTTAAACTCAAGGCAAGTCCTGAGGTTCACAGTTATACTCATAAAATTGAAGACCTTAACGTAAAAATAGAAAATGAAGAAGAAATTATAGCAGAAAAACTTTCCCGTAAAATTGCTGAATATAAAGATGTAATTGCAAGAAACTGTCAGATAATGGGCAAACTTGAGTTCGACATAGCAAAAGCAATTTTCTCAATAAAACGAAAACTTGTTAAACCTGAAATTGTAGACGAACATGTCGTAGAATTTACGGATGCAAGAAATTTACAGGTTGAAGGGATTCTTCACTCAAAAGGTAAAGAATTTTGTCCTATTTCCATTGAATTAAAGGATGGAGTAACTTGCATAACAGGTGCAAATATGGGTGGAAAAACAATTTCCCTAAAGCTGTCCGGACAAGTAGCTATTTTAGCTCATTACGGATTCTTTGTTCCTGCAAAAAGTGCAAGAATTGGGCTTTCAAATTATATACATATTTTAATAGGTGATAGTCAATCTGTGGAAAGGGGATTATCTTCTTTTGGTTCTGAGATGGAAGAATTAAAACAAATTCTAGACTATGGAACTGATAGATCGATGATTTTAATTGATGAAATTGCGAGTGGTACAAACCCTATTGAGGGGCTTGCCTTAACAAAATCAATCGTTGACTATCTGATTGTTAAACCGTATATTTCCCTAATCACAACGCATTTTGAAACTGTTACAGAAAAAGAAGGGGTTGTAAACATGCAAGTTAGAGGCTTGTCCGGTGCAGATTTTAACCTTCTTGATCGAGAAATCAGGTATGCTAATCGTCGTGATAGGATAAATATAATATCGAAATACATGGATTATAGACTGCGTAGAGTAGAAAAAGTAGGAGAAGTGCCAAAGGATGCCCTAAATATTGCTAAGATGCTAGGAATTAGCAAAGAGATAATAGATGGGGCAAAAAAATATATTAAGTAAGGAGTAAAAAATGAAAAGCAAACTAAATCTTGATTTTAAGGTTGTTGAAAGCGCAAGAAATCATGCGAGAAATATCGCAAAAGATATGCAAGACTTCATTGCCAGACACACGACAGTATCAACTGAGAGAACAATCTTAAGACTTTTGGGCATCGACGGGGTGGACGATGTTGATAATCCATTGCCAAATGTGGTTGTAGATCATATCAAGGATGCAGGAGCACTATCAACAGGTGTTGCATATTGGATTGGTAATGCAATTGTACAAACAGGCAAAGAGCCTCAGGAAATTGCTGAAGAAATTGGACAGGGTAAGCTAGAAATCACAAAACTTCCTACATGTAGTATGGAAGAAGCTGAAGCTGCACTACAGCCGGCTATTAAGAAGACTTTTGAGAGAATTGATGCTCAGAAGGCTAAACGTCAGGAGTATCTAGATACTATAGGCTCCGGGCCGGAACCATATCTATACGTTATCGTAGCTACTGGTAACATCTATGAAGACGTGGTACAGGCTCAGGCAGCAGCAAAACAGGGTGCAGATATAATCGCTGTAATAAGAACAACTGCACAGTCTCTACTTGATTATGTACCGTACGGTGCTACAACAGAGGGTTTTGGAGGAACATATGCTACACAGGAAAACTTTAGAATCATGAGAAAAGCACTGGACGAAGTAGGAGAGGAAGTTGGTAGATATATCAGACTTTGTAACTATTCTTCCGGAATGTGCATGCCTGAAATCGCGGCTATGGGTGCTCTAGAAAGACTAGACGTAATGCTAAACGATGCAATATACGGTATTTTGTTCAGAGACATCAACATGCAGAGAACTCTTGTTGATCAGTTTATGTCCAGAGTCATCATCGGATACTGTGGAATCATCTTCAACTCAGGTGAGGATAATTACCTTACAACTGACGATGCTATTGAAGCAGCACATACAGTTACAGCTTCTCAGTTCATCAACGAACAGTTCGCTGTACTTGCAAATATTCCTGAAGAACAGATGGGTCTTGGTCACGCATTCGAAATGGATCCTAAGACTGAGGATGGATTCCTACTTGAACTTTCGCAGGCTATCATGGCTAGAGAAATCTTCCCTAATGCAAGACTGAAATATATGCCGCCTACAAAATTCATGACAGGCAACATCTTTATGGGTCATATTCAGGATGCATTATTTAACCTTGTAGCTATTTGGTCAAGCCAGTCTCTACTATTACAGGGAATGCTTACTGAAGCTATCCACACACCACATATGCATGATAGATATCTATCAATTGAAAATGCTCAGTACATATTCAATAACTGTAAGCATATTGGTGATGAAGTGGAATTCAAGAAAGATGGTATAATCCAGAGTAGAGCTCAGGAGGTACTTAAGAAGGCAGATATTCTTCTAGCAGAAGTTGAAGAAGAAGGTCTATTCTCAACAATTGAAAAAGGTAAATTCGGTGGAGTTAAACGTCCTAAAGACGGTGGACATGGTCTTGAAGGTGTTACAACAAGAGGTGAAAACTATTTCAACCCATTTACTAAACTATTCATGGATCATAAATAAGGAGGGAGTTTAACATGTCAGAGAATAAAACAGCATTAACAACAGCCGACCTAACAAAAGTAAAACCATATGGTGATACATTAAACGATGGTAAGGTTGAAATGGCATTTACTCTACCTGTTCCTTATGGTGAGGAAGCAGAAGAGTGTGCAAAACAATATGTAAAGAAACTTGGATTTGACGAGCCAAACGTAACATATTACCACGAGCTAGCTCCGGGATACACATTCTTTGTTGTATACGGTGCAGCACAGCAAACCATTGACTTCACAGCTATCAACGTTCCAAAGGTAGAAGGTAACGTACTCGACAGAGTGGAGTGTGGAGAGTGGATTGGAGAAAATATTGGGAGAGATATTGTAGTAGTGGGAGCATCAATTGAATCTGACGCTCACACAGTAGGCATCGATGCTATCATTCAGATGAAAGGCTTCCATGGTCACTTCGGTCTTGAAAGATTTAAGCACGTTGTACCTTACAACATGGGTTCACAGGTTCCTTGTGAAGCGCTAATTGCAAAAGCAAAGGAAGTTAATGCAGATGCGATCCTTGTATCACAGACTGTAACTCAGAAAGATATCCATATCATTAACTTAACAAAGATGGTTGAGCTTATCGAAGCTGAAGGTCTTCGTGATAAAGTTGTTCTAGTTTGCGGAGGGCCTCGTATTTCTCACGAGCTAGCACAGGAGCTAGGTTACGATGCCGGATTCGGTCCCGGAAAATATGCAGAGCATGTAATGAGCTATGTAATGCAGGAAGTTCAGAAAAGAGGATGGGAAAAGAAACCTAACATCGAAGATAGATAGCAGAGTTTAGGTAGGAATCTTATTAATAGAATAAAAAATCCCAATACTTGGGCGAGTTAGCCCCTGCATTGGGATTTTTGGTTTATATATTTACTTATAATCACAAGACCTCAAATTGTGCTTGATGTGCTCGCCAATGTATATTTTGCAGATAATTTGCGACTTCATCGGCTTTTTTATTTACAAAAAGATTGTAAATATGTTCGTGCTCTTTGTTAGTTTCATATAAAACAGTTTGAATGTTGGGGAATTTATCAGGATTAAATTCACGTCTTAACAATTGCTTTTTAAGATTGTCAAGAGTATCAATCAAAGTTCTATTGCCACATTTTTCAACAAATATTTGATGAAAAATATCCTGTTGTTTGTAATACATGTTTGTGTTCTTTTGAGCTATAGCGATCTTCATGCTTTCGAGATAAAATTTCATATCAGAAAGTTCTCTTTCTGACAATTTGTCACATGCAAGCAAAGCAGCCTGTCCTTCAAGCATACCTATTACTGAGTATATCTCTGATACATCATCTAAGGTTAGAGCTTTAACAACAAAACCTTTTCGAGGTAAATTATCTATAATCCCAAAGCAGGCAAGTTCAATTAAAGCTTCTCGAACAGGAGTGCGACTAACATTTAAATTGTCGCAAATTTTATTTTCTTGAATTTTTTCTCCTGGAATAATTTTCCCAAGAAAAATTTGCTCAGCTATATAATCATAGACATGTGCTTTTAGAGTTTTTAATTGGTCCATATATTAAAGCCTCCAGAATGTTAATCATTTTATATTATAACAGAAAATAGTTGTTGACAAAAGTAAATATATTATATATTATATACAATATATAATAGGTTAATTATTTATCAATAAACCTTATGCAAATAACGGAGGGAAAGAAATGAAGAAATTTAACAATGTAATTGTAAGAAGACCGTGTAAAGCGATTTGCGACGGCATCACTAGTGGTACATTTGAAGGGATTCCTGATTATGAAAATGCTCTCAAACAACATGATGCGTACATTGAGGCATTAAAAAAATGTGGCGTGGAAGTGACAGTTTTACCCGCACTCGATCAGTTCCCTGATAGTTGTTTCGTTGAAGATACAGCAGTTCTTACACCCAATGTGGCTATTATCTCAAGACCTGGTGCAGAAAGTCGACGTGATGAATCGGAATATATGGTTGATACAATAAAAAGGTTTTATCCTGAAGATAAAATCGAATATATCAAATCTCCTGGAACAATGGAAGGTGGAGATGTAATGATGGTTGGAAACCATTTTTATATTGGTGCTTCTGATAGGTCTAATGAGGAAGGTTGCAGACAATTTATTGAAATCCTGGAAAGACATGGACATACAGGCTCTGTTGTTGAAATGAAAGAGATGCTTCATCTAAAAACAGGCGTTAACTATCTTGAAAATAGCAATATGTTAGCTGCAGGTGAATTTTTATCAAGTCCAGATTTTGCTGATTATAACAAAACAGAAATTCCTGAAGATGAAGCGTATGCGGCTAATTGCATTTGGGTTAATGACGTCGTTATAGTGCCCGAAGGTTTTCCAAAAGTAAAAAAAGCAATTGAAGATATGGGATATGATGTTATAACAGTTGATACGTCAGAATACAAAAAAATTGATGGTGGATTAAGCTGTCTATCACTCAGATTCTAATATTTATTTTGGCTACATTAAGAATTATAAAAGCACATTAATGCTATTTCTTACAAGAAAAGTAATGGTCGTTAAAGAGGATTAAAGATTATGGAGAAACAAGAAAGCACTTTAGGGGTATTTCCTCTTGCTATGTTTGCAGTAGGGCTTACCTTGGCTAGTGGAGTATTTAGTTTATCGGGAGATTTTGCTAAGAATGGTGCCCATACATTAGCAACATTAATAGGTTGGGGAATTTGTGGAGTAGGAATGTTTGCTCTAACAATGTCTTTCTTTAAACTTTCTGTAGTTAAAAAGGATTTAACTAGTGGAATTTACAGCTATGCTAGAGAGGGTTTCGGAGACTATGTAGGATTTAATTCGGCTTGGGGATATTGGATGAGTGCAATGCTAGCACAGATTTCATTTATATCTTTGCTATTTGAAACCTTAGGAAACTATATACCAGTTTTTGGAAATGGGAGGAATCTAACATCAGCAATAGTTGCATCAGCTGTTATATGGGTGTTATCTATTTTAATACTGAGAGGTATTAATGAAGCTGTTGTGCTGAATGCTATTGTTGTAATTGCGAAGGTTATACCGATTATTGTTGTAGTAATTGCTATTATCCTGGGAGGGGCGTTCCGTATTGAAATTTTCACAAAGAATTTTGCCGGTACAGGCGAAGTATCATTGCTTGAACAAGTGAGAGGAACAGTCTATACAACGGTCTGGATTTTTATTGGTATAGAAGGTGCCGTCGTAATATCCGGCAGGGGTAAAACAACTAAGATTGCCGGTCAAGCAACTATAATATCCTTTGTGTCCCTATTCCTGCTTTATGTGTTGATATCGGTGCTTTCTATGGGAGTTATGCCGGCTGAAAAGTTAGCAGAGTTATCTAACCCATCTCTAGGGGGCGTTTTAGAAGCTGTGGTAGGACCATGGGGAGCAACATTAGTAAATGTTGGAGTGATCATATCCTTAGGAGGTGCATTATTCTCATATACTATTTTGTGTGTAGATAGTGCATTTGGTCCAGCACAACATCAAGCATTCCCTAAAATTTTATCTGAAAAGAATAGAAAGGGAGCTCCAAAATGGGCAGTAATTGTTACAGGATTAATTATACAGGCATTTATAATAGTAATGTATCTAAACAGTGCCACATTCCAAGCTCTTTATGCCTTATCTACCTCGGCAATTATGGTGCCATATGTACTATCTGCATTTTACTATTTGTTGGTTGTAGCTAGAGGAGAAGATAGGGAAATTGAAAGCAATAAGATGTTTTTCTCATGGATTATTGCAATTGGAGGGAGTCTGTATGGCATTTGGCTTCTTTATGCATCAGGTACAACTTATATTCTTATAGCTTCGCTTCTTTATGCGCCAGGAACATTAATGTATATTTATAATAGATATAAGAGAGGGATGAAAGTTTTTGAAGGTGCTGGATCAATGATAGTATGTGCCATTTTAATTTCCGCAGCTGTTCTATCATTGATACTTACTTTAAACGGAACCTTAAGTTGGTTTTAAGAATATCTCATCATAGTTTAGGTCATTAGCAGAAATCAAACACCCCAGCCGATCGGCTGGGGTGTTTGATTGAGATCAACTTTATTTAAAGTTTTAGGTAATTGCTAATTATTTTCTAACCATTGGTTTTCCGCAACATTCGAAATTGCAGCATACACCATGGTCATGGCCTGTTGTGCAAGCTTCTTCATCAGGACATCCACAAGCATTTTTAACTTCTAGTTCTAGTCCACAGCTTTCACAAGCATAAACTTCGCCTTTTTTCATTTCCCCACATGATACCATTGTTAGTACCTCCTTTATTATTTCTTTAGTGATGTTATAAAAATATTATAGCATCAATTAAATAATTAAGCAAGCATTTAATTAAAATTACTGCAAAATTTATAAAAGTTGATTTAGTGTCGAAATTTCAAAATTCACATGGTTAATATAATAAAAATGAATAAGAAAGTTGTGTAGCTATAATCCGAGCAAAAAATTTTGCTTTTATTTGAATTTTAACGTATAATAGTATTGAGAAGTGTTGTTATAGACTAGCTTTGTTAATAGAGTATAGAAAATGACAATGGAGGTAGAATATGATTTACTTTAAAAGTGACTATACACAGGGCGCACATCCCCAAATTTTAAAAGCTTTAGTAGAAACTAATTCGGAACATACGGGAACCCATACCTTAGATAAATATTCTGATATGGCTGCAGATATAATAAAAGAAATGATAGGGAGACCGGAAGCAGACGTGCATATGATGGTAGGAGGAACTCCGACAAATGTATGTACTATAGCAGCTGCCCTTAGACCTTATGAAGCTGTCGTTGCACCAAGATCAGCTCATATATATACTCATGAGTGCGGTGCAGTTGAGAAGGCCGGACATAAGATTATTCCTATGGAGTCGATAAATGGTAAAATTACCCCTGAGCTTATTGATAGAGCTTGGATTGAGTATGAAGACGACCATACTGTTCTTCCTAGACTTTTGTCGATTAGTCAGCCAACAGAGTTAGGTACTTTATATACTCTGGATGAACTTCATGCACTTAGAGCGAAATGTAATGAAAAGGACATGCTTTTATATGTTGATGGAGCAAGACTAGGTGTTGGACTTACTGCACCGGAGGCAGACTTTAATATAATAGATATTGCTCAGATTTCAGATGCTTTTTATATAGGAGGAACCAAACATGGACTTCTCTTAGGCGAGGCGGTTGTATTACTCAATGACGCTTTTAAACCTTATTATAGATGGATTGTGAAACAGAATAATGCAATGCTTGCAAAGGGCAGAATCTTGGGTGTGCAGTTTATTGAGCTTCTTAAGGGAGGAGATGAAAGTCTTTTTTATAGTATAGGAAATCATATGAACGCTGCAGCGGAGAAAATTAGAAAAATTTTCTCAAGTTATGGATATGAATTTTATAGTTCGTCTAGAACAAATCAAATTTTTCCTATATTACCTAAGGTGCTCATTGAATACTTGCAGGAATCTTTCGACTTCTACGAGTGGGCTCCTATTGAGGGTAATGATGATATTATGGTGACTAGATTTGTGACAGGCTTTGGAACCACAAGTGATGATATTGAAGCTTTAGCGAAGGCTATGAGCCAATATCACAGTTAGAAATTTTAAAGGATAGTAAGATATATATATGAACAGACCGGATGGATACAAACTTAAAGGGTGTGACCCTTTTTATGAAATTATTCCCCATATAATGCCTCATAGATATGATGCAACAAATTTTATTAATTTGGATATTGATATGGAACCAATTTCTAAATACGTTAATCAGTGCAGGCAAAAAGGCGTCGCTATGAAGCATATGAGTGTAGTAATTGCGGCGTATTTGAGACTTGTTTCTCAGAATCCTCATCTAAACAGATTTGTAGTTAACAGATCAATCTTTGGAAGGAACCACTTTGTTGTTTCTTTTACAGCTATAAAGCCTACAGCTGAGGGGGGAAATGGCGAGACAGTTATTAAGTTGTATTTTAAATTAGATGATGATATATTTAAGGTAAATGAAATTGTTACGGAGGCAATTGAAACTAATAATACTCCGGAGCCCCGTAATGCAACGGATATGTTTTTGAAAGGCATAAACAAAGTTCCTTTTATGATGAGGACCATAGTAGGGATTTTAAAAGCTTGGGATAAATTTCTGGGGTTACCTTTTTCTATTATTCATGCCAGCCCTTTTCATACGTCATTATTTATAACAAATTTAGCGTCTATCAGACTTGGCCCGGTTTACCATCACATGTATGATTTTGGAACGACATCTATATTTATTGCTATGGGGCAACCGGAGAAAAAATTGGCAAAGGTTGGGGAAACTATAGTAGAAAAGAAAGTTATTCCAATAAAAGTGGCTGCTGATGATAGAGTGGAAGCTGGCTATTACTATGCAAGATGTTTCAGAGAATTCAAAAGATATATGGCAAACCCTGAAGTTCTTGAGTTAAAACCGGAAAAGATTGTAAAAGATGAGAACGTCAAAGTGAAGAACCCGAAATATATTATGAAATAATTTTCTGGAAATAGCATGAGAATGATTAAGTATAACTTGTGAGGGAAGCTATCATAAATCAAAACAGGATGGGTGTCTTAGGATACCCTTTTTTGTTAATAAGAACAGGTAAAATAATAAAAGTTGCAGGAGGATTTTTATTGAAAAATAAGGCTTTAATTATAGGTTCAACAGCCGTAGATATTGTAATTCAAGTAGAAGTTTTACCTAGGCCCCAAGAAGATTTAAACGCAGTATCTCATAGAATCTCAATGGGAGGATGTGCTCACAATGTAGCGTCAATGCTAAAATATATTGGTTGTGAATTTGATTTCTTGACTCCTGTGGGGAAAGGAATTTATGGAGAGCTAGTAAAAAAAAGACTGATCAATATGGAATTTCAGGCTATAGTAGGTGAAAATGATAAAGAAAATGGTTGTTGTTATTGTTTTATTGAGAAGAACGGAGATCGAACTTTTGTGAGCAACCGTGGTGCTGAATATATTTTTAAAGAGGAATTTTTTCGTGACGTCAATTTAGATAACTATGATTACATTTACATATGTGGACTTGATTTGGAGGATGACTCCGGTGAACTTATACTAAATTTCTTGGAAAACCATGAGAGTATAGCTATGCGAAAAATTTTCTTTGCACCCGGACCAAGATTGGGATATTTGCCGGAGCAAACTATTTTGCGAATAATGAAATATCGTCCAATTCTTCATATGAATGCGGAAGAATCTTCATTCTTTATAAATAAATTTGGGTTTATTGAGAATGTGGTAGAGCTCATTAAAAGCCCTATTGTGGTGACTTTAGGTGAAGAGGGTGCAGTAGTTTATATTTACACAGAACAAGGCGTTCGTAAGGAGGAATTCCACGCTATCAAGGTGAATGGTGTTATCAACACTGTTGGAGCGGGTGATGGTCATGCAGGTGCTGTTTTAGGTGGTCTAATGGAAGGGTATAGTATAGTAGAGGCTGTGGCTAAAGCTAATAAACTTGCGGCCAAGATTGTCGAATCAGATAAGAGCACTTTGATTTAGGGAGCCTTTGAAAGGAGCTAGGTTATGGAAACTATTGAAATAATGCGAGGAAATTTTGAGTTCTGGGACATTTTAAGTTCCGACGAAAAGGAGATGATAGCCCAAAATACAGAGATTAATCTATATAGAAGTGGTGAAATCTTACATGAAAATAGCGAAGTTTGTACAGGAATTTTGTATATTATTAGGGGGAGATTAAGAGGTTACGTGTTGTCGGAAGATGGGCGGGATATTTCCATTGAGCGACTAAGGAAAGGTGATCTATGTATAATGTCAGCATCCTGCATTCTGGAAGCTCTGAATCAAAATTTCTATGTTGAAGCAGAAGAGGAAACAGAAGTTTTGATGTTGGATGCCTCAGCGTTAAAGGCCTTGTCTGAGAAACACATGGAGGTTAAGCTCTTTCTTCTGGGAATCTCAAAATATAAATATTTTAAAGCTTTCCATCGCATACAAAATATGTTTTTTCCGGTAGACAGAAAGATTGCAATGAAGTTAATTGATGAATTTGAGCTCCTTGGCAGTGATGAAATTTTTCTGACCCATGAGGAATTGGCTAAGGATATTGGTACAGCAAGAGAAGTTGTGTCGAGAAATCTGAATGTTTTTCAAGATAAAGGGATAATTAAGATTTATCGCGGAAGACTTAAGATACTGGATTATGAAAGGTTGCGGAAGTGTGCAATGCATTCATAAGTGATTTTTTTGTTATTTAAAGAGCCTGTGACTGCTTCATGCCACAGGCTAATTTTATGTGAATTTTATTGATTAAATAAATGTAATGTGATAAGACATATGTTACAGAAATAAATAAAAAAAGAGAGGAACTTTGATACAATAGGTTTTACCACAAACAAAAAAGTATCAAAGGATTCCTCTCATGAAAAGTATAACCGAAGAAATGTATTTTCGCCAGCGTTTATGTGAATATGCTATTAAGTATGGAGTAACACAAGCAGCAAGACAGTATCATACCAATAGGCAGTTCGTATATCGTCAATTAAAAAGATGTACGAAGTCTTGCGTTAAAATCAAGAAAACCGCACAACAACCCGAATGCCGACAATGAGGAAGAACTTGGCTTAATTGGGCGTATGCTCAAGCGTAATTGTATATATGGACTTGCAGAAGTATATGTGAGATGCAAGAGTAATGGATACACAAGAAGTTTTGGAAGTATACGAAAGAGGGGTTATATAAAGCCGAAAATACATCGTAAAAGCTATACAAAGTATGAAAGAATGGACGGTAGATATCAAATATGTGCAGGAAGAATGCGTAAGATTTCGAAGCTATGGAGATAGATAATTGCAACATAGTCAAGTAAATGGACACATTTTTTAAATATATT
This sequence comes from Eubacteriales bacterium KG125, assembly GCA_050908895.1. GTDB lineage: Bacteria > Bacillota > Clostridia > Peptostreptococcales > Anaerovoracaceae > S5-A14a. Next base: position 1,834,691 of record CP171222.1, on the reverse strand, counting down.
TTTGTGGAAAGGCAGAATTATCCTTGCCTTTCCATATAAAACTGTTCTATTTCATTCGGAGTGTAGTATCCAAGTGAATAGTGTGGGCGTTTCGTGTTGTATCGATTGATGTATTCAAAGCAGCATAGGCATAGTTCATTTTGATTGCGCAAAGATTTACGGTCGATACACTCACGCTTCATATGGCGGAAGAAACTCTCACAGCATGCATTGTCATATGGATAGCCCTTCTTAGAGAAGGACTGAACAACATTACATTTTTCGAGTAATTGTCTGAAAGTAAAGGCAGTGTATTCAGAACCACGATCTGAATGAAAGAGCACATATTCAGGCTCACCTCTATCGAGATAAGCCTTTTCAAAAGCTTTCATAGTTACATCTACATCATGACGATTAGAAATACTCCAGCCGATGATTTTCCTTGAAAATAAATCCATCACAACACAAAGGTAATGGAAAGAGCCGTTGACCTTGATATAAGTAAAATCACTTGCCCAAACAGAGTTTGGAGAAGAAGGATTGAACTGTTGGTTGAGATGATTGAAGCAGTTACCATTTTCCTTATGAGAGCGCCTCCATTTGGGTTTCTCTGTGGAACGCTTTGGAAGATTCATAGTATTCATCAGCTGGTACACTCTTCCGAGGCTGATGCTAATGCCATAATCCCGTTCTAAAACACAACGAATTTTGTAAGCACCCAGAGAATTATCATAGTCAGAATAAATTTGTAATATGTGCTTGCGAATGACTTGATTTTCATAGGTGCGAGGAGCAGGTTTCGAGTAAAAATGCTTGTAATAAGTGCTTCGATTAACTTTTAGAACTCGACAAAGGGTTTTAATAGTGTATTGGTGTTGCAACTTGTAAACAGCATCTAATGGTTGTTTGAGTGTGGCGTGAAGATGGCAATCGCTTTTTTTAATATTTGATTTTCCTCCTCAAGTTGAGCCATACGCTTTTGAAGTTCTTTGACTTGCTTGGCTGTAAGAACTTCTCCGTTATCTGTTTCCACGGTTGAATACTGTTTAATCCATTTTGTGAGTGCTGATTGTGATATCCCATATTCTTTGATGAGTGAAGCTTGTGTTTTACCGTTGTGGTAAAGTTCCACGAGCGTTCGTTTGAAATCCTCGTCATAGTGATTTCTTGTGGACATAAAGATACCTCCTTGTGGTGTCTAAGATAATAGTACGTCTGTTTCTTTTATGTGTCCACTTTTATAAGTATAATGCAATAAATGAATATAGCAGAAAAAGGGTGCTTAAAATAGTCAAAGAAAAAAGCACATATGAAACTAGCAAATATTTGCTTGAATTAGAAAAGAATATGGGATTTAAGATAAATACAATACAAGTAGATAATGGATATGAATTCGTAAATGACGCAGAAAAGACCAATAGAAAAACAAGATTTCAATTAGTTGCTGAGCATTTGGGAATGAAGATAAAAAGAACAAGACCATATTCACCATGGCAAAATGGAAAAGTAGAACGTAGTCATAGAGAAGATGGGAAAATACTCTATGGTAGAAAAATATTTAGAAGTGAAAAAGAGTTGAAAACGGCTGTCAAAAAGCATATGCAAAGATATAACAGCACAGCTAAGACCAGTCTTAATTTCAAAAGTCCTAATGAAATAGTATCAGAGTATTTCTCAAAGTGTAACATATGTCTTGACAATTAAGAACTTGACGCAATCTTTTTTTGCGTATGTTGACAGAATGAAATTTTTGTTGTATTATATTAGGGTTAAGTTAGTGAACGCTAACTTTAAGTGTGGTTATTGAGCCGGACTTTTGAGATGTTTTTAACCAATTTTTAATTTTCGGAGGTAGTAGAGATGCCTTTAACTTTTGTAAATGAAGGTGAACTTATCAAAATAATTAGAATTTCAGGAGCCGATGAGTCAAGACGTCATTTACACAATTTAGGCTTTGTGGAAGATACAGAGCTAAGAGTGATTACTAAGGTTGGTGGTAATATAATTGTAAGCATAAAAGATGGACGTGTTGCACTAAGTAAGGAAATGGCGTCTAAAATCATAGTTACATCAGCTTAGCTTTTGATTATTCAAAGGTTTATATTTATTACTTTAGGAGGAATTGTTAATGAGAACTCTAAGAGATGTTAGTGTGGGGGAGAACGCTGTTGTCAAGAAACTTGAGGGGCAGGGACCTACAAAGAGGAGGATAATGGATATGGGTATAACAAAAGGTGTTTCTCTGCAGGTTGTTAAGGTTGCTCCTTTAGGTGATCCAATTGAAGTTAAGGTGAGAGGGTATCAGCTATCAATTAGAAAAGCTGATGCAGAAGCCATTTTGATTGAAGAATAATTTTATATTAGGGGAGAAATTTAATTGAAAATAACAAATGATAATATTGTAATAGCATTAGCAGGCAATCCAAATAGTGGAAAAACTACATTGTTTAATGCTTTGACTGGGTCAAACCAGTATGTTGGGAATTGGCCGGGTGTTACCGTAGAGAAGAAAGAGGGATTCTATAAAAAAAATAAAAAGGTTGTAATTGCCGATTTACCTGGAATTTATTCACTATCCCCGTACACATTGGAAGAGGTTGTTGCAAGAAATTATCTTTTAGATGAAAAGCCGGATGCAGTTTTAAACATTGTTGATGGAACAAATCTTGAAAGGAATCTTTATCTGACCACGCAGCTTCTAGAGTTAGGTATTCCTGTTGTAATAGCTGTCAACATGCTGGATGTTCTTGAAAAAAGAGGCGATGTATTAGATGTTAAAATGATGTCCAAACAGTTAGGATGTCCAGTTGTAGAAATTTCTGCACTTAGGAATGTTGGAATAGATAAAGCTGTTGAAGAAGCAATTAATGCAGCGTCAAGTAAAGTAGCTTCCCGGGCAATTCACGCTTTTTCCGGAGCAGTGGAACATTGCCTAGCTCACATTGAAGAGGCGGTTGTTCATAATTTGTCTGAAGCAGAACAAAGATGGTATTCAATTAAACTTTTTGAAAGAGACGTAAAGGCTATTGAAAGATTAAAATTAGGACCGGAAGCTTTGAGGCATATAGAGAATGACATAAAAAAATGCGAAGCTGACATGGAGGATGATGCGGAAAGTATAATCACCAATGAGAGATATCTTTATATCGCATCTATAATAGGATCCTGCTATAGTAAAAAATCTAAAGTAGCTCGATCTACATCAGATAAAATTGATGCTGTTGTTACCAACAGGTTTCTTGCTCTTCCTATCTTTGCATTAGTGATGGTCTTAGTATATTATTTGGCAATAACTACTGTGGGGGAAATGGCTACAGATTGGACAAATGATGTTTTGTTCGGAGGAAAAGCATGGAGTTTCTTTGGACTATTTAAAGCTCCAAGTATACCGATGCTGTTTGAGTCTGCCTTAGAAGCGTTGAATGTTTCCGGATGGCTTCACGATTTGATAATAGATGGTATAGTCGCCGGCGTAGGAGCTGTTCTCGGATTTTTACCTCAGATGATAGTTTTGTTTTTGATGCTTGCGTTCCTAGAGAGCTGCGGATATATGGCTAGAGTAGCGTTTATCATGGACAGAGTATTCAGAAAGTTTGGGTTATCTGGCAAATCATTCATACCTATGCTTGTAGGAGCAGGATGTGGAGTTCCGGCTATAATGGCTTCTCGAACTATTGAGAATGAGCGTGATAGAAGAATGACTATAATGACTACTACTTTTGTGCCTTGTAGTGCCAAGTTGCCTATTATAGGACTTATTGCAGGTGCCCTGTTTAATGGAGCTTGGTGGGTTGCTCCGAGCGCATATTTCGTTGGAATTGGAGCTATTATTGTTTCCGGTATAATTTTGAAAAAAACTAAGTTGTTTGCCGGAAATCCGGCACCATTTGTTCTTGAACTTCCAGCATATCACATGCCGACAGCATCAGCTATTCTTAGAAGTACTGGTGAGAGAGCATCCTCCTTTGTTAAGAAAGCCGGTACGGTAATTCTTCTTGCTACAATTTTAATATGGTTTGCTTCTTCTTATGGCTGGGAGAAGGGTTCATTTGGGCCAACTGATATGGAACACTCAATCTTAGCTAGCTTTGGCAATATTATTGCTCCTTTGTTCAAACCTCTTGGATGGGGGAATTGGAAAGCTGCAGTTGCCGCATTGACTGGATTAATTGCCAAGGAAAACGTAGTAGGTACTTTCGGAATATTATACAAAGGACTTGAAGAAGTCGCTGAAAATGGCGATGAAATTTGGGACGATGTTGCTGCAAACTACAGTGCTATTGCAGCATACTCTTTCTTGGTGTTTAACCTTATATGTGCTCCTTGCTTTGCAGCCATAGGTGCAATAAAGAGGGAGATGAACAACACCAAGTGGACATGGATTGCTATAGGATACCAAACATTCTTTGCGTATGCCTTATCATTGATTGTATATCAGATTGGGAACTTCATTATAACAGGATTTTTTGGATTTGGCACAGTCGTAGGCTTTATATTTCTAGCGGGGATTTTGTATTTGCTTTTCAAAAGTTATGATGATAAAAAAATTAAATAGAATCAGATTTTGTATTGATTTTATGTGTTGGATTGGAGGTGCTTGTCATGTTAGATTTTTTAGCTCAAAATGGGGGTGACTTAATTGTAGGAGGAATCTTACTTATTATAGTTTTATCTATTTTGCTTAAAATTAGAAAAGACAAGAAGACCGGGAAATCAAGTTGTGGATGCGGTGGAGGTTGTAGCGGTTGTGGAAATTCAGATATATGTCACATAAATCCTGATGACTTAAAACAAAAGCTTCAGTAAAATATTAGAGAATCTACGGGAATGTAGGTTCTCTTTTTCTGTAGAGGCTAGATTTATTTTACAAACATGCTAAGTCGTCCATGTGTTTACTTTATTTTCTCCTTATGGTAAAATGTTTTTAATTTGATAATAAGCAAATTAGAAGAGGAGGATATGCAATGTCTATTCAAGAATCAGGTGAAATGTATCTTGAAACTATATTAATTCTAGCAAATGAGGGGAAAAGAGTTAGATCTATAGATATAGCAAACTCTAGGGATGTCTCAAGAGCTAGCGTAAGCAGAGCGATAGGGTTGCTCAAGGACTCCGAATATATTGATGTGGATGACTCTGGATACATAACTCTCACTGAAAAAGGTGATGACTTGGCTAGGACTATTTATCAGCGCCATGAAGTCTTATCAAATATATTTGAAGAAATAGGTGTGAGTAAAGATGTAGCTTTAGAAGATGCTTGCAGAGTTGAGCACTACATTAGTGATGAGACTTTTTCCGCATTAAGAAGACACTTTAATAAGTAAGATTTCCTGTTTTGGTTAAATGTAAGTGATTGCTTGCAGGTTTAAATACTTGCAGTGTTTTTGTGGAATAAATAGGCAACTTATCAATAAATAATGTACAGTTGAGCGAAAATATAATATAATGTCAGACGTATCCGCCTAATGGTTGTTAGGTGATAGATTTAGATAAATTTTTTTATTTTAAGGAGCAGTGGTTGATGGATGTATTCTCAATTTTCACCTTGTGTGGTGGACTAGCTTTATTTCTCTATGGTATGAATGTTATGTCCCAGGGACTAAGTAGGTTGGCTGGGGGTAGACTTGAGGCAATACTCAAGAGAATGACAGCTACCCGATTCCATAGTATGCTGTTAGGCATTGTTATTACTGGGGCAATTCAAAGTTCTTCTGCAGTTACAGTAATGCTTGTAGGACTTGTAAATTCAGGAATAATGGAGCTAGGTCAAACTGTAGGAGTAATTATGGGTTCAAATATAGGAACCACGGTTACTGCTTGGTTATTAAGCTTAATTGGAATTCAAGGAGATAATTTTTTTGTTCGTCTTTTAAATCCGTCGTCATTTTCTCCTCTTCTTGCCTTCGTCGGAGTTATTCTAATAATGAGTGCAAAGAAGAGTAAACATAGAGACATAGGAAATATCATGATAGGATTTGCTGTTCTCATGTTTGGGATGGGATTTATGAGCGATGCAGTTGAGCCGTTAACGAAGACCCCCGAGTTTACTAGAATTCTGATTGCTTTTAATAATCCATTTTTAGGTATTCTCACAGGGCTTGTATTGACAGCAATTATACAGAGTTCGTCCGCATCCGTGGGAATTTTACAAGCGCTATCTTTGACATCAAGTTTAACTTTTGGTATGGCAATTCCCATAATAATGGGCCAGAATATAGGAACATGTATAACGGCTATAATCTCCAGCGTAGGCGTGGCAAAGAATGCAAAGAGAGTTGCGGTAATCCATGTTCTGTTTAATTTGATAGGCACAGCTATTTGTTTAGCCATATTCTACTTGGCACATGGGATTTTACAGTTCGCATGGATTGATAATCCTATTTCTCCGGTAGGTATTGCTCTTTGTCATACTATATTCAATGTAGTTACTACTATGTTACTTTTGCCTTTCACAAATAATTTGGTAGCTATCGCCAAGAGGACTATCAAGGCGGAAGGCCAAGAAGCAAGTTTTCTTGATGAAAGATTATTTAGAACACCATCTGTAGCACTTCAAGAATGTAGAAATAAGGCTGATGACATGGCAAAAATTGCATTTGAAAATGTAAATAATGCCATGGGACTCCTATTTAACTATAAAGAAGAAATAGCAAATGTAGTTGAAAAAAATGAATCTAAAATAGATAGATATGAAGACAAGATAGGCTCCTATCTGGTAAAGTTATCTTCCTTAGATTTATCAGATTCAGATAACAAAGTCATTTCAACATTGCTACATACGATAGGTGATTTCGAAAGAATTGGAGATCATGCAAAGAATATACTGAATGCGGCTGAAGAGATTGATGAAAAAAATATAATTTTTTCAGACTCAGGGATGAAAGAAGTTGACTACATGAAAATTGCCCTTAAAGAAATCTTATCTATAACTATGGAAGCTTTTGAAAATAATGATATTGAAAAAGCTAAAGAAGTAGAACCTCTCGAAGAAGTAATTGATGATTTAACTAATGAAATAAAGACAAGGCATATTGACAGATTGCAAACCGGAAAATGTACAATCGAACATGGATTTGTTTTAAATGATTTATTGATAAGTTTTGAGAGAATTTCTGATCATTGTTCCAACGTAGCGGCTGCATTGATAGAACTAGATAACTATAGCTTTGAAAGGCATAAGTACCTTAGGAGGTTAAAGTCCAGAGATGATGAAAATTTCAAAGCACTATATAAAGAATTTTCAGAAAAATATGGTCTTTTAGAATAATGGCTGTAAAGAATTTCGATAAATACTTAATAAATGAATTTATTTTAAGAAAAAGGAAAAAATTTAAAAATAAAGTGAAGTGATTTTGAGAGGAGATATATATGGCATTTACAAGTGAAGTTGGTATAGATTTAGGAACAGCCAACGTCCTAGTATATATAAAAAATAAAGGTATAGTATTGAACGAGCCATCAGTAGTTGCAGTAAATAAGGATACGGACGAAATTTTAGCTGTGGGAGAAGAGGCTCGCCAAATGTTGGGTAGAACCCCAGGTAATATAATTGCTCTAAGGCCTCTTAGCGATGGTGTAATTTCTGACTATGACATCACAGAACGTATGTTAAAATATTTTATTGCTAAAACTTGTGGAAGAAGCAGATTCTTCCGTCCTAAAATTATGGTTTGCGTACCAAGTGGTGTAACAGAGGTAGAAAAGCGTGCAGTAAGAGAGGCTGCATCTCAAGCCGGTGGCAAAGATGTTTACTTAATGGAAGAACCTGTTGCCGCGGCAATTGGAGCAGGGCTTGATATTTCAAAACCGGATGGAGTAATGGTTATTGATATAGGTGGAGGTACAACGGATATTGCAGTTATATCTTTGGGAGGCATAGTTGCTAGTACATCTGTGAAGATGGCCGGAGATAAATTTGATGAAGCTATAATTAAATATATGAGAAAAGTTCATAAATTATATATCGGTGAGAGAACCGGAGAAGAACTTAAAAAAAACATTGGAACAGCTTTCCCAAGAGAAGAGAGTGTTTCTATGGAGTGCAGGGGTAGAGACTTGATTACCGGTCTTCCTAAAACAGTTGTAGTAACATCAGAAGAGATGCTAAAAGCTCTTGAAGAACCATTGCATACTATATGTGAAGCAGTTCACAGCGTTCTTGAAAAAACTCCACCGGAATTAGCTGCAGATATAAGTAATTCGGGCATAATGTTAACGGGTGGAGGAGCATATTTATACGGAATAGATAAGAGAATAGAGGCCAGAACGGGGATAACAGTTCATATTGCCGAAGATGCAACATCATGTGTAGCGATTGGCACCGGAAAAGCTTTAAATGAATTAGAAAAATTAGAAAATAATAAATTAAATAAAAGGGAACCTTATTTATAGATGATGTATTTTATTAAGTATTAAGGCATACCATAATTTAAGTTGCGAAGGATATTAAAATATGAAATTTGAGCTAATAGCAACGGCAACCTTTGGCCTAGAGGCAGTTGTCCGCCGAGAGGTGGAGTCTCTAGGCTATACTGTTATTAAAACAGAAGATGGGAAAGTTACTTACGAAGGAGATATTCAAAGTATTGTTAAGTCTAATCTATGGTTAAGAACGGCGGATAGAGTTTTGCTCAAGATGAGTGAACTGGAAACGAAAACTTTCCAAGAGGTATTTCAAGGAATAAAAAACATCCCTTGGGAGGAGGTTATACCGGTAGATGGCTGCTTTGTTGTATCAGGTACTAGTGTTAAATCAAGACTAACCAGTTTGCCGGCATTACAAAGAACAATAAAAAAGGCAATAGTGGAACGTCTAAGTTGTAAGTATGACCAACCTCTGAATGAAACAGGAGCAGCATATCCGGTAAAGTTTACTTTGCTTAAAGATGTTCTGACAATATCTATAGATACAAGTGGTGCAGGGCTTCACAAGCGAGGCTACAGACAGGAAAATGTAGCAGCGCCTATAAAAGAGACGTTGGCGGCAGCTTTGGTTCAATTATCTTTGTGGAATCAAAATAGATTGTTAATTGATCCCTGTTGTGGCTCTGGCACTTTGCTGATTGAAGCAGCTATGATTGGAAGAAATATTGCACCGGGCTTAACCAGGACGTTTGCTGCATCGGAATGGGAACTTATACCAAAAGATATTTGGAAAGAGGAGAAGAAGCTCGCCTATGAAGCTGTTGATTATAGCAGTAAGCTAAAGCTGGTAGGATTCGATATAGATGCCAAGGCTGTAAAATCTGCACAGTTTAACGCAGAAGCTGCAGGTGTGGAAGAAGATATTTTGTTTAGAAGAGCTAGTATTAAAAACCTTAAGACAGAGGATATCGAAGTGCTTGTAGAGCAGAAAATTGGCGGGGCAATCATTATTACTAACCCTCCATATGGTGTTCGCATCGGTGAAGAGGATGAAATAAAAATTATTAATAAAGCTCTAAAACGAATTATAACATCTGACTCAAGTATTTCACTATTTGTTATTACTACGGATAGAATTTTCGAAAGAAAGATGGGGAGGAAGTCTAGCAGAAGAAGAAAACTATATAATGGTAGAATGGAGACAACATACTTTCAGTTTCATGGGGAAAAACCCAAAAGGAAATAATCAATATGAATATTGAGATTGACAAAAATTCTAAGGAACCAATTTATTGGCAGATATTTGAACAAATTAAGAGTGCGATTTTATCAGGGGCCATCCAAGATGGGGCAGCTTTGCCTTCTGAACGTTGGATGGCTAATTTTCTAGGTGTTCACAGAAATACAATAATTAGGGCATACGGAGAGTTGAAAGCAGAAGAGTTAATTGCATCTAAACATGGAATAGGTTATAGAGTCACCTTTGAAAATAGTGTTCTATCTAATAGCTGGGAGAATGTGAGCGGAAAAGCTGTAAATTGGGATCAAATGATTAAAGATGAATACCGAGATATGGCCGAGAAATTTGACAGTGCTTTTCAACGTCAAGATAATGATGGAAAAATTTCTATGGCTGTTGGAATCCCACCTATAATATATGATGAAAAAACAATTGCTACAGATATTGCAGAGATATTGAGAGAAAATGGCAAAAAAAAGTCTTATATCACACCATATCAAGGCGACGAAGAGTGTAGACGACAGATTTGTGATTACTTGAAAGTTAAAGGTATCAGTTCAAAAATGAGTCAAATTCAAATAATGAGTGAAACAAATCAGGCATTTGACTTTATAATGTCAGCTACAATGAAACCGGGAGATAAAATCATCATTGAGGAGCCTGTATCCCCTGACGTATATAGACTTATTGATTTAAATGGATGTGAGGCTGTCACTGTTCCGGTAGATGAAAATGGGATGATGTGTGAGAATATAGGATCTTTAATTGAGAAATACAATCCAAAGTACATTTATGTAAATTCTAGCTATCATGACCCAACGGGAGCACATTTGTCTGTTGAGAGAAAAAAACAATTGTTAAAAATATCGTATAAATATAGACTCCCTATAATAGAGGACGACAGTGGATCGGAGCTCAATTTTTTTGGTGAACAAGAACCTACTATAAAGTCAATGGACTGGGGGAATAATGTAATTTATATATATTCATTCGGACTGACTTTCATACCGGGGCTTTCAATAGCGTTTATAGCTGCATCAGAAGAACTTGTCAAAAGTTTAAGATATTTAGTTTCAGTAAGGGTTATGTCTCTTGAGTGGGTAGCTCAAAAACTTATTTCTAAATGCCTTTCCGACGGAACCTACTCCAGAAAAACAGCGGAAATAAGGAGACGCAATAGAGAAAATTTTCGATTAGCGTGTCCTTATCTTGATCAACTATCTAAATATGGAGTTAGCTATTTTAAGCCTAAGGGAGGGGTTTACATATGGTGTACCTTGCCACATGGCATTGATAGCAGAGATTTAGTTTCGGAAGCGGAACGGCGAGGAGTATTGTTTATAGCAGGAACTGTTTTCTATTTAGGAAGAAATGGGGGCAAGGACAAATTGAGGATAAATTTTTCTCATGAAAAAGGTGCTATGATTATTAGAGGAATGAAAATTTTAACGGGCATTATTAAAGAAAAAGCAAGTAATTTTAATTGTGTTTAATCCATAGATAATTAAATATTAAAACTAATATATGTTTAATTAAATAATTTTTGCGGTACTGGCACTCAATTTATGTGAGATACTGGTACTTTTTATTTATATACCTTTCAAGTATACTTGAGGTAGAGAAAATCTTTTGTAAAAAGAACCGTAGGAACTGCGGGGATAGCTTGATTTTAAGGGGACGTTCCTTATGTCAAGAATTTCACTATCAGTTTTGGGTAGTGAAAAATTCAAAAATAAACTTATTTATTTTAACTATTTTGTTAAACGAAAAGGAGAAAGACTAATGGCAGTTAATCTAAAAGGAAGACATTTCTTAACACTAATGGATTTCACACCTGAAGAGATCAGATACATGCTTGACTTAGCTCACGATTTAAAGGCTAAGAAGAGAGCTGGTATTGTAAACCACCTATTAAAGGGAAAGAACATTGTTCTTTTATTTGAGAAAACTTCAACTAGAACAAGATGTGCATTTGAAGTTGCAGCAATGGATGAAGGCGCTGGAGTTACATTCCTAGATTCTGGAAGTTCTCAGATGGGTAAGAAAGAGTCTTTAGAAGATACAGCTAAGGTGCTTGGCAGATTCTATGATGGTATCGAATACAGAGGATACAAGCAGTCAGTTGTTGAAGAGCTAGCTGAGCACGCTGGCGTACCTGTATGGAACGGTCTAACTGACGTTGACCACCCAACTCAGATTCTTGCTGACCTTCTAACTATCGAAGAGCATGTTGCTAAACCTTTAAACAAAGTTAAGGTTGTATTCGTTGGTGACGTAAGAAATAACATGGCTTATGCTTGGATGTATGGATGCGCTAAGATGGGCATGCACTTTGTTGCTTATGGACCAAAGGAACTTTGCGAGCAGGTTGATTCTTCAGTTCTAGAGAGAGCTAGAGAAGTTGCTAAGGAAACCGGTGCTACAATTGAAGTTAGCCATGAAAAAGAAGTTCTTAAAGGTGCAGATGTAATCTACACTGATATTTGGGCATCAATGGGCGAAGAAGCTCAGATTCCTGAAAGAGTTAAACTACTAACTCCATACAGAGTTGATATGGATTTAATGAAAGCTACAGAAAATGATGATGCTATTTTCCTACATTGCCTTCCATCATTCCACGACTTTGAAACTAAAATGGCTAAAGGACAGCAGGATGAAGGATATGATATTCGTGAGGTTACTGACGAAGTATTCAGATCAAGATTCTCTAAAGTATTTGATGAAGCTGAAAACAGAATGCACACAATCAAGGCTGTTATCGTAGCTACAATAGCTTAGTTTAAATTTTTGACAGCCGCCATAAGGGAAACCTTAGGTGGCTGTCTGTATTTGTTGAAGAAGATATGTTAAAGAAATTGGAATTATATAAATTGAGTATTTAAGTAAAGAAGTGTAAGGAGATTACAATGAGTTTTGGTATTCATAACTTTTCAGAAATTGGAAAGTTAAATAAGGTTCTTTTCCATAGGTTGGGAGAAGAAGTTGAAGGCTTAACACCTGATAATTTTGAGAGATTGCTATTTGACGATATCCCATATCTAAAAATAGCTCAGGAAGAACATGACGAATTTGCAAATATTTTAAGAGACAATGGTGTCGAAGTTGTTTACTATGTAGAAGAGACAGCTAAAGCTCTTGCAGATGAAAAAGTTAAAGCTGAATTTTTAGGAAAGATGCTTGATGAAACACCAACTATCAATTCTCAGACTGTTAGAGATGCACTGTATGAGTATCTATATGCAATGGATAATGAGAAGATGGTTGCTAAAATTATAGCAGGTGTAAAAAAAGAAGAACTAGGGAAATTACCTCAGAATTCTTTACAGGATTTTGTAGAATCTGATTATCCGTTCTTTATGGATCCAATGCCAAACCTATACTTTACAAGAGATCCGGGTGCTTGTGTTGGTAATGGACTTAATGTACACAAGATGAGAACTCCAGCAAGACAGAGAGAAGCACTGTTCTTAGAGTACATGTTCCACTACAATAAAGATTTTGCTCCAGATGGGACAAAGCTGTGGTACAGCTATAAGGATCCAGCTGCAATCGAAGGTGGAGACGTTCTTGTATTAAACAAGGAAACTGTTGCAATTGGTATGTCACAGAGAACATCTGCAAATGCAATTGAAATTTTTGCTGAAAGAGTTTTGAAAGAAGACTCATTTAAGAGAGTCCTCGTATTTGATATTCCTAAGAAGAGAGCATTTATGCACCTTGATACTGTATTTACAATGGTTGATTACGATAAGTTCACAATTCATCCGGAAATTGAAGGTCCACTAAGAATGTTCGAAATTACTCTCGATAAAGATGGCAAAGCTCAGTTCAAGACAGTTACAGATACTCTTGCTAGTATCTTAGCAAAAGTTTTAAACGTACCTGCGGTGGATTTAATTAGGTGTGGTGGAAACGACTTAATGGCTGCACAGAGAGAGCAGTGGAATGACGGGTCAAATACACTTGCAATCGCACCGGGTACAGTTGTTACATATGAAAGAAACTATGTATCAAATGATTTACTGGATAAAAAGGGAATAAAGGTTTTAACCATGAAGAGTTCAGAAGTGTCTAGAGGCAGAGGTGGTCCTAGATGTATGTCATGTCCGGTAAATAGAGATGATGTCTAATAAGAAAGCTTATAGAAATTAGCATATCATTTACTAGAATTTATATACATTAAGGAGAAAAATAATATGGCAGAAAAAATAGTAATTGCATTAGGTGGTAATGCTCTTCAGTCTGGAAAGTCTGAAGCTACAGCGGAAGCTCAGCTAGAAGTTGTAAAAAAAACTTGTGAATATATTGCAGAAATAAGTGCAAAGGGTTACGAAATTGGTGTGGTACATGGAAATGGCCCACAGGTTGGAAGAATTCTTCTTGCTTCAGAAACAGCAAAAGATGTAACTCCTCCAATGCCATTTGACGTTTGTGGTGCAATGTCAGAAGGATATATTGGATATCACCTTCAGCAGGCTTTAAAACACTCTCTAAAAAATAGAGGTAAAGATTACCCGGTTCTTACTGTTGTAACCCAAATGGTTGTAGATAAGGAAGATAAGGGATTTAAGAATCCGACTAAGCCAATTGGACCATTTTATACTGCTGAAGAAGCAAAAGAGTTGGAAGAAACAAAAGGTTATGCAATGAAAGAGGATGCGGGAAGAGGCTTCAGAAGAGTTGTTGCATCTCCAATTCCTCAAGAAATCGTTGAGATTGATGCTATAAAGCAGTTGTGGCCTACATCAATAGTAATCTCTTGCGGAGGAGGAGGAATTCCAGTTGTTAGAACAGCTGATGGCAGCCTAGAAGGGGTTGCAGCTGTTATTGATAAAGACTTTGCAGCAGAGCTATTGGCTGAAAAAGTTGAGGCTGATGTCCTAATGATTCTAACCGAGGTAGAAAAAGTTGCAGTGAACTTCAATAAACCGGATCAGAAAGATTTAGATCAACTTACGATTGAAGAAGCACAAAAACATATTGAGGATGGACAGTTCGCTCCTGGATCAATGCTTCCTAAAGTTGAAGCCGCTATGAAGTTTGTTCAGTCAGGAGAGAGCAAAAAAGCTATTATCACATCTCTTGATAAAGCTATTGAAGCTCTTGAAGGAAAAACAGGAACATATTTCGTTAAATAACATAGTAAAGATTTTAAGGTAGGTCGCTGGTTGACCTACCTTTTTTAGGTGACATCTTGGATAAAATAAAAACAACCCTTTTAGTTGCTGTCTTTGTATCAGTAGCATCTCAAATTAGCTTTAATATTTTTTCGGACGGATTTATTGTTGCATTGTCAGTGCTTATCATGGCGATTTTTATGTATCTCTTTGATAATGTTACACCAAGCTATATTGCATTTTGTTCCGGCATTTTTTCTCCACTTTTAAGACTTATTTTTTTAATGATTAATGGAGAAAATTTTGCAAATGCAAGCCAAGCGGCTCTACCGGACATGGTGTTCTTCTTTACATATGCGATATCCTACCCTTTAGTGTATAAATTTATCATTAAAGAAAAACGAAATTTGATAAATTACCCAACAGCACTGTTTTTGTGTGACTTCTTTTCAAATATGTCAGAAATGACTTCAAGAAGTATACAGGCAGGACATAATCTCATTACCACAGATACAATTGCTGTACTATTACTTGTTGCATTCATAAGGACTGTGCTTGTTCAAGTAATACTCATTGCAGTTGAGAGATATACAACTATTCTTTTAAAGAGAGAAAATCTTAGCGAGTACAAAAGACTTCTCGGCCTAGCAGCTCTAATTGAAGGAGAGTTACAAATGATGAAAAAGAGCCTGTCGGAAATAGACCACATAATGAAGGAATCTTTTGAATTATACAAATACTTGGGAGAAAGTGGTATAGATAGAGCTATTTCAGCAAAAGCTTTATCAATTTCACAACACGCCCATGAAATAAGGGGAGATTTTCAAGGGATAATAAGTACTATTTCCACGAGTTTTGTAGATCAATACGATGACCCGCCACTTACAATAAAGGAAATAATTGGAATTGAACGAGAGCTGGTTATGGCAATTGCAGCAGCACAAAATAAGACGATGTCCATAATTGTAAAAGGTAAGATTAACTTTTTGGTTGAAGGATATTTTAAAATGCTATCCATTGTTCGAAATTTAATGATAAATGGTATAGAAGCCATATCATCCAACTCAGGAAGCATATATATAGAAATTTATCAGCAAGATTTAAATTATTATATAAGTTTCTCGGATACAGGAGAAGGTATGACTCAAAGTCAGAAAGATTCTATATTTTTGCCAGGTTTTTCTACTAAGTTCAGTGAATCCACAGGAAGAATCCAACGAGGTATAGGCCTAAGCGTAGTAAAAGACTATGTTGAGAATGGTTTTAATGGTGAAATAAGTGTAGAAAGCGAAAAAGGCAAAGGAACAACTTTTACTTTGCGCTTTAGCAAGGATATGTTCAAAGAGGTCGAAGAAGATGAGATATTACATAGTAGATGATAAAATTGGGATAGTTAAGGCTATAGAAAATATAATTGAAAGCAGAAATTTAGGAGATGTAATAGGATTTAACACTGCACCAGAAAAAGCTGTGGAAGAAATTTTAGTCAAAAAACCGGATATTGTGATGGCAGATCTTCTTATGCCTACAATGGATGGAATTGAACTTGTAAGAAAAATAAAAAAACTGTCTCCGGAAATATATTTTGTTATGATTTCCAAAGTTACTGATAAGGAAATGGTAGCGCAAGCATATGATGCAGGGATTGAATTTTTCATACATAAACCAATTAATATCAAGGAAATTGAGTCGGTGATAGGTAATGTCGCAGAAAAATATAAAATGAACACGATGATGGAGAATATACGTGGAATTTTCAGTGCAAATATACCTGAAAATGGAGAAGAAGCCAGAACCGTTAATCACGATGATCAAATTCAAGAAATTAAGGCTTTGCTGGGCATGCTTGGCATGAGTGGCGAAAAGGGTACTACAGATATATTAGCTATCTGTCAGTACTTGATAAATAACAATTGCGATTATAGTAAAATTGTACTGGAAGAGGTAGCAGAAAGCAAAGGGGATAGCAGTAAAAATATGGAACAGCGAATTAGACGTGCAATGAAAAAAGGATTGACGAATGTAGCTAGCATAGGTTTATCTGACTATGGAAATGACATTTTTCAGGTATATGCTAACTATGTATTTGATTTTCGAAGTATAAATGAAGAAATGGAATGTATAAAGGGCAATAATCAAAACGGTGGAAGAGTTGCAATTCCTAAGTTTATCTACGGATTAATGATGTATAAAAATTCTAAAAATGTATAGAAAATTAATATGAGTTTTTTTGAAGTTTCTTGAAAAATGATGTTAAAGTATAAACAAAGATTATTAAAGATTTTCTCAAAATTAAACGGAATTTATTCAAGAAAAGGAGAACTCAGTATGAATTTAGCTGAATTTACAGACGTAATTAATGGTTACGTATGGGCTATTCCACTAGTAGTCGTGGCAATAGTTGTTGGATTATTTTTCTCGATCAGCATGGGAGTTCCACAAGTTCGTCTAATTAAAGACATGGTTAAATATCTTCTCAAAGGCGACAGTGACTCCAAAGAAGGTATTTCATCTTTCCAGGGATTTGCAATGGCCCTTGGTGGAAGAATTGGTGTAGGTAATATTGCCGGTGTTGCAACAGCAATATGCTTTGGTGGACCGGGAGCCGTATTTTGGATGTGGTTGATTGCTATTGTAGGTGCAGGCTCTGCCTATGCGGAATCATCTCTTGCTCAGATTTACAAAGAAAAGATCGACGGCGAGTATAGAGGCGGTCCTGCTTACTATATAGAAAAAGGATTTGCTCATATGCCTAGGTTTGCAAGAGCCTTCGCTATCTTATTCGCAATCACGGGAGTTATTGCTAACGGCTTTACTGGGCCTACAATTCAAGCATTTAATATCACAGATGCTACAAAGAATGCGTGGGGCATTTCACCTTGGATTACCGGTGGTCTAATCGCAGCTCTATTTGCATTAGTTGTATTTGGAGGAATGAAGAGAATCGGAAGGACAGCTGAAATTATTGTTCCTGTTATGGCTATAGCGTATATTTTGCTAGCTCTAGTTATTTTATTTGTAAATTATGACAAGGTTATTCCTACTTTTTCACTAATTTTCAGATGTGCATTTAACCTTGACGCATTCCATGGGGCAGTATGGGGAAGTACTATTATCTGGGGTGTGAAGAGAGGTATTTACTCTAATGAAGCTGGTATGGGATCCGGTGCTCATGCATCGGCAGCAGCTGAAGTATCTCACCCTGCTAAGCAAGGTTTAGCACAATCTTTCTCAGTTTATGTTGATACAATTCTAGTATGTACGGCTACAGCAATTATGATTTTATCAACAGGCATGTTCAATGTTCAGAATGAAAAAACAAAGGAATTTATCGTACAGAATTTACCTGACGGAATGAATCCTGGTACGGGTTATACTCAAAGTGCGATTGATACTCTAATTCCGGGATTTGGATCCGGCTTCATAGCTATTGCAGTATTCTTCTTTGCATTTACTACTTTACTTTCTTTTGCTTTTTATACAGATGCTAATGCATCATACATTGCGAGAGGAGCCAAGTCTGAGACAACAAGAAAAATTATTGTGACAGGATCAAAGGTAATCTTGACAGCAATTATTTTCTGGGGATCAATCAGATCTTCAGATGCTGCGTGGAATCTGGCTGATATAGGTGTTGGACTCATGGCATGGGTTAACTTGGTTGCAATATTACTACTTCAAAGGAAAGTTAGAAACGTATTCAAAGACTACGAAAGGCAAAAGAAACTGGGACTTGATCCGGTATTTGTTCCATCTGATTGTGGAATTGATAACGCACCCCTGTGGGATGAAATCGGACAGACTAAGTATCCTGATCTCATAAGAGCTAAAAATGAAGTTGAAGGGGAATAGATTATAGGATTTTTTATATAGAAGAAAAGATTTATGATTTAAAAATATGAATAACCAAACTCAAAAGTAACTATATATTTCTAATATCTTCATTCGCGAGGGAGTAATGACCTTTCCCAAAAGGGACTGACAAGTAGCATTTTTATGTGAAACAGTTCCTTTTTTTGGTTAAAGAATCTCATTCATGTTTGAAAAAAATATATATGTGCAAATATAATTAAGATAGAAAAGTATAAATTAAAAGTTATTATACCGGAGGAGAATATTAATATGTTTAGTCTATTCGGACCAAATATAAACCGAGGCGTTGAAAGATATAATGAGACAGAAGGAAGTGCTCTGCTAGATGTAAGGACAAAAGAAGAATATGCAGCAGGACATATTCCTGGGAGCATAAATGTTACTTTAGATGAAATCATGGCAGGAAGACTAAATAAAATTCCGGAAGGGAAATTATTCGTATACTGCTTGAGTGGAGGCAGAAGTAGTCAGGCTACAAGAATTTTAAAAAATATCGGGAAAAATGCTGAAAATATCGGAGGCATTGCAGGATACAGTGGAGAGTTGGAAAGGTAGGAATACATGAAAGTTGTAATAATCGGGGGCGTTGCAGGTGGAGCAACAGCGGCAGCAAGACTTAGAAGATTGGATGAAAATGCAGAAATTATAATTTTGGAAAAAACAGGGTATGTATCTTATGCCAATTGTGGACTTCCGTATTATATTGGTGGAGCTATTAAGAAAGAAAAAGCTTTGACTCTTCAGACACCGGCGAGTTTTAAGAAAAGATTTAATATAGATGTAAGAATTTCAAGTGAGGTTTTGGCAATTAATCGTGATAATAAATCTGTCAAAGTTAAGGAACTTACCACTGGAAGAGAATACGATGAGTCTTACGATAAGCTAATTCTAACGCCTGGTGCAAAACCAACATGGGTAAACATTGAAGGGTTAGACAATAAGAAAACTTTCAGTTTAAGAACCGTTGAGGATACTTTTGAAATAAAGAAATATATTGATGAAAATAAACCGAAGTCAGCTGCAATTATCGGAGGTGGGTTTATAGGTATTGAAATGGCAGAAAATCTTAAAGAGCAGGGCATAGATGTATACATTCTTATAAGAAGCAATCAGATAATGAAACCTTTTGATATGGATATGGCATCAATACTCCACTCATATCTAAGGTTAAAAGGGATAAAATTAAAATTGAATCAAACTCCGGAGGACTATTCAAGAGAGGTAAAGATAGCAGATTTTATTCTTATGGCAACAGGTGTAGCCCCGGAAAGCATGTTGGCAGAAAACGCGGGACTTGAGCTTGGCCCTAGAAAATCTATAGTAACAAATTCGAGTATGCAGACCTCGGATAAGGACATTTATGCAGCGGGAGATGCAGTGCTAGTTGAAAATTACGTAACAGGAATCAAAGAAGTCATTCCTTTGGCAGGACCTGCAAATAAGCAAGGAAGAATTATTGCCGATAATATTTGTGGAATAAATAGTAAGTACAGAGGATCACAGGGGTCATCAATTTTAAAGCTCTTTGACCTTACAGCAGCTACAACAGGAATCAATGAAAGAACAGCTAAAAAGCTTGGTTTGGATTATGACAAAATAGTCATCAACTCCCAATCCCATGCAACCTACTATCCGGGTGCGGAACCAATGTTTATTAAGATTATTTTTGAAAAGAGTATAGGTCGCATTCTAGGTGCACAAATTATAGGTTCAGATGGAGTTGATAAAAGAATTGACGTGCTAGCGACGGCTATTCATGGTAAAATGACATATCAAGATCTTAAAGATCTTGACCTTGCTTATGCGCCGCCATATTCATCGGCTAAAGATCCAGTTAACATGGCAGGTTTTGTAATTGAGAATGTGATAGCAGGAAAAGTCAAACAATTCTTTCCTGAAGACGTTGATTCCCTGGTAGGAAGAAGCGATATAACTCTTTTAGATACGAGAACCGAAAGCGAATTTAAAGAGGGGCATTTCCCTAATGTTATTCATGTACCAATTGACGAGTTGAGGGAGAGACTTGATGAGATTCCTAAGGGGAAACCCGTATATGTAAATTGTTATTCCGGGCTAAGAAGTTATATAGCGTGTAATATTCTAAACGAAAATGGATATGACTGCTATAATTTGTCCGGAGGATATGGATTCTATGAATATTTATTAGAAGCAAGCCAGTATGATACATCACTAAGATATCCTTGTGGAATGAAAAAAGATGAGTAAAATTTTAAAAAATGAAAAAAATAAAATAGAGCTTTTAATACCGGTTGGTGGGAAAGAGCAACTTATTGCAGCCGTCGAGAATGGAGCAGATGCTGTCTATCTTGGCGGCACTGCATTTAACGCGAGAATCAGTGCAGAGAATTTTAACTTGGAAATCATGCAATCAGCTGTAGCATTTTGTCATCTCAGGGGCGTTAAGGTTTATGTTACCATAAATACCTTAATGAGAGATGATCAATTAAAGATGGCTGTTTCCTATGCTCTTAAACTCCACAAAATCGGTGTAGACGCATTTATAATCCAGGATTTAGGATTCGGAGAACTCATTAGAAGGTACATGCCCAATCAAGAAATTCATTTATCTACTCAGGGTACTGTTTATGGAAAGGGTGGAGCGATGGCAGTGAAGGAACTGGGTTATAGCAGAGTTGTTCTGGCTAGAGAAATGCCTCTTCGTCTAATTGAGGAAGTTTCTAAATGTGGAGAAATAGAGACTGAGGTTTTCGTTCATGGAGCCCTATGTTTTTGTTACTCAGGACAATGCCATTTAAGTCGTTCAATTGGAGGCAGATCGGGAAATCAGGGAGTGTGTGCCCAACCTTGCAGATTACCTTATAAATTAGATGATGAGAAAGTAACTAACTATCATATAAGTCCAAAGGATCTCTGCTTGATAGATCACTTAGGTAGTTTAATTGATGCAGGAGTTGACTCTCTGAAGGTAGAAGGAAGGCTGAAATCGCCTCAATATGTTGCAGGAGTTACCAGTATTTATAGAAAGTACATAGATGAATACTATAAAAATGGAACGTATAGGATATCTGATGAAGATAGAGGTATTTTGTTACAAATTTTTAACCGTGGAGGATTTACAGATAATTATATACTTGGCAAAACGGATAATAGCTTGATATCCATGGATTTTCCTAAAAATCGGGGGATTCACATTGGTACTGTGCAAAATAGTCGCCCAATAAAATCTGCGCATTTGATTAATGCTAAACTTGCAAAAGAAAATTTAATCAATCAGGGAGATGTTGTTGAAGCTAGATACAAAACTTCAAAAGGAGATATGATTACTGAATCAAGTTTTATAACCTATATAAAGAATCTGGGGAATAAAGAAGTTTCCATTGGTGATTTTAAGAAATCAATCCCTAAGGGATCTCAATTATACAAGGTTATAAGTAATTCTTTGAATGAAAAATATGAAGGGACTTTTAAAAATAAGGACTTTGAAAAGGGTAAATATATTAAAACTACGCCTATAGATTTTAAATTAATTCGCAAAAATAGAATGATAGAATTAGTTGCAAATACAAGATTATTTAAAGAAAAAGTTAACTTTAAATTTTGCGTAGAAGGTGATTTAACGCCCAGAAACAATACACAAAAAATAAAGCAAAATCTGGGAAAGTTAGGTGGTACGCCATTTACAGTTGGAAATATTGAAATTATTGGAGAAATTCCAATTGGACTAAAGATATCAGACCTGAACTTTATGAGAAGAGAAATATTAAATCGAATATCTGAGAAAGTTAAGGGTCACTCAATAGTAGAACCGAAAATATCAATAAATAATCATGAGAAAAAAGTACAGATGATTGTTGATGAAGACATATTATCTAAGGATATAGATGAAATAATAAAGAGGAGAAATATTCTTAACAAAACAAACAAAGAAGTATATTTCTATAATTTAGAAAACTTTATACAAACCATATCTCCGGGACCTGGATATGTGGCTCTTTTACCTATTGCAGGAATTTTAGTTGATGAAATATCCGGGGAAGATATGGACCTACTTGCTAAAGAAAGAGGATACAGTAAGTGGATTCCGTATGTTTCTAATGTATCCATGGGTAAGGAAGATGAGATTATAAAAGCTAATAAGGAACAAGCCGTAGCTTTAGCAAGAGGAAGAGGTGTTTACTTGGGTAATTTACAGTGGTTTGATTTCTTTAAATCTGCCCAAAACATATGTGACAGGAAATTGGCTACAGATAACTTTTCAATATATGGAGACTTTGGACTTAATGCATATAATTCTGCTAGTTTTGGTGTGCTGAATAAATTGGGATTCCAGCGTGTAGAGCCAAGCAGCGAAACATATAATAAGGAAAATGGTGCATTTCCACTTATGGTAGCAGAACATATTGTGAACGGAGAGACCCTGACAGATAGAAAGGGCGTAAAATATTTCGTTGTAAAAAGGCCTTGGTCCAGCCAAATGATTATGGTTAAAAATGGAACTAAATGGAATAAAATACCAAAAGGACCGGGAAGAATATATTTTTACACACAAAGTGTATAACCATGCATGAAAATGGTTTAAATGGCTATATATCAATGTTATGTGCTGAAATAAAAACATTATTTTTTAAAGAAATTTTATTGACATAAACTTAACCAAATGTTATCTTGTATACATAAAAAGTATACAAGGTTTTTTTGTTTTCGAAAATCTCAGATGTATACTTGGGGATTTATTTTATTATTCATTGTTTTACGGAGGATTGAAGATGAGAAAGGAATGGGAAGGCTTTAAAGCTGGCGATTGGAGTGAAAACATACATGTGGATGACTTTATTAGTTTGAACTATACCCCTTACGATGGTGATGAGAGTTTTCTTGCTGGACCAACAGAGAGAACTAATGCAGTAAATCAGATTGTTAAGGATAAGCTAGTAGAAGAAAGAAAGGCTGGGGGAACTTTAAAAGTAGATGGAAGCAGAATTATGAGGATTACTGCTTTTCCTCCAGGATATATAGATAAAGATAGAGATATTATTGTAGGACTACAGACTGATGAAGTTCTTAAAAGAGGTATTTGCCCGTTTGGCGGAAAGAGAATGGTAGTTCAGGAAATGGAAGAGTACAATGCTGAACTTCCTGAGAATATCAAGTATCTTTTTGACAATATTACAACCCACAATGATGGTGTATTTAAGGCTTACTCACCTGAAATGAAGCTTGTTAGACATCTAGGTTATGTTACAGGTCTTCCTGATGCCTATGGAAGAGGCAGAATCATCGGTGACTATAGAAGAGCTGCCCTTTATGGGATTGATTATTTAATTGAAGAAAAGCAGAAGGATCATGCAAGAATTTCTGATAGAGTATATGATACAGAGGAAAATTTAAGGCTATCAGAGGAAATATTTAACCAAATCCAAGCACTTAAAGACGTTAAGAAAATGGCAGAAAGTTACGGGTTTGACATCAGTCAGCCGGCAAATGATGTAAAAGAAGCTATTCAGTGGACCTATTTCGCTTACTTAGCTGGAATCAAAGAAGAAAATGGCGCAGCAATGTCAATTGGCAGAACTGCTACTTTTATAGACGTATATGCTGAAAGAGATTTGAGGAATGGCAGATATACTGAAGAAGAAATTCAGGAGATGGTAGATGACTTCATTTTAAAGTTAAGAGTTGCAAGACATCTTAGAACTTCGGAATATAATGAACTTTTTGGTGGAGATCCAATGTGGATTACAGAAGGCCTTGGCGGAATCGGAAATGATGGAAGACACAGAGTAACGAAGAACACGTTCAGAGTTCTTAATACTCTTTACAATTTAGGTCCTGCTCCAGAGCCAAATCTAACTGTTCTATGGTCTAAGGATTTGCCGGAGCCATTTAAAAGATTTTGTGCACAGGTTTCCATTGATACAGATTCAATTCAGTATGAAAATGATGATAAAATGAGGGGGCACTGCGGTGGAGACTACTCTATAGCATGCTGTGTATCGGCAATTAAAATGGGAGAGCAAATGCAGTTCTTCGGGGCAAGATGTAATTTAGCTAAAACTCTGCTTCTTGCGATTAATGGAGGTATAGACGAAAAGACAGGAAAAGAAATAGGTCCGCAAATGGGACCTATGCCGGATGGTCCACTCGATTTTGATGAGGTTTGGAGACGATATAATATTTATCTGGAGTGGATGCTTTCAGCTTATTCCAGAGCTATGAATGTTATTCATTTCATGCATGATAAATATGACTATGAAAGATCCCAAATGGCATTTTTAAATTCCGAAATTGGAAGATTAATGGCATTTGGTGTTGCAGGACTTTCTGTAGCTGCTGACTCTTTATCAGCAATTAAGTTTGCAAAAGTTACGCCAATTAAGGATGAAAGAGGGATAATCGTTGACTATAAGACAGAAGGCGAATTCCCTAAATACGGAACTGATGACGATAGAGTTGATAATATTGCTGTTGCAATCTCAGAAAAGACAATAGGTGAACTTAGAAAATATAAATATTATAGAGATGCAGTACCAACACTTTCAGTACTAACAATTACATCAAATGTAATGTATGGAAAGAAAACAGGAAATACACCTGATGGAAGACGCTCAGGTGAGCCATTTGCGCCAGGTGCGAATCCGATGCATAACAGAGATGCTCATGGAGCTGTGGCATCCCTTAACTCTGTTGCAAAAATTAATTGGGATACATGTCAGGATGGGGTATCTAACACTTTCACTATAACGCCGGATTCATTAGGTAAGGACGCGGTTAGTAGAAAAGAGACTCTAGTAAAATTATTATCAGGCTATTTTAATCAGGGTGCACATCACTTAAATGTAAATGTCCTGAATAGAGATGTACTGCTTGACGCATATGAAAATCCGGACAAATACCCGGGACTGACCATAAGGGTTTCTGGATATGCAGTTAGGTTTAATGCCCTGTCAAAAGCACATCAAAAAGAAGTTATTGAAAGAACATTCCATGAAAGCATCTGATTGTGAGGAATAGCCGATTAAAATTTTGAACATATAATCTGATGACAAAATATATGTCTACCATAGACAATCGTGGTAGGCAGGGACTTATTGGGAGAGAACATGAATAAAGCAAGACTACACTCAATTGAATCATTTGGAGCTGTTGATGGACCCGGCATAAGAACAGTTTTTTTTCTGCAAGGATGTCCAGCTAGATGTGCTTACTGTCATAATCCTGATACATGGAATCCTAAAGGTGGAAGAGAAATTGACATTGAAGAAATTGTACATAAAGCTAAACGCGGTATTCCTTACTATGGGGATGACGGTGGGGTTACCTTTTCCGGTGGCGAGCCATTACTTCATGGGGAATTCTTAATAGAAGCAATCAATTCTTTGCATAGAGAAAATATATCAGTTGCTATAGATACAAGCGGTACATATTTTGATGCTATATCAGATGATGTGATTGCAGCGGCAGATATGGTGCTTTTGGATGTTAAACATATTGATGAGCAAATGTTTGTAGAATTAACCGGTCGCGGTCAGGGTCCTTTGTTTGATGTTATTGAATCGATAAACAGACACAAAAAACCTATATGGATAAGGCAAGTGATAATCCCGGGAATAAATGATACGGAAGAATATGTTAAGTCGCTAAATCAATTTATTCAAAAGATTAAAACTGTAAAAAAGGTTGAACTTCTACCTTACCATACAATGGCAACGGACAAGTATGAAAAACTTGGTATGACATACCGCTTTGCGGATGTAAAGCCTATGGATAGAGATAGATGCGAAAAACTGGCAGGGCTAACCTACAGCGCTTGAAAGTGTAGGTAGTTAAGCTACAAGATTTTTTATATTTAATGAGCATAGCTAAATGCAGAGAAGTGAGAGTTTTGGCAAGCTCTAAAAACGGCACAGTGGTGCCGTTTTTTTTATACAAAAAACTGATGTAAACGGAGTTATGTCTTAGGAACGTTTATTTTCATAAAAAATATAGATTGACACAATATGGGGAATTTAATAGAATGATAGAAAACTAGATGTAAAAAAATACCAGAAAAGGTGTGGAATGAAATTTAAGGAAAAATTAGA
Organism: Eubacteriales bacterium KG125; assembly: GCA_050908895.1. Lineage (GTDB taxonomy): Bacteria > Bacillota > Clostridia > Peptostreptococcales > Anaerovoracaceae > S5-A14a. The sequence continues at coordinate 1,808,052 of CP171222.1, read as the reverse complement.
CAAAGATGGATTAAAGCTTGTAGTAAAAATGGATTCAGATGAGTACCTGGATGTAATAGAATTGTCTCGAATAAACAATATTGGAATCAGGTATTTTGTTGAGATCAATGATTTTGAACCAAAGAAAGCTGTATTTAATGTAGGAGATAAAAAGAGTTTAGAAGAATATTTGCTAGAGCCTAAAGATATAGTTTCGGTAAAGAAATTCCTTGATCAAATTATTAGGTTATTTGAATTTTTAATGGTGAACAACGTGTTTTTTTCCAATCTACATCTTGATAAAAATCAAATATGGATAGATGATAATGATGATTTGTCTTTCTTATACTTGCCTACAGAGGGCGAAATTATAAATAAATATATAATTGATCTAGTATTATATTATTTAAAAAGGGTAAAGCCGGCAGATGAAAATACCAATAAATTTATTATCGCTGTTAAGAAAGAAATTGTTACATTGAGATTTTTAGATCCAGGCAAGTTTGAAAAAACCTTAGAACGGTTATATCGTGAAAATAATAATACACATATAAAAAAAATAACTAATGAGTGTTATAAGGATGCAGAAATACAAATAGTTGATTTAGATTGTATAAGTTTACTTCGTGTTGCAACCGGGGAGATTATTTCCGTGGGAAATGAAAAGCTTATTTTGGGAAAGGGGAAGGAACTTTTTAAGGAAAAGACAGGATTTTATAAATTAGATGGAAATGATTATTTTAGTGATATTCATGTGCGTGTGGAACGCAATGAAAATGGGATTCTCCTTGAAGATTTAAATTCTACAAATGGATCATATGCGAAGGATGTAAGATTATTGCCGAAAACCCCGATTACATTACTAGAGGGGGAATCATTTTTTATAGCTAATGAAGAATTCAAAGTTGGTAAAAATAAATAATTAATATATTAAAAGAAAGGGTTACTGTACTACTCCTCAAAGTTGAATATAAAAATAAGCTTTTAAAGTTAGCACAGCCCCTTTCGAGATAACTTTGCTGTCTATTTAATTAAAATATCGCCAGTCATTTCTATTGGTATTTCTAAATCCATTAGAGTCAGCATGGTAGGTGCTATATCGGCTAACTTACCCCAATTTTCTGTGGATTCCAACTCTGTAGAATTACTTGCTTTGTCGTCATAAACTCCCCAATCTGATGCGGGAGATTTAAAAGACTTTGGATTATTTGAAATATGTACAAGCGGGACGAGGTTTAAAGAGTGTGATGTGACTATACTGCCATCTGCATCTATCATTACATCTGAATTCCCATGGTCTGCGGTAAGAAGGATTTGCCCATCGATAAGTAACATTGCATCAACAATCCGTTTCACCAGTCTATCTAAAGCTTCTAAAGCTTTTATTGCAGCTTCCATGACACCCGTATGCCCAACCATATCAGAATTGGCAAAGTTTAATATAATCATATCATATTTATCTTCATGTATAGCATCAATGACCTTATCAGCAACTTCCGGGGCACTCATCTCCGGTTTTAAGTCATATGTTGCAACATCAGGAGATTTGACTAAAATTCTGTCCTCTCCAGGAAAAGAATCCTCTTTACCTCCGTTAAAGAAAAATGTAACATGAGCATATTTTTCAGTTTCTGCAATTCGCAGTTGAGATAATCCTTTAGACGATACATATTCTCCTAGAGTATTTTTTACATTTTCAGGTGGATATGCAACGATTACATTAGGCATGGTTGCATCGTACTGGGTCATAGTTACATAAGTTAATCCAGAAAGTATGGTGAATCTCTCTATACCTTTAAGATTTTCATCAACAAAGCATCTTGTTATTTCTCTAGCTCTATCCGGACGGAAGTTAAACATTATAATGCTATCATTATTTCTCACTGGTGAACTACCTGATATAAATGTTGGAGTTACGAATTCATCATTTTCATCCCTGGCATATGCGTTACCCAGGGCTTCCATAGCAGTATCGGCAATTAGATATGTTGATGTTTTTAGAGGTGAGTTACCTAAAGTCATCGCCTCATATGCCACTGAAATTCTTTCCCATCTTTTATCCCTATCCATAGCAAAATACCTTCCTCCGATAGAAGCAATGGAGCCAACTCCAATATGGGTAAGTTTTTCTTCTAGCTGTTCTATATATTCTTTTGCACATCTTGGGGGAACGTCTCTACCATCTAAAAAACAGTGAATAAATATTTTTGTGAGCCCTCTATTTTTTGCCATTTCCAGAAGTGCCATTAGGTGATCTATGTGACTATGAACACCCCCATCAGACAAGAGTCCTAAAAGATGAAGAGCTGAATCTTTCTCCAGGCAGTTATCCATAGCGGATATCAGGGCTGAATTGTTAAAAAATTTACCTTCTTTTATTTCCTTTGTAATAAGAGATAAGTCCTGATATATAATTCTCCCAGAACCAATGTTCATGTGTCCAACTTCGGAATTTCCCATCTGACCATCGGGAAGACCTACAGAATGTCCGCAAGCAATTAGTTTGGTCCATGGATAGCATTTGAAAATTGCATCAATATTTGGGGTATTTGCTGCAGCTATAGCATTACCAAAACGGTGTTTATTTAAGCCGAATCCATCAAGAATCATAAGCATTGTTGGTTTTCTCATAATTTTAATCTATGCTTTACACAGATAGTGAAGCATATACTCCTATATAAAAATCTAATTTAATTATAGCAGATATTTTGCTATAATCAAAGTTAAGAGGAGAAAGATAATGACAGATACAATGTGGAATGATGGTCAGAAAACAGCTATACATGAGGATGGGAAGAATTTGCTAGTTGCTGCTGCTGCAGGGTCAGGGAAAACCGCAGTGCTTGTTGAGCGCATTAAGAGATTAATTCTTGATGGCACGCCTATTGATAGAATGCTTATTGTTACATTTACTAATGCAGCTACTGCAGATATGAAGGCGAAAATTCGCAAAGATTTAAAGAAAGCCATTGTACATGCTGATAGCCAGGAAGTTAGAGAGCTATTTAGAAAACAGATTGATATGCTGGGGAATGCCAATATTAGTAATTTTCACGGCTTTGCTATGAGTGTGATTAAACAGTTTTTTCATTATATAAATGGTTTAGAACCTGGATTCAAAGTCGAAGATGAGCTCAAAATAGCAATTATTAAAGAAAGAATAATAGATGAACTTCTCTATGAGTATTTCAATTTATCTTCCAATCCGTCTAAATATGAGATAGAAAGAAATAGAGCTTTTTTTCAATATTTAGATAGATATACTGACGGCAGACGATTTGATAAGTTAAAAGAACAGATACTACAGGCTCATGAATCCTTTAGGAATATTCCTAACTACAAAATAGAGGTTAAGAATTTGATTCAGGAACTTTACTCATTAAGTACGGGAGCAGAACTCTTAAACTGGAGATCTATTAAAGAAGTTCTTCAAATAGAGGTTATGGATGCAGCCAAGGCTGTCCTGCGAGACTATGAGGATACTCAAGAGCTGGCTTTAAATTTAGGATTACATGAATTCTCTAGACTTATGATTCAACCTAAAAAGGTAGAGTTTGCCCAAAATGTAATAAATCTACTGAAGATGGGAGATTACAAAGAGGTTAAGCTAAGAATAGATAAAGTAGGCAAATGGGAAGCAAAAAAATTTTTTAAAGACAGACCAGAGGATGAAGGGAAAATCTTCGATGAATATAAAAAAAAGTTTGACGTTTTAGGTGGTACACATTCTAAATATAAAGCAATAAAAACTAAATTGGATATACTTAGTGGCAATACAGAAATTTGGGATAGCAGAGTTAAATATATCAATGATACAAAAATATATGTTGACTTTTTTCTTGATATGGTCTTTGACTTTGATAAAAAATTTCAAGAAGAAAAACTAAAATCAGGAGTTATAGATTTTGCGGATATTGAACACTTTGCAATAGAATTGCTGGAAAGACCTGAGATTTCCAAATTTTATAAAGATAGATTTGAATATATATTTGTGGATGAATATCAAGATACCAGCAGTTTGCAGGAATATGTAATTAATCAAATCTCTAGAGAAGATAATATTTTTATGGTAGGTGATGTAAAGCAAAGTATATACAAATTCAGGAATGCTGAACCGGAAATTTTTATGGAAAAATATCAAAAATTCTCTGATTGTTTGGAGGGCTCTAATAGAAAAGTGGATTTGAACTATAACTATAGAAGCAAAGAGACTATTTTGAATACTGTGAATGATATTTTCTTTGATTTGATGGAGGGATATAATAATGAGACAAAACTTAATCTGGGAATTAAAGATGAAAGGGTCATTGAATATCCTACAAAACTCTATTGGGTTGAGGATGCTAATAAAGAAATTGAATCTTCAAGAGATAGCGAAGAGCTTGAAAATCTTCAAATTGCAAGGATTATAAAAGAACACATAGGCAAACCTTATTTTGATAATAAATCAGGGAAATTAAAGACTATAGGATACTCGGATATTGTCATTTTATCTAGAAGTTTAAAGGACTATGGACCGAGGTTAAGTAGGCAGCTTAATGAGCTTGAAATACCCAATTATGTAACTAAGAAAGAAGATATATTTGACGCAATAGAAGTTAGAATATTTATAAATCTTTTAAAAGTTATAGATAATAAGCTTCAGGACTTAGCATTAATATCCGTATTGAAATCATCTATTTTTGGATTTAAAGACTCTGAAATTGCAGAGATTGCATCAGTTGATGGAAGTCATTTTTTTTATAAGATCAAAGAATATATTGCCTCTGGGAAAGAGGCGAAGATAATAGATAATCTATGTGTAGTAATCGATATGTTGGAGGGCTTTGAGCAAAAATCTGTAGAGCTTGATTTAAATCAATTTATATGGGATGTATTACAAGAGTCCAGATATTTCTTGCTAGTCGGCGCTATGCCCATGGGAGATATTAGACAGGCAAATCTACATGCTATAATTGATTTATCTTTAGATTTTCAGGAATATGGTGAAGCTACTTTAAGTGGATTTCTAGAATATATAAATAAGGTGAAATCTAATAAAGCATTAGCTTTACCGGAAGCAGATATAATGGGAGAGGGTGGTAATGCTGTTAGAATCATGACAATCCATAATAGCAAAGGCCTTGAGTTCCCGATGGTTATTTTAGCGAGATTTAACAAGGGCAGTAGGTCGAGTGCTCAAAGCCTGGCGCTGCCCTTTCATAAAAAAATAGGTCTTGGATTAGATTATGTGAATTTGGAAGAAAAAGTCATAAAAAAAAGTATAGTTAGTGAGCTCATAAATTCATTCAAGGAACTAGAGGAGAAGGAAGAAGCTTTGAGAGTTCTTTATGTTGCATTAACAAGGGCCACCGATATATTATGTGTTTCGGGAGCAGATAATAATAGAAATTCAGGCACATCTTTTTTTAAGCTGGTCAAATGGAAGGGTGAAAAAGTTATATGTACTCCGGAAATGCTTAGAGGGTGGTTACAAGAAGAGAAACTATCGGTAGATAGAGAGGAACATACAGAAATTCAGCGGCAATCTATAGAAAAAGTTACCTATGATGATGTTGCTAAAAGATTATCATATAAGTATCCTTATAGCATATATAAAGGTATAATACCGAAGTATACAGCTACAGGGCTTAATGAATTAAGCTCAGCTGAAAAATGCAATATAGCCCCTGAGGACGAGTTCAGGGTTCGACAATGCAATGAAGATTTTGCTTTATTGAGCAAACCTAAATTTCTAGTTAAGGACGTAGAGAAATATGGAGTCATGAATGCTGCAGAGAGAGGGAGTATATACCATAAAATTTTTGAATTTTGTCAATATTCTAGGGCAGTTGAAGAGGGATTAAATTATTTGGAAGTACTGATAAAACAACTGATATCAAATGAAATCATAGATGAAAACATGGCGAATCAGATTCATTTAAAACACATTGATGATTTTTTTAAAAGTGATTTAGCTAAGCGTATGGCTAAAGCTGAAGAGGAAGGAAAACTTCACAAAGAACAGTCATTCATACTTTCTATTCCCATTAGTGACCCAATATTGGAAGACTTTATTCAAGATTTAGAATTATCAACAGAAGGCGAAGAATCAATAAGAGTTGTGGATAATGATGAAAGGGTTATAGTCCAGGGCGTAATAGATGCCTTTTTCGAAGAGACAAACATAGAGGAAGACAGCTATTTTGTCATTGTTGATTTTAAATCTAATCAAATCAGAGAGGATAAAGTAGAAGAAGAGAAATTTAGGATTAAGTCAAAATACGATAAGCAAATGCAAGTGTATAAGCGTGCCCTGGAAGCGGGAATTGGAATAGTATCTGATGATAAGCTAAAGGTGAAAGAGACATATATTTATTTAGTAGATGGAAAAACGTGTGTATTATGTTAGAGATAGGGTATAAGTATTTATAGATTTGTGGGAGGTAGCGATGAGAAATAGAAGTCATTATTCTGAGATGAATGAAACATGGTTTGGTCTTAACGACCCCGAAAAGACTGAGACGGCAGCAGATTTAGTGGTATTTGGCATACCTTTCGATGGGAGTGAGGGTAGCAGAGGTGGATCGGCAGATGCACCGGACTTGCTTAGACGAAATACGATTGAAGCCAGCCCATGCACTGAGGATTTGGAAATTTTTGATCAGATGAAGGTCTATGATGGAGGCGATTTTAGAGGAACTGATAGGGATGTTATATATAAAGAAGTGGAAGACTATGTTAGCTCAATTGTTGATATGAAAAAACGGTTTACCATGATTGGTGGTGACCATAGTGTCTCTATTCCGGTACTTAGAGGGGTTGACAAAAAGATTTCCGGAAGTCTTGGAATAATACATCTTGGGGCATATCTTGATTTGCTTGATGAGGAGCATGGAGATAAACTGGGAAGTGCTACTACCTTATCAAGAGCTATGGAGCTAGAATCCGTTGAAGGCTCGGAAAGCATATATTTTATTGGGGTCAGAAGTATAGATAGGTCTGAGTTTGATAAGGTTAAGGATGGTAAGTATAATATTAAAACCGCAAAAGACTGTTTTGATGAAGGCGTTTATACTATTGCTCAAGATTGCATAGCTAAAATGAAGGGGTTTGATAATGTATATGTGACATTTAATATTGATGTATTAGATCCCGGATATGCTGCCGGGACAGGGATGCCTCAGTTAGGAGGACTTACACCTAGAATGATACTTGACCTAATGAAACTGATTTTTGACAGATTGAATATTATAGGGTTTGATGTGGTAGAAATTGCTCCCACGTTAGATAACAGCTTAACTTCAATGTATGCCGGTAGAAAATTAATTAAACAAATGTGGGCCCATTGGGCTGAAAAGTTGGGAAAGTTGGAATCATTGAGGGATTAATGCTTCGCATATTTGGATGCAAATATATGTATATAACTAAGATAAAAACCAATGTGAGTCAAGGGAGAGTATTATGAAGAATTTTATCAAAGAATTTAAGGAATTCATGGCAAGAGGAAACGTTATTGATTTAGCTGTAGCAGTTGTAATAGGTGGAGCATTTACTGCGATTGTAAACTCCTTGGTTAATGATATTATAATGCCGATTTTGGGAATCATTTTAGGCGGCATTAACTTTGGGAATTTAATGTTAACGGTAGGATCTGCTGAAATTAGATATGGTATGTTTATTCAGGCGGTTATCAACCTACTACTGATTGGGTTAGTAATATTTAGTTTAATTAAGGCTATGAATCGATTTAAGAAGAAAGAAGAGGTTAAGGAAGAACCTGCTGCACCGGCAGAAGATATAAAGCTTCTTACAGAGATCAGAGATCTTTTGAGGAATAAATAATATGGCGTTCTATGCATTGATAAGCCATAGAAAATTATAATGAAGTTGTAAATGATGAAATGTTTTTTGGAGGCAAGTGTTATGAAATTAAATCAAAAAATGATAGACTTAATCAATAAGCAAATAAATGCTGAAATGTACTCAGCATATTTGTATCTGGATTTTTCAAATTACTTTGAAGAAAGAGGATTGAATGGATTTGCGAACTGGTATATGATACAAGCAAAAGAAGAGATGGCTCACGCCATGATGTTCTATAACTATACCCATGAGAACGATGGACATGTCAAATTAGATGAAATCAAAAAACCGGAAGGATTATATAAAAATGATTTAGAAGTTCTTAGAGAGGCTCTAAAGCATGAGGAATTTGTGACAGGACTGATTAATGAAATGGTTTATGCAGCTAGAGAATTGAAAGACTTGAGAACAGAGCATTATTTGGCTTGGTTTGTAAATGAACAGGCAGAAGAAGAGACTACTGCCAGAGATTTAATTACTAAATATGAGCTATTCGGCATAGATGGTAAGGGCTTATATGCATTAAATGAAGAACTGAATGCTAGAACGTATAATCCACCACAGAATAATATGTAGTCTTATGATCTAGTTTGAGTGCCGAAATATAGTCTTGAAATAGCTTACCCCATGGTGCCTATAACTATGGGGTATTTATGTTGGAATAGGAGTGAGATGAAAAAAGAAAAATATATAGTAGAAGGAATGAGTTGTGCTGCATGTTCCGCACGGGTAGAAAAAGCTGTAAATAAACTAAATGGTGTTAAAGACGTTCAGGTAAATCTTTTAACAGGAACTATGCAGATCCATCGAAATGATGATAAAATTTCCTCTGTGGAGATAGAGGATGCAGTAAAGGCTGCAGGATATGATGCAAAGCTAGAAAGTAAGGGAAATAAAGCTACTTCTATTAGAAATAGGGCTCAATCACCCAATGTTGAGAAGGACTTTTGGAATAATAATAAAAAAGAGGCTGATGTGAAGAGAAAACAATTTCTTTGGTCCTTACTATTCTTATTGCCTCTAATGTATTTTAGTATGGGGCATATGATAGGTCACATGATGGGGCTGCACACTCACACAATAGGAACGATTCCTTTAGCGAACACCCTCAGCCAGTTAATTTTGCTTATACCTATTTTATACCTAAATAGGGGTTATTTTATAAAGGGCATCCCGACATTGCTTAAGGGCACACCGAACATGGACAGTTTGATATCCATGGGAGCAGCGGTATCAGTGGCTTATGGAATATATGCCATGTATGAGATGATATATGGGCATGAAACAAAGGGCATTTATTTTGAATCAGCGGCAATGATTTTAACCCTGATTACTATGGGGCGATTTTTGGAAGCACGCAGCAAAAGTAAGACCACAGAAGCAATTGAAAAACTTGTAAATTTACGGCCGAAAACAGTGATAATAGAAGAAAAAGGAGAAGAGATTTCCATACCTATTGATGATTTAGAAAAAGGCAATATAATAATTGTAAGACCGGGACAGGTTATTCCGGCAGACGGGGAGATAGTCTATGGGGAAAGTTGGATAGAAGAATCAGCTGTTACTGGCGAAAGTGTACCGGTTGCAAAGAGCGTGGGAGACAAAGTTATATCTGCGACTTTAAATCAAAACGGTATTTTGAAAATCAAGGCTGAAAGGGTTGGCGAAGACAGCACGATAAATCAAATTATAAGTATTGTTAACGAAGCAAGCGGCACTAAAGCGTCAATATCAAAGCTAGCTGACAAAATAGCAGGTATTTTTGTTCCGACTGTTATTGCTATCTCTCTCACTACATTTATTGGGTGGAGCGTCTTTACCGGTGATATTTCTATGGCTATAAACTGTGCTATTAGCGTTTTAGTTATCTCTTGCCCATGCTCATTAGGTTTAGCCACACCTGTTGCAATAATGGTTGGGACGGGTAAAGGTGCAGAAGAGGGGATTTTAATAAGAAACGGTGAGGCTTTGGAACGTCTCCAAAGTGTTGATACTATTCTCATGGATAAAACAGGGACCATTACTGTTGGCAAACCTCAACTTACCAATATTAAAACTTTTGATATAGATGAAAAAGAAGTTTTAAGGTTAGCAGCAGCTTTAGAATGGGCATCCGAGCATCCCTTGGGAGCAGCGATTGTAAATTACTATCAAAATAAAAACCCTAAAGATGAAATCTCAAGAGCAAAGGATTTTAAGGCATATTTCGGTAAAGGTGTGAGCGGCATTATTGATGGGAAGAGATATCTTGTTGGGAATAAAATATTTATGCAAGAAATGGGTGTGTCAATGGATGAAAGCTGTGGCGATATCGTAAAGGAATACGCTTCTGAAGGTAAGACAGCTATGTTATTTGCTGACAATAATTCACTTCTTGGAATCATTGCAGTAGCCGATATACCTAAAGAAGATAGCTATTTTGCTATTGAAAAATTTAAGGAAAGTGGTGTTGAAATAATTATGCTTACCGGAGACAATGAGCTTACAGGAAAGGCTATCGCTACAGATTTGGGAATAGATAATGTTATAGCTGATGTTATGCCTCAGGATAAAGAGGCTAAGGTAAGAAAACTAATGGAACTTGGAAAGACTGTTGCGATGATAGGAGATGGAATAAATGACGGACCGGCTCTTGCGAGAGCTGACGTGGGCATTGCTATTGGAGCAGGAACTGATGTAGCGATTGAAAGTGCTGATGTTGTTCTCATAAACAACCGGTTGACGGATGCTTATTCAGCGTATAAACTGTCAAGTAAGGTTATGACAAATATAAAAGAAAATCTATTTTGGGCCTTTTTTTATAATATAATATTAATACCTATAGCTGCAGGTGTTTTCTACCCTGTTTGGGGGATAGCGCTTAATCCTATGATGGGGGCCGCAGCTATGAGTCTATCCAGTTTCTGTGTTGTAATGAATTCATTGAGGTTGAAATTTTTTAAAGGTTATAAGACACTGGCCCCATCACCACAAAGAGATAATGTTTATCAGGCAAATAATTTAGAGTCTAAAAAGGAGTTGGAAAAGATGAATTACGAATTAAATGTAAGAGGAATGATGTGTAAACATTGCGAAGCGAACGTAGCAAAAGCTCTTTCTGAGATAGAAGGTGTAGAAGTAATAGAATCTAATCTCGAAACGGGAAAGATTAAAGTTGAGTCTGATAGAGAAATTACTACAGAGGAATTTAAGAAAATCATTGAAGGGGCTGGATATGAATTGGTCTAAGATAGGAAGACTTTTGGGAATCATCGAAGAGAAAAAATGCAAAAAACAAGTTCCGGAAGATAAATATGATTATAATCATTTCGATGGTGTGCATTCGAGTGTTGGTGAAACGTTTAAGGAAGGTTCTGTGGATAATATGAAGGTTTATTCTGCAGAGGATATCAACGTAGGGAATAACGGTGACATGCACATTAAAGATGGAATTATCAATGTGAACAAAATGTCAAAGAATAGGCTTGTAATAATTATACTCGGGGTAATTATTTTTTACCTTTCTATGAATAATATAGCAACGGTAACTCATTATTTGGGGAAACTGGTATCATTTTTTTCACCTTTTATTTTAGGTGGTGCTATTGCATTTATCATTAATGTTCCGATGAGTAAGATAGAAAACATTTTATTTAAAAAAGTTAAGACAAATCCTAGAACTAGAACTGAGAAAATTGCAAAGGCAGTCAAACGCCCGATTAGTGTATTGATTACATTGATACTGGTGTTTGGTGTAATTGCCCTGGCTTTAACAGGTATAGTTCCCCAATTGGTAAATACTCTGGAATCCTTAGCAGATACTTTGCCGAAAGCCACTGACAGACTTGAACATTGGGTTACGAATAATGGTGGTAAAATTCATGCTGTCCAAGATATTATGAATAAGCTAAATATTAATTTGTCCTCAATTGGCAAGGAATTGTCAGATACAGCTAAGGAATGGGCTACTACATTAGTGAACAGCAGTGTAAATACGGTATCAAACATAGTGAATGGCATCGTCCAGTTTATAATAGGATTAATATTTTCTATATATGTTCTTATGCAAAAGGAAAAGCTTGGCAGACAAGGTAAGCAGGTTATTTATGCATCATTTAGGGAAAAGACAGCAGATAAAATTATGTTTATACTTGGAATGAGTCAAGATATATTTAAGGGCTTTATATCGGGGCAGTGTGTAGATGCTATAGTCAATGGTGTTTTATTTTTTATTGCCATGACGATTTTTGGTTTCCCATATGCGGTTATGATTAGTATTGTAATAGGCTTTATGGCTTTAATACCTATAATAGGATCTGTAATTGGTGCTTCAATCGGAACAATTTTGATTTTAATAGTGCAGCCGTCCCAAGCAATGTATTTCTTGATTATGTATGTTGTAATCCAGCAAATTGATGGAAATATTATTTATCCGCAAATTGCAGGTAATAATGTGGGGTTACCATCTATATGGGTGCTTATGGCAGTTACTGTTGGCGGAAGTATGATAGGAGTTTTAGGGATGGTGCTATTTATACCTATTGCTTCAATTCTATATCAACTTACAAGATATTTTGTGTTGAGAAAGCTTTCCGAAAAAAGTGTTTCGAGACAGAAGTGGGAAGAACCTTTGGATTTAGACATAAAGGTGTTGGACAAATAAAATATAGTGCATGAAGTGTATAAATGGCGGAGTTGAATTTATTGTGGACAAGGAGCAGTTTACCTGACTTAGGAAGGAATATGAAATGCTAAGACTGGAAAATGTTAAAGTAACGTTTAAAGATAAAATAGCTCTAGACATGGCAAGAACCGTTGAAATATTTGAAGGCGAAAAAATAGGAATTATAGGAGAAGCAATAATGACATAGAGTTAATGAGATTGAATTCGAAAAAGAAAAATTGGATACAAGTTTAATATGAATAAATACACTTTAAAATATGAATTTTTAAATACCCTTTATAATGGATATGCCTTTTTTCGGATCTATTTTTCCGGTTGTGCTTTTTCATTTGATAATAAAGGGTAACCTGTCTGACCTTCCATAATCAGTTTACTCCGAAGCTGTGACGGTCATATTTATAGGAATGACAATGATAATCCCTCTAGCCAGTATTTTCTTGAAGCACGAATCTACCTATGGAGTAATTATGGCACTTTATTTCATAATCATGATGTTAAGTGGATATATGGGGATGCCTGTATCTAAATTACCAAAAGTTTTAAAATATATATCTGACTTGCTTCCTACCACTCAGCTGGGCAACGAGTATATAAATTTTGGATGGGAAAGGACTATAATTTTGGCTCCCTTATATATTCAATACTTTTTTTGAAGCGTAAGTATTATAGCCCTTTTAGTATCGTTTAAAATTAGAGACAGGAAAACGTAGTGAAAGTTTTTTTATTCTACACACTTTAAGGATTCAATCATATCTATTTTCTTGATTTTTAGATACATAATAGCGTTTATGATATAGGCAAAAGCCATCGCTAATAAGAAGGAATAAATATAACTATACCAGCTAATCCTAAGGGGGAAGAATATCATTTCTACTTTTATTTGATCCATCACAAACTGATGAAGGCCTCGTCCAAGTCCTAAACCGACTAATGCACCAAGGGCAGCTAAGAAAATAATTTCTCTAAGTATGTAAAGGGCTGTTTCAAGTGGATAAAATCCAAGAACTTTTATTGTAGCGATTTCTCTTATTCTTTCCGTAATGCTTATATTTGAAAGATTATAGAGCACTATGAATGCTAGTCCTGCCGCCGCAAGACAAATGACAACTATAACTGAATTAAGGCTGTTCATCATTGTTACGATACGAGTGTAGCTGTCTTGATTGATATTTGTACTGGAAACATTTCTATCTTTAGCCAAATTAGATGCAGACTTATAAATCAAGTCTTTTTGTGATAATTTATCAACATTTGTTTGTGAATCTAATTGTGAGTTAGAATTTACCCTGACAATCGCAGAATTAAGTTCCGGCTCCTTGTCAAATACTGATTTGTAGGCTGAGGAACTAATATATACATAGTTACCTATGTAATTACGTGTAATTCCTGCTACTTTAAGATCGGCGTAGATATTATCCTCGGTTTTTAGTGATATAGTATCACCAACTTTTATTTTATTTTCTTTAGCTAATTTATCACAGATAACCACTTGTTTATTATCAGGGAGATTAAGTTGTTTTTTTGCGTTTTTATCCTGGGACAAATTTATATATTTATTAATTTTTTTATCCCCTGTTGATATTAACTCAAGATTTATAGATTTATTTCCTTGATATTTTACCGTTTCTTGTCGATAAAATAAGACTTCATCAATATCTTTATGAGCTTTTAAAAACTCATTTTCTTTACCGGTCATATTTTGGTTGAAAGTAATAGAATAATCATATTTAAAAATATCTTTATATTGATAATCAGCTATATTTTTGATTGAGTCATTTATGCCAAACCCTGTTAGGAGAAGGGCTGTACAACCACCTATCCCTAGAAGCATCATAAAAAGCCTTTTTTTATATCTAAAAATATTGCGGAAGGTTACTTTGTAAAGAAAACTGAATCGTTTCCAAATAAACGAAATTTTTTCCAAAAAAATTCGCTTGCCTTCCCTTGGAGCTTTAGGAATCAATAGCGCTGCAGGCATGCCTTTTCTGTCTTCAATAAATGCCAACAATGTAGCCACAATACAGCCTATGAGACAAACAACTAGGGTACCTAAAGCAAGCTGATAATTACTAGGGTAAATTATTTTGATATTAAAATTATATGCCGCTCTGTAAGCGTTCCAGATTGTCGTTGGGAAAATATAACTACCGGAGATAAAACCCAAAATAGAGCCAATTAATGTAGCGCTGGTGGAGTAAAACAAGTATTTGGATAGTATTCGGCCATCAGTGTATCCCAAGGCTTTTAAAACACCTATTTCTGTCCTTTGTTCTTCTACTAATCTGGCGATGGTCGTCATAACTACAAGAGCAGCTACTATAAAGAAAAATGCAGGAAAAACATTAGCGATGCCTCTAATTATATCGGCATCATTTTCAAAAGATTTATATCCGACATTAGAATTTCTGTCAAGAAGATATGATTTTGTTTTTTCGCCTTGGGTTTGCCGGTTGTTTGTTACCTCCTTCATAACCCTTTCGACCTGAGGTTTTAAATTTTCAATCAATTTATTATATTCTTCAGAATAAATTTTAGGTCTATCTTTGACTGATAAAACAATGGATGTAAAGTAATCTGATGTAAAATCATCCTTATTGATATATATGAACGATGAAACCGTTCCACTTCCCAAGTTTGAATATCCTCTCTCAGCGTTTAAATAAAGGGGAGAAGTGCACAGACCTACTATTTTAAATCTATTTGCTCTAAATTTTACCCCATTGCCATAAGGAAATTTATCGCTCGAAATATCTTCCTTTAATTCAATAAATGTTCCTAAATCGGATTTATCAAAATACTTCTCGTCTACAATACATTCTCCATCTTTTAGGGGGATTTTACCAGAAGATATTTTGGGCAAATCTATGTTCTGTTCTGGTAAGGCTATAGCTCTAACAACTTTGTCACCGTGCCCAGATTTATGATAGATAAAATCTTCAAATTTAAACCCTTCGACAACATTGAATTTACTATCATCTATAGATGATTTAACTTTTTCAATATCATTTCTGGTAAACCCGAAGTTGGAGATCATTTCAAAATCATGGAGATTGGATTTATTTAAAAGCTTGTCAACAGTGGTCACCATTACATCTTTACTTTGGACAAGTCCAGCGAAAAATCCCACACCAAGAGTCACAATTGCTATAATAGCAATATACCTGCCTAGACTTTGTCTAATTTCTCTAATCGTAATTTTAAACAGCATTGAATATCACTCCTGTAAATTCTATGATAAATACAATGAAACTTTTTGTAAAATAAATCTGGTGTTACCACTCAATTTTTTCGATTGGAACTGGAGATAAGTTTGTGTTTTCAGAAATCACAGTACCATTTTTGACGTGTATTACACGGTCGGCCATGGGGGTTAGTGCAGTGTTATGCGTTATAATGATTACAGTCATCCCTGTTTTTTTACAAGTGTCATGTAGTAATCGAAGTACATTTTTACCTGTGATATAATCTAAAGCGCCTGTAGGTTCATCACAAAGTAGCAGTTTTGGGTTTTTTGCCAGAGCTCTAGCTATTGCTACACGTTGTTGTTCTCCACCCGAAAGTTGGGAAGGAAAATTATATAATCTATCACCAAGACCAACCTCATTTAAAACGTACATAGGGTCTAAAGGATTTTTACAAATCTGTGTTGCAAGACTTACATTTTCAATTACTGTAAGATTTTGAATTAGATTATAAAACTGGAATACGAATCCAATATCATGTCTGCGATATCTTGTTAGCTCCTTAGGCTTATAGGATGATATATTAACACTATCTAATTTGACAACACCACTGCTAAGGCTATCCATACCTCCTAATATATTTAGGAGAGTTGTTTTTCCGGCACCGGAGGGACCCACAATAATTACGAATTCACCATTTTCAATCTTAAAATTTGCATCTTGTAAGGCGTGAATATCAACTTCACCCACATGATAGGTTTTGCTTACATTTTTAAACTCTACATAGCTCATTTCCAGCTCCTTAAATATTTTAAAAATATCTTTCTCTCAATTATATCATATAACATAAGGTTATAAAATGAGGAAATAAGATGAATATAGGTAAAGTTTTCTAATTGTTGAGATTAATCTATTGCAGGGATATGGGTAAATGAATACAATAAAAGTACCGGCTGTATATTGAGCACAATCTGATTGATGGAGTCGTTTACGACACATTGTATTTGAAGCATAATCACATGGACAGGCATATTTACGCCCATAGCCATAACCATTGCCACAAAATATTTTGAGATAGAAAATAAATCACCAATGTGATAAGATATTAAATAATAGATTGATATTGGGGTGACAGAAGCACTTGATACAATTGAAATTTAGCGAATAATGAGGTCGAAATATGGTTAAAAGAGTTTTAATTGCGATACTGTGTATAATTGTTGCAGCTAGTATGATAGTTCCGGCTGTGATGAGTTTTGCTGAGCCTGCTTCAAATTTTTCGGGAAATGGCAATCAAGAGAAGCAACAGGGAGATCCCAACAAGTTAACTATTTTGTTTGAGCATGATATACATTCTCATTTAGAGACATTTCCGCAAATGGCAACAATCATAAAGAAATCGAAAATTGAGGATCCGGATACTATTGTACTGGATGCGGGAGACTTTGCCATGGGCACACCGTACCAGACTGTTTTTAGAAACCAAGCTGCTGAGCTAAGAATGATGGGTTTTTTGGGTTTTGATGCTACAACCCTTGGTAATCATGAGTTTGATTATCGTCCGATAGGATTAGCGGATATGCTAAACAGTGCTGTGGCGAGAACTGCTGAGGATTTGAAAAAAGCTCAGGATGAAGTACCTGTATATAAAAGGAGTGTCAATAATAGCAATTCTAAGGAGCGTACACCGGAGGAAAAATATAGATTACCTCAGATGATAAATTCTAATATTGACTGGTCAAATACTCTGAAAGACAAGAACCTTAAAGCCAATGGTGAAACCTTAAAGGATGCTCTTGAAAATTATGGAAGCAAAGAATATACAATTATTGAAAAAGCCGGGAAGAAAATTGCTGTTTTGGGTATATTTGGTAAGCAAAGTTTAGCATATGCCCCTGAAGCCGGAACTAAATTTAAAGATCCAATAAAGTCTGCTGCTAAGATTGTGGAGAAGATTAAGAGGGAAAAGCCGGATTTTATAGTAGCTATATCTCACAGTGGTACAAACGATAATAAAGAAAAATCTGAAGATGAGTTACTTGCGAAAGCTGTTCCGGATATAGATCTTATAGTAAGTGGGCACAGCCATACCCTTCTAAACAGGCCGATAATCATAGGAAAGACGACAATAGCTTCATGTGGAGCATATGGTGCTTACATGGGAAAAATTAAGTATGGAAGAGAATCTGCGGGGTCGTCATTTAAAGCGACTAGTTACAATCTTATTCCACTAAGTTCTATAGTTGCAGATGAAGAAACCAGTAAAGAACTGGAGAAATATAGAGGAATTGTTGACGAAGAGTTTTTCAAACCTTATGGTCTGAAGTGGAGTCAGGAATTAACTAAATCAAATTTTGATTTTGAGCCCATTGAGACTTTGGGAAAAGCTCAACAAGAGTTAAAACTTGGTAATCTTTTGAGTGATTCTTTCATCTATGGAATTAAGGAAGCGGAAAGCGACAATTATGAACCTATATCATTCTCTTTAATAAATGCGGGAACTATAAGAGGCAGTTTTAAAGCAGGGCCTATAACGGCAGCTGATGCGTATAACTCTTTATCCATAGGCTCAGGTCCGGATGGAAAGCCTGGATATCCTTTGGTTACTGTATATTTAAATGGCTCGGAAATCAGGGCCTTAGCGGAAGTTGATGCCACTGTATCCGAAATGATGCCGGAAGCCAGATTGTATGTTTCAGGATTAATGTATAGAATAAATCCTAACAGACTTTTCCTTAATAAAATATCTGAAATCTATAAGGTCAATGGCGATTCGACGGTTAATCAGAGTTCGTTACCGTATGCATCAGGAATTGGCAAAGATAATAATCCAAGTAAGGTTTCAGACAAACAGGACTTGGCTGATATAGAAAAACAAGTAGATGATTTAAAAAATAGTAAGGCTATAGAAGAACTGGATTCAGATAAGCTTTACAGGGTAGCAGGGGACCTGTATGCTTGCCAAATGCTGGGAACCGTAACTGATATGTCAAAGGGGCTTTTATCGATTGTTCCCAAGGATAAAGACGGCAATGAAATCAGGGATTTTGAAAAGCATATAGTAAAGAATCAAGATGGAAGTGAACTAAAAGAATGGTATGCTACTGTAAGGTATTTATCCAGCTTTGGAGATTCGGGAATTCCTATTGGATACAATGTGCTTCAAGGAAGAAAAATCGTTGAGGATGTTTCTGGGATTTCTGCATATCTAAAAAATCCTGGCAGAGTGTTTTGGCTGGCTCTAGGGGTTGTCATACTTGCAGTTACTGTTCTAATGCTATTAATAATTCTTTTATGGAAACTCATATCACGAATTTTTGGGTGCAATAGGAAAAGACGATATAATACAAGTGGAATATTTGGGCCTTCCAGCTCATCGGTGTATAGAGCTTCCAGTGGTGGGAACACTATTTTTAAGCATCGCAGAAATAGATATAAATCTCGTTGGCGAAAGAAATAACCTTATTTGGGAAAAACACAATATAAAACGATATTTTGACACACAAACACACGTTTGCACAATATGTTGTATGACGTGTGTTTTTTTTGAAAGTGTTACAAAAAAACAATAAGATTGTGGTGATAATATCTTATATTTACACATAAACTGTTGAAAAGTGGTGATAAGTGGTGTAAAATGGTGAAAACAATTTAATTAATGTCGATAACTGTCTGAAAAAAGAGGTGAAAACCGGTGTTTATGGGAACTTATAACAATTCAATAGATGCAAAGAATCGCATGATTGTTCCTGCTAAACACAGAGATGGTCTTGGAGGAAGATGCATTCTGACCAAAGGTCTGGATAAATGCTTGTATATCTATACTACAGATGACTGGGAAAAGCAAATGGAAAAGATTGCATCTATGCCAGAATCGGATCCTAAGGTAAGAGCTTTTATCAGGCATTTTTGCGCTAATGCCGTTGAATGCGAATTTGATAAGCAAGGTAGGATTGTTATTCCTGCCGAACTTAGGGAGTATGGGGATTTTACAAAAGAACTGGTTACCATGGGTGCCATGAGAAAAATAGAAATTTGGGCTAAAGAAGTTTGGGATTCTTCTACAAATGGAGAAAAACTTGACTCCGAAAGCTTCAGCGAAGCTTTAGCGATGTACAATTTTTAGGTGATTGAATGGCCACTGAAAAAAACATTGAGTTTAAACACACCTCAGTACTATTAAATGAGTGTATAGAGAATCTGACTGTAAAATCAGATGGAATATATGTTGATGGAACTCTTGGAGGTGGTGGTCACAGTAGTTTTATATGTGAACTCCTTAGTGAAGAGGGTACATTAATAGGAATCGATAGGGATAAAGATGCTCTAATTGCAGCGTCGGAGCGTTTGAAAAATTATAGATGCAAAAAAATATTTGTTCATAATAATTTTTCCGATATAAAAAACATATTAGCTAAATTGTTTGAAGAAAATAAAATTACTAAGTGTAAAATTGATGGAGCTCTTCTTGATTTAGGCGTTTCATCCTTTCAACTTGATAATGACAAAAGAGGATTTTCCTACATGAAGGATGCACCTTTAGATATGAGGATGAATCAAGATGAATCTTTTACTGCATATGATATCGTTAATTCATATAGTCAGGAAGAACTTACAGATATAATTTCAAAATATGGAGAAGAAAGATGGGCAAAAAGAATTGCTCAATTTATTATTAACTCTCGAAAGGAAAGAGCTATTGAAACTACAGGGGAACTTGTAGAAATCATAAAGGCTGCAATACCGGCAAAGGCTAGACGAGAGGGGCCTCATCCTGCAAAGCGAACATTTCAGGCCATAAGGATTGAGGTTAATCAAGAACTTTCACTACTTGAAAGAGCCATTGAAGATTTCTGTGATGTGCTTGATCAAAAAGGAAGGTTAAATATCATATCATTCCATTCACTAGAAGATAGAATAGTGAAGGAAATTTTCAGCAAAAGGGCAAACCCTTGTACATGTCCGCCGGAATTTCCCATATGTGTGTGTGGTAAAGTGGCAGATATTAAAAGAATTTCTAGGAAACCTATTTTACCGACTAAAGGGGAAGTCGAGATCAATCCTAGATCTAGAAGTGCTAAATTAAGGGTCTGTGAAAAAATATAAAATTGCGAGGTAGGGAATGACAAAGAAACAAAAAAATAAAACTTGGTTTGCAATCCTATTTCTTGCGATTGCGTTGGTATTTATGGTTCTGTCTTCGGCTTTCTATGAGAATATCCAGCATGACAATAATGGGTATGTAAGATCCAATGCTGAATTACAGGGGGAAATCGACACTTTGAAGATTAAAGTTAAAGCTTCAAACAATATCGACAGCATTGAGAGAACTGCAATCCAAGAATTGGGCATGGTATATCCAAGCGAAGACCAATGTATTTATTTGACGGAGAATGATAAGCCAGAAGGTGGTTTTGCAGCTGTGCTTAAACGTCAGGCTTATAATTAGGCAAATAAATAACTGAATAGGGAAGCTGGACAATAGAATAATGTTACTTGTCTAGCTTTTTTGTTTGTCAAGGAGAATGTATGGCACATATAGAAAAATTTACCATAGAGAGGATGAACAAGAACAGGATTATGATTCTGTTTGTTTGCGTGCTGGGGATTCTATGTTTACTGTTGTTTCGTTTGGCTTGGATACAGGTAATTAATGCTGATGAATATAGAGACAGGGCTATAAGGCAGCAGAAGGGAGATGTGCCGATACAGGCAAAAAGAGGAGGGATATATGACCGTAATGGAAAAGCTCTGGCAGCGAGTGCAATGGCGTATAATGTTTGGATAAGGCCAGGAATTATTAGTCAAGAATATAAAGGCTCTAAATTGGAGGACTTAGCAGAGAAAATATCTACAATAACCAGTACCAAGAAAGATGAAATTTTAGATACATTAAAATCGAAAAGAGAATTAATTAAAATGGTTTCTTATTTAGAAAAAGACCAAATTGATAAATTAAAGAAACTAGAAATCCCTGGAATGCAGGTTGCGGAAGCAAGTAGAAGACTGTATCCTCTTGGAGATTTTGCTGCTCAAATTCTTGGAAGCGTTAATGATGATAATCAGGGCAGATCCGGACTTGAGCTTCAATATGATGAATATTTGAGTGGAGTAGCAGGAAGATGGATTAGAAAAGGCGATGTTCATGGGGATCCCATTGCTTTCGGATCCGAATCATATTTTGAAGCCGAGGATGGCTTGAATGTGGTAACCACCATAGATGAAGTCCTTCAGCATTATTTGGAAGGTGCTTTAAAGGATGGGTTGAAAAAGTATAAAGCGATAAGTGGACAAGCTGTAGTTATGGATCCTAAAACAGGGGATGTATTGGCAATGGCAAGTGCACCAAGCTTTGACCCCAATTATCCAACAGTACCTGCAGATGAAAAATCTAAAAATGAGTATAAGAGTTTAAATGATAAAGCAAAAACTGAATATCTGAGTAAGATGTGGAGAAATCCGGTGATAAGTGATCTTTACGAACCTGGTTCGACATTCAAAGTCATTACTGTATCATCGGCTCTACAAGAAGAGGTAAGCACTCCTGAAGAGAGATTTTACTGCTCGGGAGGTATAGATGTAGTTGGAACTAGAATCAATTGCTATGCTAGAACTTCTCATGGTGATCAAAACTTAAAAGATGCTCTGGCTAACTCTTGTAATGTGGTAATGGTACAATTAGCTCAACGACTTGGCGCTGATAGATTTTACAAGTATCTTGATCTTTATGGGTTAAATGAAAAGACGGGAATAGATTTACCTGCTGAGGTATATCCTTTAATACCACCGAATCTGAATCTTAATGAAGTGACTAAAGCTACTTTATCCTTTGGACAAGGTATGGCGGTTACTCCAATGCAGATGTGTTCGGCAATATCTTCCATAGGCAATGACGGAGTGCTGATGAAACCAAGACTGGTAAAAAAATTGACAGATGCTAGTGGAAAAACTGTAAAGAAGTTCCCAGTTCAAGTTAAGAAAAAAGTTTTGTCTAAAAAAAGTGCTGAAGAAACTATGGAAGCAATGGAACATATGGTAAATAAAAGTGGCGCAGTTAAAATTCCGGGTTTCAGAATTGGCGGAAAGTCGGGAACCTCAGAGAAACCAATTAATGGAGTATATACAAATGATGTTTATGCATCAATGGTATGTCTAGCACCATTAGATGACCCCAAGTTAGCTATTGTAGTGATGTTTGATACACCGGCATCTGGACACATAGGGCTTACAACTGCGGCACCGGTAATAAGGGAGTTTTTT
Source organism: Eubacteriales bacterium KG125 (assembly GCA_050908895.1). GTDB lineage: Bacteria > Bacillota > Clostridia > Peptostreptococcales > Anaerovoracaceae > S5-A14a. The sequence continues at coordinate 1,785,123 of CP171222.1, read as the reverse complement.
GAAAAATCATTTCCTTACTTAGGCATTGAACCCCAGCTTACTGACGAGGAGCGTGCTCAGATGAACAAAACTCAGAAAGTTGTTCCAACTGTGTCCGGAATCACCCTTAAAGAGGCGAAGAGTGCTCTAGCAAAAGCAGGTATAGAGTATATAGTGGTTCAGGATCCCAATGATGATTCAGCAATAGTTAAAGGACAATATCCTCAGCCGGGCAAGAAAATAAGGCCTATAGAAAAAGCATATTTATACATGGAATAAAATATGAAGATGTGGAGCATATAATGAAATTTAATATTTGTGAGGCTGTAAAAGCTACAGAAGGGATAAAATATTTATCTGATGGACCTGAAGGTTTTAATAATGTAGTCATTGACTCTAGAAGCTCAGTGGAAGATGGAGCATTTTTTGCAATTGTCGGCGAAGTGCATGATGCACATAATTTTTTGGAACAGGCCGTTGAGAACGGAATAAGAACTCTATTTGTAAGTAATGAGGAATTTGCTGATAGCATTTCCAAGTATTGCAAGGCAAAATCTGTTGGAGTTAATGTTATTCTGGTAAAAGATACGATTATAGCTATGTCCAATTTAGCAGAATATCATCTAAATAAAATCAATCCGAAAAAAATTGCTATAACCGGCAGCATGGGAAAGACCACTACGAGAGACATGGTTTATGCTGTATGTTCCAGTAGGTATAAGACTGGTAAACCGATTAAAAATTACAATAGTCAAATTGGTGTGAGTATGACAGTTCTGGCTTATGACTTGGATGTTCAGGTGGCTGTAGTTGAAATCGGAATGGAACGTCTTCACGAGATTCATGAGATTGTTGAGTGGGTTAAGCCGGATATAAGCGTTATAACTTATATAGGATTAACTCATCTTGAACAACTTGGAAGTGCAGAAAATATATATAAAGCTAAAATGGAAATTACGGATTTTCTTGATAAAGATGATTTGTTAATAATTAATGAGGATTCTCCTCATTTAAATAAAAATACTATAGTGGGGCAGTATGATATAATATCAATTGGAAGTGATCCAAGCAAGGAAAGCGATTATTTTATTGGAGAGTATCATGATTTTGGGCAGAAAGGAATAGACTTTATATTTAAATCTAATTTTGCCATAGATGGGTTGACAGAAAAACAGGATTTTGAAAATTTTGAGTCTAAGATAGAATTGCCAATACCAGGTGCTCATAATAGATATAATGCTGCTTTGGCAATGGCTGTTGGAGTTGAGCTGGGGATTTCCATAGAAGATAGCTTAGAAGCTATCAGAAACATTCAAATAACAGTTATGCGAATGGAATTTAAAGATAATGGATACATACGTGTAATGGATGATAGTTATAGCTCTTTTCCGGAGGCTGTCAAAAGTGCTATAGATAGCATAATGAGTACAGAAGCACGAAGACACGTGGCAATTTTAGCTGGAATGAATGGATGGGCTCACATATCGAGAAAAGTTCACTGTGAAATAGGTGAGTACGCAGTTGAAAAAGGGATGGATGTTATTATTTGCGTTGGGCAACACACGGACGATATAGCTTCAGCTGCATTTAGGATGAAACAGAAAAAGGGAAGCAAGACGGAAATTATGTTCTTCTCTGAGAAAGCTGTTTTGTTAAGAATCCTTCGAAATTTGATTCAGCAAGATGATTTGGTCTTGGTGAAAGGATCAAGAATGTATGCTATGGAAGAGGTTGTGAAAAGTCTTCTAGAGATTATATCTTAATAAATGATAGAAAATAGTAAGGAATAAGAAAATGGATAATTTTATAAGATATTTTGTGGATATAATAGTATCTGCCTTAGCTTCAGGTTTAGCAACACACTTTTTAATACCACAATTAAAACGCAAGCAATTTGGTCAGTTTATTAGGGAAGATGGGCCACAAGCTCATCTAGTTAAGCAGGGCACTCCTACTATGGGAGGGTTGGCTATTTTTGCAGCACTAGTTTTTTCTTCTGTGATTCTAGGGCACTTTTCCCTTGATATAGTGATAATGCTGGTAGTTACAGCACTATTTGGCTTTATAGGGTTTATAGATGATTATATAAAGTTTGCTAAAAAGCAGAATTTAGGTTTAAGGGCATGGCAGAAACTATTTCTACAGATTTTATTTGGAAGTCTTGTGGCAATTTATGTTATGAATTATAGTCAGCATGGGTCTCAAGTATGGATTCCATTCTATAATGAGTACGTATCTTTGGGTTGGCTATATATACCTTTTGTGGCGTTTATCATGGTTGCTATGGCAAATGCGGTTAATTTAACAGATGGACTTGATGGGTTATCCTCCGGTGTGACGGCAATTGTTGCACTTTGTTTTGGCGCGGTATCTATTGGGTTCGGACAGACAAGCTCGACTATCTATTCGTTTATTCTAATGGGTGCATGTTTAGGATTTTTGTTCCACAATAGATATCCGGCTAAAATCTTCATGGGGGATACGGGGTCTATGTCTCTTGGTGGAGCTGTTGCAGTTATTGCTATAATGGGAAAGGCTGAGCTTTTGCTTCCTATTGCAGGGTTTATTTATGTAATGGAGGCATTATCTGTAATAATACAGGTTGGCTCCTATAAGTTAAGGGGCAAAAGAGTTTTTCGCATGGCGCCCATACACCATCATTTTGAAATTGGAGGAATGAGAGAGTACAGGGTTGTTCATATGTTTTGGGCTATTACGGCAATTATGTCATTGATTGCTTATATGAGTACAATTCTTTAGATAGGGGTATATTATGAGTGATATGAAATTTAATGTCAAAAACAAAAAAATTCTAGTTGTTGGACTGGGGAAAAGTGGGATTGCAGCATCTCAAATTCTTTGTAGATTAGGAGCAAAAGTTTCAGTACAGGACAACAAGTTAGAATCAGATATAGATCCTCAATTGCTAGCTTTTTTCAGTGGCTTTGGAGTTAATTTGATTTTAGGACGTAAGCCGTACGAGGAGGAAAATTATGAATTAATTATTTTAAGTCCGGGAGTTGATACGAACCTGCCATGGATTAAAGCTAAACAGAAAAATGGTTGCAAGGTTATCGGGGAACTGGAATTGGCTTATTTGATAGGTAGTGGACGGTACGTAGCTATTACGGGAACTAATGGTAAGACGACTACCACGACATTGGTTGGTGAAATATTTAAGCTTTCTGGACGTAAGACTCATGTGGTTGGCAACATAGGAGTTGCTGTAATAGCTAAGGCTGAGTCAGCAACAGAAAATGATTGGCTTGTTACAGAGACCTCCAGTTTTCAATTGGAAACAATTGAAAACTTTAAGCCTGAAATTGCAGCGATTCTAAATTTGACTCCGGACCATCTAAATCGTCACAAAACCATGGAAGCTTATGCTGCAGCGAAGAGTCGAATTTTTGAGAATCAGGACGAAAGCGAAGTAGTGATTCTAAATGGAGATGATCCCTTGTGTGTTGAGCTATCCAAGTCTGCAGTCAGCAAAATAGCTTTCTTTAGCAGAAGAAAAACTGAGGATATGAGCTGTTTTGTCGAAAATAATTGGATAAATGTTAGAAATTTTGATGGGTCTATGAGAGAGATTCTTCCGGTAGAAGATATAAAAATTTTGGGAGAACATAATCTTGAGAATGTCCTTGCTGCTGTAGCAATATGCTATTTTGCAGGAATTAATTCTGATGTGATCAGAGAAGCGGTATCTAAATTCAAGGGAGTTGAACACAGAATTGAACCGGTTAGCACTGTAGATGGAGTAGAGTATTTTAATGACTCTAAGGGGACAAATATAGAGGCTACTATCACAGCGATTAAAGCTCTTGAAGATAATATTCTGCTGATCGCAGGAGGAGATGGTAAGGGTCAGGACTTTAAAACACTGGTCAAAGAGTTGTGTGGCAAAGTTAAAACACTAATTTTACTCGGTCGAGATGCAAAGATAATTGCAGAGGAAGCAAGAAAAGTTGGATTTTCCAATATTTGTATAGAGAAAGATATGAAAGAATGCGTTTACAGGGCTGTAAAAGAGGCTCAGCCCGGGGATAAAGTACTTCTTTCTCCGGCGTGTGCCAGCTGGGACATGTATGATAACTATGAGCAGCGTGGTGCTGATTTCAAGTCTTGGGTCTTTACATTGGAAAAGTAGTTTAGAGGCGATTGTTGCAGCCTTAGATAGAGAGATATACATGAATAAAGGAAATCTTTTTACAAAAAAACTTGGTGACTTGGATTTTACGCTGTTAATTGCAACGGCACTACTTGTGGTCATTGGTGTTGTTTCAGTTTTTAGTGCTAGTTACTATAGTTCAATCAGTCAAACAGGAGCACCTTATACTATTTTTATTAAACAATTGGTATATGGAATCACAGGAGCCGTTTTATTGTATTTATCTTCAAAGATGAATTATCATGTTTGGCGAAATCTAATTGTAATAATTCTGCCGGCTACAATTTTACTTTTACTTTTAGTGTTAACACCATATGGTCAAACTATAAATGGAGCAAGTAGATGGATTAGTCTTGGATTTTTTACAATTATGCCCGGTGAGATAAGCAAATTTTGTATGATTATAGTTGCATCGGTTTATTTTTCAGCTAATCCAAAGAGAGTTAGAAACTTAAAGGGGTTGATGCCGATAGTAACTATTTTGGCAGTAATTTTTTTGCTTATTATGAAGCAACCTAATTTTTCTGTTGCAGCTACAGTTGTATTTATAGTTATTGCAATTACCATTGTAGCAGGTTTAAGTAAGCAGATGCTTATAATTAGTGGAGCGGGGGTTATAGCTGTTATGGCGGTAGCTGTTTTAGGTGATAGAGGTGGCTATAGGTTTGCCAGAGTTACAAGCTTTCTCAATCCATTTGCTAATGCATCCGGGGAATCTTTTCAGGTGGTTCAATCATTGATGGCACTAGGCTCCGGTGGAGTCAGCGGCGTAGGCATAGGCAATAGTGTACAAAAAACCATGTATTTACCGGAACCTCATAATGACTTTATAATGGCGATTATAGGGGAAGAGGTTGGATTTATAGGAGTGACAGCTATTATAGCAATCTATGTTATATTTATTTGGCGAGGTGTACTCATCGCGATGAAAGCACCGGATTTATTCGGTTCACTGATGGCAACCGGTATAGTTGCCATGGTATCTTGTCAGGTTATATTCAACTTAGCTGTTGTTACATCCAGTATGCCTGCAACAGGAGTTGCGTTACCATTTATAAGTTACGGTGGCAATGCGCTTTGGATATTTATGACTTGCTCGGGCATACTGTTAAATATATCTAAAGAACGAAGTATAGTTAGGAACTTTACAGTAGAGAAGTATACGTTAGGGAAGATTAAATGAGAGCAATAATAACCGGAGGCGGTACAGGTGGACACGTTTTTCCTGCATTAGCAATTGCTGATAAAATTATGGAAAAAGATCCTGATTCAAAAATTTTATATCTAGGACATCCAAGTAGCATGGAGGAGGAGATTGTACTAGAACATGGTTATAATTTTAAAGCTGTTCCATCTAGATGGTTGGAAAAAAATCCAATAGCAATGATAAAGCTGGGTAGTGCCGTAATTAAGGGCATTAAGGTAAGCCGGGAGATTATGAAAGAATTTAAACCTGACTGTGTAATCGGCACAGGAGGTTTCGTTTGCTTTCCAGTAATTGTAGCGGCTAATAGAGAAAAAATTCCGTGTTATGTTCATGAGCAAAATGCTTTCCCGGGAATGGCTAATAGAACATTGGAAAGATTTGTGGATAATGTATTTCTTGCATATCCGGAGGCCACATCATATTTTAAGCAACCTCAAAAGCATGTATATACAGGGAACCCTGTCAGAAAGGCTTTTTTTGAATCTAATAGGGAAGAATCCAGAAAAAAACTCGGCATTCCCAGTGGATCATTCCACATACTGGCAATGGGAGGAAGTTGGGGCGCAAAAAGAATTAACCTGCTTGCAGAAGACATTCTGTCTTGGATACAGGATAAACCGGAATATACTTGCACATTCATAACAGGACATCTTAATTACGAGGAAACAAAGCAGAGGGTTATTCAAAAATGTATTAATACTAATGGAAGGTCCAATATTCTTGGCTTTGTCAACGATATGCCTAATCAGATAGCTGCCGCAGATCTTATAATAAGTCGTTCAGGAGCACTGACTATGACGGAGATAAACGTTGCAGGACGTGCAGCAATTTTAGTCCCCTTTCCTAATGCAACTGACAACCACCAATATTATAATGCTAAAGCCGTGGCTGATCATGGAGGCGCGATTTTAATTGAGGAAAAAGATTTAGTTACTGAGAACATAATAGAGATGATAGAAAAGTTTAAAGAAAACCGGACATACTTGGACGAAATTGAAGAGGCTAGTCTTAAGTGTAGTCCGGGTCAAGCTACGGAGACGATATGGGAACATATAACGAGGAAGCGATAAAGATGCTGGAAAGCACTAAGGTGGAGAAAAAACCTATAAAGAAAAAACACCCACTCAGAAATTTCTTGATTTTTCTTTTTCTTATAAGTGGAACTATTTTCTTTTTAAGCACATCGATGTTTGATATAAAATCGATCGATGTAGAAGGAAATAAATACTATTCCGACAAAGAAATTATAACCCTTGCAGATGGAAGAAAAGGTGTAAATATTTTCTGGGGAGCAGGGGATGGTAAGATGAAGAACCGTCTTTATAGAGACCCTTATTTTCAGGACGTATCTATAAAAAGAACTTTACCAAATAAAATTACCATAAAGGTGAAAGAGCGTACTCAGGTTGCTGCAATAGAATATGGAGATAAATATGTTGTAATTGATTCAGAGGGGATTGTTTTAAGAACCGGCAAGATAGATCCTAAATTGACTATAATATCAGGGCTAAAAATAATTAAATTAAAAAAGGGCGAACTTTTAGAGGTTAAACAAGAGAAAACTTTCAAACGAACTTTGAAGATGTTACTTGCTATGGAACAAGGAGATTTGTTTTTTAAAAAAGCAATTTTTCAAGAAGATGAGGATAAAAATATTACAGCTTATGTATTAGATTCGTTGGTTGTGAAAGGGAAACCTCAAGTTGTATTAAAGAGAATTAAGTCGGGAGATTTACAGAAGGTAGTTAATAATATAATGAAAAAGGGAGATGTTAGAGGTACGATTGTCGTTGATGATAACAACTTTATAACTTTTTCTCCTGATATATAGTGCAAAATACCAAATTATATGATAAAATACCCTTAATATGGGTTGATAAGGAGGAGTGCATATGATGCAGTTCGAAACTAGCCAAGATAAGGCAGCTGTAATTAAAGTAATAGGCGTAGGCGGCGGTGGTTGTAACGCAGTAAATAGGATGTTAGAAGCCGGTTTAAAAGGTGTTGAATTCATTGCTGTGAATACAGATAGACAGGCTTTGAATAAATGTAAGGCTGAATTAAGAATTCAGATTGGTGAAAAGTTAACAAGAGGTCTTGGAGCTGGTGGTAACCCTCAGGTTGGACAGCAATCAGCAGAAGAAACAATTGATGACATAGCTGATATAATCAAGGGAAGTGACATGGTCTTTATCACAGCCGGAATGGGTGGTGGAACCGGAACAGGAGCGGCTCCTATAATAGCTAGGGTTGCAAAGGACATGGGCATATTAACAGTCGGTGTTGTAACCAAACCTTTTTCTTTTGAAGGAAGAAAGAGAATGACAGCAGCGGAAATGGGAATAGATTATTTAAAGGAATTTGTTGATTCTTTAGTCATTGTTCCTAATGATAAATTGTTAAGCAACTGTACAAAGAACACGTCTATTTTAGAAGCTTTTAGTATGGCGGATGATGTTCTTAGACAGGGTGTTCAAGGTATTGCAGATCTTATTTCTGAATTTGCACTTATTAACGTTGACTTTGCCGATGTTAAATCTGTAATGACAGATAGAGGTGTGGCTCATATGGGAGTTGGAAAGGGTTCAGGTGAATCCAGAGCTCAGGATGCTGTTAGGTCAGCTATCGAAAGTCCACTTCTTGAGACAACAATTGCAGGTGCCAGAGCTATTTTATTATATGTATCAGGTGGTTATGACCTCGGTATGCTTGAAGTTTCTGAGATTGCGAGCCTTGTTCAGGAACAGGCCGACGAGCAGGCTATTTTGATCTTTGGTGCAGCAGTTAATGAAGAGATGGAAGACGAAATTGCCATTACTGTCATTGCAACGGGTTTCAATGATGGAGTGAGCAATGCAATTGATTATACCAGCTTCAACAATAAAGTTCCTAGAAAAGTAGTAACTGACGAGGGTCTTGAAGGTACTGAAATTACATTAGAGAAGCTCTTTGAGGATAGCGATAAAGAAGATGATATGTCGGACTCTAAGTTTGACATCCCAACTTTTTTAAATAATAACTAATGGTATATAGATAGATTTCAATAAAGCCGGTTGGTAAGACCGGCTTTTTCGTAATATTTTGATAAGTGAGTTTATAGGGATAATAAAGGCTATTGATTAAGGATATTTCCCCAATAAGTAAAGGCATATATGAAGAATCTTAAGGAGATAACATCAAAAGAAAATCGAATATATAAGCTTGTTAAGAGTCTCAAGGTAAGAAAGTACAGAGACCGAGAGGCTCTATTTGTGGTTGAAGGTTTCAAACAATTGGAAGATGCAATTACAAGCTCTCATATTGTCAAGTATCTTATCATAAGAAAAGATTTGGTTGATAAGGTCTTTATTAAGCTCCCTTTTGAGGAGCCAAAATTAAATACAGCAGAGATACTTTCTTTGGATGAATCACTTTTTGTTGAAATATCAGATACGAAAACAGACCAAGGGATTATTGCAGTAATTGAAAGAAATCGTCTTGAATATGAAGAGGTCATAAATGGCCTTTCTCTAGGTGCAAATATTCTTGCTATGGACAAGGTTCAAGACTTAGGAAATATTGGCACCTTACTTAGGACTGCAGAAGGGGCCGGGTATGAGGCAGTAATAATGCTAAAAGGTTCGGGAGATGTATATAATCCTAAGACCGTAAGATCAGCTGGGGGCTCTGTCCTAAGAATGCCCATAATTTATTTAAATGACGCTAAAGAATTGCGAAGAGCAGCACATATTATGAATAAAAAAATTTTAGTTACCGATGTAAGCTCAGGGGTTAACTATTATGATGCTGATATAAAAAAAGATATCATCTTAGTGGTGGGTAATGAGGGTCAAGGCGTGTCAGATGAACTTATGTCTATTGCAGATTTGAAAATTAATATTCCAACTGAGGGGAACTTAGAATCTCTAAATGTTGCAATTGCAGGGGCCGTAATTATGATGGAAAGCCTAAGACAGAAAAAGAATAATTTATAAATGTAAGAGGAAGAAGATGTTAGATAATTTAAAAGTAATTAGAGAAGAAGCGATTTCGTTAATTGATAAAGCAACAAGCCTTAAAGAGTGCGAAGGAATTCGTATTGCAATGCTTGGGAAAAAAGGAAAAGTTACAGAAATCCTTAAAAACATGAAAACTCTTTCTGTAGAAGAGAAAAAGGTAATGGGGAAAGAAACCAATATCTTAAAGAAAGAAATTGAAACGGGAATCAACGAAAAGAAAAGCTCATTGGAAAAAGAAGAAAAAACCGCGAAACTAAGGTCAGAAGCGATTGATGTTACTGAACCAGCACCACAAATTAAAATTGGTACCAGACATCTCATAACTCAGGTAATTGATGAAGTTCTTGACATATTTACAGATTTAGGATATGAAGTTGTGGAAGGACCGCTAGTTGACACGGCTTTCAATGCCTTTGACGGACTAAACTCTCCGGCTAATCACCCAAGCAGAGATATGACGGACACATTTTATATTAGCAAGGATAACGTTTTGAGGCCGCACACGAGTTCGGTTGAAATTAGGACACTACAAAATAGAGAGGCTCCGTTTAAAATTGTCAGCCCGGGAAGATGCTTCAGATGCGATACTCCTGATGCAACTCATAGCCCAATGTTTCATCAAATAGAGGGGATGATTGTCGATGAGGGTATAACGATGGCACATCTAAAGGGGACTTTAGATCATATGGCAAAGAAATTATTCGGTTCTGAAATAAAAACTAAATTTAGGCCTCATCATTTCCCATTTACAGAACCAAGTGCAGAAATGGATGTTAGTTGTTTTAAATGTGGAGGAAAAGGTTGCTCCATGTGTAAAGGAAGTGGATGGATTGAGATTTTAGGATGTGGTATGACCCATCCTAACGTACATGGTGTAGGAGAAATTGATACGGAAAAATATACTGGCTTCGCATTTGGTATGGGTGTTGAAAGGATTGCAATGCTAAAGTATGGAATTGATGATATCAGATATTTTTACGAAAACGATATGCGATTCATAGAACAATTTAAATAAGCAACTTTAAAATACCGTTGAAGAAAATGTGGAGGGAATATGCTAGTTTCATGGAAATGGCTTAAAGATTATATAGAAATAAAAGAAGAAGTTACGGAATATTGTGATGGAATGATAATGAGCGGATCAAACCTTGAGACCTGCCAAAAAATAGCAGAAGGAATCAAGGGAGTTTTGATTGGCAAAATTAAGAAAATAGAAAAACATCCGAATGCAGACAAACTTGTCGTATGCCGGATCGATGTGGCAAAAGAAAATCTTGTTCAGATTGTCACCGGAGCACAAAATGTTTTTGAAGGTGCTATTATACCTGTTGCAGTTGACGGGAGTACAATACCTGGACCGCTTCATGGTCAACCCAAAGCAGATGGAGGAGTGACCATAAAATCCGGTAAATTGAGAGGAGTTTTATCTAACGGAATGCTTTGCTCTGCTTCTGAACTTGGCTTTGATGATAAGGTCGTACCGATGGAAAGTAAAGATGGGATTTGGATTCTTGGTAAGGAATTTGAAAATAAAATAGGTATGCCGGTACAAGAAGCCCTTGAACTTGACGACTACACTATTGATTTTGAAATAACTCCTAATAGACCGGACTGCCTATCAATGCTTGGAATGGCAAGGGAAACTATGGCTACATTCGGTGGGGAGCTGAGAATGCCGGACACATCTATTTTGGAGTCTAATCATAAAGAGAAAGCACAAGACTTTTTATCTGTTGATGTAAAATCAGATTTATGTCTAAGATATACAGCAAGAGTAATCAAAGATGTTAAAATGGGTCAATCTCCATGGTGGATGCAAAAAAGACTCATGGCGGCTGGTATGAGACCAATAAATGTTATTGTAGATATAACAAATTTTGTTATGTTGGAATATGGGCAGCCATTACATGCATTCGATATAAGAGAAATCAGCCGGAATAAAATCATTGTTGATAATGCAGTTGATGGAGAAGTCTTCCAAACCCTTGATGCTAAAGAAAGAACTTTAGACAGCTCAATGCTCATGATTAGGGATGGTGAAAAATCTGTTGCTATTGCCGGAGTCATGGGAGGCATGAATTCGGAAATAATGGAGGATACAGATACAATTGTATTAGAATCTGCTAATTTTGCTTCAAATAGTATCAGAGCAACATCCAAGAAGCTAGGTTTAAGAACAGAGGCTTCCGTAAGATATGAAAAAGGCATAGATCCAAACCTAGCAAGATTAGCATCTGATAGATTTTGTCACCTTATAGAAAAACTTAATGTAGGAACCGTTATTCCGGGGATAATAGATGTATATAAAAAGCCGGTAGTTGCGCAGCCTATTTCTGTGAGAGTGGAAAGAATCAATAAAGTTCTGGGTACAGATCTTACTGCAAGAAAAATGGCTGAAATATTGCAAACACTAGAATGTAGGGTTGAGTTCGAAGATTCGGTTGATACAGAAAAGACAGCAGTCTTGACAGTTTATCCACCTACAGTTAGACAGGATCTTTTGAAAGAAGTTGATTTTGTTGAAGAAGTTGCAAGAATATATGGCTACGACAATCTTCCTATGGAGCTTCCTAAGAGCAATTCTATCCCATCTGTAAGCAAGAGTTGGATGCTTAGGTCCAAGGCAAGAAAAGTTTTAAATTCTATAGGACTGAACGAAATTCAGACAATATCTTTTGCAAGTCCTAGCGATTTAGATAAGATAATGATAGATGAGGACGCTATCGAAAGGGCATATGTGAAGATACTTAACCCATTAGGGGAAGACACATCTATTCTAAGAACTATTTTGTTGCCGGACATGCTAGAAGTTCTCGGAAGAAACTTTTCCAGATCCGTGGAAAATGTACGTGCTTTTGAGATTGGTACAACATTTTTAAAAAATTTTGTTGAAGATGGAGGTCTTCCATATGAAGACTTTAATATATGTTTAGGTGCATATGGTGAAGGGGAAGACTTCTTTAAAATGAAAGCCAGAGTAGAGACTCTGCTTTACGAGCTGGGTATTAAAAATATCAGGTTTACTGCAGAAAGTGAGTACGGTCCATATCATCCGGGAAGATGTGCAAGAATATCTACAATGGCTGAAAACGGTGAGGAAGTCGAAATTGCAATTGTTGGACAAGTTCATCCCGACGTATGTGAAAACTTTGGTTTAGATACAGAAGTTTATGGTGCAGAACTAATGATGGCACCTATAGAAGAATTCTCTAACAAAAAAATTAACTATAAAAAACCTCCTAAATTCCCGGGAACCTCAAGGGACATATCTTTGACTGTGGATGAGAATATTACTGCAGGGGAAATTCTGGATGTAATAAATGAAAATCCAGATGAAATTTTCAAAGGTGCTAAAATCTTCGATATATACAGAGGTGAGCAGGTCGGTGAAAATAAGAAGAGTATATCAATAAGACTTCTGTATGGTGATGATGAAAAAACCCTAACGGATACAGAAGTATCAAGTGCAAATCAGACCATCCTAGTAAGACTCGCAGATAAATTACATGCAACACTGAGAGAACAATAGAAAAGAAAGGAAAAGGCTTTAGTCTTCAACTATTTAGCGAAAATATAAAGTTGAAATATCTAAAGCCAGGTGATGCTATGGAAATGAAGAGAGTAACTGTCAAAATATATGGACAAGAGTACACAGTAGCAGATACAAAATCTGAAGAAGAAATACGTGAACTTGCAGAGTATGTAGATGGCAAAATGAGAAAACTTGCCCGTGCTGCAGGTGATATGTCTGTGGGAAGTGTAGCAGTTTTAACAGCTATGGTTATCGCTGATGAACTTTCAGCCGCAAAAAAATATAAGGAAGAAGCTGAAAAGGCAAAGGCCCAATCAGAGAGTGACGCTAAGTATTACCTTAAGATGTGGGATGATTCCAAACAATCTTTCCTTCAATACAAGGATAATATAAATCAGATGGAAGATAAAAGTAAGGTGGATGATAAAACCCTCAAGGATTTAAAGCAGAAATGCAAAGAATATGAGAGCACTTGCTTTGATCTTCAAATGGAAAATATACAGCTTAAAAGTAAATTAGAAAAGATGCAAAAGTAAGCAGATTAATTAAATAAACTTCGTTTGATTTATCTGTTGATAAACATCTTAGAAAGATAATATTTTTAGTATGAACGAAAAGGCATTCAAGGTTTTAGAATACAGCAAAATAAAGGAATTATGGTCAGAACAAGCTGTATCCGAAAAGGTCAAGGAGACCATCTTGGATATGGAGCCTTATTTTGACGTTTATAAAGTTAAAGAAGATTTGAGGTCAACCACAGAAGGGGTTGACCTTATTGTGCAAAAGGGACCGCTTCCGATTTATGGAATTTATGATATAGAAAGAATCGTTAATCTATCTAGAAAAAATGGTGTTTTATCTATGAGGAATCTTCTAGATATAGCATACAATTTAAAGACCGCCATGAAAGTTAAGACTTTCCTAAAGGGAGAATTGCCAGATGTTCCCGGTTTATTAGCCATGGCACAGGTTCTTGAGCCTTTAGAAATGATTTTTTCAGAGATTGAAAGATGCATATTATCAGAGGATGAAATGGCAGATAATGCATCATCGAAACTAGCGAAAATAAGAAGAGAAATCCTACGTACAGGGGAAGATATAAAGGCAAAGCTATCAAAGATGGCGAGCTCTGAATCTAACAAAACAATTTTACAAGATGGAATAGTGACTATGCGAGATGGCAGATATGTTTTGCCAGTGAAGTCCGAACAAGCATATAAAGTCCCGGGTATGGTTCATGATAGATCAAAGGGTGGGAAGACACTTTTCATTGAACCCCAAGTTATAGTCAATTTAAATAATCAGTTAAAGCAACAAATGCTTGAAGAGCAGGCCGAAATAGCAAGGATTCTCAAGGAACTTTCCGATAAAGTTTCGGGTGTTGCAAAAGCCATCTTAAATAATCAAAAAATTTTATATGATATGGATTATATTATGTCCAAATCAAAGTTTTCAATAATGATGGATGGCTCATCTCCTAAAATTTCAGAAAATCGACGGATATCAATTGTAAAAGGTAGGCATCCTCTTATTGCGAAGCATCAAGTTGTCCCTATAACATTAACGATCGGTGAAGAATGTCAGACACTTGTAATAACTGGTCCAAATACAGGCGGTAAAACTGTAACCCTAAAAACTATAGGATTATTTACTCTAATGGTCCAATCGGGTCTTCATGTACCGGCAGAACCGGAAAGTGAATTTTTTGTCTTCAAAAATATTTTTGCAGATATAGGAGATGAGCAGAGTATTGAACAGAGCTTATCTACATTTTCATCTCATATGAAGAATATAGTTGATATTTTAAAAACTGCAGATAGTACGTCACTGATTCTTTTAGATGAGCTTGGCGCCGGAACTGATCCTACGGAAGGAGCTGCTCTTGCGATTTCAATAATGGAATATCTTAGATTAAAGGGAAGTATTTTATTAGCAACAACCCATTACAGTGAGATAAAAAAATATGCCATTGCAACAGATGGCGTTGAAAATGCTTCAATGGAATTTGACATCCAAACCTTAAGTCCTACATATAGGCTAATTGTTGGAATTCCAGGCAAATCAAAAGCTTTTGAAATTAGTCGTAAACTAGGCTTAGATAAAAAGGTTATAAACAGGGCAGAACAACTAATAAGTACAGATGATATTAAATTTGAGAATCTTCTGGCAAATCTTGAGGAAAGCAGAAAAAAGGCCGAAGACGAGAGAGATGAGGCTATAATGATAAATTTAGCTATGAAGAAGAAAAAGGCTAAGATTGATGAAAGCTATGATAAATTAGAAAAACAAAGAGAAGAAATCATTGCAAAAGCTAAAGCTGAAGCAAGAGAAATATTAAGCTCGGCAAGACAGACCTCGAAAGATATTCAGAAAGAGTTAAATAAACTATCGTTAAATCAGAGCTTAGGTGAACGAAATAAGGTAATCCAAGAAAGTCGCAGAAAAATTGGTGTGGCAGAGAAAGCTTTGTCCGAATCTTTTGTTCGGAAGATAAATGCAGAGCCGGTATCAGTTGACCAGCTTTCAGTAGGTACTAGAGTTAAACTTCTTACTATGAATCAAAATGGGGTAATCCTATCTATGCCGGATAACAAAGGTGCAGTAATGGTTCAGATTGGAGCACTTAAGATAAAGGCAAAGTTAAATGAGATTGCCATAGTTGTGGATGGAACTGAGTCAAAGGCAAGACCAAAAGAAAAGTTTCTAAGGAAAAATTCAAACACATCTTTATATCGAAGTAAAGCTATGACTGTTTCACCAAAAGTTGATGTTAGAGGAATGAACTTAGAAGAAGCTTGGATGAAAGTGGAAAAACACATTGACGATGCATTTATTGCAGGGCTTTCTTCAACGGTTGTTGTCCATGGACGAGGAGAGGGAATTTTACGTGATGGTATACGGCAAAGACTTAGAGGTAACAAACATGTTGCTTCTATAGAGAAGCCTAAATATAATGAAGGTGGAGAGGGAGCCACCATTGTCAAAATAAGGAGAGATAAAAATGATTAATTATAAAGAGCAGATTGCTAATTTACTTGAAGGTATAATTACAGATCTATCTAAAGAAGAGATTTTAAATATGTTGGAAGTGCCAGCTAATGAAGATATGGGAGACTTTGCGTTTCCGTGTTTTAAATTAGCTAAGATAATGAGAAAAGCTCCTCCACTAATTGCTAAAGGAATAGCTGAAAGATTATCTGAAGAAAGCATATTTGCAAAGGTTGAGAAGGTTAATGCTTATGTAAATATGTTTCTGTCAAAAGAAGACTTTGTATCTCATACAATACAGGAAGTTATTGAGAAGGGTAGTAATTTCGCTAATTCAAAAGAAGGAGAGGGTAAGACTGTAATAGTAGAATTTTCATCACCGAATATTGCAAAACCTTTCCATATTGGACATATAAGATCTACAGTAATAGGAAATTCAATTCATTTAATATATAAAGCCCTTGGTTATGATGTGGTTAGAATTAACCACCTTGGTGACTATGGCACTCAATTCGGTAAGATGATTGTGGCTTATAGGATGTGGGGAAATGAAGAAGATGTAGAAAAAGAACCTATTAAAACACTTTTAGGATATTACACTAAATTCCACGAAGAGGCAGAAAAAACCCCAAGCTTAAATGATGAAGCAAGAAAAACATTCACCAGACTAGAAAAGGGTGGGGAGGAAGAAGTTAAACTATGGCAGTGGTTTAGAGAAGAATCTCTTAAGGAGTTTAACAGGGTATACGACCTTCTAGGTATTACCTTTGACTCATATAAGGGAGAAAGTTTTTATTCTGATAAGATGCCTAGATTTGTTAATATGCTTAAAGAAAAAGGTATTATGGAAGAATCTCAGGGAGCAAATATTGTTAATCTGGAGGATAAAGGTCTGGGAATCGCTTTAATTACCAAAAGAGATGGATCTACTCTGTATATTACAAGAGATATTGCAGCGGCAGTATACAGAAAAGAAACATATGATTTTTATAAGAATATATATGTAGTAGCATCTCAGCAGAACCTTCATTTTCAGCAGTGGTTTGAAATTGTTGAAATATTAGGGTTTGAATGGGCAAGAGACTGTGTTCATGTACCGTTTGGATTAGTATCATTGGAAGATGGAACTATGTCAACACGTGAGGGTAGAGTTGTATTTTTAGAGGAGGTACTGAATAAATCTATTGAAAAAACTAAAGAAATTATTGCCAAAAAAAATCCGGATGGTGTAGATATAGATCAGATAGCAAAAGAAGTAGGCATTGGTGCAGTCATGTTCCAAGAATTGTCAAACAATCGAATCAAAGATTATACATTTAGCTGGGATAAAGTACTAAACTTCGATGGAGAAACAGGACCATATGTTCAATATACTCATGCGAGAGCATGCTCTCTTCTGAGAAAAGGAAAGGTAGAGAATGATGACTTTAATAACTTGGATTTTTCCAAGCTTACTTCTGAGGCAGCTTTCAGGCTAACTAAATTGATTTATCAATTACCGGAAGTCATATCCGATGCCGGCCTTAAATATGAACCATCCATTGTCACAAGACATATTGTAGACATTGCTCAAGCTTTCAATAGATTTTATCATGATGAGCATATCTTGGTTGATGATCAGGCAGAAAGAAATGCAAAACTGGCTTTAGTGTATGCTGCGAAAGAGACAATTGCTAAAGGCTTATCCCTTTTAGGTATTGTAGCGCCTGAAAAGATGTAGGATGTTTAAAATGAGATACGAAGGAAATATATACAGACCCCCAAGTGAAGCATACAGCCTTCTTATTCAGGTAACAATCGGATGCTCTCACAATAAGTGTACTTTTTGCACTATGTTTAAAGACAAAAAGTTTAGAGTAAGACCTGTGACGGAAGTTCTTGAAGACTTAGAAATGGCTAGAAAAACCTATGCAAGAGTGGACAAAATATTTCTCTGCGATGGAGACGCTCTGTGCTTATCTAATGATAAATTGCTAGTTATTTTAAATAGAATTTCAGAGCTTTTTCCTGAATGCCAAAGAGTTTCAGTGTATGGATCCGCTAAAGATATTAATAGAAAAAGTCGGGAAGAACTCGTGGAACTAAGATTGGCAGGAATACGTATGATATATATGGGAGCTGAATCGGGAAGCCAGAAAGTGTTAGATAACATTGTAAAGGGTGTTACGGTAGATGAGCAGATAGAAGCGGTTAAGAGCGTGGAAGACGCAGGCATCAAAACTTCTGTAACCTTTATTTCAGGCCTAGCAGGACTGGAAGGTATGGAGGAACATGCGGTTGCCACCGGAGAGATGATTACGAAAATGAATGCATCTTATGTTAGTCTTCTAACCCTAATGTTAGATCCTGCAGCCCCTGTCACAAGGGATATAGAGCAAGGAAAATTAACACTGCTTACAGCTGAGCAAGTTGCTCAGGAGACGTATCTGATGCTTGAACATGCTAACCCAATCAAATCGTGTGTTTTTCGATCAAATCATGCCTCAAACTATATATCGCTGAGAGGAAATTTGCCGGAGGATAGGCAGCGCATGATGATGCAACTTAGAATAGCCTTAGAAGAAAAAAATAATTTCAAAGATGAAAGATTTAGAATGCTTTAGATGATGAAAATAATGGGAGAGTAATTTGGGAAATATTATTAACGATAGAGTTGGACAGTTTCTGGTAGGACATTTAAAGGGTTTTCTTTTTGATGAATTATCAGATAACTTTCTTGAAAAAAACGGATTTAAAGATATTCTTACAGAGGTACCGGTACCCGTAAGAAGAGATGATATGAACAGCATCTCTATTAAAAAAATTTGCATTAACATGGCTTTTGTAATAGGCTGTGACGTTAATTTTAAATATAGAGATAACTATATAGCCTTTATAATAAAGAATTATGGCAAGGATTTCGCCAAATTTCTTGTCCAAGAAGGCGTTGATGTAGCGTCTCAGAACGATTATGATTATGCTTGCATTCTATTTAGAGGAGCATTTCTTGTAGATCCTGATAATGTTGATGCAATATATTGCTATGGAAGAGCATGCTCAGATACTTATTCTCAGGGTGGTAGTGAGGAGTTTGTAGGTTCTTTTAAAGCAGAAGCCATAGAAGCCTATGAAAAGACTACTATTAAGAGACCCGATTTTGCCGAAGCATTCTATTATTTAGCATTTTCATATTTAAATTTAGGCCTTTACATCAAATCCCAATTAACTTTCAAAGAGTTTAAATCTTTATCAGAGAAAGACTTGGAAGAATTGATTAAATCAAAACAAGAGGAAAACACAAGCAACACTGAAGAACATGATATTAAAATTGAGAATATAAGAAATCAAGTGAAAGAAGCTGAAGAATGGATTCTTAAACTTCAGGAACCGGTCCATATAGAAGAGGGATATAATATGGTAATCTCAGGTCGATTTCAAGAAGGTATAGATATTCTTTCTAGATATACAGATAGAGAAGAATATAAGCATTTTTGGCCCATTTGGTACTATCTGGGAGTTTCTTACAAAGAATTAGGTCTTCTGGAAATGTCAGAAATATCTTTCCTATCGGTTCTTAGAATATCTCCGTCAAATATAGATGCTATGAATGAACTTGTAGAAATATATGAAAAACTAGGGAGAAAAGAACTCGTTGAAAAATACACAAATAAAATAAAACTTGTAAAAGAAAACGAAGCTCTTGATAGGGAAGAAATAAAAAAAGAAAATTCACCAAGCAATAATAAATATAGTTAATTTGGTTATTGCCTAAGTACTATGGCAATGCTATAATGTTAAATTAACGGTGGATGAAATTTTAATAGTTTCATCCATATCAAAAATAAAGGAGCCATAATGGAAGAAATCTCTAGCAAGGGAAAATTATTTGTAATATCAGGCCCATCGGGTGCGGGAAAAGGAACTATAATTAGAGAGTTAATTTCTCAAATTGACGTACGTCTTTCAATTTCTGCTACCACAAGGAAACCAAGACCGGGGGAAATACACGGAGTAAGCTACTATTTTGTTGAAAAAGAAGAGTTTATGGACTTACTGCAAAAAGGGGAGTTTCTGGAGCATGCTAAGGTATATGAGAACTTCTATGGTACTCCAAAGACCAAAGTGCTGGAACAATTAGATCAGGGCTACGATGTAATTTTAGAGATTGACATACAGGGTGCTATGAAAGTTAAAGAGGTCTTTCATAAGGCGGTATTTATTTTTATTTTGCCACCATCTATGTCAGAGTTAAGACGTCGAATTACCGGAAGAGGTTCAGAAACAGAAGATGTTATTGATCTTAGAATGAGCAAAACACTTAGCGAGCTTTCATTTATCGACCAGTATGATTACTGTGTTGTAAACGGACAGGTGCAAGAAGCAGTAAATCGGGTTAAAGCTATAATAACGGCAGAACACTCAAAGGTATCATCAGACATTCAACTAATTTTAGAGAATTTCGAGGAGGAAAAATAAATGTTATATCCATCTGTAAATCAAGTTAGAGATAAGGTAGATAGCAGATATACTTTAGTAATTTTAGCTGCAAAAAGAGCAAAAGAAATAGTAAACGGAGTACCAATCCTTACGGATAACGCAAGTAATAAGCCGGTTACTCTTTCAGCATCTGAAATTGCAGAAGACTTAATTTCTTACAAAAGAACAGATACGGAAAATGTTATCTAACTTAATTTATTGTTTTTCTCCCATACAATAATATAATTGATTAATTTAAAAGCCCTCATACTAGGACAGTATGAGGGCTTAATTAATAGTTTAGAACATTTTATCCATGGAGAATAATCATGTGATTTTATTAATTTCTCTCAAGTTTAGCTTGATTGAATTCTTTTTCTGTCATTATATCGCTTACTTTCATGTTGACAGCTGTAACCTGAAGTCCAGTCATTTCAAACACTTTTTCTTTAATTGTATTTTTTACTTTTGAGAAAATTTTAGGTGCACTCTGACCATATTCCAAGATAGCTTTTAAATCAACAACGACATTTTTCTCATCAATTTCAACACTAACTCCCTGTGTGTTTGTATCTGTGCTAGCAGCAAATGCTTCTGTAATGCCGGATAAAAAACCACCTTTTAACTCCAGTACACCTGGAATATCCCTTGCAGCAATGGCGGCAATTTTTTCTATTACATAGTCGTCAAAAGTTAGAGTGTCTGTTTTCTTTTCTATTTCTCTTTCTTTTTGAACTTCTTCTACTTTAGTCTGGATATTCTCCTGTACTTCTTGAACGAAATCTTTTTCTTTAGTATTACTCATTTTTCTCTCCTCCATCTAATTTGAAAATATTTAGGTTTAAATCTCTAATAATTTATGCGAATTTTAGATTCGATTATTTTAATAATCTTTTTATCATATAATAAACCCAAAGGGATTTATCTTTATATTGCCCGTAAACGAAGCCTGTACCTGATAAAAGAATAATCAAGATAGTAGCCCAGAACCCTAATGCTATAAATAGAATAGCTATTAAAAGTCCAAGGATTGTGAGAACTGTAGTGTTAGGGTATTTATTGTACATTTTTTTTATTAAACAAGTGTGTTCCCCATGAATTTCACATGTTAACATATCTTTTCCCCTGCCTTTGCTATCAACAGAAGGCCGGATATTTACTTGTTTTTTATTTGTAATATTGTTTTCCATTCCCAACTCCTTTATTCAATCGACATATAATGAGAACCAGCTTCATGAGAAACCGAGTTATTGGAACTTCTTTCAACAGGTTTACCCAGAACAACATTTACATCAGCGATTGGTTTACCTATAAATAAATCAATATCGCTTTTAGTTTTATCTTTAATTTCTGCTGCTAGAGTCGTTAAATCTGTAGTATTATAGACTGTGGATTTTATCTTAGCATTGATTCTCTTATTGCTCCCATCAAGAATTGTGCAGTTTACTTCACTATTTCGAAGTTGAGGAAAATTCTGTAAAGATTTATATACATATGCCTCTATGGCATCATCTGTAAGTTCAACTTTACCGCCTTCATCTACGAGGGTTAAGTTTGATTTAGAGGTGGGCCTTGCAACTGTAGATAGCACCAATATTAATGAACCAAGAATAATAAGACCACACATGATGGAAATAGTGTAAAAACCATATTCTGTAGCGGCAAATTCTCTAAAATAATTTTCAATAGTCTCAATCCGATAACCAAATGCTTCAACTCCTTCTAAAAGAATAAAGAAAAAAGCAGTAGCTATGATTATCAAAAGTGAGAACAATATTCTCAAAGTTTTGTTAAATTTTGACAAGATTAACACCTCCTGTGTGTTTCCGTTATAATTATGTAGTATAAAATTTATGCCCAGTTTCAGCATATTTAACCATATAATGAATAAAAATTTGTTTTAAAGGGTAGGAATCTACAAGGAATTTATCATTATGTAATTGACAAAATCAGCAATAAGGTGTAATATAAATAGCGTACGAAGTAGAAGATATCCACCTTCTCACCACTGAGAATTTTATACAAGAGATGATTATGAGTTTGCTTGATGGTAAGATTTCTCCAGTAGGTCCATATGGATGATTCCTAGAATTGAGGTGTACCATTTGTATTTATCTCGTATAAGGAGTTCATGAGGCTGGCGGATACTTCAGTATCTGTCTTTTTTATATAGGAGGTAATGAAAATTAGCAAAGATAAAATCAGAATCAACGAAGAGATTCGCGATAGAGAGCTAAGAGTAATCGATGAAAATGGTGAAATGATTGGCATTCTTTCAAGAGAAGAGGCATTGTCACTTGCAGATGAGAAGAAACTTGATTTAGTTAATGTTTCACCAAATGCTAACCCACCGGTATGTAAAATTTTAGACTATGGCAAATATCGTTATGAACAGCAGAAGCGAGAGAAAGAGGCCAAGAAAAAGCAAAAAAGCATGCAGGTGAAGGAAATCAGGCTCAGCGTTTCAATTGAGGAGCATGATATTAATGTTAAAGCGAAAACGGCCGTTAAGTTTTTAAAGGACGGTAACAAGGTTAAAGTTAGCCTACGCTTCAGAGGACGTGAGAGGAATCATGTAGCGCAAGGACAGACTGTAATGGAGCATTTTGCAGAAGTTGTGTCAGAAATTGGAGAGATTGAAAAAAATCCGAAGATGGAGGGCAGAAGTTTGGTGATGTTCATTACGCCAAAAACTGAGAAGTAACCTTTTGTATAGACAGATGTAACTTATAGATACCGAAGCAGTAGAAAAGCCGATAAACCGTATTCGGATGTCGATATTTTGTGCCATGCTGCAAGGGTTTATTAGGAGGAAAGAAAATGGCAAAGAATAAGATGAAGTCCCATAGAGGGGCAAAGAAGAGACTAAAGTTAACTGGAAGCGGAAAAATCAAGAGATTTAAAGCATTTAAGAGTCACATTCTTACCAAGAAAGCTGCTAAAAGAAAAAGAGGTCTTAGAAAGTCAACTATAATGACATCTGCAGACCATAAGAGAATGCTGAGAGCAATGGGTAAATAGGAGGTAAGAAATGGCAAGAGTTAAAGGTGCTGTAAACGCAAAAAAGAAACATAAAAAGATTTTAAAGCTGGCTAAGGGCTTCTATGGTGCTAAAAGCAGAGTTTTTAGAGCTGCGAACCCTGCAGTGATGAGGTCACTTCGTTCCGCATACATCGGAAGAAAGCAGAAGAAGAGACAGTATAGAAAGATGTGGATCGCAAGAATTAATGCAGCTGCAAGAATGAATGACATCTCTTACAGCAAATTAATGAATGGACTTAAGAAGGCAAATGTTGAAATCAATAGAAAGATGCTTTCTGAGCTTGCAATTCATGATGCAAAAGCTTTCACCGCTTTATGTGATGCGGCAAAGGCTGCACTTAAATAGGGCTCGGTTCCTATTTAAGGAGAAAATTTTAAAATTAATCTGATGTTGTGGCTCACTGCACAGATTTGAACCACAAATATGCGAACAAGACCGTGTTTTTAGATTAAACTCTTTAAACACGGTTTTTTTATAAATGTATCGAGAATATATGAAAAACATGATACAATAAGAAAAGTTAAAAAATTTATGTAACGCGAGGAGATAAAATATGTTTAAGGGTAAAACCGTTATTTTAGGAGTTACAGGAGGCATTGCCGCATACAAAATAGCTTCACTAGCAAGCACACTTGTAAAAAAGGGAGCAAATGTTAACGTACTTATGACAAAAGGAGCTACTCATTTTATTACACAGGAAACCTTTGAAGCTATTACTAAAAATAAGGCTATAGTTGATACCTTTGACAGGAACTTTAACTATGAAGTAGAGCATATTTCTCTGGCTAAGAGAGCTGATATTTTCGTTGTAGCACCGGCTACTGCAAATACAATAGCTAAGCTGGTCCATGGATTGGCTGATAACATGTTAACAACCACTTTTTTGGCATCAACATGTCCTAAGCTTGTGGTACCCGCGATGAATACGCAGATGTACAACAATCAAATTACTCAGGAAAATATGGATAAGTTAGAAAATATGGGAATAACCGTTATGCCTGCTAATTCAGGACATTTGGCTTGCGGAGATGTGGGGGTTGGGAAGATGCCTGAGCCCGAGAATATTTTGTCATATATAGAAAGAGAAATTGCTAAATCGAAAGATATGATTGGTATGAAGGTCCTAATTACAGCTGGAGCAACAAGAGAAGCGATAGATCCTGTAAGATTCCTAACAAATCATTCTAGCGGAAAAATGGGACTTTCGTTAGCGAAGGAATGTATGCTAAGAGGTGCTAAGGTAACAGTTTGCAAGGCTTCGACTACTGCGAAAGCACCGGAGTTCATTCAGGTTGTGGACACACCTTCTGCTGAAGACATGTTTACAGTATGTCAGAAACTGGCACCTGGTGCAGATATTATAATAAAGGCTGCAGCTGTGGCAGATTATAGACCTGTGAGAGTGGCTGATAATAAGGTTAAGAAAAGCGATGATGACATGTGTATACCTCTTACTAGGACGACTGATATACTCAAATATTTAGGTGAGAATAAATCACCTGAGCAAGTAGTTTGTGGATTTTCAATGGAAACAGAGAACTTGATAGAAAATTCAACAAAGAAATTATACAAGAAAAACGCAGATCTAATAGTTGCTAATAATCTCAAGGATAGCGGAGCAGGTTTTGGAACGGATACGAATCTTGTGACCCTTATTTCAGAAGATGGATACGAGGAACTTGAACTCCTTACAAAAGCAGAGGTTGCAGAGAGAATAATAGATAGATTACTAAGCATTGCTATATTGAAAAAGTAGGAGTTAAATGCTATACTAAACCTATAAAAATGGAGAAGGAGGACCACATGATTTATACGAAAGAGATTGAGGAGATGTGTATAGTCAACAAGGGAGCTAACCATGGCCCCGCACCTATACCTGAAGAAGGGAAATGGGTTCAAGCAAAGGATATTACTGATATTTCGGGTCTTACTCACGGGGTTGGATGGTGTGCACCGCAACAAGGAGCATGTAAGCTTACTTTGAATGTAAAAAATGGAGTTATACAAGAGGCACTTGTTGAGTGTATAGGATGTTCAGGAATGACTCATTCAGCTGCTATGGCTGGTGAAATATTAACAGGAAAAACAATTTTAGAAGCTTTAAATACAGACCTTGTATGTGATGCAATCAATACAGCAATGAGGGAACTATTCTTGCAGATTGTTTACGGAAGGACCCAGTCTGCATTTTCAGAAGGAGGCCTAGCGGTAGGATCAGGTCTTGAAGATCTTGGAAAGAATATCAGAAGTCAAGTTGCTACTATATATTCTACAGACTTGAAGGGGCCACGATACCTGGAAATTGCAGAAGGCTATATTCTAGAACAAGCCTTGGATGAAGACAATAATATCATAGGTTATAAGTATGTAAATTTAGGTAAAATGCTCGAACTTATCAAGTCAGGGAAACCACATAAGGAAGCTTTTGATGAAGCAACAGGAACTTATGGACGTTTTGATGAAGCAGTTAAGTACATTGATCCAAGGCATGAATAGGGGGTATTTATAATGGCAACTTTTGAAAATTACGAAAGAAGAATCGACAAAATAAACCGTGTCATGGCTGAGTATGGAATTAAAGATTTTGAAGAAGCAAGGCAGTTATGTTTAGATAGAGGTTTTAATCCAATGGAGCTGGTTAAAGGTGTCCAGAGAATTTGTTTTGAGGATGCATGTTGGGCTTATACTTTAGGTGCCGCAATAGCAATCAAGAAGGAAGCTTTCAGTGCAGTTGATGCTGCCAGAGCTATTGGGGAAGGTCTTCAGGCATTTTGTATTTCGGGATCTGTTGCTGAGGATAGGAAAGTTGGAATAGGTCACGGAAACCTAGCTTCAATGCTTTTAAATGAAAAAACCGATTGTTTCTGTTTCCTTGCCGGACATGAATCTTTTGCCGCTGCAGAGGGTGCTATTGGAATTGCAAATTCTGCTAATAAGGTTAGATCAAACCCGCTTAGGGTTGTTCTCAACGGACTTGGAAAGGATGCAGCTAAGATTATTTCAAGAATTAATGGATTTACATATGTTCAGACAGAATTTGACTATCATTCAGGAGATTTAGAAATTGTAGAACAGATGCAATATTCAAAGGGGGAGAGAGGCAAGGTAAAATGCTATGGTGCAAATGATGTAAGAGAAGGCGTTGCAATTATGCACCACGCGGGTGTTGATATCTCCATCACCGGCAATTCAACTAACCCTACTAGATTTCAGCATCCTGTAGCTGGTACATACAAAAAAGAAAAAATAGAAATGGGAGAGAAGTATTTTTCTGTAGCCTCAGGCGGCGGAACAGGAAGAACTCTTCACCCGGATAATATGGCAGCAGGTCCTGCTTCATATGGTATGACCGACACTATGGGCAGGATGCACTCTGATGCACAGTTTGCAGGCAGTTCATCAGTTCCGGCTCACGTGGAAATGATGGGGTTCATTGGTATGGGTAATAATCCAATTGTTGGTGCTACTGTTGCAACCTCGGTTGCTATACAGGAAGGAAGTAAATAAATGGAATATTTTCTAAGTCACATAGGATATATAGTTGTAGCGGCTCTTGTAATTGCTGTAGCCGGTTTTGCGATGGTATTTATTGGAGATAAAAATAATGATGGTAAAGGCGTAAAGAAAGGCTGCGGTATGGGATGCACTGGATGCGGAGGAGATACTGATAGCTGCACTTTATCTGAAGCGGACATAGAAAAGATTAAAAAGGGCATGACAGATAATTAGTCTGTTATTGTATAATTTTCAGTACAAAATACCGGAGGAAAAGATTCATGAAAAAAATTTTAGTTATAGCATTTTCAGTTATTATGATAATTTCTCTTACCCTACTTTCAGGTTGCGGGAAGAAAAAAGAAGGTGGATCAGGTAAAGATGGAAAACCTGTTGTTGCAGTGGTAGTAGCAGATGGCTTTGGAGATAGATCTTTCTATGATTCTTCAAAGGCTGGTCTTGATAAACTTGAAAAAGAAGGCCTTGTTTCGCCGATGACAATAGAATGTAGAGGTGAAAATTTTGAGCAACAGATGAGAAATGCGGCAGATAAAGCTGACATAATAATACCTGTAGGTTGGGAATTTGGTGATATTGAGAAGGTTTCGGACGATTATCCGGATAAAAAATTTATTTGGATTGATAATGCAGGCAAGAAAAATCATGAGAATTTGCTGTACGTTAACTATGCACAAAATGAAGGATCATACCTAGTGGGTTATATTGCAGCTAAAATGAGCAAAACCGGAACGATAGGAGCTGTAGGTGGACAGGACATGTCTACTATAAATGACTTTATAGTAGGATATGAACAGGGAGCTAAGAAAGCTAATCCGGATATTAAGGTCGTAAAAAATTACGTAGGAGATTTTGAAGATCCGGCTCAAGGAAAGGAAAGTGCTCAGGCACTTCACAGCAAAGGTGCAGATGTTATTTTTGCGGTAGCAGGTAACTCTGGATCCGGGGTAATAGAAGCCGGTAAGGAAGGTGGATTCTACGTTGTGGGCGTTGATTCCGACCAGAAATATATTGCACCTGATACTATCATTTGTTCTATGGTAAAGAATGTAGATGAATCAATTTATTCAATAGTGAGCAAGTATGTAAAAGATAAAAAATGGGATGGCAATAAGACTTGGATAGCTGATATGGCAACAGGATTTATTTCAGTAGCATACGGACAAAAAGATGCACCCCAGCAGGTTTCTGATGAGATCAAGAAAGAAGCAGAAGCTATTCAGAAAGAAATTGTCGAAGGTAAGATTAAAGTGGATACTGCTCGACAGTAATATTATGTAGAAGCAAATATTGTTATTTTAGGCTCCCTGCAAAGATGTAGGGAGTTTTTAAGGAGTGTTAACATTTGGAGTTAAATAATAAAACAAAAGAACTAGAGAATATAGTCGAATTTAAAAATATTTCTATGGAATTTCCAGGTGTACTTGCAAATGAAGATGTTTCCTTAAAAATAAAAAAAGGGGAAATCTTTGCATTAGTAGGTGAAAATGGTGCTGGAAAGAGTACTTTAATGAATATTTTGTATGGCATAAACACCCCTACATCAGGAGATTTAATAATTAAAGGCGAAAAAATTGATCATTTTCATCCGAGCACAGCAATTTCAAAAGGTATAGGCATGGTTCACCAGCACTTTATGTTGGTTCCATCTTTCACCGTAGCTCAGAATATTGTTTTAAGCAAGGAGCCTAAAAAAGCCGGGTTTATATATGATGAGAAAGAAGCGATTAAAATAACCGAAGAATTAGTTAAAGAGTATGGTCTTACAGTAAATCCTGCCGATATTATAAGAGAAACCAGCGTTGGTATACAACAAAGGGTGGAAATTTTAAAAACGCTTTACAGGGGCGCAGATGTCCTAATATTAGACGAGCCTACAGCTGTTTTGACACCAAAAGAGACTGAAGAGCTTTTTCAGGTGATAAAAAGGGTCGTAAAAGAAATAAAGATGACGGTGATAATAATAACCCATAAACTCTATGAAGTAATGGCAATTTCCGATAGAGTAGGAGTTATGCGTCAAGGTAAATTGGTGGGAGTTGAAGAAACTAAAAATGTCAACGAACGAACTCTTGCCTCTATAATGGTAGGAAGAGAAATTTTGCTGGACAAAATAACTAGAACAGGAAAAATCGGTAAATGTAAAATTAAAGTTGAAAATCTTTATGTTGCTGATAACAGAGGATTGCCGGCTGTAAATGGAATAGATTTAGAGGTTCACGAGGGAGAAATCCTTGGGATTGCAGCGATTGAAGGAAATGGACAAAGTGAACTATTGGAAGCTATAACAGGGATGAGACATATAGAATCAGGCAAGATATTTTTGGGTGAGAAAGAAATAACTAAATTGAATCCCCGTGAAATTAGATCTGAAGGCCTGGCTCATATTCCTGAAGACAGAATGGCCACAGGTGTTAGTGGACAATCAAGTATTCTAGAAAATATTATTATTGGAAAAGAACGAAAAGAGGAATTCGCTGTAAAGGGCATTCACTTAAAGCAATCTTCAATCGTCAGATATGCTAAAGAAATGTTTCAGAAGTTTGATATTAGAGGAGCCGGTGTAAATACGCCTGTTGAGTCTTTATCCGGAGGGAATATGCAGAAAGTTGTAGTTGCCAGAGAATTTTCTTATGATACACCAGCTCTTATAATTGCACAACCAACCCGAGGCGTGGATATTGGTGCGATGGAGTTTATTCACAACAAAATAATAGAAAAGAGGAATAAGGGCGCGGCTATTTTGCTAGCCAGTGCAGACCTGGATGAGGTGTTTAGACTTAGTGACAGGATAATCACTATTTTTGAGGGGAAAATTACGGGTGAATTTAAAATTGGAGAAATTAGCAAGATGGACATTGGATTTTATATGACAGGAGATAGGAGGGAAAAATTTGAAGAAGTTTAGAATTGATTATTCTTATTTAATTTCCCTATTTCTGAGCATCTCAATAGCTCTTATAATTGGAGGAATTCTTATCGTAACAACAGGACATAATCCGATAGACGGATATTCAGCAATGTTAGATGGAGTTTTTGGTAATATTAGAGTTTTAGGAAATACAATATCAAAATCTCTGAACTTGTGTTTAACAGCTTTAGCCATGGCAGTTGCGGCGAAGACTGGAATGTTCAATGTTGGAGGTGAGGGACAGTTGTATTTGGGAGGACTAGCAGCTACAATTGTTGGGGTAACTATGGCTGGAGCTCCTGTATTTATTGTAATACCTATAGCCTTAATCGTTGGCGCTATAGTTGGAGGTGCTTTTGCATGGATTCCCGGATGGCTTAGGGTTAGATTCAATGTCAGTGAAGTAATTACCACAATAATGCTTAATTCAGCAGCAATTTTTTTGTGTAAGTTTTTAGTAAACGGTCCACTAAAAACTACAGAAAAAGGTGTTTTGTCTGCGACTGAGAATGTATTTACATATAAAATGACTCAGCTAATCCCAGCTTCGAACTTGACCACGGCTTTGTTTTATTCTGCCGCCATAGCACTCGCTGTGTGGTATGTAATGGGCAAAACGAGTTTAGGACTTGAAATGAAGGTTACCGGTGAGAATCCTAGATTTTCAAATTTTGTAGGTTTGAAAAGTGATAAAATGATGATTTGCTCCATGGTTGTTTCCGGAGCGATATGTGGAGTTGTGGGTATGATGGAAGTCTATGGAATACAGGGCAGATTTACTGAAAATATAAGTAATGAATTTTACTTTGATGGGATGCTTCTAGCAATGATTATGAATTATAATCCATTTGGTATTATCGCAATGAGCTTTTTCTTTGGAGTATTGAAAATAGGGGCTTCTGCCATGGAATTGTCAACTGGAATTTCGGGAGAAATATCACAAATAATTTTTGCGATTATTATATTTTTAATGGCTGCTCAAGGTGGATTTAAGATGTATTTTGCGAGCTTGTCTCTTAAATATAAAGGAGGAAAAAATAATGAATAACATATCTGAAATATTTAATCTCGGACTTTTCCAAAATACTCTTAGAACAGCTACACCTGTAATACTCGCTGCTATGGGAGGTCTACTTACAGAACAGGCAGGAATTATGAATATAGGCATGGAAGGGATGATGTTAGTCGGATGCTTTGCGGCAGTAGCTGTTAGCTTTGCTATGGCAAATGCTTTCATGGGTGTTGTTGCGGCGGTTTTATGTGGAATTACAATAGGAATTTTTTTCGCAGTTTTTGTAGTCAAATTAAAAAGTGATGAGTTTATTATTGGTATGGCTTTGAATACTTTTGCTGCAGGAACTACTGTATTTTTGCTAAGATCTATATTTGGCGTAAAGGGAACTTTTGCCGACAAAGGAATTGTTCCGTTACCAAGTATAAATTTGCCCTGGCTGGAGAGCATTCCGGTAATTGGTCCCCTTCTAAATAACCATTCTATTTTTGTTTATATTACATGGGTTCTTGTATTTTTGATATGGTTCTATCTATATAAAACGCCTTATGGGATGTGGATTCGTGCAGCCGGAGAGCATCCAAAATCTTTGGAGACTGCAGGAATAAACCCTGATAGGATGAAGTTTGTTGCAAGTATTTTGTGTGGAATACTTTGTGGCTTCGCAGGTGCTCATTTGTCATTAGGTTATTTGACAATGTTTGCGGAAGGGATGAGTGCAAATAGGGGATTTATTGCATTCGCATGTGTTATTTTTGGCATGGCTAATCCTCCAAGAGTTTTTCTGGCCGCATTGTTATTTGGATTTTTGAATGCCCTTGGCTTAAGGCTCCAAAGTATAGGTGTTCCTCCGGATATTACAGCAATGACACCCTACATAGTTACTATTATAATGCTTGTTTATATAGTTACGGCAGGCCAGGCAAAACGACGTAAAAAAGCAAGGCAACTTGTTTCGGAGATGAAAGGTTAATCTTATCCTTGACGTCAAATGAGGATGCGGTTATCATAGACTGTGTATTAATTGATTTATTGAGAATGACTATGACATTTTACTGTAACTTATAGGAGGACAATTTATGAGAAGATACAAAACACTGTTTTTACTGGGGTTGATGTCTATTTTGACGATATTTTTCGTTGGTTGTGATAAGGGTGACCCTTATGAAAAAGTCAATTTTGATGATATTTTGAAACTTGGTGAGTATAAAAATTTGGAATATCCAAAGATTGAAAACGAGATTACAGACTCCAATGTTGATGAATATATTAAATCAGAACTTGAGAAGAATGCGCAGAATGAAAAGATAACGGATTCATCTGTTGTTATTGAAAAGGGTGATGCGATAAATATTAAATTTGTGGGGAAAATTGATGGTAAAGAATTTGAGGGAGGAAAATCCGATAATTTTGATATGGTTTTAGGACAGACACCAATGATTGAAGGATTTTCTGAAGGCATTGTTGGACATAAAATTGGTGAAACATTTAATCTAAATTTAAAATTCCCTAAAGGTTATCACGCTAAGAATTTGGCCGGAAAGCCTGTAACCTTTGAGATAACAATTAATTCGAAAAATAAAAAAGTTACACCGGAGTTAACAGATAAATGGGTTGCGGATAATACTAAATCCAAGGGTGTAAATGAATACAAGGCTAGTGTTAAGGATGAATTGACAAAAAAGGCCGAAAAATATCAAAAGTTTCAGACAAAAGGCATGCTTTTAAGGAAAATAGTGGAAAATACTAAGTTTAAAAAAATACCGGAAGATTTGCTCAAAGCCGAAGTTGAAAAATCCAAGAAAATTTTGGATAAGGTTATTCTTTCAAAGCAAAAAATTAAATTTGAGGACTATGCCAAAACAATTTATGCACAAGATAAGTCTGTTAAGAATCCAACTGAAAAATTAGAAAAACAGCTAAAACAAGAGGCTGAAAATGTAACCAAGAAAAAGTTGGTTGTTTATGCAATTGCTAAAAAGGAAGGGATAAAGGTCAATGATAAGGAAGTAGAAGATAAATTTGTTCAGTCAATTAAGGAACTTAAAATGAATGTTAAGGACTTTGAAAAGCAATACAATATTAGCCGAAAAGATGCCAAAGAATTATTTGGCTATAGGAGTATTGTCTTTGAAAAAAAAGTTGGTGATAAAATTTTAAGCCTAGGAAAAGAAAAATAGAAATTTTAAATGCCCCAATTTAATCAGAAAGTATCAAACTATCTGTTATTTTGGGGCATTTTGATATTTCTCACTATGAAACATATGCCAAGAAATAAGTTAACGGCAAACTGTGTTTCGTTAATATTATAAGATTCGATTATACAAGCCCTTTAACAATGGATAAAGCAGAATCGAAGTTGACCTCATGAGTTACTTCAGGAACATATTCAACATGCTGGATTATCCCATCTCTATCAACTATCACTATTCCCCTTGCTAGAAGCATTAGACCCTCCATTAAAAAACCGTAGTTCTCACCAAAATCATGCTTCTGGTAATCGGATGCAACAATTACTCTATCTATTCCTTCAGCTGCGCAGAACCTACCCTGAGCGAAAGGCAAATCTACGGATATGGTAACTACTACAACATCTTCGGACAACTCCGTAACCTTTTTATTAAAAAATTTTGTTTGAATTGAGCACACTTCTGTATCAATGGAAGGCACAACTGAGTAAATTATAACTTTACCTTTTAATTCTGAGCTATTAAAACTTGAAAGATCATTTTTAATCAACTCAAAATCAGGTGCTTTATCTCCAACTTTAACTTGTGAACCTAAAAGGTGGACTGGATTTCCTGCGAATTTAACACTAGCCATAATAATTTCCTCCTAATATATTAATTAAAGCAAATCAATGTTTGCAATACCTTAACCCTATTTGTAAGACTTTTACCACAAAATTATAGAATTAACCTCGGATATATAGTAAAATATATTTTATAACGTTGAAAGGAGGCGTAAGATGCGTTGCCCATATTGCGAAAATTTAGATACAAAAGTCGTAGATTCAAGACCTACAGATGAAGGAAGGGCTATTAGAAGAAGAAGGCTTTGCGAGGATTGCGGGAAGAGGTTCACAACTTACGAGAAGTTAGAAGAAAATATTATAATGGTTATCAAGAAGAATGGACAACGTGAATCCTTTGATAGAAATAAAATAATGAACGGCATAGTAAAGGCCTGCGAGAAACGATCTGTTCCTATGGCGACAATTGAAACTATAGTTGACAATATTGAAAGAGGCCTAAATAATATGATGGAAAAAGAAATTGAGAGTACTTTTATTGGAGAGCTTATAATGGATGAGCTAAAGAGAGTAGACGATGTTGCATATGTGAGATTTGCTTCCGTATATCGTGAATTTAAGGATGCAGATACCTTTATAAGCGAGTTGGAAAAGCTTCTTAAAAAATAAAAATTTTGAATTTTAGCAAAGCTAGACCAATGGGTTATTGTATTAGCGAGAACGAAAAAGAGGAAAAGGATGTCTAAAAACACAATAAGAGTTGCCATAGATGGCCCCGGTGGTGCTGGAAAAAGTACAGTTGCTAAGTTGGTAGCAGAAAGGGAAAATATTGACTATATTGATACGGGAGCAATGTATAGAGCTTTAGCATTTAAGCTAATAAATTCAGGGATAGATTTATCTGAAATAGGAAATTTAGGATTAAAGTCTAGCGACGAAATTTCAAAAGTATTGGCTGATACCGAAATTGATTATAGCCAAGGAATAACTAGATTAGATGGAGTGGATATAAGTGATGAAATAAGAAAACCGGAAATTTCTATCGCTGCATCCAGTGTTTCTGCGTTGCCTGAAGTCAGGGAAAAACTTGTTACACTACAGAGACAGATGGCCGATAACAAATCCCTTGTGATGGATGGACGAGATATTGGCAGTAATGTTTTAAAAGATGCAGAATTGAAAATTTTCTTGACTGCATCTCCTGAGGAGAGGGCAAAACGTCGGTATGAAGAGATGCTGTCAAAGGGAGAAAGAATTGAGTATGAAACTGTTTTGTCGGATATGATTGCTAGAGATGAGAAAGATATCAATAGAGAGTTAAACCCGCTTGTGAAAGCCACCGATGCCATAGAGGTGGATAGCAGTCAGTTGACCGTTGAACAGGTAGTGGATTTTATATGTGGAATGATTGAAAAAAATGCCTAAAAATGTTATAATGATTTGCTGCGAGCAGAGTGCAATCAGAAACTAACTATGAAGATAGAAGATATACCTGTAATGGAGAGACCTCTTGAAAAAGCTTTAAACCATGGAATTGATAGATTGTCTAATTCTGAGATTTTAGCCTTGCTAATTAGCAGTGGAACAAAGTCACGCTCGGCGATAGAGCTTGCTAGTGAAATTTTGTCGATTATGCCGGGAGGATTGTCTCAGCTGGGAGAACTTGAACTAGATGATTTGATTGGAATTAAAGGCATTGGTGCCAGTAAGGCTGTTAGGATTCTAGGGGCGATTCAATTAGGAAAGAGGATGGCAACATCTGTCCCTCCTGATAGAGCATGTATTAGAAGCAATGAAGACGTTGCATGTCTAATTATGGAAAGGCTTAGATATGAGAAAAAGGAACATTTTTTGTCGATTCTTTTGAACACAAAGGGAGAAGTTATAGAAATTGATACGGTTTCTATAGGTGAGCTTTCTTCTACCTTAGTTCATCCGAGAGAAGTGTTTAAACGTGCTACTAGACAATCTGCAGCATCTATTATTTTAGCTCATAATCATCCTAGTGGTGATCCTGCTCCAAGTAAGCAAGATGTTGAAACTACAAAAAGACTGATAGAATGCGGCAAACTTATGGGTATAAATATATTAGATCATATAATTATAGGAAATGGAATTTTTACGAGCCTTAAGGCTTTGAATTTAATGTGATTTTGGAGGAATAAAGGATGTTTAAATTTTTAGCGGCCAAAGATATGGGAATTGACCTGGGTACAGCTAATACACTTATCTATATTAAGGACAGTGGGATTGTGTTGGAAGAACCTTCTGTTATAGCTATGGATGCGAAAAGAGGAGTAACTCTTGCAGTAGGCTTTGAGGCTAAATCTATGGTTGGAAAGGCTCCAAGTAATATAAGTGTTGTTAGACCTCTAAGGGATGGGGTTATATCAGATTTTGATAGGACTGCAGATATGCTTAAAGCTTTTATTGAGAAAGCTGTGTCTGCTAACAATGTGAAGAATTTCAGGGTTGTGGTTGGTGTTCCCAGTGGAGTTACTGAGGTGGAAAAGAGAGCGGTTGAAGAAGTCGTGCGTCAGATGGGAGCTTCAGAAGTTTATATTTTGGAGGAGCCAATGGCAGCAGCGATAGGAGCTGGTTTAGATGTTGATTCATCTACTGCATCTATGATTGCGGATATAGGTGGTGGCACCACAGATATTGCGATTATAGCGTTAGGGGGAATAGTAGCCAGCACTTCCATCAGATATGCCGGTGATAAATTTAATGAAGCCGTTATACAGTACATTAGAAAAAGGCATTCTCTTCTGATAGGGGATAAAACAGCTGAGATGCTAAAGATAAGTGTAGGCACTGCTTCTATTGATCTTGATGAGAATGGCGATGAAATCATAGAGACAGTTAAAGCCAGCGGAAGAGATCTGCTTACGGGATTGCCGAAAACTTTAGATGTATCTAATAGAGACATGATGATTGCATTGCAGGAATCTGTAGACGTAATTGTAGATGGTGTAAAAGCTACTATTGAAAAGGCTCCACCTGAAATTGCTGCAGATATTGCTGAAAACGGAATGATTTTATCTGGAGGCGGAGGTCTTATTAAGAATTTAGATAAATTGATTGAGTCTAGGACAGGAATGAAGGTAGCGATTGCAGAGAATGCTTTTGAAGCAGTTGCAACGGGAACAGGTATGAGCTTAAACGATGTTGAGAAACTTAAAGTTTATGCGACAACTGTAAATAGAAGATAAGAACTATGAGAATTTTCAAGGAACACAAATTAATAAGCGTATTGCTAGTAGTAATAGTTGTTACCTTGGTTTTATTGATTTCCTCTGTTGCTACTGGCGGCAGGGGAAATTTCGTAACTGAAGGTATTAATACAGCTATTAAAACGGTTACATCACCTTTTTATAAAGCTGGAAGTAAAACCTCCCTATGGATTTCACGAATAGGTGGTTACGGTGATGTTGTTAAAGAAAATGATAGATTAAAAAAAGAAAATCAGAAGCTAAAAGAGTCGTTAAAAAATCAACAACTGTCTGAAGAAAAGTTAAAAGAACTAAAGGAGCTATCCGAAGCTTTAAACTATGTTGATACATCCCAAGATCAAAAGTACGTTACTGCAAATATCGTATCAAGTGATTCTACAGAATGGCTTCACCTGTTTACTATTGATATTGGTAAGAGTAGAGGAATCAAAGAAGGAAGCATCGTCGTAGCCAAAGGCGGTCTTGTTGGAAAAGTGAAGGAAGTTGGTGTGAATTGGGCAAAAGTTACGACTATTTTAGATCAAGAAAATAAAATTAGTTTTCGCTTAGCTAGTGACCATGATCAACTTGGAGTAATAGATCGTGTTAATAATGGTAAATTATCGGGATTTATGATTAATAATCAGACGTCTGTTGCCATTGGCGACAAAATACTTACGTCCGGAATGGGAGTGTTTCCGGAAGGTATAGATATCGGAACGGTCAATAAGGTAAAAGCGGATAAAGACAAGCAATTAAACGTGTTAGTTGTTAAGCCTGCTGTTGACTTTAATTCTCTTAGAAGAGTGACGGTGATAATATGAAACTGAGATATCAGATTCTAATAGGTATAGGGTTAGCATTTTTGCAGGGCATAATTTCTAGCTTTACAGGCAGTATTTTAATTCCTAACATTATCCTTATATTGACGATTGTAGGCGTTTTTTCAACTGAAAATCCTATAGAGTGGGTTGTTATTGGATGGACAGCGACTATTTTGCGTGATGTAAGTTTAGGATTATACTTTGGTTTTGGAGGCATTTCCATCATACTTGTAGTGCTTTTTACAATTTTTTTGTCTAAATTTTTAAGCAATGAAAACTTGATAGGTGTAGCAGTGAGCATTTTTCTTGGTACCCTGGTATACAATGTTATATTCTGGTTTATGGGATTTTTAGTTAGGAGCCCTTTTTCATTTATCGTAATGCTTGAACATTGGGGGGTTAAGTTACCTCTAGGTATTATTTTTGGCCTGGTCGCCTACATATATTTAACTAGGAGCCTAAGAGAAAGGCACAGAAAAGAAAGGCTCAAGAAGTATTTATGAGATCACGGAATAGAATAGAATCAAGATATTATCCAATTGCTCTTTTCATATTAATTTTAATGGCGATACTGGTAGTACGCCTTTTTGTAGTGTCGGTAGTTCAAGGTAAAGACTGGAGGGAAGAAGCAACCCAGCAAAATTCCAAAGAAATATACACATCAGCTCCAAGAGGTAATATATATGATCGAAATGGTAAAATTCTCGCCACAAATAAACAAATTTTTACAGCGACATTTACAGCTAGCGGAATGGATAGCAAAGAGATTAATGCATCCATAGAGACTTTAATAAATGTATTAGAATCTAATGGAGATAAGTATGAGAATAAATTTCCGATAAAAATTAGCAAAAAAGGAAATTACTATTACACTTTTGACTATGAAAAAAATAAATGGCTAGATAAAAATGAAATCCAAAGAGGTACATCTGCATCAGATGCTTTTGAAATATTAAGAAAAAGATATGCAATAAATCCTGCTTTAGACAGATTTGAAGCGGCAGATGAGCTATATAGAAAATATAATATTAATCCTCCGATTTTAACCAAGTCAATGAAATATACATTTGACAATGATAAGAAAACATTTTTAGAGAGATTTTATTTTCCTGAAGAAAAAATCAAGAAAAAGCCATCAGCTAAAAAAACTCTTAAGGCCCTGCGAAAGAAATATAAGATTTCAAAGGACTTAGATGATGAACAGGCAATAAAGATTTTTTCGGTGAGAAATGAAATTGCTAAAAGTGGATTCACTAGTTATATTCCAATAACAGTTGCCAAAGAAATAAGCCCTAAGACTATAAGTTACTTGGAAGAAGCAGGTATCAAAGGGGTGAGCGTTGCTTCTGAGACCATAAGATACTATCCAAATGGTACTATTGCCGGGAATTTACTCGGATATATGGGAAGTATATCA
Source organism: Eubacteriales bacterium KG125 (assembly GCA_050908895.1). Taxonomy (GTDB): domain Bacteria; phylum Bacillota; class Clostridia; order Peptostreptococcales; family Anaerovoracaceae; genus S5-A14a. The sequence goes on along the minus strand of CP171222.1, from coordinate 1,746,109 downwards.
GAAGGAGAAGCTGCGGAATATGTCAAAAAAGGTTATAGCAGCAGTGACATGATTGGTAAATATGGTATTGAAGGGGCATTTGAGGACGAGTTAAGAGGTAGAAGAGGTGTAAAAAAAATTAGAGTAGATTCCTCCGGAAAGTACATTTCTACAATTAGTGAAACACCGCCACAAAGTGGAAAAGATGTGTATTTAACAATAGATTTGGAATTGCAAAAATCTGCAGAAACGAGCCTTGAAAATGCAATCAATGCAGCGAAATCTAAATCTCCCAATTGCGAGAGCGGAGCAACTGTGGGAATAGAAGTGGAAACTGGAGATGTTTTAACTATTGTTAGCTATCCCAGCTACGATCCTAATATATTCGCAAAAGGAATAACAAATAAAGCTTGGGAGTCAGTACAAAGTAAGAATCCTAGAGACCCTCTTGCTCCAACCCCATTATTTAACATTGCTACAAGAACTGCGGTTCAACCGGGATCTACCTTTAAACCTATTACCGCTATAGCAGCAATGGAATGCGGTTGGAATCCTAATACAATTATAAATGACAAGGGCTACATTAAAACCGGAGATAGGACTTTCGGTTGCTATACTTGGAATACTTATGGTAGTACTGACGGGGCTATGGATTTATCAAAAGCTTTAGAAGTCTCATGTAACTTTTATTTTTATTGTCTTGCTACTAATAAGGATTGGAATAATGGAGCATCGTTAGGTCTTGATGGCATGGGAATTGATAAGATGCTTGAAGTTGCTAAAGAAATGGGTCTAGGCTCAAAAACTGGTATAGAACTTGATGAAGCAGTCGCACCACTTCCAACAGAGGAAAAACATAGACAGGGAATAGAATATGGGTTGAGAGCAGCTATTGCATCACAGGCTCACACTTTTTTTGAAAAGAAAGTAGCTGAAAATGATAAGCTTTTGAAAAAAAATATAGATATAATTGTTAGCTATATGGATGAAGATCCTCCTAGAAGAGAGCTTATTAAGCGTATTGATAAAGAAACTGATGCTATAGATAGCAAGGTTGAAGATTTAGCGGATTTAGCTAAATTCTCATTCTTTAATCAAGCCAAGTGGGGAGTTGGAGACATATTCAATATATCTATAGGACAAGGTGACAATGCATATACGCCTTTACAGATGACTAGATATATGGCTACTTTGGCAAATAGAGGTGTAAGAAATCAAATTAGCTTAGTTAAGGGGGTGTCTGGAAAAGGACTCACCAAGAAACGTAAACCTTCACATATTAACCTGGAAGATAAGAGCCTTCTTGAAGCGGCAAAACAAGGAATGCGAGCAGTGGTGGTTAGAAATGGACAGTTTAAGTCACTGAATAACGATGCTTTCGGTAAAACTGGAACAGCTCAAAGATCAGGTAAAATAAATCCTAAAGATGAAGTTGAGTATATAAAGTCCCATTTGAGCTCATTAGCTCCGGAAATATCTTGGAGTCAGGTTGAAGCAGAAATTGCAAAGATGCAAAAAGAAAAAAAATATGAATATTTTTCCGCAGGGGATTTAGTTGATATTGCTCTAATAAGGGTTAGTGATTACAAGATATCTCAGGGAAAGATAGACTCTTATAAAAAAGATTATGAAAGTTTTGCGTGGTTTATATCAGCAGCACCATTTGAAAATCCTAAAATTGCTAATACTACGATTCTTGTACAAGGGGGTATTACTCCGGGCCCTATAATTGTAAATAAGGAAGTTACAGAAAAATACCTTGAGCTGCAAAAAAATATGGGAACTTTAAAATCTGAAATAATTTTAAACAATGGTGCAAATAAAGAATTTTAAAAGAACAATTTAAAGTAAATTCAAAATGGAACCATGAAAATATGGGGAGTATTTATAATGGGAGATAAAATGGGAAAAACAATACTTATTGCCTCGGGTAAAGGCGGCACAGGGAAAACAATGTTTACCGTTAATATAGGTGCAACACTATCAAATATGGGGAAAAAAGTCTTGATAATCGATATGGATCTTGGGCTGAGAAATCTAGATTTATATTTAGGTGTTGAAAACAAGATTGTATATGATGTATATGATGTTATGACTGGCGTTTGTCGAATCAGGCAGGCAGTAATTCAGGACAAAAGATTTGATAATCTTTACATGATGAGCGCATCACCCAATAAGGAAGATGGAAGTCTCACTCCCCTTCATATGAGAGTGCTGTGTGATAAGTTAAAATCCAAATATGATTATGTGATGATCGATTCACCTTCGGGAATTGATGACAATCTAACAATTGCTTCAGCCGGGGCGGATATGGCTGTAATTGTGACTAATGCTGAGTATTCGGCCATAAGAGATGCAGATGCTCTTGATCGTCAATTAACCCAACTTGGAATAGAAGAACGATATGTTGTTTTAAACAAAATAATTGCAGACTTGATTAATCTAGGATACGCACCTAGTTTGATGGAGGTCACGGAGATTTTAAGACCTCCTCTAATAGGTGCAATTCAGTACGATGAAAATATATTAATATCCACAAACTTAGGCGTGCCAATTGTTTTAAAGGAAGATACATATATTAAAGCGAATTTTGAAAAAATAGCCAATAGGATTGTAGATTTGTAAAAAATGGACCTGAGACAAAGGCTTAACTAAAGTTTTTGTCTCAGGTTTTATTTACTTTATAATTATGTTATACAAAATCTTAAGTTAAATTTAAACGCAATTCCATTAAATAATGAGAATTGTATTTTAATTTTAATATTGATTGGCTAAAAACTGATACCTCGGTTTCGTGTTGCAATGTTTAGGACTAATCCAATAGAAATCATACTGGCCATAATAGATGTGCCACCATAGCTTAAGAATGGAAGAGTGATACCTGTAACTGGCATAAGCCCCATGTTCATAGCGATATTCTCAAAAATCTGGAAAGAGAGCATCCCGATTACACCTATAATTATAAGTGCTCCATACATATCACTCATTTCCCTCACTACTTGGGTCATTCTAAAAAGGAGTATTGTAAAAATTGCTATTAAAATCAGCCCTCCTATAAACCCGAGCTCCTCAATAATTACAGAGAATATAAAGTCTGAAGTTTGAACTGGAATAAAATCCAAACCCTTTTGAGTTCCGTTAAAAATACCTGTTCCGAAAATACCGCCTGAACCCATGGCAACTTTACCTTGAAAAACCTGGTAGTTGCCAGGTAAATTCAGATTATCTGGGTGAAGAAAGGCTTCTATTCGGTCTTTTTGATACTGAGCCATAAATAAGTATGCTACAGGTATAAAGGCTAAAAGTAAAGCAAAAAATTTGCCCAAAACTTTAAGATTTATACCGGCATAAAATATCATAAACAACCATATTGAAGAAAATACAAGTGCTGAGCCAAGGTCTTCTTTCAACACAATTAAGATGATTGGAGCAGCAAATAGTACGGCTTTAATCAGACCTTTGAAATTATAAAGATCATATTTGTTTTTTTCCAAGTATTCAGCCATAAGAAGAATAAAAAGAATTTTCACAAACTCGGATGGTTGGATGGTGGTGACTCTCAAATTTATCCAAGCTCTTGACCCGAACTGAACCATACCTAACCCGGGAACATATACCAAGAGTAAAAACATAACGGCTACAGCATATAGAATTTGCCAATTACCTTTCAAAGTTGAGTAATGGAATTTTGAGATTACAACACAAAGTCCTATACCTATTAGATAGGCAGTGGTCTGGATAATTGTATCCCTAGCTATAAATCCTGAAGAAATATGTGTGCTTCCTATCATAACTATACTAACTATAGCAAGAACAGCAACACATCCTACAATTATTATATCAAATTTTCTTTTTAATCCTTTAAAAAAATTCACCTTTTACCTCTTATTTCTTGACATAACTGGCTCCCTACAATTATAATATATATCGTGTGAGCATAGCAAGATAAAAATATGTGATGCGATTATTTTTGATTTATTACTGAAAATATACAGTACAATTTAAAACTAAAAATATGAGAAGGAGGTGCTAGAATGTCTCCAGTAATTTCAAGTGTTTTAGTTGGATTAGTTACCCTAATATTGGGTCTGCTTATTGGATATATATACAGAAAAAATGTAGGAGAGAAGGCCATTGGCAGCGCTGAGCAGAAGGCGAAGAATTTAATACTAGACGCAGAGAAAAAATCAGAATCGATTAAAAAAGAGATTGTTTTAGAAGCAAAAGAAGATGCAAACCGAATTAGGACCAGCTTAGATAGAGAAGTTAAAGATCGTAGAAATGAGCTACAACGTTCGGAAAAGAGGTTGGTGCAGAAAGAGGAGTCGCTAGACAAGAAATTAGAAAATATTGAGAAAAAAGAAGTCAATATTACAAAAAAACAAGAAGAACTGGACCGGAAAAACATTGAACTGGATGGATTCTTAGAAAAACAAATCCAGGAGCTGGAAAAAATTTCAGGTTATACACGTGAAGAAGCCAAGACTATTTTGCTTGCAGAGCTTGAAAAAGATGTAAGACGTGATGCTGCTCTAATGATTAGAAATTTAGAAGCAGAAGCAAAAGAGCAAGCGGAGAAAAAAGCAAAATATATTATTACAGGTGCCATTCAAAGATGTGCAGCTGATCATGTAGCTGAATCTACCGTTTCTGTTGTATCGTTACCAAACGATGATATGAAGGGGAGAATTATAGGTAGAGAAGGTAGAAACATAATTGCTTTAGAGACATTAACCGGGGTTGATTTAATAATAGATGATACACCTGAAGCAGTTATTATATCTGCTTTTGATCCAGTGAGAAGAGAAATAGCCAGAGTAGCTCTAGAAAAGTTGATTTTAGACGGACGAATTCATCCATCTAAAATTGAAGAAATGGTTGAAAAGGCTAATAGAGAAGTTAATCAGATTATGAAAGAGGAAGGTGAACAAGCTACTTTTGAAGTCGGGATTCATAATCTTCATCCGGAACTTGTCAGACTCCTTGGAAGGCTTAAGTATAGAACTTCTTATGGACAAAATGTATTAAAACATTCAATTGAAGTGGCTCACTTAGCGGGTCTGATGGCAGGGGAACTTGGTCTTGATGTAAAATTAGCGAAGAGGGCAGGGCTTTTACATGATATAGGTAAAGCCTTAGATCACGAATATGAGGGCACCCATGTGGATATAGGAATTGATATTCTTAGAAAATACAAAGAGAGTCAAGCTGTTATAAATGGCATGGCTGCTCATCATGGTGACTATGAACCTCAGAGTATGGAGGCTGTTCTAATTGCTGCAGCTGATGCATTGTCTGCGGCAAGACCAGGTGCAAGAAGAGAGACCTTAGAAGTTTATATCAAGAGATTGCAGCAACTTGAAAGCATTGCAACTAAGACTACAGGAGTGGAGAAGGCGTTTGCTATTCAGGCAGGACGTGAAATCAGAATCATTGCTAAACCGGAACAGGTTAGAGATGATGAGGTGGCACTGCTCGCTCGTGAAATTTCTAAGAAGATTGAATCTGAACTGGAGTATCCCGGACAGATAAAAGTAAATGTTGTTAGAGAAACAAGAGCAATTGATTATGCAAAATAAAATATAAGATAAAATTAAACTCCTCATTTCTATGGGGAGTTGTTTCAATGATACGGGGAAAGGGATAGGCATGTCTGAAATATATCTTGATAACAGCGCAACAACGAAGCCTCTAGAAGAAGTAACGGACCAGATGGTAAAAGTTTTAAAAGATGTTTATGGAAATCCATCATCTCTACATACTAAGGGGATCGAGTCAGAGTTCATACTAAAAAAATCAAGAAATGTAATTGGAGAATCTTTAGGAACCCACTCGTCCAATATCGTTTTTAACTCTGGTGGAACCGAGGGCAATAATACTGTTATATATGGTGTAGCAAAAGATTGTCACAGAAAAGGCAAAACTATAATTACTACATCTGTTGAACACCCGGCTGTATTAGAACCATGCAAATTTTTAGAAAGACAGGGATTTAAAGTAATTTATTTGCCGGTTTGTAAAAATGGAAATCTATCTTTGGATGATTTTAAATCAGCTATGTCGGATGACGTTATACTGATTTCCATTATGAGTGTTAACAATGAGGTCGGCAGCATTTTCCCAATTGAAAAGATAAATAAATTTAAGGGAAATGCACTTTTCCATACGGATGCAGTTCAGGCATACGGCAAATTAAACTTTAAAGGTTTTCAAGGAGACTTTTTAACTGCAAGCGGACATAAAATACATGGCCCCAAGGGAGTAGGTTTTCTATATAAAAAAGACGATATAAGGCTAAGTCCTATGATTCTTGGCGGTCATCAGGAAAGTAGCATTAGATCTGGAACGGAGAATATGCCTGGAATAGCTGGAATGGCTGCCGCTGCCAAGATATCTGAACAGAGGATTGAGAAAAACTACAAGAAGGTTGAACTTTTGTGCGAAAAGCTAAAGAACGGTATACTTGAAATAGGAGATGTAATTATAAACAGCCCTAATGATGGGTTGCCATATATTTTGAATGTGAGTTTTATGGGTACTAGGGGTGAAGTTTTATTGCATACCCTGGAGCAGCAAGGTATTTATGTAAGTACCGGATCAGCTTGTTCTTCAAATAAAAAAAGCCAGAGTCATGTTTTGAAAGCAATGGGGAAAAAGGGAAAAGAGATAGAGTCCGCAATCAGATTCAGTCTTTCGCCACAAAATACATTGGAAGAAATAGACTATGTACTGGAAGCGGTTGAAATGGCAGTCAAAAGATTTAGACGTCTTGGCAGTTTCAGATAAAAAAGATGGGAAATGATATGAACGAAGATAAAATTTTAATTGTAAGATGTGGGGAAGTAGCCCTAAAAGGAATGAACAAGCCATACTTTGAAAGAATTTTGGCCGAAAGGATAAAGAATAATCTTAAGTATCAAAAAAATACAAAAGTTTTAAGAAAAGAGGGACTGATTTTTATTAGGTATCCTCAAGATGCAGATAGTGCTCATTTGATAAAACAAGTTTCAAAGGTATTTGGGGTTTCATCTGTAAGTCCTGCTATCGAGGTCGAGTCTGATCTTGATAAAATAGGCGAGGTAGCATCTTTATACATGATGAATCTTATTGAATCAAGAGGAATAAAGACCTTTAAAGTCGAGGCTAAAAGAGCCGATAAAACTTTTCCGGTTAAGTCACCGGATATAGCAAGACAGGTTGGAGCTTCAATATTGAAGAGCTGCAAGGTCCTTAAGGTAGATGTTCATTCTCCGGATTGTAGGTTGTTTGTTGATTTAAGACAGGATAGGACATATATTTACGAGGATAAAATACATGGCTTTGGAGGGTTACCACTTGGAACCAACGGAAAAGGCTTGATACTTCTTTCAGGTGGAATAGATTCACCTGTGGCTGCATGGATGATGGCAAAGCGAGGGATGGTTATAGATGCAGTTCATTTTCATTCTTATCCATATACAAGCCCGAGAGCTCAGCAGAAGGTGGAAGAGCTTGCGGAAATAGTCAGCGCCTACTGTGGAAGAATTAATATGACTATAATTAATCTTTTGCCTATTCAGGAGGCTATAGTAACCAATTGTCCGGAAGATGAGACAACAATTTTAGTTCGCAGATTTATGATGCGTATTGCAGAAAAAATTGCAGAAAAAAGACGGGCGATGATGTTGATAACAGGGGAAAACTTAGGCCAGGTTGCAAGTCAGACGGCACAGGCTCTGGTAGTTACAGATAATTCAGTATCTATTCCAGTTATGCGGCCTCTTATTGGATTGGATAAGGTCGATATAATGGATATGGCAAGAGAAATAGGGACTTATGAAAAATCTATTGAACCATATGAAGATTGCTGCACTGTATTTTTGCCAAAGCATCCGGTAACTAAACCAAGATTAGAAAAAATCCTTGAGTCAGAACGCAAGTTGGACGTAGAGGGACTGGTTGCAGCGGCTGTGTCATCTGCGGAAGAAAAAAGTATAGGGTGAACCATTTTTGCACCAGTTTTAAAATAATAGAAAACAATGAAATAAAAAGAAAAAATTACTTGCATTATAACCAGCGAAGTGGTTTAATAGTATTGTATGGCTGTTATTTTTGTAACAATAAACGTTATATAATTGCAGCATAGTTGATTACGGTTAACACATCTCAATGAGAGACCGTTATAATATTTAAAGGAGGCATTTTTATAATGAACTTTTCACTAACGAAGGAACAAGAATTCGTAAAGAAAACCGTTAGAGCATTTGCTACAGCAGAAGTTGAACCAATTGCAGCGGAAATTGATGCGGAACACAGATTCCCAGAAGAGACAGTAGAAAAAATGGCTAAGTATGGATTTATGGGCATTCCATTCCCAACTGAACTTGGCGGAGCTGGCGGAGACCACGTGTCTTATGCAATTACAGTAGAAGAATTATCAAGAGTTTGTGGCTCAACAGGAGTTATTGTATCTGCTCATACATCTTTATGCTGCTGGCCTATTTTCCACTGGGGAACTAAGGAACAGAAGGAAAAATATCTACCTAAGCTGCTTTCAGGTGAACACCTAGGAGCTTTTGGTTTAACTGAGCCTAACGCTGGTACAGATGCTGCTGGACAGCAGACTAAAGCTGAACTGGATGGTGAAGAATGGGTTCTTAACGGAGCTAAAGTATTCATCACTAACGGTGGTTATGCTGATGTTTTCGTAGTAATGGCTATGACAGACAAATCAAAAGGTAACCACGGAATTACTGCTTTCATCGTTGAAAAAGGCGACCCTGGTTTCTCAATCGGTAAGACTGAAGATAAGCTGGGTATTTGCGCTTCTTCTACAACTGAACTCATATTCCAGAACTGCAGAATTCCTAAAGACAGACTTTTAGGAGGAGTTGGTAAAGGCTTTAAGGTAGCTATGTCTACACTTGATGGTGGTAGAATTGGTATTGCATCTCAGGCCCTAGGTATTGCACAGGGAGCTCTTGATGTAACAATTGACTATCTAAAAGCAAGAAAGCAGTTTGGCAGAAAACTTGCTCAGTTCCAGGCACTTCAGTTTGAAGTTGCAGACATGGCAACAAGAATCGAAGCAGCTAGACTTCTAGTGTATAAAGCAGCTGATATGAAAGACAAAGGTCTTCCATATGGTAAATTCTCAGCTATGGCTAAGCTATTTGCTGCTGAAACAGCTATGCACGTAACAACTAAGTGTGTACAGTTACACGGTGGTTACGGCTACACTAAGGACTATCCAGTAGAAAGAATGATGAGAGATGCTAAGATTACTGAGATTTATGAAGGAACTTCAGAAGTTCAGAAGATAGTTATCGCTGCATCCGTTATCGGAAAATAATTAGTAGGAGGAGTTTAAAATGGCATTTAAAATTATCGTATGCGCTAAACAGGTTCCTGATACAAACGAGATTAAGATCAATCCTCAGACAGGAACTCTGATCAGAGATGGAGTACCAAGCATACTTAACAATGACGACGCTAACGCTTTGGAAGAAGCTCTAGCAATCAAAGATAAATATGATGATGTACATATCACAGTAGTTTCAATGGGACCTCCACAGGCTCAGGACATGCTATTTGAGTGCATCGCAATGGGAGCTGATGAAGCTGTTCTTCTAAGTGACAGAGCAGTTGGTGGTTCTGATACATGGGCTACATCAAACGCAATTACAGCAGCAATTAAGAAGATTGGCGAATATGATTTAATATTTGCCGGAAGACAGGCTATTGACGGAGACACTGCTCAGGTTGGTCCACAGATTGCGGAAAAACTGGGCCTTCCACAGGTTACATATGTTGAAGAGTTTGAGATTGCTGATAACATGAAAGATATCACTGTTAAAAGACAGCTTGAAGATGGTTATGAAATCATTAAACTTCAGACACCTTGTATGCTAACAGCTATCAAAGAACTTAACCAGCCTAGATACATGCACATTAAAGGTATCTTTGCTCAGGACAAGGACATCAAAGTTTGGAGTGCTGCAGATGTAGATGTTGACCTAACTACAGTAGGTCTAAAGGCTTCTCCAACTAACGTGTACCGTTCTTTTACACCAAAGCCAAAGGGAAAAGGTGTAACAGTTCAGGGCGATACAGAAGCTGAAGTTGCAAAGAATCTACTTGCAGACTTGAAGAAGAAGCACATTGTTTAAGGAGGAAAGATAATCATGGCAAATAAATTTGATGATTACAAACACATTTGGGTATTCGTTGAGCAGAGACAAGGAAAGCTGATGAATGTTGCCCTAGAACTCCTAGGAGAAGCTCACAGATTAGCCGCTCAGATTGGTGACGACACTAAAGTTGGGGCTCTTCTAGTAGGTGATGATGTAAAAGATTTGGCAAAAGAATGCTTTGAATATGGTGCGGATAGAGTATACCTAATTCAGGATCCGCTGCTAAAGAATTATACAACAGACGGATATACAAAGGTTATTACAGATGCAGTTAACGAAATTAAGCCGGAAATCTTCCTATATGGTGCAACACATATCGGAAGAGACCTAGCACCAAGAGTAGCTGGCAGACTTAACACTGGTCTCACTGCTGACTGTACACATCTGGACGTTAGCGTGGCTAATTACATTAAGTTTGCTGAAGAGAATACTACTCTTAATACTGCAACACTTAACCCGGAAGATCCTGATAAGGGTCTAAAGATGACACGTCCGGCATTTGGTGGTAACCTAATGGCTACAATCATTTGTCCTAACACAAGACCTCAAATGTCTACTGTAAGACCTGGCGTAATGTCTAAGATGGAGCCAAGAGAAGGCTTTGAAGGTGAAATTATTGAAGTTAAGCACAGTTTAACTAAAGATGATATCAAAGTTGAAGTTCTTGAAGTAGTCAAAGCTGCTCATGAATTAGTTTCTCTAACAGATGCAGACATTATTGTGTCTGCAGGAAGAGGTCTAGGCGATGCAGAAGGCTTCAAACTAATGCAAGAATTTGCGGATAAAGTAGGTGGAGTTGTTGGTGCGTCAAGAGCTGCTGTAGATGCAGGTTGGATCGATCATTCTCACCAGGTTGGTCAGACAGGAACAACTGTTAAACCTAAAATTTACTTTGCATGTGGTATCTCAGGAGCAATTCAGCATTTGGCTGGTATGCAGAGTTCAGATACTATTATCGCAATCAATAAAGATGCAGAATCCCCAATCTTTGAAGTTGCTGACTACGGCATCGTAGGCGACTTATATAAAGTAATTCCGGAAATTATGAAAGAATGGGATAACCTTGAAGCATTGGATGTTGAAGAAGCTTAATTCCATATTTGATTAAGTTAACTAATAGATAAAAATATGATGATGAACAAGAGACCTGTCAAGCAGGTCTCTTGTTTTATAAAAATGTGGTATAATTAAGCGGAAAATTATAAAAGAGGGTAATGATGTGACTGAAGATTTAATCTTTGATAAGAAAATATATTACGTAAAGCTTCTTAAAATAGGTATTCCTGTAGTGTTGCAAAATTTTATAGTTATAGGGCTTAACCTAATTGACACATTAATGATAGGTAAGATAGGTGAGAATCAGTTAGCTGCTATTGGTGCTGCTAATCAGATTTATTTTATTTTTTCTGTTTCGCTTTTTGGATTTTTAAGTGGAGCTGCAGTATATACAACTCAGTTTTATGGTGCAGGTAAAAGAGAAGGTATACAAAAAATGATTGGCATTTCTTTTATGTGTGCTGCTCTTTTTTCGATATGTATTATGCTAATATCTTTTTTGTTTTCCGACGAAATAATCCGTATATTTTCTAAGAGTGAAGAAGTGGTTTACTATGGGAGTAAATACATAAAAATAGCTTGCTTTAGTTATATTTTTTGTGGAGTATCACTGGCTATAAGTTATAAATCGAGAGCTGTGCAAGATCTCAATGTAGTAACACTCATGAATTTTATAGCATTGATAATAAATGCTGTATTAAACATAATTTTGATATATGGTAAATTTGGTTTACCTATGCTGGGCGTTGAGGGAGCCGCTTTGGCAACTCTTATAGCGAGAATTGTCGAGTCAGCTATGCTGCTTATATATATAAAAACTAAGAGAACAAGTTTACTAAGGGGGAGCTTTAGAGAGTATTTTTCTTTTGATAAATACTTATTGATAAATGTTATAAAGGTTTCATTCCCGGTTATGATTACTGAAGCAATATGGTCGGGATCTGTAGCATTAATTTTTGCGGCGTATGGGATTTTAGGAACTAGGGCATTGGCAACTGCTCAAATTGCCAATGTTGTTACAGAAATGCTACAATGCTTTTATTTCGGGTTGGGTAATGGTACAGCAATGATAATTGGAGAATATCTTGGAAAGGGTAAATTAGGAATAGCTCATAAATGTGGAGAAAAGGCTATTCGTTTAACTTGGATATTGAATATTATACTTGGTGTATTTCTTTTCCTTTTAGCCAAACCTATTACGGGATTTTATAATTTTAATTTTGAAACCAATCAACTTATAATTACTACTCTTACGGTTATGGCTATTGTGATGGCACCGAGAATGATTGCATATATGTACATTGTAGGTATTTTGCGAGCGGGGGGGGATACAATGTTTTGTATGGTACTTGAAATTGCATGTACTGCGGTTATTCAGGTGCCGTTGGCGTATTTTTCGATATGTTCCTTGGGATTTAATTTGCCTGAAGCTATAGCAATTGGCGGTATAATCAATTTAGGGCAAATTTTAATTGTTAGAAACAGATTTAAGTCAGGACTGTGGATAAATGAGGTAGTTAAATAAGAATAGCATTGATTGCTATTTTGTGGTAGAATACCTTATGTGTATCTAGAGTATTGAAAGGAATTTAAATGAAAAATATAATGATTGGGAAGAAGAAAATTAAAACATGGCAGATGATTTTAATTGCATTGCTCATTATTGTTGTAGGCTCCGGGATAGGTGCATATATCTATTCTCATCATATGTTAGATAAGATTAAGAAAATAGATGTTAATAAAGATGAGCTGGGAATAGTGAATGTTGATGGCTATGTGAATATTCTTATTATGGGCGTTGACAGTAGAGATATGAAAAATATTAAAGGAAGTAGAACGGATGCGATGATTTTAGTTAGTATTGAGGAGAAGACTAATAAAGTTAAATTAACATCCATCTACAGAGATACAATGTTGAAAATTGGCGATTCAGATAAATATGATAAAACCACGCATGCATTTGCCTACGGTGGGCACAAGGCTACTGTTAAGACATTAAATCAATCACTTGATTTGAATATAGATCAATTTGTTGTTATAAATTGGAAGAGCGTTATAGATACAATTAATGCGGCTGGAGGAATAACATTAGATATTGAAGATTATGAAATAGATGAAATGAATGCTTGTACTGCTGAAAATGCAGCAGTGGTAGGTAATGGTAAGTACACACCAATAACTCAACCGGGAAAACAAACGGTAGATGGCTATCAGGCCGTAGGATATGGAAGAATGAGAAATGGCGTGGGGGATGATTTCAAGAGAAATGATAGAATGAGGATTGTAATAGAAAGTTTGTTAAATAAATTAAAGAAATCTTCTTTGGGTACAATTGATAAAGTTCTAAAAAAAGCGTTGCCACTTATTCAAACTAATATCAGTAATTCTGATATTTTGAGTTTGGCAGCAAGGATTCCAAAATATAAAATTGAACAAAGTGCAGGTTTTCCATATCATTTAACCGGAGGCTTAATCGATGGGGTTTATTATATTATTCCTGACGATCTAGAAAAGAATGTTAGGGAACTTCATCATAAACTATTTGGAAAGAAGGACTACGTTCCATCCAATAAAGTTATGTCCATAAGTAATAGGATTATAGAGTTAACAGGCCGAGGTAAATACGATGTTGATCCTACAGTCGTACCGCCGGCTCCAGTGGAGGATAAAGAACCAAAAGATAATAAGGTTGAGGAAACGGATAGTTATAAACCGGAAGTACCAAGCGAGCCTAGCCCTTCACCTACACCGGAACCAACACCTACACCGGGACCAACACCGAGTGTACCTGAACCTGAGAAACCTGATTCATCGCCAAGTCCCGGTTCAAATCGTAATAATCAGGATAATCAGTGATTTTTTACATCAAGAATAAATTTGTTATACAATATAATTTAAGGAGAGTAAAATGGCTAAAGATAAGATAGATTTTAGTTCACAAGATATAAGACATAGATATAGACACACATCATCACATATTATGGCTCAAGCAATTAAAAGATTGTGGCCTGATGCAAAGCTGGCTATAGGACCTGCTATAGATAATGGATTTTACTATGATGTTGACATGGAACATAAGATAACTGAAAAAGACCTTTTAAAAATTCAGAAGGAAATGAAAAAGATAATTCAGGCAAATTATCCTATTGAAAGGTTTGAACTTTCAAGGGAAGAGGCTATAGAATTTGAAAAGAAAGCGGGGGAAGACTACAAGGTTGAACTAATAGAAGATTTGCCGCAAGGAGAGGTAATATCATTCTATAAACAGGGTGATTTTACAGATTTATGTGCAGGCCCTCATATGGATTCAACAGGACAAATCAAGGCCGTTAAATTGACATCTGTAGCTGGCGCATATTGGAGAGGCGATGAAAAAAATAAGATGCTTCAAAGAGTCTATGGCACATCTTTTCCAAGTCAAGAGGAGCTGAATGAATACTTGGAAATAATAGAAGAAGCAAAGAAAAGAGACCATAGAAAAATAGGAAAAGAGATGGACTTATTTGCTATTTATGAAGAAGGCCCCGGATTTCCATTCTTCTTACCTAAGGGTATGATTCTTAGAACTGAATTAGAAAAATTTTGGAGGGAGGAACATACAAAGAGGGGTTATGCTGAAATCAAAACGCCTCTGATTTTAAATGAGCAATTGTGGAGAACTTCAGGTCACTGGGATCACTATAAAGATAATATGTATTTTACTGATATTGATGAAGAAGCTTATGCCATTAAGCCTATGAATTGCCCTGGTGCTATGCTTTCCTACAAAAGAAAAATGCATTCTTATAGAGATTTGCCAATCAGGCTTGCAGAAATGGGGCAAGTTCATAGACATGAGCTTTCGGGAGCTTTGCATGGTCTTATGAGAGTTAGGACGTTTACTCAAGATGATGCTCATATTTTCATGCTTCCAAAACAAGTTAAAGAAGAAATTCTCGGGGTCGTTAATTTCATAGACGATGTATATAAGCTGTTCGGATTTAAGTATCATGTGGAATTATCTACAAGACCGGAAGATTCAATGGGAACAGATGAAGAATGGGATTCAGCTGAAGCTGCATTAAAAGATGCAATTGAAGAAAAAGGACTTCCATACGTAATCAATGATGGAGATGGTGCGTTTTATGGACCAAAGTTAGATTTTCATTTAGAAGACTCTCTTGGAAGGACATGGCAATGTGGTACAATTCAACTAGATATGCAGATGCCACAAAGATTTGATTTAACTTACGTTGGAAGCGATAATAAAAAACACAGACCTGTAATGATACATAGGGTTATATTTGGATCAGTAGAAAGGTTTATCGGCATCTTAATTGAACATTTTGGCGGGAAATTTCCTCTTTGGCTAGCGCCTGTACAAGTAAAAGTTTTGACTGTTGCAGAGGCATTTTCAGAATATGCAGAATCTGTAGCCATGCAGCTTCAAGGAGCCGGTTTGAGAGTTGAAACTGATATTAGAAACGAAAAAATCGGATACAAGCTGAGAGAAGCTAGAAATCAAAGGGTGAATTATATCTTAATTGTTGGGGAACGCGAGCAAGAAAGTGGAAGTGTATCAGTTAGATCTATTCAGGAAGGCGAACTGGGAACTATGAGACTTGATGCACTTCAAAGAAAATTAGATGTAGAAGTTATGACAAAGTCTCTATAAGGTAATCAACATGGAAAAAATTAGCATTGATACTAAAAATAAAAAAAATAAGAATAAAGGTTTATGGATATTTTTATCTGTTGTAGGGATAATTTTCGTGATGGCGCTAATTATATTTTTTATTGGTAAATCTAATAAAGGGGGATCTGTATCTAAAGTAAATGGTAAAGAGTATGAATCTATCAATGTTACAGGAAATTATATAGGTAGACTCTATGTTAATGGCACAATTAAGGAAAAAGACGGAGATTCAGTTTTTAGCGGCAATTCTTATTTTCATGGAGAAACTCTTAATGCCATAGATCAAATGATTCAAGATAAAGGGAATAAAGCTCTGCTTATCAGCGTAAATTCTCCTGGAGGGAGCGTTAGTGCAAGTGATGACCTGTATTTAAAAATTATAGAGTATAAAGAAAAAACAGGCAGGCCG
The DNA here is from genome assembly GCA_050908895.1 of Eubacteriales bacterium KG125. Classification (GTDB taxonomy): domain Bacteria; phylum Bacillota; class Clostridia; order Peptostreptococcales; family Anaerovoracaceae; genus S5-A14a. The sequence goes on along the minus strand of CP171222.1, from coordinate 1,729,818 downwards.
GTGTTTGTTTATTTTGAAAACATGGCAGCATCTGGAGGTTACTATATTTCAGCGGCTGCCGATAAAATATTATCTAACAGAAATTGTTGGACAGGATCAATCGGTGTTACACTGGGCAATAAGTATGATACAAGTGAGCTTTTAGCAAAATTAGGTGTTAAAGCTAGAACGATTACTTCAGGACCCAATAAAGCTATGGGAGATCCTGTAAGTGGGTTGAGTGATGAACATATAAAAATTTTTCAAGGCATAGTGGATGAAGCCTATGAGCAATTTGTTGATATTGTATCAAAAGGAAGAGATATTCCTATCGATGATGTAAAAAAAATAGCGGATGGTCGAATTTATACCGCAAAGCAAGCGAAGGAAATTAAGTTAATTGATGAAATAATGACAAGAGAAAAAGCTGAAGAGTATGTACTAAGTAAGATTGGTGGAAAGGATACAAATATTCAAGATATTGTATTTAAGGAAAATTCTAACCTGTCAGGTTTGTTTTCTATTGCCCAAAGGGATAGTTTAGATAGGCTGACCGATAAATTAATGAATTTTAATGGCAAATTCAGTATAAGCTACATGGCTCCTATAGATGAACATTAGTATTTACTCCAATCTTCTGTACTTGATGGTAAAATATAAATTCTAGTGATATATTACACAATGATTACATTATTCAAATTATAGATTTAGCCTAAAAATCTCTTTAACTAAGAGTTTTTAGGCTTTTCAAAAATTCTAAAATTTTATTTAGATATATAGAAGGTAAACTTAATTATATAAATATTTTGTGATTTATTTTCCGACTCTATAAATATGATAGCATAAACGGTTAGCATATGATTTGAGTTAAAATATTTTGACTCAAATTGAAATTAGTGTCAAGAAAAAATACTTGACATCAATCTGCGATTTTGATAAAATAAGACAGTGTTAAACTGTATGACTTGACGCAAAAGGAGAGGATATGCTAGATAAAGTTACTGAGGCCAGTCTGTTATTTGATTTTTATGGAAATTTATTAACGGAAAATCAGAGAAAAGTAATGGAGCTTTATCATGAAGAGAATCTTTCTTTAGGAGAAATTGCCACTGAAAATAATATATCAAGGCAAGCTGTTCACATTTCATTGAAGAAGGCAGAAGGCACATTAAAGTTGTATGAAGATAAACTTGGACTACTTCATAGGTGGATAGAAAGAACTCAACTTTTGGAAAAGTTAGAAAGAATTATAAAATCGATTAATATTAATAACCTGTCTGATGAAGATAAGATAAAGTTGGATCAAATTCTCGGGGAATTGGAAGGAATAGATTAAGGGGAGACATATGGCATTTGAAAATCTATCAGATAAACTTCAACAAGCCTTTGGAAAACTTAAAGGTAAGGGAGTAATAACTGAAAAAGATATAAATGGAGCTATGAGAGAAGTTAAGCTTGCACTTTTAGAAGCTGATGTTAACTTTAAAGTTGTAAAAGAATTTGTTGCAACGATTAAAGAAAAATCCATGGGTGCAGAAGTGTTGAAAAGTTTAACTCCTTCCCAGCAGATAATAAAGATTGTTGACGAGGAGCTGATCCAACTTTTAGGTGGAACGGCCAGCAAATTGACATATTCACCGTCGGGGTTTACAGTATATCTCTTGGTAGGACTTCAGGGTACCGGTAAGACAACTACAGCGGGGAAATTGGCAAATTTTCTTAAACAAAGTGGCAAAAAACCTATGCTTTGTGCTTGTGACATATATAGACCGGCCGCTATAGACCAACTTGAAGTTGTAGGCAAATCAGTAAATACGCCTGTTTATGTTGAGCGACATAATAAAAATCCTGCAAGTATTGCATTGGCAGCTAAAGAAGAAGCTCTGAGAAAGGGTTGTAATGTATTAATTGTTGATACGGCAGGAAGACTTCAAATAGACCAGGAACTTATGGACGAACTGGTAGAAATTAAGGGTAAAATTAAACCTCACGAAATTTTATTGGTCGTGGATGCTTTAACCGGACAGGATGCAGTAAACGTGGCTGATGGGTTTAACAAAGCACTTGGTATTGATGGAATTATTATGACCAAGATGGATGGTGACTCTCGAGGTGGTGCGGCACTATCTACAAAAAAAATAACAGGCAAGCCTATTAAATTTATAGGTATGGGTGAAAAGCAAGATGCTCTTCAAGTTTTTCATCCCCAGAGAATGGCTAGCAGAATTCTGGGAATGGGGGATATGCTCACCCTTATTGAAGAAGCTGAGAAAACTTTTGATGACAAGCAAGCAGCGAAGTTGGAAGAAAAGTTAAAGAAAAATCAGTTTACCCTGGAAGATTTCTTGGAACAAATGGGGCAAGTTAGGAAAATGGGTGGCCTTGGCAAGATTATTGATATGCTCCCGGGAATGAATAAAGCTCAGATGCAAGGATTTAACCTCGAAGAGAGCGAAAAAGAATTTCGTGGCATGGAAGCGATTATTCAGTCCATGACGATAAAGGAAAGAAGAGATCCGAGTATTTTGAATGCTAGCAGGAGAAAGAGAATTGCAGCAGGTTCCGGTAAAACTGTACCGGAGATTAACCAGCTTATAAAAAAATATATGGAAGCAAAGAAAATGCTTAAACAGTTTCAAAACCCGGGAGCTTTAAAACGAAATAAAATGTTTAGAGGGTTATTTTAATAAGATCTTTATACGTTAAGTAATTCTAAGAAGTTACGCGAAATAAATAATAAAGAAAAAATTTTGGAGGACGGATTTATGGTAAAGATTAGACTTAAAAGAATGGGAGCAAAGAAAAAACCTTTCTACAGAGTTGTTGTAGCTGATTCAAGGAGATCAAGAGATGGAAAATTCATTGAAGAAATCGGATATTACAACCCAATGAGAGAGCCGGTTGAAATTAAAATCGACGCAGAGAAAGCTCAGAAGTGGTTAGGAAATGGAGCACAGCCTACAGAAGTTGTAAAAAGTTTAATGAAGAAAACTGGCGTTATTGAATAAGAAAGTGGTGGTTCTAATGACTAATTTAGTAGAAGCCATTGCTAAATCCTTAGTCGACGAGCCCCAGAGAGTATCTGTAAGTCAAGAAGAAACATCTCATGGAAAAGTTGTTACCCTTAAGGTATCACCAGATGATATGGGAAAAGTAATCGGCAAGCAGGGCAGAATTGCAAAGGCTCTGAGGACGGTCGTTAAGGCAGCAGCGATACGCAATAACGAGAAGGTTTCAGTTGAAATCTCTTCAGACGAAGACTAAAATTTGAGGCTAGTGGTCCCACTCTTGGCGGCTACAAGCCTCTATTTTTATTATTAAGCCAATTTATAAAAAAATAAAGAGGAAAAATGAATAATTTAATTAAAATAGGCAAAATAGTTGCACCTCAGGGCATTAAAGGACAGGTAAGAGTATACAACTATTCTAATTCACATAGATATGATAATCTTCCGCATGTTATAATTGATAAAAAAATTTTTGAAATACAAACGGTGGGCCATGTAAAAAATATGATTGTTTTAAAGCTGAAAGGACTGGACGACAGGAATGCAGCTGAACTGATGAGAGGTAAAGATCTTTACATGGAAGATAAGTTCCTTGAAATTCTTGGAGAGAATGAATACTTTATTAAAGACTTAATAGGTTTAAAAGTAAGGGTATTACATAATTCAAATTCTGTTGGAGAGATCACCAATGTATTGCAACATGGACCTGTAGATTTATACGAAGTAAAAAGTTATACCGGTAAGATATCTTACGTACCGGCTGTAAAAGAATTTATAAAAAATATAGACATGAAAAATGGCGTTATAATAGAAACTATTCCGGGATTGTTAGAAGATGAAGATTAATATTTTAAGCCTATTTCCTGAAATGTTTGCACCTTTAGATTTCAGCATTCTAGGTAGAGCTCAAAAGGCAAATCTCTTGGAATTTAATATAATTAATCCACGAGATTATTCTAAAAATAAGCATAATAAAGTCGACGACTATCCTTTCGGAGGTGGACAAGGGATGGTTATGATGCCTCAACCTTTATTTGATTGCATTATAAACAATAATCTAGAAAAAACCAAAATTTATTACATGTCGCCAAGAGGACAGATAGTGGATTATCATAAAATGAAGGAAATCGCTAAACTTGAGGAGTTCACTATTTTGTGCGGCCACTATGAAGGTGTAGATCAGAGAGTGCTCGATCGATTTGATATTGAAGAAGTTTCCATTGGGGATTATGTTCTGACAGGTGGAGAGCTGGCTGCCATGGTTGTTATAGATGGTGTGAGTCGTTTAATAAAAGATGTTCTGCCAAAGGAGTCATCAGCCATGGAAGAAAGCATTTATTCAGGCCTTTTAGAGCACCCGCAGTACACTCAGCCAAGGGACTATGAAGATGCACATGTACCGGCGGTATTATATAGTGGGAATCATAAATTGATTGAATTGTGGAAACTGGAGAAGAGTTTAGCTATTACATATGAACGTAGGCCGGAGATACTGAGAGCCTATATAGATAATGAAGATAATTGGAAAAATCGCAGTAAAGATGAGAAGAAAATAATGGAAAAATATCTCCATTTGTTATAAAATTATATTGATTAATGGGGGTAGATATGTTTAAGAAAAAAACTATAGCGATGTATATAATTGCTGTTGTTATATTATATTTTTTAATTTACATTATTCCGGATGCGTTGGGACTTCTCAGGTCGAGTTACCCTGTTCAGTATGGAGAATTAACGGTCTCAAGGGGAGCGGAAGGTGTAGTTATAAGGGATGAGATGGTGTATAATGCAGGGACTTCCGGGGATGTTAACTACTTAATTAAGGATGATGATTTAGTTAGAGTAGGAACAAAGATTCTCGATTTAAATGGGACAAATGTAGACAGTGATGAAGATTTAGTAAACCTTGGGAAGAAACCTAAAAATAAAGCTATGGTTACCTCTGATTTTACTGCTCAAGGAGAAGGACTCGTATCTTTTTTCTGTGATGGATATGAAGGAGTATTTAACCCGGAAAATGAGAAATCTGTAAGTTATAATAATATTTCTAAGCTGACAGACAAATCCTTATTAAATTTAAGAAGAAAGAAAATAGCTGCTAAGGAACCGGTGTTTAAAATTGTAGAAAGATCTCACTGGAAACTAATTTGTTATACAAATATAAAATATAAAGATGAATATAAGGCCAATACGGGTATAAAGGTAAATATTAAGAATAAGGAAGCCGGGAGAGATGATACAATAATTATGTTCATAGAATCCGTTTCGAAGGAGAAAAATCGATTGAGGCTTGTTATGAGTTCGGACAGGTATTATAGTGGATTTACAAAGGACAGGAAAGTTTCAGTAAACTTGATAAACAGTGTCAATAAAGGACTAATCATAAAAAATTCCAGTATAACTAAGGATAAATCTGGAAGAAAAGGAGTAATGGTAAGGGATAAAATTGGAGATTATGTTTTTAAGCCTATTCAAGTTATCTCTACAGATGGTGAAAATTCTGTGATAAGAAATAAACTTTTCTTTGATAAAAAGGGTCAGGCTGTTGAAACAATTGTTACCTATGATCAGATTTTGACAAGGCCTTAGTAATTAATACTTTAGAGAGGACGTATCATGAGTATTGAATCAAATTTAAATCTGATAATGACAGATATCGCAAATATAGCCCTAAGTTGCAATAGAAAACCTGATGATGTGAATTTAATCGCTGTTACTAAATTACACAACTATCAAGAAATTAATGAGGCTATCGATGCAGGGGTTACAGATATTGGTGAAAATAAAGTTCAAGAAATTCAAGAAAAATATGATAAAGTAAAGAAGGTTAGATGGCATTTAATTGGACATTTACAGCGAAATAAGGTAAAATATATAATTGATAAGGTCTATATGATACATTCTGTAGATTCTCTTAAATTAGCTGAGGAGATTGATAAACGAGCTAGTCAAAAAGGCATAAAGATGAAAATCTTAATTCAGATTAACGCTGAGAATGAGGAAAACAAATTCGGAATAAATCCTGCCGATTTAGATGAGCTAATCTCAGATATTTATGAAAAATGTGAGTCAATTGAAATTTGTGGGCTTATGTCTATAGCACCACTTTATGATAACCCTGAAGATGCGAGACATTGTTTTTCTACGGTCAAAGGCTTGTATGATAAATATGCGAAGGATACAAGAGATAGAGTTAACTTCAAGTATCTATCTATGGGGATGTCAGGCGATTATAAGATTGCTATTGAAGAAGGAGCTACTCATGTAAGAGTTGGGACAGCAATTTTCGGAAAGAGAAATTATAGATAAATCAAAGAATAATATATTAAATGAGGAGAAACGATATGGGATTTTCAGATTCAATCAAGAAATTTATAGGAATTGAGGAAGAAGAATTTGCTACGCAGGACGAAATTGCAATGGCTAAGGAAGACATCCTAGCAAGTAAAAGCCTTGAGACTGCATCAAGAAAGCCTCTTACGGAGACTATAGCTACCTCCAATCCATATAAGAATAGCAGCAAAAGATTTTCGACTGCAAATACCAGTGCTTTCAAGTTAGTGGTAATTGAACCCAAAAGCTTTGATGAATGTCCAAGACTAGTTGACAGCTTGATGAGCAAAAGACCTATCATTGTTAACTTAGAAAAATTAGATCAGGAGCTGGGTAGAAAGATTTTCGATTTTCTAAATGGAGCTACATATGCATTGAAAGGAAATGTTAGAAAAGTTACAAATAGTATCTTTATTTTTACACCATCTAATGTGGATATTTCTGGCGAAGATGCATCTAAGGAAACTGATTTTGGGTTTGAAGCTAAAGATAAGAATCCTTGGAGATAGGTGAGTTAATTTGACTTTTTTATTACTGATTATAACGTGGATTTATAGATTGTTCTATTGGGCATTGATAGGACGAGCTATTTTAAGTTTTTTTCCTATGGATTACAATAGTCCTGCTATAAAAATTTATCAGGTACTTGTACAAGTTACAGAAATAATTTGTGCACCGGCAAGAGCTTTGATGGATAGACTTGGATTAAACACTGGGCCTTTTGATTTTTCTCTTATAGTAGCGTTTATTTTACTTAGGATAATATATAGGATCTTAACATTTATAATTATTGGAGGGTGGTCCACCATAGGTATTTTGTAAGGGAGAGAAATGATTTCACCTATTGATATTGAAAAAAAGGACTTTAGCAAAGCTTTTAACGGATATAACAAAGAAGAAGTTGATAGTTTTTTAAACTTCATAATTTTTGACATTGAAAATTATCAGAGAACTATTTCTGAACTAAAAACTGAATCGGAAAGCTTAAAAGAGCAGATGTCTGAATATAGACAACAACAAGGAAATTTATCAGAAACTTTGACCTCAGCAAAGACGTTGCTCTCAGATATATCGGATAGTGCTGAAAAGAGAGCTGCACTGATAATAAGCAATGCTGAAAAAGAAGCAGAATTTATAGTGAAAGATGCTAAGCTTTCCGTATTAAATGCTAATAGAGAGCTTGAAACACTTAAAAATAAGATTAATTATTTTAGAGAAAGATATATTAAGATGCTTGAAGCTGAGCTTGGGAGTTTTTCTGATGATAGTAGTATTTTTCTTGATGAAATAGAGCAAGGATTTACTCAAGAATCTTATCTAAATGAAATAGATGAGGATATTCGTAAAGTAGGCAAATCTAGCGAAAATACTTCTACGATAAAATCAATATTGAGAAGTGATTTTGTCCCGAGCAAAGATAAAAGAGAAACTAAAGTACTATAATTTTGCGGGGGATACCCCCCGTTTTTTATATTTTGAATAGAAATTTATGAGGAAGGGATTAATTGGATACTATTAATTATAAAAAGAAGTTCAATCTTAATTTATTTCTACCTGTATTTTTAGGGATAGGGATTTTTTTAGTTGACTATTTAACTAAAGTATATGTGCGTAGTTTTAAAGAATTTACGGATGGAGTTGTTATAATTCCATCAATACTCAATCTAATTTATATTAAAAACTATGGTGCTGCATTTAGTTTTCTAAATGGTCATACTAATTTTCTTATAGGAATTACTTTGATGGTTATGATTGTAGGATTGATGTACGCCATAAAATACTATAAAGATAATACTGTGATTATGACGGGAGTTTGTATGATAGTTGCAGGAGGATTTGGTAACCTTATAGACAGAATTCTATACGGATATGTTACGGATATGATTAGCTTTTCTTTTTTCCCTCCGGTTTTCAATGTCGCTGATGTAGGTGTTACGGTTGGTGCAGTAATCATTGCTATTTATCTAATTTTCTTTGAAAAAGATAAGATGGGAGATTGAAAAAATATGGTATATAAATGTTACAAAGCTAATGACAATGAATATGAACTACCAATTAGACTCGATCAATTTTTAGCAACATTGGAACCTGAAATTTCGAGAAATCAACTTCAAAAGGAAATTGCTAATGGTAACATAAAGATAAATGGTAAAACTACAAGTGGCAAGAACAAAAAAACATTGATTTTTAATGGTGATGAAATTTCTTATAATTCTAATGAGTTTAAAAACTCTAATCATAAGGCAAGCAATATCATTTACCAGGTAAAAATGAATCTGGATATCATTTATGAAGATGAAGATGTTATTATTATAAATAAACCTAAAGGTATGGTCGTTCATCCTGGGGCAGGAACTACAGAACCGACTATGGCTGAAGGTCTTTTAGAGCGATATGGAGATAGTCTATCAGACCTTAGTGGAAAAAATAGACCTGGAATTGTTCATAGAATTGATAAAGATACTTCTGGTCTTTTGATGGTAGCCAAAAATAATTTTACCCATGAGGGACTGAAAAAACAGCTGATGGTTCACTCGATAAAACGAGAGTATGTTGCTCTCGTTCATGGAAATTTTAAAGAAACCAGAGGATATATAGATAAGCCGCTAGATCGCCACCCAACTAATCGGACAAAGAAGACCATAGCTTCTGATGGCAAGGGTAGAAGTGCATATACAGAATATCAAATTGAGAGAGAATTTAGAAATTTTACTTTGGTTAAATGTATTCTTAAAACCGGGAGAACACATCAAATAAGGGTTCACATGTCATCAATTGGACATCCTATTGTTGGAGATAAGTTATATGGACCAAGGAAGACACCGTGGAAATTGGATGGACAGATGTTACATGCTAAAACTATAGGATTCGTACATCCACGAACCAGAAAATATTTAGAATTTTCTGCTCCGATTCCCGATGAATTCAGAAGCCGGATAGAAAAATTACCACCAAAATAAAAAAGAGGCAAAAGCCTCTATTTGCCAGCACTACGAGTTAAATGCAGGGTAACTTTATGCAAGTTTTTTCATAAGATTAGCTACACTTTATCCTTAATAAAGGCAAGACATTCGGCACATATAAAATAGCCCTTAAAAGATTGTAACCTTGTATGAGAATTGCATATCTTACAGTTACTTTTCATACTTCCTCCTTTTTCTAAATTATTATTTTTGCTGGCATAAAAATAATAGCAGATAATTTTTGCTTAAAATATATGTTGTTGTGCAAATGTTATTTTTTGATATATAAAAGAAGTTTTTTGATACGAGGAGGCATGAGTATGTTCGAAAATTTTATATTGACAAACAGTCCTGAAAAAATTTCAGGCTATTGCTTCAATTCAACAATTCCTAGAGCTACAATGATTATAATTCACGGTATAGGTGAATACGCAGGAAGATACGATAGGCTGGCAAGTATATTAGGTGAGGATAAGATACGCATTTATTCTATGGATTTGCCTGGACATGGAATGTCCACCGGAATAAGAGGGGATGCATCACCAAGATATGAAGTGTTAGAATATATAGACCAACTTGTTGCCTGTGTTAAAGAAAAATACCCGAATCTGCCGACTGTTTTGTACGGTCACAGCATGGGCGGGAATATAGCACTAGACTATAAGTATAGAGGTAATTTGGCCGGCGAACTGGATGGATTCATAATATCGGCACCATGGATAAGACTTGTCAGGCCGGTTTCAAAACTTACATATAATATCGTGAAATTGGGTTCAAAATTTGCTCCTAAATTTAAAATTAGATCACAATGCAATGAAAAAGATTTAGGAAATCTCCTTTATGTAAAGCCCTATAGCAGTAATCCCCTTGTACATCCGTATATAACAATGAGATGTGCTTTAGACGGATTTGATATCGGTAAAGCCATTGATGATGGGTGTTGGAAAGATGAGGGGAAAACTATAGGAAAACCATTTTTGTTGATGCAAGGTACAGAAGACAAGCTGTGCGGTGTCGAAGGTGCTAGGTCGCTAGCAGAACAAAATAGCACTACTCCAGGTTTTGAGTACGTAGAATGGGAAGGTTATTTCCATGAAATTCATAATGGGAATGATCATGAAACTGGAGAAAAAGTGATAAAGAAAATCTCAAAATTTATTGTAGATGAAATAATAGGGAAATAAAATGTTAATAAAAGAAAAATTTGTAAAAGAATACTATGCATTAAAAGGTAACAAGGATTATGAAATACTTATGATGAGATATGATTCGGCTATAAGAGAAATTGTTACTAAATTAGAAATCTTAAATAATGAACTTTCGTTAATTTCCGACGAAAGTCCCATATCCTCAATTAAGTCAAGACGAAAGAAAGACGGTAGTATTCTTGATAAATTGGTAAGACAGGAAAACCCTATTACACTAGAATCCATAGAAGAAAATCTTAATGACGTAGCAGGAGTTAGAGTGATATGCTCTTTTGTTGACGACATATACAGTGTCGCAAGAATGCTGGCAAGGCAAGATGATGTTACCGTTATAATGATTAAAGATTACATAAAAAAACCCAAGGCTAATGGATATAGAAGCTACCATATGATTGTAGAAATACCAGTTTTTTTCTCTAATGAGAAAAAGCCTATGAGAGTAGAAATACAAATAAGAACTGTTGCTATGAATTTTTGGGCAAGTCTTGAGCATCAGATAAAGTATAAGCATAATGTGAAAAATGCAGAAAAAATCGGCAAAGACCTGAAGGACTGTGCCGATACTATTGCAAATACGGACCTTAGAATGCAAAAGATAAGGGAAGCACTTAAAGCTTCAGATCATGAGGATTAAAAGGGTCTATCCAAATTGTTTTGTTGTTTTTGAAAATTACCATGCCGGGCTTAGCTCCAGCTGGTTTTTTTATGTATTTAACCTGAACGTAGTCGACAGGTACATTGGATGATAGCCTTCCTTTACTGTAATAAGCGGCAATAGATGCAGCTACCTTTATTTCCGCAGAATCTAAGTCATCTATATCTTTTCCTTTAGTGGACAAAATTACATGAGAACCCGGAATATCCTTTGTATGAAACCATAAATCCGATTTGCTTGACATCTTTAAGGTTAGGATGTCGTTTTCGTTGTTGTTACGACCTACATATATTTTGTTTCCTTGGGGTGATGTATAAGTGAGAATGTTGGGTATGCTTTTTTTTGTAGTTTTTGTACCAATGTGCTTTTTAGTTTTCTGCCTTTTTTTTTCTTTTATTTTATTTTTAATGTAGCCCTCTTGAATTAATTCATATTTAATCTCCTGAACTTGTTTTGCGTCATCAGCATTTTCAAGATGTTGTAATACAGAGTCAATATAATTTAACTCCTGTAATACAGATTCAATCATGGGTTGTTTTTCTTTAATTGTATTCATTGCTTTACCGTAACGCCAAAAATATTTTTGAGCATTTTCGCTTGGAGAAAGTTTGTTGTCCAGATTAATGTCAACTGTATTACCGGTATAATAATTGACTAAATTTGCGACTGAATCTCCTTTTTTTAAGAGATGTAGATTTGCTGTTAAAAGTTCTCCATATAAGCGAAGGTGTTCTGATGACTTGGCTTTTTCTACATCTTCTGACATTCTTTGAAGTTTAAGTCCGAGCTTTTCCTTGATGTACTTAATCTGTTTGGTTAAACTTATTTTTTGTTGAAGTGTTATATTAGTTTCTTCTTTTTCTTGGAAGAATGCCTCAATGGCTTCACTTGGAGAATCAAAGCATTTTATTTTGTCAAATAATGAATGCATATTCAAAACATGGAAGTCAATAGGTTTATTGTCTCTAAAATATACATTTGTATAAAATTTTGAATTAAAAAATGATTTCTGAAGGTTTTCTAAGCATGAAAGGCCATCTGTTGTGGCAATGATTTCTGCTGCTTTAGGCGATATTCCTGCAACATTTTTCATAATTGAGGCAGAGTCACACCAATTAACATCTTTAGAAATAGGTATTTTTTTATTTTTCCAAATAAATATTTTAAAGCCAATTTTATCTTGGGAAGGAGGATACTCATATACTAGACCTGGTAAAATTTGCCTTGCTCTATTTACATCTACGGAAATTCGCTTTATACTGTCTATAATCTTCATATCTTTTATATTAATTAAAACAATATTGCTGTGTTTTCCCATAATCTCGATTACTAGTCTTTTTGAAACAGAAAAACCAAGTTCATCTAAAACTTGAAAGTCAATCTCTATTATTCTCTCTGAATCTCGTTGCCTGATTTCACTTATTCTTCCTCCTTGAAGATGTTTTCTTAACACCATACAGAACATCGGTGGTTCAGTGGGATTTGGAAGAGTGCGATTTGTTAGGCATATACGAGGTGAATTGCTTGCTGCTGATATAAACACCTTGTGTTTAAAGGTTTTGGTATGAATTTGTAATATTATTGAATCTTTTTCTGGTTGATATATCTTTTCGATTTTGCCTAAGGCAAGCTTTTCGGAAAGTTCAAGTGATACAGCCCAAGCCATTATTCCATCAAATGCCATTTGTTCTCCTAACCTGTTACCTTTATCTTAAATATCTACTCATTAATTATATATCAATTATCCATATGAATGGTAGATAAAATAAAAATTTCCTTATAAATCATGTAATTAATTTGTTTTCTACAATTGGCTTGTTGAAAAGTCAAACTACCTATATTATAATTTTTTTAGGAAATAAGTAATGAATTTAGAAGGAAAAAATATGATTAAAAGTATGACAGGCTTCGGAAGAGGCGAGTATAAGAATGAAAAATATAGCGTAGTAGTTGAACTTAAAGCTGTAAATCACAAATATACAGATTTTAATTTCCGAATTCCTAGGACTTTCGCCTTTGCGGAAGAAGATATGAAAAAGGAAATAAAGAGAATTTTAAACCGTGGCAAGGTGGAAGTACAACTTTCCTTGGAAAATCTAAAAGAAGAAACAGTAAATGTGACTGTAAATACAAAATTAGCTTCAGAATATATGAAGAAGTTATCTTCTTTATCTAATGCCTGTGGACTGGAAGAAAAACCAAAATTGGAAATGCTTGCTAAATTGCCGGAAGTAATCGTGGTAACTCCGGAAAAAGAAAATAGAGATGAAATTCTTGAAGCTATTTTAGCGGCTACTTCCGATGCAACAAAAAATCTAGATAAGATGAGACATATAGAAGGCATTGCATTAGCAGAGGATATATTGGAGAGACAAAGTGCTTTGCAGTCGATATTGGAAAAAATGAGACCATTAGCTGCATATATACCTGAAAATTATAAGATAAGGTTGAGAGATAGAATTGGTCAAATTCTAGATAAAGATACTAATATTCCGGAAGATAAGATTGCCATGGAAGTTGCAATTTTTGCGGATAAAGCTAGTATCGATGAAGAACTTACAAGATTAGCAAGTCACCTTAAACAATTAAAAACACTTGTATCAAAAGAGAGCGGAAGCAAAGGAAAAAAGTTAGATTTTCTAGTACAAGAGATGAATCGGGAGGCAAATACGATTGGAGCAAAAGCTAATGATCTCCAACTTACAAAATTAGTATTAGAAGGAAAAGCTGAAATAGAAAAAATAAGAGAACAGATTCAAAATATTGAATGATATTTCTGAGAATTTAATTTATAAAATTTTGTTTGGATTAACATAAAATCTAGCGATTAATTTATATTTATAACTAAAAATTATATGCTTTATCTGTTCAATGTGCTTTTATATTAAATAAAAATGTGGTATAATTAAAATAGTCTTGGACTTTATTTAGACAAAATTTTGAAAGGAGACAATTTATATGGACAAGAATAGTAAACCAATGAGTACTTTTAAGCCATTTATACCGGCTGATAAAGTGCTACCGGAGTTTACCGTAACATCTATTATACTAGGTGTTTTGCTTTCAGTCATATTTGGTGCAGCAAATGCATATCTGGGACTGAGAGTAGGAATGACAGTATCCGCATCAATTCCGGCTGCTGTAATTTCAATGGGCATTATTAGATTAATTCTTAGAAAAGATTCCATTTTAGAAAACAATATGGTTCAGACCATTGGTTCGGCAGGAGAATCTTTGGCTGCAGGTGCAATATTTACATTACCGGCTGTATTTATGTGGGCACAGGATGGAATAGGAACAGTTCCTTCATATGCAGTAATTGCATGTGTAGCAATCGCAGGAGGGTTCCTTGGAATTGTATTCATGATTCCACTAAGAAAAGCACTTATCGTTAAAGAACACGGAACATTACCATATCCGGAGGGGACAGCATGTGCAGAAGTACTTATTGCCGGAGAAGAAGGTGGGACTAAAGCAGGCACGGTATTTGCCGGACTTGGAATCGCCGCTATTTATAAATTTATTGCTGATGGGCTTAAGGTGTTCCCTAGTGAAGTTGACTATGAGGTAAAAGCGATTCCCGGAGCAGGTATCGGTATGGATGTGCTTCCAGCCTTGGCAGGAGTAGGATATATATGCGGACCTAAGATTTCCTCATGGATGCTCGCAGGAGGTGTTACATCATGGTTTATCATTATGCCACTTATTAAGACATTTGGCGGGGATGTAGTACTGTATCCGGCAAAAGCACCAATTACGGAACTAGGCTATTGGGATTTATGGAACAACTATATCAGATATGTCGGGGCCGGTGCTGTAGCAACAGGTGGAATTATTTCACTTATTAAATCATTGCCTCTTATAATTAAGACTTTTGCTGAAAGTATGAAGAGCCTTAAATCCGGAACCGGTGGCATAACTATTGATAGGACATCCAAAGATTTAAGCTATGGTCCGATTTTACTTATGCTGATTTTAGCAGTAGCTGTTTTGGTATTACACCCAAGTATTCCAATTAATATTGTGAGTGCAATTTTAATTGTTATCTTCGGATTTTTCTTTGCGACAGTTTCTTCTAGAATGGTAGGTCTAGTAGGGTCTTCTAATAACCCTGTATCAGGTATGGCAATCGCAACACTTATAATATCTACAATTATTTTAAAAGAAATTGGACAAACAGGCCCAACCGGGATGGCAGCAGCTATTATGATCGGTACGGTTATATGTATTGTTGCTGCTATGGCAGGAGACATGTCTCAAGACCTTAAGACGGGATATATTGTAGGTGCTACCCCCTATAAGCAACAATGGGGTGAAGTAGTTGGTGTTATTTCATCAGGTCTTGCAATCGCAGGTATCCTATATCTTCTAAACAATGCTTGGGGCTATGGTGGAAAGGAACTTCCGGCACCACAGGCTACTCTAATGAAGCTTGTAATTGAAGGCGTAATGGGATCAAACTTACCATGGAGCATGGTATTTACCGGAGTATTTATTGCAATTGTTTTAGAAATTTTGCAGATTCCTGTACTTCCGGTAGCTATTGGTGTATATCTACCGATTCACCTATCAACACCTTTAATGGCTGGTGGATTGTTAAAACTATTCATCGAAAAGAAGAAACATGCAAGCGAAGAGGTAAAGGAAGAAGCTCTTACATCTGGAATACTTTATTCATCTGGACTGATTGCAGGAGAAGGTCTTGTTGGTATCCTACTTGCAGTATTTGCGGTTATTAATGTTAGTAAGGATAAGTCGCTTAGCGATGTAATCAATCTAACCAAAACCCTAAACCTCAGTCCGGAAGTTGGAAATCTTGTAGGACTGGCTGCTTTTGCAGTGCTATTGGTAACAATGTATATGTATGCGGTTAGAAAACATAATAAATAAGAAATAAGAGAAGTAAATTTCAATTATGAAAAAAAATAAAGAGAATTATCTCGACAATATCCCCGTTATAAGCGGGGATATTTGTTGGGAAGAGAAAGACGATTTAGTAATTATCAAACAAGTAAACAAGGGACTATACAATAAACTTGCCCAGAAATTCTTTGGTCGTCCAGAGATTTCTAATATTCATTTGGATGAATTTGGAAGTTTTGTTTGGAAACAAATAGATGGGGAAAAAAATATAGGAGAAATAGGTCAAGCAGTATCTCAGGAGTTTGGGAAGAGGGCGGAACCTCTCTATGAAAGACTTATCAATTACATCTATAGACTTAAAGATGTAAAATATATAACTTATAGGAAGCTGGACAAATAATATGTTAGGTCAAACTGGAACCATAATTATAGGAGTTATACTATTTGCCATCGCATCAGCAACGCTATATTTAATAGGGATGAAAAAAAGAATGACTGAAGATGAGAGGCTGAGAGATATGCTTCTTAACAACGGAGCTTTAAGGGTTGTAAAATATTTAAAGACTCATGAAACCATATCCCTTAAGGGAATAGGATTTGTTATTAAAGATATATCTGCTAGAGAATTTGGATCTAGTAAAAAGGCTATAATTAAAGATGGCAGAGCCTTCCAAGATAGTCTTCTGGACTACATGTTAGAAAAAGGCTATATTGTCCAATCCCCGGGAAACGAAAATAAGAAAAGGCAGGACAAAGAATATAGACTACCTGATAAAAAGGAGGCAACAAAATGAGAGTTTTAGGTGATTTAAAACCGAAGAAAGTGTTTGAGTTTTTTGAGGATATTTGTGAAATACCTCACGGTTCATATAATACAAAGCAAATTAGTGACTATCTTAAAAAATTTGCTGAGGAAAGAAACCTTACCTGTTATCAGGATGAGGATAATAACATTATTATAATTAAGGATGCAACAGCGGGTTACGAAAATTCAGAACCGGTTATCCTACAAGGTCACATGGATATGGTATGTGAAAAGACCCCTGAATCAAATATAGACTTTGCCAAGGATGGACTTGAAATCTACGTTGACGGAGACTGGGTTAAGGCAAATGGTACTACTTTAGGAGGAGACAATGGAATTGCAGTTGCCATGGGTTTATCTATTCTAGATAGTGAAGAATATGAACATCCTAGAATAGAATTTATTGCAACTGCAGATGAAGAAGTGGGACTTTTAGGTGCGGCTTCAATAGATGTATCAAAATTGACTGCAAAAAAATTCATTAACATTGATTCTGAGGAAGAGGGAATCTTTACTGTAAGCTGTGCGGGCGGAATAACTTTAAAGAATTCTTTAAAGATAGACAAAGAAGAAATAGAAGGTCAAAAAGCTAATCTGAAGATAAGTGGTCTTTTAGGTGGACATTCAGGAATTCAAATTGACAAAGAACGTGCAAACGCAAATATTTTGCTGGGAAGAATTCTTAATGAAATTAGAAAAAAATATAATTATAATCTTGTCACAGTGAATGGTGGATCCAAAGACAATGCTATTACAAAACTTTCAGAAGCCGTTATAATTTTTGATAAGTTAGGAGACGAACAGATACGAAATATATCAGAAATCGTTGCTGAATTTAAAGCTACAATAAACCATGAATATAAGGCAACAGATCCTGGAATTAATGTAGAAATTACCTTTGATGATACAACAAAAAATCTCGTTCTTGATGCAGATTCAACAGAGAGGGTTATTAACTATCTCGTGCTTACACCATATGGTGTGCAGAATATGTCAAAAGAGATTGACGGCCTGGTAGAAACAAGTTTAAACTTGGGCATTCTTAAGACCGAAGAAACTACAGTATCAGCAACTTATGCTGTGAGAAGCTCTTCTGATAGCAGAAGAGATATGCTTGTAGATAAGTTAAGTGTTTTAGCAAAATTTTTAGGCGGAAAGACAGAGCTTTCGGGAGCATATCCGGGCTGGGAATACATGGCAGATTCATCACTAAGAGAAAAAGCTATTGAAGTATTTGTAGGAATGTACGGAAAAGAACCGAAAATTGAAGCGATTCACGCCGGTCTAGAATGTGGACTTTTCGCTGGTAAAATAGACGGCTTGGACTGTATTTCAATTGGACCGGATATGGATGGAGTACATACTCCGGATGAAAGACTTTCAATTTCATCAACTGAAAGAGTATTTGATTTCTTGGTTAGCTTATTGAAAGAATGTAAATAACAGCTGGGGAATTTTAGATTGTATATTGATAAAATTCGGTTTTATCCCATGAATGGTATCTTATGTTAAATTCCTTAGAATACATTGTAGGGTTTTTCCCTTGCAAATACCATTAAGAGATAGTATAATATATAGGTCATCTGCGTAATCGCTTAGGACACTATATTTCATGTATGTCAGGAGGTGAATTGGAATATGGCACAGGTAATCGTAAGAGAAAACGAGAGCTTGGAGAGTGCACTTAAGAGATTTAAGAGATCTTGCGCCAGAGATGGCGTGATGAGCGAGCTTAGAAAGAGAGAGCACTACGAGAAGCCTAGCGTTAGGAGAAAGAAGAAGTCTGAAGCTGCAAGAAAGAAGGCAAGGAAGTACTAATTATGGGATTAAAAGATAAACTAATGGCTGACCTTAAGGAGGCTATGAAGGCCCATGATAAGGTTGCTAAAGACACCATAAGTTTTGCACGTGCTGCGATTAAACAATATGAGGTTGACAATCGTGTAGAACTTTCTGATGAGGAAATTGTACCGATTCTTGCAAAGCAAGTAAAGATGAGAAAAGACGCTCTGGCAGATTTTGAGACAGCTGGACGTAGAGACCTAGCGGAAGCTTATAACGCAGAAATCAAGATTCTGGAAAGTTACTTACCTGCCCAGTTATCGACAGAAGAAATTAATTTAAAAGTTTCTGAAATTGCTAAGTCTATGGGAATAGATGGAGGCAAAGAAAATATGGGCAAGTTAATGGGAGCCGTAATGGAAAAACTTAAGGGTGTTGCCGACGGCAATGCGGTCAGGAAAGCAGTAACTGAATATTTAAGCTAGATGATTACAATATCCCCCAAAGAGATATCTCTTTGGGGGATATTTACATAATTGACAATTAGATAGTTAATTGTCAATATTAATGTGATTTTGATGTCAGGTAAATAATTCTTAATTGAACTGATAAGTTGCATTTATCACCACGAGATAATGTGTGAATAAAAGTGCGTATAAATTTTGTACTAAAAAATATGCAAAAATTTCTTCTGACTATTGAATACTTGGGATATATAGTATAGAATATCATTGTGAGTTTATTATGCTACAATACTAAATTTTATTGAAGCGCAGTTATTATAATTGAGGTGTTATTTATGCTAGATCAAATTACTAAATTTAATGCTATGATTAACGATATTGTGTGGGGAGTTCCTGCTATGATATGCGTTATTGGCGTGGGAATTTTCCTTACTTTTGGCACAAAATTTATTCAGTTTCGTAAATTTTTATATGCAGTTAAAGTTGCTGTAGGTAAAATTTTCACTAAGACTGAAGCTGCTGAGGGTTCCACTACTCCCTTTCAATCCTTAACAACAGCACTTGCTGCTACTGTTGGAACAGGAAATATTGCCGGTGTTGCAGGTGCAATTGCCATAGGTGGCCCTGGAGCTATTTTCTGGATGTGGATTGCAGCTATTTTGGGAATGTGCACAAAGTTTGCAGAAGTTACTCTTGCTGTTAATTTCCGAGAGAAAAATGCACATGGAGACTGGGTCGGAGGGCCTATGTATTACATAAAAAACGGTTTATCTAGAAACTGGCAGTGGCTCGCTTATTTATTTTCAGCCCTAGGTGCATTAACAGTTTTGGGAACAGGAAATGCTACCCAAGTAAATACTATAACTACCGCTATAGATACGGCTTTAATAAACTTTAATGTTGTTGAAGCCGATAGCTTGAGTACAGTTAACTTAGCAATAGGTATAATAATTACTACATTAGTTCTTTTTGTTCTTCTTGGAGGAATAAAGAGAATAGGAGCTGTAACCGAAAAATTAGTACCATTCATGGCGGCAATATATATAATTCTTGCTCTTGGTGTAGTACTTATTAATATTAAAAATGTCCCGAGTGTGTTTGCCATGATTTTTGAAGGAGCTTTCAACCCTACAGCAGCTACAGGGGGTGTTGTTGGTTCGATGTTTTTAAGTGTTAAAAGAGGAGTGTCAAGAGGAATATTCTCTAACGAAGCTGGTTTGGGAACCGGATCGATTTCTCATGCATCAGCAGATACTACAGAGCCGGTTAGACAAGGCCTCTATGGTGTGTTTGAAGTATTTATAGATACTGTAGTAATCTGTACATTGACATCACTGGTAATTTTATGTAGCGGAGAATCAATCTTATATGGTAAAGCAGCAGGTGCAGAATTAACGATAGGCGGGTTCGTAACTACATATGGTGAGTGGGTATCATTATTTACAGCTGTGGCTCTTGTGTGCTTTGCTTTTTCAACTATTTTAGGATGGGGACTATATGGGTCACGATGTGTAGAATATATACTTGGATCAAAAATTTTGAAACCTTTTGCGGTTCTATACTCTTTTGTAGCTATAATAGGAGCGACAGTTGATCTTGGTATAATATGGAGTGTCTCTGATACATTCAACGGGCTGATGGTAATACCAAACTTAATAGCCGTACTCCTATTGAGCGGTACATTCTTTAAGCTGGTTAAAGATTATTTTAAGAGATATCCAATTTATGATAAAACGAAGATGTAGCAGTGTTCATAGAAAATTCTCTTAACTTGAGTATATAAAGGATTGGGATTTGAAGTCCTGATCCTTTTCTGATTTCATAGAAAATATCTGATGACTATGGTATAATTACAAGTAAAATATATAGAAATAGGATGGAAATAATGGATACATTTATTGTGGCGTCAAGTAACAAACACAAAATAGAAGAAATTTCAAAGGTTACAAAAAGATTCGGAATTGAAGTTATATCCCGTGATGATGCCGGAATTCCTAAAGACTTAGAAATCGAGGAAAATGGTTCAACCTTTGAAGAAAATTCATATATTAAAGCCAAGGTAATTATGGATATATGTGGAAAACCTACTATTGCAGATGATTCGGGATTAATGGTAGAAGCCTTAGGTGGTGCACCGGGAGTGTACTCTGCCAGATTTGCAGGCGATGGCCACGACGATAAGAAGAATAATGAAAAATTGTTACATCTACTTTCGGATATTCCATACAAAGAAAGAAGAGCTAAATTTGTATCTGTAATTACCGTGGTCTTCCCGGATGAAAGAAAAATTGTAGCAAGAGGAGAATGTAAAGGACATATAATAGACAAGGAAGCTGGAAGAAACGGTTTTGGATATGATCCACTGTTTGTGCCAGACGGATATGGCAGCACTTTTGGCATGATTGATTCAGACATAAAAAATCAGATAAGTCATAGAGCTAAAGCCTTACAAATGTTAGCTAAAGCTTTGGAAAAGGAGCAGTTCTCAAATGGCGATTAGAAGATTTTTTGATATAGGCAAAAGATCTATGGTTATGATGGCATCTCCATATTATCAGGGATTTCCAGCACAGATGGCATTTTATATGCTTTTGTCTCTTGTTCCGATGGTAATAGTTCTATCCCAAGTTTTGGGGATTTTTGATATCTCTATAAACTATATGTACCATTTAATTGAAAATTACATTTCCGGAGATATTGGGGATACGATGGCTAGCTTGTTTAATTATAAACCAAGCAGTGCAAATAACTTGGTCTTAACAATAACGGCTGCATGGGCAGCATCAAAAGTAATGATTCCGATGCACAGGCTATCTAACTATACTTATTCGGATGGCAAGTATACCAGTAAAGGTGTAATTAAAGAAAAAATTAAATCTATTATCATGGTTATCATCATGGTAGCAACTCTCGTATTCACTTTAGTAGTATTGGTTTATGGAAAAATCATAGTCAATGCTACGATAGGATATGTTTACGATAACAAAACAGTAGACGTGCTATGGACGTATCTTCGTTGGCCTGTAAATATAATCCTCTATTTTATGATAGTATCAATTAACTATTACATTATGCCATCAAAGAAGATTAAATTTAGAGAGGTAATACCGGGCAGCATATTTTGTGCTATAGGCATGATGCTTGCTACTATAGGATTCTCAATCTATGCAAGTCAAATTGCCAATTATGACATAATCTATGGCTCCCTATCATCCATAGTCGCTATGATGTTTTGGCTATTTTTGTTAGCACAAATCTTGTGCCTTGGAGTAATATTTAATAAGGCTTGGGCCGACTCTAAAGTAGGTGAAATTGACTAGGAAATTGATGAAGGAATATAGAACTAATATATTGAAAAATAATTAATTCTATTGAAAGGAATTGATATGAAAAAATCAGTAGGAATCATTTTTGGAGGATGTTCTAGTGAATATCCTGTATCATTAGCATCCAGCTACTCAGTAATCAAAAATTTAGATGAGGAAAAATATGAAAAACACCTCATAGGGATAACTCAAGAAGGAGGGTGGTACTATTTTGATGGTGACATCGAAGATATCAAAAATGATACTTGGATGACATCAAACTCAAGAAAGGCATTTATTTCTCCTGATCGAGAAAAAAAAGGTTTATGGATTATAGACAATAATCATTCATCTTGCGAATTTATAAAGCTTGATGTTGTATTTCCTGTTTTACATGGAAAAAACGGTGAAGATGGCACAGTGCAAGGATTGTTACAGCTTGCAGGTATTCCCTTGGTAGGATGTGGACTTGAATCTTCAGTTTTATGTATGGATAAATATGTTGCCCACAGAATAGCACATGATGTGGGAGTTAAAACTCCTAAAAATTTTATAATCATGAATTGGGAAAATCCACAAGATTATATTGAAGATGCAGATGAGATAGGATATCCACTTTTTGTAAAGCCAATTAAAGGAGGATCATCTCTCGGAATAACGAAAGTACACAATAAAGAAGAGCTTATTCCGGCCATAGAATTAGCTTTTAAATATGACAATCAAGTTATATGCGAGGAAAATATACATGGCTTTGAGGTAGGCTGTGCTGTAATTGGAAACGAAGAAATTAGAGTGAGCCCTGTAGATGAAATAGAATTATTCGTAGATTGGTTTGATTTTGGAGAGAAATATAGTCAACACAAATCTAAGATACATATGCCGGCTAGAATAAGTGAGGATCTCTCTGAAAAAATAAGGGAAACTGCAGCTATAATGTACAGAGCATTGTCGTGCGAATCTTATGCAAGGGTGGATATCTTCATTAAAGAGGGAGAACAGGGCAATGAAATCTTATTTAATGAAATCAACACTATACCTGGATTGACCGATGTCAGCAGATTCCCGAATATGGTTAAGGCAATGGGAATCAGTTATAAGGATTTATTAGATATGTTAATTGAATTTGCCAAATAATATAGGTAATTTCTTTGTATAGAGTATTAGAATGAATTTCGAGGGTATACACGTGAGTAAAAAAGCATATATAATTGTAAATCCTGCAGCAGGTAAAAGTCAGGCAGATAGATTTTTTTTGCAAATAATACAAAATATTCAGACCGGAGGATATGAGTGTACTGTTAGAGCAACTGAAAAAAGTGGAGATGCCATTGAATTTGCTCGACAGGCTGCAACTGCTTATGAATATGACATAATTGTAGCAATAGGGGGAGATGGTACATATAATGAAGTTGTTGCAGGTGTAAAGAAATCAGATATTGATATTCCCGTAGGATATATACCGGCAGGAAGTACCAATGACTTTGCTGATACATTGGGTTTATCTAACTATATGCCTCTGGCTGCTTTAGACGTGACTAGAGGAGTACCTGTTAAGGTTGATATTGGCGATTTTAACGGAAGATATTTCAGCTATATTGCTTCCTTTGGAGCATTTACAGGTGTTTCCTATTCAACTCCTCAGAGTATGAAAAATGTTTTAGGACATTTTGCATATGTATTAAGTGGAGTAGCTGAGCTAGGGAATTTAAAACCATTGCATATTAAACTTGAGACAGAAGATCGTAAAATAGAAGGTGAGTATATATTTGGTGCAATATGTAATACGACTTCAGTTGCAGGTATTTTAACCTTGGACGAAGAGTTAGTGGATTTATCAGATGGAAAATTTGAAATTTTGCTTATTAAGTACCCAAGTAATCCACTAGAACTAAATTCTGTTTTGCTTAGTTTAAGCTTAAGACGCCTAAAAGAAAGTTCTATGGTAGAATTTTTTGGTGGTAGAGAAATAAAGATAGAGGCAGATCCAAGCATGAATTGGACTTTGGACGGAGAATTTCAGCAAGGAGAGTCTGAAATTTTAATAAAAAATATTCACGAAGGAATTTCTGTTTTGATTCCTTCAGGAGGAGATGTATGAGAGGAATATTAATTGATTAATTTTCGAAATAAGATAGAGCAAATTGAAAATCCGGTTAGAAGAAAATTAGCTTTATTAATATGGGCTTTATATGTTCCTCTGTACATAGGAGCTTTTTTTCTTGTAGAAAGATTAATTCCGGAAACAGTAAATTACTGGTCTACATATTGGTTTGTTGATGATTATATACCGTTCCGAGAAGAGTTTGTTATTTTTTATTATTTGTGGTATCCAGCTTTAGTAGCTATGGGGATTTTTTTGCTTATAAAAGATGAAGAAGAGTATGTTAAATACATGCAAGGCATTATGATTACCTTCACTTTTACTTTGGTTTTTTGCATTTTAGTACCTAATGGACAAGACCTTAGACCGGATACATTTCCTCGTGATAACATATTTACCAATATGATAGGGGCTATATATGCAGCGGATACGAATACAAATGTTATGCCTAGTGTACATGCTCTCGGGGCTTTTCTATGTCTCATATCTACTCATAGAACAAAAGAAATTTCTCGACGAGGTTTGATTATAGCGCTAGATGTAATGTGGTTTGCAATTGCTATGTCAACCTGTTTTGTAAAACAACATTCAATTATAGATGTTATAGCGGCTGCCGCGATATGTTTAATATTATATATTTTATACGAAAATCAACGTTAAAATTATTAAGAAAATAAAAAGATTCTTAAGATAATTTAAGAAAAAAAGAGGATGTTTAATTGTTGTAACTACTGAAATTTCAAGAGTTTTCAAATGTATGTGATTGAGGGAATAGATAAAATCTTAAGAAATATTAAAAATATCTTGACTTTGTTAGGAATATCACTTAAAATGAATCTTGTGAATTTACTTCTATTTAAACTAACTAGTAAGTAAACCCAACGGAACCTAAGGTCTTTCGATTATTAATTGAAGAAAGAGGAAAGGATTTATGATGAGTGATTCATTTATTAACAAACGGAATAGATATGCCGTAATTGGGGGAGTTGTAATAGCTTTATTGCTATTTATGACCGGCATGATTTATTCATCAAAGGCTTACGCTAGCGAGGAGTATTGGGCGATTCAAACTGGAGGCAAAACTATTGCGACAGTAGCCTCAGCATTGGATGCTGAGAAGGTTGTTGAGGGAGTCAAGAACGCTTATGTAACGAAGGGTGCAAAGGTTGAGTCGATAACATTAGATAAAAATTTAGAAGTTGTGAACCAGAGGTATAAGGCTGGAGAAACTCCTAAGCTTCTTTCTCAAGAAGATGCAATCCAGAAAATTAAGAGGGGTGTAAAAGAGGCTCAAAAGTATGAAATCAAAGATGGTGATACAACTTGGGAAATTGCATCCAAAAACGGATTGGGATATGAAGAACTGATTGGCATGAATAGTGATATTGATCCTGAGAATATTATGCCTGGTGATAAGTTGGTAATTGAAAAAGAAGTTCCATATGTTAATGTAACCACTGTTCAGGTGATTAATAGGACTGAAACTGTTGCTCCGGAAGTTCAATATGAAGAGGATTCCTCTATGTATGAAGGGGAGACTAAAGTAAAAGAAGAAGGAGTAGAGGGTAGCAAAGAGGTTACGCTTAGAGAAACTTCAATAAACGGTGCGATTAAAAACAATGACATACTATCGGAAAAGGTAGTTAAGGAAGCAAAACCACAGATTGTTTTGAAAGGAACTAAAGCTAAACTTTCTAATACTGCTAAAAGTAATTCAGGATATTCAAGCAATTCAGGGTATTCAGTTCCAAGTGCAGCCGGATTTTCCGGATCCGGTTCGTCAATTGCATCATATGCGACACAATTTGTTGGATATCCATATGTATGGGGCGGGACTAATTTAGGCACAGGAGTTGACTGCAGTGGATTTGTAGTAGCTGTATACAGAAATATGGGATATAATATAAATAGATCATTTGGATCATTTGGTAGGAGCGTTTCAGTATCTGAAATGCAACCGGGAGATGTAATACTGTATTCAGGTCATGTTTCAATGTATATTGGAGGCGGACAAGAAATCCATGCTTTAAATCCTAGTGTCGGTGTTAGAATTACAGGTCTAGGAGGAGCATATGTAGGTCCAATTAGACAGGTAATAAGAATTGTTGAGTAAAAGATTTAGTAAGATAGGCTAATTGGAAGCATTACAGTACTCACATTAATAAATTTGAAATTAACACATACAAATCAATACTATTATCACAAAATAGCGACCCTTGGGTTGCTATTTTGTTTTTCTGATTAAGCAGTGATTAATAAGAACTTATAATCATTGCTTGAGTGTTATTATTGATTCGTTGTTGTACAACATCAGGCCAAAACTATGCAAAGGCAATTATTATAGACTAATAAATGACTTTTAATTACATTTTAGCTATAATGTAAACTGTAATCATCGGAATTTAATTTAGCGGAGGTGGTAATAAATGAGAGAGATAATAATTATAGATGATGATATTGCGTTATGTAATTTAATTAAAAAATGTTTAAGCACAGACGGATATTCTGTAGATATTGCCAATAACGGATTGGATGGATATAAGAAAATCCGAAGTGCAAATAATCTGTGCTTGATTTTATTAGATATTATGCTTCCTGATTTTGATGGATTTCAAGTTTTGGATATGATAAGAGAAGAATACACTGTTCCAGTTTTAATGTTGACCGCAAAGTCCGATGATGATTCGAAAATTTATGGGCTTAAACAAGGTGCGGATGATTATCTAACGAAGCCGTTTAATATCAATGAACTTAAAGCAAGAGTTGAAGCTATGGTCAGAAGATTCACAGACTTTAATCAGAAAAGTACAGATCAGCTTAATGAAATCATAATAGAAGATATGAGAATAGATAAAGAGAATAGAACTGTAAAAATAAGTAATAACAGTATCGAATTAACAAGTAAAGAATTTGACTTGTTATATTTTCTTGCATCTAACAAAGGGAGAATTTTTACAAAAAAACAAATATATACGAATGTTTGGGAAGAAGATTATCTTTTTGATGATAGTAATATCATGTCCTTTATAAGTAAACTCCGAAAAAAAATAGAACCTAACCCTGAAGAACCGACCTATATTTTGACAGTAAGAGGCGTGGGTTACCGTTTTAGTAAGGGGGAATGATGTATGGATATAAAAAATATCATAATCTTGATACTTTTATGTGTGATCCTATATTTAGTAAAAAAGATCACGCATATAAAAAAGGAAATAGATAGGATTAGGGAGGTACTTGTTGATATCAAACATGGTGATTACAATCGTAGAATTTTAATTAAGAAAAATGATACTACAGAAAAAATTTGCCACGATATAAATGAGATAACACTACAAAGTCAAAATAAACTAATAGAGCAAAAACAGTCGGAGCAGGCATATAAATCACTCATGACAAGTTTATCTCATGATGTAAAAACTCCTTTAGCATCTATGGTTGGGTATTTGGAAGCAGTTCAAGAAGGACTTGTTACAGGTGATGAAAAATATGACTATATAAAAGTTTCTTTAAGTAAAGCACATTACTTAAAGGATTTTGTAGAAAAACTTTTTGATTGGGTAAAATTGGATTCAGGAGAATGGAAGTTTTCTTTTGCGGATAAGGATTTGAACGAATTAACAAGAAATGCCATAAGTGATTGGATCCCTGTTTTTGAAGAAAAACATATAAGCTATGAAATTGAAATTCCGGAACAGGAATGTAATATAAGGATAGATGAAAATGCTTATTTTAGAAGTTTAAACAATATTATAAACAATATTATTGTTCATAGTAATTGTGATAGAGTACATTTGAAATTAGAAGAATCGGATACAAAAGTTATTTTGACGATTTTAGATAATGGAGATGGTATAAGTGAAAAGGACTTACCATATATATTTGACAGAATGTATCAGGCAGATAGTTCAAGATTAACAAAAGGTTCAGGGCTTGGATTATCAATCTCCAAAGAATTATTGCGAGTAAATAATGCTAAAATAAGCGTAAGTAGTGTGCCAAATATAAAAACTGTTTTTACTGTAGAGTTTGCAATGTAAATAGCTGATTTAGGAAGCCTCTTAGGGGGCTTTTTTTATTGAAGCAAGATAAAAACAAGAGTGTCGCAAGATTATGGCAAGGTTAATCATTTACAATATTTATTGTAAGGAGGTGCGATATGTTCTTGATAAAAGCTGAAATAAAAAAATGGAAGAGAAGTAAAATTTTGATAGGTATTATTATACTAACTGTTATCTTGAATTTGTTTGCAATTGAAAGAGCATTTTCAATTTCAAGAGAAAGTCCTATCATGGATAGTTTTGGAGACTTATATTGTTTAGCGTTTAAGAATATAACTTTTGCGTTCTTGCCAATCGTAATTGGAATGATTTCTACAATGTTATTTTTTGACGAAAGGAAGAATGACACATTAAAGAATGTACTAATAACTTCGGTTAGTAGATTTGAAGTATTTTTGGTGAAATTTGTTCTGATTGAGTTATTAACTATATTTTTAATGATATTAACATATACATCATCTGTATTTGGTGCAGTAATAAGTGGAGGTTTTATAGATTTTAATTTAATTACATTGAAAGATGCCACTATTTTATATGTAGTAGCAGCTTTGTTAATTCCGATTGCAATGCTTCCAGTGATTTACATTGCTACTTTTTCTAAGGGTTATATTTTATCGATTTCTATGTGCTTGATTTATGTAGGCGCCTCGATATTTGGTGCATCAACTTTAATACCTATACATCCACTTGCAAGTTTATTAGGAGTCTATCAAAATGTATCATCTGCTGCTAAAGAAATGGTAGAAAATAGTGTTGGAGGATATCCGCTAAATGCATCACCGTTTAGTTGTTTATCTTTTATTGCAATAATCGGAATTCTATTTTTTCTACTCGGTATAAAATTCATGAAAAAACAAAATTATTAGACTAATTTGTAAAAAATATTATTTTTAGATAGAGGTGTGAGAGAATGAAAAAATATACTGTAATAATATTAATTGTAATTTGTTTTTTAGCTTTAACGGCATGCGGAAATAAAAAAGAAATAGTGTTGCCCGAAGTTGAAAATATAACAAAAGTAGAAATTATTGAAAATACTTCTGAAATCTTTAAGATAATTAGTGATAAAGAGGAAATATCAAAACTGATTAGTGATATAAAAGATAATTCAGAAAATGATAATACGGAAAGTGTAAACGACCAACCTACGAATGTTGATAGCTATATCATAATAAAATTCTATCACAAAGATGAGGGGAAAAATCCAAGTGTAGCATATTTATATAAGGAAAAAGGTAACTGTTATATTGAACAGCCCTATACTGGGATTTGGAAATTAAAACAGGGTATTTTTAATAATATTAGTGATTTGATTAGCAAAAAATAATATGTAATAGAGTGCAGAAAATGATGTTACAAAATAAGGAGAAAAAGTGAAATGAAAAATTATATTATCGAAACAAAGAATTTGACAAAGGTTTATGGAGAACAAATGGTTGTTAATTCTGTAAATTTACACATTGAAAAAGGTTCTATATATGGGTTGTTAGGGAGAAATGGAGCAGGAAAAACAACCATTATGAAGATGATATTGGGTCTTACGGATATTTCGAATGGTGAAGTAAGTGTTTTCAATCAAAACATAAAAGGTAACGAGAAAAAGATTTATCCAAGAATTGGTGCAATTATTGAAACACCCGGATTTTATCCTAATCTTACAGGGACAGAAAATTTGGAAATATTTGCAATGTTAAGAGGAACGGCTTTTCCTAATGCAGTTAAAAATGCTTTAGAAGTAGTTGGTCTGCCATATAAAGATAAAAAACTTTTTGGGAATTATTCTTTAGGAATGAAACAAAGACTGGGAATAGCTAATGCAATTTTACATGATCCTGAGGTTTTAATCTTAGATGAACCAACAAATGGATTAGATCCAATAGGAATAGCAGAAGTTAGAAGCTTTATAAAAGATTTAAGTGTAAAAAAAGGAAAGACGATTTTAATTTCCAGTCATATTCTATCTGAAATAACACTCCTTGCTGATACAGTGGGCATTATAGATAAAGGAGTTTTGTTAGAAGAAAACAGTATGGAAGAATTAAATAAGAAAAATAGAAAGTATATTATTTTGGAAGTATCAGATGTATCAAAATCTGCCACTATTTTGGAAAAAGAATTTGGAATAACAAATTATTCCGTTGAAGATAATAATCATATAAGGATATATAGTCATGGATTAGATATGGCAAAAATTAACAAGTTGTTGGTTATGAATGAAATATCAGTGATTTCATCACAAACATGTAATGATTCTTTGGAGGATTACTTTAAGAAAATAACCGGAGGAGAGGGAATTGCTTAATTTAGTTAAAGTAGAGTTTCTTAAATTAAAAAGGAAAAAGGTTGTTTTGATGATGTTTCTGGCAACACTCCTAATGCCATTACTTGCCACTATATACTTTGGGAATATAGACCTTTCAGACAATGTAATGAAATATTTCAAATGGACAATATTTAGTTATAATTTATGGCTGATTTTGCCAATAATATTAGGAATATTTTCTACAATGATTGTGTCGGCAGAGTATGAGAATGATACTTTTAAAGCATTATGGATTGTTCCGATACAAAAGACGAAATTTTTGATTAGCAAATTTGTAATTGTGCTTATTTACACTTTAGTATTTATGAGTCTGTCAATTCTATTTACGCTTCTTTTTGGGAAAATTATTCATAATATAGAGATAGATTATTCTTTGTTTACTTTTCTTATTAGAAAGTGTTTTGAGATTAGTGGACTTTTAGCAGTTTCTATGCTGCCTATTTTATCTGTCGCATTTTTGACAAAAAAATATATTTTAC
Source organism: Eubacteriales bacterium KG125 (assembly GCA_050908895.1). Taxonomy (GTDB): domain Bacteria; phylum Bacillota; class Clostridia; order Peptostreptococcales; family Anaerovoracaceae; genus S5-A14a. The sequence goes on along the minus strand of CP171222.1, from coordinate 1,698,492 downwards.
CTATTTGTTTGACGATTGTTTATGCTTTTTCAGGGTTTGTAATTTTGATGGTTAATATGTATGTGCATCCATTATCAAGCTCTACAGCAATTGTTTTGAGGGATGTCCCGGGAATAATATTAAATCAGGATATAAATATATTTTATTCTCTTCTTTGCATAGGGATATGGGTAGTTGGATTTTCAATAGTTACAAAATTATTATTGAAGAGGAGAGGATGGTAATGAAGACACTTTTATTTGCTGAATATAAAAAACTTTACAGGTCAAAATTGATGTTTTTGCTTGTATTTGCACTTATAATGACATTAGGGATTGTATTTCTTCAAGGACAATTTTCGTTTGATGGCAAAAAGTATATAGACACATTTGGATGGTATTTTTTACAGGTTCAGTCCTTAACAACATATTTTGTATTGCCAAGTCTGATAGCGTTATTTGGAGGATATATTATTTGTCGTGAGGAACAAGAAGATGTACTTAAATCATTGAAGTTAATACCGATAGATGAAAAAAATATGATAACTGCCAAAATGATAATTGATGTGACCCCCAAAAGTTAGACTTTTATTGCGTAACAGATATTAGAATCTGTTACGCAATTTTTATGCAGCTAAGAGACTAAGTCTGTATTGCACAGGACTCATCCATCCTAGTTTTTCTTTTATTCTTTGCTCGTTGTAATACTTAATGTATCGTTCAATTTCTGACTTTAATTCTTCATAACTATAGTAAACTACACCATGATAGATTTCCTGTTTAAGCAGACCAAAGAAGTTCTCCATAACAGAGTTGTCATGGCAGTTTCCTTTGCGTGACATACTTTGGAAAATTCTTTCTTCATTAAGACGACGCGAGTATGCCTTCATCTGATATGCCCAACCTTGATCTGAGTGGAATGTTCTTCGATATGGACAATCAGAGGTTATTGCAATTGCCTGTTCTAATGCATCCATAATATTTTTAGCTGATGGTTGCCTCGCTATTCCAAAGCTTATAATTTCACCATTACACATATCCATAAATGGATCTAGATACAGCTTGTGCATGGTCATATGACCTTTCATATCAATCTCATAATACTTAAACTCTGTAGTATCCGTAGTAATCTTCTGATGAGGAATATGCGTGTTAAATCGTCTCTTTATACGATTAGGAGCAACCGTTCCGACTTTTCCCTTGTATGAGCTGTATTTCCGATTTTTACGAGTGAATGATGTAACCTGTAAACCTAGTTTCTGCATTATACGTTGTACTTTCTTTTTGTTTACACTGTAGCCTTGATTTCTTAATTCTCCAACCATTCGACGATAACCATAATCCTTGTGAGTCACTCTGATTTCAAGAATCTTCTCCTCGATTTCTTTGTCAGGGTTTTCTCTATCAAATCTTTTCTGCCAGTACATATATGTTGCCTTAGGCATGCCTGCATAAGAGAGAAGGTCTTTTAGTTTGAATTCTCCTCGGAGGCTGTTGATGACGAGCGCCGTTCTCTCATTTTTGCCTCGTCCTCTAAACGCAGCCTCCTCAGTTCTTTTAAAAAGGCATTCTCAATTCTTAGCTTAAGCAGTTCATCCTCTAATTCTTTTACGTGTTCGGCACTGGTGTCGACAACGCTGTTTTCTTGAGTTATTGGTTTGTTATCTATCTTAGGTTTATCCAATGTTTTCTTTCTACCTTTCTTGCGAGGTCTCAAAGCATCAGGACCTGCAACACGAAAGCGATTAACCCAGTTAGTAATCATACTTGGATTTGTTATACTTTCTTGAATCGCCAAGTCTTGATATGAAATCTCACTTGATAGATATGATTCTACAACAGAAATCTTCTTTTCGAAAGAGTATTTTGTTTGCTTACGAGAACGCTTTAATCCTTCATCACCGAACGCTTTGTATGCATTAATCCATTTGCGTAGCTGAGAGTCAGAACCTAATCCATATTTTTTAGAAAGATATGGCGTTCCTCCTTTACAATCCAAATATTCTAAAACAACTTTCTTCTTGAATTCAAAATTATATTTTGCCATAAAAATACCGACCTCCCAATCGTTAGATTTTGGTCTAACTTTTGGGGGTCGGTACAAATTACTCTATTGGGTAGCATTTTTATTTATCTAATATTGTTTATGGTATCTTTAATTATAGAAACGGTATTGCATTTACACGCAGTAAATATGAGTGAAGTAGTTCACTATTTTGTTGTATATGTATTAACTGGAATAGGCGTTTTTATGGTAATATCTCCAATTATTGCACTTATTGGACTTGTTAAAAGGAGCTACTGGATAGCTCTGATTATCGCCGAGATATACTCCTTTATAGGAATTTTCTTCGCATCAAAGGAAAGTGCAAGAGCCATATATCCAGTATCATCTGTCTTTGTTCTATCAGGAGTATATGAGGCATCAGTAATTGAGATTATCATAAGTATAATCGTAAATGTTTTTTGTGTTTTAATAGCATATAAGATATTAAAAACAATAAATATTAACCCAATTAATAGAAGATATGTAACAAAGGTGAGAAAAAAATTGTGAAAGAACCTATGAAGTTGTTATACGCTTTAATGAAAATACAAAGTAACCCATGCAATTAAAAGTATTATTAATAACATCCTTAAGAAAAATTAAAAATACTTAAGAAAACTTAATAAACTCCTTGACAATTAGCCTAAAAAAAGTTAAAATCTCTATGTTGGTTAAGAAAAGATTAATTTTAATTAAGAAATTTAAGTTAGAGAGTGACTGATTTAGGAAGCGGAGAAGTATATTAAATGAATAAAATTTTCGATGCAAATAAAAACAACTTTATTATGATAGGTGGGGTAGCGATTGCCCTTATGATATTTTTAGGAATTATGGTTTATTCCTCTAAAGCATTTGCGAGTGAAGAATACTGGGATGTTAAAATAGATGGAAAGACAATCGCTGTGGTGTCTTCAGAAGATGAAGGTAATGCTGTAATTGCAGGTGTAAAGAATACTTATGTTCATAAAAATGCAAAAGTTGAGTCAATAACGGTTGATAAGGAATTTAAAGCTGTAAAGCATAGGGTAAAGGCTGGAACATCACCTAAAATCTCATCGGTAGAAAATGTAATAAAGAAAATTACAAAAGGGGTTAAAGGTCAGGAAAAATACAAAATTCAGGATGGAGATACAGTTTGGGATATCGCCTATAAAAATGGATTAACTTATGATGAAATTGTTGAAATGAACAAGGCGAGTGAATTTAATCCGGAAAAGATAATGCCGGGCGATGAAATTGTAATAAATAAGATGGTTCCCTATATAAATGTAACGGTAAAGCAAATATTTGATACAAACGAACTTATTGCTCCGGAAGTGGAATACGAAGAAGATTCTAATATGGAAGCAGGGGAAATGAAAGTTAAAGAAGAAGGTGAGGCAGGTTCAAAGCTTGTTAAACTTAGGCAGACTTCCGTAAACGACACAATTTCAGAAAAAGAATCTCTTGAGGAAAAAATTACAAAAGAAGCAAAGAAAAGAATTATAATCAAAGGTACTAAAAATGCCGATAGTGAAGCTAATAGCTCAGTGCAAGGTTCAGGCAGTGGCTCAAGCATTGCTGCCAGGGCCCAAGCTTTAGTTGGATCTCACATGGATTGTGTACAATTGGCTTCTAATGCATTATCGGCTGCAGGAATAAGATTTAGTGGTTGGCCTGAACAGTTTTTCGGCTTAGGTGCAACTGTCCAGGGAGGACTTGCTGGAGCACAGCCTGGAGACATAATTATTTATCAATATACAAATGGTGTTAACGGTGGAGCCCATTATGATCATGTTGCTGTATACATTGGTGGTGGCATGGCTGTCCATGGTGGTTGGAATGGTGATAGTGTAGTTGTGGCTAGTGCTTCTGCAGGATCAGGAATTTCAGTTGTGCGACCTTAAAGTTTTACTTTTAAAATTAAAAATCATTAGGTGAATTTAAAATCCCGTGTACTTAAATACATGGGATTTTTGATGTATGACATGCCGTCAATCTGTCGTGTGAGAGGAGGCTACGGGTTAGCTTCTGCTGGATTATATATGTACAACCCCACGCAGGACGTGGGGTTGTCATTTTAAAAAATAGTTGTAACCCAATCACTAATTTCCTTAATTAACCATTGAGTTTTGATATTATTACTGGTGTTAGTCAATTAAAGCTATGTATTTCATCAAGTCCCTGAAAGGAGAAAAAATGAAGCCTAGTGCTTTATTGTATGATCTAAACCCATATGTAGCAAAAATCGAGTTTCTTTTTCTATGTTTCTTTAGAAATACTCTTTCCTGTCCACCAAAGGACTGTATTTTCTTATCTCTAATTGCTTTTATTAAATCGTTATTAGATTTAATATCACAACTGAAATCCGTGTAAGCACTTCCGACGTACTCAGCCTTATGAGAGTCTGATCCGCCTGTGCATGGCAACTCTAATCTTAAAGCATATCGCTCTGCTGCCTGATTTGCAATTTTAGTTTCGCAGGTATTAAAGCCTTCGAAAAAATCACAATCATTTAAACTTTCCGAGTTTCTCATTAGCTTGTTACAAAACATAGCACTTGAGCTTTTGGCTCCAAAAGGATGAGCAGGACCGAGAATGCCTCCATTTTTATGAACTACCTCGGTAAGTGCAGAGTAGGTCATACCACGAATTTGAAGAACTTGCAGTTCTACTTCATCAGGCATAATAACGATAAAGTGTCCTGCATCAGATGTGTCATATTCAATACCTTTAAGAACCGTAAAGCTATTAACAGATGAATCCTTGGTTTTAAGATTTTCCAGCCAATAGCGGTAGCCCTTATATGAATCATGATCGGTGACCAACATACCGTCAAAGCCCTTTGATTTTAGTATGGTGATATAATCCTTTATAGAAATTTTAGCGTCAATAGAGCCTTCTGATGTATGACAGTGCATATCAAATCTCGGCAAGTTATCAGACCTCCTCTCTTCAAAAAGTATTATAATTATATGTCAATTATATACCCTTAATCAAAAATTTCAACCGAATCAATATAATATAAAATTTTTTAACGAAAGTATTTTTAAGTTATGTTTGGCAAGTTATAAAATGAAATTAGCCACCTGAGTGAAATTAAATAACAAAAAAGCATCTTTAAGCGATATAATTAAGTTGCAAAACAAAAACCATATCAAGGAGCTTAAAGATGCAAGAACATTATACACTAAAAAATAAACATTAAACACTAAAAGAACGTCAATTAATTGAACTGAGGAATGGTTTTACAGCAGTTAAGACCCCGTCTTTTTAAACGGATGTATAAGGCTGAATATGCCCATGGAGAATATAATATATTCAGAAAAGGAAAAAGTCTGTAAAGCAAATCAGATTAGATAAAGAAATGCGCAGGGTAATTAAATATTATCTAAAAAACCATTACTCTCCTGAGATGACAGTTAAAAAGGGTTATGTAAATATTTCTGTATCAACCATATACTACTGGATTCGCCGTGGATATTTGGGAAAGTAACAAGACTGCCTAATATATCCATAGAAGATGAAGAAGAGCAGGCCTGTGCGCAGTGAAAAATTTAAAGGATTTGGTAAATCAATTGATGAACGTCCTGATTATATTAACAATCGAACAGAAGCAGGACATTTTGAAATAGATACAGTCATATTGACACGGGGAAAGAATCAGTGTCTTCTGACAATGACAGATAGAAAATCAAGATATGAGATAATACGATTAATAAAAGATAAGACCAGCAAATCCGTTAATGAGGCATTGTCTATTTTAATTAATGAATATGAAGTAAAGTCATTAACAGCAGATAATGGAACTGAGTTTGCCAGATTATCCGAGGTAATTTGCGAGGAAAATATTTATTATGCACATCCATATTGTTCACAAGAAAGAGGAAGCAACGAAAATCATAATCGTCTCATTCGTAGACATTTACCCAAAGGTACTAAGAATACCACCTCAACTGAGGTGGCAAAGATAGAACTTTGGATAAACAGATATCCTAAAAGAATGTTTAATTATTTAACACCAGAAGCAATTTATACTAGTGGCTAATTTCATCTTGCAATATGCCATTAAGTTATGTTTTTAAGAAAAAGCAGCAAAAAAGAAAAAAATATACAAATAAATCTTAAAAAATGGTATAATGAGCACGATATGGATATTAACAAATTAAAAAATAAGAAACGAATTAAGATTTTATTTGTAGACGCGTGCTTAAGAGGAAATGAATCCAGGACAGGGCATGTTGCAAGACATTTGTTAAATGAATTAAAGAAAAAATGGGCAGGATTGAGATTGAGTTTAATTGTTGATTATCTTTATTTGGATGCAGATAAAATTCAGCCTTTTAATAATGAGAAGATTCTTAAAAGGAATGACTTGATAGCTAAAGGGCAATTTGACAACCCAATGTTTGAATATGCTAATCAACTGAAGTCTGCTGATATTTTGATTATAGCGGCACCCTGTTGGGATATGTCTTTTCCTTCAATTTTGAAAGTATATATAGAGAATCTGGTTGTTTTTAACTTAACCTTTACAACAAAAGATAATTTTTTCGAAGGATTATGCAATGTACAGAAAACCTATTTTGTTTCTACATCGGGTGGGGATATATTAAGGCAACCGTTTGGATTAGATTACATAAAAGGTATTGCAGACATGTTGAGTTTAGGACCGGTTATTCCTTATATGACAGGGAATTTAGATATTGAGGGTGAGAATCCTGATGAGATAGTTCATGATTTGATGGATAAAATTTCTTCTGACTTATGTGATTAGAATATAAGTGAAAAGGCTATAAATATAGATGAAGAGTAAGGAGATGGATATGTTGAAACAAATTAAAAATAATGTTTATTGGGTAGGAAAAATTGACTGGGAACTTAAGTGGTTTCATGGGCATGATTACAGTGTAAGTAAAGGTTCAAGTCAGAACGCATACCTTATTAGAGAAGAGAAGACTGTATTGGTGGATACGGTTTGGGCCCCACATAAGAATGAATTTGTTGACAATCTAAAGAAAGAAATTGATTTAAAAGAAATTGATTATATAATTGCTCAGCATGGAGAAGTTGATCACAGCGGTTCTCTCGAAGCCATATTATCAGAGATCCCTGATGTACCGGTTTATTGTACCGCTAATTGTGTTAAATCATTAATCGGACAGTATCACCATCCGGAATGGAATTTTAAGGTTGTTAAAACGGGAGATGAGCTTGATATAGGCAATGGAAAGAAACTTAAGTTTATTGAAATGAGAATGCTTCACTGGCCTGATAGTATGGCAACTTTTATGACAGGGGACAATATTTTGTTTTCTATGGATGTGTTTGGACAGCACTATGCAGTTGAAGAAATGTTTGATGATAAGGCCAATAATTGTGATATGTGGTCAGAGGCTATGAAGTATTATGCTAACATTATTAATACTTTTTCGCAAATGTGTAAGAATAAGATGGTAGAGCTTGATAAAATGAACTTGCCAATTGAACTTATTTGTCCTTCTCATGGAGCGATATGGAGATCTCAAATTCCTGAAATAATCCAAGCGTATAAAGAATGGTCAGATAGTTATCAGGAAGATCAGATTACAGTTGTATATGATACAATGTGGGATGGCACAAAAAAATTAGCTCATAGAATTGCGAAAACCCTCAAAGAAGAAAGTCCGGACTCTGTAGTTAAAATTTTCAATATTTCTCAATATGATAAGAATGATATCATGACAGAAGTATTTAAGTCTAAGGCCATTGCAGTGGGCTCACCGACTGTAGCACAAAATATGCTTTCGTCGGTTGGAGGATGGATTGAATTTTTAAAAGAATGCAGATTCAAAGGCAAGAAAGCAGCAGTATTTGGTTGTTACGGTTGGTCGGGAGAAGCATGTGATATTCTCAGAAAACACCTTGGTGAGTGTGGATTTGATGTTATAGAAGCACAAGCTAAATGTAATTGGAATCCTGAAGAATCAAATTTCGAAGAAGCAGATAACCTTGCTAGAGAATTGGTAGCAGCTTGTAACTAATAGTTGACTGTAATGTAGCTACTTAATTTTAATTAAGAAGTGTTAATATAAGAAAAAATAGTAAAATAGCCACATACCTTAAATACGGTATGTGGCTATTTTAAATATAATTAGACAAAAATAAATATGTATCAGATAAAGTAATTAAAATTAAGTATATAAGGTATATAACATTAAAAAATTAATTGAACCCTATAGTGGAAACTTTTAATTTGTTATATATTTATTTTTAAATTAGACCAACAATTAGGAATCCACCACAAACAACAATTCCTGTAAAGAATAGGGTAATCAAGCAATATCCCATAATATCTCTAGCTGATAAACCTGCGATGCCAAGAGCGGGTAATGCCCAGAATGGCTGAATCATATTAGTCCAAGCATCTCCCCAAGCTATAGCCATGCCTGTGAGAGATGGATCTACACCAAGCGCTTTACCCGCCGGCATCATAATAGGCCCTTGAACTGCCCATTGCCCGCCACCTGATGGAACAAATAGATTTACTATTCCGGCAGACAAGAATGTAAATAGCGGAAATGTTACTCTGTTGGAAATACTCACAAAGCCTTCAGATATGGCGCCTGCAAGGGATACACCGGTATCAGGATTAGCTGTAACCATCATTGCCATGATTCCCGCATAGAATGGAAATTGAATGATGATGCCAGCAGCACCTTTAGTTGCTTCTGCAATAGCACGGACATAATTGATAGGTGTTTTGTGACATATAATACCTAAAATGAGGAATATCATGTTGACTAAGTTGAGTGATAAATTAAAGCCGTTTTTTGAAAAAAAGCTAACCAAATAAACTATGCCTGCAACAGATATAATAGCAGATACTATCCAGCTATTCTCAAGTTTTTCGGCAGGGGTTACAGGTGTTTTGTAAATATATACCTCTTCTTTAATTAAAGATGGGTCAACAGTTACAACCTCATTTCGGCCAGGATGCATAGCAGCGTTTATAAAAGGTAAACATAGTAAAACAATAAGAATAATTACAATATTATATGGCGCAAAAATAGTCATGCTTGTTGGAATTACATCAGTTACAGCCCCTCCGGTAGCTTTAACTAAAGCTTCTTTGCCGGGAGTTGCTAAAGCTAGTGGTATTGAAGCAGAAAAACCCGCATGCCATACTACAAATCCGGAATATGCAGATGCTATAAGAAGCCTATAATCTATTCCTTCTCTTTGTCTAGCGATTTCCTTTGCTAAGATTGCTCCGACTACAAGACCAAAGCCCCAATTTACCCAGCATGCAATAATAGAAAAGAAAGTGACAACTAGAATTCCTTGTTTGGGAGTTTTGGCCAAAGAAGCTACTCTAGCGACTAAGCGTTTTACCACAGGGGCTTGGGCCATAGCACTACCTAGAACTAAAACTAGTGCCATCTGCATTGAAAATGCCAGCAAATTCCATGATCCGTTACCCCAGTTTTCAATAAGTTCGAGAGGACCCATCATAGTGACGGGCATTGCAACAATAAAGACGATAATTGACAGCATGATGCAGAAAATGAATGGATCAGGCAAGAACCTGTTTACCATGTGCACACATGCATTAGACAGTTTTTTAAACATATTTGCCTCCTTATAATTAGAACTGTATAATCTTGAGATAATTCTATACCTTTGTTATAAAAGTGTCAATAGAGATGTAAGGCTAAATATTAAATGACTATTTAATAAATTAACAAAGAGTAAAAATTCAATGTATGTATAAATAAACATGCAACATGAGGTTGTTGTGCGAAATATTTAATATACAAAAAGTTTATATTATATTTGTGGAAATTTAATTATATAATACGTGATTAGTCGGCTATATCAAAGATATTAATGCAACATTAGAAATATAAAATTTTATTCTATGCTTAAAGAAAAATTAAATATTTAAACGTATATTTAAATATATACTGATATGAAAAAGTTATAAATAATTGACTTTTGTGTATATGTTATGTATAATTTTTATGTAGTTATTTTGGATATAGTATTTCAACTTTGACTATTTGTATACGGTTGACAATACTTTTAGGAGGAAATGAGATTGAGAGTTAATTTTAAAAAGCTGATTACTTTTACTTTAATTGGCGTGATGGTATTTACTTTAGTGGCATGCGGAAATACCTTAAAAGATAAAGGCGATGATAAGGTTCTTACTTTGGCATTTAATGAGGATTCTACGGGAGATCTTAATCCACATATGTATTTGCCAAGTCAATTTATAACACAGGATATGGTTTATGAGGGACTTGTGTATTATGGCGAGAAAGGCGAAATTAAGCCTTCTTTAGCTGAAAAGTGGGATGTCTCTAAGGATGGAAAGACATATACATTTTATTTGCGAAAAAATGTAAAATTTTCAGATGGATCAGATTTCAACTCGTCAAATGTCGTTAAAAATTTTGATGCTATTTTTTCGGAAGCTAATAAAGGAAATCATGAATGGTTTGCATTTACCGGGCTTTTGGACTCATACAAAGCAATAGATGAGTATACTTTTCAAATTAATTTAAAGACAGCATATTCAGCCACTTTGTATGATCTTGCAATGATAAGACCTATAAGAATGCTAGGAAATGCGGGATTTCCTGTAAATGGTGATACATCTAAAGGCATTAAGGCCCCTATAGGAACAGGACCATGGGTTTTAAAAGAGCATAAGAACAATGAGTATGCCATTTATAGTCAGAATAAGTATTATTGGGGTGATAAGCCGGCATCTAAAGAAGTTAAGATAAAGGTAATCCCAGATAACGAGACTATGGCCATCGAATTTGAAGCAGGAAATATAGACTTAGTATATGGAAATGGACTAATCAGCTTAGATAGATTTAATTCATACAAGAAGGACAAGAAGTATGTTACAGCCTCTTCAGAGCCTATGAGTACCAGATTACTTTTATTGAACACGACTAAGGGAGCATTAAAGGATGTGAAAGTGAGACAGGCTTTAAGTTATGCAATTGACAAGAAGAGCGTGTCAGAAAATATTTTTGGTGGAATAGATAAACCAGCCGATACAATTTTCGCTCCTAATGTACCAAATACTAATGTAAAGCTTAAAAAGTATGCTTTTAACCTCAAAGAAGCAGAGAAATTGCTGGATGAAGCTGGTTGGAAGAAGGGTGCTGATGGAATTAGGGAAAAAGCCGGAGAGAAGTTGCATATCTATTTCCCTTATATTGCTTCTAAGGGAAATGATAAAAGTGTTGGAGAATATATTCAGGGTGAGTGGAAAAAAATAGGCGTGGATGTAGAGCTAAAAGCAATGGAAGAAAAAGCTCATTGGGCCAATGCTTCAAAAGGGGATTTCGATGTAATTCAGAATTTTTCATGGGGTGCTCCGTGGGATCCACACGCATTTTTACAGTCAATGGCGGCTAAGTCGGATAATGGTGGTCCTGATTATGCTGCTCAGCAAGGAATTCCTATTAAAACAAAACTTGATGAAACAATTAAACAACTTTTAATTGAACCTGATAAGGATAAAATGAAGGCTGAGTATGAATATGTTCTATCCAGCTTGAATGACGAAGCTGTGTATATTCCAATTACATATCAAGCATTAACAAGTGTTTATAGAGCTGGAGAGTTAAAAGACGTGGAATTTATGCCTGAAGAAAATCGTCTACCGGTTTGGAAGACAATGAAGGTTAAGTAATTTAATTATGCTGGTAAGACATGGAATAGTTTTTAAACTATTCCATTTTTTGGAGATAAAGTGAAAAATAAAAAAAAACAATTTGTTAGCATATTAAAGGAAATAATACTACTTCTTTCTACATTGATATTGATATCTGTTTTTACATTTGGAATGGTAAAGGCACAGCCGGGAGATCCTGCCGTAAATTATTTAAGAGCGACAAATATAGGAGTTACTGACAGAACTGTTGAGCATGCTCGTAATATTTTAAATTTGGATAAAACGTTGCCTGAACAATATATAATATGGTTAAAGAACGCTATACAAGGAGACTTTGGGATGTCTTATTCTCAGAAAAAGCCGGTAATGAGTGTGATTCTTGCGTCAGCCGGGGCAACTATCGAACTGGGCGTAGTAGCTTTTGTAATTCTTTTGATAGTATCATGGATAATGGGATTTGTCGGCGCGTTGTATAATGGAAAATTTATTGATTTAGCAGTGCAGATACTAGCATTTTTATTTGTTTCTATTCCTGTATTTTGGCTAGGATACATACTTTTATTAGTGTTTTCCGTTAAGCTTCAGATTTTGCCAAGTTCAGGTCGTGGAGAGGTATTCAACTATATATTGCCTTCTATATGTCTTATGATACCCCTCCTTGGACAAACGAGTCTTTTTATTAGGAAAGTGATGCTAGAAGAAATGGTCAAACCTCATGTGGAAAATGCCTTAATTCGTGGTGTAGAAAAAAAATATGTGCTTTGGAATCATGTTGTTAGAAATATTATGATTCCTGTAGTTACGGTGTTGAGTTCAAATGTAATGTATCTTATTTCTGGCAGTGTACTTGTTGAAGAAGTTTTTTCTTGGCCGGGTCTTGGAAGAATGTTTGTTCTAGCTGTAAAAAACGGTGACTTACCACTTATTCAAGGATACCTAATGCTATTTGGCATTATGTCTGTAGTCATCAATGGTGGAACACAGAAACTTGTTTATAGATTGAACCCTAGAATGAGAATAGAGGCAAGATAATATGAAAAACAGAAAAATTATATTTTATATTTTATTATCATTAGCTATTTTGTTGATACTTATTGCAATATTTGCACCTCTCTTATCTCCCTATGATGCAGAACATGTTGAATTATCCAATAAGCTAATGATGTCATCAAAAAAACATCTTTTGGGAACAGATCATATGGGACGTGACATTTTATCCAGGCTAATATATGGAACTAGATTATCCTTATCAATTTCATCAGCTATTATATTTTTAAATTTGATTATTGGCTTACCTATTGGTCTTGCTGTTGGCTGGTATGGTGGAAAAGCAGAGGCTTGCTTCACGTGGCTTACTAATATAATAATGTCTTTTCCAACCTTTCTATTATCTCTATCATTTGCAGGAATTTTAGGACAAGGAATTGGAAATATAATAATAGCTGTTTCGTCGGTGGGGTGGGTATATTATGCAAGAATAGTCAGAAACATGGTTTTCACGGTTAAAGAAACTGAGTATGTTCTTTTTGCTAAAACAATGGGTGCATCTTCTTTATACATTTTAAAAACTCATGTACTACCGTTTGTAATTAAACCGGTTTTGATTGTTGCCCTTATGAATATTGGAGAAATAGTCTTAATGATTTCGGGATTTTCTTTCCTTGGAATAGGAGTTCAACCGAATGTCGCTGAATGGGGAATGATGCTTAACGATGCAAAGGCATATTTTAGAAGTATTCCGGGTATGACAATTTATCCCGGGGTTGCGATATTAATAACGGTTCTAACTTTCAATTTATTGGGAGAATATTTCGAGAAAAAGGAAAATATAAGAATATGAGAGAAGTTGTTATAGACGGTTTAAATATGAAACTGGGTGAAAAGAATCTCTTAAAAGATATCAATATTGATATTGCCGGTAATAAATCTATTGGTGTTATAGGGGAGAGTGGCAGCGGAAAAAGTATTTTATTAAAGCTTTTTGTAGGTAAAATGCCTAGTAATGCGGTAGTTAATGGAAAAATTCAGATTGATGGTGATAATTTAATGGATTTGACAAAAAGGGAATGGAAATATTATAGAGGGCACAAAATTGCCTATATAGCCCAGAATCCTTTTGCACTCTTTAATGAAATCCAGAAAATAAAATCTCATGGCATGGAGCTTCTTAGGGGGAAATTTTCAATGACAAAACAGGATGCTGCAATAAGGTTTAAGTCTGCTTTGACGGATTTTAAATTAGAAGATGTGGATAGTATCTTGGATAAATATCCTTTTCAATTAAGTGGAGGAATGCTACAAAGGATTATGATTGCCATGATGATGGAACTAAGACCTCACACTATAATTGCGGATGAGCCTACATCTGCTTTGGACTATTACAACACTCAGAATGTGATGAAAATGTTAAAAAAATGTAAGGTAAAAGGGACAAGGCTTATTGTTATATCTCATGATTTTGATTTGATAAAAAATCTGGCAGATGAGGTTATAGTACTCAAATCCGGTAAGATTATAGAACAAGGTGATGTTGAAGAAATCTTTCTAAATCCCAAAACTGAGTATGTAAAACTTTTGATGGAAGCTAGAGAACTAAGACAATTTAATCGTAAAGGATCAAAATAATGAGTCTGAAAATAGAAAATATATATAAAGATTATGGAAATAGTCCAGTGTTGCGAAATATAAATATTGAAATAATTCCTAATACCAGTATAGGAATTATGGGAGAGAGCGGTTCGGGGAAGAGTACATTAGCAAGACTTTTGATAGGCCTTGAACCTTTTGAGAATGGAGAAATTTATTGGAATAATATTGCTTATAAATCTATGAATATAAAACAAAGAAAAAAATTCAAAAGTGAAATGTCCATTATTTTTCAAAATGCTTTAGGTGCTGTAAATCCTAAATTTAAAGTTAGTGATGTTCTATTGGAACCATTAAAAATAAATTATTGTTCATATTCTAAAGAGGAGCAAATACAAGAATGTAATAGAATCCTAGAAATGGTTGGTTTGGAAAAAGTGGAGCTTAACAGAATGGCAACTAGTTTAAGTGGGGGACAATTACAAAGATTATGTATTGGCAGGGCGCTTATAAATAACCCTAAAATTATTATATTCGATGAATCTTTAAGTGGACTTGATTATATAGTGCAAAAACAAATTTTGGAACTCCTTGGAAATCTAAAAGAAAAGCTAGGATTGACATATATATTTATATCCCATGATTTTGATTTGTGTTATTACATTTGTGATGAAGTTTTTGTTATGGATAAAGGAGAAATTATAGAAAAAATTAAAATTAACAGTTGTGAAATAGAAATTAAATCCGAGATAGTAAAGAAAATCATTGGGATTTTTTAGAAAAAATATCAAATTTTGAGCAAAGTTGTTTAACTTTGTTCTTTTTTTTGTACATTTTTTAGGATTTCTTGCCATATAGCTTGAAGAAATTTCGTGTAAATAGTATAATTTAGTGTATATATCTTTTAATGAAAGAGAGGTGGATTTATGTTTTCCGATGAACTTGCTAAGATTGTCAGCAGCGAAGAGCAGTCAGAGCAGCTAATTAAAGATGCAAAGATTCGAGAAAAGAAAATTCTTGAAGATGCCAAGGACAAGAGAGATGAAATCATAGGTAAAGCAGAGCAGGAAGGTAAAGATTTTTATCAATCAAAGATTGAAGAAGGAAATAAGACCGCCAAAGATAACTATGAAAGCTTCATAAACGATGTTAAAAAAACTAACAGAGCCATGCAAGATGATGCAGAAGCAAAGTTAGATGAAGTTGCAAATTATATATATGAAAGGGTAGTGAGTAGCAGTGTCAATAGCTAAAATGGAAAAGCTTGCTGTTATAGGTCTTTCTACTAACAAAGATAAACTTATATCTGATTTGGCAGATCTCGGAATCGTTCAAATTACTGAGCGTGGAATAGTGAAAAATAAAATTGATGCCGAGAGCATTCTAAAGGATGATGAGGTTAAAATAAACATGCCATCCCAAGAAGGCCCCAGCCGTAGCGGGGGAGCAGATGAGAAAACAAATTTTTCCAAGGAGATTGACTGGGTAGATGGCGACTTAGACTATGTTTCTACTATTGAAGGTGAGATGAGCAGAACTGAAACTGCCCTTGATACCTTGAAGAGATATTCTAAAGAAAAAGAGCCTATTTTTGTCACTAAAAGACTTATAAATAACGAAAAGCTAAAGACCATGTTAGATAAGAGAGCTGAAATTGAAGGTAGCATAGCAACAATACTGCGTCTGAATTTTAAGCTCCACATGATCGACGACAAAATTAATAAGATGTATTCGGATTTAGCTGCATTAAGACCGTGGACAGTTTATGATGTACCTTTGGATCATACAGAGACTAAATCCACAAAAATAGAATTAGGAGTTTTACCATCAACGGTAAATCTTGAAAATGTTAATGAGGCGATGGAATCCCTCGAACTACCGTCCCATATTTATGTTGTCAATAGAGATAGGGAATTAATTTATATTGCAGCTGTAATGATGAAGAATGGAGAAGAGGATATTATATCTATATTAAAACAATACGGATATACCCAAATGCCTTTTCAAGGATTTGAAAATAAAGTTATTCAGCATATAGAAATAATGGCTAAAGATGCCGATAAACTCAGGAAAGAGCGACGTGAGCTTGAAGAGGAAGTCGCAACATATGGCAAGATACAAAAAGATATCGAGTTCCTGTATGATTACCTTACTCTTGAGCGCGACAGAGAAAAAATTAAGTCTAAGATGAGAGTGACAAAAAAAACCTTTAATTTTGAGGGGTGGGTTCCATCTCACTTAAAGGACAAAGTTGATAAAATTCTAGAGCGATACGACTGCTACTATGTATATAGGGAGCCGGGAAAGAATGAAGATGTTCCTGTACTGATTGAAAATCCAGGATTTGCAACACCATTTGAGGCTGTTACGGAGATGTATTCTATGCCTGATTATCACGGCTTTGACCCAACAAAATATTTTGCTGTATTCTATGCAATGTTTTTTGGAATAATGCTTTCAGATGCAGGGTACGGGATTGTAATAACTCTTTGCACATATATAGCTTTAAAGAAATTCGAACTGGAAGGCATGACCGGGAAGATGGTTAAAATGTTCATGTATTGTGGAATTGCCACGATTTTTTGGGGAGCTATGTTTGGTGGCTGGTTCGGAGATTTGCTCCAGGTTGGAACGAAGGTTCTTACAGGGAAAGATATATCTATAGATCCATTGTGGTTTAATCCTATCAATGACCCTACTAAACTTCTTATCTGGTCTTTGGGATTTGGTATAGTACACATTTTCCTAGGGATGGGAATAAATGCGTACATGTTAATTAAGCGAGGCCGGTTCTGGGATGCAGTATTTGATGTATTCAGCTGGTATATACTCATAATAGGTGCCATTATGTATGGTGCTCTTGGATCACAAGAGCCTACACTCGCTAAATTTGGAATGTATATGGCTATTGTCGGAGCAGCTATTTTGCTTCTTACCGGCGGAAGAAAGAACAAAGGCCTTGGAAAGATAACTGGTGGTCTAGGTGCTTTATATGGGATTACAGGGTACGTGTCAGACATACTGAGTTACTCAAGACTTTTAGCTTTAGGGCTTGCAACAGGAGTTATTGCATCAGTTGTAAATACTATGGGATCTCTTGGAGGACAGGGAATCGTAAGCTTTATTGTTTTGGTAGTCGTTGGGATTATAGGTCATAGCTTCAATATGGCAATTAATATCTTAGGAGCGTTTGTCCATTCCAGCAGACTTCAGTATATTGAATTCTTTGGGAAATTTTACGAAGACGGCGGAGAAGAATTTCAGCCATTTAGAAACGAAACCAAATATATTAAAATTTTAAAGGAAAGTAACGGAGGAAAGAAATGATTACAGGGAATGTATTAGCGCTGCTTGGAGCAGCAATTGCCAGCATGGCTGGTATAGGAAGTGCTATTGGTGTTGGTATTGCAGGTCAGGCGGCCGCAGGAGTTTTGGCAGAGGATCCCAAGAAATTCGGTAAAACCCTGATTGTCCAGGCGGTACCCGGTACACAAGGAATCTATGGTCTATTGATGGCATTCCTTATTTTTATCAAAATTGGTCTTTTCGGTGGAGCAGCCCAGGATATTGATGTTACTACCGGTCTTTTAATAATGGTTTCAGGACTGCCGATTGGTCTAATTGGACTATGGTCAGGTATTGCTCAGGGTAAAACAGCGGCATCAGGAGTTATGCTTATGGGTAAGAGACCGGATCAGTTTATAAAGGGTATTATCTATGCCGCAATGGTAGAAACTTATGCTATTTTTGCACTGCTACTATCTATTTTGATTTTGTTTAATGTAGCTAAATAATCAATTGGTTAAATAAATCATGATTATTTAAAAGATATGAAGATAGTAAAGGCGAGGACAAATAGATGAGTGTAGAAAAAATTACCTCAAAAATCCTTGAAGATGCAAAGTTTCAAGCAGACTCAATTTTGACAGATGCTAAGCTAAGGGCTGATGGCATAATAAAAGATGCTCAAGATAGAGCAGAAAGTCTTTTGAAAGAATACAAGACTCGGGGAGAAGAGGAAAGAGATAAGCTAATCGAAAGAAAAAAGTCGGTAGCTGAAATAGATGGCAGAAAGCTGACCTTACAAATCAAGCAAGATGTTATAGGGAAAGCTTTTGACTTAGCTGCAGATAAAATAGCTAATATGGAGAAAGATAAGTATATAGTGTTTTTATGCGATGTTATAGAATCTTCAGGTATCTCTGGTGGCGAAATTGTAATGAATGAGACCCAGAGAAATCAGCTTGGAAAAGAGTTGGTAAAAGCTGTCAATGAACGCATGAAGGGCGAATTAGTCGGAGAAAACTCTTTTGTGCTCTCAGAGGAAACAAAATCTATGATAGGCGGATTTATGATAAAAAAAGGTGATATATACTTTAATGGTTCGTTAGAAAATTTGCTCCAAGAAGAAAAAGACAAGATAATTTCATCAGTTGCAGAAAAACTTTTCTAAAGTTGTGTAATTAAGGAGAGATAATGAGAAAGCCACTAGAAGAATATACCTTTGCTACAGCATATATCGGATCCTTCGTCAGTAAACTGATGAGTAAGCAGGATCTTATGCGCCTAGCACAGGCTAAGGACCTGGCAGCAATAGAAGGAATGTTGGTAGAGTTTGGATATGGTGAAGCTAAAGAACTTTATGAGGGTGATATAGAATTTTTTATCAGAAGAGAGCAGGCTAGACTGATTAAAATGATTTTTTCAACAGTTCCCCGCAAAGAAGAAATGGGACTATTTACCCTACCTATGGACTACCATAATGTTAAGGTCAGCCTGAAATCAGAATTTTTGGGAATTACTCCGGATGACAATAATCTCGTTTCATCAGGGGGTATATCTCAGCAAATGATTATGGCGATGGTAAAGGAGAGAAACTATATCCATATGTCTGCTCATATGAAAACTGCCATAGAAGAAGCTGTTGATGCGTTTTCCAGGTCAAGGGATCCACAAGTAATAGATTTAATACTAGATAAAGCTTGCTATGAAGAAATGTATGAGATGGCATTGAACGTAGATGTGGACTTTATTATTAACTTGGTAAAAAAACAAATTGATATTTTGAACTTAAAGACCTATGTAAGGCTTAAAGAAATGAAAAAAACATGGAACGTTTTTGAACGTGTATTTCTTGAACATGGTGAAGTTCCGATGATTTTGTACACTGAGCATTGGGAAGAAAACTATGGGCAGATTGCAGAGCACTTGGCACCTTATGGACTAAAAGAAGTCCTTGA
The DNA here is from genome assembly GCA_050908895.1 of Eubacteriales bacterium KG125. GTDB lineage: Bacteria > Bacillota > Clostridia > Peptostreptococcales > Anaerovoracaceae > S5-A14a. The sequence continues at coordinate 1,678,983 of CP171222.1, read as the reverse complement.
GAAAGGTTCTGTTCAGATAGTCGAGAAAGGCGATTTCAGCTTATTTGAAAAATTGTGTGCAGATGCTTTGATGGAATACAACAAAACAGCAAAATATGAATCTTTTGGTATTGCGCCGATTGCAGCGTACTGGCATGCTAAAGAAGTGGAAATTGACAATCTGAGAATCATTCTTTTAGGGAAAAAAGTTGGTTTACCACCTGAGAGCATAATAGAAAGATTGAGGGAACCATATGTATAAAATAGGAGTAATGGGAGACCGAGAGTCTGTAATGAGCTTTAAAGCTTTAGGCCTTGAGGTTTTTCCCTGTGAAAGCGGCGAGACAGGAAGAAAGATTCTGCATAAGTTAGCAAAAGATAAATACGGAATCATATATATAACCGAGGATTTAATTGAATCTATGGAAAAAGATATAGATAAGTATAACGACTCAATAATTCCTGCCATTATACCCATTCCAAGCAGGCAGGGTGCCTCAGGAATGGGGATGCTAAATGTAAAAAAATCCGTAGAACGTGCAGTAGGAGCGGATATACTTTTTGGAGGTGACAAATAAATGAGTCAAGGTAAAATAGTTAAAGTATCAGGCCCTCTAGTGATTGCATCGGGCATGTCAGAAGCAGATATGTTCGACGTAGTTCGTGTAGGAGATCAAGGCTTGATTGGAGAAATCCTGGAGATGAGAGGCGATATGGCTTCTATTCAGGTATATGAAGATACAGCCGGCATAGGGCCGGGAGCGCCGGTAGTGACTACAGGAGCACCCCTTTCAGTAGAATTAGGACCGGGTCTTATTGAGACTATGTATGACGGAATACAAAGACCTCTTGAGGGAATGTATGAAGCTGTAGGAAGCAATATTACAAGGGGCATTGCCGTTCCGGCTTTAGATAGAGAAAAGAAATGGAAGTTTACATCATCCGCTAATGTGGGCGACGAGGTTGGTCCTGGAGACGTTTTGGGCACAGTTCAGGAGACCATGGTCGTTATGCAGAAGATAATGGTACCACCCAATATTTCAGGTACAATCAAAGAAATTTATTCAGGCACGTTTACTGTTACGGAAACTGTATGTGTCTTAGAGTTGGATAACGGAGAAACAAAAGAGCTATCTCTTATGCAGAAATGGCCGGTTCGTCGTGGTAGACCGTATAAGGAAAAATTAGTCCCAGAAATGCCATTGCTGACAGGACAGAGAGTAATAGATACGCTGTTTCCTATTGCTAAAGGCGGCGTTGCAGCTGTTCCCGGACCATTTGGATCAGGAAAAACAGTTGTACAGCATCAGCTGGCAAAATGGGCAGATGCGGACATAGTGGTATATATCGGTTGTGGAGAACGTGGAAATGAGATGACAGATGTATTGATGGAATTTCCGGAACTTAAGGACCCTCATACGGGAGAATCTTTAATGAAGAGAACTGTCCTTATTGCGAATACATCTGACATGCCGGTAGCAGCCAGAGAAGCATCAATTTATACCGGAATTACCATTGCCGAATATTTTCGTGATATGGGCTATTCAGTAGCACTTATGGCTGACTCTACTTCGAGATGGGCCGAGGCACTTAGAGAAATGTCCGGACGTCTTGAAGAAATGCCCGGTGAAGAAGGATATCCTGCATACTTGGGATCAAGACTTGCTCAGTTCTACGAGAGGGCAGGAAGGGTTGTATCTTTAGGTAAGGATCGAAGAATAGGAGCTCTGTCTGCAATTGGAGCCGTATCTCCTCCTGGAGGAGACGTATCAGAACCGGTTTCTCAGGCAACGTTAAGAATTGTAAAAGTATTCTGGGCTCTGGATGCACAGCTTGCTTACAGAAGACATTTCCCTGCCATTAACTGGCTTTCAAGCTATTCCTTGTATGTAGATAGGCTAACTAAGTGGTACGAGGAAAATGTAAGTGATGATTTCCCAAAACTACGTATGGATACCATTAGATTGCTACAGGAGGAATCGGAACTACAGGAAATTGTACAGCTTGTCGGAGTGGATGCTTTGTCTCCTGAAGACAGAATTAAATTGGAGGCTTGCAAATCTATACGTGAAGATTATCTTCATCAGAATGCCTTTCATGAAGTGGATACATACACATCTATGGATAAGCAGCTTAAACTTATGAAACTTATAATGGCGTATTATACGATGGCAAAGGATGCCGTTTCTAAAGGTGCCAATTACAATGGTTTAATCAGTTTGCCGGTAAGAGAGCAAATTGGAAGATTTAAATATGTTGAAGAAGAAAAAACAAAAGAAAAATACAACGAAATTATGAAGGACCTTAGAAATTCTATTTCAGATTTAATCAGCAAGGGGGATGAAGACAATGATTAAGGAATATAAGACTATATCTGAAGTCGTGGGACCTCTGATGCTGGTTGAAGATGTTGAGGGAGTAACTTACGATGAATTAGGAGAGATTGTACTGCCAAATGGTGATAAAAGACTTTGCAAGGTATTAGAAGTTAATGGTAGTAATGCAATGGTTCAGCTATTTGAAAGCTCTGCAGGCATAAACCTTGCTGAAAGTACAGTTAAATTTCTAGGAAGAGGAACTCAGCTTAAGGTTTCTCCTGAAATGATGGGAAGAGTATTTGACGGAATGGGTAGACCGAAAGATGGTGGACCTGAAGTTATTGCTGAGAAATCCTTGGATATCAACGGACTACCAATGAACCCGGCAGCTCGTGACTATCCGGCAGAATTTATTCAAACCGGAGTATCTGCAATAGATGGTCTTAACACCTTGGTAAGAGGGCAGAAACTACCAATCTTCTCAGGTAATGGGCTCCCACATGCGGAGCTTGCAGCACAGATTGCAAGGCAGGCTAAGGTAAGAGGCGGAGAAAGTAATTTTGCTGTAGTTTTTGCAGCTATAGGTATTACTTATGAGGAAGCAGACTTTTTTGCTGCTGACTTCAGAAGGACGGGTGCAATTGACAGAACCGTAATGTTCTTAAACTTAGCTAACGACCCGGCAGTGGAACGTATTGCGACTCCACGTATGGCACTGACAGCCGCTGAATATCTAGCTTTTGAGTTGGGCATGCACGTCCTCGTAATTTTAACAGATATTACGAACTATGCTGAAGCTCTACGTGAGGTATCTGCAGCTCGTAAAGAAGTACCGGGGCGTCGTGGATATCCTGGATATCTATACACTGATCTCGCTACCATGTACGAGAGAGCGGGAAGGAAGAAAGACCAAGAAGGTTCGATTACTTTGATACCTATCTTGTCGATGCCGGAAGACGATATTACTCATCCAATTCCTGACCTTACCGGATATATTACAGAGGGACAGATTATACTTTCTCGTGAGTTATATAGAAAAAATATCAAGCCACCGATTAACGTGTTGCCATCTCTTTCTCGTTTGAAAGATAAAGGTATAGGGGATGGGAAGACAAGAGAGGATCATGCAGATACTATGAACCAGCTTTTCGCAGCATACGCTAAGGGAAAAGAGGCTTTGGAGCTTATGACTATTTTGGGAGAGGCAGCTTTAAGCGATGTAGATTTGATGTATGCTAAATTCTCTCAGGAATTTGAGAATAAATATGTGTCTCAGGGTTATGGAACAGACAGGACAATTGAAGAAACTCTGAATATTGGATGGGAACTTCTTAAAATCCTGCCTAAGAGTGAGTTAAAACGTATTAAGGATGAGTATATTGAAAAGTATCTTGGAGAGTAAGGTTTTCTGTAAGCTGCAACAAAATAGCTTTAGAGAGTAGGTTTATCTATGGAGAGAATGAGAGTTAATCCTACGAGAATGATGTTGACTAAGCTCAAGAAGAGGTTAGCAACAGCAACTCGAGGACATAAATTGATGAAAGATAAGCGTGATGAGCTTATGAAGACTTTCTTAGAGGTTGCAAAAGGAAATGGCAAACTGAGGCAGGAAGTCGAAGGGGGTCTTGAAGAGGTTTATCGTGCTTTCACCATTGCATCAGCGATAATGTCAGGGGAGGTAATGGAAGAATCTCTGATGTTTCCTAAACAGGGCGTGAAATTGGATATGGAAAAGAAAAATATAATGAGTGTTGAAGTCCCTATTTTTTCCTTTGAGACAGAGGCAGATGACTCGGTTGATATATTTCCCTACGGCTTTGCGAGAACATCCGGAGAATTAGATAGTGCTATAAGCGGACTATCAGATATGTTTCCAAAGCTTCTTGAGCTTGCTGCCAAGGAAAAAGAGACAGCACTTTTGGCAGCTGAGCTTGAAAAGACCAGAAGGCGTGTAAATGCATTAGAATATGTGGTAATTCCAAGACTTGAGGTTACCATCAAATATATCACGATGAAGCTAGACGAGGATGAGAGGGGAAATCAGACACGTCTCATGAAAGTCAAAGATATGATGCTGGAAGAAGCTATTCGTGAAAGAAGAAAGAAAAGTGAAGAAACTATCTTGAATCTATAGAAATATTTTAGGATATGATATAGTGGATTTTTCTTAATTCATATAGTGGATATGTAGTATAATTATATGGGTTTAGCGATTAACTTATTGGATTTTCGTTAAACCCATTGTGATTGTTTTTGGGAATATTACGAAACTGTAAGGTAATTATTATAAGGAATACGTTGATAAAAACGTGGTTTTGTTATAGAATAAATTGAAAATATTCCATATATTTTCTTTACTATGATTTATAAAGGAGAATAGGTATTGATGTTAAACGTTCTGGAACGTATTGAATATTTTGCAAATAAAAGTCCTGATAGACTGGTCTTTAAATCATCATACGGCGAGATAACCTATGGAGAATTATGGGAAGAATCTGAAAAAATTGCTGAAAAGCTTTTAACCTTAGAACAAGAAGGCAAGTTGGTTGAAAATGAACCTATAGGGGTTTATGGTCATAAGGAACCGGCTATGGTGATTGCATTTATTGGTTGTGCAAGAGCGAATCACCCTTATTGTCCAATGGATAAATCTATGCCGGAATCACGAATTAAAGATATATTTAGTACTATCGGATCCGATGTTGGAATTGTTGCAGAGGATAAAGTTATAAACTTTATTCCAATAGATATTTCTATGGATGCTTTACCCTTAGATTTGGTGGAGAGTTCGGATAGGATTCAGGATAACGTAGACGATGAGGTAATGTATATTATTTTCACATCGGGTAGTACAGGCATGCCGAAGGGAGTTGAAGTTACAAGAGATAATTTAAGTAATTTTCTTGAATGGATGACTGAGATTGGAACAAGTAGAATAGCTAAAGAAGGAAAGATTTTCTTAAATCAAGCACCTTATTCTTTCGATCTTTCTGTTATGGATACATATACTGCTTTGGTGTCCGGAGGAACAATTGTAAGCCTTGATAAGAATACACTTGCTGATGCAAAGTCTATGATGAATTTTATTAGGGAAGAAAAGCCGGAATATTGGACGTCTACTCCAAGTTTTGTCGATATGGCTTTGGCAGAAAAGGAATTTAATCAAGAAAATTTTCCGCATATAAAAATATTCTTTTTTTGTGGAGAAAGGTTGACCAAGAGAACAGCACAGCGATTAATTACGGCATTTCCTGATAGTAAGATTTTTAATACATACGGGCCTACAGAAAGTACAGTAGCCGTTACAAAGGTTCAAATAACAAAAGAGTTGATTGAGGAAGATGGTGAGCTTCCGGTGGGAGAACCTAAGCCGGGTACGGAGATTTTAATTCAAAAAGAGGATGGAAGCTTTGCTGAGAACGGCGAAGAAGGTGAAATAATAATTAAAGGAAATACATTGGCTAAAGGTTATTATAAATCGCCGGATAAAACAAGTGCAGCTTTTGAAGAGACGTCAAGTGGAAGACAGTATCATACAGGAGATAAAGGGTTTATACGAAACGGACAGCTATTTTGTTCAGGTCGAATGGATTTACAAGTTAAAGTTCACGGTTATAGAATGGAACTTGGGGATATTGAAGCGAATATTTTACTTCAGGAAGACGTAGAATCGGTATGTGTAGTTCCAAAGTATCAGGATGGTAAAATAAGAAGCTTGGTTGGATTTGTGGTAGCACCTAATTTAGAAGGAAGTTTTACTGACAGTAGAGCTATAAAAGCTAAATTAGGAGAGCGATTACCTGATTATATGATACCTAAAAAAATAAAATTTATTGATTGTATGCCAGTCACATCAAATGGTAAAATAAATCGTAAAAAGCTTGAGGAGATGGCCTAATGGTAAGGGTGAATTTATACGATGGAATGTTTTTCTTCGGATATTTGATTGTGCTTGGAATACCGGCGATTTTATTGGGAATTTTCGAACGCCGAATGAAGTATTACATAGCATTTACTACCTTACTCATAATATATCTTGTATGTAGAGGTAGCTGGGGTGCTATTTGGAATATAGGTATATTTTGTTTACTACAGGTTGCTTTAGGAAAGATATTTCTTTATGTTGTTGGAAAGTATGGACGGGTAAAATGGCATTTATGGTTTGCTGTAGCCCTTTCTATCGCACCTCTTGCTGTATATAAGATATATGACTTTTATCTCGGTAAAAGTGTCTTAGGATTTTTGGGGATTTCATATATGACCTTTAAATCTGTACAAATTCTCATAGAAATATATGACAATTTAATAGTGAAATATAAAGTGTTCGACGTCTTGAACTTTTATCTGTTTTGGCCGACTATTTTGTCCGGACCAATAGATAGGAGCAGGCGTTTTATGGTAGATTTCCTAAGGGAAGATAGACTTTCAAGGCATGATTATCTTGAGCTGTTAGGAGATGGAATTTTAAAAATTTTCTTAGGGCTATTTTATAAGATGGTTATTGCAACGACCTTATATCAAGGAGTTTACTGGCTTGGCAGTGAGGGGACACTGAAATCAGCCATAATTTACATGTATTGTTATGGACTTTACCTCTTTTTTGACTTTGCAGGCTATAGTAATATGGCAATTGGTGTAAGCTATATATTTGGTATTAAAACTCCTGAAAATTTTAATAAACCATTTTTTTCTAAGGATATAAAGGAGTTTTGGGATAGATGGCATATAACACTAAGTCATTGGTTTAGAGACTTTTTGTTTTCCAGATACAGCATGGCAGCAATCAGGGGAAAATGGTTTAGCGACAAGGTTCTTATGTCTTCAGTTGGCTTTATAGTTAATATGGGGGTTATGGGAATTTGGCATGGACTTTCGTTATCATATATTTTGTACGGCTTATATCATGGTATATTATTGGCTGTTAATGAAGTGTACCAAAAGAAATTTAAGTTTCACAAGAAGCATAAGAAGGAAAAATGGTATAAAATTATTTCGTGGTTTATAACCTTTAACCTGGTTATGTTTGGATTCTTTATCTTTTCACAGAGGTTTGTAACTCTTATGAAATGGTAGTATAGAATAAGATTTGATTTTAGTTAGATAAATTTATGGAGGGTAAGATGAATAAGCAACAGATTGAAGAAAAAGTGTTAGATATAATCCAGGAGATTTGCGATGATGATATAATCAGAACAGAAAAAGAAATTAATCTATTAGATGAGGGGTTAATTGATTCATTGGATTACATTGATATGTTAGTACAGTTTGAAGAAGCCTTTGATATTATTATGAGCCCTTCTGAATTTACAAGGGAAGAGATGGATACTCCGGCAAAAATTATATATCAGGTAGAAAAGAGAGTGGGATAATAGATGAAAAAGATTGCAGCCTTCATAACTGCTGTCTTACTGTTTTTCGTAAGTGCTTTTGCAATGTCCGCAGGAGATGATAAAGATATACGAATGAATAATCCTAAGGTTGGACTTTGGGTTAATGAGTACAAGGACAAATCAGAAGTGGCGATAAGAGAGAATATGGGAGATAAAATGGCTTTACTTCTTGGATCATCTGAGTTCCATTATGCTAAGAAAACTCCCTATCATCCAAGCAAAGTGTTTCGTGATCGCAGAGAGGAGTTAATGATAGTAGGGGCAGCATATACACAATCTCTGTTTCACGGTATATTAGTTGGCGCAGTAGCTCCCAGCATGAAAAATAAAGAAGCTATAATTTTGGTATCTCCATCATGGTTTAAGTCAAGGGGAGTAGAGCCTGAGGCATTTGCAACGAGATTTTCAGAGAGTGAATATTTGGCTTTTTTAGCTAATAATGACATATCGATTGAGACAAAGAAAAAAGTAGCTTGTTTAGCAGAGAAAAGATTATCGTCGTTTAAGGAAATGAAAAATAAGGTTATCTTATATAATAAAGCATATGTGTATGATACAGCAACTCCCGTTGAATTTTTAGTCGCACTTGGGCAAAAACTATGGTGTCAGAAAGCTGATTATATATCATTTAAGAGTGCACTAAAATTGACAAAAATAAAAAAGGAGAAAAAATGGGTAAAACCTCATATTAAGTCAGGACAAGCACCATTAGGAACAAGAAAAAACTGGGAAGGAAAGAAAAAAAAGGCTGAGGCAGAGGCTATTTTGCACGCCGGAAACAATCCCTTTTTTATGAGTCAAAAACTGTTTAAAGAAAAAATTCAGCCTAAAATGGCTCGAAAAAAGGACAGCAGTCTTCATGACTCATATGCTGTTTCACCGGAATACGGCGATTTAGAACTCTTTATAAGAATCTGCAAAGAAACTAAGGTAACACCAAAGATCATAATGCTTCCACAAAATGGATATTGGTATGATTATACAGGCTTTCCTAAGGAGTTCAGAGAAATTGCCAGAGATAAGGTAAAAAAAATTGCGGAAAATAATAAGGTTGAGTTTCTAGATTTGTATGGGGAAAGCTATGAGAAATATTTCTTTAAAGATGCAGTGCACCCGTCAGAGAAAGGTTGGATAAAGATAAATGAAGCTATTGGTGAATTATATTAACCGAATAACCCACTTTGTTAAAAAATATATTTTTGATAAGGAGTATTTGATATACACTTGTATTTTTTTCGGGCTCATGATGGGCACATATCTTTATTTTATATATGCGGGAATGGCTAAAGCTCCCGATTTTACATACGCAGAATTTTAGAAAAATTATTTATAAAGCACGTCTAATGCCAAATTGGAATAAAAAATTTGTTCCACGTACATGGATGTGCTATTTTTATAAAGATAAATTAGGGTAGAATATAAAGGAACGGAATGAGAAAAGGTGATATTATAAAAGCTCAAATCCTAGATATAACTCAGGACGGAGCAGGAGTGGCCAAGGGTGAAGATAGAGTAACTTTTATATATGGAGCAACCATTGGAGAAGTTGTGGAGGCCGAAATAACTCAAGTAAAGAAGAAATTTGCTAAAGCAAATACAATACAAGTACTGGAAAAATCCCAATTTAGAAAGGCAGATGAGGAAGTATGTCCTCATATTAAAGAGGGGTGCGGTGGTTGTAACCTAGGAAAGGTTAAATATGACAAACAGTTGCAACTAAAAGAATCACACGTTAAAAATTCATTAGAGAGGATAGGAGGATTTAAAATAGATTATCCGGAAATCTCCGTAGAAACCATTCTTCCATCGTCGAGAATCAATAATTACAGAAATAAAGCTGTTTTTTCTGTGGAAGATGAAAAAGTCGGATTCCTCAAAGCTAAAAGTAAGGTTGTAGTAGATTGCCCTAATTGTAAAATTCAAGATAAAAATATTATGGCTGCAGCTGCAGGCCTGAGGACATTTTTAAATATATATAAGCAAGATGCTAAATACATCAAAAAATTCATGGTGAGAACGGGTGACAATGGCAATGTAATGGCCGTAATATATGGGGATATAAAAAGTATCCACCACATGCAGCAGTTAGTTGATTGTATTTATTGTGAGGTGGATTTAGTATCTATTTTTGTTATGGATACAGGAGAGAAAGGGAAATTAGAACACGTAGCAGGGGAAAAAACTTTAATAAAATCTATAGGTAACATGAATTTTGAGGTAGGCCCTGATGCATTTTTTCAGATAAATGAATTTCAGACCGGTAATTTGTATCGAAAAGCAATAGATTATGCTAATTTATCTTTATCTTACAGATATTCTCATATTAATTCAAATGAAAATTTTCCCGATAGAAATTATATAGTCGACATTTACTGTGGTGTAGGTACAATCGGGTTGTCAATGTCTTCAAATGAGAATTACATAGTTGGAGTAGAAATTAATAAAGAAGCTTGCCTGAATGCTAATAGAAATGCAGTTATAAACAAAATAGTTGATGCAAGATTTTTCAATGGACCGGCGGAAAAAATATTGCCTCGATTGATCAATGAAGGAATTATGGATTTTTCTTTATTTTCAATTGATGTAGCAATAATTGATCCTCCACGAGCTGGTTGCGAAAGAGATTTATTAGAGTGTTTGGGTGAAATTAATGCTAAATCCATAGTGTATGTGTCCTGTGATCCTGCAACAATGGCTCGAGATATGGCGCATTTAAGGGATAAATATGGATACAAGTTGACTCATGTTTGTCCTGTAGATATGTTTCCTGAAAGTATGAATGTTGAGACGGTAGCGTTATTGTCCAAACTTGATGTCGATAAACATATAGATGTTGAAATTAAGCTTGATGAGCTTGATTTGACAAGTGCTGAAAGTAAAGCGACTTATGCACAAATCAAGAAATATATATTGGAAAAGTTTGATTTAAAGGTTTCGACACTCTATATTGCACAGATTAAAAAGAAATGTGGAATTGCACTGAGGGAGCATTATAATAAATCAAAAAAAGAGAAACAGGTTATTCCACAATGCACACCGAAAAAAGAGGAAGCTATCATGGATGCGTTAAGGCATTTTAAGATGATTTAATAGAAATGGAGGGTATTTATGAGATGGATATTAAAAATAATCTTATTTCCAATTAGATTGCTGTTAAGTATCCTCACTGCATTTCTGACATTCCCGCTCGGCATAGGAACAACTATTCTATATTTCTTGATGCTGATGTGTATCGTTGCTGCAATAGGATCATTTATACAAAAAGATATATCACTTGGAATTGAGGCGTTGGTATTAGGATTTTTGTTAAGTCCATATGGAATACCCATGGTCGGAGCAACCGTTATAGCCTTTGTTAAAGGTATAAACGAAGTAATAAAATCAATTTGAAAAATTTCATAAAAATGGTTACCAAAGACGATAGAGAAAAAAACTATCGTCTTTTTCTTTGTAAAATTTTAAGGAAAGGAGGTGAAGCGATGGACTTTGACTATTTCTATAACAGAGAAGCGGAAAGATTTAATTTCTTAAAAGTTCCGGAGATATTGGTAGACGGAGAAGAATTTAAGGGATTATCCGCTGAAGCGATTATCCTTGATTCAATGCTTCTTAAACGGACAGGAATGTCTTTTAAGAATAACTGGATAGACAAAGATGGCAGGGTATTTATCTATTTTACTATTGAAGAAATTATGAAAAAAATATCTCAAAGCCGACAGCTATAAAAACATTAGATGAACTTGATATGAAAAAAGGAATCGGACTGATTGAAAGAGTAAGACTTGGACTTGGAAAGCCGAACATCATTTATGTCAAAGATTTTATGAGTGTATTTCAGGTAAAAGAAAATAATTTTCAGAAGTCAAAAAACTTAACCTCAGAAGTAAAGAAAATGAACTTCAGGAAGTTCAAAATCTTGACTCTAACTATATAGAGAATAATAAAAGTAATACAATTACAAGTGAGTCTATTTCACCCATTAATTCATCGGAAGGGATTTTAAAAAGTATTAGCCCAAGTGCCTTTGCAAGTACAAAAGAGCAGGAGAAATTACCACAAAGTTCAAATATAAAATCTTCTGCACCAAGCATGGCAAATACAGAAAAGAAAAATACGGAAGAAAAAGAAAAGGAAGAGGGTGAGATTCTTTGAATTTAAAAGATTATTTAGGAGAAACCAATCTCTATGATAAAAAGGAAAAACTTGAATTAAATAAACCAAAATCTTGGTTGAAATCTGTATCGGCTTTTGCAAATGGTCGGGGTGGGAAGTTAATATTTGGAGTAAGAGAAAATAATGAAATTTTGGGACTTGATGATTATCAAAAAGTCTCTGAAAATATTAGTGAGATTATAAAGACCAAAATGGACTCTATACCGGAATTTGATATGGAAATAGAAGAACTTGAAGGAAAGATAATATTAATATTAAATATTTATCAAGGGAAAAATACTCCATACTTTTTAGTGGATGGAGGTTCAAGAACAGCCTATAAAAGAGTTGGAAATCAAAGCGTCCCGGCTACAAGAATAGATTTATTCAATATGTCTTTAAAAGGACAAAAAGTAACTTATGATTCATTGGAGTCGGACAAAAAAATCGAAGATGTAACTTTTAGAGAGCTAGCTATTGAATACAAAAAGAGAACATTAAAAGAGTTTGAAGAAAAAGATTTAAATTCATTTGGTTTAGTGAATGAAGAAGGACATTTAACGATAGCAGGAAGCCTTTTTGCAGACGGATATCAAGTATATCAATCAAGAGTTTTTTGTACCAGATGGAATGGGCTTACCAAAGCAAATGGTCTGATGGATGCTTTAGATGATGAGGAATTTGAAGGAAATGTTATATATCTTTTAAAGGCTTCGATGGACTTTGTAAAAAGAAATTCTAAAAAAATGTGGAAAAAAGGACCTATGTATAGAACGGAATATCCGGAATATCCTGAAAGGGCAGTACAAGAAGGAATAGTAAATGCACTTATTCACAGAGATTATTCAGTAATTGGAAGTGAAGTTCATTTAGATATTTACGATGATAGGTTGGAGATTTATTCTCCAGGAGGTATGTATGATGGCTCTTTCGTACAAAATATTGATCCATATAAGGTATCATCTTCCAGAAGAAATCCAGTGCTTGCAGATTTATTTGCACGAATGGATTTAATGGAAAGACGAGGATCCGGACTTAGAAAAATTATTGAAGCCTATGAATTTGAAGAAAATTACAGAAAAGAATTAAAACCTGAATTTAGATCAACAGAAAGTGCTTTTTTTACGATTTTGAAAAATCTAAACTATGATGCAAAAAATGTCGGTCAAAATGTCGGTCAAAATGTCGGTCAAAAATTAAAACCTGATGATAGACGAAAACATATTATTGAAATTATTGAGGGAAATTCAAAAATTACTGCCCTTGATTTATCAAAAATATTCTATGTTTCAGAACGAACAATAGAGAGAGATTTGAAGAAATTGACTGATGAAAAAGTAATTGAATATACCGGTAGTGCGAAAGATGGCTATTGGAGAGTAAAGAAATAAAGAATAATAAATATAAAATTTTCTTAAATATGATGTAGCATTTAAGAGAAAACTGTAAGCGAGAGAAAAATCTTTCGCTCTTTTTTTATGAAAAAAGGAGGAATTTATGCGAACTTTGGTAATAAGTGAAAAACCGAGTGTGGCAATAAGCATATCAAAGGTGCTTGGAGCAACGAAAAAGAAAGATGGATATTATGAGGGGAAATTGTAAAAAGAAGATGAAACGTCTTTGGATTTCTTCAATGGAAGATAGTGCTATTAGAGAGGGATTTGATCATTTAAAAGATGGAGAGGAATATGATAATCTCTTTGAATCGGCACAGGCAAGAGCCATACGTTCTCTTTTTTAGCAGAGTATAATCATAGTGATTTTGTAAAAGGGATTATATCTTTGGAAACAGGAATAGAGAATGAAGATACCCTTGATGTTGCCTATGATAATTATATAAATGATAAGGTTATGGGTTTAGTTGATGAAAAATTTTATGATTATATAAGATGAAAATGAAATTGAAGCACCTGATTTAGAAAGTAAAAGAGAGGATATAAATAGTGCTTTATCCGGTGAGGAAAATGTAAAGGGGGACAAGAATACTATTAGTGACAAGTCAAACGAAAATAAGGAAAAAGCAAATACTGTAAATATCAATGGCAACATTGCTTCGGATATAGACATTAAAATCTAAAATCGAAAGACGGTAAAGATTTTACCGTTGCAAGTTTTGCAATTGCTGAAAATGATAAGGAAGGGAAGGTGAAATATACCAACTGTTTAGCTTATAACGATAAGGTAAGCAGTGTAGAAAATTTGAAAAAAGGAGATTTTGTACATGTATTCGGAAAAGAAAAAATCAGTCAGGGAAAAGATGGAAAGGAATACACATCTCTTAAAGTTTATTGTGCAAAGTTGTTAGAGGCCAAAGAACAGAGCAAAACAAATCAAAATGCAAAGGAAACAAAGAAATCTTCAGCACTTGGTAAGTTAAAGGTGTATAAGGAAAAGGCAGGGGAAAAATCAAGAGAACAGGGCGGTATCAAAAAAGAGAAAAATGTAGAGAGGTAAAATTAAAAAAGGATAGTAGAATAGCAAAAATATAGGGAACTATATTAGGGCAACCGATAAAATAATAACTAATAAATTTTGAGGAAAAATTATAAAAATGGTCAAATTCTGATTTTTATCTGAAATTCTGAATCTATAATAAAACCATCTTGAAAAAGATTAAGAAATATGTGAAACAAAAAATGAATTCTGGTGTTTTTTGTTTCTGAAGAAGGGAGGATATTTCATGAAGTACAGTAAACTTACTATTGAAAAAATTGCTGATTTCAAAAACGATACTAAGGGTATCTGGTTTGGACGATTTGTTGACATCTTTGGCGGACGTGCAGTTGTGAAAATCACTATTCAATATTAATTGATCTACAGATTTGTGGATTGATAGTTATTGGAATAGGTGGCTATAAAGTGGCAAACGGAGCAATGTCAATCGCAAATCTAACATCCTTTATATTATTGTTATACATTGCTATTACTCCAATACAACAGATATTTTCAGCAATGTCGACTGTAGCAGAGTCTTTAGGTGCTATGGGAAGAATCAAGGAAATTATGGAATTACCATTAGAAAACCAATACGATATAATAAAATCAAACATAACAAAAAATAAATTGAATAGTGAAATTATATCATTCAATAACGTTACTTTTTCTTATGATAAGTATATTTTAGGAAAATCAGAAGATGATCAAGAAATAGAGCCAATATTAAAAGATATATGTTTTTCTATAAATAAAGGAGAATGCGTTTCTATTGTTGGACCATCTGGAGCTGGGAAAAGTAGGATTTTGCAGTTGATGGAGAGATTTTATGAATTAAAGCGAGGAAATATTTATATAGAGGGAATAGATTACCAATTAGTATCAAGAGAAGAAATAAGAAGTAAAATAGCTTATGTGGAACAAAATGCACCTCTGATATATGGAACTATATATGAAAATTTATTACTTGGAAATAATAATGTAACTAGAGAGTCCTGTGAAGAAGCACTAAAAAAAGCAAATTTAGAGTATTTGATAAGTAGAAATAAACTAGGTTTAGATGCACCTGTAGGTGAAAATGGCATATCTCTTTCTGGCGGAGAAAGGCAAAGATTAGCTATGGCTAGAGCTATTTTATCAGATGCTGAAATAGTCTTATTGGATGAATTGACATCTAACTTGGATAGTATAAATGAAAAAATACTAAAAGGTGTTGTAAATGAAATAAGAGGAAAGAAAACTGTAATTATAGTAGCACATCGTTTGTCAACAGTATTAGATTCAGATATTATTTATGTACTTGAACATGGAAGAATAGTAGGGAAAGGTACTCATGATGAACTTTTAAACACTATTCCTCTATATAAAGAATTGGCAAAAGAGCAGATGCTCATTTAGAGAGGTGGATTTAGTATGAATCATATAATAGAAATAAAGAATGTTTGTAAAAATTTTGGGAAAAATAGAATATTAAAAAATGTTGGCTTTGAAGCTAAGCAAGGGGAAATTACAGCTTTTCTCGGTCCAAATGGTGCTGGTAAGAGTTCAACACTTAGAATTTTATTGGGACTTGATAAAGCAACTTCCGGAATTGCGACCATTGACGGAAAACTATATTCTGAATTTAAAAATCCATTATCGAATGTGGGAGCATCTTTTGATGGTGTAGGGGCTCCTAATGATAGGACTGTATATCAACATTTGAAAATTATTGCAGCAAGTAATGATATTGATAAATCAAGAATTAATGAAGTCTTAAATATAACAGATATAATGCATAAATCATCCTCTTTTATAGGAAAATTGTCGTTAGGTGAAGGGCAGAGGTTAGGTATTGCAATTGCCTTGTTGGGAGATCCACAGTTTCTTATATTGGATGAGCCTACAAACGGATTAGATCCAAGTGGTATTAAATGGTTTAGAGGATTTATAAAATCTCAGGCAGATATGGGAAAAACGATTTTATTATCTTCTCATATTTTGTCTGAAGTTGAGGCCGTTACAGATTATGTGGTAATCATTAATAAAGGGGAGATTATTTCAAAAGGTAAGTTAGGTGAAGTAATGAAAAATTTATCTTCCTTAGAGGAAGTATTTTTTAGCTTAACAGATGGAGGTAGCAATGAGTAGGTTTTTAATGGGCTTTAATAGTGAATTTTTAAAATTTTGTTTTTCAAGAACCACTAAAATAGTCGTAATGTTGACAGTATTTCTACAGAGCGGATTGGCATATATTGCAAGTAAACAAATTTTATCTGTTGGTTTAAACGCTACACCGGAAAAAAATAGCAGTTTATATGAAGCTATTCCATCAATTGAATATTTAGGTTTCGATGTAATTATTTTTGGATTACTTCCGATGATTGTTTTAGGAGCAGTTTATGGTGCTGGTGAATTTAAATCACATAGTATGAGAACAACATTGCTATCCAATAGCAGTAAAACAATATGTTTTCTTACCAAATTGTCTTTTATAACGATAGCATCTTTGGTGATATCTCTAGTGTCAATTATCATAACTATTTCAGTTACACATTTATCATTAGGGAATGTGGGCTTAAAACCACTTGTGTTAAAACCAATAGTTTGGAAATTTATTGTATTAGGAACGATCTCATGGAGTGGATTAACAGTTTTAGCATTTGTTATTGCTTTTTTATTCAGAACGGCTGTTGTTCCGCTATTGTTTTTAATACCACAAGTTTATAATGTTGGAGCCTTTTTATCAGAGCGATTTGAAATCGCAAGATTATTGCCGGTTTCTATTGGCAATAGCTTAATTGCAAGTTCGGATAAAGCACTTACCCAAAATCCACTAACAAGTATTTTGATTTTACTTATCTGGATTATATTTTTAGGATTTTTAGCGTTTGTGCGTTTTTATAAAAGTGATTTAGGGGGAGAATATTAGAATGAGATGCAATTCTCTTAAAACGGAGCAGTTAAAATTTTTATATAATAAATGGATAGTTGTAACGATTATATTTTTGGTAATATTTGTTCCTGTGATGTCTGTTGTACTAAATAAGCCTTTGGGAAAAGAAAACTTTGAGTTTATAGTAAATCAAATATTACAAAGTTTTTATTTGGGACAAGCAGGTTTTGTTGTTATTGCAACTTTGTATTTCGGACAAGAGTTTTTAAATTCAACATTAAGAACAAGTTTTTTGTGTGTACCAAACAGACGAGAATTTATGGTCTCGAAAATTATAAATTTAGTATTGTGGGAAACATTATTGTTCTTTATTATTACAACAATTACAATAATAACGGTAAATTTATATTTTGATTTCAATATAGCGAACGAAAATATCATAAGTTTGATAAAATTATTGATACCTGTATATATAGTCATTATTCAACTTAGTTTAATAGCAATTAGTTTAACAAGCATGAGCAGCTCTATTGTTGTCTCATTAGCTATTCTTTTATCAATAATTTTAGGTTTAGGTCAACTGCTATTGCAGTTTAATAGACATTTAATATTTTTACCTGTTTTATCAGTAATGAATGTCTTTTCAACTGTTTCTACCGCCTTATATCCAAGATTAGAGATAGGACTTGCTATACAAGGTGTATGGAGTATTTTTTTTCTAATTATTGCTTATTATATCCTTAAGATAAGAATGGTTAGGTGAAATATATTTATTTTAGGTAAAGGGATATAGGATACTTGAATATGATATAATATATAGTGTAGGGAGGTGGTGAGTTGACCTATCGAATATTAGCAATAGATGATGATAATAGTATTCTTAGACTTATAAAAAATGTCTTAAATTTATCTCAATATGAAGTTGTAACCCGTAATAATATTGATGAAATAAATTTGTGTGATTTTATCGGCTTTGATTTAATACTTTTAGATATTATGATGCCATTAAATGGATTAGATATTTGTAGATATATAAGAGAGGATATAAAAGTTCCGATATTATTTATAACAGCAAAAGATATGGATGAAGATTTTGTAAAAGGAATACAAGCAGGAGCTGATGATTACATTACTAAACCATTTAAAGTGCATGAATTATTAGCTAGAATAAAAATGCATTTAAGAAGGGAAGAAAGACATAAAACTCATAGTGATGTTTTGAATTTTGGTGAAGTTGTAATTAATCTAAGTTTGCAAAGTGTCTCAATTGGAGAAGAAATAATTCCGCTTACAAAGAGAGAGTTTGTAATTGTACGATTATTGGCGACTAATTATAAAAAAATATTCCCAGTTCAAGAAATTTATGACAAAGTATATCCACAGGATTCCAACACACAATTTCGTTCAATATCGGAATATATCTATCAAATAAGAAATAAATTTAAACCATATAATATAAATCCCATTGAAACGATGTGGGGAGGAGGATATAGGTGGAAAAAAGAATAACTTTTAGCAGATTAGTCTATAATACTTGTATTAAAATATTATGGCAGTTCTTATTGGCTATGCTTTTGTTATACTTGATGCCATTGTTGTCAATATCAATTGAGCTTGTGAGTATAAATTCTAACAAAATTGAGTATGGTATATCATCTATATTCTTAAATATTTTTTCATGGATATATATTTGTATAGCGTTAATTGTCATTGTGAGTTTTAATATATTTAAATTGTTAAAACTAATAAAAAGAGAGATGGACATAGTGTATCATAAAAGTATGTGGTTAAAACCTCAAAGTAAAAATAATATTTTGATATTAGACGAATTTATTGAAACAAACAAAAGAATAGACACAATGCAACGTAGAATAAAAGAAATGATGGATAATGAAAAAAAACAGAAAGAAGATTTAATATTCAAAATTTCTGCTGCTTCTCATGATTTAAAAACTCCATTAACAGTTATACAGGGTAACTCTGAACTTTTATTATACTCAGATTTAAAAAAAGAGCAGAGAGAATATTTGAATGATATCATGGTTGCGAGTGATAAAATTAGTAACTATTTTAATTTATTGATTAACTACTCAAAAACTTTTTATGATGGAAAGTCTGAATGGCAAAGTTGTTCTGTTTATGAAGTAATAGAAACTATTAGGCAAGAAATTTATTTTATATTGAAGGATAGATCTATTTTTAAACTTGAGAATAACATTGAACAGGATATAATAATTACCTTAAATTTGAACTATGTTGTAAGAGCAATTTCTAATATAATAAATAATTCGTTAGAATATGCCAAAGCGGATGATAAAAAAATAAAAATGAATATTGATTATGAAAATGGCGAACTTATCTTCACAATTTGGAATAATGGCTCATTGTTTTCCAAAGAAGTGATAGATAATTGTGGGAAACTATTTTATAGACAAAATAAGGATAGAAATACAGATAAATGTCATTATGGTATAGGTCTAGCTTTTGTAAAAAGAGTTGCAGAAGTACATGGTGGAAAACTGACTATTTACAATTCAAATGACGGAGCAGAGGTAACACTTTCATTAGAAGTTTCATAAATATAATGTAATATCATTTTCAGCACTGGATAATGATGGACATTTTGTAGGAAGCATCATTGCAACATAGTCAAGTAAATGGACACATTTTTTAAATATATTTTTGTGGAAAGGCAGAATTATCCCTGCCTTTCCATATAAAACTGTTCTATTTCATTCGGAGTGTAGTATCCAAGTGAATAGTGTGGGCGTTTCGTGTTGTATCGATTGATGTATTCAAAGCAGCATAGGCATAGTTCATTTTGATTGCGCAAAGATTTACGGTCGATACACTCACGCTTCATATGGCGGAAGAAACTCTCACAGCATGCATTGTCATATGGATAGCCCTTCTTAGAGAAGGACTGAACAACATTACATTTTTCGAGTAATTGTCTGAAAGTAAAGGCAGTGTATTCAGAACCACGATCTGAATGAAAGAGCACATATTCAGGCTCACCTCTATCGAGATAAGCCTTTTCAAAAGCTTTCATAGTTACATCTACATCATGACGATTAGAAATACTCCAGCCGATGATTTTCCTTGAAAATAAATCCATCACAACACAAAGGTAATGGAAAGAGCCGTTGACCTTGATATAAGTAAAATCACTTGCCCAAACAGAGTTTGGAGAAGAAGGATTGAACTGTTGGTTGAGATGATTGAAGCAGTTACCATTTTCCTTATGAGAGCGCCTCCATTTGGGTTTCTCTGTGGAACGCTTTGGAAGATTCATAGTATTCATCAGCTGGTACACTCTTCCGAGGCTGATGCTAATGCCATAATCCCGTTCTAAAACACAACGAATTTTGTAAGCACCCAGAGAATTATCATAGTCAGAATAAATTTGTAATATGTGCTTGCGAATGACTTGATTTTCATAGGTGCGAGGAGCAGGTTTCGAGTAAAAATGCTTGTAATAAGTGCTTCGATTAACTTTTAGAACTCGACAAAGGGTTTTAATAGTGTATTGGTGTTGCAACTTGTAAACAGCATCTAATGGTTGTTTGAGTGTGGCGTGAAGATGGCAATCGCTTTTTTTAATATTTGATTTTCCTCCTCAAGTTGAGCCATACGCTTTTGAAGTTCTTTGACTTGCTTGGCTGTAAGAACTTCTCCGTTATCTGTTTCCACGGTTGAATACTGTTTAATCCATTTTGTGAGTGCTGATTGTGATATCCCATATTCTTTGATGAGTGAAGCTTGTGTTTTACCGTTGTGGTAAAGTTCCACGAGCGTTCGTTTGAAATCCTCGTCATAGTGATTTCTTGTGGACATAAAGATACCTCCTTGTGGTGTCTAAGATAATAGTACGTCTGTTTCTTTTATGTGTCCACTTTTATAAGTATAATGCAATAATGGTCAACGTGGTGGAAAAGGACAAAAATGGGAGAAAAATTTATTTTATGTATTTTATCCGTTGCATTTTATAATAATTTATATTATCTCGGCATTAGTATTGCCACCTATGGTGTAGCCATTCAATAGGCGAAAAATTAATAATCCCGTAGTTAATTTTTGAACTGTGGGATTATCGATATGTAATGTTAAAATAATTAGTTAATATCTGAAGTGGAAATCAGCTTTCAATTTTAATAACTAGAAATCAATTTCCGTATCGTAATAAGCTGCTTTAAGAAGCTTTTCCATCTCTTCTTGAGTTGGGATTCTTGGATTTGATCCGGTACAAGCATCTTCAATTGCCAGCTTTGCAATCTGAGGTAGCCTCTCTAGGAAGACTTCTTCAGGTACGAATCCCCTTTCAGTTGGATAACTGTCAGAACCGTAGTTCTTGATGCAGTGTGGGATATTCAGCTTATCATTCATATCACGGCAGAATTTGATTAGAAGTTGAACTTTTTCATCGTCATTACTGCCACCTAAATGCATGTAGTCTGCGATAATGCCATAACGTTTTTTTGCAGTTTGATCTTTTGCGTTGAATGCAATTACCTTCGGAAGATACATAGCGTTTGCAGCTCCATGAATTATGTGAGCACCAAAATCATCAAAAGCCGCACCTGTTTTATGTGCCATTGAGTGAACAATTCCTAATAATGCATTAGAGAAAGACATACCTGCAAGACATTGGGCATCGTGCATTTTATGTCTCATTTCCATATCTTCGTTGTATGATCCTACTAAATATTTCTGAATCATTTCTATTGCGTGGATTGCGAGTGGATCTGTATATTCACAGTTCGCGGTGGATACGTAGGCTTCCACAGCATGGGTGAAAGCATCCATCCCTGTATGAGCGACAAGTTTCTTAGGCATTGTTTCTGCCAGTTCAGGATCAACAATAGCAACATCAGGTGTTATTTCAAAGTCAGCAATTGGGTACTTGATGCCATCATTATAATTTGTGATGATTGAAAATGCCGTTACTTCAGTTGCAGTTCCGGATGTAGAAGAAATTGCGCAGAAGTGTGCCTTAGTTCTAAGCTTAGGTAATCCGAAAACTTTGCACATATCTTCAAAAGTGCAATCCGGGTATTCATATTTAATCCACATAGCTTTAGCTGCATCTATCGGGGAACCGCCACCTATCGCTACAATCCAATCCGGTTGAAATTCAGCCATAGCTTTAGCCCCTTGCATAACTGTTTCTACTGATGGATCAGATTCTATGCCTTCAAAAACTTCAACTTCCATACCGGCTTCTTTCAAGTAGGATTTAGCCTTATCTAAGAAGCCGAATCTTTTCATAGAACTACCGCCAACACATATCATAGCTTTCTTTCCTGTAAAATCTTTAAGTGCTTCTAGAGAACCTTTTCCGTGATAAATGTCTCTTGGTAATGTAAATCTCATAATTGTCTTTCCTCCGTTATATACTAATCTTCAATAAATTTATGCTTAATTTTACCATGTAAGAGAAAAAAGTAAAAGAAAAAAATTGAAAAAATTTGTATTAAATGGTAATTTTTACATTTCTTAGAACTCTACCCATGCGTTAAATAAGTTTAAAAATAATAGTAAAGAGGTATAAACTCAAAGGTAAAGAGATTGTTGTATTTTGGGGGATAAATTAAAGGGTATAATATGCAATTGGGTTGATTGGAATTATATAGATTGGGATTCTTTTTTTGATTTTAAGCTTTGTAATAATTCAATGCGAAGCTTCTATATTTATAATTTACAGATAATAGAAGAGAAAGGCTTTTGTATGGAACATAATTTACGCTTGATTAAAACAGCAAGTCCATATTTTAAAAAATATAAAAATATTTTGTTTGTAGATCTTATATGTGCTGCATTAACAACTACATCAGAGATGGTTTTACCACTTATTTTAAGATATATGACCAATCTCGGGCTAGCAGATAGAACCTCTCTTACTATGGAGATAGTTGTTAGATTAGCATTGATATTTGTAGTTGTAAAATCTATTGAGCTGGTTGCCGTTTACTATATGGCGTCAATTGGTCATATAATGGGAGCAAAGATTGAAACCGATATGAGATTTGATGTATATCATCATTTACAGACTTTATCTGACAATTTTTATAATAACACAAAAGTGGGACAGATTATGTCTAGGATGACTAATGATTTATTTGATATTACTGAGTTTGCTCATCATTGTCCGGAGGAGTATTTTATCGGATTTATAAAGATAGTTATTGCATTTATAATCCTTATAAATATAAATGTGCCTATGACAATTCTTATTTTTTTAATGATTCCACTTATGTTTGTTGCTTCTTCTAATTTTAAAAATAAAATGAGGGATGCACAGAAAGAGCAGAGAGTCCATGTGGGAGATTTAAATTCAAGCATAGAGGACAGTCTTCTTGGAATTAAAGTAGTGAAAAGTTTTGCCAACGAAGAAGTAGAGAGCAAAAAGTTTGAAATAGAGAATAAAAAGTTTCTTTCAATCAAATCAGTTTTCTACAAATCTATGGCAGGCTTTAATACAGTAAACAGAACCATTGACGGAGCAATGTATTTTGTTGTGGTGGTATTTGGAGGAATTCAGATAATAAGGGGAACACTGGATCCCGGCGGGATGATAGCCTATATTATGTATGTAACCACGCTTCTTGCTACAGTTAAACGTATTGTCGAATTTACTGAGCAATTTCAGAAAGGCATGACAGGAATAGAAAGATTCAAGGAAATCATGTCTATCGAGCCGGAAATTTATGACAAAAAAGGAGCTGTTGATTTGACTGATGTACAGGGTGAAATTGAGTTCAAACACGTGACATTTAAATATATTGAATCTCAGGAAAATGTGCTGGATGATTTCAATTTAAAGATTCGAAAGGGACAAAATATCGCGCTTGTCGGGCCATCAGGTGGAGGCAAGACAACGGTTTGCGCATTAATATCGAGGTTTTATGATGTGGTGTCCGGGGAAATAAGGGTTGATGGTAAGAATATCAAGGACTTGACGCTGAAATCATTGAGAAATAATATTGGGATAGTGCAACAAGACGTGTATCTGTTCTCGGGAACCGTCGAAGATAATATTTTGTACGGCAAGCCTGATGCTACGAAAGAGGAAGTAGTGAAGGCGGCTAAGATGGCCGGTGCTTATGAATTTATCATGGATCTTGAAAACGGTTTTAATACCTATGTTGGAGAGAGAGGTGTGAAGCTTTCAGGTGGTCAGAAACAGAGAATTTCAATTGCCAGGGTTTTTCTTAAGAATCCACCTATTTTGATTTTAGACGAGGCGACCTCAGCCTTGGACAATAACAGTGAAGCCATTGTGCAGCAGTCTCTTGAGAAACTATCTAAAGGCAGAACTACAGTGACTATAGCTCATAGATTAACAACTATTCAAAATTCAGACCATATAATTGTTTTGGGACCTGATGGAATTGTAGAGGAAGGTACTCACGATGACCTTATGAACAAAAGAGCTTATTATTATAGGCTTTACACCAAGTCAGGGGATTTGATGATAGATGAGGAATAGAAAATAAACATGGGCACTAATTTTACAGGGTAGGTGAAAAAATGATAGATAGATTATTAGAAAAAAGTATTATACATCTGAAAGAAAAAGTTCCAGTAATAACAATTATAGGGCCAAGGCAATCGGGAAAAACTACTCTTGTGAAGAAACTATTTCCTGATTATACTTATGTAAATTTGGAAGATCCTGTAGCAAGAATGTTAGCTAAAGATGATATTATTGGATTTTTTGAGACTTTTTCTGAGCCAATGATAATCGATGAAGTTCAAAGAGTTCCTGAGCTACTTTCAATGATTCAAGTAAAAGTAGATGAAAATAGATTAAAAAATGGTAGATTTATTCTTACTGGAAGTCATCAACCAAGCTTTCAGAAAGGAATATCTCAATCTCTCGCAGGCAGAACAAGCATTCTAAAGCTATTGCCATTGAATATTTCAGAATTATCTCAATCTGATTATATTAAAGATATAGATCTTGATCAATTGTTAATTAGAGGTTTTATGCCGGAACTTTATAGAGATGGAGTAAGAAAACCACAAACTTATTATAGAGATTATTTAAATACATATGTAGAGAAAGATTTAAGAGAAATGCTTGAAGTTAGAAATCTAGATAATTTTATAAGATTTTTAACATTATTAGCCGGAAGAGTAGGACAGGTTGTAAATTTATCTTCGCTATCAGGAGAAATAGGTGTTTCATCGACAACTTTAGCGCAATGGATATCATTGTTAGAAGCTTCTTTTATTATATTTAAATTAAACCCTTATTTCTCAAATATTTCAAAGCAGCAAATAAAATCTCCTAAAATATATTTTACGGAAGTAGGACTAGCAACTTATTTGCTTGGAATTGAAAATGAGAAACAAGCTAATCGAGATCCTCTTAGGGGTAATTTATTCGAAAATTTAGTAATAAGTGATTTTCTAAAGAAAAGATTAAACGAAAATTTAGATCCAAATCTGTATTACATGCGTACTAGTAAAGGGATGGAAGTAGATTTGATATTAAAAAGTAATGGCAACTTATATCCATTTGAGATAAAAACATCGATGACACCTAACAAATCTTTTTCAAAAAACATTTTATTTTTTAATGAATCAGAAGAGTCAGCAAAAAGTCCTAGTATTGTATATACAGGTAAAAACTATCCAAAATTTAATGGGGTTAAATACATTAACTATAAAGAATTATAAAATATAAATTAATTTTGACGTTTTATAGAGGTGGAAAATGAGAATTTTTGAAACTGCAAGATTAAATATTGACGAAGTTCAAGTTGACGAAATTTGTGAAGTTATTGATATTGAATCTCATAAAGATAATTGTGATTATCTATGGATAGGAACAGTAGAAGAACACAAAGCTGAAATTACTGACCCTAATCATCATCTTCTTATTTTTCATTATAAAGAAGATGGAAACACAAAAGGATATGCACTTGTTAGAATGGATATTTAAACAAATTATGCATTTAAGGTTAAAGGGCACTAATTTAAAGTTATACTTTAAATTAGTGCCCTTTTTGTCGGAAGAGTAGGATAAGTTATAAATTTATCTTCGCTCATTAGAATTATATTATTCAGATGCTCCGTCAAACTCATAATTAGCGAGGGCATTATATCTAATATTTTGCCTATTATTTTTATAGGAAATCTCAAGCTGAATCGAGCTACCTTCATCAACGGACAGTTTTGAGTCATTTATTTGCCCTTTTCCTGAAACTATTTTGTAGTTAAAGTCTTTATGTAAATCAACTGTTTTTCCGTGGATTTTTCTTTCTACTTTTTGGTCTATTATTGAAATTGATGCAAAAAGAGAATCAGTTTTCAATAGCTTGGCAGTTTCTTCACTCGCGTCAATTTTGTTATTGTTTAAAATTATTTCCTCGAGTTGTGGGTTATTAAGAAGAGGAGCGACGTCATCTATTCGATTATTGCTAGCATCAAAACTTCTTAATTTGAGCATGCTCTTCACCGGAGTAATATCAGATACTCTATTACCACGAAGTGTAAGGTGAGTTAACTCTTTGAAAGGAGCCAGTCCGGAGATGCTCTCTATACCATTACTATTAATATATAATTGATTTAGACTGCTTGTGTACTTTGCACCATCAAATTTATCTGTGCCGTTAAGCTTGTTATCGTCAAGGCGAAGTTCCTTTAGATTTGATATATTCTTAAGAGCACTAATATCTGAAATCATATTTTTATTCCCATGGAATATCTCCAAGTTTTTAGCTGATTGAAGACCGTCAAGAGATGTAAGTTCATTGTGACTGGCATGGAAGATTTTCAAGGAATCAAGCTGAGCTAAAGTCATACCCTTAAGACTTTTAGCATAAGAAGAATCAGCGTAAAGCCAGGTGAGATTCTTTATGTTCTTAACAAAAGAGTAGTCTCTGATGCTATGGCCGCTAATATCAACTTTTTCTAATGCTGAAAGCTGTGCTAGACTTTCTTCGTTTTTAGGTGCTTCCTTATCGTAATTTTTACTCTTTTGGGCAGAATGATCATGCTCTTGCCCTGTCGTATGAGAATGAGAGCCTCTAACCGGCAAGCTTATATTTAAATTCTTAAGCTGCTTTAGTGACGATAAAATACTTATATCAGTGAAGGCCGTTTCGCTTAGCTGGAGATCTTCCAAGTTTGATAAATCTTTTAAAAGTGAAAAATCTGTAATTTCTTCCAGACCGTTCATATTAAGTGATTTAAGGGAGAGGAGATTTTTCAGCATTTGCATGTCAGTATTTCTAAAATCTTTATGCCCACTGATATCTAGGCTTTCCAGCTGTGGCATAAATTTTATAATCTCAGGATTAATATTGGTTTTACTAAGGAAAGTAGATTCCTTGAGGCTTTTCAAAATCTCAGGGGTGATTTTGAAGTCTTGATTTTCTTCTCCTAGTTGATATTTAAGCATCATATAAATATCAGGATATTCATCTTCTGATATAAGATTGGATAAGTCCAGGGCTGTTCTAGGAGAATGATCGTGGGAATGGCCTTCATGATTATGATCATTATGGTGCCCGTCGTGACTATGATCGTGGTGGTGATGGTGTCCATCATGGCTATGACCGTGGTGGTGATGGTGCCCGTCGTGACTATGATCGTGGTGGTGATGGTGTCCATCATGGCTATGACCGTGGTGGTGATGGTGCCCGTCGTGACTATGATCGTGGTGGTGATGGTGTCCATCATGGCTATGACCGTGGTGGTGATGGTGCCCGTCGTGACTATGATCGTGGTGGTGATGGTGCCCGTCGTGACTATGATCGTGGTGGTGATGGTGTCCATCATGGCTATGACCGTGGTGGTGATGGTGCCCATCATGACTATGTCCGTCATGGTCATGGCTATGCTTTCCATTTTTGTGCTTATGTTTGTGTTTCTGCTTCTCTTTGTGTTTTTCTTTCCAAACCTCTAAATCAGATTTTGCAGACATTTCCTTAAATGCATTGTCATTATTTTTTGAATCAGAATTTAATTCACAGCCCGTTGCAAAGAACGTGATTATAAATATAGATAATGCTAATGTTAAAAATCTTTTCATTAATTCAAACAGTCCAGAGTTTTTTAAAATCTCTGGTCCTCCTTTCTACAATTTAAACTGATATTTGAAAAATACTTTAAATAATTGAACGCAACAGTGTAATCATACGCTAACGAGATGGATATGTCAATAGCCATAGCACTTTGCATAAATTAAAATGTTCATTTAAAGTAAAAACTATAAATTAAATTCACGTTAATGTCATCGAGATCAAAACTTGACAAAATACCAACATATAGATATACTCGTATACAGGCGTTAGAGTTTAATGCGGTGCAGTGACGGTTCTTCGATAGCATGGAGAGTTTTATTAATTAATACAGGTATGTACTGCACTAAACTACATCTCTACATGAATGCAATAAATATAAATAAGTAACGATAGAATATAACCGTGGAAAGGAGCATTACATGCTAGATTTATCACCAAAGACAAATCTTTTGGAAAAAAAAGAATATAGTTATGAACTGCAAGATGTAGAAAAACCCAAGCTTTATAGAGACATGTATAGCTACAAGGAGATTCCCAAAATTGTATGGAATCACAGAAGAGTTCCAATGAACATGCCAAGCGATATTTGGATTACAGATACAACTTTTAGAGATGGGATGCAGTCTAGAGCACCATATGATATCAAGGATATAGTGGAAATTTTCAAACTCCTTAGCAAACTAGGAGGACCATTTGGCATTATTCGCCAAAGTGAGTTTTTTGTTTACACTAAAAAAGACAGAGAAGCAGTTGAAAAATGTCTTGAATTGGGGCTAAAATTTCCGGAAATTACTACATGGATACGAGCCAACAAAAGTGACTTTCAGCTAGTAAAATCCTTGGGTATTAAAGAGACGGGTATTTTGGTGAGCTGTAGTGATTATCATATCTTTAAAAAAATGAAGAAAACTAGAAAACAGGCTATGGAATATTATTTGGAAACAATAAATGATGCTTTGGAAACGGGAGTTGTACCGAGATGCCACCTGGAAGATATTACAAGAGCAGATTTTTATGGGTTTGTAGTACCTTTTGTTAACAAAATAATGGAGCTTTCTGAGGCATCCGGCGTACCAATAAAGATCCGTGCATGTGATACGATGGGATATGGTGTTCCATATCCGGGAGTTGCTCTCCCCAGATCAGTTCCGGGAATAATCTACGGTCTTCAACACTATTCAGGAGTACCAAGTGAGATGCTGGAATGGCACGGCCATAATGATTTCTATAAGGCTGTAGTCAATGCATCAATGGCTTGGATGTATGGTTGTTCATCTGTCAATTGCTCACTTCTGGGAATCGGGGAGAGAACGGGAAATATTCCCCTGGAAGCAATGGTAATGGAATACGCATCTCTTCGTGGTTCAACTGATGGAATGGAAACACAAGTTATAACGGAAATCGCCGAATTTTTTAGAGATAGAATGGGATATGATATTCCACCAATGACACCATTTGTAGGAGCAGATTTTAATGTTACAAGGGCTGGAATACACGCTGATGGACTTATGAAAGATGAAGAAATATATAACATATTCGATACAAGAGAAATTTTAGGTCGTGATCCCGGAGTATCGATAAGCAAAACATCGGGAGCTGCAGGTATTGCATATTGGTTAAATCAGCATCCAAGTGTGCTAGAGCGATTAGGTGTTAAAAACAGAATTTCTAAAGATCACAAAATAGTTTCTCATTTAAAGTCATGGGTTGATAAACTTTATGACGATAATAGAACTACAAGTTTATCAAGTAAAGAAATTTACGATAAACTTGCTGAAATGAATGAAGTTAATTGGGATAGTGAACAAAACGAGAAAGATATTCGTGACAAGGAGGCAGTGAGTCAATGATAGAATATAAAGCAGTTTCCCTTGCTAATCAAGTTTATGAACTACTTTTAAATGATATATTAACAGGGAAATATAAAAAAGGTGAGATTATTACAGAAGGCGGACTATCAAAGACTATGGGAGTGAGTAGGACACCCATACGCGAGGCTCTTTTGCGACTGTCACAAGAACGGCTAATCAAAGAAAAATCCATGGGATCAGAGGTATTAGGAATTTCCAAAGAGGATGTTGAGGACATGCTGAATGTAAAGCGTCTATTGGAACCTGAAATCGCGTATGGACTTGTAAAAAATCTAAGTGTTCAGGGACTGGAAAAGTTAGGAGAAATCGTTGACCAACAAGAATACTATACATTTAAGAAAGACTATGAGAAAGTTATGTTCCTTGACACAGAGTTCCACACGGTCTTATATGGGGAAAGTGGGAGCACTGTTTACAGTCAGATTTTGGAGCAAACTCACAGAAAACTTTTAAAGGTTAGACTGGTATCCCTAAAGGATAAAGATAGAATCAATGAGTCAACTCAAGAACACAGGGTATTATATGATATTTTAAAGACTAAAGATGCCGGTAAAATCAGAGCACAGCTGATGAAGCATTTAGAAAATTCAAGAGAAAACATAATGAAAGGAATTAGCCAATGGGATTAACATTAACAGAAAAAATTCTAAAAAAACATCTAGTTGAAGGTGAGATGATAGAAGGAAGGGAAATTGGATTAAAAATCGATCAGACCTTAACACAAGATGCCACAGGGACTATGGCATACCTAGAGTTTGAAGCCATGGGCCTGGACTCAGTGAGGACAGAGTTGTCCGTTGCATACATTGATCACAACACGTTGCAATCAGGGTTTATGAATGCTGATGACCATGAATTTATTCAATCAGCAGCAGAAAAATTCGGACTATATTTTTCAAAACCCGGAAACGGCATATGCCATCAAGTTCACTTAGAAAGATTTGCGGCACCGGGGAAAACTCTAATTGGTTCCGATAGCCACACTCCAACAGCAGGTGGTATAGGTTCTTTTGCAATGGGCGCAGGAGGTCTAGATGTTGCCGTTGCTATGGGTGGTGGAGCATATTATATTACAATGCCTAAGGTGTACAAAATCAACCTAACAGGTGCTCTTAGACCTTTCGTTTCAGCAAAAGACATTATACTGGAAGTACTTCGTATACTCAGTGTTAAGGGTGGAGTTGGAGCAGTACTTGAATATTCCGGACCGGGAGTTAAAAATCTCACTGTTCCGGAGAGAGCAACTATTACTAACATGGGAGCTGAATTAGGTGCTACAACATCAATATTCCCATCAGATGAAGTAACCGAAACCTTTCTTAAGGCACAAAACAGATCTGATGCATTTACAGAACTGGCTGCCGATGAGGATGCAGTTTATGCGAAAGTTATTGATATAAATCTGGATGAGCTAGAACCTATGGTGGCCTGTCCTCATAGCCCGGATAACGTTAAGAGAATATCCGAACTTGAAGCCGGTGACTTGACCGTTGATCAGGTTTGTATCGGATCATGTACAAATTCCAGCCTTACAGATCTTGATAAGGTGGCGGGAATTCTTAAAGGACAGAAAGTATCAGATAATGTGAGCCTTTCAGTTTCTCCCGGATCAAGGCAGGTTCTGGCTATGCTTGCCGAAAACGGCAGCTATGTGGATATACTTAATGCGGGAGCTAGATTCCTTGAGTGTGCTTGTGGACCATGTATTGGAATGGGATTCTCTCCGAAGTCTGGTGGTGTGAGTTTCAGGACATTTAACAGAAATTTTGAAGGCCGTTCAGGGACTGCCGATGGAAAAGTATACCTAGTATCACCAGAAACTGCGGCTGCAGCTGCTTTGTTTGGTAAGGCTGTGGATCCAAGAAAACTACCGGAGCTTCTCAGCAAACCTGAGCTAGCTAGGGAGATGAAAACTATTTTGCCTGATTCCTTCAAGATTGAGGACAATATGATTATACCGCCAAAACCTCTAGAGGAAAGAATTAATATGGAAACAAAGAAAGGGCCTAATATTAAGGGCTTGCCACAGGCAGAGGCAATTGGAAATATTGTTGACAGAATAGAAAGCCCTGTTGTTCTTAAAGTTGGGGATAATATTACAACGGATCATATTATGCCAGCAGGCTCAAAGATATTGCCTTATAGATCTAATATTCCGCATTTATCTCAGTACTGTTTTGAGGTGTGTGATAAAGAATTCCCAGATAGAGCAAAGGCTGCTGGAAGCGGCGTAATTATAGGTGGATCAAACTATGGACAGGGATCCTCAAGAGAGCATGCGGCCCTTGTGCCACTCTATTTAGGAATAAAGGCGGTAATTGCTAAGAGTTTTGCTAGAATTCATAGGGCAAACTTGATAAATGCAGGTATTTTGCCCCTAACCTTTGAGGACGAATTTGACTATGATAGGTTAGCTCAAGGGGATAGGATTGAAATTTTGGGAATCCAAAAAGGTTTGACCAGTGGCGAAATTGTAGCGAGAATCCAAAGAAGTGCTGGAGATGACATCGGAAACAGTAGCAATGTGAAGAAGACTGGAGACGGAGAGCAAGCTACGGCTAATGTTGAAAATGATATTGAAATTAAGCTTCATTGCGACCTTTCAGAAAGACAAGAAGAAATTATGAGAGCAGGTGGACTGCTTAAGTTTGTAGGAGGCAGATAGATGGGATTTACAAAAGAGCCAGAGCACAGAGTGTGCATCGCAGAAAACGTTGCAATTGATAAGGCTACAGAAGCCTTTAGGACACTTTTAAATGAGCAGCTTCAAAGAGCAAAAAAGCTTGCTATTGATGAGGCTAATAGCGAAAAAATAGATTTTACCAAGGCAGAAAAACTTGTAATAGGTGCTATTGCTGGGGATGGAATAGGGCCAGTGATAACAGAAGAAACAATTAAGGTTTTGAATGCTGCCCTTAAAGATGAGATTGCTAGTGGCAAGATTGAAATTAAAAATATTGAAGGTTTAACCATTGAGAATAGATTGGAAAAGGGCGAAAGCGTACCAGCTGATGTCTTGGATGAGATAAAGAGATGTAACGTTCTTCTTAAAGGACCTACAGAAACGCCGAAAGGTGGAACAATGAGAAGTGCCAATGTTACTCTTAGAGCCGAGCTGGATTTGTTTGCAAACGTGAGACCAGTAGTAGTGGCAGAAAAAGGTATAGACTGGATTTTCTTTAGAGAAAATACAGAAGGTGAATATGTCCTAGGTTCAAGAGGTGTTGAAATACCTGGAATGTTATCTGTTGATTTTAAAGTTATTACTGAAGCAGGTACTAGAAGAATCGCTAAAGCTGCTATGGAGCATGCTCGAGGCACAGGGAAAACTAAAGTGGCAGTGGTTACAAAAGCTAATATTATCAAAAAATGCGATGGTAACTTTTCACAAATTTGCCATGAAGTAGCAAAAGATTTTCCAGAGCTCACTGTAGAGGATTATTATGTTGACATAATGGCCGCTAAGTTAATCGATCCAAGAGTACAAAAAGATTTCCAGGTATTTATTTTACCAAATCTATACGGGGATATTTTGACTGATGAGGCCGCACAGATTCAAGGCGGTGTGGGAACAGCAGGTTCCGCAAATATTGGAAGTAAATATGCTATGTTTGAAGCGATTCACGGATCTGCTCCGCGAATGATGGAAAGTGGTCGCGGGAATTATGCCAACCCATCGAGTCTTATCAAGGCGGCGGCAATGATGCTTGAACATACAGGATATACAGAAAAAGCTCATAAAATAGATAGCATTTTAGATAGATCCGAAGAAGTTTGGCAAAAAGGAATCACATGCCAAGAATTCGGGGATTGGTTTGTGGCTGAATTGGAGAAGTAAATGGGACTACGTTTAGGATAAAGAAAAAATATGAAATCTCAAACGGGGATTTATAAATTTTTATAAAATAGATTAGGGTCTTCTATGAAAAAATAAATCATAGGAGGCCTTTTGTTATATTCTCAAAGAAGCTTATAAATACAAGCTAATGACGGCATATTGCAAGATGAAATTAGCCACTAGTATAAATTGCTTCTGGTGTTAAATAATTAAACATTCTTTTAGGATATCTGTTTATCCAAAGTTCTATCTTTGCCACCTCAGTTGAGGTGGTATTCTTAGTACCTTTGGGTAAATGTCTACGAATTAAACGATTATGATTTTCGTTGCTTCCTCTTTCTTGTGAACAATATGGAAGTGCATAATAAATATTATCCTCACAGATTACCTAGGATAATCTGGAAAACTCAGTTCCATTATCTGATGTTAATGACTTTACTTCACATTCATTAATTAAAATGGGCTATACCGGGCCAAAGGCGATGAAGTTTAAAGAGCTTTATATTAAAAAATTCAACGAAATGGAAGACTTCATCACCAAGATTATTTCCGCTAGAGAAATGTTTCCAATTCTAACAGAAAATATTGCCTTAATTCATGATAATCCGAAGGCTTATCACTATAGCAATGAGTGTGACATGATTAATCGCTTAGTTTTAGGGATGTCTGCAAAACAAGTGAGGGAACTCTACGGCATTAATAAAGGACAAAGTATCCGTCCATATCTAACATCAGGGCAAATGTATCTGATAGATAGATTACAGAAAATCGATGCAGGGCTTTTGATTTCAACGCCAGACTATCAAGCAAGAAAAAGGCAACTTGAATGGTATTTGACTAAGATTTCAAAGGAGGCAGACTATGAGTAAGACTTATAAAAAGCATCTTGAGAATCCAAGGTTTAGACCTCTTGTATATATTTGTGCTCCGTATAGTGGAGACAAAGAATCAAATATTAAAAGAGCCATAAAGTACGCAGAAGCTGCTTATAAGAATGGAGCAATTCCAGTCACACCACATCTTTTATTTCCATTTATGAATGATGAGGATACCAAACAAAGAGAGGATGCACTTTTTATGGACATCATACTTCTAGGAAAATGCCAGGAGCTGTGGGTCTTTGGCAGTGAAATTACCGAAGGAATGAAGAAGGAACTTGAGATTGCCACAAAAAGAAAGCAAGTCATCAAATATTCTGACGGTACAAGTATGGAGGTGGAGTTAAATGTTTAAATGCCATTTAAGTGTGGCTACTTGCACAGGAAACAGTAGCAACTGTATATATCCAAATTCTGTGATGGTATCAGATAGGGATAGCTTTATAAAGGCTATCTCTTTTGACCATGTTTGTGGAAAGTTTAAAGGAAATTATAAAAGTAAGGATAATTTTCTATCATCAGACTGTATTCCAATGGATTGCGATAATGACCATTCAGATGATGAAAAAGACTGGGTGACACCATTTGATGTAGCGATGGCTTTTCCTGATATATGCTTTTGGACTATAGTCAAGTAAATAGACACAAATTTGGAAATTTTTTTGTGAAGATATCTTATTTGCTCCAATACTCTTTTTCTTTTTCATTAGGACTCATGAGCCCTAATGAACCATGAGGTCTCTTTGAGTTGTAAAATCCTTCAATGTATTGAAATATTGAGAGTTCTAATTCTTTCTTCGTGTGATAATTTCTACGATTGCATTCCTCCTTTTTTAGATATTTAAAAAAGCTTTCACAGCAGGCGTTATCAAAAGGATAACCTTTCTTAGAAAAAGACTGAATCACCCCGAGAGCATCTAAAAACTTTCGAAAAGACATCGCTGTATACTGCGTTCCACGATCCGAATGAAACATCAATCCTTGAGGGGAGTTTCTGTTTGTGTACGCTTTTTGAAAGGTTGTTGTTATGAGTTCTGCATTTGGTTTGGAGGAAAGATTCCAAGCAATGATTTTTCTTGAAAACAAATCCATGATAATACACAAATAATACCAAGTTCCATTTACCTTGATATAAGTAAAGTCACTCGCCCATATCATGTTCGGAGACTTCGGATTGAATGCTTGGTGCAAATGATTATGATATTCTATGTGATCTTCCGAATGATATTTTAAAACAGGTTTCTGTGTGGACATACGTGGAAGATTTAAGGTTTTTATCAGTAGGTACACTCTTCCCGGACTGATTTTAATGCCATAGTCACGTTCTAAGATGTGAGTGATTTCATAAGCACCTACTCTTTTATCATAATCTGCAACAATTTTTAAAATATTTGTCGCAATCTCTTGATTTTCCTTGACTCGTGGGGCGGTCTTTGTGGAAAAGTGCTTGTAGTAAGAGCTTCGATTCACTCTTAAAACCTTACATAAGAGCTTGATACTATGTTGAAAACGAAGTTTATGAACCGCGTCTAATCGTTGCTTGAGTGTGGCGTGAATATGGCAATCGCTTTTTTTAAGATGAGATTCTCCTCTTCCAGTTGAGCATTTCGCTTTTGAAGTTCCTTAATTTGCGCGGCAGTGAAGATATCGCCATCTTCCGTTTTGATTTCAGAGTAGCGTTTCACCCATTTGTTGATGGCACTGAGAGAGATCCCGTATTCTTTACTAAGTTGTGTTTGAGATTTTCCGTTATGATAAAGGCTGACAATCGATTTTTTGAAGTCTTCATCGTAATAATTTTTTGCATAAATATAACACCTTCCTTTGTCTACTTTATTATATCTTAGTATTCATCTTTATGTCTACTTTTTTAGTATAGATCCAATTGGAGTGCAAGAGAACTTGCTGATGTACTTGATTATTCTCAGTGGAGAAATTTTCAAAAGGTAATTGATAGAGCGATGATTGCTTGTGAGAACAGCGGTCATGAGGTAGAATACGATTTTGCTGAGGTCAGCAAAATCGTGGAAGCAGGTGCTACAAGCAAGTCTATTAAAGATTATGAACTTACAAGATATGCTTGCTATTTGATTGTGCAAAACGGTGATCCGAGAAAAGAGGTTATTGCACTTGGACAAACCTATTTTGCCATACAGACATATCGTCAAGAAATAGCTGACCATTTTAATCAGCTTGATGAAGATAGAAGAAGGCTTGTTATTCGTGGAGATATTAAACAATGGAATCAGCTTTTGGTAGAAACAGCACATGATGCAGGAGTCATCACAAATGAAGAGTTTTCTATATTTCAGAACGCAGGCTACATGGGATTGTATGGGGGGGTTAGATGTAGAAGATATACACAACAGAAAATGCTTAACCGCAAGACAAAAGATTTTGGACTATATGGGAAGCACCGAACTGATTGCTAATTTATTTAGAATTTCACAGACCGAAGAAAAGCTAAGAAAAGACAAAGTTGAAGGTGCAGAAGCTGCAACAAAGGTTCACTACTCAGTAGGAAAAGAAGTAAGAAGTGCTATTGAAAAAATTGGTGGCACTATGCCGGAAGACTTGCCTGTTCCGGAGAAAAGCATTCAACAGATAGAAAAAGAACAGATGAAGCGTCTAAAGGATAAGGCTAAAAAAGGTAAATTGATGTTAGATGAATGACGTGTTCTATTAGGAAAATTACCGTTACTGTAGTATCACTCTTGATACTGATATGATACTAAATAATTCAAAAACCATGAAAAATAGGTATAAAAACAGCTAAAAATAGAAACTAAATAAATACTGATATATAAAAAGAGGAACAAATATATTATGGTAATTATTGAGTTTGAATAACAGAAACAAATACGATACTTCTATAAAACGTTTGAAAATACAGAAATTAAGTGATTTTGATGAAGTAAAATTCTCTAAATGATACTGTTTTTTTACTAAAAAGCTGAAATAACAGGTTTAAAAGGGAGTTGTTGAATTTGAGTAAATTGTTTAAGAATCCTTCCATCATTTTGGTGGGAGCCTTTTGTGGAAGTAAGAAAGAATATAATTATAATTTTCATTATAGAATGGGAGGGTTTAGTATAGTGGAATATTTCAATGATAAAAAACATGATATTGATTCTTGTATGGATGTTTGGGAAGGTTTTTATAAGAAAGTATATACAAAATTTTTTGACAAATATTTTGATTTTTCTAAGATAGAAGATAAGGAGACAAATGCCAATTGTAAACGATATTATATTAAGCTAAGAAAAGATATAGATATTAGTAAGGAGTTTCCACAGTTCAAAATAGCTGGAGATTGTATTTTTAATTTCAATAATAAAAAAGTAGAAAAATTTCAAAGCTGGATTGATCAATCTAGTGAAGGAAAAAAATTACTAAAACAATGTGTGGCAAAGCATCATAGTTTTGAAAAGTTTGCTTTCATGCCTATTACAGGTGGAATGAATAATCAAAAAGGCAGACATCCATTCGATAGACCCGATACGCATATTTCTGAGATTCAAAAATATTTCAAATTTGAAGAAAATACAATATTAAATTCTGCTGGAAGGAATGAAGAAGCTCTTAAATGGTATTTATCTATTTTTGAGAAAGATATCTACAAGTATTTGAGTGAGATTTATTTGATTGAAAACAGGGATTTTATCGATAAAGAGTTTTTGCCATTTGCAAATAAAAAAATAGAAAGTGAAGACTCTGTAATTCAATATATGAATTTAGCACTTAAGTTTTGGAGTATAAGAAAAAAGAATATTGATAAATATCTCAAAAATAATTAAATTAATTTTTATTGGATGTTCGCATAGCGTAAAAACAAAGCACATAGCTTTAAGACCTGAAAATCTTTCAGTTATGTGCTTTTTTTGTGGTTATTTTTATATCTTATGGAAATTTAGCGGATATATCTTTTCGTTTCTACTATTTTTAATTAAGTGATATAATGTTACTAATTACATATATAAAAAATAGAAACTTATTAATAAATAAAATTCAATGAAATAATTAAGGACTTGAGATTATGGAAGATAAAGAAGAAAGAACAAAATGCGAAAAGTTATGGGCAAAAAATAAATATCTGGTTCTCAGTAAATCACACAGAGATTATTTGAAAATTAGAGAATACTTAAAAAATGATAAAATAAGATTTGATTTATTACAGAAAAAAATAGAGCATGCAAAAAATTTAAGAGAAAGTATAAAAGATTTCAATAATGCTATTCTTCACATATGGGGTTATTTTAAAAATAGTGCTAATGATGTTGAAAAGAAGGAAATATTTATGAAACTTGATCAATATAATTCAGGAGAGATTGATCAAAAATCTGTAATTGATTATATAAATGATGTTTTACTGAAGAAATATCCAAATAATTATTTGCAAGATTCCACCTTATTGAAAGGCAAATGATATAAGGATTTGGCATGAAAAATTAATTTCTCTTTTTTTAGAAATTAGTTAAAGAGATATATTAAATATATAATAACTACAATAAGGTAAGATTATACATAAGCAAAGTAGGGTATCTATATATTAGTTAAATCTAACATATAGGAGGGTTTTTTTGAAAACAATAAGTACGAGAGTTAAATCATGGATTAATTTAATAGCATTTGTAATAACATTAATAGTAAATTATTTGACAGCATCTGGATTCATTAATGGGATGAGTCAGAAGGCTGTATCTAATAAATATAATACATTAATTACACCTGCTGGTTTTGCATTTTCAATTTGGGGGTTAATATATTTATTAATTGGAATATCTTTAGTTTATATGTTATTAAAAAACAAAGAAACAAAAGTTAAGATTTTAATTAATATTATAACACCAATATTTCTATTTAACTGCTTATTTAACATTTTATGGAATATTAGTTTTTCATATGAAAAAATAGGAATATCTAAGATATTTATATTTTTAATGCTAATAAATCTAATTTTAATAAATAAAAAATTATATGATTATAGAAAAGAAATAGAATATAGACTTACAAGTGTTGCTTTTGGTATATATGGAGGATGGATAACGATAGCTTCATCTGTTAATATCCTTGCTTTTTTAATAAGTATTAATTGGGATGGCTTTGGAATTTCTCAAACAATTTGGGCACCAATAATTTTATTGATTACTATAATTATATCCACTTTAGTAAATATGAAATTAAATAATGCAGTATATTTATTGCCTATAGCTTGGGCTATTTTTGGAATAATAATGAAAATAAATAATGGAGATAATCAAACGATTTATGGACCATACATTATGCCATTAGGAATTATCGGAATTGTTATTTTAGTGGTACTTTCGATAATACAATTTAAGAAAAACAATTATTGTGTTATAAAAAAATAGAAAGTAAGGAGTTTTATTTAATATAGAATATCTAATAAAAAATAATATATGAAGAAGTTCGTGTCTTGACAAATATTGAATTATAATTTATTATTAAATATAAATTCAGTATTGGGATAGAAAGAGGTGTGCTATGGCACAAGTATTAAAAGAAGAAGTTAGAAATAGAATACTCGAAGCAGCAGAAAAAGTATTTTACAAAAAGGATTATAGAGGTGCTAAATTAACAGATATTGCAAAAGAAGCAGATATTCCTGTGGCACTCATTTATACCTATTTTAAAAACAAGGAAGTTTTGTTTGATGCAGTAGTAAGTTCTGTTTATATAAACTTCGAGTCAGCTTTTAATGAGGAAGAATCTTTGGAAAAAGGTTCTGCTTCTGAAAGGTTTGATGAGGTTGGAGAAAATTATATTCATGAACTTTTAAAAGAGCGTAAGAAGTTAATTATTTTAATGGATAAAAGCTCAGGTACAAAGCATACAGAAGCAAAACAAAAACTCATATCGCAAATGCAGGTTCATATTGAAGTGAGCCTAAAAAGACAATCTAAACAGGAATATGATCCAATGCTTGCCCATATTTTAGCCAGTAACTTTACAGAGGGGCTTCTTGAAATAGCAAGGCACTATCAAAGTGAAAAGTGGGCAAAAGATATGCTAAAACTTATTGCAAGGTGTTATTACAAGGGAGTGGAATCCCTATAATAAGCACTAAAAAATAGACTTTGCGTAATCAGCAAAGTCTTACTTTAAACCTTAATACTGAATTAAAATTCAATATTATTCAATTTTGAAAGGAGAGTTGTTCATGCCGGAAAAAGAATTAAGGAAAAGAGTGATTGGGAAAAATGGTTTATCCAATTCACTTCTTGCTTTAAAAATAGTATTTGATTTGATACCACAAATCTTACTTGTATATTTGATTAGTTCTTTAATCACAAACAATATTAACGAAGGTAATTTAAAGTATATATTCTTGGGAATCTTTATATCGTTTGTATTAAAAGGCGTGTTTTACTATTTTGCGACAAAGGTTGCTCATGAGAACGCATACGAAAAACTGACAGAACTTAGGTTAGATATTATCGGTCATCTGAAAAAACTAAGTTTGGGATTCTTTAAAGAACATAATACAGGAGAGCTTACCAACATTGTTCAGCATGATGTAGAACAAGTGGAAGTATATCTTGCTCATGGTCTTCCTGAAATAATGTCAGTCACGCTTCTACCTACCATTATTTTCATAGCTATGATTTTTGTAGACTGGCGTCTTGCTCTCGGTATGATTGCCGGAGTTCCACTCATGTATTTGGTAAAAGTTCTTTCACAGAAAACAATGGATAAAAACTTTGCTATTTACTTTAACCATGAAAACAAGATGAGAGAAGAATTGATGGAATATGTAAAAAATATTTCTGTTATTAAGGCTTTTGCTAAAGAAGAGGAGATTAGTGAAAGAACATTAAAAACTGCAAAAGAATATATTTACTGGGTTAAAAAGAGTATGGGAGCAATTACGATTCCAATGGGACTC
Organism: Eubacteriales bacterium KG125; assembly: GCA_050908895.1. Lineage (GTDB taxonomy): Bacteria > Bacillota > Clostridia > Peptostreptococcales > Anaerovoracaceae > S5-A14a. The sequence goes on along the minus strand of CP171222.1, from coordinate 1,637,306 downwards.
ATTGACATATTTATGGAAATTGGAGTAGTTATTGTCATGATTTTGGGAAGCATCTTTCTTTATTATGGGAATATTACAACTCCTAATTTTATTCTTGCAATAATTTTATCGTCTGCTTTTACTGCATCTATAAGTAAGACAGCTACATTGCAACATTTTTCTATTGTGTTTAAGGAAGCTATAAAGGCAATTGGAAAAGTTTTAACAGTTCCGCTTCCAAAGAAACAGACAGAACAAGGTTTAGACTTTGGAAATATAGAATTTAAAGATGTGAATTTTGCATACGGAAAAGATAGCTTTGAGCTAAAAAATATCAATTTGACTTTTAAGAAAAATAGTTTGAATGCCTTTGTAGGAGCAAGTGGTTGTGGAAAAAGTACGGTGTCTAATTTGCTTATGGGATTTTGGGATGCAGACGAAGGACAAATACTGATAAATGGAAAAGATATAAAAGAATATAGTCAAGAAAATATCTCAATGCTGATTGGTAGTGTGCAACAAGAAGTTATTCTTTTTGATTTAAGTATTTTTGAAAATATAGCAATTGGAAAATTAAATGCAACAAAAGAAGAAGTCATAGAAGCTGCTAAAAAAGCAAGATGCCATGATTTTATTTCAGAATTACCAAATGGATATGAAACACGAGTAGGTGAAATGGGAGTTAAGTTATCCGGTGGAGAAAAACAAAGAATCTCCATTGCGAGAATGATACTTAAAGATGCACCGATTTTAATATTAGATGAAGCAATGGCAGCTGTTGATAGTGAAAATGAAAGACTAATCGGTGAAGCGATTGACGATTTAAGCAAGGATAAAACCATCATTACAATTGCTCATCATCTAAATACGATTAGAGATTCAGACCAAATTATAGTTATGGATAAGGGTGTTGTTCTTGATGCAGGAAGCCATGAAGAGCTGATGAAAAGATGTGATTTTTATAAGGATATGGTTGAAGCACAGAACAAGGTAGATAGATGGAATTTGAAAGAGATGGTAACAGAAAATGTTTAGAGAAATGTTAAAGCTACTTACAAAAACCGGCAAGAGAGATTTGATTATATCAAGTGTATTCTTTGCCCTTTATGGACTAAGCTCCATAGCCATGATTGTTATCGTATTTTCTATACTGTTTCAGATATTTGATGGGACGAGTTTAGATATGCTTTATAAATATTTTATTGCGATTGGATTACTTGTAGTCTTCAAAGGCATTTGTAATATGGTCGCAGATATGAAAAAGCATAGTGCAGGTTTTGATATTGTTCAGCAAATCAGAGAACGAATGATTATCAAATTAAAGAAATTTAGTTTGGGTTTTTATACAAATGAAAGATTGGGAGAAATCAATACAATTTTACACAAAGATGTTGATAATATGTCCCTTGTTGTAGGACACATGTGGTCGAGAATGTTTGGCGATTTTCTGATAGGTGCAGTCGTATTTGTTGGTCTTGCAAGTATTGATTTCAAACTTTCTATTATTATGGCTGTATCTGTTCCGATTGCACTTATCTTTCTATATCTGACAATTAAGCAATCTGAAAAAATAGAAAATCAGAACAACTCAGCACTTCTTGATATGGTTAGCTTATTTGTTGAATATGTTAGAGGAATACCTGTATTAAAGAGTTTTTCAAACAATAAGAGCTTGGATAATGAGCTTATGAATAAGACAAAAAGGTTTGGAGAAACAAGCAAAGCAGCTTCAAGATTTAAGGCAAAACAGTTATCTATATTTGGTTTTTTACTGGATATTGGATATTTAGTTCTTTTAACCTCTGGAGCAATACTTGTTGTAAAGGGAAGTCTTGATGTACTTAATTTTATTATCTTTGCGGTAATTTCAAAAGAGTTTTATAAGCCGTTCGCTTCTATGGAACAACACTATATGTACTATGTTTCGGCGGTAGATAGTTACGAAAGACTTTCAAGAATTTTATATGCAGATGTAATCCCGGATAAAGTGAATGGAATTGTTCCGAAAGATAATGATATAGCTTTTGAAAACATAGATTTTTCTTATGAAAAAGATGAATTTAAAATGGAAAAATTGAGCTTTTCTATTGCTGAAAAAACAATGACAGCCTTAGTTGGAGAATCAGGTAGTGGAAAGACTACTATAACCAACTTGCTTTTAAGATTTTACGATGTGCATAAAGGAAAAATTACACTTGGCAGTGTGGATATTAGAGATATTCCTTATGATGAACTTTTAGATCGTATCAGCATTGTTATGCAAAATGTTCAGCTGTTTGATAATACCATTGAAGAAAATATCAGAGTAGGTAAAAAAGGAGCAACGAATGAAGAAATCATCGAAGCTGCAAAGAAAGCAAGGATACATGACTTTATTATGAGTTTGCCCAATGGTTATGAAACGGATATTGGTGAAAACGGCGGAATATTGTCAGGCGGACAAAGACAAAGAATATCTATTGCAAGAGCTTTTCTAAAAGATGCACCGATTTTAATTCTTGATGAAATGACGAGTAATGTTGATCCTGTAAATGAATCTTTGATACAAGATGCAATTACAGAACTCGCAAAGAACAGAACTGTACTTGTAGTTGCTCATCATTTAAAAACCATTCAAAAAGCTGACCAAATTCTCGTATTTCAAAAAGGAAATTTACTTGAAAAAGGAAAGCATAGAGACCTTCTTGATAAAAATGGTTACTACACAAAATTATGGAAAGCACAGTACGGGGTATAATCATGATTTTGTTAAAAGATGTTTCTTATGAATGGGAAGATGGGCGAACTGCTTTAAGAAATATCAATCTTGAAATCAAAAAAGGGGAATTTGTTTTAATTTCAGGGAAAAGCGGAAGTGGTAAAAGTACACTTGGAAGTGTGATGAATGGTCTTATTCCGCATTATTACAAAGGTAAAATGCAAGGAGAAGCCTTTGTGTACGGAAAAGATATAAGCAAATTATTGCTTCATGAAGTAGGGCGAACGATAGGAACTGTATTTCAAGATCCAAGAAGTCAGTTTTTTACGACAACGACAGATGAAGAAATAGCTTTTGGGCTTCAAACTATCTGCAAATCAAGAGATGAAATCAAACAGAGAGTAGAAGAAGTATATGCAGAGCTGGATACCCCGGAACTTAAAGGGAAATCTGTTTTTGAATTATCAAGCGGACAGAAACAAAAGATAGCTATTGCAAGCATATATGCAATGAATCCAAAGGTTTTGATCTTAGATGAGCCTTCAGCAAATTTGGATATGAAGGGGGCATTTGACCTATTTTTAATTTTAGAAAAATTAAAGAAAAAGGGAACAACGGTTGTTCTAATTGAACATCGTTTGTACTATGTAAAATCTTTATTTGACCGTTTTCTTTTGATGAAAGATGGAGAAATTGTACAGGACTTGAGTCGGGAAGAAGTTATCCATCTTGAAGGGAAGTTTTGGGATGAGAATGGACTAAGAACTCTTGAATTAGAAGAATACAGGATAAGTGAGAAGAAAGATTCATATCAATTAAATGATCAAAGTATCAGAGGAAAAGACTTGAAATTTTGTTACTCAAGTACAGCTAAGAATGGAAATAAGCAAAACCAATACATCTTAAATCATCTTGATTTCAATATGGAGTGCGGAAAAGCCATTGGTCTTATCGGCTTAAACGGTACCGGGAAAACTACTTTTGCAAGGGTAATTTCAGGACTTGAGAAGATAAAAGAGGGGAAAATATGGGCGGAGAAAGATAAGTCGCTTAATCATAAAGATTTAATGGATATGTCATATTTTGTATTTCAAGATTCAGACTATCAGTTGTTTTCGGAAAGTGTACTTGATGAAATGCTGCTTGGTATTTCAAGTAAAGATAAAAAAGAAAATACTAAAAAGGCAAAGTCTATTTTGAATGTTCTTGGCTTAGATAAATATATAGATAAGCATCCGTTTGCTTTATCAAGAGGAGAAAAACAAAGGCTGACAATAGCTTGCGGAATGATGAAACATGCAAAAGTTTTTATCTATGATGAACCAACATCAGGTTGTGATAAAGACTCAATGATTTCAGTCGCAAAACTGATTGAAGAACAATTAAAAAATGGGACAACAGTTTTGGTGATAAGTCATGATTTTGAGTTTTTAGCAAACACAGTGAGCAAGCTCTGGGTAATGGGAGATGGAAAAATAGAAAGTGTTTTGAATATGAGTGAAAGCAATAAATCACTCATATTAGACAAGATGAGAGGAGGTAGAGAGCTTGATAGATAGAAAAACAGTCGATCCAAGAATAAAGCTTACTCTACTTCCGATTGTTGGATTTGTGAGCTTTTTTATAAGCGACACAATCTTGCTTTTTGGGTTAATTGTCTTTGCTTTTTTCTTATATGCATATAGTGGCGTGTGGAAAAGAGCATTACGCTTTATTTTGTTTTTTGTGCTTTTATACTGCATAGAGTTAGGGCTTGGAAAGTTTTGTGAAGCAAGCATCGTATTTGCAATATATATGTTTATTTACTTTGCATCAAGAATGACCTTAATTGCTATGTTTGGTGGATATATAACAAAGACTACAAGTGTAAGTGAAATGCTTGAAGCGTTAAATAGAATGAAAGTACCAAGAAGCATTGGTATACCTTTTAGTGTTTTGCTTAGGTTTGTGCCAACTATAAAAATAGAACTCAAGGCATTAAAAGAGAATATGAAGATTCGAGGAATCGTAACAAGCAGATTTTTTCCGTTGCTACATCCAATTAAATACATTGAATATACGCTTGTTCCGCTTTTAATGAGAATGATTAAAATTTCAGACGAATTGTCAGCTTCGGCACTCATTAGAGGACTTGATAGTGATGAGAAGAGGGTAACATTAACAGAATTGAGGTTTAGATGGGCAGATTTGTTGATTGGACTATTAGGAGCTTTGATGATTGTTCTTGTGATAGTAATACAGAAAATTTATTAGGAGGACTTTTATGAAAAATAAATTAAATGGTCGTGATTTTATTACAATCGGAATTTTTAATGCAATTGGAATTGTCATATACATGGCAGTTGCATTTGCTATGGCAACAACAGTTATTGGAGGATTTATTGCTTCAGGAGTTAGCTTTATGATAGCTGCTACTGTTTATATTCTTATGGCTGTGAAAGTTAAAAAGAAGGGCGTATTTACAATATCAGGAACGCTTCTTGGTTTAATTGCATTGTCAGGAGGACATTTGCCTCATGCAGTCTTTGCTGTAATCGGTGGAATTATATGTGATTTGATTATAGGAAATTATGAGAGCAAGGGACGAATGATTATTGGATATGGAACATTTGCATTAGCAGATTTTTTAGGAACAGTAATTCCTGTGATTTTATTCGGGACAGCTTCTTTTGTGGAAAGAGCGTCAAAATGGAAAATGAGCGAAGCGGCGATAAATGAAGCCCTATCTTATTTCAAAGTTTCTTGGGTAGTAGGCTTTGCCTTAATAACCTTTGTTCTTGCTTGCATAGGAGCATTTGTTGCAACAAGGATACTTAAAAAACATTTTGAAAAAGCAGGGGTGATTTAATAATAGATTTACTTAGGAGGAAAAGTAATGGAGGGATAATCATGTCAAAACTTATAGTTTCAGTTTTCACAGAACGATATAATTATCCTTTTTTATGCTTGAACTTGCTTTTGTATAGCAATATGTAGCCATTACAAACATCCAAATAGTCAATATAACAAATCAGTAGTTTTCAAGTTAAGAGGACTTTTTACGCCAAAGTGTAGAAGTCCTCCTTTTTTATTCTCAAAAAGCAAACCACAGAACAGGAAAAGACCAGCTATCAAATGTCAAGAGAAAATAAAAAATAATTTATCTTGAAATTTAAGGCACGTCAAACAAGCCTAAAAATTAGGCTTAGAAAAATTAAATAACAACTAAATATTAGGTATGTAAGCTTTGTTATGCCTAAAAACAGCAAAAATTATGTTAGTAAGTTTTCTAGCAACAGCACCAATAGCTGCACCATGAGCCTTACCTCTTTGTCTAAGTTTTTGATAATACACAGACAAAGCAGGGTCCTTAAAAGCAGCAACACTAGCAGCAAGCCAAATAGCACGTCTAAGATAAGGAGAACCACGTTTAGAAATCTTAGTATCAGTAGCATTAAAATTACCAGACTGCTTAACAGCAACATCAAGACCAGCATAAGCAACCAACTGATTAGCCCTGTCAAAACGTGAAACATCACCAATTTCTGAGAAAATACCACCACCTAAGACATCACCAATACCAGTAATAGAAGTAATAACAGGGCATAAAGAATTAATCATAGAAGAAATTTCTTCTTCAAGTTCAAGAATCTGATCTTCAAGAAAAGAAATTTGAGCAATAATCTGTTTAATTTGAAAAGAAAAAGACTTCAAAGCAAACTTGACACCAAAAGAATTAGAAGCCTTCTCTTGAATTTTCTTAGCCTTATCAAGTCCAAAGTGCCCCTTACTACACTTAGACAACATCTTAGCAAGCTCATCAGCAGGAATAGAAATCATATCTTCTGGCAAAGGATACTTACTCAAAAGCTCTTTAGAAGCAACACCATAAATATTAGAAAAAAGCGAAGAATATTCAGGGAAAACCTGATCTAAAATAGCAACAAGCTTTCTCTTCCAATCAGAAGCTTCATCAACAAGAGCAAACCTAAACCTAGAAAGATTTCTCAAAGCAAAAGTATCCTCATCAGAAAAATGAGAAACAGAAAACTCACCAAACCTAAGAATTTGAGCGATAACAAAAGAATCAACAGAATCATTCTTAGTCTGTCTAAAATACATCTTTCTAAAAGCATCAGACTGAATAGGATTAATAACAACACAAGAAAAACCTAAATCAATCAAGAAAGAATAAAGAGAAAGCCAATAATAACCTGTAGCTTCCATACCAATAATACAATTGTTAGAATCAATCGAAAAAGAAGAAATAAATTTCTGAAACTTCTCTAAACCCCTAATAGAATTAGAAAAAGAAAAAGACTCAGAAACAAGTTTCCCATTAGAATCAATTATTGAGGCTTCGTGGTTTTTCTTTGCAATATCAACACCAATGTAAAACATAAAATCACCTAGCTTTAATATAAATTTAGATAGAGAAAGAGCCCTCAAGAACTTTACGACAATCAAACCTCGTTAGACATACAGCAACGAAATGTGCTATCCAGCTCATACTGATATAGACGTAAAGTAGAGGCGTAATTGTTCTTTGACAACTGAATAGACCAAGACGGGACTTTTAATTACTTAGTGAGCGAAAGATGCTTACGCCATGACTTTCCTGCTGATTAAATTCGGTTTAAACGAATACTGCCATAAGCAAGGAGATAAGGAAACGAGCAATAGATAAATATTCTAAAGCAAAGAACAAGGATAACTTTGTGAGCCATGATCTAAGTAATGATAATGATACTTCTTTAGTGAAAGCCGGCTCATCTTAACAGAGGTGGTGGTGAGATTCCAATGTTGCTAATCCAAAGCACCCGTCAATGTCATAAAACTTAATTAGAGAAAACAACGAAGAAAGGAGTTTTCTAATGAATATAGAAGAATTAGCAAGATATAAAAATATGTCAGTGGAAGATATAGATAAAAAGATAATACCTGACATTAAAGATATAAGAGATAAAAGCAGCGTAGATCCGATTTCTATGTATTTTATGAAAGTCGGTAATGTGCTTGTAAAATGTAGTTACGCAAAAAATGGGCGAAGTTTAGAGGATTGTTTTCTATCATATTTGCAGAAGAAAGCAATGCTAATTGATTAAAAAATATGATAAATGGGAGCTGACTTTTTTGTTTAAATGTGCTATACTATTAAACATATAAGGATACAATTTAATATGTGCTGAGAACTCCAAGTTATCATATTTTTCTCTGGAAAAATAATGAATGATTTGGAGGTTTTGTTATGTCTAAAAATACTTTGGATGTAAATAGTTTTAAGGTGGCGATGTACCTTAGATTATCTCAGGACGATGAAAAATATGACAAAAATTTCAAGGTGGAGAGCAATAGTATTTCTAATCAAAGGTTACAAATAAAGGATTATATTGCTAAGCAGCAAGATATGGAACTTGCAAAAGAATATGTAGATGATGGATATTCAGGAATAAACTTTGAAAGACCGGCTTTTAAGGCAATGATGGAAGATGTCATTACTGGAAATATTAACTGTATTATTGTAAAAGACTTATCGAGATTTGGAAGAGATTATATTGATAGCGGAAGATACTTACAAAGAGTATTTCCTTCTCTTGATATAAGGTTTATTGCTTTAAATGATAACTATGACAGCTTTACAGCAAGTGAAACAGAAAAGAATTTAGTTATTCCATTTAAGAATTTTATTAATGATAACTATTGTAGAGATACATCTGCAAAGGTAAGAAGTGTTTGTAAAGTAAAGAGAAAGCAAGGACAGTTTATATCAAATTATGCTCCTTATGGTTACGAGAAGGACAAAGAAGATAAACATAAATTAGTGATAGACAAAGAAGCTTATGATGTGGTGCAAAAAATATTTTCAATGAAACTTGAAGGATATAGCTCATATTCTATTGCAAAACATCTAAATGAAACAGGCATATTATCTCCGATGGAACATAAAAGAGCGAAGGGGATTAGATATAAAACAGGGTTTAGTACAAAGGCTGTTGCAAAGTGGGATACGCCTGCTATTAATCGCATTTTAACTAATGAAATCTATATCGGAACACTACAACAAGGAAAAAGAGAGAAGATAAACTATAAGCTCGATAAAGTTGTTTCTAAAGATAGAAGTGATTGGATTGAAATTGAAGATAATCATGAAGCTATCATTGATATAAATGACTTTGAGATTGTACAAAAACTTTTGAAATGTGATATAAAAGCAAAAAATTATGGAGAAAAAGCTGATTTGTTTTCGGGGCTATTATTTTGTAAGGACTGTAATCAACAAATGACCAAAAAGGTAGACAAAAGAGGGAAAACTCCAATCGTATATTATATTTGTTCTGCGTATAACAAAGGTCTTGGTTGTAGCAGGCATTCAATCAAGCAGAAAGAATTGGAAAATACTGTTCTCGCAATGATTAAGCATTATATTTCATCACTTGGTAAATATGAAGCTATTTTTGAAAAAGTAAGAGCAATGGAAGTATCATATAACCTGTTTAAGAAGATAGATAAGAGGCAGGAACAAACTAAGAAAAGTAAGGCGAAGTTTGAAATTCTAAAATCATCTTTATATCAGGACTTAAAAGAAGGAATAATCTCTGAAGATGAGTTTTACGATATGAGAGAATTTTATACTAATCGTATTGTTAAGAGCGAACTAATATTAGAAAGACAGAATAAAGAAATCACAAAACTCTACAAAAAGAGCTTGGGAAATCAGAACTTCTTTTCAGACATTCAAAAATACAAAAATATAAGCACTTTGGAAAGAGGGCTTCTTGTAAGGCTGATAGATAAAATTTATGTTTTAGAAGATAAAAAGATAGAAATTCAATTTAATTATGATGAAACCTTAGATGTGCTTGATAAGATAAATAGTTATACCAACCAGTACCCAGAGAAAATCAGGGAGGTGGTATAGATGGCAAGAACAGCAAATAGGAGAATTAAATCTGAAGAAATTCAACTAAATAAGGTAGTGGAAAGCAGTTTTCAAACCGCTATTTATACAAGAATTTCAAGAGATAAAAAAGAAAAACCGAGTGATTCTATCGAAAATCAGATTGCTCTATGTGAAAGTTATATTAAGAAGAATGATGGACATAATTTAGTTGGAATATACAAAGATATTTCAAAGACCGGAACGGAATTTGATAGACCTGATTTTGAAAAACTTATGGAAGAAGTCAGAACAGGAAAAGTAAATTGTATTGTTGTAAAAGATTTATCCCGTTTTGGAAGAAATTATACAGAGCTTGGCAACTTTATAGAAAAGATATTTCCGTTTCTTGGCATAAGGTTTATTGCTGTTAATGATAATTTGGATACTTTTCACATGGAAGATCCTAATAAATCACTGGAGGTAATCTTAAAGAAGATTGTTAATGAAACTTATGCTAAAGATATTTCAAAGAAAATATCCACATCACATCAAATTAGAATTAAACAGGGGAGCTTTATTTGTGGAGCAGCACCTTATGGATATACAGCAAGAAAAGATGAAGATGGGATAAGGAGATTATATATAGATGAAAATACAGCTCCTATTGTAAAAGAAATCTTTGAGGCTTATTTAAGAGGTTTCAGTACACTTGATATTTCAAAATTGCTCCATGAGAAAAGAGTATATGTAGCAACTGATTATAGAAAATATAAGAAAGCAATATCTGAAAATGATAAGCCTATTAGAATATGGAAGCCAACGACAATACTACAGGTACTTAAAAATCGTGTCTATACAGGAACTTTAATTCAGGGCAGAAATCAAAAACACTTTTATGAAGGTAAAAAGAGAGAGGTTCTTGATAAGGAACATTGGACAGTAACAGAAAATGCTCATGAAGCTATTATTTCTATAGATATGTTCAATAAAGTGCAGGATAAAATAGGTTCAAAGGTGAATACAAATAGAAGTAACATAGATAAAAATGCATCGGATGATACAGTTTTTAGGGATAAAGTTTATTGTAATAACTGCAAAAGAAAAATGAGTACACACAGACAGTTAAGTGGTAAAAAGATAGTTTTTTACTTTAGTTGTAATCGCTTTAGAGAATATAGCACTGAAAAATGTGGAATATCTATAACAGAAGTTACTCTTAAAAAAACGGTTGAGGCAGCCTTCGATATGATTCTTTCCAATAAAGGTAATAGCTATAAAGAATACCAAAATGGTTATGACCTTATCAAAAAGGAACTTAATAAGCAAAAAGAAAAAGCCTTGACAGAAATAGAGAGAAAGATTTCAGGACTTAATAGGCTTCAAAGTGAATATTATGAAAAATATGTTTTAGGGCAGTGGGATAAGGCAGGTTTTGAAAGTGAAAAAGAAGGACTTTATCAAAAGAAAAGTGAGCTTGAAGATATAAAAGAAAAAAAGATAGTATTTTTTGAGGAAGAAACTTCTAAACTTGAAGAAAAGCATAAATACCTGAAAGCACTGTTAAAGGGAAAAACTAAGAAATGGGATAAAGATTTTGTAGATAGCATTATAGATAAAATCTTTATAGGAAATGACAATACGGTAGAAATTAAATTTAATTTTGAAGAAACACCTATCTTTGCTGAAAAAATTGGCGGAAGGAAAAAGAGGTGTTGATATGAATACAGTGGATTTTTATTTGAGGCTTTCCTTAGAAGATGGAGATCAGAAAGACGAAAGTAACAGCATTACTTCTCAAAGAGAGATTTTAAAAGGGAGACTTTATAGGAAGTGATGATAATTATACTGACTTTATGACATCTTCCTTCAAAGATTTGTCTGAAGGCGAATATGAGGTTGTTTTCCCTATTTACTGGCAGCAAGATGCTCCCGATTTATTGGCTCATTCCTTGAGCTTTTCGTGGAAACGTACAAAGATTACAGATACAGTCCATTTCAGTTTTACTGTTAAAAAATCTGAGCCCAATGTGGAGGATAACAATGTAACGAATACTGATAAAACTATTACAAAAGAATCAAAAGTCAAAAGTCCTTATACAGGAGATAGCTTTACAACAATATTCTATATCATTATGGTATTTGCGAGTACTATTACTGCTTACATATTAATAAAAAATCGTAAATATAATATGTAAAAGGGTAGTTTATAAGTTATTGGAAAAATTTATATTACAAAAAATGGGTATCTGAGGAATATCGGAGTTTATCCGACAACTTTGGAAATTACTCTAGAGAGCAATTAGAAAAATTAAAATAAATACAAGGGATGACGAAAGTCATCTCTTGTATTTATGTGCAGATATAAATATTATGGTAATTTGAAAACAAAATCAACTAATCTACTAGCCTATGACTATTTTATATATTTTTATTTAGCTAAATTTCAAAAGTCTGGAACTTCTGTTCAGTTCCTTTTTCTTCTTCAAATACGTACTCGTTTCCAGGCAGGATTGCATTCGCTAAAATACCGATTATCGCAGCTATTGCAAGACCTGATAAGGTAATTGTTGTGCCAAAAGTCTGAAAAGAAATTCCACCGGTAGCAGAGAAACCTAAAGCACAAACCAAGATTAGGGCTGCGATTATAGTGTTTCTGGATTTTGTAAAATCAACTTGATTTTCAACAACGTTTCTGATTCCAATAGCTGAAATCATTCCATAAAGAATTAGTGAAACTCCCCCAATTGTACCGGCAGGAATTGAACTAATTAAAAAGTTGACATGGGGTAGAAAGGAAATTATCACAGCAAAAACTGCAGCTATCCTAACCACTGTAGGATCGTAAACTTTTGTAAGAGCAAGAACTCCTGTATTCTCTCCATAAGTAGTATTAGCAGGTCCTCCCAGAGCAGCTGACAAGCATGTTGCAAGTCCGTCACCAAGTAATGTCCTGTGAAGTCCTGGTTTAGCAATATAATTTTTCCCAGTTGTAGCGCCGATTGCTGAGATATCTCCAATATGCTCCATCATTGTTGCAAGAGCAATAGGCATAACTGTAATTACTGCAGAAAGGTCAAATTTCATTACAGTGATTTGAGGTAGAGCTATTAAAGACTTTTCTGTAATACCGGATAAATCGACTGCTCCTGTTATAACTGATAAAACGTAGGATACTATAACCCCAAGAATAATTGGGATAATCTTAAGCATACCACGTCCCCATATATTGAAGAAAATGATGGTGCCCATTGCGGCAACGGCAAGAAGCCAATTAGTTTCACAGTTTTTTATAGCTGTAGGAGCCAGTATTAATCCTATTGATATAATAATTGGTCCGGTTACTACAGGAGGGAAGAAGGTCATAACTTTCTTGATACCGTAGAATTTAATAAGAGCAGACAGTAGCACATATACCAGTCCGGCACAAAATACTCCACCACCGGCGTACGGTAACATATCCAGGTTTGGTTTCCCGTCAATCATAGGTGCTACGGCTGCGTATCCGCCAAGGAAGGCGAAAGATGAGCCGAGGAAGGCGGGTACTTTTCCCCCTGTTATCAGGTGGAAAAGCAGGGTGCCAAGTCCTGCCATCAGTAGAGTTGTGGATACATCAAGACCTGTTAATATTGGCACCAGCACCGTAGCGCCAAACATAGCGAAAGTGTGTTGGCATCCAAGCAGTAGCATTTTTAGATATCCTAGTTTTCTTGCATCAGTAATTGGTTTGTCGTATTGCATCATTTTCTCCTTGATTTTTTGTAGTTCTAAAATAGTATATCAATTGAAAGAAAAATCTTCAATGTAAATATGAGATTTAGGACCAATAAAACATGAAAAATTTTTATATCTGTGAATCAAAATTATTAAAAGCAGCATTTATCTTTATTAAACATACATTAACCGATAACTTATGGTATAATATTGGAAGATTAAAGAAATGAAAGAAGAGGATTAAGATTTGGCAGATTTAGCGTTATATTTGGGAACTGCTCTCGTTGGCTACTTTGTGGGCGTGTTCGTACGAGATAAAAAAGATAAGTTAGGCTGGACAGGTAAGCTATCGACTTTTGCAATTATTGTTATGGTATCATCCATGGGAATGAGGATGGGAGCAAATGATGAAGTTATCAGAAACCTTGGCTCCATCGGGTTTTATGCTTTGTTCATTACCTTAGTGATTTTAAGCTTTTCTGTAGGTTTTACTTCTTTGACGAGAAGAGTATTAGGCCTTGATAAAAAAGGCTATTTAAAGGGGAAAACCCTTGATATTCCTGACGATATTGAAATTTCTGTGGAAGAGCAGGAAGTAGTAGCAGAGAAACAAGAAGGCAAAATTGACAAGATGACAATTTTGGTTGTGTTAGCTGTTTTGTGCGGTGGTATCGCCGGATATCTAATTTCAGAGCATCTGATTTCCGATGTTGCAGCCTTTGATACAACCATGGGATATATAATTACCGTCGGCCTATGTGTACTCTTATTCCTTGTAGGACTTGATATGGGAATTGAAGGCACCGTTGTTTCTCAAATTAAAGAAGTGGGTGCAAGGGTATTGGTAATTCCTTTTGCAGTGATAATTGGATCACTTATTGGAGCTTTTGTCTGTGGTTTAATTCTACCTCTGTCAATTAAAGAAGCCTTGGCGGTAGGGTCTGGAATGGGTTGGTACAGCCTCGCACCCGGAATTATTATTGACAAAGGATTCGTCGTTGCCAGCGCTGTTTCCTTTCTTCATAATGTTATGAGAGAGGTTCTCTCTTTTGTGTTCATCCCAATTGTAGCAAAAAAAGTTGGCTATGTTGAAACTGTTGCTCTTCCTGGAGCAGCGGCTATGGATGTGTGTCTTCCAATTGTTGAGAGACAGACAAGAAGCGATATAGTGGTATTTTCTTTTATATCTGGACTTGTGCTTAGTTTTGTAGTTCCAATCTTGGTTCCACTGGTTTTGAGTTTCTAAACCATGTTAAATATTTTACAAATCTAATAATTTATATAACTAAAATAACGTAAGTATACAGAAATTATGAGATTTGCAATACCAAGAGAGATTAAAAAATTTAATGAAATATTTCTATTTTGATATATAATAGAAATATATATTCCCCCATGATAACACATCATTTTTAATTTATGTTATCGTATCATACAATTGTCAAACTTGTATGAAAATAAAACTATTTTGTTGCATAATAAGTGAATATAAGCGGGTATAAAATGATTATCATTAATTTCAGCAGTAAATCAAGTAATGGAAATGGACAAAATATAATTAAACATATACGAAAAAACAGGATTAGTGAAGCAATTAATTTTTCTGATATTAACTTCTATCCTTGTGGTCATTGCAACTATGAATGCTTTTCTGATAGAACTTGTTTCTACATAAATGATGATGCTAAATTTATCTATGACGCAATATTGACCGAAACACATTTAATTTTTATAATTCCTGTTTATAATGTCTATCCTTGCTCTAATTATTTTGCGTTTAGAGAAAGAATGCAGTTTTATTTCTCCGATGAAACTTGGAATAAATATGAAAAGCTTCCTAAAAAATTTATTATTATTGGAAACACTGGAATAAAAAATACAGTACAAGTTTTAGAAAATGACTATAAATTAAATTATGATAAAGATATTCTTATATTAAGTACGTGTAAATACAAGAAAAAAGCTAGTTGTGGGGATTTATTAGATAATGCAGATGTAAAAGATAAAATTGATGAGTTTATCAAAAACTTTTGAGTATTTTAAATAGGCTTTAGATATAATAGGGATACAGAGAAAAAAGCTTGATAAATACAAGCTTTTTTCTCTGTATCCCTTTTTGAAACTAGGATTAGTTCTTAAGGCTTTGAAGGGGTGCAGGAATCCTGCCACCACGACGTATCATCTTTGAAGAGGACTGCTTGTGAAGCTTCATAATAGGACCGCTGCCAAGAAGTCCACCAAAATTAAGCTCCTCTCCCTCAGAAAGACCAATTGCAGGTATTAGACGTACTGCTGTAGTTTTTGAGTTTACCATACCAATCGCTGCCTCATCAGCAATGATAGCAGAAATAGTTTCAGACTCAGTATCCCCAGGAATTACGATCATATCAAGGCCAACGGAACATACAGCCGTCATTGCTTCAAGTTTTTCAATAGTCAGAGTTCCACTTCTAGCCGCTGAAATCATACCGGCATCTTCTGTAACAGGGATGAATGCGCCTGAAAGTCCACCAACGCTGAAAGAAGCCATAACACCACCTTTTTTAACTGCATCGTTTAGCATAGCAAGAGCAGCTGTAGTACCATGAGTGCCGCATTCTTCAAGACCGATTTCCTCAAGAATATGTGCAACAGAGTCTCCAACCTCTGGGGTAGGCGCAAGAGAAAGATCTACAATACCGAAAGGAACACCGAGCTCTTTTGCTGCTTCACTACCAACAAGTTGACCCATTCGGGTAATTTTAAAGGCAGTTTTCTTAATTGCCTCGGCTACTTCATTCATAGAAGCAAGACGGGCACCATTAACCAATTCCGCCTGGTTCATTTTGGAAAGAACAGATCTGACCACACCAGGGCCTGAGACCCCAACACTTATAACGCAGTCAGCCTCCCCAACTCCGTGGAAAGCACCTGCCATGAAGGGATTGTCTTCTACCGCATTACAAAATACCACGAGTTTTGCAGCACCAATACACTGTTTGTCAGCAGTTAGCTTCGCGGCTTCAAGTATTTTGTTGCCCATAATTGCTACTGCATCCATGTTGATTCCGGCACGGGTTGAACCTACGTTTACTGATGAGCAAACAAAATCGGTTTCAGCTAGTGCCTGAGGGATGGAATTTATAAGCTCCATGTCTCCTGCGGCAAAGCCTTTTTGAACGAGGGCAGAGTAGCCACCTACAAAATTCACACCAATTGCCTTTGCTGCTTTGTCCAGAGTTTTGGCGTATTTTACTGGATCTCCGCCGGAGATGGCAAGAAGCATGGATATAGGGGTTACGGAAATTCTTTTGTTTACAATTGGGATTCCGTATTTTTTTTCGATAGCTTCACCAACAGGTACAAGGTTTTTGGCCTTTGTTAGAATTTTGTTGTAAATTTTGTCGCAAGCTTTGTCAATGTCCGTGTCAGCGCAGTCTAGAAGGGAAATTCCCATGGTGATGGTTCTTATGTCAAGTTTTTCCTCTTGGATCATGGTTATGGTTTCTAAAATATCTGT
The DNA here is from genome assembly GCA_050908895.1 of Eubacteriales bacterium KG125. Classification (GTDB taxonomy): domain Bacteria; phylum Bacillota; class Clostridia; order Peptostreptococcales; family Anaerovoracaceae; genus S5-A14a. The sequence goes on along the minus strand of CP171222.1, from coordinate 1,620,560 downwards.
CATATTTAGCATGGGGGCCTCCTAAATTCTGTGCATTGAGTCAAAGATATTTTGGTGCATCACGTGAACTACCATTGAAGGAACCTGAGCAAGGATGTCAGACTTTAGCTGGTCAAGCTCTTTGGTTGCGGCTGAAATGTCAATTATCATAATCATGCAAAAAAATCCATCCATTATGTTTTGTGAAACTTCAATTACGTTGGCGCCTGCGCCTGCACAGCTTGTGGACACCTTTGCGAGTATGCCGACTTGATCTTTTCCTATAACTGTTACTACAGCACGTTTTGTATCTGTCATTTTCTATCTCCTCATAGACCCATATTTTTTTGTATGGGGAACTTCATAAACTAAAAACTTAATATATAAATTACTAGAAATTTGGGAATATGTCAATTGCTTTAACAAATTAAATCGGCTTGAACGTGTTGGATTACAATACATATGTTACACTTTTTAAAGAATCAAAAAATGCTGTAAGTCATATTTTTGATGGCTTACAGCATTTTACTATCTTACAAGTGTCAAATATAAGGATACGATATAATTATATTACTAAACTTATTTACGAATTTTACGTCTGAATAAAGAAATTCCTGTTAGACTTGATATAATCAGGTATATTGCAGTAAATATGTTGGATGAATCACCAGTTGAGACATTCTTTTTGCCGAGAAGTTTATTTTTTTCTTTTAAATCTGCAATCCTAATTGCTTCTTCTCTTTCCTTTGCTTCTCTAGCAAGTTTTTCTGCTTCAAATTTCTTAAACTCAGCTTCAGCAAGAGCAAGCTCTATTTCCTGCTGTTTTAGATTCTTTGTAGCATTTTCATATCCAGCTTCAGCAGCAGCTAGTGCTTCTTTAGCTTTTTCAACATCAGCTTCAGCATTTACAAGTTCAACAAACTCTTCAAAAGTTTCAGGAACTTCTCTATCTACTTTCTTAGCAGCAGCTAGTTTAGCTTCAGCTTTTATAAGAGCAGATTTAGCAGCAACTAATGCTTTATCTAGTTCAGCGACTTCATTTGTTTTGTTAGCAACTGATTTTGTTAGAGAATCAACAGATTTATTAATTCCAACTAGCTTATTAACATCAGTATTAAATGCTTTATAGATTTCATCAGTAACTCCAGCTGGAAGCTTGATTGCATTTAGCTTAACCTTAAGAGCTTCAAGTTCTTTATCAGACTTAGCTTTAGCAGCGTTTAATTCGTCTAATTTAGCCTTAGCAGCTTTCACGATAGCTTTATTTGATTCTTCACCAGATTTAATCTGGGCAAGAGTCTTTTCAGCAGCATCAAGAGTTGTTTTAGCTTCGTCTAGTTTTTCTTTCTCTTCAGACATATTAGTTTTAGCAGCTTCTAAATCTTTCTTTGCCTTTTCTACTCTAGGAGAGATTACAGCAATAGATTCTTCAGCAGACTTTTGATCACTTGTGTAAGTCTTAATATTGCTCTTAAGTTCAGCAATTCTAGCAGTTGTGTCTTTAACAGTCTTGTTTAGCTTAACTTTTTCAGCTTCTATATCATTAATTGCTAAGAAATCAGCAAGAGTCTTTTCAGCGGCTTTTACAGCAGCCTTTTCAGTCTCAATGACTTTCTTATCATTAACAATTGTAAGTTTCTGAGCATCTCTAGTAGCAATAGCTTTGTTCAAGTCAGCTTTCTTTCCTTCAAATACAACATTCTGAGCATTTGCTTTTTCGTTTGCATCTGTTTCAAGAAGTTTTGATTCATCAAGAGCTCTTTCAGCTTTTATGACATCTTCTGGTTTTTCTGCTTTAATCTTTTCATAAGCAGCTTTTGCAGCAATAAATTCTGGAGTTGGTCTCTTTGTATACTCTTCTAGAGCTTTTCTAAACTCTTCAGTTGTATAAGTTTTACCAATATTAATTGAACTAGTAAAATCACTTCCAAATTCTTGTGCAATAGCATCAAATTTATGAAGATGGAATTTCTTATCTCCAGGAATATACATATAATGAGGAGCGAAAGCCATGCCAACTGTTCTCATATATTCACAAATTATTGCTTCGTAATGACCGGTAATTGCCCAAGCAGGTCCAGGTAGACCGAGAGCTTTTGCAATCTTTGCTTGATCTTCAGGATTGCTTTCATTTGCAATAAGATTATGTTCTTTTGCATATTCAGCAACTCTCTTTTCATCTGTATAAAGTCCTTTATAAGGATCTTCATATCCCCAAGCTAGATTTTCACCAGAAGGTAATAAACTGTCATATCTTCCCATTGTATGATCACATTCATAACCATTAAACACGGAAGCAACAATAGCCTTAGCCATAAGATTTGCAGAAACCTTAATATCGCTATTTAGATTTTCACTCTTACGGATTTCATTTAGTTTATCAATAGCATCCATTGCTCTAAGAAGATTCTTTGTGCTTGTAGCATATTCAATACCTTCCTTGAATCTCTGGCTATCTAAAATCTCATTAATTGTATAAGATTTACCCTCACTCATAGCATAACCACTATCATAAACGATCTTTTCATCGCCATGTTTTCTAAGTTCTGCAATATGAACATCAATACTCTTTTCAACAGATGCAATTTCATCGATGAATTCTCTAGCTTGCTTTCTAGGTTCAACTTCCTTATCCATCAACTGTTTTGCTTCCTGGATTTTATCTTCCCAAACCTTATTAGCAGCATTTAGAATTTCTTCTTTCTCTTTTACAACTTTTTCAGCTTCAATAACAGCCTTGTCTAAAACAGCTTTCTTGTTTTCTTCGGCTTTTAGATTGCTTTCTGCATTTGCAACGCCAAGTTCGTCAGCTTCTAGTTTTCTTTCAGCATCAGCAAGTGTCTGTTTTGCTGTATTTAGTCTGTCTTCTGCATCGCTAACGTCTTTTTGCATTTTCTTAACTGTTTCTTCAGCATCTCCAAGTTCAGCAAGTCTGGCTTCGGATTTCTTTAGAAGATCTTCTTTTTGAGTTAGTTCAGACTGAGCATCTGCTAGATTCTTCTTTGCAGTTTCAAGCTTCTTAGTAGCTTCAGCAAGAAGAGAAGATTCTTTCTTTTCATTTTCAGTTAGATTCTTAACGCTAGCTTCTGCATCATTAAAGCTTTTCTGAGCTGCATTTAATTCATTCTTAGCAGTTTCAACTTTCTTTGTCTGATCAGCAACAGCTTGCTTAAAATTATCGATAGCATTCTGAGCTGTATTCATTTCGTTTGTCTTAGCTTCAATCTGCTTGTTTAAATCATTAATAGTTGCATTGATAGCTTCAATCTGCTTGTTTAAAGACTCAATAGCAGCTTTCTTTTCAGCATATTCTTCGATAGAAGGATACTGAGCCTTAATTTCATCAATCTTCTTTTGAACTTCTGCAGCTTCAGCTTTCTTAGATTCTAGATCTTTCTTCATTTCGTCTAGTTCAGCCTTAGCCTTAACAGCCTTTGTTTCTGCATCTTCAACTTCAGCCTTAGCCTTTTCAGAAAGCTTTGAATATTCGCTAACAATATTTGCAAATAGATTATCTGCATTTATTAACTTAGCAGTTAAATCTTCCTTTGCAATCTTTCTATTATTTTCATATTTATTTACTTCATTCTTTGCAGCAGTAGTTTCTGCCTTTTCTCTTTCAAAATTCTTTACAGCTTCTTCATAAGTCTTAGCCATAGATTCCTGAACTTCTTGTCTTACAGTCTTTGTTTTAACGTCTTCAACAATAGCATTCATAGCTTCAGTGTCTGCAAAAGAAACCTTTGCCATACCTGTCATTACACTTGTTGTCATTGCAGCTGTAAGAACAATTGCTCCATACATTTTAATAATTTTCTTTTTTAACATTATCAACCTCATCAAATCTAAAATAATTAAAGTAAATACATTAACTTAAACTATATAATAATATAAAATCAAAAAAAAACAATATATTTATATTGTCTACTTGAAATAAAATCTGTTTTACCTGAATTTTCATGTTATACAAGGTAAATTTTAGAGAATTTAAGGAAAAAACATGAAATAGTTAGCAAAACTATCCGAAAGAAGGTGCCCTTTATGATTAACAGTATACAACATTTTTTAGAAAAAGGAATAGATTTCCTTGAAAAATCTGCAGAAGATTTCATTTTAAATCCATTAGATTACAGTAAATTCATCAGAGCTGTTGGTGAAGAGACTAATAGATTAGCTCTTGAGATAATATCAGAAACACTTAGTGAACTAGATGCTGAAATAAAGAAAAGCAGCCAGCGCAAGAAAAACTGGAGAATAATTAAAACAGATGAGACTTCTTTGATAACCTTCTTAGGAACTGTAAAGTACACTAAAACCTTGTATAAATCAAAGATAGGTGAAGGTTCTTGCTACCTTCTTGACCGAGTTATGGATAAAGAAAAATCAGAGAGGTTCTCACCTGATGCCCTTGCAAGAATATACGATGAGGCTGCAGATACTTGTTTTAGAAAAGGTGGGGAAGATGTTTGCATAAATCAAGAATTTGTTTCATCTCAAACAGCAATGAATAAAATACATGAATTAAAGTTTCCTAAATTAAAAAGTGAAGAGGAGCGCAAGAAGGTAAAATATCTTTATGTTTCCGCAGATGAAGATCATGTATCTCTTCAGTTCAATAACGAAAAGGGAGATATTGAGCGAGGGGAAAATGGATACAAGAAAAACAAAGCCATAAGTAAACTAATATATGTGTATGAAGGTAGAAGTCTTGTAAGCGAAGGAAAATCAAAACGCTATGAACTTGTGGGAAGAAAATATTTTGGCGGACTTTATGAGGGAAGCAAAGAAAATAGAGCTTTATGGGAAGAAGTAGAAGAGTATATTCATGGGCACTATGAATTAGAAGAAGATGGGAAAATCTTTGTGATTTCAGATGGTGGAACTTGGATAAATACAGCAAAAGATGTGCTTGGAAGCAAAGTCGAAATGGTAGCAGATGAATTCCATCTTGGGAAGTATATAAATACCTTATCTGGTACTGCATGTGATTCAAAAGAAGACGTTAGAGAATCCTTAAGAAAGTCAGTATTTGAATCAGATAAGAAAGAATGTATGAGAGTGGTAAGTGAAACCATAGAGTTTGTAAAAGAAATCTTCAAAGACAATGAAAGTGAAATAAAGAATAGATTAGCTCGAATAGAAAAAGCAAGAGTATACCTTAAGAGGAATTGGAGAAAGATAGAAAACAGGAAGAAATATGAGAAGGTTTTGCATGGATGCAGTGCAGAAGGCCATATAAGCCATGTATTGTCCTCAAGATTAAGCTCAAGACCTTTAGGTTGGTCAAAACTAGGAATGGATAAAATAAGTAGACTTAGAGTGTATAAGATGAATGGCGGGGATATGCTAAAACTTGCGATATACCAAAAGGTAGCAGAGCTTGATAATGAAAAAAGAAACCCTCTAACACTATCAGAACTTGGAATAGTATTCAAAAATGAGGAAAAAGCCACAATCAAAGCAGCAAAGAATAAGTATTATGATATCCTTCAAACAAGCATTCCAGGATATACCGCAAGAAAAAAGGCAATGATAAAATTACATTTAGCAATATAAAGCTAGCAAATATATTTTAACAGGGTAAGTGTTTAAAACAAAAACCTACAAAAACTTGACGCAATCCATGAAATATTCCAGTATGGAAGACATTTCTAATTTGTGATAAAATAAATTTCACAAAGAATTCACAGCTATAAAATATAATAAAGGAAAATCATGTATAGAATTAGTCAAATTAAGGTAGGGGCATATGCCTCCCTAGAAGATATAAAGGCCAGCATTCTTAGAAAGCTAGCCGTTAAAAACGCACAATTTCTGGATTTTCAATTGATTAAAGAATCGATCGATGCTAGAGACAAAACTCAAGTTAAAAAGGTCTACACTGTAGATTTTAACCTGACTAGGCCGGGAAAGGAAGGAACGCCGATCAAACTCAAACCAAGTCAAAAGATTAATCTATCAATAGCACCAGATATGACATACCACTTTCCACAGCGAGGAAAAAAACAGCTTAAAGAGAGGCCAGTTGTAGTAGGTTTTGGTCCGTGTGGTATGTTTGCTGCGTTAATATTAGCAGAAGCAGGCTATGCACCCATAGTTATTGAAAGAGGTAAGGCGGCAGAAGAAAGAGCAAGAGATGTTGAGCTGTTTTGGGAAAAAGGTATTCTGAACATAGAGTCTAACGTTCAATTTGGAGAAGGCGGAGCCGGAACCTTTTCAGATGGAAAGCTTACGACGGGAATCAAAGATTTTAGAATTCGCAAGATGCTTGAGGAATTCGTAGAGGCTGAGGCTCCATCAGAAATCCTGTATAAGCAGAAACCCCACATAGGGACAGATGTTTTGCGAATAGTAGTGGCAAATATTAGAAAGAAAATAATCAGCCTTGGTGGTGAAATTAGATTTAATACCAAGATGGTTTCTATCAAGCAGCAGAATGGAAAGCTAGAAGGAATTGAGATTGTAAGAATTGATGAGGATGTGAATTCAGCACCAGCATCGGAGATTGAGGAAATTAGGGCCGAGCAGGTCATCCTTGCAGTAGGTCATAGCGCTAGAGACACTTTTAGATACCTTCATGGAGCTGGCATAGAAATGAGCCAAAAGCCTTTTTCTATTGGCGTCAGAGTGGAGCATCCCCAAAGTCTGATAGACAAGTCCCAGTATGGAGATTTTTCGGATCTTCCTCCAGCTGACTATAAACTTGTGCATCACTGTGAGAATGGAAGGGGAGTATATACTTTTTGCATGTGCCCGGGTGGAAAAGTTATAATGGCGGCATCTCAGAAAAATACTGTTGTAACAAACGGAATGAGCAATTATAAAAGAGATAGCGGTACAGCAAATAGTGGCCTTTTAGTTGATGTCAGAACGAGGGATTTCGGTGATGATAGCCCGTTGGCTGGTATAGCTTTTCAAGAAAAATATGAGCAACTTGCTTTTATAAATGGTGGTTCCTCATACAAACCGCCGAGAGCTTTATGGGGAGATTTTAAAGAAAGAAATGAGCATGCTCAGCCAGTGATTAATTCTCTTCCTGATTTTGCCGTGGAATCCATAATTGAAGCCATGCCCCATCTTGGCAGAAAATTAAAAGGTTTTGATAATGATAATGTTCTTATGACTGCTGTAGAAACAAGAAGTTCATCTCCCGTAAGATTTGCAAGAGACGAAAATTTCCAAAGCAATATAAAGGGCCTATATCCTGCCGGGGAAGGTGCTGGCTATGCTGGGGGAATCACCAGCTCGGCCTGTGATGGAATAAAAATTGCCGAAAAAATTATTTCAGAGTATAATTGTGAATAAACCTAAAACATGAAGTTTTATTTAAAATCAGCTATTGCAACATATTTACCAGCTGGGATATTCTCATCAACTTTATATGAGAAGTCCCAGTTTTTATATTTCTCAACAAAATACTTTTTGTTTCGTCCTCTATTGCCAATCAAGTTGGAGAAGCTGCTCGGGTGGGCAGAGCACCAAATTTTTACTTTGGAATCAACTGCTGGAGTATCTAATTCCCAATTTCTGATTAGGCTCTCTAGCTGTTTTTCTATTTCTTCTCTTGCTATTTCTCCTTCAACGAGCTGCCTGAAGGCAGGATGAAAACTTGTTCCTGTAAACTCTCCATCACCTGAAATTAAATCGGATGCCTTGAGACCTACCCTAATAACATTAATGCCTGAGGAGGTTAATGCTTTATACATCTCTTTTGTTCTTGCTACGGCCTCATTCATATCAAGAGGCTTGTAATCCCCTGACTTAACCATGTCGAGAAGCTCCGTGTCTTCAATTACGATAGTGGGATAAAGACGTGCCACATCAGGGGAAATCTTGACGGTCTGAATCGCTGAATTTAAATCCGACGCCAAAGTACTGCCAGGTAGCCCAACCATAAGCTGCACTCCAAGCTTAAATCCAGACTCTTTAATGAGCGAGCATGCTCTGTAAATTGCATCAGAATTGTGGCCACGTTTAGATGTTTTTAGCACGTGCTCATCGAAAGATTGGCAGCCCAGCTCAATCAAATCCACACCATACTTTTTAAGATTTGAAAGGATGGATGGAGTGATGTAGTCAGGTCTTGTGGAAAGGTGTATTTCTTTGAATTTCCCCATAGACTTATATTCATGAGCTATGGAGAGATATTTGTTTTGCTCATCCATAGGAATTGCCGTAAAACTCCCACCGTAGAAAGCTATAAAGACCTGAGGAACATCGTCTAAGGTAGAGAGCCACTGGTCAATGGTTGCTCTTACTTCAACCTCAGATGGGGTTGAAGTTTTAGAAGTGATACGTCTTTGATTGCAGAAAACGCAGTCGTTAGGACAACCTTTGTGAGGTATGAAGATTGGTATGATTGCATGAGTTTTCAAAGTGTTTTCTCCTTTTATTTAGAACAAAGCTCTTCACAAATAATACTTCCAATGTCTAAAAGCGGTTTACCTTCAATCCAAATGGCTTTTTTCCCATTACTTTCGATAAAGGCCTTTATGGTAAGAAAATCTGGATGTAAGGATAGATCTCCATTGAACAAAACAGCTTGTCCGCATGTATCTTGTTCGCCAGTACTATATTGGCAGATTCCAGCAGAACCTGGCAAAAAACCATATTTATGACCAGGAAGTAACACATGATCAGGCTTGATTAAGAGCACTTCTACATCGGTAATTTCTGCCTTTAACACTTTATAAATCCCCATATCGCTAGTAATAAAAGCTTTTGAGGACACAGGCAAAAGATTACACCTGGTATATCCTTGTTTAACGTTGATAAGTTTAAGTCCTAAATCCCTTGCATAATTCAAGAGATGTGAACTAGTAATATTCAAATTGTGTATGAATAAGTCCCCAGAAATACAAGCGTTATACATGGCTTCTGAAGGGTAGCTAGGATTAAGCTCGACAGGGTTTCTCATATATATTTTATTTTGTGGATATGGGGATGTCACATCTATATGGGGATGTGAGAATTTTGCGTGATGAAGATTTTTATGGAGAAAATCTTCATCGACACAAGGTTTGTCTAATAGGAATCTTCCTTGAGTATGTTCAAACTTGCACATGTAAATATCAGGATGAAACCTCACGGATTCCGATACGTTGCAATTGCAAATATTATCTGGCCCAAGTTCATGAAAAATATACCCCATATTCTTTAATTTGTATTTAGTTTCCTCATATGCTAAGCAAGAAATATATGCAACCTTCATGTTGTAGTAACCTCTTATTTATATTAATTTTATTTAATTGTTTTCGTACCATCTATCCACATAATTTTAACACAATGATTAGTAAATCAGAAGCCTATATGCTATAATAAAGCCATGAACAGTGAAGAGAACAAAGATTTAAAATTAAAGGGGAAAATAGGAAACAGCTGGGATGAGCTTCTTGCGGATGAATTCAAAGAAGACTACTACCAGAATCTCAGAAAATTTCTCGTAGGGGAATACTTTGGCAACCATCAAATTTATCCGCCGATGGAAGATATTTTCAATGCCTTGAAGAAAACTCCACCAGAATTGGTTAAAATTGTTATTCTGGGACAAGACCCTTATCATGGGGAAGGACAGGCCCACGGATATGCATTTTCTGTTCCTAAAGGAGTCAAGCTCCCCCCATCCCTTAGAAATATTTTCAAAGAATTGTACATGACCGATAAAAATTTCAAAGAATGGGCAGACAAGAAAAAAACTCAAGGAGAAAAAGTCTATGGTGACCTTACCAGATGGGCAGAGCAGGGTGTGTTACTACTCAATACAAGCCTCACTGTAAGAGCAGGACAGGCAGGCTCCCATAGGGGTAGAGGCTGGGAGGTCTTCACCGATAAAATTATAGAAATTCTTGGAAACAGAGAAGAACCTTGTGTATTCATTTTATGGGGAAATCCAGCAAGAGCCAAGAAAAAATTTATAAATGAAGAAAACCATTGCATTCTCGAAGGCGTTCACCCGAGCCCGTTATCAGCCCATAGAGGATTTTTCGGAGGTCAGTATTTTGTACTAGCAAATAAGTTTTTGAAAAGTAATGGAATGGATGAGATAGATTGGCGCCTTGATTAAGTTTTGTGAATAAATAAATAATAAATGTGATTTTTAAGGAGGTTACAACATGAATGGATTAATGATAATTGGAGCAATAGTTTTGCTTGTAGTTTTGCTAGGACTTTGGATTGCCGGAACTTATAATAAGCTTGTTAGAAAGCGTAACAACGTAAAAGAAGGTTTTTCTACGATGGATGTGTATCTGAAAAAGAGGTTTGACCTCATTCCGAATCTTGTAGAAACGGTAAAGGGTTATGCAACCCATGAAAAATCAACCCTAGAAGGAGTTATGCAGGCTAGAAATATGATAGCAAGTGCTGGAAGTGTGGAGCAGCAGGTTGATGGTGAGAACATGCTTACTAATGCTCTGGGGCGCCTATTTGCAGTGGCTGAAAACTATCCGGATCTTAAAGCTAATCAAAACTTTCTTGATTTACAGAATCAGTTAAGAATTGTAGAGGAAGATTTGGTAAATGCTAGGAAATTCTACAATGGTACGGTCAAAGATTTGAATAACTTTATTGAACAGTTCCCGAGCAATATTGTTGCAGGCATGTTTAATTTTACTATGATGCCTATGTTTGAGGCTGAGGCAGCAAGCAGGGAAAACGTGCAGGTGAAATTCTAGTTATATGAGAGATGTGTATGAATAGATATTTAATTTTTACAACAAAACTCCCCATAAGAAGGCTATTTTCCTCTTTGGGGATTGCAATGGCTTTGTGTCTGGTCTTTACTTCTGTCATAATTTTTTGTGCTAGTACAGCCCATGGAGCTACAGATAACGGTTATATAACAGAATCTTTTGTGGTAGATGTGAACGTTGATAAGGACTGCATTTATAATGTAACGGAGAAGATCTCGGTTAATTTTCTTGAGGCTCGAAGAGGGATTTTTAGATATATCCCATATACTCCGGGTAATGGCAAAATTTCCGATATAAAAGTTAAGGGAGGAGATGTTGAAATTTCAGATAATCTTAACACTAGCAGCCACCAAAAAGTCATAAGGATTGGAGACCCTGATAAATTTTTGAAGGGGAGACATGAATACGAAATCAGCTATAAGATTACAGGTATAGATAACGATCTCAAGCCAATAAAAAGTGCTGATGAAAAGGGATTTTCAGCTTCAACAGTGAGTAGAAATTCCTTTAGAAGTAATGGTAAAGATATTTTGTATATTGACCTTATACCTACTGAATGGCAGACAGATATAAATTATATTAAAATTAACATGACAATGCCAAAGGAACTTGATTGGAGTAATGTAAAGATTTTCACCGGAGCTTATGGAAGAAGTGATGGAGCAGAGAATCTAAATGTTAAAACCGATGGTAAAACCCTTACAGTTGAGGGGGTAAACTGGCCAACAAGATATGGTGTAACTGCATATTCAGAGCTGGGAAAAGGATACTGGGAGAATGTTTTTAAGGCATCTTCAGCTTTTAATTACATATATATAGTTATGATTGCCATAGCTGCAATATCGGTTTTACTCTGGATATTTTTTGGCCGTGATAAGAAGCCTGTTCAAACTGTTGAATTTTATCCGCCCGAGGGGATTACACCCATGGAAGCCGGCTATATAATTGACGGATCCATAGATATGGAAGATAGAGTCTCATATTTCGTATATGGAGCGAGCAGAGGCTATATGAATATTGCGCAAGATAAGGAAAATCAAAAGAAGTTTAAATTTACAAAGACCCTGGATGACAAGGAAAAATATGAGAAAGAAAAAAGCTTTGTTAGACTTTTTATTGAGGATTTATTCTCTACTAAAGAAGAAGTTCATTCAGATGATTTGCCCATGTCCTTTACTACACTTATGAATGTTAGAGATAATGTGCTGAGAGATTATTATACAGGTACAAAATCTTTATTCACAGTTTCATCGAGCATTTTGAGAATTCTATCATGGGTTATGCTTATTGGCAGCTTGATCTTTATTTTAGGCCATATCATATTCTTTGAGAGCGTTTATATTGCAAACTTTGTAATGGTTATTCTAGGTATTGCTGACATAATATTAACTGTGTTAATACTCAGTGTCCTGGTTTCTCTTGTTGATAGGAAAAATAACTTGAGTATCAAACGCACAAGAATGAGGATTTTAATGCTCGGACTGATGTCAATTGCATCGATAATTTTGACACTACTTCTTTATGCAGCGGTTATAGGATTGCCAATACTCGGACTAGTAGTGATACTAACTAAAACTGTAGGGATTGTTATGGGAAGTTTGATGTCCAAGAGAACAGAGTATTCAACAGATCTACTTGGAAAACTACTTGGTTTCAAAGATTTCATTGCAAAAGCGGAGCTTCCAATGATAAAAAGCTTAGTGGAAGAAAACCCAAGTTATTTTTATGATATTTTACCTTATGCATATGTTTTTGGGCTAACTGACAAATGGGTTAAGAATTTCGAAGGAATAGAAATGGCAGCCCCAAGTTGGTATACTGCAGCGGATGAGGGAATGTACAATATGGCTTTTCCACTATATATGACGGCTGCAATGAATAATATGAATGCACAGATTAAGGATTCAATGCAACAAAATATCGCAACTAGCCTGGCAGATAGTTCTGATAACGGCGGAAGCTTCTTGAGCGGAGGCGGTGGCTTTGGCGGTGGTGGTTTCTCAGGAGGTGGCTTCGGCGGTGGAGGCGGAGGCGCTTGGTAGTGAAGAAAGGTGATTAAATATGAAACACGGATTTTGCTATATGTGTTCAGTATGTAATGGTAAAGCTTGCGGTAACACAATTCCGGGACCTGGAGCCAAAGGCATGGGCGATGTAGCCATAAGAAATTATGATAAATGGAAAGAAGTCAGACTAAATATGGATGTTATAGGCAGTCATATAGATCCCAATACAGAAACAGAATTCTTTGGATATAATATGACTTTACCGGTCTTTGCGGGACCTGTAGGGGCGGTGAAACTTCATTATGGTGATAAATATACAGAGGATGAATATAATGAGAATCTTATTCAAAGTTGTAATCAAGCTGGAATAGTTGCATTAACTGGAGATGGAATGGATGAGTCTGTTATGATAGGGGCTTGTAGTGCAATCAAGAAATCAGGAGGCAGAGGTATTCCAACGGTTAAACCTTGGGATATTGAGACAATTAAATGCAAACTTGATCTTGTAAAAAAGTCCGGTGCGAAAGCTTTCGCAATGGATATTGATGCAGCAGGATTACCATTTTTAAAGAATCATATTCCACCGGCCGGACGAAAAACAATTAATGAATTAAAAGATATCATATCCATAGCAGGAATTCCACTTATAATTAAGGGAATTATGACGCCTGAAAGTGCCCTTAAAGCTTTAAAAGCAGGTGCCGAGGCTATAATTGTAAGTAATCATGGTGGAAGAGTTATGGATCAGTGTCCATCAACTTGTGAAGTTTTATCAGATATATGTAAGGCTATTGGTGGAAGGTGCAAAGTATTTGTCGATGGAGGTATAAGGGACGGAATTGATGTTTTCAAGGCCCTAGCCATGGGTGCAGATGGGATCTTACTGGCAAGACCTTTTGTTAATGCGATTTATATGGAGGGTATTCAGGGGGCTATAAATTTAGTTGATAAACTTCTGGCTGAACTTAAAGATACAATGATAATGTGTGGAGCAAATTCGATTTCAGATATCAATTCAACTATGATAAGAATGTAATATAAATTACTTTTGAACTATGTATGCTTTTGAAAAATATACATAGTTTTTTTAATTTATGCATTGATTATCTATGTAAAAGATAGTATAATAATTAACAAGCTATATGTGTGCAGGATATGCAAGAAAAATATATTTTACTACAATTCAAAAGGTTTACTTTTAGGAGGAAGGTTATGGAAACTAAAACTAAAAGAACTCCCAGACTCCCTAAAGTCTGGGAAGCATTGATGACATTAATGGTGTTAATTGCTATTATGGCGGTCGGAATTATTGTATTTGAAGCCGATCCTCATATCCCGATGTTTATTGGTGTAGTTGCAGCTGCAATTATGGCTTTGTATTTGGGATATGATTGGGAAACTATAGAGAACTCAATGAAGGATGGTATTTATAGAGCACTGCAGTCTATAATGATCCTAGCAATTATTGGCATATTAATTGGTGTATGGCTTGTTGCAGGAGTTGTTCCTACAATGATTTTCTACGGACTAAAAATATTATCACCAAGCATATTCCTAATTGCAGCGGTCCTAATATGTTCAATTACGTCGTTAGCGACAGGAACTTCGTGGGGAACTATGGGAACCATGGGACTTGCGCTTATCGGTATTGCTCAAGGTATCGGAATACCTGCACCGGTAGCAGCGGGAGCTGCAATATCCGGGGCATATTTTGGAGATAAGATGTCACCATTATCAGATACTACCAACTTGGCACCTGCTATGGCGGGAACGGATGTATTTACTCACGTTAAATTTATGGCCTTACCTACGCTAGTTGCCTATGTGATTGCCTTGGTAAGTTTTGGAATTATGGGATTATCATATTCTTCTGATGGAACAAGTGATGTCTCTCAAATTAATATAATGAGCAATGGTTTGGACGGAATTTTTAATATTAACCCATTGTTGTTATTACCGCCTATAATAGTAATTGTGGCTGTGGCAATGAAAATTCCGGCAATTCCGGGAATAACTTTAGGAATAATTGCAGGATTCATTCTAGGATTAATTTTTCAAAAAGACGCTTCTTTAGGTGCATTTCTGGAAAGCGGTATGAATGGATTTAAAAGTAAAACGGGAGTTGAATCTTTAGACAATTTATTAAGTACAGGCGGTCTGATGAACATGATGAGTTCAATATCGCTTACCATACTGGCTATGATGTTTGGGGGTATTATGGAGGCAACTCATCAGTTAGAAGTTATTGTTGATAAACTTCTTAAACTTGTAAAGAATGGTCCATCCTTAATCTTATTGACATTAGGTACTTGTGTAGCCAGCAATATAACAATGCCTGAACAGTATATTTCAATAGTGGTACCCGGACGGATGTACGCTGAGACATATAAGAAGGCGGAATTACACCCTAAGACCCTGTCCAATGCTTTAGAGGGTGCAGGAACCGTAACTTCAGCTTTAATTTCATGGAATACATGTGGTGTATTTATCGCTACAACATTGGGAGTTACAGTAAAGGAATACGGTATGTATGCAGTATTTAACTATACTATGCCTATTGTAGTTTTGATTATGGCATTTTTCGGATTAACCTTAGCGGGAAAAGATGGTAAGAGAATGACTAATGCATCTGATAGGACAGCTTTAGCTATGAGATTAAAGCAAATAAGCGAAGAAGAATCAGTAGAATTTATTAAAGAGGATGTCGCTTATGAAACAGTAGAAATTGATAAGAAAACCGGGGCTACTAAAGAAGAAACCAGAAGAAAAAATAACGCAAGGGTTAGCTGGTAAGTAAAAAATTAGAAATATAATAAGCGCACATAAGTGAAAGGCCCTTTATGTAGAAAGCTCATTGAAGTCTTCATATAAAGGGCTTTTACCGTAAGTTTATCGTGCCAAATTAAATGTATATAACAAAATTAATAAATGTTAAAAATTAAATCTCTGCAATAATCTCAATCTCCACTAGAAAACCGCCGGGTAAATCGGCAGCTGCTATACAGCTTCTTGAAGGTTTTTCGGTAAAAAATTCACCATAGATTTCATTAAATTCTTTAAAATCATTCATATCCTTTAGAAAACATGTAGTCTTAACAACTTTAGAAAAATCACTTCCCGCTTCTTCTAAGATGGCTTTTAAGTTATGCATTATTTGGGTTGTTTGACCTTTAAGTCCATCAATTAACTTTCCCGTTGATGGATCTATACCACCTTGACCGGATGTAAAAAGAAGATTGCCTGTAACAATTGCCTGGGAATACGGTCCCAATGCTTTAGGAGCCATATCTGTATGTATCTTTTTCATTTCAATGTCCTTTCTAAAAACAAATAAATCGTTTCTAATAATATTCCAACTTTACTAGCTATAGAATATCATCAAGTTAGTCTGGTATCAATAGACAAGAGAATACTTAAATGATATAATTAAAATGGTTTAAATATGTATAATTATAAGGATTATGAGGTGGAACTATGTCTGAGAAAAAGGTGTTTGTAGTTATAGATATGCAGCAAGATTTCATAACCGGAGCCTTAAAAAACCGGGAAGGGAAATTAATCGTAGATAATCTGGTCAAAGAAGTTGCAAAAAGAAAATCACAAGGTTATCATATTTTATTTACTATGGATACTCACCATGACAATTATCTAAAAACCCAAGAAGGAAAAAATCTACCGATTCCGCATTGCATTAAAGGCAGTGATGGATGGGAAATTATTCCGCAGTTAAAAAATTTTGTAACAAAAGACAACACATTTATGAAGAACTCGTTTAGTGATGTGAGTCTTTTGTCATGGATCAAAGAAAAAGTTTGCGGTGAACCGGATGAGATTATTCTAACAGGAGTTTGTACGGATATATGTGTTATTTCCAATGCCATGGTACTTAAGGCATCATTCCCGGAGACGCCCATTAAGGTAATGGGAGATTTATGTGCAGGGGTAACCTCAGAAAGTCACAAAATTGCCTTGGAGGCAATGAAACCTTGTCAAATAGAAATAATTTAACTAGCTAAAAGAATATAATGTATAGGAATTTTGCAGCAAGGAGATATTTTTATGGAAGAAAAATATAAATTTGATAAAGAGAAAGTTACAAGGGATTTGATTCATTGGATAAGAAAATGGTTTTCTGTAAATGGAAATGATAGTCCTGCGGTGGTTGCCATAAGCGGAGGAAAAGATAGTTCAGTAGTAGCTGCTTTGTGTACGGAGGCTTTAGGAAAAAATCGCGTTTTTGGTGTTCTACTGCCTCAGGGAGAACAGCACGATATTGATGCATCTCAAGAGCTAGTGAGACATTTGGGCATACAACATACAACTATAAATATAGGCGAAACTGTTGAAACACTAGAGGTAGCAACAAAACATGCTTTGGGAAAAGAACTTTCTCAGCAAGCCGGTGTTAATTTGCCGGCAAGAATAAGAATGGCAACGGTTTATGCTGTTTCCCAAACTATGAATGGCAGAGTAGCAAATACATGCAATTTGTCAGAGGATTGGGTAGGCTATTCAACTAGATATGGTGATGCAGCCGGTGATTTTAGTCCGTTATCAAATTTGACTGTTCAAGAGGTAAGACAGGTTGGGCAGGCATTAGGTTTGCCGGATAAGTTAATTTTCAAGGTTCCTGAAGATGGGCTTTCAGGGAAAAGTGATGAAGATAATTTAGGATTTACTTATGAAGTTTTAGATCGATATATTAGAACCGGGGAAATAGATAATCTAGATGTTAAGTATAAAATAGACAATAAAAGAAAATGCAGTAAATTTAAGTTAGAGTTAATGCCATCATTTGAATATTCAGGGCCAATTAAAGCAGAGGACAAATAAAATTGACAAAAAATAAATTATGGTAAATTTGCGGTCCGGAAAGGGGTAAATATGAATATAACTCAAGTGATTAAAGATATAGAACATATAGAAATGTCTCAATCAGATTTAGATAAAATCACTAAAGGTAAACTGGAAGTCACAGGCATAAGTTTAGACTCGCGAAAAATTGAGAAAGGCTGGATATTTTGTGCGGTTAAAGGTACTGAAACTGATGGGCACAAGTATATAAGCAAAGCGATAGAAAATGGGGCTCTTGCTATAGTGCAGACAGAAGAAGTGGACAAATCAATCAATGATATGGTTCCTGTTATCAGAGTGACGAAAGCAGATTTAATGACGGATGTAATGGGAAAGATAGCCGGGAACTTTTATGGAAATCCCAGTCATGAGATGACTATGTACGGGATTACAGGTACAAATGGTAAAACAACGACAGCTTGTCTGATTAAAGATATTTTAGAAAATGGAGAGAAAACTCATATTCCTACTGGGTATATGGGAACGATTGGTCTGCGATATGGTAATGTCAAGAGCCATCCTAACCTCACGACTCCGGATATTTTTACCTTAGAATACAATCTAAGAGATATGAGAAAATGTGGGATGGAAGCTGCAGCTATGGAAGTAAGTTCTCATGGACTCGCCATGGGAAGGGTTAAAGGAGTCAGGTTTGATGTTGCAGTTTTTACTAATTTAACTCATGATCACTTGGACTACCATGGAACTATGGATGAATATTTTAGAGCCAAACAGCTTCTTTTTAAAGAACTATCTGAAAATTCAGTAGCAATTTTAAACCAAGATGATCTCAATAGTATCTCTGTTTTAAGAGACGTTAGCAAAGGTCAGATATTCACTTATGGTATGTCTCCGGAGGCAGATTATAAGATTTCAAATATTAAATTAATGGGAAATGGGAGTACATTTACTCTTGAGATTTCTGAAAGAGCTATGGAATCTTTTAATAATAGAAATTCCGATTTTGAGGAAAAACTACATATTATTAAGACTAATTTACTCGCCAAATATAATATATATAATCTTGTAGCAGCTATAAGCGCAGTTCATCAACAGGGCATTTCAATCAATTCTTTTAAGCAAAGACTGGAGAATCTTGCTCAGGTAGAGGGGCGAATGGAGGCTATAGCAAACAAACAAGGAATAAATGCAATTGTTGACTACGCTCATACGGTTGATGGAATGGAAAAGGTTTATGAATTTATAACTTCAGTTTGCAATGAGGAAGAAGCAAAAACCGGAAAACGGCCTGAAGTGTATTCCGTATTTGGTTGTGCAGGTAAAAGAGATAAAACAAAGAGACCATATATGGGTCAGACTGCATACAAGTTTTCAGATTATGTTGTATTAACAGAAGAAGATTCAAGGGATGAAGATCCAAGAGATATAGCTCTAGAAATCAAGGGTAATCTTCCTGATGATAAGATATCAATAATACCTAACCGTAAAGACGCAATCGAGGATGCAATCAAAAGGAGCAAAAAAGGAGATTTTGTGCTTATTTTGGGAAAAGGCGAGGATGATTTTATTGATAGGGATAATGGAAGAGAATTCTGGCCTAGTGACAACCGAGTAGCTAAAGATGCCCTTAAACAAAAACAACTCTAATAGAATTTTTAGTAAATTTTAATTTATACAAATCCAAATCTGTAATAGATTTATGCTTATTTTAGAATAATAAAAAGCCTTTAATCAAAAATTCAGTTGATGAATCTTAATTGATGCAAAGGCTTTTTATATACGAATTAATTCATGCATTCTAGAAACATTATTATGTGCCATATGGGATAAAAAATAGAATAATTTTCTCATACGGCACACACAAAGCTTATTTATTTTTGTACCTTTTGATTTTCCCTGTAGTTGTCTTTTCCATTGGCTGGTCGGTTAATATTAATCGTTTTATTTGTTTGTATGCAGGGATAGAATCGTTAATCTTGTCTGCTGCATTTTTAATTATTTTTTCAATGTCTTCAAAGGTATCCGCCGAAAAGAATTTTTGCATATATTCTGCATCATATACAATTTTTGCGGTAACCACGGGATCTGCTCCTGCTAAGCCGGAGCGAGCACCTGTTTTTTTGTCTCCTTGGTCTCTATCTTGGCCAAATACCATAACTTCTTGAACGAAAGGCAAGTTTCCAAGAAGGATTTCCAGTTCCTCCGCATATACATTTTTGCCGTTTCGTAGGACGATAACGTTCTTTTTTCTTCCTAGAATATAGATGAATCCGTCTTTATCAATTTTGGCAAGGTCACCGGTATAAAGCCATCCATTTTTTACGGTATCCGCGGTAGCATTAGGATTCTCCATATAGCCAAGCATAACTCCTGGCCCTCTTGCAATTAATTCTCCAACACCGTCTTTGTTAACGTCAGAAAGAGAAATATCAACGGAAGGCATTGACAATCCACAAGATCCGCTACGTTGGTATTTTGGAGATTCTGCAGCCAGTACGGGAGCTGACTCAGTTAAACCGTAACCTTGGACAACAGTGATACCAAAGTCATTTAAACTACGCCAGCATACAGGATCCAGAGGGGAAGCTCCGGAAATTATATACCGCAGGTTACCACCAAGTTGATCTAATATATTTTTAAAAATTTTACGCCTTACGTCAATACCAACACGCTTCAGACTTCGTGAAACGGCGAGTGCAGCAGCAAGTTGCTTTTCTTTACCTTGTTTTTTAACTCCGGCGAGGACTTTTTTGTATATGGCTTCAATAAGAAGGGGTACACAGACAAATAATGATACTTTGTATTCAATTAAGTTTTTCTGAACATATTTAAGACCGTCACAGAAAGTGCTGGTAACACCTGCATTAATCATTACTACTTGACCGGTTGAGCCGAATGTGTGGTGATATGGTAGAAAAGCCATGTTTACATCACCATGTCTGATATCTTCTGTTGTGACACAGTCATAGGATACTGACAAAATATTTTTTTGCGAAAGTTGAACAGCTTTCGATGCAGATGTTGTACCTGAAGTGAATAAAATGACTGCCAGTGCAGAGGGATCAATTTGTTTCTCCAAATGTTTATCATAGCCGGTGCTAATTAACTTATTTCCCTCATCAACCATAGAACTTGTATCATCCATAGATATAAATGTAATGGAATCAGCAAAGTGATTTTTTATCTCATCAATGATATTTTTCTTGTCGCTACTGTAAACCAATGTTTTAGTCTTACTTCTTTCAAGAGAACTGATTAGCTCGTTTACAGGAAGATCTTTGTCTAACGGAACTACCACATTTCCATAATTTAAAACAGCAAGATAGCTGATGAACCAATCGTATGAATTTTTGCCAATTAATGCAATTGGATTTTCCTGAAAGTTTTTGTCGGTAAGGTAAGCAGAAAGGGAATTTATATCCCTTAATAGCTGATGAAATGTTACATATCTATATTGAGCAGAGGAAGTTTTCGTTTCCTTCTTTTCTTTAATAATAAAGGCATTATCTTCGCTATATAAATTACAATAGTAATTTAAAAAAGCTCGAAAATCTTCTTTGTATTCGTATTTATATAATCTGGGAAGCTTTTTGCTTATTTGAATATTTTCTTTCATCTTCTATGACCTCCTTAGAAATCTATTTAGTTATGAAAACTATGTTAAATGATTTAAATAACTTTGTCAACTGTTGACTAAAATTATTTAAAAATATATAATCCTTAATAAAACTATACTGGGATGAGGAGGAAATCTCTATGAATAATGTAGAAAACTACATTGTGAATTTGCCCAAATGGGATGATTTGCCACATATAAGTCTATATCTTGATCAAGTACTGGAATTGGTTAACTCAAATTTATCGCCATATTTAATGATAGAAACAGTATCTGCCAAGAAATCTAACAAAATACTCACCCAAACAATGGTGAATAACTATGTAAAACAAGGTTTTTTGCCGCCGCCGGTAAAGAAACGTTATAATAGGCTATCAGTAGCGTCATTGATGGTTATATCTACGCTGAAAGAGGTTTTTGAAATTAGGGAAATAGATAAACTGATTCATCTGGCAATAGATGCAAATTCACCGAAAGAATCTTACGATTATTTTTGCAAGCTAATTAAAGTCAATACAGAATTGGCTCTAAAGGAACAAGATTATAAAAGCGTTGTAAACGAATCAGATCCTAGAGGCATATGTAGTGCAGCAGCTATAGCTTTTGCAAGCAAATATTACTTAAATGTTATATTTTTAAAAGGTAGATAAGAAATATATTTATGTAATTTTGGAGAACATCATTATATGATGAAAGTAGTATTTACTTAACTCCCAAAATACTTAATATTTTTAGAAGTTTTGTTGATTAAAAATTTTTAAATGTATTGAAAAATACTAATGCTTGTGTTAATATAAAAACATGCTTTTACCCTGATGATATATGTGAAATTCTTCGGGGGAATATTTGGAAATGGAGAAAGACTATGGATAATTTTAAAAGGGCTATTGAAAGCAAAAAGAAGAGTAAGGTATACAGATATTCTTTAAGACGTCTTACCATCGGTGTTGTGTCATGTGTTGTGGGTGCGTTTATGGTACTTGGACCTGTCACTGGCACATTAAACTTGAACAATGCAGTGACACCTGTCTATGGGCAGGAAGGTACCTCTGCTATAGGCGAAGGTGCAAATTGGGACTTTACTGAGAAGCAATTTAATGAAATTAGAAGCAGAATGGCTTATGGCGTAAGGCAAATAGATTACACCGGTGATAGTATTGATAAGCATGCGGGAGATTTCTATAAAGTTTTAGCGGCGAAGGATTACGATGAGCTTGTAAAAGTGGTATATAGAATTGCTAATGTTGATAGTGATGGACGATTGAAGAAGTTAGTTATAGATGTTTTTGCAAGATCATTAGATGATGGATTGAATATACAAGAACTTGAAAACACTATAAAAAGTTTAATGGATAATTCCAGTGATTTCACTCATTTTAAGAACAGTGCTAATGCATTAAAATATCGTACTAAGGACAGCCTCGACAAAATTGAAGCGAAGAGAGTAGCAGCAAAAGAGGCTGTAAATAAATATAAGAACAAACCATTGCAAAAGAATTTTGAGGATGCGTGGGCTTTAACACAGGAATTTCCTGAGCTTAGAGATGATTTGATAGTAGCGGGCAAATATATTCAGAAGGGTACAGATGAATTAAAAGAAGGAGTTGATAAATTAGCCGGCAAACCTGATGAGGAAGAAAGAGCAAGACAGCTGGAGATAATCAAGAAAAATAGAGAAGCAGAAGCAAAGAAAGCTGTAGATGAATATAAGAACAAACCATATCAGAAGAATTTTGAAAGAGCATGGCTTTTAACAGAAGAATTCCCTAAGCTTAGAGAGGAATTAATAGATGCAGCGGCAGCTATCCAAAAGGGAACAGACGGGCTAGATGCAGGAGTTGATAAATTAGCCGGCAAACCTGATGAGGAAGAAAGAGCAAGACAGCTTGAAATAATCAAGAAAAATAGAGAAGCAGAAGCAAAGGAAGCTGTAGATGAATATAAGAACAAACCATATCAGAAGAATTTTGAAAGAGCATGGCTTTTAACAGAAGAATTCCCTAAGCTTAGAGAGGAATTAATAGATGCAACGGCAGCTATCCAAAAGGGAACAGACGGGCTAGATGCAGGAGTTGATAAATTAGCCGGCAAACCTGATGAGGAAGAAAGAGCAAGACAGCTTGAAATAATCAAGAAAAATAGAGAAGCGGAAGCGAAGAAAGCTGTAGATGCCTATAAAAAGAAGCCATGGCAGAAAAACTTTGAAAAAGCTTGGGATTTAACAAAAGAATTCCCTAAGCTTAGAGAAGAGTTAGTAGATGCAGCAGCAGCTATCCAAAAGGGAACAGACGGTTTATCAGACGGGCTAAATAAATTGACTAGTGAAGTCGATGAAAAAGAAAGAGCAAGACAGCTGGAAATAATCAAAAAAAACAGAGAGGCAAACGCAAATAAACCAGATAATACTAATAAGCCTACTAATCAGACCAAAATATCAGCAGTTGTATCTCCAAAGGCCAAATCACCAAATACCGGAGATAATACCGGATTGATTGAGCTGGGAGTGATAGCACTGGCTGGAGCAGGAATTGCTGTTGCAAGAAGAAAAAGTAAGATTGATTAATGAAGGTTTAGGTCTTTTTATATAAATTTAAGGTCTCTAAACTAGAGGATTGCCGAAAATTTTGAGAGAAGACTTTAATAGATCAGATAATTACAGGGCAAAATGCAAGGGATGACCGGAGTCATCCCTTTATTCTTTAACAATATAAATAGATATATAAGTTATGAAATGCTAACCATATACTTCAAGGTTCTTACCATCTGGCTAACATAACTCATTTCATTGTCATACCAGGCAACTATCCGCACCTCGTAAATGTGAGTACCACATTTCTGTGCTAAGGTTTCAGTCGCATCAAATAATGAACCATAAGACATTCCGACTACATCAGAAGAAACAATTTCTTCTTCATTATATCCGAAAGATTCATTCGCAGCAGCTTTCATAGCATTGTTAATTCCTTCAACTGTAACGCTATCAGTTTCGTCCTTTAAAGTGGCATCAAGTATTGTAATCGAACCTGTGGCAACGGGAACTCTTTGTGCCGAACCTATAAGTTTTCCATCTAATTCAGGGATTACAAGACCGATAGCAGACGCAGCACCGGAACTGGTCGGTACGATATTTATTGCGCCGGCACGAGCTCTTCTAAGATCTCCTTTTTTATGAGGGCCATCAAGTAACATTTGATCACCGGTGTAAGCATGTATAGTTGTCATAAAACCGGTTCGAAGTTCTCTATATTTGTTCAGAACCTTTGCCATGGGAGCTAGACAATTAGTTGTACAGCTCGCAGCAGAAACAATCAAATCACTGGGTTTAAGGGTTTTATGATTTACATTATATACGATAGTCGGTAAATCATTTCCAGCTGGAGCAGAGATTAGCACTTTTTTTGCTCCGGCATCTATATGAGCCTGAGATTTCGCCCTACCGGTATAAAATCCAGTGCATTCCAAAACTATATCAATGTCTAATTTTCCCCAAGGTAATTTACTTGCATCAGCCTCTGCATAAACAGGAATTTTTTTATTGTCAATGATTATAGAGTTTTCCGTATGAGAAATTTCATGGCCGAAAAATTTGCCTTGAACGCTATCGAATTTAAGAAGATGCGCTAACATTTTTGGGCTGCTAAGGTCATTGATAGCAACAATCTCTAGGTGACTCTCTTCCCAGATTTTCCTAAAGGTTAATCGACCAATTCTTCCAAATCCATTTATGGCTAATTTTTTATTCATATTTTTCACCCTTTCTTTTAATCGCTAAATTTATATATCTACTTCATACCCCAACTGTGTGAATATGTAACAAATAAGAGTTATCTTCTTGACTATATTATACTTTAGTGATAGAATTTAAACGGAATTTTATTCAGTAGGTACGCAAGTTTAAAAGATAAGGAAGTAAAAGCTTCCACGGTCCCGCCACTGTGAAGACTTAGAGATACCAATTAACCACTGGAATTTAGATAAGCTTTTCCGGGAAGGGGGTATTTTCGCGTAAGGTCGAAGTCAGAAGAACTGCCACTGAAATAAGTGCTAAAGTTACGAGCGATGACTGGCATTGATTAGATTTTCATTAGAAAATTTGTTGTGCCTTTTAGGCATTTTTTTATGCCCAATTTAAAAGCGCGTTATACAGAGTATGATTCCGATATTTTTTAGTGATGTTATATTTTTAAGGAGGTCAATGATGACAAGAAGAGAAAAACTTATTCTTTCTCTTAGTTGTGCTTTTGCGATGATTTTTGGTATTGTACCGGTATCAAATGCAATGCATGTAATGGAAGGCTATCTTCCTTTGGCACACTGTTTGATATGGGGTGCAATTTCAATCCCATTCGTTGTACTAGGTATTATTAAAATTAAGAAACTTACAGAGCAAAATAGAAAGACTGTAGTACTTATCGCTATGGCCGGTGCTTTTGTATTTGTTTTATCTTCGTTGAAAATTCCATCGGTTACAGGTAGCTGTTCACATATGACAGGTACTGGGCTGGGAGCAGTCCTATTCGGCCCTGCAGCAACAAGTGTGCTGGGACTGATTGTTTTGCTTTTCCAGGCTATCTTACTTGCTCACGGTGGACTTACTACTTTAGGTGCAAACACTTTCTCAATGGCAATTGGAGGACCAATTGTAACCTGGCTTATATGGAAATCTCTTAAAGGTTCAAACACGAACAAGTCTGTTGTAGTATTCATTGCAACTGCTCTTGGTGACTTAATCACATACTGCATAACAAGTTTTCAGCTTGCAATTGCATACCCTTCAGAGACAGGTGGTGTGATGGCATCTGCTGTTAAATTCCTAGGAATCTTTGCCACAACACAGATTCCTCTAGCAATTATTGAAGGAATTTTATCCGCATTAATATTTATGGCTCTTCAGAGCTATGCTAAGCCGGAATTAAGAGCTATTGGTATTGAAGCTGGTAAATAGGAGGTGCATGATGAATAAAAAAGGTAACAGCAAATTAGCAGTGATTCTTATTATTATCTGTGTTCTTTTAGCCATAGTACCACTATTTGCTCTAAAAGATGCAGAATTTGGAGGATCAGATGATGCCGGCAGTGGAGCAATCAGTGAAATTGTTAAAGAAAACAAAGGTATTACAGATAAAGATTATGAGTATGAGCCATGGGCAACACCTATTCTTGAAAAATTGCTGGGTGGAGAATTGCCTGGGGAAGTTGAATCTCTAATTTTCTGTGTTCAGACCGGTATAGGAGTAGGTATTGTAGCTTTCTTGCTAGGTCGTTTAACTCAGAGACATAAGGATAGAGAGAAGTATGGAATTCCTCAAGATGCTGACGAATAGAATTTGAATTAATAGTGTTGGCTAGGGTCAGATATCCTAGCCGACATTTATATAAGGGGAAATATGCTTATAATTGATAAATTATGTTACTACTCAAAGCTTAGATATGTTAATCCCATGGAGAAGTTTCTATACTCAATAATAACAATTATATTCTTAATCGCAAGTCGTTCAATGATTATGGCTGTTGGTATTTTGTTCCTTAACTATTATCTGAATGTTGTAAAAGGTGGACTTTCTCCTAAGCGATACAAGATGCTCTTGAGTTGGCCATTATCATTTCTTTTTTTAGGAACTTTTGCATTGTTTGTTAATATATCTAAGATGCCACTGGATTTGTATGCTTTTCCGGTGGGCACCTACTATATTACTGGCAGCAAAATAGGTATGTGGCAAGGATGTCAGCTTATCGTCACTGCACTTGCGGCCGTTTCCAGTTTGTATTTTTTGTCTCTAAATACCACTATGCCTGATATAATAAGTGTGTTGAGAAAGTGTAAATTGCCCAGAATCTTTGTGGAACTAATGATGCTGATATATAGATTTATATTTATACTTCTAGGTGTGGCTATGAATATAACTATTTCGCAAAAGGCTAGACTGGGTTACAAAGATTATAAAACCTCAATAAAGTCATTTGGATATATGCTATCTGCGCTTTTCATTAACTCAATGAAGCGGTCAAGTCAACTCTATGATGCTATGGAAGCAAGGGGGTATGATGGTGAGCTGAGGATGATTGAAGAACACTATAAGCAGAATACTAAAACCATGTATTTGATTGTATTTTTTGGCGTGGGTCTATGTATAGCTACTATTTGGATTAGGATAGAGGGGATTGTATTCATATGAATAATAATGATGTGATAATAAAGGCAGAAGACATATTCTTTTCCTATGATGATGAGCAGACGTATTCACTAAATGGTTTTTCGTTAGAGTTGAGTAAA
Source organism: Eubacteriales bacterium KG125 (assembly GCA_050908895.1). GTDB lineage: Bacteria > Bacillota > Clostridia > Peptostreptococcales > Anaerovoracaceae > S5-A14a. The sequence continues at coordinate 1,593,179 of CP171222.1, read as the reverse complement.
GGAAAGAAGATTGCTTTTCTAGGTGCAAATGGTGCAGGTAAATCCACATTTTTCTTGAGCCTTAATGGAATAAATAAACTTGTAAGAGGAAGATTGGAAGTGGACGGCAAGGAAGTTAAATATGATAAGAAATCTTTGCAAGAGCTCAGGTCTAAGGTAGGGATTGTTTTTCAGGATCCCGATAACCAGCTTTTTTCAGCTAGCGTAAGACAGGAGATTTCTTTTGGTCCAATGAATATGGGTATGAATATGGAAGATGTGGACAAGGCTGTTGACAAAGTTGTTGAAAAGTTACTGATTGGTCCTTTTGTTCATAAAGCAACCCATGCTCTTTCCGGAGGACAGAAGAAACAAGTATCTATTGCGGATGTATTGATAATGATGCCAAAGATAGTTATTCTGGATGAGCCGGCATCTTCGTTAGATCCTAAGCATACAATAATTGTTAACGGAATAATAGAAATGATGGTTGAGGAAGGAATTACAGTTTTAGTTTCGACTCATGATGTGAATTATGCTTATGGTTGGGCTGATGAAGTGGTGGTTATTCATGATGGGAAAGTTCTAATGCATGATGAACCTAGAAAAGTTTTCCATAGTAAAGAGGTTTTAAATAAAGCAAATCTTGAAACGCCAACTGTCCTAGAGTTCTATGACAGGTTGGTCGCTAAGGGCATTATAGATATGGCCAAGGAAACTCCCAGAACTATTGAACAGCTGGATAAGCTTATTAAATGAATAATTTTGATTATTAAAGAATATATAAATAAGGCTATACCTATGGCATAACAGCTGTGGGTAATTTTTAATTTTTGTGGTATAATCACAGTATGGTTATTAAAGATTTATTAAATCAAATAATTAATAGGGGTATAATTACTGAAGCTGATCACATAGTTCTAGGCCTTTCCGGAGGTCCTGATTCTGTGTGTCTTTTTCATGTTTTGGCAGAAATTAAAAAATACATCAATATGACTTTCTCATGTGTTCATGTAAACCATGGATTAAGAGGCGGTGAAAGTAACGATGATGAAAACTTTGTAATAAATTTGTGCAAGACGGAAGATATACCACTTACAGTAATTAAGGTCGATTGCAACAAATTAGCAAAAGATTGGAAAATGACTACGGAGGAAGCAGGAAGGAAGGTACGTTACGAAGCTTTTAGAGACGAGGTTAACAGAATTGATAGCGAATATAAAACTGGAAATTGTAAAACTGTGACTCTCAATATAAAGATTGCTGTAGCTCAAAACAAAGATGATCAAGCTGAAACCATATTATTTAGGTTAATTAGAGGGACCGGAATTTCCGGGATAAAATCCATGAGTCAGAAATCAGAAATCTTAATTGATGGTAAATCATATATGATTATACGACCTCTTTTGGGTTTTTCAAAGCAAGATATTCTAGATTCACTTAATTTTGCTAAAATAGAATATTGTATCGACAAAACCAATCTTAAGCCGGTGTATACTAGAAATAAAATTCGATTGGAGCTCATTCCTCTTATGGAATTAATTAATCCGGAAGTGAAAAATGCCTTAGTTAGAACTGGTGAAATAGCAAAAGAAACGGATGATTTTATAATAAGTGAGGCACGAAACGTACTAGAGGATGTTTTGATATATAAAAATCAAAATAAAATGATATTGAGTTCAGCCTGCCTAGCCCAAAAGCATAAAGTAATACAAAAAGCAGTTTTTTCAATTGCTTTAAAAGAGATTGGTCTTGTTGAAAATGTATCTTATAGTCACTTTGATTCTCTGGTAAATTTGTTGACAACAAAGGATCCGTCCTCGGAGGTGAATTTGCCGAAAGAATATTTGGCTTGCAGAATGTATGAGAATGTGGCTATTTTTTCTCCAAAGTATCTGGAGAATAAGGACAGGCCTTGGTCTATTTCCGATGAGGGGAAGCTCATAAGGATAATATTTTCTAAAAAGAAGATTGAAGAACGGTTTGGTAGCGGAATGAAACCTATTTTGCGCCAAAGGTTGCCGGGAGATTATATGATGATTTCCGAAGATAGCAGGAAGAAAATTAAAAAAATTTTTGTGGACGATAAGGTACCACGTATTTTTCGCAATCATGTACCTGTACTTGCTATAGGATCTCAAATTTTGTGGATCGGCGATGTGTCAGGACGCACAAATGGACGAGTGGCATATGGATTTAATCAAGGAGATCTTATTGGCAAAGAGGATGAAACTCAATCAGATAAAGACTTGATAAGTATTGAAATTTTAATGTGATTATGATATCATAGTGAGGCTGTTTGCCAGAACTTTTAAGGAGGAATTTGATTTGAAAAAATTCAGCAAGAATTTAGTAATATATATGGTGCTAATTGCTATTATTTTAAGCATGGCATCATACTTTAAGGGAGATAATGCTTCCGAGAAGCAGGTTTCTTTCTCCACGATGGTTAAGTACCTTGAGAAAGGGCAGGTTTATTCTATTGATATATCTGAGAGGAAAATCAGAGCTCAGATAATGACTGATAAAGATAGACAAGATGCAGCTAAGGCTGAGAAACTAGCTAAAGAAAATGAAAAGAAAATTGATAAGGCTAGTAAGAGTGATGACCCTAAAGAAAGAAGAGCAGGATTAGAAGCTTCTTTAAATGCACTTCTTGGAATTGATGATTCAAAGAGACCGGAAAAAAAGTTTGTAGTAGCATATGCACCTTATTTTACGGAAATTTCTTGGCTAGAGGAGACGTATGTATTTCCTCAACTTAAAGATGGTAAAATTAAGAATATGACAACCAAACCACCTTCAATGATGGATGGCATTTTGAATATTCTTCCAACTTTGGTCATGATAGGAATAGCGATTTTTTTCTTCATTATGATATCTAAAGGTGGTGGTCAGGGAAAAGCATTTAGCTTTGGAAAGAGCAAAGCCAAGCTGTATAAAGGTGATGGTAGAAAAATTACATTTAATGATGTTGCAGGACTTCATGAGGAGAAAGAAGAACTTACTGAAATAGTTGATTTCCTTAGAGACCCTATGAAGTACCAGTATCTCGGAGCTAGAATTCCAAAAGGAATTCTTCTTGTAGGTCCGCCGGGAACCGGTAAGACGTATGTTTCCAAGGCTACTGCCGGAGAAGCCGGGGTGCCTTTCTTTACAATAAGCGGTTCGGATTTTGTTGAGATGTTTGTAGGAGTAGGAGCATCAAGAGTAAGAGATCTTTTCGATCAGGCTAAGAAAAATGCACCTTGTATAGTGTTCATTGATGAAATTGATGCTGTAGGTAGAAAGAGAGGCGCTGGTCTTGGTGGCGGAAACGACGAGAGAGAACAGACTTTGAATCAGTTGCTTGTTGAAATGGATGGGTTTGGAGAAAATTCCGGAGTAATAATTATGGCTGCAACTAATAGACCTGATGTTCTTGATCCGGCTATTTTGAGACCCGGTAGATTTGATAGACAGATTGTAATAGGTATTCCTGACGTAAAGGGAAGAGAAGAAATAATCAAAGTTCATTCAAAAAATAAGCCTATGGATGATGCAGTTTCACCAAGTATTTTGGCTAGAAGAACACCTGGATTCACGCCGGCTGACCTAGAGAATATGCTTAATGAGGCGGCTCTTTTAGCAGCTAGAAGAAATGGTAGCAGAATAAGAATGAATGATGTAGAAGAAGCTACAACAAAGGTGATTGCAGGCCCGGCTAAGAGGAGTAGAGTCATTTCTGAGGAAGAAAGAAAACTTACGGCTTATCATGAAGCAGGACATGCAATCGTAATGAGATCAATTCCTGATTCAGATCCTGTTCATCAGGTTACTATAATCCCAAGAGGTATGACTGGCGGATTTACCATGTCATTACCGATAGATGAGAAATTTTTCAAAACAAGGAAGGGCATGTTCAATGATATTCTTCACCTTCTTGGTGGACGTGTTGCAGAACATCTAACTTTGGATGATATAAGTACAGGTGCTTCGAATGACATACAGAGAGCTACAGATATTGCTAGAGATATGATAACAAAATACGGTTTTAGTGAAAAACTGGGTCCTGTAAACTATAGTGGAGCCGATGAAGTATTCTTAGGTAAAGATTTATCAACAAGGCAAAACCATTCGGAAAGAACTGCCGCTGAAATTGATGAAGAGGTTAGGAAATTAATAGATAGAGCTTTCGATGAAACGAAGAAAATTCTTGAAGACAATATAGACAAACTGGAAAGGGTTGCACAGGCATTGCTATCTGTAGAGACCATCGATGGTAAACAATTTGAAGCCTTATATAACGGTGAAGTGGATCCGGAAACCTTGGCTGTTCAGATTAAAGAAGAAGAAAAAATTCTTGCAGAAGAAAATGCCAAAGACTCAGCTGAAAGAGATAAGATGATTGCAGAAGCTAGAAGAAAGGCTGCTGGAGAAAAGGGTAGAACTATTACAATTCAGCCAATTAATTCAGGGAAAATGAGCAGAATTGTGATTAAAGAAGTTTCACGGAAGAAAAAAACAGAAGATTCAGAGGATAATGTTGGTAAAGATAGCAAAGACTTAGAGGAGAAGGATACCCCTAAGGAGGATTAATATGAAATTAACCGTAGCTGACTGTCTAGAATTAGAAATATTTAAAGGTGCTAGTGTTCTAGCCGGAAAAAATCAATTACAGAAAATAGTAAATAGTGTATCTGTGCTGGATGGAGCAACGTCTACAAATGTATGTGAGGAAAATGGGCAAGCAGGACAGCTTGTTCTGACCTCATTTTTTGGAAATGACGGAAAAGCTGCACCTGAGATGTTTCAAATTCAGGTCATAAAGAAACTGTCCGAAGCGAAAATAGCAGCGCTTGTGGTATTTTGGCGAAAGAGCGGACTTAACTTAAATGAGAGGGCGATTTCTGTAGCTGAAAATATGGAGCTGCCTTTAATAGTGATTAAGGACGAAGACGGTTGTGATGTAAGATATAGCCAAGTTATAGAATCCGTAATGGACAGACTTTTGTATGGCGAAAACTTCAGGAATGATTTGATAAATAAGACAATTTATCATTTGCTAAATTTTGAAAAATATTCTAACTTCCAATCTGCCTTGAAAGAAGCTGCAATTAGCAATGATTTTCAAGTAATCGTTTTAAGCAAGGATTATAATCCAATTTTAACAGTAGAAACTAGACATCAGGCAACGATAGAAGACGCTATTAGATTAGGAAAAGACAGAGATGTCGAAAAATCCGGGATATATACTTTTATAGATGTCAACGGCGTTCTGACATACTGGGGACCTATATCAATTAGTAATCAGAAATATTTTATTTTTATTGTGGACAACGATGATAGCTATTCCGCTGGTGAAATTACAAAATTAGCTGAAATAATAGAGCTTGCCATGGGAATGTGGAAATTTACACCGGAAAGAGATGCGAAAGCAGAGATTATAAAAGCCTTGCATAGGGGCAATCTAAGTCTTGCGGCTTCTTTGCGGAATGAGCTGGGTATTAAGGATGAAAACATCATCAGTGTATTCCATGTGAAAGATATTGATCCGGTCCATGCAAATGGACTTATTAATGAAATGGAAACAAAACACTCTTTTGAAATTCTTAGGATTACATCGGAACGAGAAATATATGGAATTATAATACGTGACAGTGCTAAGATAATAGAGGATGAAGAAGGCGAATCTGATAAAATGCTCTGTATCCAATTGTTCTCGAAGATGAAAGAGGGGTCTAAGTCAGTTAGAATTTTTCATTCCACAGGATTTGAAGGAGTGGAGGGAGCTGTTGATGGATTTAGATTAATTGGTGAAAACTGGGCATCAGTTGAGCATGTTTTCCCTTATAAGAGAGTCTTTACAAAATATGATATGACCCTAGTTAGCAATTGCATTAATATTCGTGCCCAAAATGGTGCTCTTAAGAAATCTTATATGGATTTACTTGAACCATTTAAGAAAGAACTTGGGGATAATAAGGCAAAACAACTTCTAGAAACTTTGGAAACTTTCGTTTTAGATGCCGGCATTAATAGCTCCAAAACAGCTAATTTTATGGGAATTCACACAAATACAGTTCAATATAGGTTAAAAAGAATCAATGAAGTATTAGCTGCAGAAATTACAGGCAATAGAGTTATACCGGGACTTACCATCGCCCTTGCCTTAAAGAGACTTGAAAACGCGGAAGGATAAGATATCGCATGTTACTAGCATTTGACATAGGAAATACAAATATAGTTTTAGGTGTGTTTAATAATGGTGAACTTAAAACTAGCTGGAGAATTAAAACTGATGCACAAAAAAGCACTGATGAGTATGGTATGATAGTTAGCCAACTTTTTGAGTATGAGGGCATTAGTATGGATGAAATAGATGATATAATTATTTCTACTGTTGTACCTTCTGTTTTATTTACAATTCAACATCTCTCACAAAAATATTTCGGAATTAATTCTATTGTAGTTGCTTCCGGTGTTAAGACCGGTCTTAAAATTAAATATGATAATCCCAAACAAGTTGGTTCGGACAGAATTGTGAATGCGGTTGCTGCCTATGAAAAATATGGTGGGCCGCTCATCGTAATTGATTTTGGTACTGCCACAACTTTCTGTGCAATATCAAGAACAGCTGAATATTTAGGAGGTACTATTGCTCCGGGAGTAAAAATTTCTGCTGATTCTCTTTTTGAAAAGACATCTAAGCTTCCAAAAGTTGAGTTAGAAAATCCGGAACATGCAATATGTAGAAACACAATACAAAGCATGCAGGCGGGTCTTTTGTATAGCCATATGGGAATGGTAGAGTATGTAGTCGCTAAGATGAAAAAGGAGCTAGCTGAGTATGATGCAGATGCACCGGAGGCTAAAGTAATTGCTACAGGTGGATTAGCATCTATGATAGAAGCAGGGGTTACATGTATTGACTCTATTGACAGAATGTTAACGCTAGAAGGTTTACGGTTAATTTATGAGAAAAACAAGCATCAGTACAAGAACAGAAAATGTATCGAAACTAGGTAATAATTTATCGCGATTTGAGAAGCGCGGAGAACCTTCTGAAGGCAATGATAGGGAATATTTTGTCGAATCAGTAAGAAAAATAAAATCTAAAATAAAGGCGGATGGGCAAATTAAGATAGGAAATTTCCACATGGAAACACCTTTCCTGATGGCTCCTCTGGCTGGAGTAACTGACGCACCTACAAGGCTGATATATGGCCAAATGGGTGCGGCTTTAGTATACAGTGAGATGGTATCTGCGAAGGGAATGCACTATGGAGACAAGCATTCGGAACAACTTTTAGATATTTATCCTGACGAAGGTCCTGTCGCATTTCAAATTTTTGGTAGTGATCCGGAAATAATGGCAGAGGCTGCAAAGCGACTTAATGATCGAAAAAATGTAGTTGTAGATGTTAATATGGGATGTCCTGTACCTAAGATATATAAAAATGGCGATGGATCTGCACTTATGAAGAATCCTAAGCTTTGTGAAAAAATAATTGCAGCTATGGTTAAGTCTACATCTAAACCTGTAACAGCTAAAATTAGACTTGGAATTGATGATAAGTCTATAAACTGCGTAGAGGTTGCAAAAGCTGTAGAAGCCGGTGGAGCATCAGCTGTTTGCGTTCATGGTAGAACTCGTGCAGATTATTATTCGGGCAAGGTTAATTATTCGTGGATTAAAAGGGTAAAAAATGCTGTGCAAATTCCGGTGATAGGAAATGGTGATATTTTTGATTTACGTAGCTGTATAAAAATGTTTAAAGAAACAGATGTAGATATGGTTATGATAGGTCGAGGAGCTTTGGGTAATCCATGGATTTTTTGTGAATTAAACGCTTGGTGGAATGGAGAACCTCCGGATGATTTGAAACCGTCAAAAAATGAAATAAAATTAATGATGAAAGAACACACTAAGGGACTTCTTGCTTATAAAGGTGAAATAGTTGCCGTGAACGAAATGAAAAAACATCTAGCATGGTATACAAAAGGTCATTTTGGTAGTAATGAGTTTAGAAGGAAAATCAATACCCTTTCTAAGGTGGAAGATCTTATAGATGCTATAGATAATTGGTGAAGTAACATAAATAGAATAAAATTTGAGTAAAAGCAAGTTTTGTAAAAAAAGTTATTGACAATTATAGCTGTTTCCTGTATAATTTCTATTGTCGTCAGTTGAGATGACAGTGTTCCGAGGTAGCTCAATGGTGGAGCAACCGGCTGTTAACCGGTAGGCTGTGGGTTCGAGCCCCACCCTCGGAGCCAATTTTTAGAAGCCGGAGTGGCGGAATTGGCAGACGCCCAGGACTTAAAATCCTGTGGTCTTTATTGACCGTACCGGTTCGACCCCGGTCTCCGGCACCAATTTCAGTAGGTGTGAATTGGGACTGAGGCAACTATGTTGGGTGCGCTTCTTAATTCCATGTGATGACGCAGGGTAGAGCAGTTGGTAGCTCGTCGGGCTCATAACCCGGAGGTCAGAGGTTCAAGTCCTCTCCCTGCAACCAAAAGTAAACCTTTAACTACGTAAAGTGGTTAGAGGTTTTTCTGTGTTTCTTTAATTTTAGTAGATGGAGAGTATATGGAATTAGCTCAATATGTTTTGGCCTATAAGCCTCATGTATAAGCATATAAACCAAACCTATATAGATATGAAAAAATGGCGAATTATGATGTGACCCCCAAAAGTTAGACTTTTATTGCGTAACAGATATTAGAATCTGTTACGCAATTTTTATGCAGCTAAGAGACTAAGTCTGTATTGCACAGGACTCATCCATCCTAGTTTTTCTTTTATTCTTTGCTCGTTGTAATACTTAATGTATCGTTCAATTTCTGACTTTAATTCTTCATAACTATAGTAAACTACACCATGATAGATTTCCTGTTTAAGCAGACCAAAGAAGTTCTCCATAACAGAGTTGTCATGGCAGTTTCCTTTGCGTGACATACTTTGGAAAATTCTTTCTTCATTAAGACGACGCGAGTATGCCTTCATCTGATATGCCCAACCTTGATCTGAGTGGAATGTTCTTCGATATGGACAATCAGAGGTTATTGCAATTGCCTGTTCTAATGCATCCATAATATTTTTAGCTGATGGTTGCCTCGCTATTCCAAAGCTTATAATTTCACCATTACACATATCCATAAATGGATCTAGATACAGCTTGTGCATGGTCATATGACCTTTCATATCAATCTCATAATACTTAAACTCTGTAGTATCCGTAGTAATCTTCTGATGAGGAATATGCGTGTTAAATCGTCTCTTTATACGATTAGGAGCAACCGTTCCGACTTTTCCCTTGTATGAGCTGTATTTCCGATTTTTACGAGTGAATGATGTAACCTGTAAACCTAGTTTCTGCATTATACGTTGTACTTTCTTTTTGTTTACACTGTAGCCTTGATTTCTTAATTCTCCAACCATTCGACGATAACCATAATCCTTGTGAGTCACTCTGATTTCAAGAATCTTCTCCTCGATTTCTTTGTCAGGGTTTTCTCTATCAAATCTTTTCTGCCAGTACATATATGTTGCCTTAGGCATGCCTGCATAAGAGAGAAGGTCTTTTAGTTTGAATTCTCCTCGGAGGCTGTTGATGACGAGCGCCGTTCTCTCATTTTTGCCTCGTCCTCTAAACGCAGCCTCCTCAGTTCTTTTAAAAAGGCATTCTCAATTCTTAGCTTAAGCAGTTCATCCTCTAATTCTTTTACGTGTTCGGCACTGGTGTCGACAACGCTGTTTTCTTGAGTTATTGGTTTGTTATCTATCTTAGGTTTATCCAATGTTTTCTTTCTACCTTTCTTGCGAGGTCTCAAAGCATCAGGACCTGCAACACGAAAGCGATTAACCCAGTTAGTAATCATACTTGGATTTGTTATACTTTCTTGAATCGCCAAGTCTTGATATGAAATCTCACTTGATAGATATGATTCTACAACAGAAATCTTCTTTTCGAAAGAGTATTTTGTTTGCTTACGAGAACGCTTTAATCCTTCATCACCGAACGCTTTGTATGCATTAATCCATTTGCGTAGCTGAGAGTCAGAACCTAATCCATATTTTTTAGAAAGATATGGCGTTCCTCCTTTACAATCCAAATATTCTAAAACAACTTTCTTCTTGAATTCAAAATTATATTTTGCCATAAAAATACCGACCTCCCAATCGTTAGATTTTGGTCTAACTTTTGGGGGTCGGTACATTATTCGCCATTTTTTCATATGAGTTATTCTTACAAATAATTAAAGACTTAGAAGATAGAGACCTTAATTATGTAATTTATTATCAACATAAAAGACTTTAAATGCCTGTATAATTATTGTAGGCGCAATGGATAGTGCAATAATATATAATATATTAATTCCCATCATAGAATCTATTGTGAAAAGTTTTTGAAGAACCGGTATAAACATGACAGCAGCAAGGAGTGCTAATCCGCCAATAAAAGCACCTACGACAGCTATGTTGCTGAATATTCCAAGCTTGAATATGGAAGCTGTCCCACGACTGTTAAATCCATGCCAGAGCCTTGCCAGACATAATGTAGCAAAAGCCATTGTCATTGCACCGTAATTACCCTCATTTTGTATTCCTATATAAAAAGCAACTAATGTTGCAGCACCAATTAGTGCACCTTGTAATATAATTTGAACAATATTCTCTTTTGTTATTACACTCTCATCTCGAGGCCTAGGCTCTTGATTTATTAAATCATGATTCAAAGATTCCATATTAATCGCAAGAGCAGGCATTGAGTCTGTAAGCAGGTTTATAAACAAAAGATGTACTGCTGTGAATGGACTAGGTAGGCCCAATAGAGCAGCTGCTAAAACAACAAAAATCCCAGCCATGTTGCCGGATAGTAAGAACAAAATAGAGTTTTTAATATTTGCATAAATATTCCTACCATTCAGCACAGATTTTACTATCGTTGCGAAATTATCGTCTGTCAAAATCATGCTAGCTGCATCCTTTGAAACATCGGTTCCGGTAATTCCCATAGCCACACCAACATCAGCATTTTTCAGGGCAGGAGCATCGTTGACTCCGTCTCCGGTCATTGCAACGATGTGGCCTAGGGACTGCCATGCTTTGACAATTCTAATCTTATTACTTGGAGAAACACGGGCGTAAAGAGAAATTCGCTCAAGCTTATCCATCAGCTCTTTATCGCTCATTGCATCAAGTTCAGGCCCTGTAATTGCAATATCTCCATCTTCCATTATGCCGATTCTACGTGCTATAGCTGAAGCTGTTATTTTGTGGTCGCCTGTAATCATTATAGCCTTGATTCCTGCCTTCTTACAATCAGCAACAGCTATTGCAGATTCTTCTCTTGGTGGATCCATTTCAGCCATAAGCCCAATGAAAGTTAGATCATGCTCACAGCTTAAGTCAATAGTTGCAATTTCGTCAGCAGCGAGGTTATTCACTATTTTCATTGCAAATGCAAGAACTCTAAGACCATCCTGTGACCATTGGGAATTCAAAGCTTCAATTTGCTTTACCTCATCTTGCGAAAGTCCGGAAACTCGATTAAGCATAACATCGATTGCACCTTTTGTGAACAAAACACCTTCTCCGTCAATCACATGATATGTGGTCATGAGTTTTCTATCTGAGTCAAAAGGGATTTCCGCGTAACGAGGATATTTTTTCTGCATTTCTTCATATTTACCACCATTATTAACAAAATACTCTACTAGAGCGGTTTCTGTTGGATCTCCCAGGTATGCACCTTCGGAAATAGTTGTGTCATTACAGAGCACAGATGCCAGCGTGAGCATATCCGCATTTTGTCCAGGAAGTACATATTTATCTTCCACTGTCATTTTATTTTGGGTCAGTGTACCGGTTTTATCGGAACAAATAATTGAAACACACCCAAGACCTTCAACAGCAGAAAGTTCCTTAATGATTGCATGTTCTTCCGCCATTCTTTTGGTTCCAATAGCGAGAGAGATTGTTATAATAGAAGTTAGAGCCTCTGGAATAGCAGCAACAGCAAGTGCCACTGCAAAAAGGAGAGAGTCTAAAATTGCCATATGTCTATAAATATTTAAAGCGAAAACTAGGGCACATAGAATGATTATACCTATGGAGAGCTTTTTTGAAAAGCTATCCATTGTTATTTGCAGTGGAGTTTTCTTTTTTTTAACTTTATTCATTAGTGTAGCAATTTGGCCGAGTTGAGTTTTTGAACCTACTGACGTTACTATAACTGTAGCACGACCGTAAGTTACTAAAGAACCGGAAAATACCATATTCTTTTGGTCACCTAATGCTACTTTATCTTCAATGGATTTGTGAGGTAGAGTCGCGGCTTGCTTTTCAACGCTTTCTGACTCTCCCGTCAATGCACTTTCGTTAACCTTAAGAGAGAAGTTATCTATTATTCTTCCATCGCCGGGAATTACATCGCCGGCTTCAAGAGTAAATATATCTCCCACAACAAGTTCAGACGCAGCTATTTCTATTTTTTTACCGTTTCTGATAACTTTAGCATTTGGTGATGATAGGTTTTTTAGACTTTGAAGAGATTTTTCTGCTTTTACGTACTGTACAGTTCCAAGGACTGCGTTTAAAATTAGTACAGCTATAATTACAGCCGTGCTTTCCAGGTTACCTGTAGCTATGGAAATTAGTGCGGCCATGATTAAGATAATTACTAAGAGATCTTTGAATTGTTCCCCAAAAACTTGAAAAATCGTCTTTTTTTCTTTTTCTTCAAAAACATTTTCTCCGTACTTTATACGGCTTTCATTAACTTTTTTTTCGTCTAGCCCCGATTTACCGGAAACAAGTTCTTTAAAGATATCTTCAGTGTCTTTATTGTAATACATTTAGTTCCTCCTAAAGAAAAAACGATGGGAGACACTCCATCGTTTATTTGCTCAATGCTTGTGTATTTAACTTATACACTGGTGGGGACGGGTGAGACTTATTTTGCAGCCTTAACTGCATTGAATCTCTTGGTTAGCCTAGACACCTTTCTTGAAGCAGCCTTCTTGTTAAGTGTTCCCTTAGCTGCAGCCTGCATCAGCTTCTTTTCTGAAGCTGCAAGTTTTTCGGCAGCTTTTTCCATGTCGCCTGCTGTAATAGCCAGTTCGAAGTCTTTAAGAACTTCTTTAACATGGTTCTTAACACGCTTGTTTCTAGCGGTTTTCTTGTCGATAACTCTGATTCTCTTCTTTGCGGACTTAATGTTTGCCATTAATTTCACCCCACTTTTCTTAATTTTTAGCAACTTTTTTCAAATTCGCACAGCTCATTATATAACAAAATACTTATGAATGCAAGGTAAAATAGGAATATAATTGAAGACGAATTAAAAGAATAGTGCAACATAGTCAAGTAAATGGACACATTTTTTAAATATATTTTTGTGGAAAGGCAGAATTATCCTTGCCTTTCCATATAAAACTGTTCTATTTCATTCGGAGTGTAGTATCCAAGTGAATAGTGTGGGCGTTTCGTGTTGTATCGATTGATGTATTCAAAGCAGCATAGGCATAGTTCATTTTGATTGCGCAAAGATTTACGGTCGATGCACTCACGCTTCATATGGCGGAAGAAACTCTCACAGCATGCATTGTCATATGGATAGCCCTTCTTAGAGAAGGACTGAACAACATTACATTTTTCGAGTAATTGTCTGAAAGTAAAGGCAGTGTATTCAGAACCACGATCTGAATGAAAGAGCACATATTCAGGCTCACCTCTATCGAGATAAGCCTTTTCAAAAGCTTTCATAGTTACATCTACATCATGACGATTAGAAATACTCCAGTCGATGATTTTCCTTGAAAATAAATCCATCACAACACAAAGGTAATGGAAAGAGCCGTTGACCTTGATATAAGTAAAATCACTTGCCCAAACAGAGTTTGGAGAAGAAGGATTGAACTGTTGGTTGAGATGATTGAAGCAGTTACCATTTTCCTTATGAGAGCGCCTCCATTTGGGTTTCTCTGTGGAACGCTTTGGAAGATTCATAGTATTCATCAGCTGGTACACTCTTCCGAGGCTGATGCTAATGCCATAATCCCGTTCTAAAACACAACGAATTTTGTAAGCACCCAGAGAATTATCATAGTCAGAATAAATTTGTAATATGTGCCTGCGAATGACTTGATTTTCATAGGTGCGAGGAGCAGGTTTCGAGTAAAAATGCTTGTAATAAGTGCTTCGATTAACTTTTAGAACTCGACAAAGGGTTTTAATAGTGTATTGGTGTTGCAACTTGTAAACAGCATCTAATGGTTGTTTGAGTGTGGCGTGAAGATGGCAATCGCTTTTTTTAATATTTGATTTTTCTCCTCAAGTTGAGCCATACGCTTTTGAAGTTCTTTGACTTGCTTGGCTGTAAGAACTTCTCCGTTATCTGTTTCCACGGTTGAATACTGTTTAATCCATTTTGTGAGTGCTGATTGTGATATCCCATATTCTTTGATGAGTGAAGCTTGTGTTTTACCGTTGTGGTAAAGTTCCACGAGCGTTCGTTTGAAATCCTCGTCATAGTGATTTCTTGTGGACATAAAGATACCTCCTTGTGGTGTCTAAGATAATAGTACGTCTGTTTCTTTTATGTGTCCACTTTTATAAGTATAATGCAAGATAAAAAGATATTATTGGAGAGTAGATTGGAAGAATTGAAGTCAGAGAAGATTGATTTGAAGAAAGAATTTGATGGTAATTCCTTAGATAAGAATAATTTATTGAAGGCCTATGTAGATAGTTCGATCGATAAAATAGTTGTATCAAGAACTGGAGAAATAGAAATTATGGAGAAGTATTAGTTTGTATAGTTAAAGCTGTAATAGAAGTCCTAAATACGTATCATGCTTTAACAGTAGAAAAGTCTGAAGTAGAAAATGCCTTTTCTGCTATATTACCTAATTTCCCAATTAATGAACAAGATACAAAACTGAGAAACACGTTATTATCAGCAGTATTTAATACCCTAATAATAGGGTATATGCCTGATTATACTTATTTAGTTACACCACTTTTTAGAGTTATGGAATTTTATTTGCATAGAATTTTGAGTGATAGGTTAGGAAAAAATACAACTACATCAGAAGGAAAGAATAAATTTGGTTACTTCAAACCTAACAAGTCAACAAATATGTACGAATATAATTCTTCAAAAGGAAATCTTAATAATAATCAGATAGATTATTTAAATGATTTGTATAATATGTATAACAAGATGAGACATCCATATTCTCACTGGTCAGAGAATTCAATGGATACTCAAGTTATAACGGATATAAAAACAGTTCATGATATAATTTTAGAGGGCTTGCAATTT
This sequence comes from Eubacteriales bacterium KG125, assembly GCA_050908895.1. GTDB lineage: Bacteria > Bacillota > Clostridia > Peptostreptococcales > Anaerovoracaceae > S5-A14a. The sequence continues at coordinate 1,577,883 of CP171222.1, read as the reverse complement.
ATAAATAAATATTATATAATATTCTAATTGCTTTTTATAAGAATGATTTAAGAGGAAGGAGGAGATGTTGTAATGAAGCCATATTTGATAAATAGTTTAAAAAAAGATGGATTTGATGCCATAATAACATTGTTGGATTACCAAACTCAAATATCAAGATGTTTAAAATCCATTAGAATGTCTCCGGATGAAACAAGAAAACTCTTGATAGATACCATATTATGTTCAGGAATGAACGAGTATCGTTTTATTGAAACTACTTTAAATGAAGATGGAACAGTCAATCTAAATCATTATAATTATGTTAATGTAAACGATGATGTACTTAAAAAAGCAAATGATATTCTAAAATATCAACCTGTTTTTTTTAAGAAATTCTGTATTGCCAGAATCACAAATAAAAAAATAGCACAGAGTTAAATATACTGTATACCCTATGACGCATCAAAGCACTTAAAGAAATTTAGGTGCTTTTTTAATATCAATTACTTGACATTGTAGGGGGGCAATGTCAAAAGGCTGCTATTGCAAGAGCTTTAATTGTAAATCCTCAAATTTTAATATGTGATGAAGCTACATCTGCGTTGGATGTAATTATACAATCAAAAATTATTACTTTACTTGAAGAACTGAGAAAAAAGAAAAATATATCTATAATATTCATAACACATGATTTACCTTTAGTATGTACATTTAGTGATAGAATTATAATTATGGAGAATGGTATTGTTGTGGAGTCAGGTAAAACAAAAGATATATTACATAATTCTGAATCTGAATATACAAGAAAATTATTAGAATCAGTTATAAGGTTATAATTAATTTCATTTATTTGTACTTATATAATAAATAAATAAAACACCAAACAACGTCAGTCCTTCCGCAACCGGCAGTGCAAACCACAGGGCAGTGATGGTATTAAACTGAGACAAAAGCAAAATAGCCGGTACTAAAATAACAAGACCACGACTCATAGTAATCGAAAGAGAACTTAAGGCTTTCTCTTGGGCATTTAACGCAGCGGCAATAAGAATATTCAAACCTCCAAAGAAAAATGCCGTAAAATAATATCTAATACCAATGGTTGCAAGACGGTTAAGCTCAGGATCGCTGGTTTTATTAAAAACATCAGCAAAAGGAGTAGCAAACACATAAAGTATTATGTAAAGAAGAGCCGCCATAAATATCGAAGCAAAAATTCCCATGCGAATAATATATTTTTTACCTGAAACATTCCCCCTGCCATGAGATGAACTGATAAGAGGCTGGATTCCTTGACCTATACCATTAAAAAATGCGGTAACGACAATTGCTATATTAAGAACTATTGAATAAGCAGATACACCTAAATTACCGGATATATTCCAAAATGCCAAGTTGAAGGTAATCATGGTGACACCGGCTGCAATTTCAATAATAAAGCTGGAAAGACCAAGGATGAAAACATTTCTTAAAATCCAGATATTATGTTTAAAATAATTGATTTCCCTTTCATCGTGGATAGTGGTAAGACCGTGCAAGCTGCCAAGATGAAAGGAATTTTTCTTTTTGATAAAGTAAATCGACAAAACCGCAAGTCCTACAATCGGTGAAACTCCCGTCGCAAGAGCTGCCCCATACATCCCCATATTAAGCGGGTATATAAAAATCCAATCCAGAATCATATTAGAGAGGTTTCCAGCTATAACTGCCAGTGTAGCAAATCTTGGTGATTGGTCATTTCTAATAAATGCAACTATGATATTGTTCATCATAAATGGCACTGAAAAAGTCGAAACTACCTTTATATACACAGAAGCGTAGGGAACAGTCTCTTCATCCCCACCAAAAAAATACGCTAATTGTTCAGAAAGGGACCGACCAAAAATGAGAAAAATTAAACCGATGATAACCGCAGAAGTAAGAACGAGGCTAAATATTTTGTTTGATGTATCCTCATCGCCTCTAGCCTTGTTAACGGCAAAAAAAGTTGAACCTCCAACAGAAAGAAGCATCCCAGTTCCAAGTATTAAACTGTAAATAGGCAAGGCGATATTAAGCCCGGCAAGTCCCATAGTTCCAATTCCGTTAGCAACAAAATACGTGTCTGCCAAGATGTAAAGGGAAAATCCCATCATCGCAAGTACACTTTGGCTCACGTAAAGAGAAAAATCTCTTCGCAAGATTCTTTTGTTTTCGATTCCTATAATTTGACTATTAGCCTCCAATTTTTTCCCTTAACCTTCCATATAAATATATACATACATTCTATAACAATATGAAAATTTTTTCTAGTGAAGGAGGATGGGAAAATCCCTGAAATCCTCTGTAAAAATATCCTTAAATATGGTATTATTAATACATAATTCGCGAAGATACAGGAGAATTTAATGGATCAAAAATATATAAGAAATTTTAGCATAATTGCTCACATTGACCACGGCAAAAGCACGCTGGCCGATCGAATCATAGAAAACACAGGCCTTGTAGCTACAAGAGACATGAAGGAACAGTTCCTTGATAATATGGATCTAGAGAGAGAGAGAGGCATAACGATAAAACTTCAGACTAGTAGACTTGTATACAAAGCCAAAGATGGTAATGAATATATTTTCAATTTAATAGACACCCCGGGACATGTGGACTTTACCTATGAAGTCTCAAGAAGTTTGGCTGCATGTGAGGGAGCGGTTTTAGTTGTAGATTCAACTCAAGGTGTGGAGGCTCAGACAATGGCTAATGTATATCTAGCCCTTGATGAAGATTTGGAAATCCTTCCATGCCTTAACAAAATAGATCTTCCTAGTTCAAGACCCGATGAAGTAAAGGAAGAAATTGAAGAGATGATAGGCATTGATGCCTCAGAAGCTCCGCTAGCTTCAGCTAAGGAAGGAATTGGAATCGAAGATCTTCTTGAAGCCGTTGTTCACCACATTCCTGAGCCAAAGGGAGATCCAGATGGCAAGCTGAAGGGACTTATTTTCGATTCGGTTTATGACAACTATAGGGGCGTTGTAATTTATACGAGAATATTTGATGGACAGCTTAAGGTGGGCGATGAAATCTTGCTCATGAATACGAAAAAGAAATATGAGGTTACAGAGGTAGGTGTCATGGCACCATCACATACCCCAACAAAACAGCTTTCTGCCGGAGATGTTGGCTACATAGTCGCATCCATCAAGCAAGTCAAGGATGCTAGAGTGGGTGATACCATTACTATTGCAAGTAATCCGGCTGATAGCCCGCTTCCTGGATATAAGAAAGTTCAGTCCATGGTTTACTGTGGAATTTATCCGGCAGAAGGAGAAAAATATGAGAGCGTTAAGGATGCTCTTGAAAAGCTTCAAGTAAATGATGCAGCATTTTTGTTCGAACCTGAAACATCGACAGCACTAGGATATGGTTTTAGATGCGGATTTCTTGGGCTTTTACATATGGAGATAATTGTCGAAAGACTTGAAAGAGAATTTGATCTTGCTGTAATAACAACTGCACCTAGCGTAGTCTATAAGGTCGTAAAACTAGATGGAACAGTGGAGATGATTCAAAATCCTACCAATTTGCCACCTCTTACGGAAATTGACCACATAGAGGAGCCGATGGTGAAGGCAAACATAATTATTCCTAAAGAATATGTAGGCTCTGTTATGGAGATGTGCCAAGAGCGTAGAGGAACAATGCTCCATATGGAATACATTGCAGGCAACAGAGTAGATTTACATTATGATATGCCTTTAAATGAAGTAATTTATGATTTCTTTGATGCTCTTAAATCTAAGACACGAGGCTATGGATCACTAGATTATGATTTTGATAGATATGAGAAAAGTACTTTAGTTAAGCTGGATGTTCTTCTAAACAAATCAATTGTCGATGCATTTTCTATGATTGTTCATGAATCAAGAGCTTATGCACGAGGTAAATTCGTCTGTGAGAAGCTAAAAGAGGTGATTCCAATGCATCAGTTTGAGGTTCCAATTCAGGCGGCAATAGGTCAGAAGGTAATCGCCAGGACAACGGTAAGAGCTTACCGTAAAGATGTTATCGCAAAGTGTTATGGAGGGGACATCTCAAGAAAGAAAAAGCTTCTGGAAAAGCAAAAAGCCGGAAAGAAGCGTATGAGACAGTTTGGAAAAGTAGAAGTCCCTCAGGAAGCTTTCACAGCTGTACTTAAATATGATGAAAACAGATAACACAAAACCTCTTGGTATATATATCCATGTTCCATTTTGCGCAAGCAAGTGTGGCTACTGTGGCTTTTATTCTAAAAAGGGATGTTTAGATGATTATGGGGAATATACTGAGAAAATGATAAAATCAATATCGAAGTTTGAAATGAGGTCCCGGAGATTTCTTAGTGACCAATTTTCTCCTGATAATTATCAGGTTAATACTGTTTTTTTTGGAGGGGGTACACCCTCCATTTTGCCATATGAAGAAATAGAAAAGATACTTGAAGCATTGAGAAAGACTTTTCATTTTTCAAATGTAGAGGATTTGGAAATTAGCATAGAAGCTAATCCGGGCACTATAAGAATAGAGAAACTTAGGGCATATAAGGCCATGGGGATAAATAGAATAAGCCTCGGTGTTCAAAGTTTTAATGATGAAGAACTTAAAGTTATAGGAAGAATCCACGATAGCAAAACAGCGAAAGAAAGCTTTTATCTTTGTGAAAGGGCAGGCTTTGATAATATAAATCTGGACATGATATTTTCTTTGCCCGGGCAGTCTTTTGTAAGTTGGCAGAACAATCTCTCGGAGGTAGATATTTTGTCGCCCAAACATCTGTCTGTATATGGATTGCAACTGGAGGAAGGCACGGATTTTTTTGAAAATTTTGAAGAGGGAGTATTTAATGAGACTCCTGAAGAACTTGATAGAGAGATGTATCATTATACAGAAGATTTTTTGCAAGGGAAGGGATATAATCACTATGAAATTTCTAACTGGGCGAGACCGGGATTCGAGTGTAAGCATAATTTAAAATACTGGAATTTGAGCGAATATCTTAGTTTTGGTCCTTCGTCTGCATCATTTGTTGATGGAACACGGTTTTCTGTTAGTACATCTTATTATGGGGATAATGGTACATGGAAGTTTGAAGATGTGCATAAAAATTCTTTTTTTGATTCGGCTAGTGAGTATGCTTTTACGGCCCTTAGACGAAAGAAAGGGATTGATTTTAACGAGTTTTTCGAATTATTCGGAGCAACCTTTTGGTCGGTGTTTAAAGTTTTGCGTGACGAATTGAATGAGTATGAGAAAAAAGGTCTTATAAAAATCTCTGATGATGGAATTTCTCTTACAAAAAACGGAATTGATGTATCCAATATGGTAATGGCATTGTTTGTTTGATGACTTAAAATTGTTGTTTTATGGGAAATTTAACCAAGTACAGACTAGAAATTGCGTGAAAATGATGCCGTAGATGCTAGGAAGAGGAAGTTATGTTTACATTTGAGAATGTTAAATATAAAAATATTATAGGTATAGATAATTTTACAATTGAAAAAACAAAATCACTTGTATTATAGGAGAAAGTGGCAGTGGAAAGACCACTATTTTGAGGATGCTAAATAAAATGATTGGTCCTGATAGTGGGAAAATCTCTTATAATGGGGCTTCTCTTGAGGACATCGATAGCATTGAACTCCGACGGAAAGTAATTATGCTATCACAAAATCCGGCAATATACAAAGGTTCTATTAGGGATAACCTTTTAATTGGGCAAAAGTTTGCAAATTTACAATTTTCGCATGATGAAGACCTAAGAAACATTTTAATAAATCTAAAATTAGAAAAAACTTTAGATGATAATGCTGAAGAACTATCCGGTGGAGAAAAACAAAGGATTGCGATTGGAAGAGTGATGCTTATGGATGCTGAAGTTCTACTGCTGGATGAACCTAGTTCAGCACTTGATATTACAACAGAGAATTTTGTTATGGATAATATTGCAAAATATGTGAAAGATAATAATAAAAGTATGGTTGTAGTTACCCATTCAAAAAGGTTGGCTGAAACCTTTGGTAATTCTATATTTGAAGTGAAAAATGGAACGATATTTCCATATACTGGCTGTGATGGAAGCCTTCGCTATAAATAATATTTTTAGAAGGAGCAAAAGAGCTTTATCCAAAAAGTTGAAAATTGTCATCGCTTTGTCGATGGTAACGGGGACTTTGACCAGTCTTTTTTATTTTATTTTTGTAGTTATGAATGTTAGTCCGTGGTATGAGCCGAAAAGTTTTATACCAATTGCCGGGATGCTTATAGGAAATTCAATTTAGGCGTGAATAGTTTAGTAGAAGGTATGCATAGTAAAAAAATCTGATTGATTCAGCTCTGATGCTTGGTGCAAACTCTAAAACTGCAACAAAAGAGGTTGTGGATTATGCTTTTGATTCAGCAATTATCCCGACTATAAATTCCATGCTAGGGATGGGTATTGTATTTTTCCCAGGTATGATGACAGGGCAAATTTTATCTGGACTTTCACCTCTTATTGCAACACAATATCAAATTATCATAATGCTTGGTATCTTGGGAAGTGTTTCTTTTAGTGTTGTACTTTTAGTAGAATTCGGATACAAAACTTATTTTAATAATAAGGAACAATTTATAATCGATGAAGATAAAAAATAAATTTTGGCCTAAAAAATATATTTTAATAAGCCTAAAATTTCTAAGAATGGAAAGGAAATAAATAATGGAAAAATACATCATGGCGCTTGATGAAGGAACTACAAGCTGTCGCTGCATAATTTATGACCATAAAGGCACTCCGATAATCACCTCCCAAAAGGAATTTGCTCAGATTTTTCCAAAGGCGGGATGGGTAGAGCAGGATGCAACAGAAATTTGGACAACTCAGATGAACGTTGCACAGGAAGCTCTTTTAAAGCTCAACGGAGATTACAAAAACATAGAAGCCATTGGAATTACCAACCAAAGAGAAACCACTGTCGTCTGGGATAAAACTACAGGCAATCCAATATATAATGCTATAGTATGGCAATGTAGAAGAACTTCAGACTACTGCAAGGAACTTAGAGACAAAGGTTATGGACCTAAATTTCAAGAAAAAACAGGACTTCTAATAGACAGTTATTTCAGTGGAACTAAGCTTAAATGGATTTTGGATAATGTAGAAGGTGCTAGAGAAAAGGCGGAAAAAGGCAATCTTCTCTTTGGAACTATAGAGACATGGCTTATTTGGAAGATGACGGGTGGCAAGGTTCATGTAACCGACTATTCGAATGCATCAAGAACAATGATGTTCAATATTAATGAGCTGAAATGGGATGATGAAATCCTTGACATTTTAGATATACCCCCAAAGATGCTCCCTGAGCCTATGCAAAGTTCAAAACTATATGGAGAAACCATTAAAACTCTTTTCGGAGGACCAATTAAAATCGCAGGGGCAGCGGGCGATCAACAGGCTGCTTTGTTTGGTCAGACATGCTTTGAACCAGGAGAAGCAAAGTCCACTTACGGAACGGGGAATTTTCTGCTTATGAATACAGGCGATAAACCAATATTTACGGATAATGGATTATTGACAACAATTGCTTGGGGTATAGAAGATGAGATTAAGTATGCTATCGAAGGTTCGGTGTTTATCTGTGGGGCTGCTATTCAATGGCTGAGAGATCAGTTGAATTTTATAGAGTCTTCTAATGAGTCGGAAAAGGCTGCAAAATCCCTGGTGAGTAATGAAGGTGTTTATTTTGTACCCGCATTTGTGGGTCTTGGTGCACCCTATTGGGACTCAGATGCTAGAGGGACGATGATGGGTTTAACTCGTGGAACAACTAAGGAACATATTATACGAGCAACGGTAGAATCAATGGCATATCAGTGCAGAGACTTGTATGAAGCTATGAGAGACGAGGCAGGGAAAACAACCCAAGGGCAGAAATCTGAAACAGGGTTAAAGGTTGATGGAGGTGCATGTGCTAATGACTTTTTAATGCAATTTCAAGCTGATATTTTAGGAGAAAAAATAGTAAGACCAAAGGTTATAGAAACAACATCTCTCGGAGCAGCATATCTTGCAGGCCTTGCAGTTGGTTATTGGAAGGATAAGGAACATATAAAGGATAATTGGCAAATTGACTGTGAATTTAAAAAAGAAATGGATGAAGGAAAGCGTGAGAATTTGTTAAATGGTTGGAAAAGAGCGATTAAAACTGTACGATATTGGAGCAGTTTAAAATAAAGTTTTAATTATTATGACCAATTATAAATGCATTTAGGCTTAATACAATGTCACCTTTATTAAATATAGGGTTGACAAAACTCTTAAACAAAGCCATAATTATAAAACAAATAAAAAAAGAGAGGTTTTATAATGACAAGATCAAAACTATATTATTTAAATGTTACTGCACTTTTTACAGCGTTAATTGCGGTGGGGGCTTTTATAAAGATTCCTATGCCTTTGCTACCTTTTACACTACAGACATTTTTCACTATGCTAGCCTGTTTTCTTTTGCCAAAGCAATATAGTGCACTATCAGCCGGTCTATATTTAGCTCTCGGACTAATTGGACTTCCCATTTTTACAAGTGGAGGAGGAATAGGTTATGTTATGAATCCAGGATTTGGATATCTGGTTGGATTTGTAGTTGCTAACTATGTTGCGGGCACTGTTAAAGAAAAACTTGAAAAAGATGATATTTTATCTTTGGTTAAAGTGGGAATTGTTAATCTTATAGTTGTATATGCAATTGGACTTGGATATTGGTATCTACTTGCTAATGTTTTTACAGGTGGTAGTCTTCCGTTTTGGAAAATCTTTATGAACGGTTTTGTTGTAACTATAGGAAGTGGCGTTATCAAATTAATACTTGCCGTAATACTGGCAAAAAGACTGATACCGGCGATGAAAAAAGCCTAAGTTCTTCAAATAATCATAAACTGAAACATTATGTTGATTAATTGAGGAATATAAAACTGATATGAATTTCTACAGTATCTGCTAGAGTGAAGGAAAAATTTACTCTAGCGGATATTTTTAAATACAATTAAAAAATATATTGAATCATTATAATTAATTAACATAATGTCTTTGTGTAAAGATGTTTTGTCGAAAAAAATTGACGAAGTATAATATGTTAGCGTAAAATATTTGTAGGAAAAATTAGAAATAAAAAATAAAGGAACACCTATCTATGTTAGAATATTAGTTAGCAAAACTATCCGAAAGAAGGTGTCCTTTATGATTAACAGTATACAACATTTTTTAGAAAAAGGAATAGATTTCCTTGAAAAATCTGCAGAAGATTTCATTTTAAATCCATCAGATTACAGCAAGTTCATATGCAACATAGTCAAGTAAATGGACACATTTTTTAAATATATTTTTGTGGAAAGGCAGAATTATCCCTGCCTTTCCATATAAAACTGTTCTATTTCATTCGGAGTGTAGTATCCAAGTGAATAGTGTGGGCGTTTCGTGTTGTATCGATTGATGTATTCAAAGCAGCATAGCATAGTTCATTTTGATTGCGCAAAGATTTACGGTCGATGCACTCACGCTTCATATGGCGGAAGAAACTCTCACAGCATGCATTGTCATATGGATAGCCCTTCTTAGAGAAGGACTGAACAACATTACATTTTTCGAGTAATTGTCTGAAAGTAAAGGCAGTGTATTCAGAACCACGATCTGAATGAAAGAGCACATATTCAGGCTCACCTCTATCGAGATAAGCCTTTTCAAAAGCTTTCATAGTTACATCTACATCATGACGATTAGAAATACTCCAGCCGATGATTTTCCTTGAAAATAAATCCATCACAACACAAAGGTAATGGAAAGAGCCGTTGACCTTGATATAAGTAAAATCACTTGCCCAAACAGAGTTTGGAGAAGAAGGATTGAACTGTTGGTTGAGATGATTGAAGCAGTTACCATTTTCCTTATGAGAGCGCCTCCATTTGGGTTTCTCTGTGGAACGCTTTGGAAGATTCATAGTATTCATCAGTTGGTACACTCTTCCGAGGCTGATGCTAATGCCATAATCCCGTTCTAAAACACAACGAATTTTGTAAGCACCCAGAGAATTATCATAGTCAGAATAAATTTGTAATATGTGCTTGCGAATGACTTGATTTTCATAGGTGCGAGGAGCAGGTTTCGAGTAAAAATGCTTGTAATAAGTGCTTCGATTAACTTTTAGAACTCGAAAAAGGGTTTTAATAGTGTATTGGTGTTGCAACTTGTAAACAGCATCTAATGGTTGTTTGAGTGTGGCGTGAAGATGGCAATCGCTTTTTTTAATATTTGATTTTTCTCCTCAAGTTGAGCCATACGCTTTTGAAGTTCTTTGACTTGCTTGGCTGTAAGAACTTCTCCGTTATCTGTTTCCACGGTTGAATACTGTTTAATCCATTTTGTGAGTGCTGATTGTGATATCCCATATTCTTTGATGAGTGAAGCTTGTGTTTTACCGTTGTGGTAAAGTTCCACGAGCGTTCGTTTGAAATCCTCGTCATAGTGATTTCTTGTGGACATAAAGATACCTCCTTGTGGTGTCTAATATAATAGTACGTCTGTTTCTTTTATGTGTCCACTTTTATAAGTATAATGCATAAAGCCACAATCAAAGCAGCAAAGAATAAATATTATGATATCCTTCAAGCAAGCATTCCAGGATATACCACAAGAAAAAAGGCAATGATAAAATTGCATTTAGCAATATAAATCTAGCAAATATATTTTAACAGGATAAGTGTTTACAGCAAAAACCTACAAAAACTTGACGCAATCGTATAATATGACAAATCTTGACATTGAATAAATGTTTTATTATAATTATAAAAAATAAATATTGTCGTGTTCTTTTAATTATATATTTAAAAGCTAAGATGGAAGCAGGTGTGAATCCTGCACTGTACCGCAACCGTGAACGTTTAGTTTTCTTTATTATGTCACTGAGAAATTGGGAAGGCGAAGGAAATGTATATGCGTAAGTCGGGAGACATGCACAAGTAAAAAACCTTAGGATCGGTATTATCTTTTGAGGTTATATATTTGATTATTAGAAACACGCATATGATGGGTGTTTTTTTTATGACATGTATGTTAAATTAATCGAAATTTTAAATATATGGGAGGGTAGTATTGAGAAAAATTATTTTGAATGAAATAAGAAAATATATAGGAATGATATTGGGCTTCATAATATTGTCGGTATATTTCTTTTCTGCATTGCAGACTGTACATGCAAATCAACGATTGGATATGGCTATAAGCCATGAGAAGAAAGACAAAGGCGCATATTCAGTTTTTTTTGATTCGAAAGAGAAAGGAGAAATACCGGTTAAGAATGGAGAAATTCATTTATCAGTAATTGATGAGGGAGTTTTTATTTTAAAAAATTCAAAAGATAATTCAAAAGTAGATGGTGTCACATGGAGTGCACCCGTAAGTATGAAATCAGGTATCTTGTCGTGGATTGACGAGTGGATTTTAAAAGATGGTCATTATTGCCCGTACAATTTGAGAGTTGTACAAGCAAATGCTTTGAATGAAAAGTTAGGTATATCAGAGCAATTTTCTATTAATTGCATAAAATCGAATGTTGAAGAAATAAAGCTCTTTTTAGACAATCAGGAAGTATCATCAAATGAATTGGTAGAATTTTCTTCTAATGATTATAGAAAAATAAGTTTAAAAGCTAGGAATAAGGGTGATACTGAGTTCAGATCTATACCAAACTATTCGGTAGATTTTGTAGAAAATGGGGAGCCTAATGAATATATTGTTAATTCAGGCTATCTAGCTCCTAATCCTAAAACCAAAGGGATAACAAAATATCAGGTTCAAATGAAAGACAAAACCGCATGTTTTGATTTTTCTGCTAAAATTAAGGAGCAAAAAGTAGAGTCAATAGATGTGAAAGTTCCGAAAATTGCATATATTGATAGATGGAATGCTTTAAGTGGAGATAAATATATAGGGATTACTCAAAAACGAGATGAAATAACTGAGAATAGGTTTAGTGTGAATATTTTCCCAAAAGGAGCCAAGAATCAGAATGTAATTTGGGAATCACTGAGTCCGGAAATAGCCGAGTATCAGGAACTATATGGCTATGGAATAATCCCTAAAAGAGCCGGTATTGCCATATTTGAAATTCATAGTGAAGATAATCCAAATGCAAGAAAAACAGTATCAATTGATTTTCGATATAAATATCCTTTGGCAGAAGCTATAGTAGAAAAAGAAGAGTATGAGCTGGAAGAGGGTGATTTTATACCCTTTGTAATTAACACTCTACCTGCAAATGCTACAGAACAAAGATTTAAATGGATTTATGACAAAAATGATATAGTAAAGATTACAGATAAAATAAAGGTTGATGAAATAGATAATCATATTACCGAGCATACTATTGAGGGACTAAAACAAGGGACTGTAAAGGTAAAAGGGATTCCATATGATGATACTCATAGTGCTAAACCTGTTGAATTCATAGTAAAAGTAAATAATAAAAATCAATCTCCACCAAACAAAGACTCAATTACAATAGCTAAGGAATTGGAACTGCATGGTAAGAAGCAAGTAAAAAGAATTGCTAAAGCGAAATATGGGAATGAGTGGAATATTTTTACTTTATATAGAACCGGTGGGAGTATGTCTAAAACTGAAGAAGAAAACTATATAGACTCAGTGAATCAAATCTTGAGGGATACAGAAGAAACCCCACAAGATTTACAACCTACGGATTATGCAAGAATTCTACTTGCCTTGGGTTCCATGAATAAAGAAACTTCAAATAATATTTCAATAAAAATAATAGAAAGACTATCCAATTTTAACTATGAGAACTTATCTGTAAATCAATATATTTTTACTTTAATTGCTTTAGATTCGAAAGGGTACAAAGTCCCTATAAAATCAGTATTGAATAGAGATTATTTAATCAAAAAAATACTTAAAGCTCAAGGGAAAGATGGACGAATAGGTGACGGCATTGATATAACAGCAATGGCAATTCAAGCTTTGGCACCCTATGAATACACACATCCTGAGGTTACAAAGTCGATAAAAACAGGCTTAAAGTTCTTATCTTCTGAACTGACAGGAAATGCCGGATATATCGTAAACGGAAGTAATAACGCAAGCTCCGCAGCACAGGTTGTAATTGCTATTTCATCTCTAGGGAAGGATCTTAGAGACTTAGATGGTTTTGTAAAAAATGGCAAAAATTTAATATGTAATTTGAAAAGTTTTAAAACAGCTGGAGGTTTTGCTAATTATGCACGTCATGAAACAGATTTTGCATTTGCTACATATCAAGTTACGATGGCAGTTAATTCATTTAATAGATTGATTGAGGAGAGAAAAAATATATATGATTTAAACGGAAATTCGAAAAATAAATTGAATTTTGGCTGGAAAAGAGCAGGCAATACTTGGCGTTATTTTAGTGCGTCAGGAGCGATGGCAACCGGCTGGAAACACATAAATGGGAAATGGTATCTGTTTGATTCAATTAACGGAGATATGAAAACAGGATGGGAGAAAGTAGGTCGTACATGGTATTATCTAAATCCGTCGGGAGCAATGGCAACCGGCTGGAAATACATAAATGGGAAATGGTATCTGTTTGATTCAATTAACGGAGACATGAAAACAGGTTGGCAGAAAGTAGGTCGTACATGGTATTATCTAAATCCGTCGGGAGCAATGGCAACCGGCTGGAAATACATAAATGGGAAATGGTATCTGTTTGATTCAATTAACGGAGACATGAAAACAGGTTGGCAGAAAATAGGTCGTACATGGTATTATCTAAATCCGTCGGGAGCAATGGCAACCGGCTGGCAAAAAATAAGTAATATTTGGCATAAATTTGCATCAAGTGGAGCTTGGATTCGATAAAAGAGTGTACAAATAAAAACTATTAATATTTCGTAGGGGGTAGAACATACAATTTCTTTGTTTCTACAGTATCCGCTAGAGTGAAGGAAAAATTTACTCTAGCGGATATTTTTAAATACGATTGAAAAAATATATACCAGCTTGCGATAATTAGCTTAAAATAACTCCAAAGGAATGCCAATATATTTTGGTTATTTCATAGAGTTTTAGTTTCCCATGAATAGTTGTTTCGTGATATAATATTGTAGATTATATAAAAATAAATGGAAATTTTGTAGGAGGTTCTGACATGTCCGTAAGTATAAATCTTTTACCATCAAAATCGATTTACCATAGAGTTAGTATTTGTTCATTTTTAGAGAGTTTACAGGGTATAACAAGCACTACAATTAAGGGACACCTGCAAGATAGGGATTTATCAACTGATATGCGTGCTACAAGAGAGGCTGTTGACAGGCTTCATGCATTATTAGTATCGGTGAAAAAGGCAGAGCTTAAACATCATTCTGTAAGTGATTTTGTTCCAATTTTGCCGGTTGGCGACAGTGGTGCGACTTTAAGATTTTTTCTTCCTCTAGTTGCTGCTTTAGGTGTTGGAGGGAAATTTGTCATGGATGAAAGTCTTTATAGAAGACCTATAATGATGCTTTTGAATACCTTAAAAGATCATGGATGTAGTGTAAATATGGATGACGATAAAAAAATCATTAATCTCAGAGGACAACTCACTCCAGGAGAATATAGAATTAAAGGTAAAGAAAGCTCCCAATTTATAAGTGGACTTTTGATGGCACTTCCGATTTTATATGAAGAAAGCACCTTAATAGTTGAAAAACCAATTGTCTCTCAAAGTTATATAGAGATGACTATAACAATTCTTTCCCAATTTGGGATTACCATTGTGAAAAAACATGAAAGCCATGAGCTTATATCATATTCAATTTTAGGAAATCAAGTTTATAGAGGACCGGGAGAGTATAAAATTGAAGGAGATTGGTCTAGTGCATCGTTTTGGCTTATTGCTGAAAAAATAAGCGGAAAGCCTATATTCCTACAAGGTATAGGAACTAATTCAATACAGGGTGACAGCAAGGTTAGGGACTTTTTAAAAGAAATGTCAAAAGATGGAGATGTCGAAATAGATGCAGCATCAACACCAGATTTGGTTCCTAATTTGGCAGTTTTTGCATTGACAAGAAAAGGAACGACTAGATTTTCTTCAATAGACACTCTAGCATTAAAGGAGAGTGATAGGATAGAAGGTATCCAAGAAATTGTTAATGCTGTAGGTGGAAGATTTGAATATGAAGCGGGGGATATTATAATTCAGGGTGGGATTGATAAAGATTCAGAGGATAAAAATTTTATTTACATCATGACACAGGACCATAGAATGGTAATGATGGCTGCACTTATATCACTTATATCTAAAAACCCCGTGATTATTGATGGATGGAGATCTGTAAGTAAGTCATATCCTAACTTTTTTAAAGATTTGAAAACAGCAGGATTAGATGGCAAAATAGGCTTGGCTTAGAAAAATATAAAAAATAGGAGAAAGAATATGTCATCCATATTTGGGAAAAATATTCAAATATCAGTATTTGGAGAGTCTCATGGACCAGCTGTAGGAGTAACTATTCATGGTTTATCGTCAGGTATCAAAATTAATTTAGAAGATTTAAAATCTTTAATGACTGATAGGATGGGAGTTGGAATTCCAGGTACCACTCCAAGAAAGGAAAAGGAAAAATTTTATTTTTTTAGTGGAGTAAAATATACATCACGAAACAAAAGTAATACCAATAACCAAGATATCATTGAGGATGGCTATCAAAGTTTCCTATACACTAATGGAGCTCCTTTAACAGCGGTTATTTATAACATGAATGTGAAAACAGAAACATACGTAGAGAACTATTTTGTTCCAAGACCGGGACATGCTGACTATACACAGGTAGTCAAGTGGGGTGAATTTGTGGAACTGTCAGGCGGTGGGCATCTTTCCGGGAGATTAACAGCCCCCATTGTAATCGCTGGTGGAATCTGCTTGCAAATACTTGAAAAAAAGGGAGTTTTTATAAAAACTGAATTAGAATATTTGGGAAATAATAAAATAACTCCGGGTCTGGTTTATGGGAGCAATGAATTTAATACGGAAATATCTCGTGCAACAAAAGAGGCTTCTAAGAGCAATGATTCAATAGGGGGAATAATTCGATGCGAAATTTTGGGAGTCCCTCCAGGGGTTGGGGAACCAATTTTTCATAAAATAGAAAGTCATTTGGGACAATTAATTTTTTCCATTCCGGGAATAAAAGGTTTGGAGTTTGGCGATGGATTTGAGTCTGCTAAAAGATTTGGAAGTGAGAACAATGACTCATTTATAATAAAGAATGGTAAGATATTAACTACAACTAATAAGTGTGGAGGGATTCTAGGAGGAATTTCTACAGGAGATATTATTTGGTTTAGAGCTGCAGTGAAGCCTACCCCCTCTATTGGTAAACCTCAAAAAACAATTGATATTAGAACGAAAAAAGCTGTTTTGCTCCAAACCGAAGGTAGACATGATGTTGCTGTTGCTATAAGAACAGTTCCCGTTGTCAGGGCTGCAGCGGCGCTAGGAATATATGATTTATTATTAGAATATAAGGAGAAGTAATATGGCTGATATCAGAGATTATAGAAGCAAAATTGATAAGATAGATCAAGGCATATCTCAACTACTTGATAGGCGCAGGGAAATTCTTGAAAAAATTGCTCGCTATAAGAAAAAGCACAATTTGCCGATTTATGATGAAAAAAGAGAACAAGAGGTATTCAGCAAAGTCAATATCAATGATGGTATGGTTTTCCGTGCAATTATGGATGCTTCTAGAGAATTTCAGGAAAACATTATTAAAGCAGGAACGTTTGGATTAATTAGTGAAAGACCAATTCGCAGCTTGTCTCCGTTGGTTCACAGCTTTTGGGGAGATTATGAATACAAGATTTGTCCTACTAGGAGAGAAAATCTAGGGGAGATATTATCTGATTTAAGCTATGATGGATTCAATGTTACAATGCCGTATAAAGAGGTCGTATTTTCTATGTGTCAGCAACATTCACCGGAGTGTTTTGCTTTAGGAAATGTAAATACCATAAAGAGAGAATTAGATGGATCCTTGACCGGATATAATACGGATTACTTTGGATTCAAATATATTTTAGAAAAAAACAAAATAGATGTTTTAGGGAAAAAAGTGGTAATTTTAGGAACCGGTGGCTCGGCTAAAACTTGTAAGGCTGTATGCAAGGAGCTGGGAGCAGCAAATATCTATTTAGTTTCAAGATCTGGTCCGATTAATTACGAAAACACGGATGATTATAGAGACGTGGAAGTATTGGTAAACTGTACTCCTGTAGGAATGTATCCATGTAATAAAGACATGCCCATTGATATTGAAATATTTGATAAACTAGAGGCTGTGGTGGATATAATATATAATCCCTATAGAACAAGACTTATTTTGACCGCAGAAGACAAAGGTCTGAAAACTGCCACGGGTCTTGAAATGCTCGTAGCTCAAGCCGGTAAATCAGCAGAAATATTTTGTCGCGGTGCAATTGAAGATGGAGATATTGAAGATGTAATTGACAAGGTTTTGGGCAAGGTTCTTAATAGATGTATGATTGGGATGCCTGGAGCAGGAAAAAGCTTTATGGGAAGACGTATTGCTAACGTCCATAAGCTTCCTTTAGTGGATACAGATTTAATTTTCCAACAGAGATATGGAAAGACTCCAGAAGACTATATCAAAGAGTTTGGAGAAGATCGCTTTAGAGTTATGGAAAGTAACATCTATGAAGAAGTGGCTAAAGAGAGTGGTCAGGTAATTGCTTGTGGAGGAGGCGTTGTTGAAAACCCGGAAAATTTGAAATACTTGCGTCAAAACGGGGTAGTAATATGGGTAAAACGCGATATTGATAAGTTAGCAAAAACCGGTAGACCGATAAGTCAAAGAGATGGAGCTGGAGAGATTTTCAAAAGAAGAGGAAAGCTATATGAAGAATGGTCTGATTTTGACATAACAAATAATGTATCATTCAAGAAGAGTGTACTTATTATTAACGGACCAAATCTTGATTTACTTGGAAGCAGAGAGCCGGAAATATATGGAACGGAAACCTATAAAGATTTAGAAAACGCCATAGAGAAAAAAGCTGAAGAATTAGAAATGAATGTCTCAATATACCAGAGCAATATAGAGGGTGAAATTATTGAAACTATCCATCAAGCAGCTGAATATTACGATGGTATTATCATTAATGGTGCAGGTTATAGCTACACCTCAATTGGGATTTTGGATGCTCTTAGAGCCATATCAATCCCCGTGATTGAAGTACACCTTTCAGATATTTCAACTAGAGAAGAATATCGACAAAATAGTTTGTTTGCCGAGGT
Organism: Eubacteriales bacterium KG125; assembly: GCA_050908895.1. Classification (GTDB taxonomy): domain Bacteria; phylum Bacillota; class Clostridia; order Peptostreptococcales; family Anaerovoracaceae; genus S5-A14a. The sequence goes on along the minus strand of CP171222.1, from coordinate 1,559,551 downwards.
ATCAATATGTACCATTGATGGTAAGGGTATAGATGGATATCTGGAAGCTATGGAGATTCTAAATGAATAATAACGTTATAATTTACATTATGACTTTTGGCTTAGTAATTTTAAGTCTTATTTCTATAGTTTTATATCTTAAAATCAGAAAGAACTCCTATTTATCCGGAATTAATAAAGAAAGAGAAGCATATAATCTTCTGGCTGATGAAAAATTAAAAAGTGATATTATTTCATCCCTTAGATTAGAACTTTTACCAGAGCTAAAAGAGGAAATCAGACAGGCTAAATATGATACCGAGGAAAATGTAAATCAGTCAATTAGGGGATATAGTCAGCTTATGGGAGATTTTCAAGATCAAACTTTCAAGGCTCAGGCCAAGGCAGCAGAATCGCAGGATCGAAGACTTTTTGAGCTTAACCAAAGATTGGAGCAGGTTTATAAGAGTTTAGGTGAAATGAAGACTATGGCAAGAGGTATGGATGATATAAAAAAGGTCTTATCCAACGTTAAAAATCGTGGGATAATGGGAGAGCTTCAATTAAAAGCCATACTTGACGAGATATTAGCACCAAATCAATATTTGGAAAATGTAGCCACTAAGCCTAGCTCTACGGAAAGGGTTGAGTTTGCCATACGTTTGCCGGAGGGAGTCTTGTTACCGGTAGATTCTAAATTTCCGGCTGAAACTTATGGAAAACTTCTGGATGCCTATGATACTGGAGATAAGGAGCTGATAAGTGTAGCCCTTAAAAATCTCATTACAATCATAAAAAAAGAAGCAAAAGATATTAGAGATAAATATATAGTCCCCCCATATACGACGGACTTTGCTGTCATGTTCCTGCCCTTTGAAGGGTTGTATGGGGAAGTCGTTAACCAAGGGCTTGTGGATGTTTTGCAGAGAGAATATAAGGTGAGTATTGCCGGTCCTACTACTTTTGCGGCTCTTTTAAGTAGTTTGCAGATGGGATTTAAAACCTTGGCAATACAAAAAAGATCTACAGAGGTATGGCATGTTTTAGCAACAGTAAGGAATGAATTTGAGAAATATACCTTGACTCTTGAAAAAACACGAGAACGCCTCAGGCAGGCTGATGATGAACTGAATAAACTAGTTGGGGTTAGAGCGAGAGCTATAAATAAGCAGTTGTCAAAAGTGAGCCAATTTGGTGAAAGTGAAGAAAATCAAGGAGAAGAATTTTAATGAGCGTATATGCTATTGGTGATTTACATTTATCCTTAGATCCACGCATAAATAAGCCTATGGACATATTTGGTCCTGCATGGAATGGGCATCATCTTAATTTGCAGGAAAAATGGTTAGCAAAGGTAAAGTCGGAAGATACGGTAATAATAGTTGGTGATATATCATGGGGACTTAGGCTTGATGAAGCTTTTCAGGATCTCAGATGGATAAGCAGGCTTCCGGGATACAAGGTAATAACTAAGGGAAATCATGATCTATGGTGGACTTCTACCAACAAAATGAACAGTCTATTTGACAACATTTTTTTTCTGCAAAATAAGGCTGTATATCTGGAAAATGAAGATGTATTCGTATGCGGTAGCAGAGGATGGATAACCCCGGGTACACGAGGCTTTGACAGTCATGATGAGAAAATATATAAAAGAGAACTGTTGAGATTAGAAATGTCTTTAAATCATGCGAGGACGATTAAAATTGAGAAGGGATTAGAGGATACTGCTGTAATCGCTGCCATTCACTATCCCCCAGCAATGAATAAATCAGGCTCAGGATTTACCGATATTTTAGCAAAACATGGTGTGAAAAAATGTGTATATGGACATTTACACGGGCTAAATGAACATAGTAACTCAATTAATGGTGTTATTAATGGTGTGGAATATGATTTGGTGGCTCTGGATTATATCAACGCTGATCCTAAGATAATTTGGTAAAGTATATATCGTTAGGGTATAATAATTCTCAAGGAGGCAAGAAATATGAAGAAAGCAATATTGATAGTATTAGATAGTATGGGAGTTGGAGAACTTCCGGATGCGGATAAATTTGGAGATAAGGGTGCACATACATTTAATCATGTAGCAGAAAAAACACCTGGATTTTTTGTACCTAACTTAGAAGAACTTGGAATTAATCATATACCAGGGGTAGTAACTGGAACTAAGGAAAAAGAGCAGCCGGTAGGTGCATTCGGAAGATCTTTGGAACTTTCTGTAGGTAAAGATACTACAACAGGACATTGGGAAATTGCGGGAATTGAAACACACATTCCTTTCAAAACTTATCCAGATGGCTTCCCTAAGGAATTCATAGAAGCCTTTCAAGAAAGAATAGGTGTTGAAGTAATAGGCAATTATCCGGCAAGTGGGACACAGATTATTGAAGATTTAGGCCCGGAACATGAAAAGACTGGAAAACCAATCGTATATACAAGTGCTGACAGCGTATTTCAAATTGCGGCGAATATAAATGTCATTCCTTTGGAACGTCTATATGAAATCTGTGAAATAGCTAGAGAAATGTTAGTCGGGGATTGGGCATGTGGTAGAGTAATTGCAAGACCATATATCATTGAAGATGGCAAGAGAAAGAGAACCAGTGATAGACATGACTACTCCGTAACTCCACCTAAAGACACAATTCTAGATAAAATTAAGGCATCGGGTAAAACCGTATATGCTGTGGGCAAAATAGAGGACATTTTTAATGGAAAAGGTATTACAGATTCTGTTCATACAAAGAGCAATATGGACGGAGTAGATAAAACCATTGATGCAATTAAGAAAGAATTTGAGGGTCTAATTTTCACTAATCTCGTGGAATTTGATTCGGAATATGGTCATAGAAGAGACCCTGAAGGATATGGAAGAGCAATTATGGAGTTTGATCGTAGAATCGGAGAACTATGTATGGAAATGGGAGATGAAGATTTACTTATTTTATGCGCAGATCATGGAAATGATCCAATCCATTCGGGAACAGACCATACAAGAGAATATATCCCGGTACTTGCTTGGGGAAAATGGATAAAGCCGGGAGTTGATCTTGGAACAAGAAAAACTTTTGCTGATATAGGTGCTACAATAGCAGATTTCCTAGGCACAGATAGCACTGAAATTGGAACAAGTTTTCTAAATCAATTGAAGAAAGTAGAGAAATAAAAAATGAGCACTAATCTAAATATGAATCATATTATAATCAAGAAAAGAGATGGTGGCAAATTATCGGAAGAAGAAATTAAATTTTTCATTGAAGGATTTAGCAATGATGATATTCCTGATTATCAGGCAGCGGCTCTCTTGATGGCAATTTTCTTAAGACAAATGGATGAAGAAGAAACTGTTCAGTTGACAGAAGCTATGAGATATTCAGGGGATACCATAGACTTATCCGAAATAAACGGAATAAAAGTTGATAAACACTCAACCGGAGGTGTAGGAGATAAAGTGACATTGGTGGTGGGCCCAATTGCAGCCTCTTGTGGTGTGCCTATCGCTAAGATGAGCGGAAGAGGTCTTGGATTTACAGGCGGTACTGTTGATAAAATGGAATCAATTCCAGGCTTCAACGTAACTTTAGAGCCTGATGAATTTATCAAACAAGTAAATGAAATAGGACTTGCTGTAGTGGGTCAGTCAGGGCACCTAACACCAGCAGATAAGAAAATTTATGCTCTCAGAGATGTAACAGGAACTGTAGATAACTTGAGTTTAATATCTTCATCAATTATGAGTAAGAAACTTGCTGCAGGCAGTGATAAAATACTTCTTGACGTAAAATGCGGTGAAGGAGCCTTTATGGAGAATGAGGAATCTGCAGTCGAATTAGCGACTATGATGTGCAAAATAGGCAAGGCTGCAGGAAAAGATACCATTGCTGCCATTACTGATATGAGTCAGCCTTTGGGACGTGCAGTAGGTAATGCTACAGAAGTTATTGAAGCAATTGAAACTCTCAAAGGAAATGGTCCTGAAGACATTACTCTGTTGGCAGAGGAGCTGGCCGGTATAATGATTTTCCTCGGTGGTAGAGCTAAAACCAGGCAGGAAGGTGTTTTGCTAGCAAAACAGGCAATTGCCAGTGGAGCTGCTTTGAATAAGATGAGGGCGTTTATCGAAAGACAGGGAGGAAATCCTGAAATTGTGGATGACTATTCTTTATTACCTACAGCTAAGCATGAGATGAATTTGCTAGCTGAGGAAGATGGTTATATAAGTAAAATAAACGCTAGGATAATTGGTCTTGCCTCTCAGAGGACAGGAGCGGGTCGTGCAAAGAAGGATGATGACTTGGACTATACTGCAGGAATCTTTGTTGAAAAGAAAGTAGGAGATAAGGTTTCAGCAGGAGATGTGCTTCTGACAATTTATGGCAACGATAAAGCAAAACTTGAGATTGCTCATAAGGAGGCTAAAGAAGCCTTTGTAATTAGCTATCAGAAGCCTGAAATTCCAAAGCTTCTAAAACAAATTGTTGAAATTTAGATATAAGGCGAGGTAGGATGAATATAATATTTGTTGATCCATCGGATGTCAGGGAAAAGGAAATTCTAGTTACAAATCCAGAAGATTTATATCATCTGACCAAAGTTCTTAGAGTAAAATTGGGGCAAGAAATTACCATATCTGATAGAACTGAGTGGGAATACTTAGGTAGAGTTGAGGAAATCAATGAAGATTTCCTCTCTCTTTCAATTCTAGACAAGCAAAAACATGGAAGAGAGTTGCCTTATCAGGTTGATTTATTTCAAGGGATTCCTAAGAGTACAAAGATGGAACTTATCGTTCGAAAAGGTGTAGAACTGGGAGCCACTAGGATATTTCCGGTATTTATGGATAGGTGTGTTTCAAAGCCTATGGGTAAAGAGGGGAAAAAGCTTCAGAGGCTCCGGAAAATTGCTTATGAGGCTGTAAAACAATGTATGTCACCTAGACTCCCTGAAGTCATGGAGTTTTGTGATTTTAGAGATGCTCTAAAAATATTGCTTGGTTACGACTTAGTTGTTTTTCCTTATGAAAATGAAACGGGAAGAACCGTAAAGGATTGTCTTAAAGAGTGGAAGAAATCGAATTTGGAACGGCATATTTCAGATTTTGGTAAATCAAAAATTGCTGTAATCATCGGACCTGAAGGTGGATTTTCAGATGGAGAAGTTCTCCAATTGAAAAACCTTGGCATAGAGCCTGTATCACTTGGCAAAAGTATTTTTCGCACAGAAACAGCAGGACATGCAACTCTGGCAATGATTATGTACGAATTCGATTTATAGTTAAAAATTTCGTTAGGAATTAGACAGGAGAATATTTATATGAAAGTAGCCTTTCACACCCTAGGTTGTAAGGTAAATCAATATGAGACTGAGGCCATGAAAGAAAAGTTTCAATCTAATGGTCATTTTGTGGTAGAGGAAGATGCATTTGCTGATGTATATGTTATTAATACTTGTACCGTAACTAATTTAGCTGATAGAAAATCCAGACAATATATACGCCGAATGAAGCGGGTCAATCCTGATAGCATAATTGCCGTTACCGGGTGTTATGCTCAGGTAAAGCCTGAAGAGGTATCCTGCATCGAGGGGGTGGATATAGTTGTCGGAATAAATGAAAAACATAACTTAATTGACTATGTTGAAACTTTTTCTGAAGGAAGTATGCCGGGAAAAAATTGTCACGTTTTAGAATATGAAAAGCTTAAGGAGTACAAAAGCGATGGAATAGTAACTTCTATGGAAAGTCGTACGAGAGCATATATAAAAATACAGGAAGGATGTAACAGGTTTTGCTCTTATTGTATAATTCCCTTTGCCAGAGGGCCGGTGAGGAGCAGGCCTAAGGATGAAATTTTACGGGAAGCTAAAATTTTAGTAGAAAAGGGATTTAAAGAGATAATTTTGACAGGCATTAATACAGCTTTATATGGGGCAGATCATGGCGATGAAGGCATTGAACCATTGATCGAGAATTTAAATAATATGGAAGGAGACTTTCGTATAAGGCTATCATCTTTGGAACCAACAGTTATAGACAAGGAATATGTGAAGAAGCTTTTTCAGTATGAGAAACTCTGTCACCATTTGCATTTGAGCATTCAATCAGGATCTAATAAAATACTTTCAGCCATGAATCGTCGCTACGATAGAGAGCAATATCTTGGAATTGTTGATATTTTAAGGGATTTTGACCCTTTATATGGCATTTCCACTGATATAATTTGTGGTTTTCCTGCTGAGAATGAAGAAGATTTTAAGGATAGTCTAGATATTATAAAAAAGGTGGAATTTTGCAAAGTACATGCTTTCAGATATAGCCCTAGAAAAGGTACAAAGGCAGCTGAGATGGAAGGTAAAATAGACGGAAAGACTGCAGCTATGCGAGCGGAATTACTAAACAAAGATGGCGAAGAAGCTGAAAAAAGATTCTTTAAGAGGAATATAGGAAATAAGGCAAGGGTTCTTTTAGAAGAGAAAGATGGAAATTTAGCAAGGGGTTATACGGATAATTATATAAAAGTATACATGCCTATAGAATCGGATGAAGTTCTTGGAAATTTTGTTAACGCAAGACTTACAGGATTATATCAAGATGGAATGAAAGGAGAGAAAATATGAGTGACTGCATTTTTTGCAAAATAGGGAACGGAGATATTCCCTCAAATAAAGTATATGAAGATGATAAATTAATTTGTTTTCATGATTTAGAGCCTCAAGCACCGGTACATGTTCTAATTATTCCTAAGAAACATATCAAATCTCTTGATGAACTTACTCAAGAAGATGTGGAGCTAATGGGGTATATAATGGTGAAAATCAAAGATCTTGCCAAGGAATTGGGTCTTGAGAACGGCTATAGAACTGTGATAAATACGGGAGATGATGCATATCAAACCGTAAAACATTTACATTTTCATATCATGGGGAAGCGCAAGCTAACTTGGCCGCCAGGTTGATAATTAAAAAAACTTTAAAACTTAACATTGGATTGCGACTGGGGCATCAGAGCTTAATCAATTAGGAGCTGATGTCTTTTTTATTGTAAATTATATTTGACACAATTAACTAAACGTGGTAAGGTATGTAAGTAATTTAATTAAAAAATTTTAAATAAAATATTTTAATTAAATTGGTAAGGACATAAAATTACAATAAAAAAGGAGAATTGATATGATATTAGAAAGAATTAAGAATAAGATGGTTGAAACTCTTGGTGTAGATGAAGAAAAAATAAATTTGGAAGCAAATTTGGCAGATGATCTTGGAATAGATTCATTAGATGCGGTTGAGCTAGCTATGGCTTTAGAAGAAGAATTTGATATTAAGCTTTCCGATGACGAACTTCAGGAATTGATTACAGTATCAGACGTTCAAAAATGTGTAGAGAAACACTTAGCTTAAGACATGGACAATAAGAAATTTCTTAGGGATATAATTGAAATATTTCAAGATGCAGAGTTAAATTCTTTGAAAATGGAAATACCTAATTTCAAAATATCTATTTCTAAGAATTCAAATGCATTGGAGAATATTTTATCTACCAAAGCCTCTAACAATAACATAGCTATACCAGATGATATAGCTATTAAATCTAAAGTCCAAAACTCAAATTTGCAAGACATTAATGCAGGAGAAGTAATTAGAAGCCCTATTGTAGGCACATATTATTCTGCTCCCGGTCCGGATAAAGACGAGTTTGTAAGACTAGGGGATAATGTAAAAAAAGGTGAACCTATGTGCATTATAGAAGCTATGAAGATGATGAACGAAGTGTGTGCGCCATATGACTTAATTGTAAAGAAAATCAATTGTTTAAATGGTGAACTAATCGAATTCAATCAGTCAATTTTCGAGGTGGAAAAATGTTAAAAAGAGTTCTTATAGCAAACCGAGGGGAGATTGCTATAAGAATTATTAGAGAATGTATTGATAGAAATGTGGATACGGTTGCGGTTTATTCTTTAGAAGATAAAGATGCTCTTCATGTACTTCTTGCAGGAGATGCTGTATGTATAGGAAACCCTTCACCTAAGGACAGTTATCTAAATATGAATAATCTGATAGAGGCTGCAATAGGTAAAAAATGCGACGGAATTCATCCGGGATTTGGATTTCTATCGGAAAATGCTGAATTTGCCAGACTATGTGAAGAAAATAATATTAAATTCATTGGTCCCTCACCTGAGGTAATTGAGAAAATGGGAAATAAATCAGCTGCTAGACAGATGATGATTGAGGCAGGGGTGCCTGTAGTTCCGGGATCCGAAGGTGTTATTAAAAGTGTTGAAGCAGCAAAATATATCGCAAATAAAATTGGATATCCTGTTCTCATAAAAGCATCGGCCGGTGGCGGTGGCAGAGGCATGAGAAAGGTAGATTGTGAAGAAAATCTTGAAAAGTCATTTTATGAAGCAAAAATGGAAGCAGAAACAGCCTTTGGAGATGGCAGTATTTATATAGAGAAGCTTATTTTGTCTCCTCGTCATATCGAGGTTCAAATATTATCAGATTCTAAAGGCAATGTAATTGATTTGGGGGATAGAAATTGTTCCATACAAAGAAAAAATCAAAAAATGCTTGAAGAAGCACCCTCATATGGCCTTGGACCGGAGACAAGAAAATTACTTAGGGAAGCTGCTGTTACAGCGGCGAAAGCATGTGGATACGAAGGTGCAGGAACGGTTGAGTTTGTATTAGATAAAGACAATAAATTTTACTTTATAGAGATGAACACAAGAATTCAAGTTGAGCATCCGGTAACAGAAATGATTACAGGCGTTAACATAGTAGCCGAACAGTTGAAAATAGCCGCAGGAATGGCTCTTTCTATATCACAAGAAGATGTTAATTTAAAAGGTCATGCAATAGAATGCAGAATATGCGCAGAAAATCCAATGAACAATTTCTCCCCATCTCCGGGAACAATTGACTTTATTCATTTCCCGGGAGGAAATGGTATAAGGGTAGAAAGTTCGCTATATTCAGGATGTAAAGTAAGTCCATATTATGATTCTATGGCTGCTAAAATTATTGTTTATGGTAATACCAGAATTGAAGCTGTTAGAAAGATGAGGCGCGCTCTGGGAGAAATGATAATACGTGGAGTTGATACTACTTTGTCTTTTCAACACTTGATCTTGTATAACAAAGCTTTTTTAAGAGGAGATTATACAACAGCTTTTTTAGAAGAAAATATAGAAAATATGTTGAACCTACTTAAAACAATTGATGATATGGGAAATATAAATTAGAAACATGGAAAAATTTTTTAATGAAAAGAAAGAGCTTTTAAAAACAATAAAAAAAATAGTTCGAAGTGAAAAGCCTCTTGAAAAAATACGAGAAGAAAATGAAATTCTTATATGTCCTAAGTGTGGTAAGGAAGAGAAACGGTCTGAGCTTAGAGAAAATTTGTATGTATGTAGTGCCTGTGGTTACCACAGGCATTTGACTGGTATAGCTAGACTTAAGATGATTTGTGATTATGGATCTTTTCGAGAATTTGGTAGGTGGATCAAAGATTATGATCCGCTTAATTTTCCGGGTTATAAAGAAAAAACAAAGAAAGCTAGGGAAAAAACATCAATGCCAGAAGCTGTCATAACGGGCACAGCTAGAATAGAAGGACACAAAATAGTTATAGGCGTAATGGACGGAAGGTTTCTTATGGCAAGTATGGGTATGGCTGTTGGTGAAAAAATTACAAGGGCAGCCGAATATGCTCGTAAAAAATCTCTTCCTTTAATAATATTCTCGGCATCAGGTGGTGCAAGAATGCAGGAGGGGATAGTATCCCTTATGCAGATGGCCAAAACCTCGGCGGCAATAAGACGCCTTGACAAATCGGGGAACTTGTTTATATCTGTGATGACTGATCCTACAACCGGTGGGGTTACAGCTAGTTTCGCCAGCTTAGGTGACATCCAAATTGCTGAACCCGGTGCGCTGATTGGATTTGCCGGACCGAGGGTCATTAAGCAGACAATAAGACAAGATTTGCCTGAAGATTTTCAGAGAGCAGAATTTCTTAAAGAACATGGGTTTGTTGATCAGGTAGTTAATAGAAAAGAATTAAGGCAAAGACTTGCAGACATTCTGTCTCTTCATGAAAAGAAACAATATAAAAAAAATATAGGCAAATCTGCTAGATATAATAAACAAACAAATAAAGATTATATCTCAGATAATAGAGAAGCATATATCAGAGTGGAAAAAGCTAGAGATCAGACGAGACCTACTTCGAAAGACTATATTGATAATATTTTTTCCGATTTTCAACCTATGGCAGGTGACAGGCTATATGGAGACGATGAAGCAATTATAGGTGGAATCGCTAACTTTAGAGGAATACCCGTAACAGTTATAGGACAACAAAAAGGAAGAAGTTTATCTGAGAATATAAAACATAGGTTTGGCATGCCAAATCCTGAAGGGTATAGGAAAGCAGAAAGGTTGATGAGACAGGCTGAAAAATTTCATAGGCCTATAATAACCTTTGTTGATACCCCGGGAGCTTATCCAGGAAAAGAAGCAGAAGAAAATGGACAAGGTAGTGCTATTGCAAGTTGCCTATTTACACTAAGTGATTTACAAGTACCTATCATAAATGTATTTGTAGGAGAAGGTGGTAGCGGAGGTGCTTTGGCAATTGGATATGGAGATAGAGTAATTATGCTTGAAAACAGTATATTTTCTATATTATCCCCGGAAGGATTTGCCAGTATTTTGTGGAAAGATTCCAGTAGATGGAAGGAAGCTTGTGATAGCATGAAGCTGACTTCTTTTGACCTTAGGAATATGGGGCTATGTGATGAAATTGTAGAAGAGAAAAAGGATAAAGATGAAAAAATAACGCCACATATTTTTAGGGATTTGGAAAAAAGTATAGCTGTGCACCTAAGTGAGTTGATCAATATTAAAGGTAGTGACTTGGTTGAAAAGCGATATAGGAAACTTAGGAGAGTAGGGAAGGATTTAATTTAAATGATCTTATCAGATAAACAACTTAAGGGAAATATATCTATTAAAAATATGAAATTTATTGGTTTTGGAAAGGCTAGCGGTGATAGAAAAGTTACAAATGATTACCTTGCAGAAATAATGGATACAAGTGATGATTGGATTCATGAAAAAACCGGAATAAAAAGCCGATGGTTTGCTGAAAATAAAACTAATGCAGACATGGCTTTTGAGGCATGTCAAAAAGCCTTACATGATGCAAGATTAAAAAATATAAATGAAATAGATGCCTTAATTGTATGCACATTTACCCCTGATAAAGCTACACCAACGGTTTCTAATGAAGTTTGTGAGAGGTTAAGTTTAAAAGAAAATATATTATCTATAGATTTAAATGGCGCGTGTTCGGGATTTATTTATGGATGTAGTGTTGCAGAAGGACTTCTTAGAACAACTAAATACAACAAGATAATTGTAGTTGGAAGCGAAAAAATATCCCAAGTTATGCCATTAAAGAATAGAAATACGGATATTTTATTTGGCGATGGAGCAGGGGCTGTAGTATGCACTTTAAATGACACAGGTTTTTTTGAAAGTGAACATGGTCTTATAGGAACTGATAAACCACTTTCCTGCCCCAGATTTGAGCCCCAAATTTCTATGCAAGGCCAGGAAGTCTATCGATTCGCTACCAGTAAAGTTCCTGAAATAACAAAGTGCATTCTAGAAAAGAACCATATGAGTGTGAACGATATAGATTGGTTTGTATTTCATCAAGCAAATAAGAGAATCATTGAAAGCAGTGCTAATAAATTAGGAATTAGCTTAGATAAATGTTATGTAAATATAGAGGAGTTTGGCAACACCTCAGCAGCAAGTATACCCATAGCTTTGGCAGATATGCAAGAAAAAAGCCTTTTAAAAAAAGGTATGAAAGTGGCTTGTGTGGGTTTTGGTGCTGGCCTAACTTACGGTGCTATGATATGCCAAATATAGAAAACTAGGAGAACATAATGCTTAATATAAATGAAATGTTTGACATCAAATATCCAATTTTTCAAGGTGGAATGGCACAAGTTGCAACTGGTGCTTTTGCAGCTGCTGTATCAAACGCAGGAGCAATGGGAATAATTGGATCGGGAGCTATGAATACAGAAGCTTTACGAAAAGAAATAAAGATAGCAAGAGAAATAACGGACAAGCCCTTTGGGGTAAATTTGATGTTGATGAATCCCGATGCTGATAATATGGCAAAACTTTTAGGTGATATGAAGGTCCCACTTGTAACGACAGGAGCCGGTAATCCGGGTAAATATGTATCTTTTTGGAAAGAAAATAATATTAAGATTTTTCCTGTCGTTTCTTCAGTAGCACTGGCAAAACGGCTGGAGGAATCTGGAGTTGATGGAATAATTGCTGAAGGTTGTGAAAGTGGCGGACATATCGGAGAATTGACTACTATGGTTTTGTTACCTCAGGTTGTGGACACTGTAAGCATCCCTGTAATAGCTGCTGGTGGAATAGGGCTCGGATCACAGATGGTTGCCATAGAAGCAATGGGAGCAGCGGGTGCTCAAATTGGAACATTGTTCTTATCAAGTAAAGAGTGTCCAATTCATCCTAATTACAAATCTGCCGTCATAGGAGCACGAGATAGAAGTACTATTGTTACGGGACGAAGATCGGGAGCACCTGTACGAGTGATCAAAAACCAAATGGCTAAGGAGTATTTAAAAAGAGAGCTTGAGGGTGCAGAACTGATGGAGTTAGAGCAATATACATTGGGAGCCCTCAGAAAGGCTGTCCACGACGGTGATGATAAGCACGGATCAATGATGGCAGGACAAAGTGCTGCATTTCCAAAGAAAATATCTACATTAGATGAAATACTTACAAATTTAATGGAAGAATATTCCCGAGTAAAAGGGAGGATTTAGATGAAATCTGAAAAGTTCAAAAAATTTGATGCTCCAATTATACAAGGTGGAATGGGTGTAGGCATATCCATGGGTAGACTTGCGGGAACTGTAGCCAGAGAAGGTGGAATGGGTGTAATTTCAACAGCTCTAATAGGTTTTAGAGAAAAAATTTTCTATGAGAATCATATAGAAGCGGATAAAATTGCATTGCGTAAAGAGATTAGACTGGCAAAAGAAATTTCCCAAGGGAAAGGTCTTATTGCAATTAATGCAATGACCGTTACAAAAGACTTTGGTGAATGTGTAAAAGTTGCTATAGAAGAGGGGATAGATGGTGTAATTTCAGGGGCCGGATTACCTTTATCCTTACCTAAATTTGCTGAAGAAGCCGATGGTAAAAATGTACTTCTAGCACCGATTGTATCCAGCGGAAAAGCTGCTAAGCTCATAGTAAAATCATGGATGAAAAATTACAATATAAATCCGGATTTTATCGTAGTTGAGGGCCGAGATGCGGGAGGTCACCTAGGATTTAAAAAAGATGCGTTAAATGATGAAGATTATTCCTTAGAAAAGATTGTTAGAGAGGTAATCTCAGAAGCAGAGAATATACCTATCTTTGTCGGTGGAAGCATTTTCGATGAAGATGATATAAGAAAAGCAATGAGCTGGGGAGCAGCGGGAGTACAAATTGGGACTAGGTTTATAGGAACTTTCCAATGCGATGCCAGTAAGGGATTTAAAGAATATATCCTAAGAGCAAAAAAGTCTGATTTAAAAATAATAAAGAGTCCGGTAGGTATGCCTGGAAGAGCAGTAAAATCTAAATTGCTAGAAGATGTAGAAACTTTAGGAAGAAAACCTCCTGTCAAATGCATCAATTGCATAACTTCATGCAATCCGGGAACCACACCTTATTGTATCAGTCAAGCTCTTATTGCAGCCTATCATGGCGATGAAGAAAATGGACTTTTTTTTTCAGGGGCTAATGTTGATAGAATAAATGAATTGGTGGATGTAAAGGATTTAATGAAAGAGCTAAAAAAGGCTTTTGACTAAACTTATATTAAAATAACCAGATGAAATTAAGAAAGGTTAAAATATGAAGATAGGAATTTTATTTGCAGGACAAGGGAGCCAATATATAGGAATGGGAAGAGATTTTTATTCCTACTCTGAGGAATTCAAGAAAATAATTGATTTATTGCCTGAAGATCAAAAAAATATGGCTTTTAGAGGACCTTTGGATGAGCTGTCGAGAACCTATAATACCCAGCCAATTATGCTAGCCTTTGGAATAGGTGTGTATAAGATTTTAGAAAAAGAAGGAATAAATCCGGATTTTGCAGCCGGTTTAAGCCTGGGAGAATATACAGCTTTAGCCGGGGCAGGTATTTTGTCTCCGGAAGATGCTCTTGAATTGATTCAAATTAGAGCTGATGCTATGGAGAAAGCGTCAGAAAATATTGAGCCTGCTATGTGCGCAGTACTTGGGCTTGAAGAAGAAAAAGTTCGAGAATGTTGTGCTGAGGCATCTACGACAAAAGAGTTTGCAGAGATAGCAAATTTAAATTGTCCGGGACAAATTGTAATTTCCGGTAACAAAGAAGCTGTTGAAAAGGCAAAATCTTTAGCCTTATCCGCAGGTGCTTCACGAGGTATATTACTTAATGTATCCGGTCCGTTCCATACCTCATATATGAAGTCTGCTGGAGAGATAATTAGAAAAAAGGTTTTGGATTACAGAAAAAATCTACCGAAGTTTCAGGTTTTATTTAATTCAATAGGCGATTTACCACCGGAAGATTATTGTTTAGAGGATCTTCTCGAGAAACAGGTTTCTACAACTGTGAAAATGGAATCTATAATACGCAAAATGATAGATTATGGCGTGGATTTTTTTATAGAAGTTGGGCCGGGAAAGAATCTTTCAGGCTTTGTAAGGAAAATTGATAGGAAGATAGATGTAATGAGTATTTCAGAAATAAAAGACTTAGAGACTCTTAAAGAAAAATTAAAAAACAAAAAATAAGATAATTAATTGAAAGGAGAATATAATGCCATATAAAATTATAATTTTATATGGCATTATGATAAAGTCTATGAGCAAAAAAACAGCAATTATAACAGGGGGAAGCAGAGGTATAGGACGAGGTATTTCTATTGAATTAGCAAAACGTGGAATGAACCTTGTAATAAATTATGCCAGCAATCAAAAAGCAGCAGAAGAGACTAGAGATATTTGTAAAAGTTTTGGAATAGATGTTGAGCTTGTTAAAGGTGATATGTCAAAGGAATCAGATTGTGAAAGTTTATGCCGAAAAGCATTAGAAATCTTTGGGACAATTGATGTATTGGTAAACAATGCAGGAATTACAAGAGACTGTCTTGCAATGAGAATGAGTAGTGAGGACTTTGATAAAGTTGTTAAAACTAACTTGTATGGACCGTTTTATATGATGCGCCAGGTTGCCAGACCAATGATGAAACAAAGATATGGCAGAGTAATCAACATTGCTTCTGTTACCGGATTAGTAGGTAACCCGGGTCAAATTAATTATGCTGCAGCTAAAGCCGGTTTGATTGGTATGACAAAAACTTTTGCTAGAGAAATGGCATCCAAGGGAGTTACAGTAAATGCCGTTGCTCCCGGATTTGTCGATACAGATATGACTGCAGCTATACAAGAAGCAAATTCTGATGGAATAAAGTCAAGTATTCCTATGAAAAGAATCGGTGTGCCGGAAGATATTGCTGCTGTGGTTGGTTTTCTGGCATCTGAAGAAGCAGGGTATGTTACGGGAGAAGTTATAAGAGCGGATGGCGGCCTTGCTATATAGAGGTCATTTGCTTAGAGATGAATGAGGAGAATTATTCTATGAGAAGAGTAGTTATCACTGGAATGGGAGGGGTTTCTCCTATTGGAATAGGCGTGAATAATATGTGGGATGCTGCTAAAAGGGGTGTCTTAGGTATTGATAAAATAAAATCATTTGATACATCTAACTTTAAGGTAAGTGTTGCAGGAGAAGTTGATGGTTTTGATCCAACCATAATAATGGATAAGATGGAAGCCAGAAGAACAGCCAGATTTACACAATTTGGACTTTTTGCTGCAGTTGAAGCCTTTGAACAGAGCGGCTTGTCTATGGATAAGGTAGATCCAATTAGATGTGGCGTTACAGTTGCCAGCGGAATTGGAGGCTTGCCTGTGATAGAAAGGGAACATGCAAAAGGGGAAAAAAGCGGATTCGATAGGGTTTCCCCACTATTTGTTCCATCAAGCATAACAAATATGGCAGCAGGTCTAATTGCAATAAGATTAGGATTTAAGGGAAGTTGTACGTGTATTGTAACAGCATGTGCATCATCTACTGACTCAATAGGTTCGGCCTTCCATTATATAAGAGATGGCTATGCTGATGTTATGGCTTGTGGTGGTGCAGAGAGTTGCGTTTCACCTTTGGGTATAGGAGGATTTACTTCCATGAGAGCCTTGTCTTGCTCTGAAAATCCTGCTCGTGCATCTATACCATTTGATAAGGAACGTTCCGGGTTTGTAATGGGTGAAGGAGCTGGCATTTTAATTCTTGAAGAATATGAGCATGCTCTTAAAAGGGGTGCTAATATCCTAGGAGAAGTTACGGGCTACGGTGCAAGTTGTGATGCAAATCATATGACTGCACCATTAGAAGATGGATCCGGTGCTGCAGCTTGTATGACACTGGCTCTAGCAGATGCTAAAATATCCCATGAAGAGATAGGATATATAAATGCTCATGGAACAGGTACTCCTCTTAATGATAGTGGCGAAACAAAGGCAATAAAATTAGCCTTTGGTGATCATGCAAATAGATTAGCAATTTCTTCAACAAAATCTATGACAGGACATTTGTTAGGAGCGAGTGGAGCTATAGAAAGCATATTAACTGTTAAAGCAATTGAGGAATCTTTCGCTCCTCCGACCATAGGCTATAAGGTTTATGATGAGGAATGTGATTTGGACATTTGTCCTAATTTTGGAAAGGAAATAAATGATAGTCACTATGGGATGTCTAATTCTTTAGGCTTTGGTGGACATAATGCATCATTGATATTTAAAAAGTTTATTTAAAAATATTATTTTCGATTAAACACTGGTATATTTGATTTATTTGGGTATATAATGAAAGGAAAAGAAAATGCAATTAAACGCAGAAGAAATTAAAGCTATTTTGCCTCATAGGTATCCATTCTTATTGGTGGATAAAATTAGTGAAATGGAGCCGGGTAAATACGCTAAAGGTGTTAAATGCGTTTCTAACAACGAAATGCACTTTTTAGGTCATTTCCCACAGAGAAGCGTGATGCCGGGTGTGCTGATTATGGAAGCATTGGCTCAGACGGGAGCCTGTGCAATTCTTTCACTAAGTGAAAACAAGGGAAAACTTGCAATTTTTGGGGGAGTCAAAAATTGTCGATTTAGACAGGTTGTCGTACCGGGAGATACTGTAGAACTTGAATGTCAAATAATAAGACAGAGAGGTTCTGTTGGCTTTGGTAAGGCGGTGGCTAAAGTAGACGGCAAAATTGTTTGCGAAAGTGAAATTTCTTTTGCTATTGTGTAAATTTACTATGCAGGAGCAAAAAATGTTATTGAAAGAAAATTTTTCGAGGGTTTATGATAAGTTCAAATTGCTACTTTATAGCAGAGCATTCAGAGGAATTAGCAATGAAAAGGATGATGATTTAACATCTTTCGAAGTATTGTGCATGGAAATAATAGGCGCACTCAAAGAACCTACTATCAATGAGTTTGCGGAAGGAGCACAACTTTCATCCCCCAATGCAACTTATAGGATTAATCAATTGATTAAGAAGGGCTATGTCGAAAAAGTCAGAAATAATCAGGATAAGAGAGAATACTATCTCATTGCAACAGAGAAATATGCAAACCGTTACGGGGTTATTTATGATTACATTGAGGTTGTTGTAAACCGTATAGAAAACAGGTTTCCTAAGGAAAAAGTAGAAATATTTAATGAGGTTCTAGAAGCTGTGGCAGAAGAAATGAGACCGGAAGCGGAGTCTTTTGTTAATGTTGCTGCACAAAATGGCAATCTTAAACAGAGTAGAGTGAAATTTTGATTTTAGATAACTAAAGATTATAAATAAAAGAGTAAATGCAAGAATACTGGTGCATCTCTGTTTTCAGGGATGATGCCGGTAATTTTTATTTGGAGCCGGTGAATCTATTTTTTATGCATAGTTCACAAATTAACTCTAATGTGGTAAAATATTTTGGGGTCTTTTAATTTAGAATGCATCTAGATTAATAAAGATTTCTAAATTATAAATAGCAATATAACTATAGAAAAAGATGGAGAAATATGAGTCAGAATTTAAGAAAAAAAATAATTAATATTGCAGTTATAGCTCACGTAGATGCTGGAAAGTCAACACTTGTAGATGCTTTTTTAAAACAGAGCGGAATTTTTAGAGATAACGAAGAAGTAGAGGATCAGGTAATGGACAGTGATGATATAGAAAGAGAACGGGGGATCACTATCTATTCGAAAAATTGCTCGGTTCTTCACGGAGATTACAAAATTAATATTGTGGACACACCAGGTCATGCGGATTTTTCATCGGAAGTAGAGCGTATTATGAAAACTGTGGATACGGTTATTTTGCTCGTTGACTCCAGCGAAGGCCCTATGCCCCAAACCAGATTTGTTCTTAAAAAGAGTTTAGAACAGGGTCTTAATCCTATTTTGCTCATTAATAAGTTAGATAAAAAGGATGCCAGAATTGATCAGGTCGTTGATGAAGTGTATGAATTATTTATGAATCTAGACGCTAATGATAAACAATTAGATTTTCCTATTTTATACGGAATAGCAAGGCAGGGCATAGTAGTTAGAAATCCTGAAGATATTAATAATATCAATTTAGGTGATGATGCTCATAAATTAAAACATACGCCGGAAGGCCTTGGGGGGTTAAACATAGATCCTTTGTTTGAAACAATAATAGAGCTTTGTGATCCATATCCTGATTATACAAAAGAGCCTTTACAGATGCAGATATCATCTTTAGGCTATGATGATTATATCGGAAGACTGGGAATCGGTAGAGTAACGAGAGGTGTTGTCAAAGCAGGTCAGCAGGTTATTGTATGCAAAGCTGATGGAAACCAAATATCAAATAAAATCGGACAAGTGTTCGTATATAGAGGGTTAAAGCGATATCCTGTTGAAGAGGCTCAATGTGGTGATATTGTAGTTATATCCGGTATATCCGATATTTCAATAGGTGAAACTATTTGCGATTCAAATAAAGTGGAACCAATGGAAAGCATTCATATTGAAGAGCCAACAATGTCGATGAATTTCATCGTCAATAAGAGTCCTTTTGCCGGGAAGGTAGGTAAGTTTGTTACTTCAAGGCACCTAAGAGAAAGACTTAATAAAGAATTAGAGGTAAACGTAGGATTGTCCGTTGAAGACACTGACTCAACCGACAGTTTTAAGGTCTCAGGAAGAGGAGAACTCCATTTGTCAATTCTTATTGAGAACATGAGAAGAGAGGGTTATGAACTGGCGGTTTCCAAACCCGAAGTAATCTTTAGGAAAGATGAAAATGGTAGGAAGCTAGAGCCTATTGAGGAAGTGATTGTAACCTTACCTGCGGAATATTCAGGAACAGTTATTTCCAAGCTTAACCTTAGAAAAGGTCTCATGGTACAGATGTCTGAAGAGAATGGATATAATAGGATAGAATACCATGTGCCAACAAGAGGTCTTCTAGGGTATAGGTCAGAATTTATAAACGACACTCATGGAGAAGGAACCATGGAAAAACGTTTCCTTGAGTTTGATGAGTATAAGGGAGAAATTGAAGGTAGAACTAATGGAGTTGCCATCGCTATGGAAAATGGTACAGCAACACCTTATGCAATTTCCAATATCAGCGAAAGAGTTCAGATGTTTATTGAGCCGGGAACTCAGGTGTACGAAGGTATGATTGTTGGAATGAATTCAAGAAGCGAAGATATGGAAGTAAATCCATGTAAAGCCAAAAAGGCAACCAACATGAGAGCTGCCGGTAATGATGATGCAATCAAACTTTCTCCAACCAGAAAGTTTACCTTGGAAGAGGCACTGGAATTCATAGATGATGACGAACTGGTAGAAGTAACTCCAAATGATATTAGAATTAGAAAGAAGCTTTTAAAGGAGCTTGAACGTAGAAGATTAAGATGATGGGGAAAATAGAAAAATTTTTAGAAACGACATATGGTGGTATGTTAATCATGGCCTTGGCCGTTTTTGTTATAGGATGGATCTGTATAAATATACTCGTATCCATATCCAAAAGACTTTTAAATAAATCTAGGCTAGATTCCGCCTTGCACACATTTATTCTAATTACAATTAGAATTTTGTTATGGGCTTTGCTAGTAATTATTATCCTTGGTGTTCTCAACGTACCGACGGTTCCTCTTGTGACCATACTTGGTGCCATAGGGGCTGCAATAGCATTGGCACTAAAAGATAGCTTATCCAATGTAGCGGCAGGGCTTATAATTCTTTTTTCTAAGCCAATTTTAAGTGGTGAAATAGTTGAAATAAATGGACAAGGTACAGTTGGAATTATTGATGAAATAGATCTTATGACAACACATATGCATTCTTTTGATAACAAAAAAATTACCGTGCCAAATTCTTTGATAATAAACTCTGTGGTTTTAAATTATTCAAGAGAGAGGAAGCGCCGAGTGGACTGTATTGCAGCAATCAGCTATAAAGATGATATTAATAAGGCAAAAGAACTGTTACTTAACATTGCAAATACATGCCCTGGTGTTTTGCCGAAAGAAGATATCATAATCGGAGTGAATAAACTTGGAGAAGATGGAGTTTTACTCGATCTAAAAGTTTGGTGTATGACAGAAAGATATTTCGAAGTGAAGTATTTTGTTGAAGAAAATATCAAGATAGCCTTTGATGAGGCAGGTATTGAAATCCCTCATCGCAAACTGGATGTAAATATTAGAAAGGATAAGTAGATATGAATGAAGTAAAGAAATTTAAGAGAGTCATGGTAGCTAACCGTGGCGAAATTGCTATAAGAATTTTTAGAGCCTGTGCTGAATTGGGGATTAGAACAGTTGCAATTTTCTCAGAAGAAGATAAAAATGCTTTATTTCGAATTAGAGCTGACGAGTCATATCAGATCGGCAAAGGTAAAACTCCTGTAGATGCCTATCTTGGTATTGATGAGATAATAAGTTTAGCTAAGAGCAAGGGTGTGGATGCTATTCATCCGGGATATGGATTCCTGTCAGAAAATGTTGAATTTGCTAAGGCATGTGAGAATGCAGGAATTGAATTTATTGGTCCTACTCATGAGATGATGGATAAACTTGGCGATAAAATTAAGTCGAAAATTGTTGCGGATTCTGTAGGTGTGCCAACGATTCCCGGGGTTGAAGCTGCCATAAAGTCAGATAAGGAAGCTTTAAAATTTGCTAAAGAATGTGGTTATCCTGTAATGCTAAAAGCTGCTGCCGGCGGAGGTGGAAGAGGAATGAGAATAGTTCGCGAAGAAAGTGAACTAATTCAAGAATACAGAAGTGCCAGAAGCGAAGCAAAGAAAGCTTTTGGTATAGACGACATCTTTATTGAAAAATATCTGGAAAATCCTAAACATATTGAAGTGCAGATTCTTGGAGATAAACATGGGAATTTGGTTCATCTCTTTGAGAGGGATTGTTCTATACAGAGACGTCACCAGAAGGTAATAGAATTTACGCCGGCACTTTGTTTGTCAGATGAGCAGAGAAATGCAATCTGTAGTGATGCAATTAAGATTGCAAAGGCTGTGAACTATAGAAGTGCAGGAACGGTAGAATTTCTTCTTGACCAAGATGGTAATCATTATTTCATTGAAATGAATCCCAGAATTCAGGTTGAGCATACGGTTACAGAGTTGGTTACCGGTATAGATATTGTTCAGAGCCAGATTTTAATTGCTGAAGGAAGGGCACTGAGCGATAAGGGGATTGGAATAAAATCTCAAGACGATGTGGATGTAAGAGGGTGTGCTATTCAGTGTAGGATTACTACAGAGGATCCGGCTAATGGATTTGCTCCGGATACCGGAACAATTGAGCTTTACAGATCTGCATCCGGATATGGTATAAGACTGGACGGGGGAAACGGATTTACGGGTTCGGAGGTAACTCCGTATTATGACAGCCTTTTAGTTAAGATAACTTCTTGGGCACTAAACTTTGAAGGAGCAACAAGGAAGGCTATAAGAGCACTGAGAGAAACACAGATTAAAGGCGTAAAAACAAATATCGGATTTCTTCTAAACGTGCTAAACCATCCGGATTTTAAGGCTGGAAATTGCAATACAGGATTCATTGCAGCAACACCTGAACTCTTTGATATACCAAAGAAAGCTGATAAGGAACTTAGGGTCTTAAATTACATTGGAGATTTAGTTGTAAACCAAACTGATGGAGAAAAACCTAAGTTTAACGTACCGGTTTTCCCTAAATTCAAAAAAGAGGAAATTAATCAGCTAAGAGGAACAAAACAGCTCTTTGACGAAGGTGGTGCAACTGCCGTTATTGATTGGGTTAAGAAGCAAAATAAACTTTTAATTACTGATACAACAATGAGAGATGCTCAGCAATCTCTGATGGCAACAAGAGTTAGAACTGTAGACATGACCAAAATAGCTCCAGCGGTTGCAATGTATGGAAAGGACCTTTTTTCACTTGAAATGTGGGGAGGTGCGACCTTTGACACATCTTATAGATTCCTTAAAGAAGATCCATGGGAAAGGCTAGCTATTCTTAGAGAGAATATACCAAATGTACTTTTCCAGATGTTGATTAGAGGAGCCAATGCGGTAGGGTATAAGAATTATCCGGACAATGTTATAAGAGAATTCGTTAAATTGTCTGCAGAAAAAGGGATAGATTTATTTAGGATATTTGATTCTTTGAACTGGATTGAAGGAATGAAAGTCGCCCTGGACGAAGTTTTGAAACAGGGGAAAATTGCAGAAGCATGCATTTGTTACACCGGAGATATACTAGATGAATCAAAGACTAAATATAATCTTGACTATTATTTAAAAATGGCTAAAGCTTTAGAAGCGGAAGGTAGCCATATGATTGGAATTAAGGACATGTCAGGTTTGCTTAAACCTATGGCTGCATACAAATTGATAAGTGCATTAAAAGAAGAAGTTAACATTCCGATTCATTTGCATACACATGATACAAGTGGAAATGGTGTCGCAACTGTTTTAATGGCAGCTCAAGCCGGAGTTGATGTCGTAGATGCTGCCTTCAATTCAATGTCAGGACTGACATCTCAGCCGGCTTTAAACTCAATAGTAGCAGCACTTGAGAATTCTCCTATTGAGACGGGTATAGCTCTGGATGGAATACAAAAAATTTCTGATTATTGGGCTGACGTAAGACCTGTTTATGCAGACTTTGAATCAGATTTAAAAACTTCAACAGCGGAGATTTACAAATATGAGATTCCCGGAGGTCAGTATTCAAATCTAAAACCACAGGTCGAAAGCTTTGGACTTGGACATAAATTTGAAGAAGTAAAAGAGATGTACAAGACAGTTAACTCGATGCTCGGTGATATTGTTAAAGTTACACCTTCTTCAAAGATGGTAGGAGACATGGCAATATTTATGGTGCAAAACGACCTTACACCGGATAATATCTTGGAAAAGGGTAAAAGTTTTGATTATCCTGATTCCATTGTCTCTTACTTTGAAGGCATGATGGGTCAGCCGGAAGGAGGCTTCCCGGAAGAACTTCAAAAGATGGTCTTAAAAGGGAAAAAGCCTATTACATGCAGACCGGGTGAATTACTTGAGCCGGAGGATCTTGAAGCTATTAGATGCAAATTGGTTAATGAATTAGGCATTGAGGGAACACCTATCGAGGTTATAAGCTATGCTATGTATCCAAAGGTATTTGAGGACTATATTAATACCATCAAGAAACAGGGCAGCCTTAAGTTAATGGGATCAGATGTATTTTTCCATGGAATGTCTGTAGGAGAAACATGTGAAGTTAAAATCAGTGAAGGAAAAGAATTGGTTATCAAGCTGGTAGAAATTCGCGAACCGGAAGCTGGAGGATTCAGAGATGTTGTCTTTGAGGTAAATGGAAACAGACGTACCGTAAAAATAAAAGATAACGATGTGGAAGAATCTGTCAATAATGCGGTTACAGTAATGGCGGATGAAGATAATCCAATGGAAATAGGTGCTAATATACCGGGAAAGGTAATCAAGATTCTTGTATCTGCAGGAGACAAAATTGCAGAAAGTGATCCCATTGCAGTAGTTGAAGCCATGAAGATGGAGAGTAAAATAATTGCTACAGCCCATGGTATTGTTGAAGAGGTCTTTGTCAAAGAAGGACAACAGGTTAAAGCGGGTGAATTGGTAGCAATTTTAAAGGAAGAGGAATAATTTTGATCGGAGATTTAAAAGAACTATCCATTGGAGAAAATATTGATAGAGGTGAACTGTTCGGAAATTTAGACAGCAATCTCAATATTATACAAGAAGCGTTATCTGTTGAAATATTTCAAAGAGATGACAATCTATTGATTCGTGGTGAAAATGTTGAACTTGCAGAGGGTATCCTGAGAGAACTCATGGAGATGATTGGTTCAGGTGAACATATAGATCATCAAAAATTAAATTACATAATTCAGTTAAAAGAAAAAGGCATTTCATATAAGGAAAATCAAGTAAGCAAAGATATCGTATGCTTTACAACGAAAGGGAAACCAATTAAGCCAAAGACCATCGGCCAAAAGCACTATGTTAATAGCATTAGAAAAAGAGATGTGGTTTTTGGCGTTGGTCCTGCCGGCACGGGGAAAACATACTTAGCTGTTGCTATGGCTGTAACTGCATATAAGAATAAGCAGATAGAAAAAATAATTTTGACAAGACCGGCGGTAGAAGCCGGTGAAAGATTGGGATTCTTACCGGGTGACCTGCAAGACAAGGTTGACCCATATTTGCGACCTCTGTATGATGCTCTTTATGATGTACTTGGACGAGAGACTGTTTTGCGTCTCAAAGAAAAAGAGACTATAGAAATAGTTCCTCTTGCATATATGAGAGGTAGAACGTTGGATAACTCATTTATTATTTTAGATGAGGCACAAAACACCACTCAGGAGCAGATGAAAATGTTCTTAACCAGAATGGGTTTCGGTTCTAAAATGATCATAACGGGAGATATTACCCAGGTAGATCTGCCAAGAGATAAGCAATCTGGGCTTAAAGTAGCAACGAAGGTTCTTAAAGATGTAAAAGGAATCGATTTCTGTTTTCTAAAAGAGGTGGATGTTGTAAGACATGAAATGGTAAAGCGTATAATCACAGCCTATGATGAATATTACTATTCAAGAAATAATAACAATAAATGTGAATACAATCTACCGACGAACCAGGAGGAGATATGATAATTTCTGGAGACTTTACAAAAGATGATTTATGGAATCCTAAGGCAGAAGAACTTATGGATGAAATATGTATTTTTGCATGCCAACAAGAAGGCATCCCGGAAGACAGGGTAGAAATTAGTCTGAGTTTTGTAGATGAAGATGATATAAGGAGACTGAATAGGGAATATAGAGGAATAGATAAATCAACAGATGTACTGAGTTTTCCTCAATTCGATACAGATGAAGAAGTTCCTGAATATGGACCTATTTTCCTTGGTGATGTGGTGATTTGTTCTCCCGTATGTAGAAGGCAGGCTGCAGAATTTGGTCATTCAGAGGATAGAGAATTTACATATTTATTTGTTCACAGCCTTCTTCATCTACTAGGCTATGACCATATCAATGAGGAAGAAAGAAAACATATGAGAATAAAGGAAAAAGAAATAATTGCCAGAGTATTGGGGGGAATTAAATATGAAAAATAAAGAACTTTTTAAAATAGCTGTGGAAGTTGAGAAAAATTCATATGCTCCTTTTTCCGGATTTCATGTGGGAGCGGCGCTCCTTGATAAAGATGGGAAAGTATTTACCGGAGTAAATGTTGAAAATTCATCTTTTGGTGCTACAATTTGTGCAGAGAGAACTGCATGCACAAAGGCAGTCTCAGAGGGTTCCAAAGAATTTGTAAAAATTGCGATAAGCGGAAATGGTGGACAAGCTTGGCCCTGTGGTATATGCAGGCAATTTCTATATGAATTTTCACCTGATATAAAAGTTATAACCGGAGTTGACGAAGACCACCTGGAAGAAAAATCTCTTAAAGACCTTCTAATAGATGGATTCAGAATGGAGAATTTTGACAATGAATAAATCTGCATTTGTTGGTATAGTGGGAAGACCAAATGTTGGGAAATCAACTCTTCTAAATGGATTTTTAGGCGAAAAAATAGCTATAACGGCTAATAAACCTCAAACGACAAGAAATACCATTAGGGGAATATATACCGGTTGTCGTGAGAATGAGACGATTCAACTTATATTCTTGGACACGCCAGGCATCCATAAAGGGAAAAATAAGCTAGGCAAGTCTATGACTGATGCAGCAATAAGAACCTGCTCGGAAGTAGATGTTTTGTTGTTTTTAGTAGATAGCAAAATCGATAAAGGTCCGGGTGACATGAATATTGTTGAGATGATTAGAAATCTCGAAACCCCTAAGATCCTAGTAATAAATAAAATTGATTTAATGAGTCCTTCGGAACTGAAAGAAACCTACGAGGCTTATGAAAGTATGGGGATATTCGATCAAGTCATTGGAATTTCTGCAAAGGAAGGTGCTGGCGTAAGCGACCTTTTAATTTCTGTAGAAAAATTAGCTAAGACAGGACCAATGTATTTCCCGGAGGATATGATAACAGACCATCCGGAGAAGTTTATCGTAAGTGAAATCATAAGGGAAAAGGCTTTGGAATTTCTCGATGATGAAGTACCTCACGGGGTCGCGGTTGAAATTGAGAGCTATAAAGAACTTAGGGACTTAACAAAAATAAGTGCTGTTATATACTGTGAGAAAAAGAGCCATAAGGGTATAATAATAGGCAAAGAAGGTAGAAAACTTAAAGGAATAGGAAAAAGTTCAAGGGAAGACATTGAAGCTCTGATTGGTACCAAGGTATTTCTGCAGCTATGGGTTAAGGTAAAGGAGAACTGGAGAGATAGCGATTTCATGCTTTCCAACTTCGGTTATAAAGATTGATGCTTTTAAATACAGAAGGAATTGTTCTCAGGCAAACCAATGCACCCGGAGGGGTCGTAATGCTTAGTTTGTTTACTAAGAAATATGGAAAGATTTCTGTTGGAGCTAGGACAGGATATGGTGGCAAGCAACGCTCAAAGCTTGCAATCAGCCCATTTACCTTAGGTGACTACAAAATATTTGGCAATAGAGGATATTACAATCTAGACTCTGCAGATGTGGTAAGAAGCTATTTTGGCATAGGTGAAGACATAGAGAAATATGCAGCGGCTTCATTAGTGTTGGAAATCACTAACAGGTTGTTAGTGGAACAGGATCCCGCACCAGATGTTTTTACCTTACTTAAGCAGTTCCTTGAAATGATGGAATCGCGAAAAAAATCCCCGGAAACTTTGGTGCTGGCTTATGAAATAAAGCTTCTAAAGAAATTGGGATATTTCCCAATATTAGATCAATGTGTGGAATGCGGAACTCATGATCATTTGAATTTTTTTTCTGTAAGCCAAGGTGGAGCAATATGCACCGGATGTGGAGAAAATAAGCCCAATTCATTGATTTATGACACAGAATTTGGTATTATAGAGAATATAAAATATTTTGAAAAAACACGTTTTCGAGATTTTCAAAAGATAGCCTTAAAGCAGAAAGATGCTGGGAAATTGCAGCAAATTATAAGAGACTATTTAGCATATCATTTAGAGGTTACTCAGCTTTTAAGCGACAATATATCTGTTGGATTATTTGCGGAGTAATATTTTAAGGAGAAAGATTATGGAGATCACTTTGGAAAAAATTGAGCTAGTTAAAGACAGAACGGGTGTTTCCTACCGCGAAGCAAAGGACGCCCTGGAAAAGAGTGGGGGTAATGTTGTGGATGCTATTATCTCTATTGAAGATTCGGTTAATAAGCAGAGTCAAAGTAAAAAAGAGGCTAAGAAAGAAGACTTGATTGAAAAATTAAAGAATATTGTTGCAAAAGGAAATGCTACCAAAATTCTTGTAAAAAAAGGCGATGATGTTGTTCTTAACCTTCCTGTTAATGCCGGCATAATCGGTACAGTTGTGGCACCATGGGGTATGGTTGCCGGACTTGTAGCCGCCTTTGGGTTTAAGTACAAAATAGAAGTTGTAAAAGACGATGGATCAACGATTGATATATCCGAAAAGGCTGATGATTTATATGATAAAGGTGCATCCTACTGTGGAAAAGCTGGACAAATTATTGATGATGCAAAGGAAAAAGGCAGTGAATATTTTGACGAGCTTAGGGAAAAAACTCCTGCTGTAGCAGATATGTACGATGGACTAAAGGACTTTGCAGCTGATATTAAAGATAAAATTCTTGACAGAAAGTCAGATTTGGAAGTTGAATGGGAAGAGCTGAAAGATGATGCGGATAATTTAGCAAAGGAAGCTAAAGCGGAGGCTAAGGACTTGGTTTCTGATACAAAGGGTAAGGCCAAGGAGGTTGCTGATGATGCAAAAGACTTAACGAAAGAAGTCGTTGAAGAAACGAAAGAAACGGCTGATAATCTTTCCAAAGAAGCAGAGTCAAAGAAAGTGGAAGCTTTAGATGCTTTAAATGAAAAACTAAATGCTATAGAGAAGGAATTGGATAAATAATTGCTATGAGTAAAGATGTGACGATGGAGAAGCTAGTTGCACTAGCAAAAGGTAGAGGATATGTTTTCCCGGGTTCAGAGATTTATGGAGGCTTGGCGAATACTTGGGATTATGGACCTCTAGGCGTTGAATTTAAAAATAACGTGAAGAAAGCGTGGTGGAAGAGATTTGTTCAGGAAAGCCCATATAATGTCGGGCTTGATGCAGCGATTTTAATGAACCCTCAGACATGGGTCGCTTCAGGTCATGTTGGTGGTTTCTCCGATCCACTTATAGATTGTAAAGGATGTAAGTCAAGATTTAGGGCGGATAAACTTATAGAGGACTATATGCAGGTAAATAATTTGCCTGAAGAAGTGGTTGACGGATGGTCTAATAAAGAAATGGAAGATTACATCGCTGAGCATAAGATTGAATGTCCTGAATGTGGAAAAACTGATTTCACTGCGATTAGACAGTTCAATCTAATGTTTAAAACTTTCCAAGGTGTTACTGAAGAAACCTCCTCAGAACTTTATCTCAGACCTGAAACCGCTCAGGGAATATTTGTCAATTTTAAGAATGTTCAAAGGGCATCGAGGAAGAAGCTACCCTTTGGAATAGCCCAAATAGGAAAGTCATTTAGAAATGAGATTACTCCGGGGAATTTTACTTTTAGAACCAGAGAATTTGAACAGATGGAGTTAGAATTTTTCTGTAAGCCTGGAACTGACATGGAATGGTTTGAATATTGGAAGCGCTATTGCATGAAATGGCTTATGGATTTAGGATTGACACCTGAAAATACGAGAATGAGAGACCATTCGCCGGAGGAACTTTCTCATTATAGTAATGGAACTACAGATATAGAATTTAAATTCCCATTTGGATGGGGAGAACTTTGGGGAATAGCAAATAGAACAGACTTTGACCTGAAAGCTCATCAAGGAGTTTCCGGAGAATCAATGGTTTATGTTGACCCTGATGCTGATACTTCTCTTCCAAAAGATGATCCTCAGAGAAGATACATACCTTTTTGTATTGAGCCTTCTCTGGGAGCAGATAGAGTTGCTCTTGCGTTTTTAGCAGATGCATACTGCGAGGAAGTCATGGAAGATAGCAATGGGAAACAAGATACCAGAACTTTGTTAAAGCTACATCCGGCATTGGCACCATATAAGGCAGCTGTTTTGCCACTATCAAAGAAACAAAGTTCTGAGGCTATGGAATTATATCAAGAGCTTGCAAAAGACTTCATGATAGATTATGATGAAGCAGGTTCTATCGGAAAGCGTTACAGAAGAGAGGATGAAATAGGAACCCCATTCTGTATATGCGTTGACTTTGATTCTGCCGAAGATGGTAGTGTCACAATAAGAGACCGTGACACCATGGAACAGGTGAGAATACCTAAGGACCAGGTGAAACAGTATATAAATGAAAAACTTAAATTTTAAAGGAGAAATGAGAGATGACAAAATTTGTTTATTCATTTAACGAAGGTTCAAAGGAGATGAGGGATATTCTAGGAGGAAAGGGTGCTAACTTAGCTGAAATGACTAAGATTGGACTTCCTGTACCTTTTGGATTTACCGTATCCACAGAGGCGTGTAATAGATATTACGCTGAGAATAAGGAAATATCTTCTGAGATCGTTGAAGAAATTAAAGAAAAATTAGCAGAATTAGAAGAAGTTACCGGTAAGAAATTAGGCGATGCCTCAAACCCATTGCTAGTTTCCGTTAGATCAGGTGCAGTAATTTCAATGCCGGGTATGATGGATACCATTCTAAATTTGGGACTTAATGATGAAACTGTAGAAGGATTAGCAAAACTTACAGATAATCCAAGATTTGCTTACGATAGCTATAGAAGGTTCATTCAGATGTTCTCAGATGTTGTGATGGAAATATCCAAAGCAAAATTTGATGAAATCTTCGAAAACAAGAAGTCAGAAGTAGGGGCAGAATTCGACGTTGATTTAAATGCGGGAGATTTAAAAGAAATTATAGAAGGATTCAAAGCTATATACAAGGCGGAATTGGGAAAAGACTTCCCACAGAAGCCTGAAGAGCAGCTTCTTGAAGCAGTTAAGGCTGTATTCAGATCATGGAATACAGAGAGAGCTATTTTGTATAGAAAGTTAAATGAAATAAGTGATGATTTAGGCACAGCTGTAAATGTACAGTCCATGGTATTTGGTAACATGGGGGATACATCCGGAACCGGCGTCGCGTTTACACGTTCAGCAGTTGACGGTAGCAAGGAAATTTTTGGAGAGTTCCTAGTAAACGCACAGGGAGAGGACGTTGTAGCCGGTATCAGAACACCTAAACCAATCTCAGAAATGGCAGAAACTTTCCCTGAAGTTTACAAAGATTTTGAGAGAATTGCTCAGATTCTTGAAAAACACTATAAAGACATGCAGGATATGGAATTTACTGTTGAAAATAACAAGTTGTTCATGTTACAAACTAGAAACGGCAAGAGAACTGCTGCGGCTGCGCTTAAGATTGCTGTAGATATGGTTGAAGAAGGTCTTATTGATGAAAAGACAGCTGTTTCCAGAATTGAGCCTGCTCAGATAGATCAACTTTTACATCCAACTTTTGATGCTGATGCTGAAAAGTATGCTAAAATTTTGGCAAAAGGACTACCGGCATCTCCAGGTGCTGCATGCGGTAAGATTTATTTTACTGCTTCAGATGCCGTAGAGGCTGCTGAAAGAGGAGAAAAAGTTGTTCTTGTAAGACAGGAAACGTCTCCTGAAGATTTAGCGGGAATGGTTGTAGCTGAAGGTATCTTAACTGCACGCGGTGGTATGACATCGCATGCTGCTGTAGTAGCACGTGGAATGGGCAAGTGCTGTGTTGCAGGGTGTTCAGAACTCTCTGTGAATGAGAAAGGACGTTCTCTAACTGTAGGAGGAAAAACATACACTCAAGGTGAGTTTATTTCAATTAACGGTTCAACAGGCGTGGTCTATGAAGGTGAAGTTGCAACAGTCACTCCGGAGCTAAAGGGTGATTTTATGACAATCATGAAGTGGGCAGATAGCATTAGAAAAATGAAAGTTCGTGCAAATGCTGATAATCCAAGAGATGCTAAGCAAGCTATTGAATTCGGTGCTGAAGGAATTGGTCTTTGCAGAACAGAGCACATGTTCTTTGAAGATGATAGAATTCCTGCAATTCGTCAGATGATTCTAGCTGATACGGAGGAAGAAAGAAGAGTAGCTTTAGCTAAGCTTTTACCATATCAGAAAAGTGACTTCAAGGGGATTTACGAAGTTATGGAAGAAAGACCTGTTACAATTAGACTCCTAGATCCACCTTTACACGAATTCCTTCCTCATACAGAAGAAGAGACAATGGAGCTTGCCGAAAAAACAGGTATCCCTTACAAAAAGCTTGCTCAGAAGTCCATAGAACTTCATGAGTTTAACCCAATGCTGGGACATCGTGGTTGCAGACTCGCTGTGTCATATCCGGAAATTGCAGAGATGCAGACAGAAGCAATCATTAGAGCTGCTATTGAGGTTTCAAAAGAAAAGAATCTATCTATTGTTCCGGAGATAATGATTCCACTTGTTGTTACAGAAAGTGAAACTGCATTTGTTAAATCTACAATCGTTAAGACTGCAGATAAACTCATTGAAGAAGCAGGTATTGAAATGAAATATCTTGTTGGGACTATGATTGAAATGCCAAGGGCTGCTATAACAGCAGACGAAATTGCAAAAGAAGCAGAGTTCTTTTCATTTGGTACAAATGACCTCACTCAGCTAACCTTTGGATTCTCAAGAGATGATACAGGAGATTTGATTAAGGAATATGTAGATAAAAAAATCTTAGCAGAAGATCCGTTCCAGTCAATTGATCAATCAGGTGTTGGTAAGCTAGTTGAAATTGCAGTAGATTTAGGCAAGAAGACAAGACCTAATATAAAGCTGGGAATATGTGGGGAACATGGTGGAAATCCAAAGTCTATTGAATTCTGCCATAAAGTTGGTTTAAACTATGTAAGCTGTTCACCGTTTAGAGTTCCTATTGCTAGACTTGCAGCAGCACAGGCTGCTATCGCCGAGTCACATCAGTAAGCGAGACAAGTTGTTTTTTGGGAACATTTGAAATCTCGAAAGATTTCATGAGACAATCTACAAAGATTTATCATAAGAAAAACTGGTTCAGATTTCCCGAAAAGCTTGAAATAAAGCTATTCCTAGTATAGGGTGTCTGCAAAGACACCTTATATTTTTTTACACAAAAATAATTTCAACCAGGCTGTAATGAGAGCTAGACACAAGAAATTGTTGACTGCATTCGACAAAAATTCGAAGCATTTGTTTCGAAAATCGTAACACGAAAAATGGCACATTTTTGATTTTGTTTCGAAAATCGAAACTTTGAAGGAGGTTTAAAAATGTCGGAATTTACAGCTAAGAAGCTTAAAGAAGCACGTGTGAAAGCAGGATTGTCACAGGATGAAGCAGCTAATCTTATGAAGTTGAATAAGAGAGCTATCAGTCAGATTGAAGCGGCACAGAGAAATTTATCTGCTGATGAACTTGCACAGTTCTCTCGTATTTATGAAGTTGATGTAAGAGAATTACTGTTCCTGGAATTTACAGAAGCCGGTGAAGAGCAGAGACTTGCAGCTAAGTACAGTTCTTTCTTTAAATTACTTGAGAAATTATCTGATCGTGATATTGAAGATGTTTATTGGGTAATAAAGCGTAAGGTTGAAGGATTGCTTTAAAAACTGAATAAGACTCATGATGCCCGCATTGCAGATTGTACCTGCTTTGCGGGTATTTTTATATATTGACATGTAGTCAATGACTACATATAATAAAGATAAAAATATACGCATTGACTACATTAATATAGGTGGTAGTGCCATGGATAAGAAAATATATAGCATTGAAGGTATAGATATTGAAGTGGAAAAAATAGATAAAACAGACGCTGATGCTGTACAGCTGGAAGATGGCATATGCGTTTAAGATGATTAGAGCGCAGTCTGGAATGAATAGAAAGGATTTTTCTGCCTGGCTTGGTATTCCATATAGAACTATGCAGGAATGGGAACTTGGCCGTAGGGCAATGCTAGAATATGTACTTCGTTTGATTGCTTATAAGGTTCAGATGGAGGGACCCTATAATGACAGTATTGTATGGTATTGGAACAGCTTTTAGATTTATCCTTAGAATCGCATTATTGCCGGTACAGGCAGTTCTTACATTGCTGATGCTTGCAATTGGTTTTATTGGCGGCCTAACAAATCTTGTATGCTGGGTGCTGGGAGTTTTCTTTGTGATTGGTGGTATCTGTTCGTTTATTAATGGATCTGCATCTCTTGGATGGCAGGGCGTTATAGTAGGTATTATTGTTGCTGTGGTTCCTCAGGCTTTGACCATTTGGGGAGCTGAAGGAATTGGATGTTTAAAAGAGTTATTGGCAAGAATATAATGCTTAGGAGAATTTATAAATGAGAATTTCAAGCTTTAATATCAATAAGTTTTGCGGAGCATATGGATCACTGCAGGAAGGTGGGTATTATAATCCGCGGAATCTTGATTTTAAGACAAAGATTAAAGAGATTGTGGATAGCCTTTTGACTGGAAGAGATGATATTGTGGTTGTACAAGAGTTTATTGATAACCAGTATATCAATGTGGGGCAGCTATTTGAACAGTCTAGATATGAGATATTCGCTAATAGTGATTATAAGATGTGCAGGAGCAATGTAGTTGCAATTACATTTAAAGACAGTGGATGGAACAAAGTGGATTTGCCGGCTGAGGCAATATTCCCAAACAAATATATAAAAATGAAACATTCTGATAAAAATATACTGCTACTTGGCTTGCATAATACAGATGTTGATATCAAAAAACAAATTAGTAAGGAATTTCAGCTAAAAGAGGCTGATATTATTTTGGGTGATTTCAATGATCAGGATTGGCTTAGTGTATTATCAAATAGTGATGAATACAGAGGCTTAGTGTCTGATGAAGTAATTACTTACAAGCCTGGACAGACAACAATAGATCAGATATTCATAAGAAAATCAATAGATTCAAAAAGGATTGCTTTCAAGTTTATAGAGACATTTGCTTCGGACCATAATATTTTATCTTTTGAACTTGATTCATGTTCTGAAAAGCAAAATTACATAAGGGATAGATCAAATAATATTCATCTAAGTTTACATGATAGTAGAATTCAAAAGCTTGAAGTTAACCAGAATAGTTTGCAGTTAACAATGGATAGAATCTTTCAGTATAAGCAGGATGAAGAAAGAAGTTATTCTGGTGTAATTGAATTTACAAAGACCGATGTTGGAGAATGCAACATTATGGTGTTTGATAATCCATATGGATATGACGGAGAAAGGTCGTTTTCAGGGAGAAGTTATTCTTTGGATGAATATAAAGAAAAATTTCCAAGTGCGGAATTTGAAATAGTTACTGAAGGCTACAATGGATATGACACAAGTTATCAAGGATGGATATGGACTGAAGGGTCAAATCCTTTATTTGGAATTATGAATATCTGGAATACTGGAGATATGATTTATAAAATAGACGCAAAATAGAGATCTGACCGATATTGTCTCGTTTTGACTCGTTTTGTCTCGTCTCGACCGACATTAGCACTTTTCTTATAGATTTAACGGTGCTATTATTATCATAGACAAGTGAGAGGTAAACAAAAGCCACTCACTTGTTTTTCTTTTGCAGAAGAATAGGAAGCAGATACAAGCGTCATTGCATGACCAACCCTCAAGGTCGTGTGTGGCGCTTTTTTTGTTGTCCGAAACCGGAAAGCGCGCGCCGGTGTTTCTATTAAAACTGTCAAAGAAAAGGAGAAAATTGAATATGGATTATGAACGTTTCAAAGAAGGTTTCCAGGATGCTTTGAAGGCTGAACTTGCTGTTAGAGGAGCTGATGTTGAACTTACTGCTCGAAGAGTAGATAAGATGAATGAAAGCTATGATGCTATCACAGTAAGACCTACGGACAGTTCTATTGAAGTGAACATCAGCGTTGAAAAGGCATTTGCTGCTTATGAAAATGGAACTCCGATTCCTGAGATTGCAGAGCATTTTGCTGATGCAGTAGAGAAGGGATTCCGTGAATCTCCTCAGGTCGATCTGGAGTCGCTTTCTGATTATGAGCAGATGAAGAGCAAGCTTTCTATGGAAGTGGTTTCTGCAGAGAAGAATGCGGAACTTCTTGAGAGCGTACCTCATGAAAGAATGGAGGATATGGCTGTTGTTTATCGCTTTGTGCTTGATCAGACAGATTCCGGTAATGGAACAATCCTTGTTACCAATCAGTTGCTTGATCAGTACGGCATTAGCAAGGAACAGCTTCGTGCGGATGCCATGGAGAATGCACCTGAGATCAGACCTTCTGAAATCAGAGGTATGTCTGAAGTGATGAGCGAGCTTGCACCTGGCATGATTCCTGAGGTCGCACCGGAAGATGAGCAGATGTTTGTTGCTACAGTTCCGGATAAGATCCACGGAGCCGGTGTTATCGCATATCCGAATTTCATGGAGGATGCAGCACAGAAGATGGGTGGTGACTTTTTCGTTCTTCCAAGCAGTATCCATGAAGTGCTGTTAGTGAAGGACAATGGCCAGATGACAGCCAAAGAGCTGGAAAACATGGTCAAAGAGGTTAATGCGACTCAGGTGGAACCTGCGGATCAGCTTACAGATCATGTTTATCATTACGACAGCAAGAATCATATTTTTGAGTTGGCTGATAAGTATGAAGAACGTCAGCGTGAGGCTGAACATGATGCAACTGATAAGGATTCTGTCCTTGGAGATCTAAAAGAAAAGAAACAGGAGATTGCAAAGAAAGATCCGGCAAAGGATGTAGCTACAAAGGCTGCAATCAAGAAGCATGAGGCTTCTCTATAATGTCTGGTAAATCATCTGTCAGAAGCAATCTCCAAAAGAAAAAATCTGGGCTGGAAGATGTGCAAAAGTCAGCCACTTCTGAGAATTTTGTTTCTCTCAGGAAAGAGACTGGCATGAACAGAAAAGAGTTCGCTGAATGGATGGGGATACCTTATAGAACCATGCAGGATTGGGAACTAGGCCTTTCTAAAGCACCGGATTATGTGTATGACCTGGCTAAGTACAAAGTCAGGAACGAAATTGAAAAAGGCAATTTAATAAAAAAACAGCACTTACGAAAAGAGTGCAGGTAATGATAGGGCTTCGGAGCTTAACAGCTTCGGAGCCTTTTTCATTGAGCGAAAGGAGATATCTAAGATGAGTAAGAAATATATGAAAGTTCAGAAGAATTTCAATAAAAACGGCATTTCCAGAGTACCTCACAGTGTATCACCAAAGCTTGGTCCAGTTACACCTTGTAATTGCAAGCATCCATGCCCTTATGGCAATGGTAGATCTTTCTGTTTCCCTTGCTACAAGAATATTGTAGCAGAGCACAGAGAGAATAATGCTGCCACAGGCAATGCATAAAGGGGCGCCTATGGACTTCGGCTATTTTCGAGAAGAAGAGTCGGAGCAGTTTGCCTTTTATATGATTCCACAGGTTCTTTTCAAGGATGAAAAGTTCGCTAAACTCTCAACGGATGCCAAGGTTTTGTATGGTTTATTCCTGAATCGTGTATCCCTTTCAAAGAAGAATCACTGGATTGATGATCAGGGGCGAGTGTATGTCTATTACACCTTGGAAAATATCCAGGAAGATCTACACTGTGCTAATCAGAAAGCCATGAAGCTTCTGAAAGAGCTTGAGAGCTATGGACTTATTGAGAGGATAAAGCAGGGACTTTGTAAGCCTGACAAAATCTATGTGAAGAACTTTATTCTTCATCAGAAATCATTAGTCCAGAGTAATGAAAATCATTACTCCGGTGTAGTGAAAATCATTGGCCCGGAGTCACGAAATTCATTACCTAATAATACTGAGATTAATAATACTGAGTGTAGTTATACTTATCCTTTCCTTTCCGAGGATGGGAAGGGAATGGATGAGAGAGAACAATACCGGAACTATTTCAATGAATCATTAGAAGTGGAATTCCTTAAGAAGAATTATCCCTATTCTCAGGATCAGATTGATGAAATCTTGGAGATTATCCTGGATGCAGTTTGTTCTAAGAGAAAAATGATTCGTATTGCAGGTGATGATAAACCTGCGCAGGTGGTTAAGAGTCAGCTGATGAAGCTTAGTTACAGTCACATTGAATTTGTCTTGGATTGTATGAAGGAGAACACGACTCATATCAAAAATGTAAAACAGTATATTCTTGCGACGCTTTATAATGCGCCGATTACAATCAACAACTATTACAAGTCGCTGGTCCAGCATGACATGGCGACAGGAAAAATCTAAGGAGGAATGACAATGGAACAGATTACAATTGATATTCAGCTTGATCCTATGAAGGATGGAATTAAAGTACCGGAGACAGATGTATCCAGGCCTGATGCTCATGCTGTGATTCTTGGAACCAACGGCAAAATCAGACAGATTTCTATGAAGGAAGCAGAGACAATTCTTGATCAGATGGCTACTTGTGGGGCTGGAACTCATCTTGGACAGTCAGATTATATTGCTGTTTATAACAAAGATAAGCTTTTTAAGGCTGAAGGTGAGGAGTACCTGGTAGGCAGTGTTCTCATTTTTCAAAGAGCAGGGAATGTGCTCAAAGCTATTCCTGATGATGAGATTGGTGATCTCTTAGAGGTTGCTATGGCACAGATGGATACTTTGAAGGCAGGAGATGCCTGCTTTTCTGCAATGCGTGTTGATTAAGGAGGAAATATCATGAGTAGAACAATACCGAGAGCTTACGTTACTGCAGCCTGGAATAAGAATCCTGTTGTAGCAAAAGAGGATGCAAAGAAATACTGTCAGGAGCTAGTTAAGCAGGGATATTTGCCACTTTGTCCGGTTCTCGCTTTTGATGGCATTTTTTCAGCTGAGGATCAGGAGGCTCACAAACGTTATAAGGAGATGTCAGAGGATCTTCTTCGTAGAGCCAGATTCCTTGTAATCTGCGGTAATAAACAGAATGAAGATGTAAAAGATGATATTGCAATTGCCAGAAAGGCAAAGGTTATTGTTACAACCCTTGATGGTGTAATTGGCTTTGCATAAATCACAGTTACCGGAAGGAGGCGATAAATCGTGGTAAATGAAGAAATGTCTGCCAAGTCGCTCCACTTCATGGTGGAAAAAGGTGCCAAGCCAACAGTGAGAATGTTTATTAATATCCTGAAAGCCTATATGCGTTATAGACACGATAAAAAGTACTTCGGCAAGGAGAAAGTCCCTACCGGTAAGATGCCGGTCAAAAAGCTCATCAAACAGGGCAAGGGCGCTCAGAAGATTGAATTGGATGGAGAGGATATCCATCTTTTTAATCGCCTGGCTAAGAAATATGGCGTTGACTATGCTGTAGTGAAAGACAAAGAGGCGGGCACCTATAAGATTTTCTTCAAGGCTCAGGATGCGGATCCACTCTCAGATCTAGTGGCAGATTATACCAGAAGAACCCTTGGAAAAGAAAAAGGTGCGAAGGCAAGTGTACTTGGTAAGCTACAGAAGTTTAAGGAAATTGTGGCTTCTATACCTCGAAAGGTAGCTGAGAAGAGGAAGGAGCAGACACGATGAATCAGAAAATGAAAAAGAAGATTATCTTGAATATCCCTTATGTAGCGATAGGGCTTTTTGCTACCAATTTTGGTGAAGCCTGGCGTATTGCAGAGGGAGTAAATGCGTCAGAGAAGCTGCAGGGAATGATTCTTGGCGGTGGATTTCAAACCGCATTTACGAATCCGCTTCCAAGCTTATGGCCTTTTGATTTGCTTGTAGGTCTTGCCTGTGGAGCAGCTCTTAAGCTTGCAGTTTATCTTAAGGGAAAGAATGCAAAGAAGTATCGGCATGGTGAAGAATATGGCTCTGCCAGGTGGGCTGCATAATATTAACTGAACAGGAGTGATATATAGACACAAAAAGGAGGATAAAGCTATGATGGAATATGCAACCAAAATCACAGGGCTATACTCCCGCCTTTCAGTTGGTGATGAGGATAGGGACGGGGGCGAAAGCAACAGTATAGTCAATCAGAAAGCATTTTTAGAGATATATGCAAGACAGCACAAGCTGATGAATATTCGCCACTATATCGATGATGATGAAAGCGGTAGGTTCTTTGATCGTAGTGCCTATACACAGATGATAAGCGATGTAGAGCAAGGAAAAATCGGTATTGTCATTATGAAAGATATGACAAGATGGGGGCGAAATTATCTTCAAGTAGGAAATGCTATGGAGATATTTAGAAGAAACAATGTACGCTTTATTGGACTATAGTCAAGTAAATAGACACAAATTTGGAAATTTTTTTGTGAAGATATCTTATTTGCTCCAATACTCTTTTTCTTTTTCATTAGGACTCATGAGCCCTAATGAACCATGAGGTCTCTTTGAGTTGTAAAATCCTTCAATGTATTGAAATATTGAGAGTTCTAATTCTTTCTTCGTGTGATAATTTCTACGATTGCATTCCTCCTTTTTTAGATATTTAAAAAAGCTTTCACAGCAGGCGTTATCAAAAGGATAACCTTTCTTAGAAAAAGACTGAATCACCCCGAGAGCATCTAAAAACTTTCGAAAAGACATCGCTGTATACTGCGTTCCACGATCCGAATGAAACATCAATCCTTGAGGGGAGTTTCTGTTTGTGTACGCTTTTTGAAAGGTTGTTGTTATGAGTTCTGCATTTGGTTTGGAGGAAAGATTCCAAGCAATGATTTTTCTTGAAAACAAATCCATGATAATACACAAATAATACCAAGTTCCATTTACCTTGATATAAGTAAAGTCACTCGCCCATATCATGTTCGGAGACTTCGGATTGAATGCTTGGTGCAAATGATTATGATATTCTATGTGATCTTCCGAATGATATTTTAAAACAGGTTTCTGTGTGGACATACGTGGAAGATTTAAGGTTTTTATCAGTAGGTACACTCTTCCCGGACTGATTTTAATGCCATAGTCACGTTCTAAGATGTGAGTGATTTTATAAGCACCTACTCTTTTATCATAATCTGCAACAATTTTTAAAATATTTGTCGCAATCTCTTGATTTTCCTTGACTCGTGGGGCGGTCTTTGTGGAAAAGTGCTTGTAGTAAGAGCTTCGATTCACTCTTAAAACCTTACATAAGAGCTTGATACTATGTTGAAAACGAAGTTTATGAACCGCGTCTAATCGTTGCTTGAGTGTGGCGTGAATATGGCAATCGCTTTTTTTAAGATGAGATTCTCCTCTTCCAGTTGAGCATTTCGCTTTTGAAGTTCCTTAATTTGCGCGGCAGTGAAGATATCGCCATCTTCCGTTTTGATTTCAGAGTAGCGTTTCACCCATTTGTTGATGGCACTGAGAGAGATCCCGTATTCTTTACTAAGTTGTGTTTGAGATTTTCCGTTATGATAAAGGCTGACAATCGATTTTTTGAAGTCTTCATCGTAATAATTTTTTGCATAAATATAACACCTTCCTTTGTCTACTTTATTATATCTTAGTATTCATCTTTATGTCTACTTTTTTAGTATAGATCCAACGAAAGTATCAACCATATAAAGTATGCCGTAAAAACTGTAAATGATGATTATGGTATAGACCTATCTATTGAGATAGACAAAGCGATTAAGAGAGGAGAAAAGCCAAGTGTAATTGAACAGATTAAAAAATATCAAGAGAGACAAGAATCCTACGAAAAACGAAAGGCAAAGACAAAGAACTATTACAGGAATGAGGAAAGATAGTGCAGTTTGTTACATTTGCCAGACAGTGTCTGTTATTTTTAATTATGACATCAAATGTATTGCTATTCGCAATCAAAAGTGATATAATCTAAAGCGAAAGGAAGTGATATATATGGCAAGAACATCAAATATTTATGTAAGAGTAGAACCTAATATTAAAGAGCAGGCGGAAGTAGTGCTTGAAAAACTCGGAATACCTATGTCAAATGCTGTATCTATCTTTTTAAGACAGGTTGTAATGCAAAACGGTTTGCCTTTTGATGTTAAAATTCCTAATACAAAGCCTCTTTCTTTATCAAATTTATCAGAAGCAGAATTTAATATGGAAATGTTAAAGGCTCAGAGTGATTTTGAGAACGGAAGAACATATAGTTTTGAAGAAGTAGAAAATGAGTTAAAGAAAGAGTTTGGGAGATGAAATATAAGATAATATTTTCTGAAAATGCTAAAAGAGACTTAATTAGCATTGTAAGATATATTTCAGATGAATTATTAGAACCTAATATCGCTGAAAAGTTATCATATAGAATATTAAAAGCTATAAATCTCTT
Organism: Eubacteriales bacterium KG125; assembly: GCA_050908895.1. Taxonomy (GTDB): domain Bacteria; phylum Bacillota; class Clostridia; order Peptostreptococcales; family Anaerovoracaceae; genus S5-A14a. The sequence goes on along the minus strand of CP171222.1, from coordinate 1,517,449 downwards.
GATGAATTTCCAAACAGGCATAGATTATGTGATTATCAAGAATGGAAAGACAAAGGACTCAGAGTTTTACCTATTGAGAACTATCTTGTATTTTACATTCCTGATGAGTCAAGCCAAATGGTAAAAATATACCGTATTATCTATGGGAAAAGAGATATAGAAAATCAATTAAAAGACAGAGTTACATTTGAAAAATAAGTGTAAGATTTGCCAGACGGTGTCTGGAAAATTGTGCAATGGAGATTGTACTATCATAAAAAACTGAATTATATGTGAATGATTAGAGAAGTGGAGTAATAATCTGCTTCTCTTTTTTATTACGATGAAAGGAGAGTGCAGATGACAGATGAGAAAAATAAAGCTGAAAATACATTTAGTAAAAAAATTGGAAAAACAAACTATAAAGTTACAGTGCATTTCAGCGAAACCAGTAAGGAAACAATTACAGATAAAATAAATAGACTGATTCAAAAAGAATGTGAAGATATGAGTTACAAAAAAGACGAATAAATTTCTTAACTACCCTTGACAAAAGCTATCAGAAGATACTATCTTAAAGTCTATGGAGATTGCAGGAAATGAAGCCTTAGAAAAAGGTGTAGAAGTGGAAAGAAAAGGACTTGGAACACCTGCAACAAGGGCAGGAATTATCGAAAATCTAATCTATAAAGGCTTTGTAGAAAGAGATAAGAAAAATCTTATAGCCACTCATAAAGGAATTAGCCTTGTAACGATTGTAGCGGATAGCTTTAAGTCGGCAGAAACGACAGCGAAGTGGGAAATGGAATTATCGGATATTGCTCAGGGAAAATCTTCAAAGGAAGAATTTTTGAAAGATATTGAAAATGAGATAAAAGAGGTTGTTCTGACATATACAAAGTAAGAGGCAACTAATCTCAGAGTGGAAAAAATGTCCTAAAAGTGCTATAATCTTTTGTAGGAAAAGTAGGGCGAAAGGAAGTAAGTATGAAAGATATATTTATGGATACTGCAAAAGTTATGGCAAAAGGACAGGTTACTATCCCAAAAAGGATAAGAGAACTTTTGAATTTAGAAAATGGAGATTATGTTACTTTTGTAGTTAATAAAGATAAAGTTGAAATTCAAAATTCCAATGTTTTGATTGAAGAAAACATTAAAAAATAACGGCACATTTTTAGAGGTAGGTGAAAGGATAAGGTGGCATTGCAGAATACAGATATTGGAAAAGATAATCATCTGTTTGAGGATATTGTTAAGATTGTTGAAAGTGCAAAGGATCGTGCTTATAAAAAAGTCAATGAAGAACTGATTTTGATGTATCAGGAAGTGGGAAAATACATTAGTGAAAAAACTAAGGAGGCATCTTATGGCTCCGGTTTCGTTGATAATGTAGCTGAATTTTTCTCAACTAATTATCCTGAATTAAAAGGTTTTAACCGCAGAGGTCTTTACAGAATGAAGCAATTTTATGAGCTGTATAAGGACGATGAAAAAGTGTCACCACTGGTGACACAATTGAGCTGGACTAATCACTTGAAAATAATGTCAGCTTCTAAAAGCCAAGAAGAGAGAAGATTTTATATTGAATTAGCAATAAAAGAAAGATATTCAAAGCGTGAATTGGAAAGACAGATGGATAGCGGATATTATGAACGCTATATGCTTTCAAATGGTAATAATTTACCTACTATACAAAGAGTAAAACGGGAAACACATAATTTATTTATGGATAGCTATGTATTGGAATTTCTTTATACTCCCAAGATTGGAAATGAAAGAGAATTCCAGAAATCAATTCTTGAAAATCTGAAGAACTTTATCTTAGAAATTGGAAAAGATTTTTCCTTTATAGGTAATGAATATAGGGTACAGGTAGGCAATCATGATTACTATATAGATTTGTTGTTCTATCATAGGGGACTATCTTGTTTAGTTGCATTTGAATTAAAAATTGGAGAGTTTAAGCCGGAATATATCGGAAAAATGAACCTGTATTTAGAAGCATTGGATAGAGAAGTAAAGAAACAAACTGAAAATCCAAGCGTAGGAGTAATCCTTTGTGCTTCAAAAGATGATGAGGTAGTAGAATTTGCATTAAGTAGAAGTCTTTCGCCTACAATGGTATCGGAGTATACATTAAAACTTATTGATAAGAGTCTGTTGCAAAGAAAGCTGAAAGAGTATACAGAAATTGCAGAGGAAAAAGTAGAAGCAAATGAGGAAAAATGAAAAAGGAATACTATAGGAGAAGCTTTGATTTGCTGGCAATTAAGATGAAGAAAGGAGTGAAATGATGAGTGTTGAAAGCATACTAAATGGTGTGGAAGATACCCTGTATATCCCGCTTGTAGGAAGAATATATGCAACAAAAAAGTTCCCTGAATTTTTCTATGATGAAAAGGCTTTATCCTTAGAGTCACATATACCGACAGACAGCATAGACAAAAACAGCAATGAATATTTTTATATGGCGAGTGTTTGTAGACAAAAGACAATAGATGAAAAGATAATAAGTTTTCTTAAAGATAATCCTGATGGAAATGTAGTGTTTTTAGGTGCAGGCTTAGAAACTGCTTATCATCGCATAGGAAATAAAACTGCCAACTTTTATCAAGTAGATTTGCCGAGTGTTATCGAAATTAGAAAAAGAGTGCTTGGAAATGGCAATAACGAAAATCTTATTTCAGGTGATATGTTCAGGCTTGATTGGATTAAAGAAATAGATACAATACTTCCAACACTGATTTCTGTTTCGGGTGTTTATCAGTATTTTGATGAGTCTAAAATTATAGAGATGATTAAAAAGATGAAAGCTCAAATTCCTAATGGAGAATTAGTCTTTGATGCTACAAATTCTAAAGGGTTAAAACTTGCCAACAAATATGTGAAGAAAACGGGAAATACAAATGCACAAATGTATTTTAGTGTAGATAACCCAAAGGAATTTGCAAAGTATACGAACACCAAGCTTTTAGAAGTAGATGGATTTTTCCAAAAGGCATTAAAGGATTGTCATGGATTAAAGTTAAGTACAAAAATATATATGTATTTTGCAGATAGATGGAACAGGACACTGGTTGTACATTTAAGATTTAATTGATAGAATTTTCTATATATTTAACAGGAACATATTAAACTTAATTTAAATAGCAGTAAGTTGCAATACACAGAATTTAGAGGTGATTAGAGTAAAATCTAACACCTTTTTTGTTTGTAAAAAAGAAGGAGGTAAAAATGCGAATAAATGATTTTCATAACATTTTAGAGCTAATAAAACAAGATGTGCTTCATAGTGAAGCAGAATATCTGAAGCTCCTAAAGGTTGTAGGAAACAATCAAAAGTATGACTTTAGAAGTCAATTAAGTATCTATGATAGAAATCCTGAAGCGACAGCCTGTGCCAAGTTCGACTACTGGAGGGAACGCTTTAACCGAACAGTTATGCGAGGGCAGAAAGGTATCCCAATTTTAGAGGACTATGGCACATACAAAAAAGTGGCATATATCTTTGATATAAGCCAGACAGTTTCAAGAAACAGGGATGTCAACGAGGTCAATCTTTGGAGATTTTATAAAGAAGCCCATCAAGATGTCTTAAAGGAAATGATAAAAAGCGAGGGCTATGAGGAAAGTGAAAGCACACTTGAAAACATCTTTTCTTTAAGCAGACTCTACGGTGATGAAAAAATAGATACCTTAATGAATGAACTTAGAGTAGCGGATGAGGATAGAATATCATTTACCAAGTTTGTAAGGGACTCGGTAAGCTATGCGGTAGCTTCAAGATTTAAGTTAGATTATCCGATGGATAACGAACTTTTAAGAGAAAATTTTCAAAGACTTGATAGTATATCTCTTAAGAGTCTTGGTGAAACCGTATCGGATATTAGTGGGAATATTATTGATGAAACCATTCAGAAAAGTAAAGAGCTTGATAAAGAGGTTTTAAGAGGTAAATAAGCAGAATATAATAAGATTAGAGAAGAAATTGAGGAGGTAGAAGAAAATGTACTTCGACGAGATGATCAGAAAAGAAATGAAAACGAGCGAGTTCTCCGAAATGGAGAGTACGGACGAGATAATAGAGAAAATCAGGGAGAATACGCTAAACAGCTTGGAGGAACAGGCGGACTTCATGAAAGAATTCCCGAATCCGACTTACGCAGTGATGAGGCTGGATTATCTTTCACAGAGCGAGGAGCAGAGCCACTTCGAGATGCTTTTGGATCTATACAAGGAGAAGAAGCTGACAGGACACCTGATGGATATTCAGAAACAAGCGATAGAATTTATGAGAACAGAGAAGCCGAAGCTGATGGCAGCTTGGAAGATAGAGGGCGAGAACAATCCGCAGTATGGGGCGATGATTTCAGCACTAAAGGAAGTGACCATCAAGGAAGTAGTGGAAATTTAAAAGATAATACTAATGTAGAGTTAAAAGAAGCTGAAAAGGCTTCTTTTTCTTTACCCGAAAATTCCTATGGACAGATACGCCTTACGATTCCGATAAGTGAGAAGGATATAGATACCGTTCTTGTTAACGGAGGAAATCACGATGGCGGTAGACTTCCTGTTATTGCTGAGTTTTTCAAAGAAAAAACAGCAGAAGAATTGGGAGAATACCTAAAAGATACATTTAGAGGCGGAAATGGATTTTACATTGATGAAAGAGAAGTATCTTCCTGGTATTCGGATAAAGGCATTCATTTAGCCTACGGGACATTTGCAAGAGAAGATGATACGCAGGTCTTAAACTGGAGTGATGCTTCAAGAAGAATAAATGAGCTTTTGGAAAATGGAGAGTTTGCCACAAATGTGGAGCTTTCTGAAGCCTTAGATTACGAAAAGGATAGAATTTCAGAATCCTTATGGTATCTAACGCACGATTTAAGCGAAGAAGGAATAGATCAAGGATATTTCAGCTCTTTTGAAAGGGGTGGTGGCTTTCCGGAAGAAACGAAAAGACTATCTGAAGCATTAAAAAATCCTGAATACCTAAAGGAAACAATCAAAGAATACGGCAGGTTTTTAGCAGGATATAAAGAAAACAGAGATATACTAAGGTTTCATTACCATAAGGTGAATAGCCTTTATAAAAGATTGCAGGAGCTTGAGCTGCCACGAAAGGAATATAGTAGCAATCTGACAGAATTTCCTAAAGTAAAACCATTTATTACAGATGATGAAGTTTTTACTGCAATTTCAAGAGGAAGTGGAATAGATAAGGGAAAAGAGCGAATCACCAAGTTTTTCAAAGAAAACCATACACTTCAAGAAAAAGCTAACTTTTTAAAAGATGAGTATGGCATAGGTGGTAGAAGTCATGCAGTATCAGGTGCAATGGGAAGTGATGAGTGGCACGATGCAAAGGGACTTAAATTGCAGAAGAATAATTGTGATGATGTATTTCTTACTTGGTCAAGTGTGGCAAAGCATATAGAGGATCTGCTTTCTAAAAATCTTTATCTTGAAGAAAAGAAAACAGAAAGTAAGTCAGAGATAGAAGAAGCAAAAGAACCACAATATTATTCTAAAGATGATCCTGAAAACTTAATGACTGATGAAATGCTTGAAAGAGTCCCTGAGCTTTATGCACAGGAAGATTTGCCTTTAGCAGATAAAGAGGTTCATGCTGCATATATTATTCCTTTCCGTTCTAACTGGACTTGGTATATGACGGAATATGATAGGGAAAGCGGTGATGCCTTTGGACTTGTGTTAGGATTTGAGCCTGAATGGGGATATTTCAATCTTGAAGAATTGAAAGAATTAAATGCTCAAAGGCTTATTTTAGAAGATTTTCCAAAGACCTTTAGAGAGCTTAAAGATACAGAACTTGCAAAGCAGATGGATGAACAGGAGCTTCAATCAGTCTTTAACGGAGAACTCAGCTTTGAAGATAAAGAAGAACTTGAAATATCTGAAGAAGTGGAAGAAAGAGTACCTGCAACACCTGTTCAGGAAACACTATTTGATTATCTGAAGGAAAAGGAAGAAGTAGAGCTTAAGGAAGAAAAGGAAAGGCTTTCAGATGAATTTACAGTTAAAGAGGGCGATACCGTCTATTTTAATCATGAAGAATATACTGTAAGGGAGATTGCTAAAAATCAAATCACAGAAAGAAATGACTTATGGCTTGATCCGGTAAGAAGTGGAAACCATCAAATCCCTATTGTAGACTTTACGGATAATGAAGATTTATTAAGACAGGTAAGCCCTAAAAGACCTGCGTTTATCATTGGAGATGAAATTAAATACAAGGATAAAGACTATACCATCACACGCTTTGATGATATGGGAAATAACCTAAAGACGGTAACAGTTAAGGATAATATGGAATATCTTGGCGGTATGATAACAGGCTCCGATGTAATTCCTTATCGTCTTGAAAGCGATCTTGAGAGAGTATTTGAAAATCTGACATATAAACATCCAGAGCAGACTACTGAAGAAGTAGAAATAAAGAAAGCAGAAGCTCATAACTTCAAAATTACGGAAGAAACGCTACCTAACAAGTTATCTCCAAGTGAGAGGTTAAATAATAACCTTGAAGCAATTTCCATGCTTAATCGAATTGAAAAAGGAGAGCGAGAGCTTGACACTACAGCTCAGGAAGTTTTAGCAAGGTATGTAGGCTGGGGTGGACTTGCTGATGTTTTTGACGAAGAAAAAGGCGGACAGTGGAAAGAAGCAAGGAGCTTTCTAAAGGAAAATTTATCGTCATCAGAATATGAAGCTGCAAGAGAATCTACCCTAACGAGCTTTTACACACCGAAAATTGTCATTGAAGTAATATATAAGACACTTTCCGATATGGGATATAAGAGGGGAAATATCCTTGAGCCATCAATGGGCATCGGAAACTTTATAGGAAATCTTCCTGATGAAATGCGTAGGTCAAAGTTTTATGGTGTAGAACTTGACTCTATAAGCGGTCGAATCGGAAAGCTGTTATATCCTGAAAGTGATATACAGATTAAAGGACTTGAAGAAACTTCCTTTTCCAATAACTTTTTTGATGTTGCAATCGGCAATGTTCCCTTTGGAGAATACAAAGTAAATGACAGGGAATACAATCGTAATAACTTCCTTATTCATGACTATTTCTTTGCCAAGTCCATTGATAAGGTTAGAAACGGCGGGGTTATTGCCTTTATTACATCAAGTGGAACAATGGATAAAAAGGATGAAAGTGTAAGACGATATCTTGCAGCAAGAGCAGAGTTTTTAGGAGCTATCAGACTTCCAAATGACACCTTTAAGGGTACTGCCGGCACAGAAGTAACTTCAGATATTATCTTCTTAAAGAAAAGAGATAGCGTATTAGAGCGTGATGAAGATTGGATACACCTTGCGGAAGATGAAAATGGGCTTTTATATAACAAATACTTTGTTGATCATCCTGAACAGGTGCTTGGTTCTATGGAAGAAATATTCGGAAGATTTGGAAATACCCTTGCTTGTCTACCGAAAGAAAATACGGACTTAAAGGAATTACTTGCAAAAGCAAGTGAAGAAATATCCCAATATGCAAAGTATGAAGAAATAGAGCTACTTGATGATGAAATCAGCACAATACCCGCAACGGATGATGTTAAGAACTTTTCCTATACCATAATTGATGATGAGGTGTATTACAGAGAAAACTCACTGTTTATCAAAAAGGAAGTAACCGATAAAAACAAAGAAAAAATCAAGGATTATCTTGAGCTGAATGCTGCCTTAAAAAATGTGATTTACAAGCAAAAAGAAGGTTTTAGTGAGGAAGAAATCAAGGCTTCACAGGAAAAACTAAATGAAGTCTATGACCGTTTTTCTAATAAGCATGGCTTTGTAAATAATTTAAGCAATACAAGAGCTTTAAAAGAGGATAGCAACTTCCCGCTTGTTTCCTCCATTGAAATCCTTGATGAAGAAGAAAACTTTAAGGCAAAGGGAGATATTTTCTCCAAAAGAACTATTACAAAGGCTAAAGTCATAGATCGTGTGGATACTTCTTTAGAAGCCCTTGTCTTATCGGTATCTGAAAAAAGATATGTGGACTTTGACTATATGGGAGGTCTTACAGGAAAAGATAGACCGACTTTGATTGAGGAGCTTCGAGGGGAAATCTACTTAAATATTAGGGAAGAACAAAACTTTTATAGACCTCTATCCTTTAACCCCGAAGATGGAGATTTGCCTTTTGCCTGTGCCAATGGCAGTAATTCCTACAAATACGGCTATGTAACAAAGGATGAATATTTAAGTGGGAATATCAGGGACAAGATTGCCATCGTAGACAGCTATCTTTCTAAGCTAAGACAAACGGAAAGAGAGCTGCCTCATCTTGGATATGAAGAAAACGGAAAAGAAAAAGAACTTATTAGCTATGAAATGAACTGTTTGGAATATCAAAAAGCAGAGCTTACGAAAGTTTTACCAAAGGAGCTTGAAGCAAGTGAGATAAGTGTTCGTCTTGGTGCGACTTGGATACCGATTAAAGACATTGAAAAATTTATCTTTGAAACGCTGAAAACTCCGGGATATGCCAAATGGGATATTAAGGTTAAGTTTTCAAATCTGACAAGTGAATGGAATGTGGAAGGTAAAAGCAGGGACAGAGGAAATGACCTTGCAGAGATGACCTATGGTACAAGTAGAGTAGATGCCTATAAGCTGATTGAAGATGCCCTAAATCTTAAAGAAACAAAGGTATTTGACCAGATAGTAAATCCTGATGGCTCAAAAACTTCTGTGCTAAATAAAAAAGAAACTTTACTTGCAGGACAGAAACAGGAGCTTATAAAAGAAGAATTTAAGAACTGGATATTTAGCGACCAAGAACGTAGAAACAGGCTTGTAGAGTTATATAACGAGCATTTTAACTCTATCCGCAACAGAGAATATGACGGAAGCAATTTATCATTTGAGGGAATCAATACTAAAATAGAGCTTAGACCTCATCAGAAAAATGCTATTGCAAGAAGTTTGTATGGAGGAAATACCCTACTTGCCCATGTGGTAGGTAGTGGAAAGACCTTTGAGATGGTGGCTTCTGCAATGGAAAGTAAAAGGCTTGGAATGTGTAGTAAATCGCTCTTTGTTGTACCGAACCATTTAACAGGACAAATCGGTCGTGAGTTTATGCAGCTTTATCCGTCAGCAAATATCATGGTGGCAGATAAGAAAGATTTTGAGCCGAAGAACCGTAAGCGTTTTATCGGTCGAATTGCCACAGGAGAATACGATGCCGTTGTTATCGGGCATACGCAGTTTGAAAAAATCCCGATGAGTAAAGAATATCAAGAGAAGCATATTCAGGATCAGATTGATGAAATCATCAACTATGTTGAGGAATACAAGCATGACAGAAATCAGAACTTTACGGTAAAACAGCTTGAAAAGACAAAGAAAAAACTGGAAACAAGGCTTGAGAAATTAAATGACGATTTTAAGAAAGATGATGTCATTACCTTTGAGGAATTAGGAGTTGATAAGCTCTTTATTGACGAGGCACACAACTACAAGAATCTCTATCTTTACACAAAAATGAGGAATGTAGCAGGTATTGGGCAGTCCGAAGCCTTTAAATCCTCCGATATGTTTATGAAATGCAGATACATGGATGAAATGACAAATGGAAAAGGCATTGTCTTTGCAACGGGAACGCCTGTATCAAACTCCATGACTGAGCTTTACACTATGCAGCGTTATCTTCAGTATGAAAGCCTTAAAAAGAATAATTTGGAGCATTTTGATAGCTGGGCTTCTACCTTTGGGGAAACGCAGTCTGCTTTTGAGCTTTCTCCGGAGGGCTATACTTTTATAGGACGATGAAAATCGTCCTTTTAAATTGCAAAAAGATAATCAAAGACGATTGATAAATTGAGAATATTTTTAGTTTTTTTCAAAAATAGTTCCGCTTTACCCCTCTATTTTCTCCTATTAGTGAGAAAGTAATATCTTTAATTGCAAAACAGATTACATAAGGAAAGGAGGAGAAAAGAATGTCAAGGACTTCAAAGATTACAGCCCTCTATGAGCGATTATCAAGAGATGATGACCTTACCGGCGAGTCAAATTCAATCATCAATTAGAAGAAATACTTGGAAGATTATGCTCGTAGAAATGGTTTCGGGAATATTCGCCATTTTACTGACGATGGTTTTTCGGGTGTGAATTTCAACCGCCCCGGCTTTCAAGCATTGATTAAAGAAGTAGAAGCAGGAAATGTCGCAACGATTATTGTTAAGGATATGAGCCGATTAGGGCGAAATTATCTGCAAGTCGGCTTTTATACGGAAGTTTTATTTCCCCAGAAAGATGTTCGTTTTCTTGCAATAAACAACAGTATTGATAGTGATAATGCTTCGGATAATGACTTTGCCCCGTTCTTAAATATTATGAATGAGTGGTATGCCAAAGACACAAGCAATAAAATCAAGGCTGTATTTGACGCTCGTATGAAAGACGGAAAGCGTTGTAGCGGTTCAATCCCTTATGGATATAACAGATTACCGACCGACAAACAAACGCTTGTGATTGACCCTGTGGCTTCTGAGGTGGTAAAGCATATCTTTCTGCTTGCCAACGAGGGCAAAAGTCCACGAGAAATCGCAGAAATATTGACCGAAGAAAAGGTAATGATACCGGCTGCACACGCAAAAGAATATCACCCCGAACAGTATAACGGGATAAAGTTTTCAGACCCTTATATTTGGGGTGTATCGTGTGTGAGAAGAATATTAAGCAGACAAGAATATCTTGGGCATACTGTTTTGAGAAAGTCAGTCAGCACAAATTTCAAACTGCATAAAAGAAAGACTACTGATGAAGATGAGCAGTATGTGTTTTACGACACTCACGAACCAATCATATCACAGGAACTTTGGGATAGCGTTCAGAAGCGAAAGAAACGAGTGAAAAGAGCTGCGGCAAGGGGTACGCATACCAACCGATTAAGCGGTTATCTCTATTGTGCGGATTGTGGTAGAAGATTGACCTTGCAGACACATTACAGTAAAAAAGACCGTTCTTTGCAGTATTCCTACCGTTGTGGTGGGTATGCAAGCAGAGTTAATTCTTGTACTTCCCACTCTATTAGTGTTGATAATGTTGAAGCCTTGATATTATCGACAGTCAAACGCTTTTCAAGGTTTGTTTTGAATGATGAAGAAGCCTTTGCAAAGGAACTGCAAGCACTTTGGAATGAGAAACAGGCAGAAAAGCCGAAGCAGGATAAGTCGGAACTGCACCGTTTTGAGAAACGATATGATGAACTGACTGCCCTTATTCGTGGCTTGTATGAAAATCTCGTATCGGGATTACTGCCTGAAAGACAGTACAAGCAACTGATGAAGCAGTATGATGAGGAGCAGGCGGAACTGGAAACGAAAATTGAGGATATGAAAAATGCACTTGCTGAAGAAAAAGTGAATACGGTGGATATTAAGCATTTTATTTCTCTGATACGCAAGTGTAAAGAGCCGACAGAAATCTCCGATTTGATGTTCCACGAACTCATTGACAAGATTGTTGTTTATGAAGCGGAGGGAGTGGGAAAAGCACGAACACAAAAAGTTGATATTTATTTCAACTATGTCGGGCAGGTCGATATTGCCTATACAGAAGAAGAACTTGCCGAGAGAAAGGCACAGGAGGAACAGAAAGAAATGGAACGATTGGCAAAACAGCGTAAGCGTGAAAAAGCCTACCGAGAGAAACGAAAGGCGAAGCAAATCGCTGAAAATGGAGGTGAAATTGTCAAAAAGAAGATATGTCCTCATTGTGGGAAAGAGTTTACCCCTGCAAGCAATCGACAGATTTTCTGTACAAAGGACTGTTGCAAACAGGCAAGACAGGACAAAGTGAAAGCAGACAGAGAAGCGGAAAAAGGCGATCACTACTATCGTCAGCGTAAATGTGAAGTGTGTGGCAAGTTATACTGGCCTACACACAGTCAGCAGAAATTCTGTTCTGATGAATGTACAAAGGTAAATCACAACAAAAAATCATTGGAGTTTTACCATAAGAAGCAAAAGGAGAAAGCACTATGCAAAGATTTATCACAGACGAAAGAACCGGTATCCAGTACGAACTCATCGGCGATTACTACTATCCCTGCTTGACGATAGAAGAAACGCCTACCCTTTCAAAATACGGAAGAATGAGAGAACGATATTTAAGGGAACACAAGAAAGTCTTATATTTTAATCTGCTGACAAGCGGAAAGTTAAATGAACACCTTGTAGATATTGATACTTCGGCGTGTAATATGGCAGAGTATCTGATAAAGGAAATGGCGAAGAAGCAAGGCGTAACAGAAAAACTGAAAGCAGAGGATATGATGAGATGGGTAGGATTGATGAATAACATTCGTTTCTGCGTTGATGAGATTGTACTGAATGATATTGTGTACTCATAATTTAATACCAGCCGAAAGAGAACTGCTGTCTGCTTGATGGCAGTTTTCCTTTTTCGGCAAGTATTCAAGAAGTTACTAAGTTGCGAGTATAATCGAGGTGGTTAAAAAAGTATAAGAAATTTAAGAATATTATGGAAAGTGAACTTGATATAAATGTATATTATGCTATAATGAGGGTGTAAAAGGAAAGTGAACTTTCCATAAAGAGAGGTGGTTAAATGAAAAATCGCTTGGAAGAATTGAGAAAACAGAGAGGAATTAAACAAGAGGATTTAGCTTCAGCACTTGAAGTATCTCGACAAACGATAGGGTCATTAGAAAATGGGAGATATAATCCCTCTATCATATTGGCTTTCAAAATAGCGAGATACTTTGATATGAGTATTGAAGAGATATTTATTTATGAGGAGGAAACATTATGAAAAAAGCATTGAACAATCTTATAATAGCAATAGGTATAGTTCTAATTTGTGCAAGTCTATTTGGATATGGCTTAGATAAATTCGGTTATGTGGATATTCCAAACGACAAATTACCGTTCATTATTATCATAATAGGAATTGGAATTATCATTGGTGGAGTTTGCGATGTCTTTGTTAAATCTGAAAAAGAAATAAAAAAAGAATTTGAAATTGAAGCTAAAGATGAGAGAAATGTTGCCATTAACAGAATTGCAAAGTCTTTTGCATTTGATATTATGACGGTATTATTTTCTGCAACAACTACTATACTGGCACTGATAGGTAAAATTTCGGCAACTACATTTTTCATATTCTTTGGAATATATGTGATAACGCAAATTGCATATATTTATAAATTAAGAACATTGCATAAAAAGATGTAGAATTTTACAAAAAAAGATTACTTTTCAACAATACTCAATTTTACTTCAGAATGAAAGGAGTGAGTTTATAATGAGTAAAACCAAAACAGACAGAGATTTTCGTGATGGAGAATATGTTATTTGCCCACGCTGTAAGCAAGAGGTTTATAAAGAAGCGATTATATGTCCTTTTTGCAAGTTTGGTATTATGGCATGGATTGATGAAAAAATTGATGAAAATGGAGAACCAGTAAAAGAGAAATTTAAGTAAAATCTCAGTTTTCAGCATCTCAAACAGAATATGAACAACGAAAAAACATCGTAGCAATACGGTGTTTTTTGTTACCCAAAACCTACAATTCATTACATAACCACAGGTTAGTACAAATACCTTATGTGATTTTTTGAAAGGCTTAAAAAGGGATATTTACCCCGATTTACGCCCCGAGAAATGACACAAACAAGGCTTAATGTATCTTCCCTGTGGTTTTTTATATTTTCGGCAGGAAAGGAGGATTGATTGCTATGCCGAGAATGAGCAAGAAGCGGAAACAAGAGTGGGCGTTGTTTCTGAACGAAAGAAATCGCATTACCTACAACGAGCTTTGCAGAAAATGCAGTAATGACTGTAAGCAGAGCTTCCGTTGTGTTGTGGTTTACTGCCCGAAATATTTATCGAAAAGGAGAATAAAGAACTATGAAAATGATTGAAAATGAAATGAATGTAACTGTACCTCTTGAAATTATCAAGGCAAGTGAAATCGAACCGAAAGAAGTGAAATGGTTGTGGTATCCGTATATTCTGTTTGGCAAGGTTACGCTGTTGCAAGGCGATCCCGGTGATGGGAAAAGCAAGTTGATGTTATCAATCGCCGCCTTGCTCTCAAAGGGAGAAGCACTTCCTTTTACTGACGAAGAAAAAACCGAGCCTATGACTATCATCTATCAGACAACGGAAGATGACGCAGACGATGCGGTAGTACCCCGATTTAATTCTGCCGGTGGGAACGGAGAAAACCTTATCTCCATCAAGGAAGATGAAAAATCTTTATCCTTTGGAGATAACCGCATTGCTGAAGCAATCGAAAAGTACCACGCAAAACTTCTCATTCTTGACCCGATGAGTTCCTATATCGGAGAGGGTTGCTCAATGAACAATGCCAACGAAACACGAGCAGAGTTTAATCATCTGATAGCAGTAGCCAAAGATACCGGCTGTGCGATTGTGATTATCACTCATATGAACAAGATGAAAGACACCAATCCCCTTTATCGTACCAATGGTTTGATTGACATTGCGGGTGCTGCAAGAAGTATTCTTGCAATCACACGCACACCGAACAAAGAAGCACCGGCGGAAAGATATATGGTGCAGGTAAAATCTAACCTTGCTCCTACCGGTTCGGCAATTCTGTTTGAGGTCGCAGAAAAAGGAGTGAACTTTATTTCTGAAATGGAAATGACAGCAGAGCAGGCATTCCAATCCCTTGCTCCTAAAATGGGCAGACCGAATGAAAAGGAAATCAAGGCGAAAGAATTTATTGAGGAAATGCTCAAAGACGGAGAAATGCTTTCTGCGGATTGCGAAGAAAAATTAGAAGCCGCAGGGTTCAAGAAATCTACCGTCAAAAAGGCAAAGAAGAAAGCCGGTGTTATCTCGGAAAAGAAAGGCTTTCTGTGGTACTGGTCTTTGCCGGCGGGCGAAATACCGAAAGAATAAATTTAGGCTGTCTGCTGATGGGACAGTCTGATTTTATGATTGAGGTATCTAAGGAGGTCAAGGGGGAACAGCCTTGCCCACGACATCTTTGCAGACGAAGTCTGAAAGTGTCATAGTGGGTTTACACACATTCAAAGAATGTTGTGTAATGGCTTCGCCCTGCCAAGAAAGGAGATTCAAAATGGCAAAAAACAGCAAGGCAGATATGAGTTGTGCAAGGGTGGAAAGGTACACCGCTTCTGATGTAAGTCAAGCAGAAAGACACAACGAACGCAAGAATGGAAGCTATGAAAATATGAATGTGGTTATGGAACGAATACCCTTTAATGTGCATTTCAAAGAGCCGACTGCCCCGACCTATATGCAACAATTACAGCAGATGGAACAGGACGGAAAAGTATCGCTACGAGGATTGAGAAAAGACGATACCCTTTTCAATGAGATTGTGATTGATGTGAACACAATGTATTTTGAGCGTAACGGTGGCTATGAATATGCGAAGCAGTTTTATGAAGAAGCGTTCCATTTTATCGAAGAAAAATTCGGTGCTGACAATGTTATCTCGGCAGTTATGCACGCTGATGAAATCAATTTGGCGGCAACGGAGGACTTGGGAAGAGATGTTTACCACTATCATCTTCACGCTATGGTTTTGCCTGTGGTGGAAAAAGAAATCTTGTGGAGTAAGCGTTGTAAAGATGAAAAACTTCGTGGTACGGTCAAAGAAGTTGTCAATCAGATCAGCCACTCAAAGAAATGGAAATCAGACATTCCGCTGGTTGATGAAAAAGGCAAGCCACTTCTTAGGAAGAATGGAAAACCGATGTTTCGAGCCTCATACAGTATTCTGCAAGACGAGTTGTTTGAGCATATGACACAGCAAGGCTTTAAAGGATTTCAGCGTGGAGAATACGGAAGCATCGCAGAGCATTTGACTTCCCTGCAATATCAAATAAAGCAGGACAAACAGCGTTTAGAAAAGTTAGAGGAGTGTATTCAAAAAGAGCAGGTAAAGTATAAATCAACTCACAAAATCTCCAAAACCTTATACGAGATTGACAATATGGGGCAGAAAACTTTTACCGGCAAGATGGCAATATCCAAAGAAGATTATGCAGAACTGACCGAACTTGCAAAGGAGGGAGTTACAAGCCGAGGAGAAATTGGAAATTTGCAGGATAATCTCCGATACTATCAACAGAAATATTATGACAGTACCAACGCACTTGAAAATATGAGAAACAGATACAACGAACTAAAAGAAAAATGCAGACCATTTCTTCAAGCGTTGGAGCATTTCCCCGAAGTTGCTAAACTTTTTACAGAAAAAGTGAAGCAGCTTTTTTCTTTTAAGGAAGCACAGGAACGAGCCGAAAAAGAAGCAAGGGAAAAAGCAAGACAGGAGCGTATCAAGGCACGAAGAAAGAAGCGAGATATGGAAATATAACCATTTCCATTATACTTGTAACTTTATGACTTCTTGGTATGTTGGAGTGAATATTTTATTTTTTGTGGGGTGTTCTAAAATGAATACCCCATAATCAAATTTAGCAAAAGGAGGAACGAACTATATGAAAGAGAAGCATTTTTCATATTCAACCCGCATAGGCAAAACAAATTTTATTGTGAATGTGAAAAAATCGGAAAGTGCAGAAAAGCCTTTAGATACGGTGTTTCAAGAGATATGTAAGCACGAAGTATTAGGCGATTTCTCGGCAGATAAATCTTCAAATTTAGAAAAGTTACAGAAATCATCTTGACAAACTCAATCCCGAGGGAACAGGATACAGAGTAAAGACAAGATTTTCCAAGTTCTATAACTTGCCTGAACTAATGTCTATGTTTAAGGAAGTCGCTGACATTCAAACAGCGGATATGTTAAATCTTCCAACACCTGAGGCACATTATGAAGTAATTAAGACCTTGCCAAGTGAGGAGCAAAAGGAAATTCTAAAGAGCCTTTCTGAAAGAGCAGATGATGTGAGAAATAGGGTGGTAGAGCCTGACGAAGATAATATGCTAAAAATTACTAATGATGGTAAAAAACTTGCCTTAGATCAGCGTTTAATTAATCCTCTGCTACCTGACAATCCTGACAGTAAGGTCAATGTCTGTGTGAAAAATGTCTTTAGTATATGGGATAAGACAAAAGAAGATAAGTCAACACAGCTACTATTTTCTGATATGTCTACACCAAAAGGCGATGGAGAATTTAACATCTATGATGATATTAGAGAAAAACTTGTAGCAATGGGAATACCAAAAGAAGAAATCGCCTTTATCCACGAAGCGAATTCCGATAAACAAAAGGACGAACTCTTTGCAAAGGTGCGTAAAGGAGATGTGAGGATATTACTTGGTTCTACTCAGAAAATGGGAGCCGGCACGAATGTACAAAACAAACTGATTGCACTTCATGACCTCGATGTCCCTTGGCGTCCTGCCGATGTTGGACAGTCCGAAGTGGTACGGCGAAAAGCATTGAAAACAGGACTATCTCAAAAAATACTAATGCGAACATAACTAATAAGTTGATATAGAGGATTTTTACAGTGGTTTGTGTTATAATAACAAATATAAAACTACTGTAAAGGAGGTAAACTATGGCTCTTAGCTATAAACCCTTATGGCACTTATTAGTTGAAAAAAAGATGAATAAAGAGGACTTGAAAAGGGCTGCCAATATAACAAGTAATATAGTTTCAAGAATGAGCAAGGATACTTATGTAAATCTTGATTCTTTAGAAAAAATATGTTTAGCGTTAGACTGTACCCTCAATGATGTAGTTGAAATCGTAAAGGATACAGAATAACAACTGTAAAATCACTTAATTATATATTAGGTGGTTTTATTTTTTTCGCCTAAAGTTAATACCGGAGTTTTTAATGATGGGAGATTTCTTAAATAGTTTTCTTAAAAATTCCTTTTCATCTTCAGATAACCTTTTATACTTTAGTTGAAAAGAATTACAGAAAATCTCAATGAATTTATCTATGCTACTTCCGGAAGAAATCATAATCTGACGAATTTTCTGTAATGATAAGGTATTATCATCTTCAGGAATACTATCAATATCCTGTTCATGATTTTTACGAATATCTTTTATAATACTATCCCATGCTTTATGGGTAATATGACAAAAGAAATCTTCTTCGCCTACTTGAGCAGCCGATAGAGTTCTCAAAGTATGGTCATTAGATACATTGGGATTCTGATTTAGGATTTCAGACCTTACTGTTTCAAGAGAAGAATTTAAGTCATTAAATCGTTTAGTAGCAATACCGTCAACAAAAATCTCCGTATCAGCCATAAGTTCCTTAAACTTATCATGTGTAGCAATTTCACAAAGTAAACGGTTATTGATAGAACCACTTAGCAATAAATCAATCATATTATCACTCAAGTGTAGATTAGTTAAATCTGTATTTGGGTGATTTTTGTTTTCTGTAAGACAAAGTAAGTAATCGGTAGAAACATTATAAAACTGTGCAAGTGTAACTAAATTCCCATGATTTATTTCTTTATAATCATCATTCTCATAGTTACCTAAAGCGGATTTTGAAATACCTGTTAGCTTAGCTAATTCCTCTAAATTTAGATTATGTGCAACTCTTAAATCTTTTAAGCGTTCCTGTAAGGTTATTTTACACTTCATAACAGATAACCTCCTTGATACAAGATATTCTTATAAATATTATACCATACCATTTCCACAATCGTGGAAAAGTGGGAACAAAAACCGATATTCCAAGATTTAGGACATACGGGAATAGGAACAAAAATACAATATTATACAGACATAAAGAAAATTGTTCTTTGACAATTGAATGAGCGGTCTGTAAGGATATGTATCTATGGGGAAGTGGGCGATGACATTCTAAGTATCAGAAAAGAGCCTGCCAAGTAGAACGAAACGTCGCTATGAGATTTGGGGATAGGAACTATATCAGGTGTAACCGACGAAAAAGTTAGAGGCAACAATAAAAACTATTAACAAATGAGAAATAATATAGTAAACTTATATTAACCAAAAGAAAAGGGGTAAACTTTGGATAATAGAATTGAAGAATATAGGAAACCGTTGGGGTTATCTCAACATAGATTAGGTAAAAAAATAGGAATATCAAGAGTGAGTATAAATAAAATAGAAACTGGAAAAACTGTACCTACTCTAAAGATAGCGAATGATATAGCGAATGCCTTAGGAGTTTGTATATATAAGATTTTTGATTTAGATGGTACTGGTGGGTATAAATGTTCATCTTGCGACTGTAGTTAAAAACACTAGTTAGAATAGTGATTTAAATATATAAGGAGGCGAGGTTTATGAATTATAAAAATCCTCAAAGGTATAAAAACGGAGACTGAACTGACTAATGTCGTTTGGTGAGAATTGATGAAATACTGTTTTTGTTAAGGAGGTAATTTTATGATAAGTAGACTAAAGAAACTTACTGCTGTGTCTTGCATGGCATTGATGTTGTTGGCAAATGCAGGGTCAGTGTTTGCTGCGGAGGCTAATCCGAATAATGTGGATATTTTAAGCAAATATTCAGTGGAGTCATCACATGGTATGATGACAGAAGGTGAGATTCGTCCTGCTTGGCTAGGTTATGGTCCTATTACTAGGTATCCGGCAGAGGGAGGAACTTGGCAATATGGTTTTTGGAATGCTAAAGTTCGTTCATATTACACTGTTAATCGTTGCCATGGAAGTACCGTTAAACTTAATAATAAAACTAGTCGTTCAATAGATACTGCGTCTGGAAAGACATCATATGCTGAGATTTGGGTTATTCAGCATAACGGTAATGACAGATATTACTACAGAGTGTGCAACTAGTATTGTACATTGACGAACAATATACGGATAATAGAGCGTATATAAATTAAGGGTGCATGGGTGCTTACTCTACACCCTTAATTACTGTATACAAAGGGGTGAAAATATGAAGAATATAATTCGGGTTTGTGGTGTAGTAATGTCAGTAGTTTTGCTATTGCTGACATGTAAATTATTGGAAGCAAATCAGCAATATGAGCCATTTAATTCGGAATCAATTATAGAACTAAATACCATTGATACAACGACAAAAAAAGATATATTGATAGAAGAACTGAATGATATTGTGGATAGTAATAATGGAGGGATGTACAAGGAAGTAGCAGGAACAGAAAATATTAGTAAAGAAAGAAACATTGTTTGGTTTGGTAGTAAAAAACCAAGTTCACATAATATCGTTTTAAATAATGACACTATTCAATGGTTATCAAATAATTTGTCAGGAAAGCTGATTCACAGTAACAATATGGGGGATACTCCATTATCAGGTGAATATGCTATAACAGACAATTTAAAGACTGACTTGGATGTGTGGGCGAAAAATAATGATATAAATATAAATTATTTTAAGGGTTCAAGCACTCTTAAAAGGATATATATGAGTCTCTTAGGAAATCCAATTGGAAATACATTGATGGCGATGTACATATTAACTCTTATGGTTTTCATTTCATACTTTTTGGTAAAAGCAAAAGAGCGAAGTATCAAATTGTTATCGGGAGTTAGTAAGCAGGGGATTTTCACATCTGATATAGAATATCTATCTAAAAATATGTTTATCGGATATTTGTGTGGGATTTTCTTTATGTCGCTATATTATTTATTGACAAAGAATTTTCAAAATTTGTTATTGATATTAAAGATGTCGTTAGTAAGCGTATTGGCATCGTTTGTTGTTATTTTGCTTTTGAGTATGATATTATCTGTGGTTGTTATTCCTAATGTTAAATACATTGCAAACAGAGAAATACCAATTAAAAAATTTGAATGCATGACAACGATATTAAAACTAGTAGCGATTGTATTTGCAGTATCTGTTTTAGCAAATACTGTTTTGTCTGCAACTGTAGCACAAAGAATGTCGAAGGAATATTCCTCTTGGGCAAATGTTAAAAACACTTTTAGATTGTCATTTTCAACATTAGATGATTTATATGAGGATAAAAATTTAGAAGATGTAAAAAATTTTATTTCAGAAATGCAAAAAGAAAATAGCATGAGTATATCTCTTGTTGTGGATAAAAGTGTAGAAATGACTGACGAATTAAAAGAGGCTGGATTTGATCATTTTGTTATTGTGGATAAATCATGGCTTGAGTTTGTTGGAGTAGGTGTAAATGAAGAAAAAACAAATGGAAAGTTGGTAACCTATTCTTTTGAAAGTATGAGTCCCTCACTCAAGAAATTTGCTTTAGAACAAATGCCGTTATTGATAAACGAAGATGTAGTAAAAACGGAAAAACTAAAATACTATAAATTTATAGGAAGAAAAATGGGAGCTTTAGCACCTAGCACTGGCGATATGGATGCTTTAATGTCCTTAAAAAATCCTTTAGTGGTTGTTATAGACAATCCTGCCAAAGAATTAAAGGTTCAGGGATTCGTAATTCCAACATTGTCAAGTGGCAATATAATATTTTCAGATAAGGCTGTGTTAGATAATAGCTTGAAAAATAACATTATGAAAAAATATATAATTTCAGTGGATAATATAGCTGATTTAGCTTTAAAAATTGCCCAAGATTTTAAGGAGCAATTTTGGAGTTATATTATGGCTAGTGTTACTCTGTTAGCAACTATAGTTTTTGCAGGATTGTTAAATGCAAAATTATGGGCGTATAAAAATAAGAGAAGAATATACATTATGATGACCAACGGAATCAAATATGGAGATATTTTTAGAGAAAGTAAGAAGAAAGATATATGTATATTTGCAATTGGGATTTGTATAGCTGGATTTTTATCATATTTTGTACAAAATATGAGTATAAGTATTATTGGAAGTGTTGTTGCCGTTATTTTGATACTTTATATTATAGGAATTAGTTTAAGCTATGGCTTTTTTGCAAAAAAAGAATTCAATAAGGCGATTTATAGAATTTAGATGGAGGTAATGTAATGATTAGAGCTGAGAAACTATGCCTAAGGATAAAAGAAAAAACGATATTTGAAAATATGAGTTTTTATATAGAAAAACCACAAATGGTAGCTATAACAGGAGTTTCAGGAAGTGGAAAAACTTCACTACTAAATTGTATGGGGTTAATAAAGGATGTAAGTTCAGGAAAAATCTATATAAATAATAAAGATTGTACTTGTTTACAGGAAAAAGATAAAATTTCATTTTGGGAAAACACAGCTACATTTATATTTCAAGATTATGGGATTATTGATGAAGAAAGTGTTCTTTATAACATTACATTCTCGAATAAGAAGTCTAATCAAAATAAAGCTAAGGATTATTTAGAGAAAGTGGGGTTGAAAGAAAAGGCTAACAATATTGCATCTACTTTATCAGGAGGAGAAAAGCAAAGATTGGGAATTGCAAGAGCATTGTATAAAAAAGCCAAAATAATTTTTGCTGATGAACCAACTGCGTCCTTAGATGAAAAGAATAGAAACATTATAATAAACCTCCTAAGAGAATGCGTGAATAATGGTATATTAGTGGTAGTTGCAACTCATGATGATAGATTATCTCAATCTTGTGATAAGATAATTTCGATGTAAATTGCTTGGATATAAAAAGTTTAAAGGCTATTTATCTATTAAAGAAATGATGTGACCCCCAAAAGTTAGACTTTTATTGCGTAACAGATATTAGAATCTGTTACGCAATTTTTATGCAGCTAAGAGACTAAGTCTGTATTGCACAGGACTCATCCATCCTAGTTTTTCTTTTATTCTTTGCTCGTTGTAATACTTAATGTATCGTTCAATTTCTGACTTTAATTCTTCATAACTATAGTAAACTACACCATGATAGATTTCCTGTTTAAGCAGACCAAAGAAGTTCTCCATAACAGAGTTGTCATGGCAGTTTCCTTTGCGTGACATACTTTGGAAAATTCTTTCTTCATTAAGACGACGCGAGTATGCCTTCATCTGATATGCCCAACCTTGATCTGAGTGGAATGTTCTTCGATATGGACAATCAGAGGTTATTGCAATTGCCTGTTCTAATGCATCCATAATATTTTTAGCTGATGGTTGCCTCGCTATTCCAAAGCTTATAATTTCACCATTACACATATCCATAAATGGATCTAGATACAGCTTGTGCATGGTCATATGACCTTTCATATCAATCTCATAATACTTAAACTCTGTAGTATCCGTAGTAATCTTCTGATGAGGAATATGCGTGTTAAATCGTCTCTTTATACGATTAGGAGCAACCGTTCCGACTTTTCCCTTGTATGAGCTGTATTTCCGATTTTTACGAGTGAATGATGTAACCTGTAAACCTAGTTTCTGCATTATACGTTGTACTTTCTTTTTGTTTACACTGTAGCCTTGATTTCTTAATTCTCCAACCATTCGACGATAACCATAATCCTTGTGAGTCACTCTGATTTCAAGAATCTTCTCCTCGATTTCTTTGTCAGGGTTTTCTCTATCAAATCTTTTCTGCCAGTACATATATGTTGCCTTAGGCATGCCTGCATAAGAGAGAAGGTCTTTTAGTTTGAATTCTCCTCGGAGGCTGTTGATGACGAGCGCCGTTCTCTCATTTTTGCCTCGTCCTCTAAACGCAGCCTCCTCAGTTCTTTTAAAAAGGCATTCTCAATTCTTAGCTTAAGCAGTTCATCCTCTAATTCTTTTACGTGTTCGGCACTGGTGTCGACAACGCTGTTTTCTTGAGTTATTGGTTTGTTATCTATCTTAGGTTTATCCAATGTTTTCTTTCTACCTTTCTTGCGAGGTCTCAAAGCATCAGGACCTGCAACACGAAAGCGATTAACCCAGTTAGTAATCATACTTGGATTTGTTATACTTTCTTGAATCGCCAAGTCTTGATATGAAATCTCACTTGATAGATATGATTCTACAACAGAAATCTTCTTTTCGAAAGAGTATTTTGTTTGCTTACGAGAACGCTTTAATCCTTCATCACCGAACGCTTTGTATGCATTAATCCATTTGCGTAGCTGAGAGTCAGAACCTAATCCATATTTTTTAGAAAGATATGGCGTTCCTCCTTTACAATCCAAATATTCTAAAACAACTTTCTTCTTGAATTCAAAATTATATTTTGCCATAAAAATACCGACCTCCCAATCGTTAGATTTTGGTCTAACTTTTGGGGGTCGGTACAATATTTAGCCTTTTGTATTTTATAAAATTTGAAAGGAGAATTAAAAATGAAAGAATTAGAAAAAGTAATGGAACAATTAGAAAAGGAAAATACTAAAATTGAAAAGGCACAAAACAGAAAGAAACTTCTTACTCAGAAGCAAAGCAAATTAAAAAGAAAAGCTGAGACGCAAAGAAAAATTCAAAAGGGCGGAGTGTTTGAAGCCTTTGAAAGAGAAATTACAGGTAGACAAGAAGATACAAATAACGATTTAATCTATGCCTTTTTAGATTATGTCCTATCAGATAACAGGAATAGAGAAAAGTTAAAGGAACTTACAGAAATTCATCTTAGAGCTAAAGAGATTGATGTAGAAGAAATTAAAAATCCTGATGATAAAAATGACAGCATAGACAGTCAGAAAGTAGAAAAGCCAGATGAAGATATGGAAGATGATTTTTTAGAAAGTGAAGATTAAAAATAAAGATTAGATAGGTGGCTTTTATGAAAACTAAATATGAGAATTGATGTAGCAAAGTGGAGAGTAATTTTAACACTTTGCTTTTTTGTTGATTTGGTAAATCTACAAAAAACGAAGTCCACAGGGGTTTAAGGGGGAGTAGCCCCCTTGAATAAATAAAAATGCTTTAGCGTTTTTGTTTCCTTAGCGGAGCGATAGGCTTTCTGCAAGAACGCAAAGCACCGTAGTCAAACGGTGTATCTTTGCGCCCTTTGAAAAAGGGAGCGAAGATACCTACCATCATAAAGATACTAAAATATAACAACTAAATATCGGATAGAGATCAGCAGATAGAAAAATTTTAAGAAAAATCTATCTGCTTTTCTTATGCCTAAAAGTATAAAAATCATAAATGGAAAGGAGTGAAAAGAATGGAAATCAAAAGTTTGCATACCCATGTAGATATAGTTTCAAGGTCAAAAGGGCATAGCGTAATTGCAAAGGCTGCATATAATGCAAGAGATAAATTAAAAGATGAATACTATGTAAAAGTCCATGACTACTCTAAAAAAGACGACCTTGTATTTTCAAAAATATTCTTACCGGAACATATACCAAAAGAGTTTTCAAACAGAGAATATCTATGGAATAGTGTGGAAAAAATAGAGAAAAGTAAAAACTCACAGCTTGCAAGAAATCTACTCTTTACACTTCCAAGAGAATTAAATGAAGAAGATAGGATAAAACTCATTAGTGAGTTCATAGAAGAAAATTTTACCTCTAAAGGTATGATAGCAGATTGTAATATTCATAACCCTATGGCAAGCGACAATGAAGAACAACCTCATGCTCATATACTACTTACCCTTAGAGAAATTGATGAAAGAGGAAACTGGAAACCTAAAAGTAGAAAAGAATATATCCTTGATGAAAAGGGAGAAAAGATAAAACTAAAAAGTGGAAACTACAAATCGAGAAAAGTAAATCTAAATGATTGGAATGAACCTGACAAAGCAAAAGAATGGAGAGAAAACTTTTCAAAAAAAGCAAATGAGTATTTGACAAAAAACAACATAGATAAAAGAATAGACCCACGCACCTTTGAAGAACAAGGAAGAGAAGAACTACCACAAGTCCATTTAGGTACAAAGAGTTATCAGATGGAGAAAAAAGGGATACAGACAGAAAGAGGAAATCATAATAGAAAAATCATAGCCTTAAATAATGAGTTCAAGAAACTAAAAGAAGAAATTGCAGAAATAAGCAGCTGGATTTTAAGTTTGGTAAATATGGTAAAGGATTTTTTGAAAGGATTTTCTAAAGAAAAACAAGAAGAATATAATCTAACTCCAGACCTCTTTAATGTCTATTCCTATCTTGAAACCTACTATAAAATTCAAAAGGAACTATCTAAAAGTTTAAGTTATGACAGTAGAATGAGAAAAGAACATTTTGACTCTAAAAAGTATGTCAAAGCCCTATCCTATATGAGCAGTAACAAGTTAAAGACAATCATAGATATACAGTGTAAAAAAGATGAAGTATTGACAAAGCTAAAAGAAAATAAAGAGAGAATAGCGGATTGTAACAAGCAAATTAAAAATATAGAAACCTTAATCAAACAGGCTAAAATAATGAGAGAACATAAAACTGTCTATAATAGATACAAAGGAGCTGATAACTCTATATTAAGTAAAATAGCAGGAGCAAGTAAAGAAGAATATTACAACTCTCATAAAGAAGAAATTGATAAATATATCAGGGCAAAGTCTATCCTTAAAAAATTAAGCGGAAGTGAAAAGATAGAAACAAAAAAATGGGAAAAAGAAAAGGCAGCCTTACAGACCGATATAAATCATCTCACCTTTAACCAAAAATTTATAAAAGAGGAAATTACTCAAATTAACCATATCAAGTATGTAGTAGGTGAAGTAAATAAAGACTTTGGAATAGATATAAATATTGAGATAGAAATAGCATATAAAAAAGCCATCGTAAGAGGAGAAAAGCCAAGTGTAAAAATGGCACTTGAGGAATTTCAAAAGCAAATCAAAAAAGAGGATAGGCAAAAAGCGTGGGCAAAAGAGCATTACAAGAATAAAGACCATACACATAAGGAAACTGAAAGATAGAAAAGAAGTGATATTTTTGGTATAATTATTTCGATTAAACTAAAACTTTGATGATAAAATGGGTTTATTAGACGTAAGCTGATTATGATAAAAAATATTAGGTCAACAGGCTATTGACTTAAAAAAATATATTGGAGGTGCATTTTGTGGCAGAGCAAAATAAAGAAATAGTAGTAATCAATGAAGATACGATTAAGAATAAGATTTACTATATACGAAATCAAAAAGTTATGGTTGATTTTGAACTTGCTGAAATCTATGGGTATTCTACAAAAAGATTTAATGAACAAGTTAAAAGAAATAATGAAAAATTTGATGATGATTTTATGTTCCGATTAACTGATGAAGAAGTAGACGAACTTTCAAGGTCGCAAAATGCGACCTTGAACAAAGGCACAGGTAGAGGAAGCAACATAAAGTATAATCCATACGCTTTTACAGAGCAGGGTATTTATATGCTAATGACTGTATTAAGGGGAGAACTTGCTGTTAAACAGAGCAAGGCTTTAATACGAATGTTTAAGCAGATGAAAGACTTTATTATTGAAAATCAAGATTTTATCAGTTCAAAAGAATTAGTACAAATTGCCATTCAAACCAACCAAAACACAAAAGATATTGCAGAAATAAAATCTCAAATGGCTACAAAAGAAGATTTGAAAAAGGTAATGGATAATTTTATAGACCCGGAAACATATAAACATTTCCTCTTGATGAATGGAGATAAGATAGAAGCTGATGTTGCCTATACCAAAATATATAAATCAGCAAAGAAAAGTATTTATGTTATAGATAACTATATAGGGCTTAAAACATTAGAACTTTTAAGAGCTGCAAGAGATAAGACTCAAATCATAGTCTTTAGCGATAATGTTAAAAACAAGGATATGCTTACAAAAAATATTTTGGATGATTTTGTAAAAGATTATTCTAATATAGACTTGAAGCTTAAGATAGCCGATAAAAAATATCATGATAGATATATTGCCATAGACTATGGAACAGAAAATGAAGCCTTTTATCTTTGTGGAGCTTCGTCAAAGGATGGAGGAAATAAAATATCAAGTATTACCAAGATAGAAGAATCTTCTAAAGATATGTATCATGACATGTTTAGTAAGATGTTAAATAATAAAGACTTAAAAATTTGATATATATTCATGTTAAATCATAGCAATACACAAGACGGTAGAAGTAAAAACTATCGTCTTTTTTATTTAAAGAAAGGTAGGAGAGCATGGCAGATAAAAGAATGTTTTCACTAAAGATAGTGGATAGCGACTTATTTTTGGATATGCCACTAAGTAGTCAATGCCTATATTTTCATTTATCAATGAGGGCAGATGATGATGGTTTTGTAAATAATCCTAAGAAAATCATCAAAATTATCGGAGCTAATGAAGATGACCTAAAAATACTTATTGCCAAAGGCTTTGTGATAGTCTTTGATCAGGGAATTATCGTCATTACTCATTGGAAGATAAATAACTTTATTAGAAAAGACAGATATAAGCCAACAATGTATATCGATCAGAAACAACAGCTTTATCAAACGGAAAATGGAGCATATATTTCAGAAGAAAAAGTTGGTTGTCATCTGGTTAACCAAAGGTTGTCAAGTGGTCAACCCAGTATAGGTAAGAGTAGATTAGATAAGGTTAGTATAGATAAGGGGAGAGAAGAACAGTCCACCCCCATCTTTTATGGAGAATTCAAAAATGTAAGTCTAAGCCAAGAAGAATATAAAAACCTAAAAGATAAGCTAAAAGGTCATACAGATACAATGATTGAAAAGCTATCAAGGTATCTTAAAAGTAAAGGCACAGACTATCAAGACCATTATGTAACAATTCTTAATTGGTATGAGCAGGATAAAGAAAAACTATCACAGATAAATAATAAAAATGGAAGTAACAGAATCTATTCAACCAACTATGAGGAGAGCTACAGCCTATAAATATCATACAACAAGGTGGAAAGGTGTTTTTAGAGCGTTAAGGCTTAAAAAGGTATCAGAATATAGCTAAGATAAAAATAAACCTTAAAACGCATTTTACAAGCTAATACAGAAAAGGAGAAATAAGATTATGAATGATAGAGAAAATATTATTACTATAAAAATTCAAGGTACGGATTTTACCTACAACAAAGAAACTCACTATGAAAAAGACGGACATATCTATTGTAAGACTTGTAATGAAAGAATAGACGGAAAGCCAATTCCAATGTTAGATAAGCCTATGATTATTAGAACAGCTTGTAAATGTGTTAGAGATAGACAGGAACAAGAAAAACAAAGAGAAAAACTGTTAAAACAAGATAGGTTAAGACAAAACTGCTTTATATCCAAAAATCAAATAGCCTATACTTTTGAAAATGTTGATGAAGATACCGACAAGGACATCATCAAGAAAGCTAAAAACTATGTAAAGCATTTTGAAGAAATGAGAAAGGACAATGTAGGCTTGCTTTTATATGGAAATGTAGGAAGTGGTAAGACATATATAGCGTGTAGCATTGCCAATGCCATAATTACAGAATATTCCTATACGGTTAAGATGAGAAACTTTGCACAGATACTAAACGACTTACAAAAAGGTGGCTTTAACCTTGATAGAAATGAGTATATTGAGCAGATAACAAGCTCTACCCTCTTAATACTTGATGATTTTGGGATAGAAAGAAATACAGAGTATGCCTTAGAGCAGATTTACAATGTAATCAATGCAAGATACTTAAAAGCAAGACCGACCATTATAACGACAAACCTTAACTTTAAGGATATAGAAAAAGAACAGGAAGATATAATGCTTGGCAGGATTTATTCAAGGATAATAGAGATGTGTTTACCTCTTAGGGTAACGGGACTTGATAGAAGAAAAATACAAAGCAAAGAAAAGCTGAAGAAAGCACAAAATTTAATAGATGAGTAAAGGCGGTTAGAAATGATGTGACCCCCAAAAGTTAGACTTTTATTGCGTAACAGATATTAGAATCTGTTACGCAATTTTTATGCAGCTAAGAGACTAAGTCTGTATTGCACAGGACTCATCCATCCTAGTTTTTCTTTTATTCTTTGCTCGTTGTAATACTTAATGTATCGTTCAATTTCTGACTTTAATTCTTCATAACTATAGTAAACTACACCATGATAGATTTCCTGTTTAAGCAGACCAAAGAAGTTCTCCATAACAGAGTTGTCATGGCAGTTTCCTTTGCGTGACATACTTTGGAAAATTCTTTCTTCATTAAGACGACGCGAGTATGCCTTCATCTGATATGCCCAACCTTGATCTGAGTGGAATGTTCTTCGATATGGACAATCAGAGGTTATTGCAATTGCCTGTTCTAATGCATCCATAATATTTTTAGCTGATGGTTGCCTCGCTATTCCAAAGCTTATAATTTCACCATTACACATATCCATAAATGGATCTAGATACAGCTTGTGCATGGTCATATGACCTTTCATATCAATCTCATAATACTTAAACTCTGTAGTATCCGTAGTAATCTTCTGATGAGGAATATGCGTGTTAAATCGTCTCTTTATACGATTAGGAGCAACCGTTCCGACTTTTCCCTTGTATGAGCTGTATTTCCGATTTTTACGAGTGAATGATGTAACCTGTAAACCTAGTTTCTGCATTATACGTTGTACTTTCTTTTTGTTTACACTGTAGCCTTGATTTCTTAATTCTCCAACCATTCGACGATAACCATAATCCTTGTGAGTCACTCTGATTTCAAGAATCTTCTCCTCGATTTCTTTGTCAGGGTTTTCTCTATCAAATCTTTTCTGCCAGTACATATATGTTGCCTTAGGCATGCCTGCATAAGAGAGAAGGTCTTTTAGTTTGAATTCTCCTCGGAGGCTGTTGATGACGAGCGCCGTTCTCTCATTTTTGCCTCGTCCTCTAAACGCAGCCTCCTCAGTTCTTTTAAAAAGGCATTCTCAATTCTTAGCTTAAGCAGTTCATCCTCTAATTCTTTTACGTGTTCGGCACTGGTGTCGACAACGCTGTTTTCTTGAGTTATTGGTTTGTTATCTATCTTAGGTTTATCCAATGTTTTCTTTCTACCTTTCTTGCGAGGTCTCAAAGCATCAGGACCTGCAACACGAAAGCGATTAACCCAGTTAGTAATCATACTTGGATTTGTTATACTTTCTTGAATCGCCAAGTCTTGATATGAAATCTCACTTGATAGATATGATTCTACAACAGAAATCTTCTTTTCGAAAGAGTATTTTGTTTGCTTACGAGAACGCTTTAATCCTTCATCACCGAACGCTTTGTATGCATTAATCCATTTGCGTAGCTGAGAGTCAGAACCTAATCCATATTTTTTAGAAAGATATGGCGTTCCTCCTTTACAATCCAAATATTCTAAAACAACTTTCTTCTTGAATTCAAAATTATATTTTGCCATAAAAATACCGACCTCCCAATCGTTAGATTTTGGTCTAACTTTTGGGGGTCGGTACAAAAGTAAAAATCTAATCGTCTTTTTATTTACAGGAAAGGACGGATGTAGATTACTAATGAAAAAAAGAAGAAAAATAAAAAAATAAAATTTGAAATTAAAAGAGTGTATGTAGGGAAAAAGCCCATTGAAGAAGTATTTGAGGGAGTAATTGAACATATAGCTATGAAAAATTTAGAAAATACCAAAGAAGAAAAGCAAACGCAAGCGTGATGAATAGTTGAATATACAGGAGTATTTTGGTATAATAATCATATTGAGATAGTCCTGTTAAAAGAAAGGAGCGTAAATTTGAACAGGACTAAAAAATATATCGCAGCTTTGTATTGCAGATTGTCAAAAGATGATGGTAGTACAAATGAAAGCATGAGTATATACTCACAAAAAGCAATGCTAAAACAGTATGCAGAACAAAATAATATAGCCGTATATGATTATTATGTTGATGATGGCTATTCAGGGACAAACTTTGAAAGACCGGCATTCAAAAAGATGATAACCGATATAGAAAACGGAAAGATAAACTGTGTTATCACAAAAGATTTATCAAGACTTGGAAGAAACTATCTTGAAAGTGGTGCATATATTGAGATGTATTTTCCACAAAAAAATGTAAGGTATATCGCAATCACTGACGGGATAGATACCATAAATTCCTATGAGTTTGATATAATGCCATTTAAGAATATCTTAAATGAAATGTATGCCAAAGATACTTCAAAGAAAGTAAAAAGTGCCTTGAAAAGTAGAATGAAAGAGGGAACATATATTGGCTCAAAAGCCCCATTCGGCTTTAAGAAAGATCCTGATGACAAGCATAGGTTAATTATAGATGAAAGGGTAAAACCCATCATAGAGCTTGTCTATGAGCTTTGTTTAGAGGGGAAAGGTACACAACTAATAAGTCAGGAAATGATGAAAAGGAAAATACCAAGACCAAGCTCCTTTTTAGAAAATGCAGATAAGCTGTATGGACTGACAGAAGAAAATAAGTACAAATGGACACATAGAATGGTTCTTAGCATTTTAAGAGACCCTGTCTATTGTGGAAATATGGAAAGAAACAAAAGACCTACTCTTTCATTCAAGAATAGAAAAAGGCTATATGTCCCCAAAGAAGATAGAATTGTTGTAAAAGATACTCATGAGGGCATTGTAAGTGAGGTAGTATGGACACAAGTACAGAATATGCTTGATAAAAGAAAGAATACAAATAAAAGCGGTATAACCTATGATAATATCTTCAAAGGTTTAGTTAAATGCCCTGATTGTAATTATGCCTTGACGCCAAAGACAGATTATAGACTGAATAAAAAAGATACAATAGATTTTGTGCATTTCTCCTGTTCAGGCTATAAAAAGTATGGAGTAAAGGCTTGTACATCACACAGGATAAACGCAAGAGATTTATACAATGTTGTACTTGAAGATATACAGTATCATGGACAAATGGCACTATCAAGCAGAGAAAATTTTGTTATGAAAATTGCTGAGAAGATAGACAAAGATAAGGTTGATGAAAGAAAAGACAAAACAGAAAAGTTAAGTCTTTATAAAAATAAGCTGAATGATTTGGATAAAGCCTTTGAAAAACTCTATGAAGATAGGCTGAGTGAAAGTATATCAGAGCGTAACTTCAATCTTATGAATGAAAAACTATCAAAGCAGCAAGAAGAACTAATTGAAGAAATAGACTTGCTTGAAGAAGAAATAAAGGCAATAGCAGATACAGAGGAAAACTGTGAGCAGTTTGTAGAGAATATAAGCAAGTTTGCAAAGATAAAAGAGTTAAATCGTTATATTCTTAATCAAGTTATAGACAAGATATATGTGTATGACAAGGAAGAAGTTGACGGAGAAATAAAACAGAAAGTAGAAATACACTATAAATTTATAGGGAAATTAGATTGACCACTTACGACAGTTCAACTGATTTGGAACTCTATCGTATCATGACCACTAAGCTTGATGAGGTGGCGCAGTCTCAGGAGGAGAGCTAAATGGATGAAGAGAAGAAGTTTACGAAGGAAAGACATAAGAAGAGGGCCTCCGGTAGATATCAGAAGAAGAGCCAGGGCGAGAAGCTGAAAAGTGAAAATGCTGCTAAGAAGGCTTATGGAAAGAAGTTCCGTCATGGCAAAAAGAACCTGGAGCTTACGGCTGAGGAAAAGAAAAAGATTAAGAAGCTTCAGGTTCAGGGGCGGCATAAAATCCGCCGTGAGGTAGCTGAAAATGTATCAGTTCATCGTCAGATTGACAGGACAAATGAAGATCAAAATGTGGGTACAGAAGCTTTGAATAAGTCGACTGAGACTGCAGGAAATGCAGCAAGGTCACTTCATCAGAGCCGGTACTCCAAGAAGCTTCAGAAGAACGTAAAAAAAGGCGCTGAGGAAAAGGCTACCACTAAGGAAGTCCAAAAGAATTATATGAAAAAGGAATTCCAAAGAGCGGCCTATAAGAAATCTCAGAAGGAAGCAGCCAATCAGGTAGGAAGCATTTCGAAGAAGTTCGTTGATAAGGCAGAAGACCTGGTTGGAAGATTTGCGGAATGGATTCGTGAGAAGATCATGGATAATCCGTTAGTGCTTATTATAGCGGTTGTGATTCTTATTTTGATCTTGATGCTTACGGGCAGTGCAGGTCTTGCGGGTGGAATGCTGGGTTCCTTTAGTGATACTACTATAGCTACTTCCTATACTGCGGATGACGATGACATTAAGGCTGTAGAACAGGACTATAAGAGTAAGGAGTCAGATTTGCAGACGCAGGTGAATAACATCCCTACAACGTATCCTGGCTATGATGAGTATCGCTATAATCTGGCAGAGATCAACCACAATCAATATCAGCTGGCCGCACTTTTGACAGTACTGTATGAGGATTATACGGAAGCAGAAGTGCAGAGTAAACTTACTGAGATTTTTAATGCTCAGTATAAGCTGACCACTAGAGAAGTGATTGAAAAGAGAACTAGGACAGAAACCAGAACCGGTCACTATAAGGATGAGAAAGGCCAGGTGCATTCTTACACTTATACTGTGGAAGTGGAATATGACTGGCATGTACTTGTGACAACCCTTACCAATAATACGATGGATTCTGTAGTAAGAAACATGGGACTGACTGAGGATCAGATGAGCCGTTATGAGCTTTTGCTGGAGACAAGAGGTAACAAGGCTTATCTGTTTGAGGGTGATCCTTATTCCAATCCCGATCCAGGCGAGTATCAGGACTATGATATTCCACCGGAGGCTCTTACAGATACCAGATTTGCCAATATGATTCGAGAGGCTGAGAAGTATCTTGGATATCCATACGTATGGGGAGGAAGTAGTCCAAGTAGCAGTTTTGACTGTTCCGGATTTGTAAGCTACGTCATCAATCACTGTGGCAATGGATGGAACTATGGTAGATAGACTGCAGATGGTCTTCTGAACAATTGCTGTACCAGAGTTTCAAAAGCGGATGCGAAACCTGGAGATTTGATTTTCTTCCAGGGAACTTATGATACTGCAGGAGCTAGTCACGTAGGAATCTATGTTGGCAATGGCATGATGATT
This sequence comes from Eubacteriales bacterium KG125, assembly GCA_050908895.1. Lineage (GTDB taxonomy): Bacteria > Bacillota > Clostridia > Peptostreptococcales > Anaerovoracaceae > S5-A14a. The sequence continues at coordinate 1,482,737 of CP171222.1, read as the reverse complement.
CATTGCGGCAATCCGATTCAGTATACATCCATTAATACCAACTATTGGCAGAATCACTTTTATACATTTGGAAGAATTCGATAGGAGGAAAAGCATGTTTGAGAAATTAGATAAGCTTCGTGAAGAAGTCAGGCGCTGTGAAAAGCGTAGAGATGAAGCTAATGAGCGTTTAAAAGCTGCGCAGGCAAAATTAAAGGATGCAGAGGCTAGTCAGATCTTATCTGATGTTGGTGCACTTAAACTTTCTCCGGAAGAGGTGGCAAAGCTTTTACAGCTTGCTGCATCCGGACAGCTTTCTGTTCCAACAGCTGAGAATAAGACGGAAAGCACAACTACAGAAACTATATCATCCATCTATGAGGATGATGACAGTGATGATAATAAGGAGGAATCAGAGGATGAAGATTACTAAATGGAATAAGCGACTTACTGGAGCTGTGGCATGTGCTGCAGCTCTTTTTATTGGGATGACTCCCATGACAGCCTTTGCGCATACAGGTCCTGAAGCGGAATGTACCTGTGAGACGAAATGCACAGAGGACTGTGTAAATGAAGAGTGCCCTGTATGTAAAGAAGACATCTCTTTATGCCAGGGTGAAGAGAAAACTGCAGAATCTGAGGAAAAAGAGGAAGAGCAAATGGGGCCTCTTACACCGGATGGGAATCTTACTCTGGTAGATGATTACGGTTCGGTAGAAGCCGGTGGCAAGCAGTTTATTACTGTTGTTACCAAGAAAGGTAATTACTTCTATATCATCATTGATCGTGATGATAACGGCACGGAAACCGTTCATTTCCTGAATATGGTTGATGAAGCAGATCTCTTGTCACTAATGGATGAGGATGAGCAGAAAGCTCTCCAGGAAACCTTAGAGAATGCGGAAAAAGAAGATGCTACTAAGGAAATAGTAGAAGAGCCTACGAAAGAACCGGAACCTGAGACAGAGGTGGAAAAGAAGAAGCCTTCCGTTGGTCCGGCTGCTATTGTAGCGCTTATTATTTTCCTTGGTGCAGGTGGATACATGGGCTTTAAGTATTTGAAGGAAAAGAAGCCTAAGAAGGTATCGACATCACCTGATCCTGATGAAGATTATTTGGAAGATGAAGAGGACGATTATCTTGAGGATGCAGAACCGGAATCTGAAGAGGATACTCCTGAAGCGGATGATGATACATCGGAAGAACCGGAATCTGAAGAGGATGAGTAATAGAATAGTTGATTCTAAGGGGCAGTCCATAAGGGCTGCCCTGATTTGTTTTGGAGGGCAGATTATGGCGAGAAAATCAAGATATATGGGTTACGTGGAAGGCTTGGAACAGCTGAAAGCCAAGCATGAGAAACGCAGAAAAAATGAAAAGGAAAAGTCTCTTACCAGGAAACTGAATCAGTACAAGAAGGAGGTGAGAGAGAATGGGTAAAACCACAAATTTTGATCCTGAGAAGGCAGCTGAGCAGCGAAAAGCTGAAATGAAGGATATTACAGAGAAGCTGGAAAAGGGTGTGCAGGATGTCTTTGGCTCAGAGCAGTTTCAAAACCTAGTAGATACCATGGCGAAGTTTCCGCATTACTCGGTGAATAACAATATCCTTATCATGATGCAAAAGCCTGATGCAACGCTTGTTCAATCCTATACCGGATGGAAGAAGATGGGGCGCTTTGTAAAGAAGGGCGAAAAGGGAATCCGTATCCTTGCACCGGTTCCTTTTAAGTTGGAAAAGGAACAGGAAAAGGTGGATGAGGCAGGCAAGGTCATTCTTGATAAAGACGGCGAAGCCGTAAAGGAAAAGGTTGAAATCAACCTGACTGCCTTTAAGCCTGTCAGTACTTTTGATGTTTCCCAGACGGAAGGCGAGCCGCTTCCAAGTATTGGTGTGGATGAGCTTACCGGAAGTGTGGAAGGATATCAGACGATCTTTGAGGCAATCAAGTCAGCAAGTCCTGTTCCTATCGGATTTGAAGATATCAAGTCCGGTGCCAAGGGCTATTTTCACGTTGAGGACAATCGCATTGCTATCAATAACGGAATGAGTGAGATTCAGACAGTTAAGACAGCAATTCATGAAATGGCTCATGCCAAGCTTCATAACCTGGAAGCTCAGAAAGATAATAAGCAGTCCAAAAACAGCAAAGAGGTTGAAGCTGAGAGCGTTGCCTATACCGTGTGTCAGCATTATGGCATTGATACTTCTGATTACAGTTTTGCCTATGTGGCAACCTGGTCTCAGGGAAAAGAGACTCCGGAGCTAAAGGCTTCTCTTAATACGATTCGTGAGGCAGCAGCTGATCTTATTACAAAGATTGATGCGAAAGTACAGGAGCTTACAGCTGAGAAGGAACCTATCAGTTTCTATGTAGCTGAATGTGGTGAGTTTCATTCCATGGGAGAGTTCCATGAGAATCTGGCCTTGCAGCAGGCAGTAGATATCTATAAGTCTATTCCATCTGACAGGATGAATGGTGTAAAGACTATTGGTTTTGTAATCAAGGATGACAATTTGCTTGCAAATGAATATGACTTGGTTGTTGGCAACAGATTAAATATGCAGGAGATGAAATATATCCTTCCTGAGCTGGCTGCTCATCCGCAGGTTGTAAAGGCAGCAGATGAAATAGCAAAGCTTATGCCTGAACTTGAAGGGATCGAGAAGAGTTCTATGAAAGAGAAGATCAAGGAAAAAACAAAGGCGGCCAAGCCGAAGAGAGCTAAGTTATCAAAGAAGAAGGAGGAAGTTGCCATATAAGATAAAAATTCCAACTACGCATTTTTGCGTATATGTTTTATAATTAGTCCATGCCATAATTAATTTGGAGGTAGGACATGGAATTATTTGCTGAGAATCTAAAGAGATTAAGAAAAGAAAGAAATATGACTCAAGATCAATTAGCGCATGTTTCTGATATTCCGAAGGGAACAATTTGCAACTACGAGCAGAATCGTGGTGGGTGCGATCCTTCGCTTCATAATCTAATGGTTTTAGCGGATATATTCGATGTTACTCCTTACAATTTATATTATGGAGGAAAAAAAGAAATGACTACAAATTCTATTTACATGGATGAAATTGTAAGTGAGCTTATGCTTTTGAATCGAGATGCGATTGAAGAAATTCAGGCAAGTGAGCCCAATGGTATAAGTTTACCTAAGTTAAGTATTACGGATGAAATTATCTCAAAACTCGCAGAGTGCTGGAATAAGAATATTGTCCGTTCTAAACGAGGTTTGTATAAACCATATATTGAACAGACTATTTACAGATATGCGCAGGATAGACAAGGTTGGAAAAAGAAATACGGATTAGATTGATATTATTGGCTGGGCGTCTTGGAGAAATCCAAGGCGCTTATTTTATTATTAGGAGGTGTTAATTTGAAATTAGTGATTGCGGAAAAGCCTTCGGTAGCTCAGTCTCTGGCGAAAGTTATTGGGGCTAATCAGAAAAAGGATGGCTACCTAGAAGGTAATGGATATATTGTCAGTTGGTGTGTAGGGCATCTGATTGAGCTGGCAAACCCAGAACATTATGATGAGAAATATAAGAAATGGCGCAAGGAAGATTTACCGATTTTCCCTGCGCCATTTTCATATCAAGTAACAGCTTCTACGAAAAAGCAGTACCAGGTTATAAAGGATCTTATGAAGCGTTCTGATGTAGACAGTCTTGTGGAAGCAACTGATGCCGGGCGTGAAGGTGAGCTTATCTTTCGTCTTGTTTATAAGCAGGCAGGATGTAAAAAGCCTTTTGAAAGACTTTGGATTTCTTCCATGGAAGATAAAGCAATCAAGGAAGGCTTTGAGAATTTGAGCCCAAGTGCTGACTATGATGATCTTTATGAAGCTGCACTTTGTCGTGAACGTGCAGACTGGCTTGTAGGTATTAATGCTACAAGATTTTTCTCAACAGTCTACGGGCAGACTTTAAATGTTGGCCGTGTCATGACTCCAACACTTGCCATGATTGTAGAGCGTGAAGCTGAGATCAAGGGCTTTAAGCCTGAGAACTTCTATACCGTTCAGATGTTGGTATCCGGGGTTGCAGTTACCTCAAAACGCTTTAAAACAAAGCAGGAGGCAGAGGAACTTGCCCAGAAAGTCAATGCAGCTGATAAAGCAAAAATCTCTAAAATGGAGACTTCTACCAGGCAGGAGAAGCCACCACTTCTTTATGATCTTACAAGTCTTCAGAGGGATGCCAACAAGTACTATGGCTTTACTGCTCAGCAGACTCTCGATTATACCCAGAGTCTATATGAGAAGAAGCTTGTTACTTATCCAAGAACGGACAGCAGATATCTGACAGATGATATGGATGACAGTACAACCCGTCTTTGCTGTCTGATGAAAGATAAATACGGATATACGAAGATGGTTCCTATCTCTACAAAGCAGGTTCTAAATAGCAGCAAAGTATCAGATCACCACGCGATTATTCCTACAGAAAATGTTTCGGATGCTGATTACTCAGAAATCCCATCCGGTGAACAAAAGATTCTTGGCCTTGTAACTGCAAGGCTTCTTTCTTCTGTAGGAGATTTGGCTGAGATTACAGAGTATGCCCTAGAAGTGGAATGTGCTGGTGAAGTATTTAAGGCTAAGAGTAAGTGCATCACAAGTCCTGGATGGCATCTATTGGAAGACTGGATTCTTGGGAAAAAGCAGGATGATGGGGAAGATGACTCCGGTAAAAAAGATGATGATGGTGGTTCACATGGCATTCTGGAAATTCTAGAAGCGGATGCATCCCTTCTCTCTGAAGGGCGTGAGCTTCCGGCCAGAGATCCTAAGGTAAAGGAAGGAAAGACAACTCCTAAGAAAAGATTTACCGAGGTTATATTCTATGAAGTGTAGATAAGAAAAATAAAAGGGGGAAAAGTTAATGGCAACAAACAAGAAAATTACTGCCCTCTACGAAAGACTTTCTCGTGATGATGAAATGGTAGGGGACAGTAACTCAATTATAAACCAAAAGAAAATGCTTGAAGATTACGCTAATAAAAACGGCTATACAAATATCATGCACTTTACAGATGACGGATATTCAGGAGGTTCATTTGATAGACCGTCTTGGAAGAAACTCATTGAGGGAGTGGAAAATAACATCATAGATACGGTGATAGTTAAGGATATGAGTCGTGTCGGTCGTGACTATCTTCAGGTAGGCTTTTATACCGAAGTGATGTTTAGAGAAAAGGGAGTCCATTTTATAGCTGTTGCAAACAGTGTTGATAGCAATAAAACGGAAAGTGCAGAATTTGCCCCGTTTCTAAACATCATGAACGAATGGTATATCAGAGATTCCAGTAAAAAGATAAAGACGGTATTAAAGTCAAGAGGAATGGAGGGGGAACATCATACATCAAACCATGCCATATATGGTTATCGTAAGGATAAAGACAATCAAAGCAAATGGGTTATTGATGAAGAAGCAGCCGAAGTAGTAAGGCGTATATTTCAAATGAGTTTAGAGGGAAACGGTCCGTATCAAATAGCCAAGATTCTAACAGAAGAAAAAGTTGAAAGACCATCATATTACCTTGCTCAAAGGGGAATGGGAAACCACATATCCAACTATAACAGTACAGAGCCATACCTTTGGAGAGGAACAACAGTAAGTAATATTTTAAGCAGGCAGGAATATATGGGTCATACTGTGAATTTCCGTACCTATAAAGAGTCCTATAAAAGCAAACGAAATAAAAAAGCTCCAAAAGAAGATTGGATAATATTTGAGAATACACAAGAAGCAATTATTGATGAAGAAACCTTTAATACTGTTCAAAAGTTAAGAAAGGTAACAAGAAGAACAGACAGTACAGGAAAGGCAAATCCATTAACCGGACTTGTGTATTGTGCTGACTGCGGAGCAAAGATGTATAACCATCGTGGAAAAGCCGGATATAAAAGAGATTGGTTAGGAAGAAAAACAGATAAAAGGCGTTCTCCGAAAGATGAATATATTTGCTCAAAATATAACTTGGCAAGGACAAATTTTCAAAAAGAATGTTCCTCTCACTATATTAGGAGTGAAGTTCTTAATAAATTGGTTTTAGATACCATACGAGAAGTAAGCGAATATGTGAAGCTAAACGAAGAAGAATTTATTAAAAAGGTGTATTCTACATCAAAAGAGCAACAGGAAAAAACATCAAAGATATTAAAGAAAAGGTTAGCCAAAGAGGAAAAAAGAATATCTGAAATAAACAGCTTAATTAGAAAGCTAAGCGTCTGAAGATAAAGGAGTAAAAATTTACCTAAAGGAAACTAATATTTATCAAAGTATCATTATAGAAGATTTTGGAAAAGGAATGTCTAATGAAATATTAAAAAAAGTATATAGAAGATTTTATAAAGAAAATAAAGATTCTAAAGGATATGGAATTGGTTTACCTATGGCAAAAACTATTATTGAAAAACAAAATGGTGAACTTATTTATACAAGAGGAAGAACATCTAATAGTTTTGAACTTAGGTTTTATAGGTAGTATATGAAGACGAGTTGCCCTTATGTAACTTGTCTTTTTTTGTTGCTTTCATTCAGTCACTTTCCAGTCACTTTGTGTTGGTATTTTACTTATAAACAAAGGAGGAGTAATGATATGAGTATTGTAAAAACGATTAATTTAGCTAAAACATATGATTCAGGAGTAAAGGTAAATGCCCTTTCAGATGTGAATTTTGAGCTTCAAAAAGGAGATTTAGTAGCTATTATAGGTGATAGTGGTTCCGGTAAATCAACATTGCTACATCTGTTAGCAGGTGTAGATAAACCTACAAGTGGGGAAGTTTACATTCAAGATAAGAATATAACCAAACTGGGCAAAGAAGAACTTACGGTTTTTCGTAGGAGAAATATAGGGGTTATTTACAGATGTACAGATAAATAAGCAATTGATCAGTGATTTGTATCAGATAGATGAAATAGATGAAATTCATGTTTATGAAGACAAGAGCTTTAAATTTTATTTGAGTGATAATAAGGAATTTAGCTCAGATGAATTAAAAAATGCTTTCGAGTCAGGCAATAAAAGTATGGAGGATATGTATGTAAATATAATAGGTCTTCATAGGCAGGATTTTGATAATATAATTAATGCTAATAAACTAAATAAAGATTCAAACTATATTCTATTAAATAAAACACCTGATAAAAATAATACTCCATATTCATTTAGAAAATATATTAGTTTGACAAATAGTGATGAGAAGGAACTTGTACTTCGTTATAATGCAGATGGGAAAAAGATGCCAATTCATATTGATGGATATATTGAAGATTTCCCATTTGATTTGGATGCACAGAATCCAAGAGGTATATATGTATTCACGACAATGGAAAATCTTGAAGGATTTATTGAAAAACATGGACAAGACAAAGCTGATCCAACAAGGTACTATAACATTAAAGTTAAAGCTAAGGAACAGTTAGATAAAGTATCTGATAATTGTGAGCGGATTATTTCTTCGTATATTCCTAAAGGTGACCACTCAACGACAAATGATATTTTAAATCAAGCATCTGATAAAGAACAAGTTAGAAATGAGCATATGCTAAACTTTGGAATACAAATCATACTCATAATACTGGCTCTTTCAAATGCATATAACAGCTTTCATGGCAATTTAAGGGCAAGAAAAAGAGAATTTCAGTTACTTTCTACAGCAGGGATGACCAATAAGCAGATTAAAAAAATGATTTATGGAGAATCTATAATATTGTTTAGGAATGTGACCGTATTCTATATTGCAGTATTTATATTAGCTGTACTTGTACGTTCTTATAGAAGTCAGTATGAACCTGCTTTCGTATCAAAGGAGATATTGTTAAACTTAAATTATGCACCGATTATACTAATATTTGGAGTGATAGTGTTAGGCGTTCTATTAGCAATTAGAAGCAGCATTAAAATGATACTGAATGATGATCTAAATAATACTATAAAAGAAATTTAAAATCTAAAAATTTTAAATTTGTAAGAGGACTTTTTACGCCAAAGTGTAGAAGTCCTCCTTTTTTATTCTCAGAAAACCAAATCAGAGAAATAAAAAGGGAGGAACTCACAATGGAAAAGAAAGAATATTACCTTTATGTCAAAGGGAAAGCCGTACCAGTAAGTGAAGAAGTCTACAAAACCTATTGGAAGATAACGGAGCATGAAAAATATCTTCAGAAAAAGGATTGGAAGTATGGAGTTATTCCATTTTCCGCACTTAATCATGACGGACACTTTGTAGATAACATCATAGATGAAAAAATAGATTTGGAAAAAATCGTAGAAGTCAAAATGCAAATTGAAGAACTGCATAAGGCATTAGCTACACTGACAAAAGAAGAAAGAGAGTTAATGGAAGCCATCTTCTACAGAGAAGAAAGTCTAAGGTCAATCAGTAGAAAAGAGAAAGTTACACATCAGGCAATCGGACAAAGGAGGGATAGAATTTTAGAAAAACTAAGAAAGATTTTAGAAGATAAAATCTAAAAAACGATGAAAGGTTAGGTATCAAAGAAAGGTGCTTAGCCTTTCTTTATGAGAACAGAAAACTATTAAATGGAGGAACTTAAAATGAAAGAATTAGAAAATGTAATGAGCCAGTTAGAAAAAGAAACCAAGAAAAAAGAGCAGGCAGAAAACAAAATCAAGCAATTAAGGCAAAAGAGAAATAGGTTAAAAAGAAACGCAGACACGAAACGAAAAGTAGAAAAAGGGGGAGTGTTTGAAAAGTTTGAAAGACAAATAACAGGAGCCGAAGAAAATACAGATAATGATTTAATGTATGCTTTCTTGGATTATGTACTTTCCGATAGCAGAAATAGAGAAAAGCTAAAAGAACTTACAGAAATTCATTTAAGAAAAAAAGGAACTTTCATAGGAGAAAACTCAACCATTGAAGCTGAAAATTTAGAAGATGATGAAGAAATGACAGACGAAGTATAGGAAGTACAGGAAAATGAATATAGAAATTGAGATATAGCAGAGTGAGGAAGATTTTACCACTTTGCTTTTTTATTGATTTTAATCAAGAAAAACAAAGTCCACAGGGGTTTAAGGGGGAGTAGCCCCCTTGTATAAATAAAAATGCTTTAGCGTTTTTGTTTCCTTAGCGGAGCTACAAGCTTTCTGCAAGAACGCAAAGCACCGTAGTTAAACGGTGTATCTTTGCGCCCTTGTAAACAAGGGAGCGAAGATACTGCCAAACATAGAGATAACAAGATTGCATTTCAAAAAACGGAAAGGAAAAGAAAAACTTATGGAAATCAAAAGTTTGCATACCCATGTAGATATAGTGTCAAGGTCAAAAGGACATAGCGTAATTGCAAAGGCTGCATATAATGCAAGAGATAAATTGAAAGATGATTACTATGGTAAAACACATGATTATTCTAAAAAAGATGACCTTGTATTCTCGAAAATATTTTTGCCGGAACATATACCCAAAGAGTTTTCTAACAGAGAATATCTATGGAACAGTGTTGAGAAAATAGAGAAAAGTAAAAACTCACAGCTGGCAAGAAATTTACTTTTTACTTTGCCAAGAGAATTAAATGAGGAAGATAGAATAAATCTCATCAGTGAGTTTATAGAAGAAAATTTTACTTCTAAAGGTATGATAGCGGATTGTAATATTCATAATCCTACAGCCAGTGATAATGAAGAACAGCCCCATGCTCATATCTTACTTACTCTTAGAGAAATTGACGAACAAGGGAATTGGAAAACGAAATCTAAAAAAGAATATATCCTTGATGAAAATGGAGAAAAGATAAAACTGAAAAGCGGAAACTACAAATCAAGAAAAGTAAACCTAAATGATTGGAACGAACCTGACAAAGCAAAAGAGTGGAGAGAAAATTTTTCAAAGAAAGCAAATGAGTATTTAGCAAAAAATAATATAGATAAAAGAATTGATCCACGCACCTTTGAAGAACAAGACAGAGAAGAACTGCCACAAGTTCATTTAGGAACAGCAAGCTATCAAATGGAGAAAAAAGGAATACAGACAGAAAGAGGAAATCATAACAGAAAAATCATAGCTTTTAATTTAGAGTTTAAGAAGTTGAAAGCTGAACTGTCAAAACTTACATCTTGGATAAGCTCATTACTTGGAAACTTGCAATTGAAATATGATGAGTATAAACAAGAGAAGAAAGAAGAATATGAGAATAAGGCAGAACTCTTTAATCTCTATGAGTACATCAGTATTTATTACGACTTACAAGGGGAAAAGGCAAGAAAGTTAAATCCCTATGCAAGCAATAAGAAGATAGGAGCAGACCTAAGGCGATTTTCAAAAGCAAGAATATATCTAAAGGACAATAACCTTAAAACCATAGCAGACCTACAAGAGAGAATAAGCGGTTTACAATTAAAAAATAAGAATATCAATCAATACATTAAGACTAAAAGAAAAAGAATAGAAAATCTAAATAAGTGCTTTGTTTATGCGGACATCATCAAGGATAATAAGCAAATCTTTGAGGAATGGAACAATAAAACCCTGTTCAAAGACAGCTTCTATAATTCCCATAAAGAACAGATAGATAAGTACAAAAGGGGAAGAACAATCCTTGAAAAGATAACAGGCTCATCGGCGATTAAGTCTAAAGATTGGCAAAAGGAAATTGATAGCCTTGAAGATGAAATTACTAAGCTAAATAAACAAGCTCAATCTATTAAAGAAGAATATGAAAGTATCAATCACATCAAGTATGCAGTTAAGATTGTAAATGATGATTATGGTATTGACCTAAGTATTGAGATAGATAAGGCTATTAAGCGAGGAGAAAAACCGAGCGTTATTGCACAGCTTAAAAAGTATCAAGAGCAACAAGAAAAATATGAGCAGAGGAAAGGCAAAACAAAAGATTATTACAGGAATGAGGAAAGGTAGTGATTTTTTGAAGAAATTGGGTATAATATAAATGACAAGAGAGTAGTATTTAGGAAATTTGCAGCTTTGATATTTCTAAAAATACTGGCTATGCTTTGGTCAATAAAGAGGGTGTCCCACTACCATTAAAGGTGGAGCATTAAAGCGAGCAGAGAGGAAAAACCTCTCTGTTTTTTAGTAGAAAGAAATATTGTCTATATTGGATATTAAGAAAGGGAAAGCTTTATAAGCATGATACAAGATAGTGTAAAGGCATTTATAGAGCGTTAAACTTAAAATAGGTATCCAAATATGCCTAAGATAAAAATAAGCCTTAAAACGCATTCCAGCACTTAATACGCCAAAACAGTTAGAGCGATTAGAAAAGTAAAAAATCTAATCGTTTTTTTATTGCGATGAAAGGAGGGGGCAAATGACAGATGAGAAAAACAAAGCTGAAAACACATTTAGCAAAAAAATTGGAAAAACAAATTACAAAGTTACAGTGCATTTCAGTGAAACCAGTGAGGAAACAATTACAGATAAAATAAATAGACTGATTCAGAAAGAGTGTGAAGAAATGAGTTACAAAAAAGACAAATAACTTTCTTAACTACCCTTGACAAAAGCTATCAGAAGACTCGCTTCTTTCTGCTATGGAATCAGCTGGGGCTAAAGATATGTCGGATGAGGTAGAACGTAAAGGACTTGGCACTCCTGCAACAAGAGCTGGTGTTATTGAGAAGCTGGTTCGTATCGGTTTTGTAGAAAGACAGGGTAGTAAGAAAACAAAATATCTGGTTCCAACAGAAAAGGGAACTTCTCTTATTACTGTCATGCCGGAACAGATTCAGTCAGCATCTATGACAGCGGAATGGGAGCAGAAGCTTCTGGAAGTGGAAAAACAAGATATTGCATCGGAAGACTTTATGGCTGAAATCAAGGATATGATTGTTGATCTGATTGAAACTTATGAGCCTGTAAAGGGTGCAGATAAACTTTTTCCACCTCGTCAATACAAGCAGTATAAAAAGTATCCAAAGAAAGGAGCGTCCAGATGGCAAAGGTAAAGAAAATCAGAAAATGGGATGAAGTCACAGGAAATGCAGTAGAGGAACAGATTCCTGAGTCTATTGATCCGATTGAGGATGTCGGAACTGGTCCATCTATCAGCAGAAATCATATGCGCGGTATCGAGGATATGGTGGAACAGAATGATAATTCATTTGACGGAATCATCAATAATGTGCCTGCAGCTCCTATGCCGGATTTTGCAGAAATCAATGAAAAGGCAGATCAGGAGGATATAATCTCTGATACCAAGGTTTCTGTGATGGAGAAGATAAAAGAGCAGCAGGAAAAAGTGAAGCAGGCTCCAATACCGGAACCTGAGAAGAAGACTCCTGTGCTTTGTCCCTGCAGGGAGATGTAATCATGAATAACAGAACGGAGCAGTTTCATTTCTTTGCAACTCCTGAGGAAGCTAAACTGATTCGTGACAGGGAGAAAGAAATCGGCATCTTAAATGAGAGTGCTTATCTTCGCAAAATGGCGATTGATGGTTATCTCATCCAGATGGATTTAAGTGATGTCAAAGAGGCTGTAAGGCTTCTTGGCATCACATCTTCCAACATGAATCAGTATGCAAAGAAAGCAAATGAAACCGGCAGTATCTACAAAGAAGATATCAATGATATCAGACTTCATCAGGAAGAACTTTGGAAAGTAATGAAGGAAATACTAAAGCGCCTGTCTACGATTTAGGGAAGGAGGTGAATGCGCATGGCGGCTACACGACTTATCACGATGCATCAGAATAAAGGTAAAAGCGTAGCGAAGTCTCTTAGCGACAGAACAGATTATGCCAAGAATGGAGAGAAGACCGAAAATGGTCAATTCATCCGTTCCTACGCCTGCCAGGCTGAGAGTGTTGATGAAGAATTCATGCTCTCGAAAAGAGAATATGAGCGTCTGACAGGAAGACATCCTAGGGGCAATATCATCGCTTATCAGATCAGGCAATCCTTTAAGCCGGGAGAAATCACACCGGAGGAAGCGAATCAGGTAGGCTATGAAACCGCCATGCGATTTACCAAAGGCAAGCATGCTTTTATCGTAGCGACTCATACGGATAAGGCGCATATTCATAATCACATCATCTTTAATTCTACGAGTCTTGATTGCACCCATAAGTTTAGAGATTTCTTTTTTGTTGGTCTTGCTTTGCAGAGATTATCGGATATCATCTGCCTTGAGCATGGTCTGTCTGTCATAGAAAAGAAGAAGCCAAGTGAGCGTGTTAAGCGAACGACCTATCCTGAGAAGAAATCCTTCCGTGATGATATTAGAGATGAAATTGATCAGATTCTTAGGGAAGGCAGCGCAAAAGATTTTGATGAGCTGCTTTATAAACTGGAAGATGCCGGATACGAGATTAAGCGTGGAAAGCATATTTCTCTAAAGGGAAAAGAGCAGAAGCGTTTCATACGGCTGCGCTCTCTGGGGGATGGTTATACAGATGAGGACCTTAAGAAGATTCTTGCCGGTGAGATGGAGCATGCATTTGAAGATAATGAAAAAGCTGAGAAACAGCCAAAGACTTACCAGCGAAAAAAGGAAGATTATGAGTTTGACCTTCTTATCGATATTCAAAAGAAACTGGCTCAGGGCAAAGGAAAATATTACGTCCGCTTTGCCAAGAACTTTAATACCAAGCAGGTGGCTAAGGTAGTTTTGTTTTTGAAGCAGCATGACATCCGAAGCTACGATGCGCTGGAGAAAAAAGTTCAAACTGCGGTAACTTCTTTTAATGAATTATCAGCTTCCATCAAGGAGAAGGAAAAGCGATTAGCTGAGATTCAGGTTCTAAAGACTCACATCATAAACTATGTTAAGACCAAAGACGTATATGCGGATTATCGTAAATGCGGATATAGTAAGAGGTTCCTAGAGGAACACCGGCAGGAGATTCTGCTTCATAAGGCTGCTAAGAATGCCTTTGATGAGTTGGGAGTCAAGAAGCTTCCAAAGGTAAAAGAACTGAATGCTGAGTATGCGGAGATTCTTGCAGAAAAGAAAAAGTTATATGGTGAATATCGCCAGGCTAAGAAAGATATGCAGGAGATCCAAAGAGCAAAATATGACATCGACCAGTTCTTGAAGGACGATGAAGAACAGAATAAGGAACGTACAAGAAAAAGAGGATTCACTCTATAAATCTATCGGGGAATTTGTAAGTTTGTAACTTACAGGTTCCCCGTCTTTTTTCATTTCTGAAGATAATTCCAATAGAGGATATCAGCGATTCGTAAGAATTGCGTAGCCAGCCCAAAAGGCTGTTCAAGGGGATTGGGGATATGCCTCCAACGAGCGAAAGGCAGATTTTTGTACAAAAAAGCACTGCTCGCCACTTTGCGAAGACGCGCCCTAACACCATCAAAGATGGTGCCGCGCGAAGAGCGGGATAAATTAGTGAAAAAATAGAATGCAGTTATTTACAAAAATATTTTCAATTAAGTCCTTTAAAATGTGCAGCATATGATATAATTGACATAACAATGTTGACTAGTTCAGACAAGGGAGAGCGTCTGACAAATATATAAGGGGGACTTTATTATGTCGAGAGGTACAAATCAAAAGTTTAAGTTCACTTATCTGATGAAAATGATGCAGGAAAAGACTGATGATGATCACGCTCTTACTATGCCACAGATTATGGAAGAACTTGAAAAATATGGTGTGACCGCAGAAAGAAAAAGTATCTATGCAGACTTTGCTGATATGGAAAAGTTTGGTGTAGAGATTATCAAAGAGCAGATTGGACGTGAGACGTATTATCACGTTGGAACCAGAGCGTTTGAACTTGCAGAGGTAAAGCTTTTAGTTGATGCTATTCAATCATCAAAGTTTATTACGCAAACCAAATCGAGGGACCTTATGTAAATAATGAAACAGGAATAATCCAACCTGTTAAAGAAATAGGTGATGCACTTAATCAAAAAGATGTATTGTTTCACGTTGATGCTACGCAGAGTTGCGGAAAGCTTGTCGATGAAATTCGAGGCATTAAGTATAATATGCTTTCATTCAGTGCACATAAACTGATGGGGCCTCAAGGGGTAGGTGTACTTGTATTGAAAAAGAATCGATACAAGTTACCGCCAGTAAAAAATATCATGTATGGTGGTCAGCAAGAACACGGAATACGACCTGGCACAATTCCGGTTGCTTTAGTTGCCGGATGTGGCAAGGCATGTGAAATTGCAAGTGCTGAATACAAAGAAAATGCTAAAAAGGCTATTGATATAAAAAAATCTGTGCTTCAAGAATTGGATGCTTCAGGAGTAGAGTATTCAATTAATGGTGATCCGGAGTACTGCGTTGATACAACAATTAATGTTTCATTAAAAGGAGTATCTTCCGAAGCATTGATGATATCAACAAAGCAGTTTTGTGGAGTTTCTAATGGTTCGGCTTGTACATCAAAAAGTTATTCCCCAAGTTATGTTTTAGTAGCTATGGGACTTGATAATGATACCATTGAAAGCTCATTACGAATAAGTTGGGGAGCAGGAACAAATAAAGATGAAGCTATCGAAGGAATAAGAGGACTTCTAGATGTAGCAAAGCAGTTCAGTTTGTAAAGCGGGGGATGAAAGTGGATTCAGGTAAATTAAGCACAATTTTATATTCGAACAAGCTAGATGTAAAGAAATTTGAGAATCTGCTGAGTAATAATGACCAAGGGTATAAATTTTTTTGGTTAGAGGCAATATTAAAGTTAATTGCTCAGAATAAGCAGTTATTTACTTTTGAAGATGTCATAGATGAAATGATAGTAGGGGCTTGGCGAATGGTTACATATTACCATCTTCGCCTTGGGCATACTGTCAATGGAAATGCTGAAAACTTTCTTGAACATGCAATAAGGATTCTGTATGAATGTTCAAAGGAGGATATTGGAAATAAAACACCATCAAAAGATCGCTTGTTGTTTCTTATTCAAAAGTATCAAGATAATTTGATGGAAGACAAATTACATTTGACCGACTATGTGCCTTATAGATTAATAAAGCCTTTTGTTGAAAAGGAAGGCAAGGATTATATTGATAGAAAAAACTACAGCCGCTTTATAGCCTATTTAAATGCATTCACAAAGGTAAATCATGAATTTTTTTATGATATTACGGATGCAGAGAATCCTTTTAAGAGAAAGATTCGTCTTAATGAAGAATGGGTTAATTTCATTCTTCAGAACTATGCTGTTATTATGGGATGGCTTAGGTTTAATAAGGCATTATTTATACAGGATCGTAACCCAGGTGTACCTGGAGTCATGTATAAAGTGGCGCCAGAAACTGAAGAAAAACGTAAGTCTTTAAAAAATGCACGAGAATTATGGATTGCAACTGTAGATGTTACAGGAAGACCACTATATGAAATCTATACGGGTAATGAGTTGTCTATAGATGAGTTTGATTTAGATCATTTTGTTCCAAGGTCATATGTATCAAACGATGAATTATGGAATCTCACCCCAATGGCAAAGAAATTAAATTCTAGTAAGAATAATAAGTTGCCTGAGCGGAGATATATCAAGGATTTCGTTGAATATAATTATTATTTATACAGCTTAATATTTGCTAATGGTAATAAAGATCAGGCTGCTATTTTAAAACAATATTTTGACAGATGTGAAAATCAGCATTTGAATGCTATATGGGCTACAGAAAAGCTTTATATTCCAGGAAATACCAAAGAGCAGTTCGGAAATATTTTGGAAGAGAATCTGAGTCTTGTATATGATTCAGCCAAACTACAAGAATATGAAGAATGGGTGCTTTAGATGAATGAGACTATTACATATTACAACCAAAATGCAGAGGAATACTTCAATAATACAGTTAATGTTTCAATGCAGGAGTTATATGACCAGTTTGAGGCGTATTTAAAACCTGGCGATAAGATTTTGGACTTAGGCTGTGGAAGTGGGAGAGATTCTAGGTATTTCCTATCAAAAGGATATGATGTTGTTTCTGTAGATGGTTCGAAGGAAATGTGCCGTTTGGCTGAAAAATATATAGGCAGGGATGTTCGCAATATTACTTTTGCAGAACTGGATTATAACAATGAGTTTGATGCAGTATGGGCGTGTGCTTCATTATTACATGTGAATTCAGATAAACTCTTTGATGTTTTTTCAAGAATAAAAAAATCGCTAAAAGATAAAGGGGTAATATACGCATCATGGAAATATGGGCATAAGGAACGTATTGATAATGGAAAGCTTTATTTTGATTTGAATGAAAAATCTCTTGTTGAACTTTTTGACTCTTTTTCTTTTAGTATCGAAAAAATGTGGATAAGTGAGGATAATCTTTTTCGTGCTGAGCAATGGATTAATGTTATCGGTAAGATGTAGATAAGTATTATTAAGCTCAAGTAATTAATATGACTTTAAAAGAAACTTTAGATATAATCGAGCTGGCATTTTTAACGTACACCTCGTCGTGTAATGTATAATCAGAAACTATTAAATAGAACTGATTAACATACATGAGGAGGTGTTTTTCTATGTCAATGGAACATGAAGAAATGGTAAAGTGCTCCAAATGTGGACATGAGGATGGGTTTGTTATTTGGCAGAGTCTTAATGCGACACTTAATCCTGAGGCAAAAGCGGATATGATGGAAAGCTGCCTCTTTGAGCATAAATGCCCTAAATGTGGTCATGTAGATAGCTATACATATGATCTTTTATATCACGATATGGAATCAATGCTCATGATTCAGCTATGTGAATCCGAAGAGCGTGTGGCAGACTATATTGCTATGTTTGATGATTTATCTAAAAAGACAGACGACCTTATAAAGATGGATGATGACTATACATTACGCTTGGTTAATTCCAGAAATAATTTGAGAGAGAAAGTTTATATTTTTGATCAGGGGCTTGATGATCGAATAATAGAACTTATGAAGTTGTTCATCAGATTTGATATCTCTCAGGAAAATCCGGAACATGAGGTGGACGAAATCTTTTTGGAAATTAGAGATGATGTTCCGACGAGATTTGCTATATGTCTTACTGATGGTCAATGGGGAAGTGTACCGTTTAATCAAGATGTGTATGACAGAATAAAAGAGGAAATGATTGATCCGGAGGACAATGGAAAGCGAGACTACATTGTGAATATGCAATGGGCCGGTGAATGCATTCATAATATGGCAGAAAAACTAAATGAGTAGCTTTATAGTTGGGGGTGAAAATGTTGGAAAAGTACAAATCCAACCTTAAGGAGTTAAGACTGGATGCAGGTCTTACTCTTGATGAGTTAGCTGAAGCCACAGGCTTGGGTAAAAGAACGATTATTACCATAGAAAATGATGCAGGTGCTAATCCGTCCGTAGGTACGGTGAAGCGCCTTTTGGCGTATTTTGAGATATCGTTTGAGGAATTATTTCCATAGGATGATTATGAAGGAAAGTGCAAGATGCTGCACTTGTTGGCGATAGTACTTTCTTTTATAATAGAAATACGAACAAGTGTTCGGAATAAATCGAAGGGAGGAAATAGTTAATTGAAAAATGCGACAGTGCGCGGTTGGCAATACGCTAGAGGTCAGACAGAGGCATACCGACTGCGAAAGGCGATTCATCAACGCCTTTTAGTATGGACTTGCAAAGGTGACAAATTTCCCTTTTCCTTTACAAGCACAAATAGTTTATTAACGCATTTGTATTGTAGAAGGAGAGACGATGAAAAAGATTAATTTATATTGTAAAAAGTGTAAATGTAGCATGCGAGTCAGCTACACACTTTCAGGAAATTTGGAACAGCCGGTATTGTCCGGAATAACTATGAAATGTCATCGCTGTAAGAGAGTTATGGCACTAAAAAACTACACAGAGGGCAAAATGATTGCTCGTGCGGATGATAGCGAAAAGCTATTTATCTAGTATCTGATCCGGTGGGATCATTAGAAATGGAAAAATTGAATGATGGCACTCATGATAAAGAAGACATTTAAAAAAGTGTCAATCCTAGGGACGCATGGGAAAGATAACCAGTAAAAGCTGATTCTTTCTTGTGTGTCCTTTTTTGTTTCTATTAGACATTTTATAGAGATTTCTTTTTCCGGTTATCAGCCGGAAAGAGGAGAAGATGAAAAAAGTAAACAGAAACAATGGAGCTATTGATGTAACAACAGTCGGTGGAAGAATTAAGAAGTTACGAACTGATGCAGGATTTACCCAGGAGGAGCTTGCCTTAGAGCTTCATCTTG
Source organism: Eubacteriales bacterium KG125 (assembly GCA_050908895.1). GTDB lineage: Bacteria > Bacillota > Clostridia > Peptostreptococcales > Anaerovoracaceae > S5-A14a. Next base: position 1,463,586 of record CP171222.1, on the reverse strand, counting down.
AGGGGAAGTCTGCTATTTCCAATTATGAGAACAACAGCAGAGGTGTTTCAGCGGAGATGCTTACACAGCTCAGTCGCCTGTTTCATGTATCTGCTGATTACATATTAAACGGTGATTTACCGGATAATCTTGATCCTATTGTGAATGAGGCAATAGAGATTCTAAACAATCTGAAGACGGATAAGGCAAAGAGGTCTGCACTTGAAATGCTAAGACAGATTCAGATTCTTGAGGGCTAAGGTTCACATTATGTGTACTTTATGTCCACATTCGCGCTAACGATTCATAGGCGCATTCCAATTAGAATTAAACATGTAAAGAAGTTACGAAGCGGCGCGCAGCCAAGTGACATAAACACAACTGAATATAGGAGGTGTATATGGCCACTATGGTTAATATCTATGAAAGCTACGGTGACAAATCAGCTAGGGAGAGGGCCGAACTGATTTATTCCAATTACTCTTCCTTCCAGGGAATCATCGAGGATTGCAAGATGAGACTGATCTACGAGATTAAGGCAGAGAAGGAAAGAAAGCGTAGCAATCACAAAGATGAACTTGGAGTCCGTATTCAGAATTTGGGTAACTACAGTAATCCTACAGCGGATGAAGCGGTTCTTGATGTAATGCTTGAGGGAGCTATCAACGGACTGAATTCAGCAGAGGATGCTTTATCGGATCCGGCTCTGGTACAGGAATTCAAGAGAAGAGAGTATGTCATTGTGATGATGGCTGATGAATACGCTTCTTTCAAGAGACATCTGCATGCACTTAGTGTGAAGGAGCAGGAACTTATCATTCCGCTTCTTAAGCAGGAGAAGGACTACTACACACTGGCAGAGGAAGTTGGTGTATCTGTTCCGGTTGTCAGAAGAAAGGCAAGCCGTATTCATTGTGAATTGATTTCCTACATGGAAAATTATTTCATTGAGAAGCTTTAGGAGGGATGGTCATGAAGGAATTAAAAGAACTTACATTTCCTCCAGAGGCTGAGGAAATGGCTATTAAGTATGCTGCTTTTGACATTATGAAGCAGCTTAACAAAGAAGGAAAGATAACAGACGAAGAACTGCGGTATATCGCGAAAAAGCGTGATTTACCAATTGAGTAATTAGAGTAACCATTATATAATTAAGCTGTATGATGTACTCATAGTACTGACAGCTTAATTGGGAATGCGAGGTGCAATATGGCGCGAAGAGCTGCTATCTACGCCCGTGTTTCTACAGAGCATGAGGCGCAGATTTCTGCACTGGAGAATCAGGTGCAGTACTATGACGAATTATTACAAAGGCATCCTGACTGGGAGCTGGTTGATAGATATATTGATGAAGGTATCACCGGTACGTCTATTCACAAGCGAGAATCTTTTATGAGAATGCTTCAGGATGCAAAAGAAAAGAAATTTGATCTAATAATTACCAGAGAGGTATCCAGGTTTGCAAGAAATACAGTTGATACACTGCAGCAAACCAGAATCCTCAAATCTTACGGCTTCACAGAAGATAATATCTGGACAATGAATGATGAGGACGGAGAGCTTCGTCTATCAATCATGGCAACGTTGGCTCAGAACGAAAGTAAGAAGATTTCACAGAGAGTAAAAGCCGGTCAGATGATTTCATTTAAGAACGGTGTTCTTTATGGCAATGGTAATATCCTTGGCTACGACAGAGTAGGTGACAAGCTTGTGGTAAATAAAGAACAGGCTGAGACAGTGAAGAGAATCTTCGAACTTTATCTAGCTGGCAATGGTGTTCGTAAAATTCAGGACATCATGGAGCAGGAGGGCCGAAAGACTGCAACAGGCCTTACCAGATGGCAGTCAGGCAATATCAACAGAGTTCTTAGAAATCCTTTTTATTGCGGAAGAATCGTATACCGTAAGCAATACGTTCCGGATTATCTGGTTCAGAAGAAAATCAATAATCATGGGGCAGTTGATAAGGTATATGTAGAAGGTTCGCATGAGAAGCTGGTTTCGCCGGAAGATTTTGACAGAGCATAGGAGTTAAGAGAAAAACACAAGTCCGTGAAGACAGACAAGAACGGCAAAGCAATTGGTCAGTCACCATGCAAGCATATCTGGGGTAACAAACTTGTTTGTACCTGTGGTCATGCTATGAACAGAAGAATCGCTCATAAGGCCAATGATGGAAATCTCTCGTATATCTATCAGTGCTATGGACAGTTAAGAACCGGCACACCTGCAAGCAGACGAAAGAAAGGCCTTGATGTTGAGGGAATCTGTGATAACTCATCATTTATGGAATGGAAATTAGAGGTTCAGGCTGATTTTATCTTTAAGAAGCTTTTGGCTAATAAGGAAGCGATTTTCAATGAAGCTATGGCTATGTTAAAAGATGTGGCTGAGGTTAAGGCTCCGGAAAGAGATGATAAAGAAAAGCTTGAAAGAAACACTAAGCAGATTGAGAAGCTCCGCAGGCAAATGGCCAACTTGGTTGATATGTGTGCTGATGGAGATATTTCCAGAGAAGTCTTTCGCAGTAAGAAAAAGAAACTGGAAGATCAGATTTCAAACCTTGAAAAAATGAATAGTGAGTGTAGACAGCAGATTTTAGAATTGGAAGATAATGAGGCAAAGGATAGACGTATAGAAAGTCTTTCTGAGTTCATTAAGATGACTGCTTATGATGCCAGGGCGAAGATTCCTGAGACAGTGATTGATAACTTTGTAGATCGTGTGGTATTTGATCATGGAGATTTCATCTGGTATCTGAATCCAACCTTTGGAAATGAAATATACAGTCAATCCACTTCCGATTGGAAAAAAAAACAACTGTCAACCGCTTCAAGTGATACAAAAGATACGTCATATGCCTGCACCAGCACAGGCTGCTATCGCCGAGTCACATCAGTAAGCGAGACAAGTTGTTTTTTGGGAACATTTGAAATCTCGAAAGATTTCATGAGACAATCTACAAAGATTTATCATAAGAAAAACTGGTTCAGATTTCCCGAAAAGCTTATAATTAAGCTATTCTTAGTATAGGGTGTCTACTTTAGGCACCCTATATTTTTTTTACACAAAAATAAAATTTAATTAAGCTGCCTGAGTACTTAGCACATTTTTTGCTGACTACATTCGACTAGATTTTTGGAGCTTTTGTTCCGAAAATCGGAACTTTGAAAGAGAACAACTATGAAAAGTCAAGGTAGATATAAGAAGAAAATAGAATAAGTCTCATTTAGAAAGAAGTGCAGCCTAAAAAGACCTTCCGGCAGGAAGCCTCAAAAATCATATGGATGGAATCTAATATAAGTTAAATTCTATATCGTCCTTAAGCATCTTGTAGATGATGCGGACAAGCTTGCCAGTGCAATATCCAAGATCATTTTAATAGCCACGGCCTTCGGCCCTTTTGGAAGTAAGAGAGAACCAATTTCATATTGGAAAAAATATCTTAAAAGTGCTATAAATTTTATAGGAAAAGTAGGGCGAAAGGAAGTAAGTGTGAAAGATATATTTATGGATACTGCAAAAGTTATAGCAAAAGGACAGGTTGCTATCCCGAAAAGGATAAGATGGTATTGCAGAATACAGATATTAAAAAAGATAATCATCAGTCTGATGCCATTGTTAAGATTGTCGAAAGTGCAAAGGATCGTGCTTATAGAAAAGTTAATGAAGCAACTCTATGAGCTATATAAGGATGATGAAAAAGTGTCAACGCTGTTGACACAATTGAGCTGGTCTAATCATTTTAAAATAATGTCCGGAGCTAAAAACAAAGTGAAAAGAGAATTGTATATTAACTTAACTATTAAGAAGAATCTAACTCATCGAGAGTTGGTGAGGCAGATGGATAGCGGATACTATGAATGCTATATGCTTTCAAATGAAGGTCATTTATCTGCAATACAAAAACTAATAAGTAAGTATCGTAGGCTTTTTTGGACTAGAAAAAATTTGTGAAAAATTGTATAATAAGATGAGAATAATTAAATGAGAGGAATATTATGGACAATATTATAGAAATGCTTAATATTACCAAAGAATTCCCTGGAATAATTGCTAATGATAATATTACACTACAGTTAGCAAGAGGTGAGATTCACGCCTTACTAGGCGAGAATGGTGCGGGCAAATCCACTCTAATGAGTGTGCTTTTCGGACTGTATACCCCAGAGAAAGGTGTTATTAAGAAAAATGGCGAAGAAGTCGTAATCAAAAATCCTAACGATGCTAATAATTTAGGTATTGGAATGGTTCATCAGCATTTTAAGCTAGTTAAGAATTTTACGGTTCTACAAAATATTATATTAGGTGCGGAAGAGACAAAGAATGGGATTTTGCAACTCAGGGAAGCTAGGCAGAAAGTAATTGACCTTTCAAAGAAATATGGATTGATGGTGGAACCTGATGCCATAATCGAGGATATAACTGTCGGAATGCAGCAGAGAGTTGAGATTTTGAAAATGCTTTTCAGGGAGAACGAAGTTCTTATTTTTGATGAGCCGACAGCTGTTTTGACACCACAAGAGATTGAAGAACTTATGAAAATTATGCAAAACCTTGTAGCTGAGGGAAAATCTATTTTGTTCATAACTCATAAGCTTGACGAAATTAAGGCTGTAGCCAATAGGTGCACAGTGCTTAGAAAAGGAAAGTACATAGGCACTGTTGGAGTTGCAGAAACTTCAAAGGAACAATTATCTGAAATGATGGTTGGTCATAAAATTAACTTTAAAATCGATAAAGTGCCTCCAAAACGAGGAGAGGTTATTTTAGATGTAAATAATGTTTCTATGGAGCAAAAAGGGACCCATAAGAAAGCTGTAGATGGAGTAAGCTTCAAAGTAAGAGCAGGTGAAATTGTTTGTATTGCCGGTATCGACGGTAATGGACAGTCAGAGCTTGTTTATGGACTAACAGGACTTGCACCCATCTCAGAAGGGAAAGTTACTCTTTGTGGCAAAGATATAACAAAAGAGTCAGTCAGAAAGAGAAATCTTGAGGGACTTGCCCACATTCCGGAGGACAGACATAAAGACGGACTAGTGTTGGACTATAATTTGGGACAAAATCTGGCTTTAAAATCATATTTTAAAAAAGGTTTTCAAAGGTATGGGTTCATTAACTTTAAAAAGGTTGAAGAATTTGGTAAGCGATTAATTAATCAATATGATGTGAGGTCCGGACAGGGGATTAAAACCATTACAAGAAGCATGTCAGGCGGAAATCAGCAGAAGGCTATAATTGCTCGTGAAATAGAGGATATGCCTGAACTGCTTATTGCGGTGCAGCCTACCAGAGGATTGGATGTTGGAGCAATTGAATATATACATAATCAACTTGTTGCACAACGAGACAAGGGTAAGGCTATTTTGCTCGTTTCTCTTGAACTGGAAGAAGTTTTAAACGTGAGCGATAGAATTTTGGTGATTTATGAAGGAAAGCTTGTGGCGGACCTGGATCCTAAGACTGCTGATATGAATGAATTAGGCTTATACATGGCCGGTTCTAAGAGAGATGAGGTGGCCTATGAATAACAACAAAGTGATTAGACTATTAGGTGGAGAAGGATTCAACAAAGCTACATCCTCAATAGTAGCTATACTTATCGGACTCGTTTTCGGTTTTATTATTTTACTTATTGCTAATCCCGACAGAGCTGTCGAAGGCTTTATGACAATTCTAGGCGGGGGATTTTTAGGTGGTGGACAAGGATTTGGGCAGGTGTTATATTATGCAACACCACTAATAATGACAGGTCTGTCTGTTGGATGTGCTTTCAAGACAGGGTTGTTTAACATTGGAGCATCAGGACAGTTTATTGTAGGTGGTGCAGTTGCTATTTACATTGGTGTATACTGGACAAATCTTGGAAATATGCATTGGATTGTGGCTATAATTTGTGCGGCAATCGTAGGTGGCGTGTGGGGAGCACTTCCGGGGTTACTTAAGGCTTTTTTCAATGTCCATGAAGTAATTGCAACAATTATGATGAATTACATAGGTATGAATTTGGCTAACTATTTGATTAGAAATTATGCTTATGATTCTAATAGAAATTTATCTATGAATGTTGCAGATTCAGCAGTTATTCCAAAGTGGGGATTAGACAATCTCTTCTTTACTCAGGTAGGCAATTATAAAGATACATCTTCTCTTAATGGGGGATTTATAATTGCGATTGTAATAGCTATAATAATTTATATTTTATTTTATAAAACTACTTTTGGCTATGAGTTAATGGCTGTGGGCAATAACAGATTTGCAAGTAAATACGCAGGAATCAATTCAAAGAGGCAGATTGTGATGTCAATGGTTATTGCCGGGGCACTGGCAGGTATAGGCGGAGCGCTGGTTTACTTATCAGGACCCGGTGGAAGACACATAACAGTAGTTGATGAGTTGGCATCAGATGGTTTCAATGGAATCTCAGTAGCGTTGCTGGGGCTTTCGAGTCCTATCGGAATAATATTCTCATCAGTATTTATTGGATATTTAAATCAGGGTGGAACATATCTTCAAAGCTTAAACTATATGCCTGAAATAATACAGATTATAATTGCGTGCATTATTTACTTCAGTGCATTTTCTCTACTTTTCAGAAGATTTGTCCCTGCAATTTTAAAGAAAGTAACAGGCAGAAAGGAAATCACGCCTTTAGAAATTGAAGCTAAAGTGGAAAACATGAATGATAGTAGCGATGGATCTGAAGTAGGTAACTTAGAAATTCCTATACCACGAGAGGAAGGAGGAGAACTATAATGGACGTAATATATCTTATTGTACAGCAAACTATGTTTTTCTCCATACCGCTTCTAATTGTTGCACTCGGCGGTATGTTTACAGAAAGAGGAGGAGTTACTAATATAGCCCTGGACGGGACGATGATTATGGGAGCCTTTACAAGTATTCTATTTATAAATAGCGTTCAGGATTCTATGAGTGGTACAGGCTTATTGATGATTGCGTGTGGAATTGCGGCTGTAACAGGAGGGGTATTCTCATTGTTGCTAGCGTATTCTGCTATTAACATGAAAGCCGATCAGATTATAGGCGGTACTGCTCTCAATATGTTTGCTCCGGCATTTTGTATATTTGCAGCAAGGACAGTGCAGGACCTGGGGGTACAACAGATTCAATTTAACAATACTTTTAGAATAGATAGTGTTCCAATATTTGGAGATATCCCCCTAGTCGGAAAATTATTTTTCCAAAATACATATATTACTACACTTATGGGAATGATTATTTTAATTATTGCTTATATTGTAATTTACAAAACACGTTTTGGTTTGAGACTTCGTGCATGCGGTGAGCATCCTCAGGCAGCAGATTCTGTAGGAATAAACGTATATAAAATGAGGTATGCAGGAGTATTCATCTCGGGTGTTTTAGGCGGTCTGGGCGGATTAGTATTTATCATACCAACATCTACTAATTTTGATTCAAGTGTTGCAGGATATGGTTTCTTAGCTTTAGCTGTAATGATCTTTGGTCAGTGGAAACCTATTAGAATAGCCTTTGCGGCAGCTTTCTTTGGCTTTATGAAAACAATTGCTGCGGCATATAATTTGATTCCATTTTTAGATAACCTACCGGTAACTAGCGAATTTTATAAAGTGATACCTTTTGTGGCAACTTTAATTGTATTAGCGTTAAGTTCAAAGAAATCTCAGGCTCCTGCAGCAATAGCTCAGCCATATGATAAAGGAAGCAGATAGTAGTTAATATGTCTTTAAAAAATTTACTCGATTTAATAGAAGATATCAAACTTCACAGGGACGAAAGTCTCTGTGAAGTTTTTGATAATGAGCTTTCAGATAACATAAATTTATCAGCTCAAATAAAAATGGATGATGAAAGTCTTATAGGAGAAGTATTTTGTTGTGACAACTTACATCTAATGGATAATTTGATTAAAAGTGGATATGAGGGTAAGTTTCAGATGATATATTTGGATCCTCCGTTTTTTTCCAATGCAAAGTATTTTATGAGGAAAAATGACGGAACAAAGGTTGAAGCTTACAGTGATATTTGGCCTAAAGGATTCTATCAGTATTTGGAAATGGTAGCGAGAAGAATTGAGGCAAGTAGAAAATTACTAAAGGAAAACGGTTTGATTTGGGTGCATCTAGATTATAGGGCAACGCATTATATAAAAATAATTATGGACGAACTTATTGGAAAGGAGTGCTTTGTGAATGAAATTATATGGAGATACAAGTCCGGAGGAGCAAGTACGAGACATTTTGCCAGAAAGCATGATACGATTTTGGTCTATGGAAAAACAAAAAAATACGATTTTTATCCAATGAAGGAAAAATCATATAATAGAAATTTTTCTAAATATAATTTCAAGGGTGTTGAGGAATTCCAGGACGAAAAAGGTTGGTATACATTGGTAAATATGAAGGATGTTTGGGATATTCCTATGGTGGGAAGGACTTCTTCTGAGCGAACCGGATATGCTACTCAGAAGCCGGAAGAGCTTTTAAGGAGAATAGTTTTGTCCTCAACAAAAGAGGAAGATCTATGCGGAGATTTTTTTGCCGGTTCGGGAACTCTGGGATCTGTTTGCAAGAAAAATAATAGGCGTTTTATATTGTGTGATCGGCAAGAAGAAGCATATAAAATTACTATGAATAGAATATAGTTAGCGTAAAATATTTGTAGGAAAAATTAGAAATAAAAAATAAAGGAACACCTATCTATGTTAGAATATTAGTTAGCAAAACTATCCGAAAGAAGGTGTCCTTTATGATTAACAGTATACAACATTTTTTAGAAAAAGGAATAGATTTCCTTGAAAAATCTGCAAAAGATTTCATTTTAAATCCATCAGATTACAGCAAGTTCATAAGAGCTGTGGGTGAAGAGACTAATAGATTAGCTCTTGAAATAATATCAGAAACACTTAGTGAACTAGATGCGGAAATAAAGAAAAGCAGACAGCGCAAGAAAAACTGGAGAATAATTAAAACAGATGAGACTTCTTTGATAACCTTCTTAGGAACTTTAAAGTACACTAAAACCTTGTATAAATCAAAGACCGGTGAAGGTTCTTGCTACCTTCTTGACCGAGTTATGGATAAACAAAAATCAGAGAGATTCTCACCTGATGCCCTTGCAAGAATATACGATGAGGCTGCAGACACTTGTTTTAGAAAAGGTGGAGAAGATGTTTGCATAAATCAAGAATTTATTTCATCTCAAACAGCAATGAATAAAATACATGAATTAAAGTTTCCTAAATTAAAAAGTGAAGAGGAGCGCAAGAAGGTAAAATATCTTTATGTTTCCGCAGATGAAGATCATGTATCTCTTCAGTTCAATAACGAAAAGGGAGATATTCAGCGAGGAGAAAATGGCTACAAGAAAAACAAAGCCATAAGTAAACTAATATATGTGTATGAAGGTAGAAGTCTTGTAAGCGAAGGAAAATCAAAACGCTATGAACTTGTGGGAAGAAAATATTTTGGCGGACTTTATGAGGAAAGCAAAGCAAATAGAGCTTTATGGGAAGAAGTAGACGAGTATATTCAGGAGCACTATGAATTAGAAGAAGATGGGAAAATCTTTGTGATTTCAGATGGTGGAACTTGGATAAATACAGCAAAAGATGTGCTTGGAAGCAAAGTCGAAATGGTAGCAGATGAATTTCATCTTGGGAAGTATATAAATGCCTTATCTGGTACTGCATGTGATTCAAAAGAAGACGTTAGAGAATCCTTAAGAAAGTCAGTATTTGAATCAGATAAGAAAGAATGTATGAGAGTGGTAAGTGAAACCATAGAGTTTGTAAAAGAAATCTTCAAAGACAATGAAAGTGAAATAAAGAATAGATTAGCTCGAATAGAAAAAGCAAGAGTATACCTTAAGAGGAATTGGAAAAAGATAGAAAACAGGAAGAAATATGAGAAGGCTTTGCATGGATGCAGTGCAGAAGGCCATATAAGTCATGTGCTATCTTCAAGATTAAGCTCAAGACCTTTAGGTTGGTCAAAACTAGGAATGGATAAAATAAGTAGACTTAGAGTGTATAAGATGAATGGCGGGGATATGCTAAAACTTGCAATATACCAAAAAGTAGCAGAGCTTGATAATGAAAAAAGAAACCCTCTAACACTATCAGAACTTGGAATAGTATTCAAAAATGAGGATAAAGCCACAATCAAAGCAGCAAAGAATAAATATTATGATATCCTTCAAGCAAGCATTCCAGGATATACCACAAGAAAAAAGGCAATGATAAAATTACATTTAGCAATATAAATCTAGCAAATATATTTTAACAGGATAAGTGTTTACAGCAAAAACCTACAAAAACTTGACGCAATCTAGAATATAAGTTTAGTTGACCAATAATAATTTTACTTGTATAATAGGTATAACGGTGATGGGGGGTATTAGCTCAATTGGATAGAGTAGCGGTCTTCGAATCCGTTGGTTGGGGGTTCGACTCCCTCATGCCCTACCAAGGAAAATATATCCGAACTCTTAACAACGGTTCGGGTATTTTTTGTGTTGTATACTATCACGATTTCGGCTTCGCCATCATCTGTGTCTCTCAAGTATACGGAATTTACAAGTGTATTGATGATTTGTTTTTGATAATTTTCATCTTCCAAATCCCCTTCTTTAAAAGAACGTAGCCAATATTGTATGTGTTCTCTCGTGATCGCAGGCTTTTTTATCTGCTCTTTGTTTATCCTATATTCCAGATCCTCTTTTTCTTCTTCGAGGGATGTTAATCTCTGCTTTGTGGTGGGCGTGATAATGCCTTGCTCGATAGCAACCATAAGGTTATCTATTTTTTTATTAGTGTCTTTTAGATTAGACTTTAAAGCTGATAAAAAACTTGTATCCTTTCTTTCTTTTTCTATTAATTCAAACACTCTCTCTGATATTATTTCGATATTTTTATCTGTTAAAACCTTTTGAGCCGTGACAGAAACGACAAATCTTTCTAATTTGGATTTATTTACAGTTTTCTTGTCACATCCGTTTTTGACATTTCTTTTTCGACTTGCGCATTTGTAGTATCTATATGTTTTACCAGACTTAGACGTTCCACTTTCACCAATCATCAAAGAGTTACAGTGTCCACAAAACAGTTTACCTGTGAGTAGATATTCTTCTTTTGCTTTGTTCTTTCCTGATAGTTTGCTGTTAACCGGGAATCGCTCTTGGACGGCTTTAAATAATTTCTTGTCGATAATAACTGGGATTCCACCATCTAAAACCACTTTGTCGTATTTATAAACCCCCGTATACCTTATGTTTTTTAGCATATTATATATAGCGTTAGATCCAAACGATTCATTTTTTCTATTCTTAAATCCTTTTTCGTTTAGAAATTTTATAATCTCAGCAACACTAAGCCCCTCTGCGTATTTGCTGAAAACAATTCTAACGATTCTTGCTTCTGCTTCTTCAATGTGAAGTTTTTTATCCTCTCCCTTTTTATAACCAAACTGGGGAACACCGTTTACATATCCCTTTAATGCATTTTCATGCAGCCCTCGCTTCACACCTTGGCGAAGATTCTCGGAATAATATTCTGCCATCCCCTCTAGTACAGATTCCAATATGATCCCCTCGGGGCTATCAGAAATTTCTTGTTTAGCATAAAGAACCTTTACACCATTTTTCTTGAGCTTTGCTTTATACACAGCGCTGTCATATCTATTTCTTGCAAAGCGATCTAAAGTATACATGATAACCACGTCAAATTTACCCTTATCACTATCCTTTATAAGTTTCTGGAAAGCGGGGCGGTTATCTGTCTTACCAGAAAGTGCACGATCGATATATTCGTCAATAACTTTTATATCATTTCTTTTAGCGAAAGCCTTACACTCTCTTAGTTGACCATCTATAGATTCCTCTCTTTGGTTGTGGCTAGAGTATCTAGCATATATTACAGCTCGCATGGTTACCTCCTAATTCAGAGTATAAAAATACCCTTATTTGACATATAAGGGCTTTCTTTTAATATCCCTATTTGTTCCCTAAAACTTGTAAAGTTTTTATCATTCAACATTCTTTACTCCCCAATAAACGCAAAATGCCCTAAGCATAGGCTTAAGGCATTTGGTAGGATTAAAAGCTAATCCAGTCATTAAATTTATATTAATTCTATACCCAACCCGTCTCGGTGTCAACCTATTTTTCTATACATTTTGATACATTTTGATGCCCACTCCCACATCAAGAAGCGAGGATGACTAAACAAGACATAAAAGACTTCTTAGCATTTAGAAGCAAATTTACTAAGAGAGAGTGGAACAGTTTAATGCAAACAATCCACTTTAAAGAAAATGAAAAAGCCGACAAGATTAAACTTGACGACTTAGACATTAACGAAATAGTCGAAAGATTAAGTAAGAATATTTAAGCTCATTCGACTACCTGTATGAAAATTGGATTGATTCGGTAATCCTTGCCTTGATACCTGATGTGAACATAATCAAGCTCATAATAAGTATCGGGCTCACGATTTAGAGGTGACCATATTGACGCATTTTCTTCATACCACTGATTTGCAGACAACATATCTTCACCCATCTTCACAGTATCATCGGCAGACAGATTAACCCATTCACCAATTAAACATGCATAGATATTTTTCATATTATATAACCTCCTTTCATGATGATAAGGAGATTATAACAAATAACAAAACTAGAAAAAACTGTAGCATAAATGATACAATTTAACAACATAGAATGTGGCTGTTTCAAGCCTGTCTAAAACATTTGATTTTTACAGACCATTAAGAAGAGGTCTTTTTTTATTGCTCATTTTTTAGAATTGTATCTTATGCACACAGAATATAAAATTCAAACCCATACCTTTTAATGATTTTGATATTGGTGTGTTTTATGATATAAAAGGGTATACATAAAATAAATTAAAATAATTTAACTAGGTACTTATTATTTGGAGGAGAATAATGGCTTATCAAACACCACTCACTATAGCAAAGGTAATTAAGGATATTTCGTCAAATAGATATGTATTACCTTCCATACAGCGTGAATATGTATGGGATGCTGAACAAATTGAAACACTATTTGACTCTTTGATGAGAGAGTATCCAATTGGGACATTTTTATTTTGGCAAATAGATAAAGAACATGTACAAGACTATGATTTTTATGACTTTATGAAAAATTATCATGAGGTTAAAAATAGACACAATGAAAAGTAGATTTAAAAGGATCAGATGGAGTAATTGCTGTTCTAGATGGTCAACAAAGACTAACCTCAATTTACTTAGGACTTAAAGGAACTTATGCTTACAAACGTAAATATATATCAAGAACTAATCCTAATGCATATCCAGAGAGAAAACTATACTTAAACTTATTAGAAGAACCGAAGAATAGCGACAATAAATACAATTTTAAATTTTGGGCTGAATATGAAGTTGAAAATGATGAAAACAACTATTGGTTTGAAGTTGGTAAAATATTGGATATGACTGAAGATGGTGATGTTTCACTCTATGTTAATGACAATATAAGTTTTTCTGAAGAATTTTCATATACAAGGAGAAGTCTTTGGAAAACTTTTCTAGATGTGAATTTTAGCAATTAGAAATATGGGAGTCTAAAGGTCCGAAATTTGAATCGAAGAAAGGGAAATATAGATAATACCATAAATTAATACAGGACAGAGAACCGTCCCCTGTTTTGTTTATGGAGAGGTCTTGTATAAGAGGGCAGACTTGCCTATCTTTTTATAATTAGATGGTATAATAGTATTCATTACAAATATAATTAATAAAATGAAAAGGAAATGATTAAGGTTTTAAATCATGGAAGAGAAAAGACAAAGAATAGAATGTGAAAAGTTATGGGCAAAAAATAAGTATTTAGTTCTTAGTAAGTCCCATAGCGAATATTTGGAAATTAGAGAATACTTAAAAAATGATATAGTTAGACTTGATGTATTACAGAAAAAAATTGAGAAAGTAAAAAAATTAAGAGAGAGTATAAAAGATTTTAATAATGCGATTCTCCATATATGGGGTTATTTCAAAAATAGTGCCAATGAAGTTGAAAAGAAAACCCTATTTATGAAACTTGCTCAATACAACTCAGGAGAGATAGATCAAAAATCTGTAATTGATTATATAACTGGCGTTTTACTAAAGAAATATCCAAACAATTATTTACAAGAATCTACTATATTGAAAGGAGAATGACTTGAGACTTTGGCATGAAAAATTAATACCACTTTTACCTAGAAATCAGTTATTAGGGCAACATAGAGAATGTTGTGCACTTAGAGGGAATGGATGGGGGAAGAAACACCAGACTGTAGATTATGTTTTTCAGTATTCTCCATATCGTTTATATAAATATCATACCCTTGTAATGGATGAGATGGAGAGAAGAGGATACAAGGTGACACAAGAGTGGAAGGAAAAAAATTATAGAGGTAAAATTGCTCCCAAATATGATAATCTAAAAGACGAGGTCATAGGTTATCCAATTTATAAAGAGCATAATGAAGAATATCTTAATGAATGTTTAGAAAATCTATCGTATAAAGGAATATATATAAATATATAATTGGGACAGGGGATGCGTTTCTATCCCGAATTTTATACTAAAAAGGCAGCAAGAGTCTTTCAAAGAAGAGACTGTGTAAAATTTTGTGTATAGAAACCTCCTGATTAGGGTAATTAAAAACTAATCAGGAGGAATTTTTATGCCAAGAAGAAGACCAGAAACAAGAAGAAGCAAAATAGCAAAAATGTTAATTGAAGAATATCAACCTCAAAGTGCACAAGATATTCAAGAAGCTCTAAAAGATCTTCTTGGTGATACAATGGAAGAACTATTAAAAGCAGAATTAGATGAGCATTTAGACTATGAATACGGTGAAAAACCACTATCATTAAACACTAGAAACGGTTCAAGCAAGAAAACAGTTAGGTCATCATATGGAACATAGATTTAAACATACCAAGAGACAGAGAAGGAACATTTGAACCACAAGCATTAAGAAAATACGAAAAAGACATATCAAACATAGAAAATCAGATAATATCAATGTATGGGAAAGGAATGACAACAAGAGACATATCAAGTCACATAAAAGAAATCTATGGATTTGGCATATCAGAAACAATGGTAAGTAAAATAACCAACAAAATACTACCAACCATAGAAGAGTGGCAAAATAGACCACTAGAAAAAATCTATCCTATGGTCTTTTTAGACGCCATACACTATCACGTAAGAGAAAACAACATAGTAGTCAAAAAAGCAGTATACATTGCCCTAGGCTACAATCTAGAAGGATTTAAAGAAATATTAGGCATGTGGGTAGGAGAAAATGAATCAAGCAAATATTGGCTTTTAGTATTAAATCAGTTAAAAGAAAGAGGTCTTGAAGATATCCTAACAGTATCAACAGACAACCTCCCAGGATTCACACAGGCGATAGTAGCAGTATATCCAAAAGCAGAAATACAAAAATGCATATAAGAAACTCAACAAAGTATGTATCCTACAAAGACATCAAAGAATTAATGAAAGACCTAAAAGCAGTATACAAAGCACCAACCGAAGACTTAGCCCTAACAAATCTAGGAGTCTTTGAAGAAAAATGGGGTAAAAAATATCCAATGTGTGTAAACTCTTGGAAAAATAACTGGGTAGAATTGTCAACATATTTTAAATACCCAGAAGGAATAAGAAAGTTAATATATACTACAAATGCTATGGAAAACTTGAGCCTGTGAAAAAATCTCTGTAAATTAAACAATACAAAGGTCTTCTATGATAAAATATTAAAATCATAGGAGACCTTTTATTATGGCAAACAGAAAAAAAGAAGTTTACAAACCAAAACCAATGACTGAGGGAAAAAGAAATATTATCCAAGGCTTGCTTCAGGAGTATGATATCCAGTCTGCTGAGGATATTCAAGATGCCTTAAAAGATCTACTTTCCGGAACAATTCAAGATATGCTTGAAACAGAAATGGATGACCATCTTGGTTATAATCGTTATGAAAGATCCGGCGAGGCAAACTATCGTAATGGCACGAAAGCTAAAACTGTGCGTAGTAAATACGGTGAATTCGAGGTAGATGTGCCTCAGGATCGCCAAAGTTCCTTTGAACTGCAAGTACTTCCAAAACGTCAAAAAGATATTTCTTCAATTGATGAGAAGATTATCTCAATGTATGCAAAGGGAATGACTACACGACAGATTTCAGAAACCATAGAGGACATTTATGGATTTGAGGTAAGCGAAGGAATGGTATCGGATATCACAGATAAGCTCCTTCCAAGAATTGAGGAATGGCAGAATCGTCCTTTGTCAGCTGTGTACCCAATCGTTTTTATTGATGCTGTACACTTTTCAGTACGTGATGATGGTGTAATCAGGAAACTTGCAGCATATGTGGTGCTTGGTATTAATGAAGATGGTATGAAAGAAGTCCTAAGCATTGTTGTTGGTGAGAACGAAAGTAGTAAGTACTGGCTGTCTGTATTGAACAGCCTAAAGAATCGTGGAGTTCAGGACATTCTCATTCTTTGCTCTGATGGTTTAACCGGTATCAAGGATGCAATCTCTACGGCATTTCCCAAAACGGAGCGGCAACGTTGTATTGTACATATGGTTAGAAACACGCTTAAATACGTTGCAAACAAGGATATGAAAGCATTTGCAAAAGATTTAAAGACAATCTATACTGCTGCAGATGAAGAAGTTGCCAAAAAGCAGTTAGAGTCTGTAACAGAAAAATGGTCTGTGCAGTATCCAAGTGCGATGAATCGCTGGCATGAAAACTGGGATGCAATATCCCCAATCTTCAAGTTTTCTAAGGAGGTTCGCACCGCATTTTACACTACAAACGCCATAGAATCACTGAATTCTTGTTATCGTAGATTGAACAAGCAGCGCGACGTATTTCCAAGCTCCCAGGCACTAATAAAAGCTCTATATCTGGGAACTTTCGAGATTGCCAAAAAATGGACAATGCCAATCCGAAACTGGGGAAAAGTTCGTGGTGAACTGGAAATCATGTACCCTGATCGGATTCTGGTATAGCAACAAAAGGCGGAATATCAAGAGTAAATATCCGCCCAGACTACTGGGCTCTCTTGACATACCAGCTTATTTTTGTTATTAAATAAATATGGCTTAACTGCAGTTTTCTGCTGTTAAGCCACATCAATTATCATAGAAGATCTGAATTTACAGAAAAAATTTCACACCGTCTCTGATGGGGACATGGTATCTGACGAGTTTAGGCTTGTAGGTGATACATGGTACATGTTTACACCAAGCGGTGAGATGGTGCAAAATAAGGTATTAAATATCTCTGACGACGGCAAGATAACGATTTTAGACAAGAGGGCATAAGCCCTCTTTTTTTATTGCAAAAATATTTTAAAAAAGTTTATAAAAACTATTGACATAGGTAAATACCGACGATATTATACATATAAAAAAGGAGATGATTTAAATGAAACAAATCAAAGAAAAAAAGTACACACCCCAAGAAAGGTATGACAAAAAGAACACAAAAAACTTTACAATGAAGTTAAACTTAAAAACTGACTCAGATATATTTGAATGGCTCGACAAACAATCGAGCAAGCAAGGCGCTATAAAAGAGCTAATCAGAAAAGAAATAAAAAAATAATAAAAAATTTTACAAAAGCTGTTGACATAGGTATGTACCTATGGTATTATATATACATAAGGAAGGAGGTAAGCAATGTGGAAATTATAGAAAAAATAATAAGCCTTGTAAAGACGATTTTAGAGCTAGCAATCGCAATAATCGCTTACAAGGCAATTAAGAAAAAGGGGAAGTAATTCCCCTACCCCCTCAGGGGTTATCTACAGTATAACAATATAATAGTCACATTGCAAACAATATGTTAAATTTAATAATAGATATCACATCTTTATCAATCACCATCGCAACATTGATTGTGCTAGTGAAAATTTACAAAGAAATAACCAAGGATGATTAAGAGGGGAAACAGCAAATTTGAAGGATGAAATAAAGGAAATAAGAAAATTAACAGGACTGTCACATAAATTTGCAAAGAAGTACGAAATTTCACTATCGACACTTGAAAGTTGGGAGAGGGGCACAAGGGAGCCAGCTAGCCATGTGATAAATCTATTAGAGTTTAAAGTAAAAAAGATTTATAAAGAATCTAAACAAGGGGGGAGCTTAGGCTCCCTTTTTTATCGAAATAAGTTGTAAACATTTCTAATGCAGCGTATAATATAAGAAATTAAAAAGCAAATTTGATGCGTTAATCGAAACTGAATTTTACCGAATATCCAAAGTGATTTTTACCGACAAAGAAAATGTTCGATTTTTCTTTTGGCAGGTCTACCAAAGAAATAAGCCTTGAAACTACTTGAATTTACAGTAGTTCAGGGCTTTTGATTACTAATATTTTTGTGCAAAAAGACAAGTTCACTAGCGGTTGTTAGTGGATTTTTTTGATTCATTTTCACTAATTACAGCACCTTTAATTTTGGCAGTTATAGTATTAGTGAATTTATGTCTATTTATCAAATTTAATAGAAAAAATATATCCCGGGCAATTTCATGAAGATATTTAAGTTATGACTTATATAATCTTTATAGGAGTAGCGGTTGGAATATTTTCATAAAACCATTTAGCGTCAGGCACGCTCATCCTGACACAACCATGAGAAGAGGGAGTTCCTAATTTAGCAGCCTCATTTTCAATATAATTTCCATAAACATCAGTGGGTACGCTGTGGAATAAATAAATTCCATGACCTTTAAATGAAACCCAGTAATTAGCACCTTCACCAAACTCAGCTGCAAAAAAAGATTCTCCCCGTTCCGGTTCTATGAAAAAACTGCCTTTAGGGGTCTCAGATTCTCCATCTTTAATTCCTGTAGAAACCACAAATCTGGTCAGTTCCATATTTTCATCTAAGATAGATACAATTTGTCTATTCGTGTCAACTAAAATATTTAAAGCCTTAACTGAAGATAAATCAGGGTAACTACCGGTAGGATATTTCCATAATTCGGATTTACTTATTGATGATAAATCCGGGTTAGCTTTAAAATGCTTTCCAGTATTAATTTCGTTCGACTTTAATTTTTCTTCAGTAGATAAATTCGTTGGAGAAGTATTTGAATCAGTATTTTTATCATACTTCTTTTCAACAAAATAGTTGCCTAAAAGAATGGCTACAGTTATAACTACGAAAATTAAAGCAAAAAGTATAAATTTTTTAATTATGCTCTTTTCTCCTTTATTCATAATGCTCCCGTTAAAATCATAGTTTTAGCTTTTTTGTATTAAAGCTGATTAGTATTATATCATAAAATCAGATACAAAAATTTTAATTTAATATTTTCATCAAATAGTGTATGTGCAAAGAATTTATATCTTAAAAATATGTTGCATATACATTAAAACTCTGCTAAAATTTTATGAGTAACAAACAAAAAAGAAAATGTTTGTTTATTCATAGAACTATAAAAAATAATTGACGAAAGGAGAACACAATGAGAGACGATACTAAATGTTTACATGCGGGATATAGCCCGAAGAACTCAGAACCGAGAGTTTTACCTATTATACAGAGCACGACCTATGTATTTGATAAAACTGAGGACGTTGCAGCAGTATTCGACGATCCAACCAAGGCACTAATCTATAGCAGATTTGCAAATCCAACAGTAATGGCTGTAGAAGAGAAGATAGCAGATCTGGAAAGAGGTATCGCAGCAATGTGTACATCCTCAGGACAGGCAGCAAATTTGCTTGCAATTTTAAATATTTGTAATTCCGGAGATAGTATCATTTCATCCGGCAAAATTTATGGGGGAACCATCAATTTGTTTGGATTCACTCTAAAAAAGTTAGGGATAGAATGCATATTTGTAAAGGATGATGCTACAGAAGAGGAAATTCAAAAATTGATTAAGCCCAATACTAAAGCCATTTTTGGAGAAACCATTGCAAATCCGGCTTTGTCTGTATTTGACATTAAGAAATTTGCTAAAGTAGCCCATGATAACGGAATACCACTTATTGTTGATAACACCTTTGCAACTCCGATACTTTGTAAACCAATAGAATTTGGAGCAGATATAGTAACACATTCTACATCAAAATACATGGACGGTCATGCCCTACAGTGTGGGGGAGTAATAGTCGATAGTGGCAACTTTGATTGGTCAAAATCCGGGAAATTTCCCGAATTTACTGAGCCGGATGGATCATATCATGGAATAACATATGTTGGGGAATATGGGAAACTAGCGTATATTTTAAAGGCAAGGATGCAGTTAATGAGAGATTTTGGATGCTATCCTTCAGCTCATTCAGCCTTTTTATTGAATCTGGGGCTTGAAACCTTGGGAATAAGAATGAGACAGTATTGCAATAATGCAATTAAGGTAGCTGAATTTTTAGCAGATTGTGATTTAGTTGAAAAAGTTAGTTATCCGTGGCTTTCAGATGATGAATATTACGGTTTGGCAAAGGAATATCTAAAGGGAGCAAGTGGGGTGATATCACTTGTAATCAGAGGTGGAAGAGATAAGGCAATTGAATTTATGGACAGTTTAAACCTGGCATCTAATGAAGTTCACGTAGCGGACATAAGAACATGCGTATTACACCCTGCCGGAGAAACTCACAGACAACTTACAGATGAACAGCTGGTGGCGGCCGGGATTGAGCCGGGAATGATTAGATTGTCCGTAGGACTTGAAGACGTTAATGACATAATTGAAGACCTAAAACAAGCCTTCGATAAGATTTCCGGTAGGCAAGGAGGAGAAAATGCCGATTAAAGTTCCCAATAATCTTCCAGCAGTTGAGACCCTTACTAAAGAAAATATCTTCGTGATGACAGATACAAGGGCTATGACACAGGACATTAGGCCTTTGAAAATTATAATACTAAACTTGATGCCCACGAAGATTGATACAGAGACCCAGTTAACAAGGCTTCTCGGAAACACACCACTTCAGGTTGAACTTGAACTATTGCAAGTGTCGAGTCATAAAGCAAAAAATACTTCAGAAGAGCATATGCTGACATTTTATAAAACATTTTCTCAAGTTAAGAGTAACTTTTATGATGGGATGATAATAACAGGAGCACCTGTCGAACATTTTGCTTTTGAAGAAGTTGAATACTGGGATGAACTTTGTGAAATAATGGAATGGAGTAAAAGCCATGTTCATAATACTTTTCATATATGTTGGGGTGCCCAGGCAGGACTTTATTACCACTATGGAATTCAGAAGTATAATTTAAAGGAAAAAATTTCAGGAATATATACTCATCAAATTGAAACTCAGGGGAGCATGCTCTTCAGAGGATTTGATGATGTATTCATGGCACCTCATTCGAGGAATACTGAGGTAAGGCGAGAAGATATTGTAAAAGTTCCCCAACTGGAAGTTATTTCAAGCTCAGAAGAAGCTGGAGTATACGCTGTTAAGTCAAAGAATGATAGACAGATATTTATCATGGGACATTCTGAATACGATTCTGATACGCTCCTGAAGGAATACATAAGAGATAAAAATAAGGGAATAAATCCTAAAATACCGGATAACTACTTTCCTGAAAATGATGATGAAAAACAACCTATAGTTACATGGAGATCCAGTGCCAACCTGCTCTACAGTAACTGGTTAAACTATTTTGTTTACCAATCAACACCATATCAGATAGAACAAATTTCAACCGGTGATAAAAGAAGACCTGTTATAGAACGGGGCAAATTAACTACATGTAAGTTCGGTGGGACATCTCTTGCCGATGGAAAAGCTTTTCGTAAGGTTAAAGATATTTTGTCAGAAGATGATAGACGTCGCATGATCGTTGTATCAGCTCCGGGAAGAAGATTTAAAGGAGATACTAAGATTACAGATCTCCTTATAGCTATGAGTAAAGAAGATGGGTTTACTGAGGAAAGTCACGAACTTTTTAGTGAAATTAAGCGTAGATTTCATACAATAGAAAAAGATTTGGGTATGCAGGATGTTTTATCAGATGAATATGAGAAAATAGAATTTGAAATAAGAAATGGTGCCACTTATCCATACATTGCCAGCAGAGGTGAATATCTCTCTGCTAAGCTAATGGCAGATTATCTGGGATGGGAATTTATTGCTCCGGAAAAATATTTAAAATTTGATGCTCAGGGAATCTTCCAATATGAACAATCATTGGAACTTTTAAAAGCAGCTCTCGAGGATGTGGAGCGAGGTGTAATTCCGGGATTTTATGGTAGTGATTTTAGTAACAAAATAGTCACTTTCTCAAGGGGTGGCTCTGATGTGACCGGAGCATTAGTTGCTGCGGCATGCAGTGCAGATTTATATGAAAATTGGACTGATGTTTCAGGGCTTCTTATGGCAGATCCACAGATTGTTCCAAACCCTATCACAGTTCCTGTGATTACATATAAAGAACTTAGAGAACTTTCGTACATGGGTGCTGCAGTTATGCACCCGGATGCAATAAAGCCGGTGAGACAGCTTTGTATACCCATTAATATTAGAAATACCAACAGACCTGAGGATGGAGGAACTCTAATCGTTGAAAATGCCGATTATTACGGTATAGGGGATTTTATAACAGGTATAACCGGAACTTCTAATCTAATGAGTATCCTCATAGAAAAAGAAAATCTTAATGAAGATCCGCATTTTCGTGGAGAAATTCTTCACAGATTGGTAAACCAAGGAATAAGGGTGAACCATACTTTATCAGAAATTGATTCAATAACTTTAATTATAGATAAAGGTCAGTTATCAAGCATTATTGACGTCAAATCAATGATTGAAGGTATATTAGAAAGTTATATAAAAGATGTTAATGTAGTTGTAGATCCGGATTTAAGTATAATAGCTATAGTAGGCAGGAACATCGGTACTACACCTGATGTGGCAGTCAGAGTTTTGAACGCTCTGTCTATGAGACGAATAAATGTAAAACTAATTGATCATGGACCAAGAAGATATAACATTTTGATCGGAGTTCCTCAGGACAACTACAAGACATCCATAAATGCTATTTATAACAACTTCATTGGACATAAATTGTGATTGATTTTTTAAAATCACACAATGTACAATGCTCTATTTATAAAAAGAAATTTAAATATAAAAACCTAGCTTATTAATTCAAAATAGGAACTGAAAATCGATCTTTGCATCCGGCTAAAGCCGATATGCGAAGGTCGTTTTTTTATAAAGAAATTTTTTACAATGATTGCGTGACATATTTAAATAAAGAAAAATGGAAGTTGTTCTAACGTGAATAGATAAAAAATAAATGGATGCACCTACAAAGTATAGGTAAACATCCAATTGAAACTAATTAAATATATTGAGTATGCTTTATTTGTAATTGAAGCTTAAGCAGTTTTTTTAGAAACCCTAAGTGCAGGAATATTCTTCACTACCCCGTGATATACAAGAGGAATTAACGTAACCTGAAGTACATAAGTTATCACGGATTTAAGCATCCTAACCGGCAAAATTGCCATATAAGCCTTGCCCTGTAAAATAGATAGCCACAATGTATCAAGTCCTAAGTTAACAAATAGAACTACAATGGCACAGGCAATCAAAATCCTACTCAATTGCAGTCGTCCGGTTTCATCCCTCTTAAGAAGCAACCCAAAAATAATGCCGGTAAGAAAAGCTGAAAGAGTAAATCCAAAAAAGTATCCCCCCGTAGGCCAAAGCATCATGCCAAGAACATCACCTACAGCATAAGACACACCAGCCCATATTGGTCCATAAAGGATCCCTATCATTGCAATGGGAAGAAATCCAAAACCAAGTCTTACAATAGGTGTCTGAATAGATAAAAACCTAGTCAAAATAATTTCAATAGCGATAAATACAGCAATAGTAACAAGCTGTGTAGTAGTAGATTTGCGCATAAAAAAATCTCCTTTCAATTTAGTGTAATTACCAAAAACTACACTCAGAAGGGAGAGATAATCGTATGTTAAAATCTACTATTTCCTTATGGTGTAGTAGTGGACGCAATATTGTATCGCAATGCAGAGTCTGCATCTTCGTTTATGGGCAACATCCCATCCCATAACACTTCACGCACAATATTTACTCTACTGGAATAAATTATACCATCGAATAAAACTCAAAACAAGCTATAAAATAATAATAAAAGAAAAAATTGTGTCTAAATTTTTTAGTAAAAATATGGTTATATTTTGTAAAAAAACATTTTTCACTTTACACTTTGAAAGATTTGTTAATAGATAAAATTAATATTTCGTAACATAATAGTTAAAAGTAATATTAAATGTTAAATATTTCTTGATTATATCACAAATTGTGATATAATGGGAATTAAATAAAACATACTTTACCTTGATGATGTTTGTTGAATTGGGGTGGGGAATATTACAAAAACAATTAAGGAGAAAGATTATGGAGGGTTTAAAAAAGGTTATTGAAAGCAAAAAGAAGAGTAAGGTATACAGATATTCTTTAAGACGTCTTACCATCGGTGTTGTGTCATGTGTTGTAGGTGCGTTTATGGTATTGGGACCAGTAGCTAGCACGTTAAATTTGAGCAATGTTAGTTTTGTAGGAGAGTCAGCTTATGCTGAATCATCTGAAATGGCTGGAATAGAAACTGATGATGTATTTGATCCTGTTTTATCTTATAAAAGACTGAAAGCTATTGAAGAAATTAGGAAACTTGATTACCTTACAAATGAAGATATAGCTAATTTTAGAGCAGAGATATCTCAGCTAAAAAATGAGAGTGATGTAGAAAAAAAAGTAAAAGTTGCAAAAGAAAAAGATAAGAAAAATTATATTAATTTAGTTTTTAAGCGAAAGGAATCAATTCGTAAAATTAGAGAGCTTGAGTATCTTCCAAAAGAAGAAAAAGAAAAAATAATAAAAGAGATAGCTAAAGTAAAAACTGATGCTGAGATTAAAGAAAAATTACAAACTGCTGAAAAAAACAATGAGAAGTATCAAGCTACAGCTGATGAAATTAAAGAATTACCATACTTATCTGACAAAGACAAGGAAGTCTTCATATATGCAGTTAAGACTGCGAATGGTATCAAATCAGCAGATTTGGTATTGGTTTTAGCAAAAGAAAAAAATGATGCTAGAGAAAAGATATTTAAAGAAATCAGTAAACTTAAATATTTACCAAAAAAGGAAAAGAATTATTATAAAGAGGTTTTGAAGTCTACAGATAATGATAGCCTTAAATTGGTTTTATCATTAGCGAAAGAAAAAGCAGAAGCTATCAATAAGGCTACAGAAGGTTTGTCAGAGGGTCTTGATAAAATAGCTGGTAAACCTGATGAAAAAGAAAGAGCAAGACAGCTTGAAATAATCAAGAAAAATAGAGAAGCGGAAGCGAAGAAAGCTGTAGATGCCTATAAAAAGAAGCCATGGCAGAAAAACTTTGAAAAAGCTTGGGATTTAACAAAAGAGTTCCCTAAGCTTAGAGAAGAGTTAGTAGATGCAGCAGCAATTATACAAAAAGGCACAGATGGTTTATTGGATGATGTAAATAAACCTGACGAAAAAGAAAGAGCAAGACAGCTTGAAATAATCAAGAAAAATAGAGAAGCGGAAGCGAAGAAAGCTGTAGATGCCTATAAAAAGAAGCCATGGCAGAAAAACTTTGAAAAAGCCTGGGATTTAACAAAAGAGTTCCCTAAGCTTAGAGAAGAGTTAGTAGATGCAGCAGCAATTATACAAAAAGGTACAGATGGTTTATTAGATGATGTAAATAAACCTGATGAAAAAGAAAGAGCAAGACAGCTTGAAATAATCAAGAAAAATAGAGAAGCGGAAGCGAAGAAAGCTGTAGATGCCTATAAAAAGAAGCCATGGCAGAAAAACTTTGAAAAAGCCTGGGATTTAACAAAAGAGTTCCCTAAGCTTAGAGAAGAGTTAGTAGATGCAGCAAGCAATTATACAAAAAGGTACAGATGGTTTATTAGATGATGTAAATAAACCTGATGAAAAAGAAAGAGCAAGACAGCTTGAAATAATCAAGAAAAATAGAGAAGCGGAAGCGAAGAAAGCTGTAGATGCCTATAAAAAGAAGCCATGGCAGAAAAACTTTGAAAAAGCTTGGGATTTAACAAAAGAGTTCCCTAAGCTTAGAGAAGAGTTAGTAGATGCAGCAGCAATTATACAAAAAGGCACAGATGGTTTATTGGATGATGTAAATAAACCTGACGAAAAAGAAAGAGCAAGACAGCTTGAAATAATCAAGAAAAATAGAGAAGCGGAAGCGAAGAAAGCTGTAGATGCCTATAAAAAGAAGCCATGGCAGAAAAACTTTGAAAAAGCCTGGGATTTAACAAAAGAGTTCCCTAAGCTTAGAGAAGAGTTAGTAGATGCAGCAGCAATTATACAAAAAGGTACAGATGGTTTATTAGATGATGTAAATAAACCTGATGAAAAAGAAAGAGCAAGACAGCTTGAAATAATTAAGAAAAATAGAGAAGCGGAAGCGAAGAAAGCTGTAGATGCCTATAAAAAGAAGCCATGGCAGAAAAACTTTGAAAAAGCCTGGGATTTAACAAAAGAGTTCCCTAAGCTTAGAGAAGAGTTAGTAGATGCAGCAGCAATTATACAAAAAGGCACAGATGGTTTATTGGATGATGTAAATAAACCTGACGAAAAAGAAAGAGCAAGACAGCTTGAAATAATCAAGAAAAATAGAGAAGCGGAAGCGAAGAAAGCTGTAGATGCCTATAAAAAGAAGCCATGGCAGAAAAACTTTGAAAAAGCCTGGGATTTAACAAAAGAGTTCCCTAAGCTTAGAGAAGAGTTAGTAGATGCAGCAGCAATTATACAAAAAGGTACAGATGGTTTATTAGATGATGTAAATAAACCTGATGAAAAAGAAAGAGCAAGACAGCTTGAAATAATTAAGAAAAATAGAGAAGCGGAAGCGAAGAAAGCTGTAGATGCCTATAAAAAGAAGCCATGGCAGAAAAACTTTGAAAAAGCCTGGGATTTAACAAAAGAGTTCCCTAAGCTTAGAGAAGAGTTAGTAGATGCAGCAGCAATTATACAAAAAGGTACAGATGGTTTATTAGATGATGTAAATAAACCTGATGAAAAAGAAAGAGCAAGACAGCTTGAAATAATTAAGAAAAATAGAGAAGCGGAAGCGAAGAAAGCTGTAGATGCCTATAAAAAGAAGCCATGGCAGAAAAACTTTGAAAAAGCCTGGGATTTAACAAAAGAGTTCCCTAAGCTTAGAGAAGAGTTAGTAGATGCAGCAGCAATTATACAAAAAGGTACAGATGGTTTATTAGATGATGTAAATAAACCTGATGAAAAAGAAAGAGCAAGACAGCTTGAAATAATCAAGAAAAATAGAGAAGCGGAAGTAATTTATAGAGGCGTTATCAAGGCAGTTGATAAGTCAGGCAAACAATTAAATATATTATTTGATAAAGGTTCATTTAAGAGAGGTGCTGATGTTGCAGATACATTAGACAAGGAACTTGCGAAACTTGAAAAAGAAGGGTATAAGTTTGTCAAAGCAGAAACTGATGCAAGTAAAGATGCCAAATCAGTAACAGTAACTTACCTTGTAACAAAAACTGAAGTAAATAAACCAAGTAGACCAAATAAACCAGATAATACTAATAAGCCTACTAATCAGACCAAAACATCAGCAGTTGTATCTCCAAAGGCCAAATCACCAAATACCGGAGATAATACCGGATTGATGGAACTGGGAGTGATAGCACTGGCTGGAGCAGGAATTGCAGTTGCAAGAAGAAAAAGTAAGATTGATTCATAAACATATTTCTTATTATCAATTAAATTAGTGCTCAATTGTTTGAGCGAATATCCTAAAAGCCTATGAAAAAACTGAATAATTTCATAGGCTTTTAGGGTTATACTTTATTGGATAATTAAAATAATTACTATAATTTTATGGTTCAATATAAGAAAAGACTAAAGCCATTTCTTATATCCCTAGAAGCATGTGGTGGAATTTTCTAGAGTAGTATATAGTCTCCTATAGTAAAATACCGTAGGAGACTTTTAAATTGTTTAAAAATAAAATAGCAGTTTAAAAGTATAATCATTTTAAATGCACCAAAATAAATATTATGCTATTTTGTAATGTGATAAAAGTTGAACGAAGCTAGAGGCAAGATATAACAAGATAGCAAAGACTTCTCTAAATTTTAAGAACCCAAATCAAGTTGTATCAGAATTTTTTTCAAAGTGTAACATATGTGTTGACAACTAAGAAATTTAATAGTATTAATAATAAAATGGCTCTTGAATATGTAATAACTTATGATATAATTAGTCACAATATAGCATGAGTATGTTAGTTTTAATAATAGTGTATGTAAAATAAGGAAATATTTAAAAAATTTTATTAAGAGGGTTTACGTACCATGGATGTTAATACGATAATCACTAGACAGACAGACAGACAGACAGACAGACAGACAGACAGACAGACAGACAGACAGACAGACAGATAGATAATTCTGTTCTTTTAGAATACAGATTTTTATAATTGACAAGTTTATATATCTGATGGAGGGTATATATCTTGTCAATTTTTAGTGTGTATAAATAAACTTAATTTAAATAGGAGAAATAAAAATGAAAGCTAAGAAATTTACATCCTTATTGATGATTACATTAATGATATTTACAGTTTCCTCAAGTTACTCAACAATAAAAGCTGAAGCTGAAAATACACAAGATAAAGGATATGTCTTGAATTTTGAAATTTCCAGACCGGAATTTTCTGATTACGAAAGTTTAAATGCAACATACAGTAACTATTGGATGAATCAACCTGAAAACAACATTTTTGATAGAGATAAATGGAACTTAAATGATTTTTCAGTTAAGCATGAATTGCATGTTGAAGGAGAGGCAAATACTTTGATGAAGGAGATGTCATATTCATCAGCAAATTACAGTTGGGATGGAAAAATCTCTTTTAATGATATAAAAATTCCATATGATAAAGTTGAGGTTGAATATTATAATGCAGATAATGGCGGTTTTGTAGAGCCATATCTTCTTCATTATAATTTATATTTAAAAAAATCAAATGATAAAATGATTTTAAGCATTCCTAAGTTAAGCCCGCGTGAAAATTATGAAAATTCTACGGGAGATGAAAAAATACTTACGATAAATAATATAAATATTAAAGAACTAAATCCAACTATTAAAACTTTGTATTTAAATGGGCAAGCAGGAGATGACAATTTCGACGGAACAACTCCAGAAAAAGCTGTTAAAACTTTTGAAAAAGCAAAAGTATTGTCTGCTGCCAATCAGAATATTAAACAGATAGTTGTAATTGGAACGACGGAGGTTCAAGGAGATATATCACTAGATGGAACAAATGCCAGGATATTAAGGGCAGAAGGCTTTAATAGCTATTTGTTCAGCGTGGGTTCAGGTAAGTCTGCATCATTATCGAATATTGTTGTTGATGGTAATTCAGAAAAAAACACCAATATAGAAAAATCGTTGATTGAAGTTAAGTCTAACGCAACGCTCAATATTAATTCCGGAACTAATTTGAAAAATAATCAAATAAAAGCCATAAAGAATACTGCAACTACTGGGGGAGCTATTGATTCGTATTCATCAACTATAAATCTGAGTGGTGGGATTATAGAAAACAATCAGGCTACATATGGAGGAGGTGTTTATCTGAATAAATCTATAATGAATTTTTCCGGGGGAACTATTCAAAATAATAGATCTGATTTAGTAATAGATTATGCATATGATAATCAGAAATATTCTTCAGGTGGTGGAATACTGGCGAACGAAGGATCTACCATAAATATGTCCGGAGATGCGAAGGTATTAAATAACTATGCAAAGGAAATTGGTGGAGGAATAAGCCTAGGTTCCAATCAATGGGGAGCTTCAAATATCTTGAAAATGAGCGGAGGAACAATTGACGGAAACACGGCAGGTGCGGCAGGTGGCGGAATTTTTGTTCAAGCGAAGTATTTTACCGGGGGAGCTTCTAAAGCCTATATTGATGGAGGAAGCATTATCAATAACCAGATGGATGCCAGCGGATATACCGAAAAAATGTTTGGTGGTGGTGGAATTTATGTAAATGGTGCTAATAACAATTATGGTGTTAATGGAGCTAACGGTGAGCTTTATTTAACTAATGTAGTAATCACTGATAATGAATCCGAAAATGAGGGGGCGGGATATGCAGCTTGCCCAATATCAAAGACTAAGATTTATGTGACAAATGGTGCTGCTATCTACGGTAATAAGACTGCATCAAAAGTTAATGATATATACATATTATGCAATAAATATCTTGGACTTCATGGCGGTGATCCTGAATATGATATTTCAAAAAGGATGCTGGGCGGAGTACTTTACAACTGGAAAAATAAGGATAATTCTCCTTTAGATGAAAGTAAGCATAAAGGCGTTATATACAAGAATAATGAATATCTTGGCTTGCATACAGATGAAAAGGGGAATGAGTTAACTTCGAATCTTAAAAAAGTATTAATTAGTGGCAATAAATCCGGCACTAGAGGCGGCGGTATTGGAAGTAATGGAACTGTTACAATAGGAACAGAAGAAACTACAAGTGTATCAGTAGGAAAAAAATGGATAGATGATAATAACACTAATTTAAAGCATCCAGAAACTGTTACAGTTAAATTGATTGCTAAAGTAGCAGATAAAGAATATGAAATTGAAAACAAACAATTAAGTGAGAAAAACGGTTGGAAAACAAAATTTACTGATTTACCTACTAAAGCAGGCGAAGAAGATATAAAATATACTATAAAGGAAGTTGGAGTAGAAGGATATACTAGTAAAATCAGCGGAACAACTAAAGAGGGATTTGTAGTTACCAATACTAGAATACCCCAAAAGACAAGAGTAGAAGTAACAAAAGCTTGGAAAGATAAAAATAATCAGGACGGAAAGAGACCTGACAGTGTAAAAATCAAGCTTTATGCAGATGGAAAAGAGGTAAAAGGAAAGAGCTTAATCTTAAGAAACGCAAACAACTGGAAGGGAAGCTTCACAGATCTTGATGAGTACAAGGCAGGAAAGAAGATAGAATACACTGTAAAAGAAGAACCGGTTGGCTTCGGATACAAGAGTGAGATTAGAGGAAGTGCAAAGGACGGATATGTCATTACTAATATCAGAGTGCCAAATATTCCACCTGAAATAACAAATAAAGTGTTACCGAAAACCAGAGACGATGTTAATTTGTCACTATACGCTATGCTCATGGGATTATCCGGATTACTGCTTATTGCTGTAGAAGTTGTAAAAGGAAAAAGAGAGAGTTAATTTAAATCTCACATTCTTCATATAGAATTAAAAATCGATCTTCCAATTCTGTTAGAATTAATTTTTGGAGGTCGATTTTTTATTTTGGGTGAAAATAGTCATTATGCTATTTTTTTATTGACATCGCAGAAATATGACGGTAGGATTTTATATATAGTATTAAATTGTGTGGAGGAATTTATGAAAACTTTGAGAGAATTGGCATTTTGGAAAGCTTTTATTTTACTTTTGATTATATCTTTTTTAGGAAAATATATATCAAGTTTCCCGGGTCTTAATGTTATTGGCCATTTGGTTATTGCTCTTATACTTGGAATGATGTTACAGTTATTTTCCGGTCTACATAGGGTTGCTAAAGGCGGAAGTGCATTTATTGCTAATAAGTTTCTAAGAGTCGGGATTATTATGTTAGGATTTAAATTGAATTTAGATATACTAGCTGCGAACGGTGTGAAAACTTTAGGTCTGGCTATGCTTGTAATTGCTTTTACAATAACTTTAATATACCTGATTGCCACAAAAATCTTTAAAATTGATTCTTCTCTTGCACTTTTAAGTGCATCCGGTTGTGGAATTTGTGGTGCGGCGGCTGTACTTGGACTATCGCCTTGTGTTGATACAGATGAAGATGATGAGGTGATATCCGTTGCAATAGTAGCAATACTAGGTACGATTTTTACCTTATTTCTTGTTCTGGTTAGATCTGCCTTGGATATATCAGATATACAGTTTGGTGCTTGGGCTGGACTGTCTCTTCATGAAATTGCACATGCTGTTGCCGCAGGCAATGCTGGTGGCCCTAAGTCCGTTAATATGGCAACCCTGGTTAAACTTTCAAGAGTTTTGATGTTGGCACCTTTATCATTATTGTTAGCATACTTTTCAAGCAGAGGGAAAGGAGAAAAGAAAAATATTAAGGCACCTATTCCGTGGTTTATGTTTGGATTTATTTTAGCTAGTGTAATAGGAACTTATGTGGGATTTGTTCAATCAGCTTCTAATACACTCGTTAATATAGGATATATTTTGCTTGGGATGGCTATGGCTGCTCTCGGAGCAAATGTGCATTTTGATGTAATATTAAAAAAAGGACAGAAAATGTTTCTTGTAGCTTTTATGGGCTCCATCTGTTTATCAGGTTTTGCTTTTGTATTAGCTAATATTTTCTTTTAAAGAGAGTGTGAAATTTTTTTGTAAAATGGCTGTAAATGGTATTTTAAGACGTTAGAAGCCTTCGGAATTAAGGGCTTCCTTACATCTATGGAAATAGACACATGAAAGGGAGTGAGAAATCACTCTCTTTTAAAATGCTTTGAGTTTTTTACATATCTCCGTGTTTGAAGCAAATTACAAAACTCGAAATAAAAAGGTGGAAATCAACCTAAATTATTCTTGCGAGATAGGTATATGATAAGGCAAACGTAACCTATGCAAGTAGATTAGGCAGGTGGACGAGGAAAGACTGAAGACTTATCCCGTGAAGTCTCACAGACGGTAATTAACCGTAGTAATAAGGAAGTAGTAAAGACGTAACGGAGCTAAACATTCACAGGAGATAGGTAAAAAAGAGTGCGGAGCATAACGAAGAAAGGAGACAATCCATGTCGCAACTGATGAAAAAAACTCGGTAGAGAAAATATGTTAAAAGCCCTAGCAAAGGTGAAAGCGAATAAAGGTGCAGGAGGAATCGATGGAATCTCAACAGAGAAAATTGACCTATGTTGAACGGCACGTACGGTGGTGAAAGAGAAGCTAAATTTAAAGCTCCTCTTTCACTTTATATTTTATAAATTTCATTAAAAGCATAATAATTGACAATAAAATCACAATATGCTATATTTATCTTAAGTTCAATCACTATTTTTTATATTTTGGGAGGCAATTATGTTTTTTCAGGTTTATGGAGATTTATCTGTCTATCAGTTCTTAGGCTGGATTCTGGTATTTGCCGGACTAATTATCACAAACGAGATACAGCGAAGAAGTAAAATAGGGGGATACGCGTTTTTTGTTGTTCTACCGGCGGCTTTGACTATATATTTTATAGCCATATACATTGGTGCAGTAAGAGGTTCAGAATGGGCACTTAACAACCAAACTTATACAAATATGAACAGTTGGTTTCACTATGCGAAATTATATGCAGCTACGGCAGGATGTATAGGATTTATGATGTTGAAATATAAGCAAGGAATTGGAAAAACACATTGGTTTAAAGTTTTTCCTTTTGTAATAGTTGCAATTAATATACTCATAGCTGTGGGCTCCGACTTTGAAAGTGCGATTAAAGGCAGTATTGCATTGTCGGAAACCGGCTCAAGATGGTGGCTTTCATCAGAAGGTGTTTGGCTCTATGGAGGATGGTGGAATATTGCTAACGGTTTAGCAGGTATCATAAATATCTTTTGCATGACAGGTTGGTGGGGAATATACTCATCTAAAAAGAAAGACGATATGCTATGGCCTGACATGACATGGATGTACATTTTAGCATATGATATTTGGAACTTTGAATATACATATTTGAACTTGCCAACCCATTCGTGGTACTGTGGATTTGCATTACTTCTGGCGCCAACGGTTGCAGCGATGTTTTGGAACAAAGGAGGATGGATACAGAATAGGGCTAACACTCTTGCTACTTGGTGCATGTTTGCACAGGTTTTCCCATTGTTCCAAGATTCAAGTGTTTTCTCAGTGCTTCCTGCTATGTATTCAGATGGATTTATGGATCCCGGTGTTCACCCACAATCAGTGGCACCCCAAACTATGGGAGTTGTGGCTGTTTTATCGATTCTTGTCAATATGGCTGTTCTTGCAGCAATTATTAAGAAAGCGAAAAAGCTGGGCGTTAACCCATACAAATATGAGATTTGGGCTGGAACTAAGGATTATGACGAGGCGTATGGAAGAAGCTTGAACTGTGCTTAATGGAGAAATAAAATGGATAAGATAAAAATAATAGAAGTAAAACAAAGTGTTTACGCTAGTAACGATGAGAGGGCGGAGCTCCTGAGAAAAGAGTTGAAAGATAAGGGCATATTTCTTCTAAATCTCATGTCTTCACCGGGTTCAGGTAAGACCACAACTCTGACCAAGACGATAAAACAGCTAAAAAACAAATTGAAAATTGCTGTTATGGAAGCAGATATAGATTCAGATATTGATGCAATAACTATTGCAAATACAGGCGTTAAGGTAGTACAGCTTCACACCGGGGGAATGTGCCATCTCGATGCTGAAATGACAAGACAGGGACTTGACTCTCTAAAAGAAAACAACATTGACTTAGCTATTTTAGAAAACGTGGGGAACCTTGTGTGCCCGGCCGAATTTGACACTGGTGCTTGCAAGAATGCAATGATTCTCTCTGTACCGGAGGGGGATGATAAACCGCTCAAATATCCTCTGATGTTCTCAATTTGTGACATAGTTTTAATCAACAAAATAGATGTAAGCGGCTATTTCGACTTCGATATGGACAGATGTATTGCAAACATAAAGATGAGAAACAAGGATGCGGTTATTATCCCTATTTCCGCTAAAACCGGAGAGGGAATAGAAGAATTTAGTCGCTGGCTTCTTAACGAGGTAAATCTTTGGAAAAATAAGTAGACCTTTTGGAAAAAGAAGTTGGTATTCGGACTTAAAAATATTTTGTATAAAGAAGAATTAGAGAAAATAGGAGGGAAAGATATGAACATAAATAAACCGGAATATATCAAAGATGACGGCCCTATAAGGGAACCCATAGTCAAACTTGCTAAAATGATAACCGATAGGGTTCCACAGAAATTAGGTTTGAAAAAAATAACTAAAGATGATCCGGAATACTGGGGCCTTGCACCTCTAGCAACTGACGAAGAAGCACTCCTTGCTCTTAAATTAGGAGTTAGAAAACCTAAGACCTTTGATGAAATTCAAAAATTATCAGGTATTGAGACGGATAAGTTAAATGAAATGCTTGATCATATGTCATACACCGGACTGCTGGAATATAATTGGGAGAATCTTGATGGGTCAAATCCGAAGCACGAAAAACGTTGGGTTTTACCTAGATTTGTTCCGGGGATTGGCGAGTTTTGTAACATGAATGAAGAAATGCTAAAGGAGCATCCGGAGCTGGGAAGATTTTTTGAAAGAATGACAAGACTTCCACTGGAAAAAGTTACACCTATGGTTCCGCCGGGAGGAGCGGGAATAGGGATGCATGTTATTCCCGTAGAACAAGCTATTTCCATGGAAGATAAGTCTGTATCAATTGAGCACATATCCCACTGGTTAGAAAAGTATGAAGGGAAATATGCAGCAAGTCCGTGTTCTTGCAGAATGTCAAGAAGAACCTATGATGAAGGTTGTGCCGATGATTTTCATGATTGGTGCATAGCAGTAGGAGACATGGCCGACTATGTAGTAGAAACCCAAAAAGGTGGGAGATATATTGACAAAGAAGAAGCTTTAGAAATCTTTAAAAAAGCAGAAGATAACGGTTTCGTCCATCAGATTACCAACATAGATGGAGAAGAAAAAATCTTTGCAATCTGTAACTGCAATGTTAATGTTTGCTATGCTCTTAGAACCTCTCAGCTTTTCAATACACCGAACATGTCACGGTCTGCATATGTGGCAAGGGTTAAAAAGGAAAACTGTGTTGCCTGTGGAAGATGCGTTGAATATTGCCCTGCAGGAGCTGTTAAACTTGGTCAGAAACTATGTAAAAAAGACGGTAGTGAAGTAACCTATCCTAAACAAATTCTTCCAAGTGATAAGAAGTGGGGGAAAGAAATGTGGGACGAGAATTACCGCGATAATAATAGAATCAACTGCTATGAGACAGGTACAGCACCATGCAAAACTGCTTGTCCGGCTCATATTGCAGTACAAGGTTATCTAAACATGGCATCCCAAGGCCGCTATCAGGATGCCCTGGCACTGATTAAAAAGAACAATCCACTACCGGCAGTTTGTGGAAGAATATGTAACCGTGCTTGCGAAGATCAGTGTACAAGAGGAACTATAGACAAGCCTGTTGCAATAGACGAAGTGAAAAAATTTATCGCAGATCAGGATCTTAACAAGGAAACTAGATATATTCCTAAAAAAGTAGTGCCGGCCGTAAGAGGATATTTTGATGAAAAAATAGCAGTAATCGGTGCAGGTCCGGCGGGCTTAAGTTGTGCTTTCTACTTGGCAGAAATGGGATATTCCCCAACAATCTTTGAGAAGAGGGAAAAGCCGGGTGGAATGTTAACCTACGGAATACCAAGCTTCAAGCTGGAAAAAAACGTGATTATGGCAGAAATCGACATTATTAAGGAAATGGGTGTAACCATCAAAACCGGTATTGAAGTTGGCAAGGATATAACCCTAGATGACCTGAGAAAAGAGGGCTACAAAGCATTTTATCTTGCTATTGGATGCCAAGGTGGAAGAAAACTAGGTATAGAAGGCGAGGATGCTGAGGGAGTAATGACCGCTGTTGATTTTCTTCGTCAGGTTGGAAAGGAAGAATCTTTTGATATTAAAGGTGATGTTGTGGTCATCGGAGGTGGAAACGTTGCAATTGATGTGGCTCGATCAGCAGCTAGATGTGGAGAAGACACCACGGATATAAAGCTGTTTTGTTTAGAGAACCGTGAAGAGATGCCTGCCGGTGAAGAAGAAATCCTGGAAGCGACAGGGGAAGGCATTGAAATAAATCCAGGTTGGGGCCCTAAAGAAATTCTCGTAAAAGACGGTTGTGTATCAGGAATAGTGATGAAAAAATGTTTACAAGTATTTGATGGTAACAAAAGATTTGCTCCGGTTTTCGATGAGGATAACACCATTACAGTACCGTGCAGACATTTATTCCTGTCCGTTGGTCAGTCAATTATATGGGGAAATCTTCTGGATAGTACCAATGTGGAATTCGTAAGAGGACAGAGTCCGGTTGCAGATGAGGTAACATATCAGACTAGTGAGAAAGACATTTTTGTCGGTGGAGACGTTTACACAGGTCCAAGTTTTGCTATTAATGCTATAGCGGCCGGTAAACAGGGAGCTATCTCGATTCATAGATTTGTACAGCCGCATTCATCCCTTACAATAGGAAGAAATCGCTATGAGTTTAAGTCTCTTGATAAAGAGGATATTTCAATAATGAGTTATGACACTGCCGGAAGACAGAAACATGGAATGAATTCTAAAATAGATTTAAAAAAATCTTTCAGAGATGCTAATTTGACGCTTACAGAGGAGCAGGTAAAAACAGAAACATCAAGGTGTCTATCTTGTGGAGCTTCCATCGTAGATGAGAATAAGTGCATTGGATGTGGTGTATGTACTACAAAATGTGAGTTTGATGCTATCCATTTGTATAGGGATAATCCGGATTGCTCTAATATGAGAGTGGCAGAAGATAAGCTGAAGTATATTTTGCCATACGCAGCAAAACAGGCTATTAACATAAAGTTTAAGGGAAAGAAGTAGGACATGCATGAACTGGGAGTTGTATTTCATATACTGGATGATCTGAAAGAAGTGGCTGCTGAGAATAATGTAAAAAAAGTAAATAAGGTCACTCTTCAGCTAGGTGAGGTTTCTACGATAATTCCATCCTATTTAACCGATTGTTTTAGATGGGCAGCGGATAAAGAGGAGCTTTTCAAGGGAGCTGAGCTGGAAATAGAGAAAATAGATGCAATAACTCATTGCGATGGCTGCGGTGGAGATTATCCAACTGTTGAGCATGGTAAAAAATGCCCTGTCTGTGGTAGTGAGAATACTTGGCTACTTCAAGGCACTGAATTTATGATTAAAGAAATAGAAGCAGAGTAAAAAGCTGAATAAAAGAGAAAAATAAACCATTCTAACCGATTTGTTCGGTCAGGATGGTTTATTTGCATAGTATATGAAATTTGACACTTGGTGAAAAAAGAAAATGTAAGCGTAATTGGAAGACTATTTTTTGCAGTGATGATGTTTGCCTTCAGAAGAGTGATGGCCGCAATTGTGATGACCTTCACCGGAACCGTGATTTCCACAGCTGTGGTGACCATCTGAATGATGAGAACATGTCACATTAGCATTATACTCTAAGGTATCCTTTAGAAGGGATTCCACGGCTGAATCGGACATTCCGGTTACTCCGCCATAAAGTTTGATTCCTGCTTCTGAAAGAGCAGACTTAGCACCTCCGCCAATTCCACCACAAATTAAAATCTCTACTCCTGCTTCCTTGAGAAATCCTGCTAGGGCACCATGACCGCTACCCGCAGTATTTAAAATTTCAGTTGATTTTATCTCCTTATTTTCAACTTCGTAAATTTTAAATTGCTTTGTGTGACCAAAGTGCTGGTAAATTTTGCCGTTTTCATAAGTTGTTGCAATTTTCATTTTTTTAACCTCCGTATATTTAGCAATTTTAATATTTTCTCTTGAGATGACGTAGTTACCACCACCAATTAAAAGCGGCTTTTCATTAATAAGCGCATCTGCAAGTTTAAATCTAGCTTTTTCGTAAATATTTGCTATAGTAGATCTGGAGACTCTCATGGAATCCGCACACTGATTTTGTGTAAGTCCTAAATAATCAATAAGTCTTAAGACTTCATATTCTTCTATAGACAAAACAATCTTATTTTTCATTGCATCATTATTGTAGCCCATGGGGTATAAGCCATCGCTGTTTGGCATGGATCCAACTTCTCTAAATTTCTGAGGTCTAGCCATAATTTTTTAGATTGTAAAATACAAAATCTCCTTATAATATTTATCATAGTCAGCTATAACTTATGCTTTAATTATAGCAGGTTATTGACATATGTCAATAACCTGCTGCGGTTTATGGGAATATAATTTCAAATTTGTTTCCCCATTTACATAATTGAGCGATAGTTCATTTCAACTTGCATCCTTGAGTGCTACTTCGTTTTGCCATTTCGTGATAAATACCGTTGAGGATTGTCCTCTTTTGATAGCTCCAGGTTGGGGAAAGCAAGGTTTTTCTTGGAGCATCTCCGGTCATTCTGTGAATGATTATATCTTTTGGTATAATTTCAAGAAGATCACATACAAAATTCACATATTCATCTAAAGTCTCAAAAGGCTTGTAATTGCTGTGAGTCAAAGCTAATGGACTGCCCTTAACCACATTTAGAAGATGAAGTTTGAGCCCCCAGGTATTTTGTGCACACACATACTTAACTGATTCGATCATATCTTTCTTTGTTTCTCCGGGAAGTCCAAGAATTAGATGAGTAACCACCTTAATATCCGCGGAATTTAGACGATTTATGGCGTCGTCATAGACTGCCAAATCATAACAGCGATTAATAAATTTTTCTGTTTTCTCATGCATCGTTTGAAGCCCCAGTTCAATCCAAAGAAAAGTCTTCTTATTAAAATTCTCAAGAAGTTCCAGTACATCGTCATCTATACAGTCCGGACGAGTGCTGATGACGAGCCCTTTAATCCTAGAATCTGAAAGGGATTCATTGAATTTTTTCGACAAAATACTCACAGGGGCATAGGTATTTGTGTGGTTTTGAAAATATGCTAGATAAGAGGCATTTGGCCATTTATCTGATAAAAGACTAATCTGTTTGTCTATGACTTCTGTAATATTGTCTCCGGCTGTTGCCATATCACCGCTACCGGATTCAGAACAAAAAATACATCCACCATATCCCTTGCTACCGTCTCTGTTTGGACAAGTAAATCCGCCGTCAATGGAGAGCTTGACGGTTTTGCTGTTAAATTTATTTTTTAAATAATTGCTCACAGTATTTATGGGAGCTTCTTTCATACCTTTAAAATTTTCTATTATCAATATATCCTCTTTTCTGTATAATTCAATGCTGATTTGCGTTAAAATTCTATCGTGAATTTTTAATAATTTTTTTGAGTTCTACTGGCAATGATAACATTTATAATCTTTAAAGCCAAGGGGGGTTGTGGTATAATTAGTGTGTACTTTTATATGTTATATTAAAACTGGTTTTTAGGAAAGGTGATTTTGTGAATACTAGGGATAGTTTAACCTCTAATATAATAGATAATAATGAGTATATTTCCTTTGATAATATAGAGAAGCTAGACAAGCCAACTGTTTTGTTGCATTCTTGTTGTGGACCATGTAGTACATCTGTTATAGAACGGTTAGTTCCTGATTACAATATTGTGGTATATTTTTATAATCCTAATATTGATGATGAGGGAGAATACGAGAAGAGGAAAGCTACCCAGAAAGAATTTATTAACGAATATAATCAGCTCAATAAAACCTGTATTGCTTTTGTTGAAGGTGATTATGATAGGGAGAAATTTTATTTTGCTGTAGAAGGTCTGGAGAAAGAACCGGAGGGTGGGATGAGATGTCCAATTTGTTTTAAATTGAGACTTGATAAAACAGCGGATAAAGCCATAGAAATGGGTATTGCTATGTTCGCTACAACCCTAACTGTAAGTCCTCACAAAAACTACCGGATGATTTCAGCTATTGGGAGAGAAATTGCAAGGGGAAAAAATTTGGAATTCCTAGATTTGGATTTTAAAAAGAAAGCCGGATTTCAAAAAAGCATAGAAATGTCAAAAGAATATGATTTGTATAGACAAAATTATTGTGGCTGTAGCTTCGCAAAGGCAATCCAAGATAAAGCCGGAAAGAAGCGACGCGATCATGATTAAGACAAGATAAACTTGAAAGGAAGAATAAAGAGTAAATATGAGTAACAGATTGTTAGTACCTGAAAGATATGATCCAATTCTTGATCAACTTAACACTCAAAGAGCAATCAAGAAAATTAAAGACTATTTCCAGCAGGAGTTGGCTTATGGATTACAACTTAGACGTGTGTCAGCACCTCTATTTGTTCAGCCTGAAACCGGTCTTAATGACAACCTAAATGGATTTGAAAGACGAGTTGTTTTCTCATTAAAAGGAATGGATGAGCAGGAAGTGGAAATAGTACAATCTCTAGCTAAGTGGAAACGTATGGCTCTGGGCAAGTATGGAATCCCAGTCGGCAAGGGAATATACACAGATATGAATGCCATAAGACGTGATGAGGATCTCGATAATCTACATTCCGTATACGTGGATCAGTGGGATTGGGAGAAAGTTATAACCAAAGATCAGAGAACCGAAGAGTATCTCCATGAAACGGTAAACACGATTTACAACTCTATAAAAAATCTGGGAGATTATGTAAATAGACTTTACAGAAATATAAGGACTTATTTGCCTAATGATATTTTTATAATAACCTCTCAAGAGCTTGAGGATATATACCCGGAGCTTTCTCCTAATGAAAGGGAGCACAAAATAGTCAAGGAAAAGGGAGCGGTTTTCATTCAAGGCATTGGTGGTAAGTTGAAATCCGGAGAAAAGCACGACGGCAGATCTCCCGACTATGATGATTGGAATCTCAACGGAGATATTATTTTGTGGAATGAGTTACTTGGTACAGCCTTTGAAATTTCATCTATGGGAATTAGAGTTGATGCTGAGGCGATGGAGAGGCAACTTTCAGAAGCGGGAAATCTTGAAAGAAAAGTGCAGAGTTTTCATAAGGCTATTTTGGCAGATGAACTTCCTTATTCTATTGGAGGTGGAATAGGACAGAGCAGATTATGTATGTTTTTCTTAAGGAAAGCTCATATTGGGGAAGTTCAAGCATCTGTTTGGCCGGAAGATATGATTGTTGAATGTAAAGAAAACGGTATTATACTACTATAAACTCTATGGTGAACCATGAGGAATGCAATGTGTGCATAATACCATTTATGAGGATTTATGTATTATAATGTTGTGGTTGAAAATAGAAGCAGAATGACTGATAGGTTTTATACCTATAGCTATGGGGAACTTCTTGAGATTGGTACAGTAGTGGAGGTTTCATTTGGTAAGGGGAAAATTGATAAAACTGGTGTAGTCGTTGGTATCCCTGAGGTACAGGAGGTCAGTTTAGCAGAAGTTAAAGAGATTTCCAAGGTGCGTAAAGATTTTGCTCTATCCAAGGAAGCGGTAGATACAGCACTTTGGATGAAATCTCGATATGGCATAAGGTATGTAGATGGATTAAAACTTTTTTTCCCTCAAGGGACAAAGGCAAAGAAGAAGTTCATTAAGGATTATCTGGATAGTATTTTACCTATGGGCATGGGTATAAGAGATTTGACTGAGGAACAGAAGTACGCTTGGAATCAAATGGAAAAATCGATGAAAGAAGCCAAGGGTGATACTTTCTTGATTAAAGGGGTAACTGGTAGTGGAAAGACGGAACTTTATTTTCTTGCTATTGAGCAGGCCGTTGAAAGCGGAAAAACAGCTTTATATCTTGTGCCGGAAATAACCCATATAGGCCAGGCCCTAAGCAGAATAGTAAGCAGATTTGGTAGAGATGTTGTTGCTGTGCTTCACAGCAGACTCACACCTGCTCAGAGATTTTATCAGTGGGAGAAAATTTATTCCGGAAAAGCAAGGATAGTTGTTTCTTCTAGGAGTGGGGTATTCGCCCCTGTTGAGAATCTTGGAGTAATAGTTATGGATGAAGAGCATGAGGGTGCATATAAATCCGATATGAATCCTAAGTATGAAACTCTGGATGTTGCTTTCAAACGGGCGAAGTATTATAAGGCAAATCTTCTTTTAGGAAGTGCAACACCGTCTATAATTTCTTATTATAGAGCTCAAGAAGGGATATATAAACTTATAACTTTGAAAGAAAGATATAATAATGTTCCTCTTCCTAATATGGAAATTGTGGACATGAGGAATGAGATTAGGCAGGGAAATTTAGGCATAATAAGTGGTAAACTATATTCTCAGATGAGAAAAACTCTTGAAGCCGGCAAGCAAGTTATTTTATTTATAAATAGAAAAGGATATACTAGCTTCGTAGAAACAGATAATATGGGTAATACACGCCAAGTAGGGTTTGGTACGGAAAAAGTTGAGGAGACTTGTGAAAAGTTATTTCCCGAATATAGTACAGTGCGGCTAGATTTAGATGTAGCAAAGTCTGCTGAGATGGGAGATCAAATTTTAAAAGAATTTGAATTAGGTCTTCATGAGATATTGGTGGGCACTCAAATTATAGCAAAGAGTATAGACTATAAAAATGTTGGACTTGTAGGAATCGTTCTGGCTGATATAACCTTAAACAATGGGGATTATAGGGGAGGAGAGAATACTTTTCAGCTAATTACACAGGTTGCCGGAAGAGCAGGAAGAGGTGATGAACAGGGAAGTGTTGTGGTCCAGACGGCTAATCCTGATAATTTGGCTATTTTATGTGCTGTAAGAGGGGATTATGAGGGCTTCTACAGTAAAGAAATTGAAGTTCGTAAATTTCTGCACTATCCTCCATTTATGGATATGGTGGAAGTTGCAGTGACCGGAAATAATCTAGGATTAAGTAAAAGAAAAATAAATGAATATTTAAACTATATATGTGGCATAAATGAATTGAAGGAATTGGAAATTTTATCACCTCGTGAGGATGAGAGTTTTCGTGGAGAAGATAAAGCTAGGATGATTTTAGTAATCAAGTGTCCGAGGAAGGCAAGGTCAGTACTGATTAGAGCAAGTGAATATTATAGCAAGAAGCTGGCTATGGAGCGGTCGGGAAGTAGTTTATTGATAGATGTAAATCCATATTAAAGGAGACTAAATGGCGACAAGACAAATCAGAATAGAAGGTGAAGATATATTGAGAAAAGTCTGTAGACCTGTAGGAGAGGTTACAGATAGAGTAAGACAGCATTTAGCAGATATGCTGGATACT
Source organism: Eubacteriales bacterium KG125 (assembly GCA_050908895.1). GTDB lineage: Bacteria > Bacillota > Clostridia > Peptostreptococcales > Anaerovoracaceae > S5-A14a. The sequence continues at coordinate 1,419,450 of CP171222.1, read as the reverse complement.
ATGGAAGAAGAAAAAGGTGTAGGGATTGCAGCTCCTCAGGTAGGTATAATGAGACGAATGTTTATTGCCAAGCCTTTCCCTGATGAGGATCCTTATTATATGATAGATCCTGAGTTCATTAGTAAAGAAGGGGAAACTGTTGATGATGAGGGGTGCCTAAGCGTTCCGGGGATGATTGGAACTGTCAAGAGACCACAGAAAATAGTGATGGAAGCCACAGGAATTGATGGCGTGAGGAGACAGTTTACTTTTGAGGACTTTGAGGCCAGAGTTATGTGCCACGAAAATGATCATTTAGATGGAATTCTATATACGGACATTGCGACAAATATTAGAAGGTTGGAAGAATTAGAGGAAGATATCATTACAGAAGACTTTGGGGTGACTATGGATATACCGGAGGAAGAATAAATGAATGTCGTATTTATGGGAACTCCTGAGTTTGCAGCGGAGTCTCTAAGAGCCATAATTGAAGCCGGGCATAATGTAGAACTAGTGGTTACTCAACCCGATAAGCAGAAAAACAGAGGTAAGAAGGTTGTGTTTTCGCCTGTTAAGGAGCTGGCTATAGAAAATGATATAAAGTTTATTCAACCACAGAGTATAAAATCAGACAAGGAATCTATAGAGATTTTGAAAAAGGCTCATAAAAAAGCTGACCTTGGTATTGTAGTAGCCTACGGACAGATTCTTTCGAAAGAAATTTTAGATATGCCAAAACTGGGTTATATAAATGTTCACGGATCACTGTTGCCAAAACTTAGAGGCGCATCACCTATTCAGACAGCTATTTTACTTGGTGAAGACCCGACAGGAGTGACTATCATGAGAATGGAGGAAGGCCTTGATAGTGGTCCGATGTATTCAAAAGTGGAAGTCCCTGTTGGCAGCAAGACAGCTGCTCAGCTTGAAAAAGAGTTAGCTATTGTTGGTGGCAGACTGTTGGTGGATACTGTTAATAATATTAACTCCATAGTGCCTGAGAAACAAAATAATGAAGAGGCAACTTTTTGTACAATTATTAGAAAGTCTCAGGGACACATTGATTTTTCAAAGAGTGCTGAGGAAATAGAGAGGATGGCCAGAGCATATGATTCGTGGCCGGGTACTTTTGCAAGCATAGGAGAACATACATATAAAATATGGAAGTTTGATGTTTTGAATGATTCTAATCATGAAGCACAACCGGGAGAAATATTAAAAATTGACAAGAATACATTTATTGTAGCTTGCGGTGAAAGGGGCAAATCCAGGTTGAGTGTTACTGAAATTCAAGCCCCCGGCAAGAAGAGAATGTCAAGCGGAGACTTTATCCGTGGAAACAAGCTTTCACCGGGCGAGATTTTTAGATAAGATATTTATATTTTAAATTTGAGAAAACAAATTAGGATGTAGCAATATAAGAGTAAAGAAAAGGGGGAAAAAATGAACTATTCAATATCAATAGTATTTTTACTGATAGCTATGGCTTTTGCACTGTATGCACAGTTTAAAGTTAAATCGGCTTTTTCACAATATGCATCTGTGCCAAATCATAGGGGAATAACAGGGGCTCAGGCCGCAAGGATGGTATTAGATAATAATGGACTGTCTGATGTTGTCATCAAGGAAATTTCAGGGACTTTATCCGACCACTATAATCCCGGGGATAGGGTTATAAGTCTTTCTTCAGATGTGTACAGGGGTGCGAGTATAGGAGCGATAAGTGTTGCAACTCATGAGGTCGGACATGCCATTCAGCATGAAAGGAAATATGCTTTGTTGCTATTTAGAAATACTATTGTTCCGGTTGTTAATTTGGCTTCAGCAGCAGTTTGGCCAATGGTTATGATCGGTGTTTTTCTTTTATATTCAAACTCATGGTATTTAGGAAATACTTTATTTAATATTGGTGCAATTGCTATGTCCGCAGTTGTTTTGTTTCACATAATAACTTTGCCGGTTGAATTAGATGCCAGCAGACGAGCTATAAATCAGTTACAAAATCTGGGTATTGTAGATCAAAATGAAGTACCGGGGGTTAAGAGGGTTCTTGGAGCTGCTGCTATGACATATTTAGCTGCTGTAGCGGTTTCTATCGCAAATCTGATTAGAATACTGGCAATTAGAGGAAATCGATGAGCAACTCCAGAAACAAAGCTTTTGAACTTTTGATGAGGATTGAGAGAGATAGGGCTTTTAGTAATATTCTACTTAAGCATGATGAAAATCTATGTATTAGGAATGAAGATTCTTCTGAGAGTTATTCTAAAAATTTTATGAAGGCTATTGTCTTAGGAACTTTAGAAAATAAGTTTTTATTAGATTACTACATAGATAAATATTTGAAGCAAACACCTCCCAAGCGTGGACTTGAAATTAGGACCATTTTAAGAATGGGTATATATCAAATTTTATTTATGGATTCCGGCAAGGACTATGCAATTTGCAATGAGATGGTTGAAATTGCAAAGCGAAATTCAAAGGGATTTCAAGGTCTTGTTAATGGTGTTTTGAGAAATATAATTAGAGATAAAGAAATGCTTAACCCTCCATCCGGAACTGATTCAAAGAGCTTGTCAATTAGGTATTCTTTTGATGAATCAATTGTTAATTTATGGATTTTATCTTATGGGATAGAGAAGACAATTTCTATGCTTGAAGCTTCCAACAAGATAGCTCCATTAATCGGACGAGTTAATATCTCATTGTGTTCAAGGGAGAATTTAATTCGTATTTTGAATGATGTGGGGATACAGATATATTCTCTTGATGAGTCACCGAGAGCAATATTGCTGGAAGATGGCAAGGCAACTGCTTCAAATGCTTTTGATGATGGTCTATTTTCAATTCAAGATTTATCATCAATTAAGGCGATTGATAAGCTTGAGATAGAGAAAAAAGATATAATACTTGATATGTGCAGTGCGCCCGGTGGTAAATCAGTTTCAGCAGCAGAGATAGCTCAGGATGGAAGTGTTCTTTCATGGGATATAGTGGAGGCGAAAATAGATCTTATTAAACAATATGCAAAAAGGTGCAAGATCAACAATTTAAATGCTAAATGCCATTCTGCTTTAGAATTTAGAAGTGAACTTGTAAATAAATTTGATAAAGTTATCTTAGATCCACCGTGTTCAGGTCTTGGAGTAATTAGAAGAAGACCGGAGATTAAATTTAAGTCGGTAGAATTTTTTTGGGAACTTTGTGAGCAACAACGAGCAATGTTAGACAATGCAAGTCGTTATGTAAAGCCGATGGGCAGTATTTTGTACTCAACGTGTACAGTCAATCCTCATGAAAATGAGGAAATTATTGCGAATTTTCTTGAATCTGATAAAGGAAAGCTATTTTCGAAAGAATATGAGAAACAAATATTCCAAGGAGATGGCTTGGGTGATGGTTTTTTTGTATGTATCTTGAAAAGGAGAGGTTAGTATATAATGGATGTTGGCTTTAAAACTGACAAGGGAGTATCCAGATATAATAATGAAGATGCTTGTTATGTGATGATGAAAGAGAAAGTTTTTATCATTGCTGATGGTGTTGGAGGCAGCTGTTCCGGAGAGATTGCCAGTAGGACTTCAACAAGAATGATTTCTCAGTATATAGAGGATAATCCCATTGGCTCTGATTGGAGTCAGGAAGAAATAAGATTTTACTTTGCCAAATGCTTAAACAGAACAAATGAAATGATACTGGAGCTGGCAAATCGATTTGATGAGAATGCCGGCATGGCTACGACAATAGTGGTAGCATACATGAATAACAACAAAATGTATGTCTTCAATTTAGGGGATAGTAGGGCATACTTATATAGAAATGGCGAATTGGAGCAGATTACAGAAGATCATACTTATGTTAACCATTTAGTCCAAAGAGGTGAAATTTCTCCGGAAGAAGCTTTAACTCACCCTGATAGGAATCAAATAACTAAGGCGTTAGGGGCAGAATATCACATTTATCCGGATATGTTTGTGGTAAATTTAAAATTTAAAGATGTGATTTTAATGTGTACTGACGGTTTATATGCCGAGGTAGAAAAAAAAGATATTGTTAGGATAGTTGATAAGGGTAAATCTATGTTAGAAACATGTTCAGAGCTTGTGGATCTAGCTAATTTAAATGGGGGTAGTGATAATATTACGGTAATTTCCCTGAAAATTGATGAGGAGGATATCAATGAGTAGTAATAAATTATTAGCCGGAAGATATGAATTAATTGAAAAGATCGGTGACGGGGGAATGGCTGTAGTCTATAAGGCAAAAGATAGGCTTCTAAACAGGTATGTTGCTGTTAAAATCTTGAGACCTGAATATACGAGGGATGCTCAGTTTATTGATAGTTTTAAGAAGGAATCCCAATCTGCAGCGGGATTACAGCATCCTAATATTGTAAATGTTTATGATGTTGGCAAAGAAGGCAATATATATTTTATTGTAATGGAGCTTATTGATGGAAGACCACTTTCAGATATAATTGAAGAGAGCGGGCCACTTAATTATAAACATGTTATTCAAATTGGTAAGCAGGTTGCAGAAGCTCTAACCTTGGCTCACAGAAATAATATAATCCATAGAGATGTAAAGCCTCATAATATTATGATAACAAAAGATGGAGTTGCAAAGCTGGCTGATTTCGGCATAGCTAAGGCGATTTCTTCATCTACTATTGTAAGTAGGGAAGATGGAGATCAAGTTATGGGCTCTGTACACTATTTTTCTCCGGAACAGGCTAGAGGGAAATATGTGGATGAGAAATCAGATGTTTATTCTTTGGGAATAGTTCTATATGAAATGTTAACCGGAGAAGTTCCATTTGATGGTGATAATCCTGTGGAAATTGCTTTGATGCACATAAATGAGGATATTAAAGCACCTTCTAAGATGGTTGATAATGTTCCACCTGCCTTAGAAAAGATTATATTAAAGGCTACAGATAAGTATCAAAATAATAGATATCAGAACGCAGAGGCAATGCTGGAAGATTTGAATAATGTGGATTTTCTATCTAAAAAAATAGGCGATGATATTTTGATTGCAGGTTCTAAGAGGAACAAACCTGTAAAAATAGATGATGAAAATGACGAAAAATTAAATGCGATTGTTGGTGAAAAACCAAGAAAAAAGAAAAATAAGCAGCGAAAATCTTCTGATGATTCTAGAAGAAAAAAGATACTGCCATGGATATTAGCTGTAATAGCACTCCTATTTATTGGGATTTTAGGAGGATATTTATTAATTTCAAAATTAAGTAAAGCAGATGCCGGAAATATAGAAGTACCGGATTTTAAAAATATGACTTATGAGGAAGCTAAAACTCAGTTAGAATCCTTAAAATTGATTGCGAAGAAAGGCGATGAAGTTTACAGTGCGGATATAGAGAAAGGTAAGATAGTATCTCAGACGCCTATAGCAAAGAGCAAGGTTAAGGAAGGATCTAAGGTTACCCTAAACATTAGCAAAGGTAAGAAATCAGGCTTAGTACCGGATCTTCTCAAGAAAAAATACTCAGAGTCAGATACGGTTAATATTCTAGCACAATATGGATTTAAATTAGGAAATGTATCATATGAGGAAAGTGATGAATATGATGAGGGTATTATTATAAGTCAAACACCTTCTGCAGGAGCAAGTGCAAAAAATGGTTCAACGGTAGATATAATTGTTAGTAAGGAGAAAAAAGAAAAATCAAAAGTACCTACTTTGACAGGTCTTACAGCTGATGCAGCGGTTCAGGCTTTGAATGAAGCAGGCCTTGAAATAGGAGATATTTCCTATGAAGAAAGTACAATTTACGGTAAAAATTACGTTATGTGGCAACAATATAGTGCCGGATCAGAGCTTAAGAAAGGTACATCAGTTTCAATTAAGGTAAGTAAGGGCGTACCGGAAGTTCCTAATAAACCGGAAAACCCAACTAATCCTGAAACCCCACAAAATAACCAATAATGGAAAATAATAGTCAAAATAAAATACAAGAAATACAGGGCACAGTAGTAAAAGGAATAGGCGGATTTTACTACGTAGACACGGAAATTGGCGTGATTACTACAAGGGGAAGAGGAAACATTAGAAAAGATGGAAATATTCTCTATGTAGGAGATGAAGTTATTATAACTCTTTTGGAAAATGGAGAAGGCGTGATAGAAAAAATACTGCCTCGAAAAAACTGTTTTGTTAGACCACCGATTGCCAATATTGATATGCTTGTAGTTGTAGTAAGTGCTCAGAAACCAAAGGCAAATCCATACTTATTGGATCGTTTTCTATGCGTTTGTCAAGAAAAAAATATAGAATGTATAATTTGTGTAAATAAGACAGAGAGTTCTAAAGGATGGGAAGCATACGAAAGTCTTCTCAAAATATATGGAGGTGTTTATAGAATTATTCCTATAAGTGGAATGACCGGAGAGGGTTTCTCTACGCTTAGAGCACTTCTTGAGAACAAAATAGTTGCCTTAGCCGGGCCTTCCGGAGTGGGAAAATCAACGATTCTTAATGTTATGACCGGCACTGAAAGTATGGAAGTTGGTACGATTAGTGAAAAAAATCAGAGAGGAAAGCATACTACAAGACACGTGGAGATTCTCAAACTTAATAATACCACCAAAATCCTTGATACTCCGGGTTTTACGTCTATAGATTTACCAAGTATGGATGATTCGGAAGTTAGAGAGATGTTTCCTGAGATATTTAAAATTGGGAAAAAGTGCAAATTTCAGGACTGCTTCCATCTTAATGAACCTGAGTGTATGGTTAGAGCAGCTGTGGAAAGGGGAGAAATATCTAAAAGTCGATATGAATCATATATAAGTTTTTTGCAAGAAGTTAGAGACAAAAATATATTTTAGAATTGGAGGTAAGACGTGAATTATTTATCACCATCCCTTTTGGCAGCTGATTTTTCTAATTTGGGACAACAAGCTAAATTAGTTTCAGATTCAGGGGCAGATTATATACATATTGATGTAATGGATGGACATTTTGTTCCCAATATCAGTTTTGGTGCAGGTGTTATGAAAAGCTTAAATAAGGTTGAGACATCGCCTTATGATGTACACTTAATGATTGAAAATCCTGATGACTATATTGAGGATTTTATAACTGATAAAACGGAGTTTATAGTAGTGCATCAAGAAGCTTGTATTCACCTTCATAGGACAATTTCACATATTAAAGATTTGGGAATTAAGGCAGGTGTTTCTCTAAATCCGGCTACGCCTGTTGAGTTTTTAAAGGATATATTGCCGTTTATAGATATAGTTTTAATTATGTCTGTTAATCCCGGTTTTGGGGGACAGAAGTTTATTCCTGAGACTCTAGAGAAAGTAAGATGGCTGAAATCTCAGAGAGAAAAAAGAAAACTTGACTTTTTAATTGAAATTGATGGTGGAATCACCACAGATAATTTAAGTACAGTTCTAAATGCGGGTGTTGACATGGTTGTTGCAGGTTCAGCTATATTTAAATCGGAGGATTCAGAAACTGCCAATCAGGTTAATATATTTAGAAAAATTTTAGACAAATAATATATTAAACTAAAGGAAATTTAATTGCTAAAAAATCGCTCAAGCCTTAGGGCATGAGCGATTTTTAGTAGTATCAATGATTTATGGATTTGTAGGGGGAGCATTATTTTCATTGCCGGGAGACTCAGGTTCTGCCGGTGGATTATTTTCAGGAGGTTTTGTTCCGGGGGCAATAGGATATTTACTTGTATCCTTATTGTGAATAGGGCAATAGTATTTAGGAATCTGATCTTCTGTTCCTTTTAAGAATGTGGTTTCTACTATATTTGTACACCACGGAGTAGCTAGCATGTTTGAGTCTTTGCAAATGTTAACAACTTTAGCATCTTTTTTCTCTTCTTCTTCTTTAATTTTATCCAGTGATACAATTCCGTTTTCAGTGCCTTTTATAAAGTAATTACCTCCGACAGCAATTACATTACCAGGTTGTTGAGGATATGATCCTTGTTTTGCCTTATTAATTTGCCTCATGATTTTTCCCCAAAGGATTGAGGCTCTTTCGCTACTTTCTCCAAGTTCAAATGAAACATCACTTCCAATCCAAATGGCAGCGGCATAGCTAGGAGTATATCCGGCTGTCCAAATATCTATAAAGTCACTTGTGGTACCGGTTTTCGCTCCAACACTTACTCCTGATATGCCGGCGGGTCTTGCAAAACCTGCATTTACTGAATATTGAAGTATTTTGTTCATAACAAACGCAACTCCCGGATCTAGAACTTTTTCTCCTTCATCAGGTTTTACTTCAAGAAGGACAGTTCCTTTACGATCTAAGACTTTTGTGTAGGCATAAGTCTTATGTCTTACTCCGCCATTCGAGAAAGCTGTATATGCATTTGTTAATTCAAGAGGTGATATTCCCTTAACCATACCTCCAAGAGCAATAGCTGATGCGTTGAGATCGTTGATGTTTCCTTCTTTAACAAGAGTAGTAATACCGAACTGTTCAAGCATATTTGCACAGTAGTTCCCACCAACCTGTAAATACGTTTTTACAGAAGTGGTATTTCTTGACATAGCTAAGGCGGTTTTTAAATCCATAGGACCGGAAAAAGTACCATCGTAGTTCTTAGGCCATTGTCTACCTTCAAGAGTAGTAGGTTCATCAACTATGACAGACGCCGGAGTTATGTAATCTCCCCAGTACTTAGTGCCTTGTTTATCAATGCCCAAGTTTTTAAAGTTATGCTTCTTACCATTTGAGACTTCTTCAAAACTTTGTTGTATAGCAGGAGCATACACACCTATAGGTTTGATGGAAGAACCCGGCTGTCTCGGCGCAGTTGCCCTATTGAATAGGTCTCTACCTTCTGTACCACGACCACCTACCATCGCTTTTATCTGTCCGGTTTTAGTATCAACAATTGTCATGGCTGCTTGAGGTTGTATAACTTGTTGTCTGAGTTTATAAGCTCCGGCTCCAATGGTAACTGTGCCATTTTTTATAACAAAGAATTTTGGATTATTCTTTACAAAGTTCTTTGAAATAGTAACGTTTCCATCGTTGGATTTATTCTTCTCGCCTTGAGGTATGTTAATAAAACCGCCTGAAATAACATAAACATTACCATCTTCTTTCAAGTACATATTTTTTAGCTCTACGCTAATATCATCTTTTCCGTTTACCTTTGTGTCGTAGAAGTTTAGCCTTTTATTTCCTGCAAGAGTCACAGAGCCATCATCATTAACCCAAGCTTCTTCTCCCGATAAAGGTAGCGTACCATCCTCATTAAAATAGTTATAATAATTGTAAAGCGCAATATTTCCGGCTTTATCAATAAAATCGCCCGTACTGTTTTTGCTCATATAAGTAGGAACCGGGAAATTAGAATCATTTGCAAATTCAGCTTCTATAACATCCTGAGCTTGTTTATCCATTGTTGAATAAATCTTTAGACCACCGTCGTAAACTTTTTCTTTTGCTTGATCCTTGCTTATTTTTAATTCTTTTGCCAAATCGGCAACTACTTCATTGATGACGTAGTCGTTAAAGTAGGCTGCTTTGTTAGAGTTTAATGAATAGTTAGGATTAATGATATCTTTGATCTGAACTTTTTTTGCAGCTTGATATTCTTCATTTGATATCATTTTTTGATCCAGCATTAGCTTTAGACAGACTTCGCGTCTGTTTTGAGCACTTGTATTTAGAATGTATGCTCCAAAAGGTGTTTTTTTCAGGATTTTGTCAGAATCTACATTTTGAATATCCTCGAGACCAACGTACTTTACATAGGAGTATTCAGTAGGTGCTTGTGGTAAAGCTGCTAGGGAAACAGATTCATTTAAATCCAACTCATTGGCATTTTTAGAAAAATATGCTTGAGCAGCCGCTTGGACACCATTAGAATTGCTACCGAGGTAGATTGTGTTCAAATAAGCTTCTAATATCTGTTCTTTAGTCATTCTTTTTTCGATGATTACAGTGTAGTAAGCTTCTATAATTTTCCTCTTAATACTTCGCTCGGATTTTGATTCCTTAAGAAATATATTTCTAGCTAACTGTTGAGTTATTGTAGAAGTACCACTGACACGTCCGGATGTAAAGGAGTCTTTAATTGCACCGAGAATACGTACAAAGTTAAATCCTTTATGCTTCCAAAATGTTTTGTCTTCCAACGCTACAAAAGCATTCTTTAGGTTATCCGGCAGTTCCTTATAGCTGATGTTTGTCCTATTTTCTGTTGCATATATGGAATCAATTTTATTTTCTTGATCATCATATATTATTGAACTCTCAGAAAGAATATCGTAAATTTTATCTGTTTCTATATCGTTAGCTCCGTGTATGATATACGCTACGTATGCCGTCGTAGCTACCAATAAAATCATAAGCACAGAAAGAAGTGAGACAAGAATTTTCTTGTAAAGAGGCCATCCTGAATAGGAGAAATTGGACTCTTTCTTAGACATCTTCTTTTCTCCTTTTACTTGTTTATTGGAATCAGATTTAATATTAAATTTTTTCATATAAATAGTCCTTTTTCTAAAACAATTTTTCGTTTAATTATACCATACAATTCAATGGTAGACAAGAATATGGGAATGGTATAAAATGGAAGAAAGTTAAATGCATCATATTAATAATAATGAGAAGAAAATTATTTGCATTGAGCCTTGTACAGTTGTGTTTTACAGGTCTTTCCTTAAATTTTGGCACATTTAATATTTTAATTATTTATATTTCATTCCTTCTTATTTTTCTTACTTTGATTCTTAAGTTCAAACCAAGCATTTTTGTAAATTATACATTTTCAATCGACGATAGAAATAAAATATGTTTTATTAAAATTAACAAGATATCATTAGTTACATTGATTATTTTGATTATATCCACTTGCATTTTGTCTTCTAAATGTTTTGAAGTAGAACAAAATAGAAAGTATTCTATTGCCACAGCACATAACGAAAGTATTTATTCAGGACAGACCATATTAAAGGGAACTGTTATTTATACTGATGATGTTGAGAAACCACAATATTCAGGTTGGAAATGTTTAGTTAATGATGCACATTTAATAAATGGTGAAATTGTTAATTATTCAAAGTATTTATTGGTATCCTATAGTGAAAAGAAGCTTCAGTATAAAAATGCATATGGAAAGTCAAATAGATATGATGAATTATCTCAAAGCAAATCATTGAAATATCCTAAGCCTAAACCGGGTGAGGTCATTGAAACTGAGATAAAAGTTGAACTTCCTGTTACTGCTAGAAACCCACGATGTTTTAATTATAGAAAATTTTTAGAATCTCAAGGTATATACTTGATTGGCAAATGCAAAAGCTATTCTGTTATTAATTGTAATAATAATTTAACTTGGAGATTAAAAAGATTTACAGAAGATATAAGAGAAAATTTTTTGGACCATTTGATTAAATTAGATAAAACACATGATATTGCAGCCTTAGTTAGAGGTATCGTATTAGGAGATAAATCCCAAATAGATGAAGACAACCAAGAAATGTACCGTCGATATGGTACAGGACATATATTAGCTGTTTCCGGTCTACATGTGGGCATACTTATATTTTTGTTCAAGAAAGTAAATAGATTATGCCCTAATCATGTATGGCATTATCTTGCTTTTTTAACTTTAACATTATATGGAGAGGTTACCAGGTGGAGCCCCTCAGTGACAAGAGCAATTATTATGGCAGTTATGTATATAATTTCTGATTTCATAGGAAAAGATACAGATCTTATTACTAGCTTAGGCGTAGCAGGACTTGTTTCAATATGCATAAACCCTGCATCCATTATTTCTCCGGGATTTCATATGTCATATTTAGCAATACTGGGAATAGGAATTCTTTTTCCTGTAATATTCAATAAGATAAGAAATTTTTGTCAAAAATCATCTATCTCTTGGATCAGAGAAAATGGGGGAGGAAATATTTCTGGTTGGGTGGCAATATATCTGGCTATTCAAGCGGTACTGGGTCCCTATATTGTATATAAGTTTAATATTTTGCCTCTTTGGGGTGTTATGATAAACTTACCGGTTACTTTTATTGCCGGTTTAATAGTCCAAACCGGAGTTGTTTCTCTAGTTTTTCAAGCTTTAAATAATTTGATTCTGCCATATATTGGTGATGCAAATTTTATGGTCAATATACTAGGCACTACAATTGCTAATATAAATAGAATAATATGGGGATTAGGTAAGGCATTACAAACTATTCATATTTGGATGACATCTATTATTGATAAGGATATAAATATATCCTCTTTTAATAAGGGATTTTTAGTCTTTACTATTCTGGTTGTATTATTTATCGCATCAGAATCCATTAGAATAGCATATTTAAGAAGAAAACATTTTTTGATCATCATTTTTATGATGGGAATTTTTCTGCTAAGTACTTGGGTCTATTTTGATGATCTATTACCTTTTGATAAGGCTTCAGTAATCATGGTAGATGTTGGACAAGGAGATTGTCTTCATGTAAAAACAAAGGATGGAATAAATATCATATTTGATGGAGGAGGATCGAAGGATGTAAATATTGGGAAGCGTATATTGATGCCATATTTGTTGAAAAACAGAGTAAACAAAATAGATATTGCTGCAATTACTCACGAGGATATTGATCACTCTCAGGGAATAAAAGACTTAAACGAAGTATTCTCCATTGAAACTGTTTTGTTTGGTAGATGTGAGTCAAATTTGATTAGGCATAAAAATTTAAAATTAGATGTTTTGTGGCCGGAGGAAAGTAAAAAGGAGATTGCTGGTACTAGCAATAATTTATCTTCTGTTTATAGGATTGAGGCGGACGGTATTGTAACTATTGTAACAGGTGATATTGATTCGAAAACAGAAAAAGAATTAGTAAAAAAATATAAAAATACAGATGTTTTATCAGCGGACATTTTAAAGATATCACATCACGGGAGTAAATACAGCACTTCGAATGAGCTAATAGATGCAGTAAATCCAAGAATTGCTTTGATTGGAGTAGGTAAGAATCTTTATGGACATCCCGACACTGATGTAATTGATAAATTACATAAAAATGGTATAATGGTTTATAGGACAGATAGGCATGGGGCCATTGGAATTCGAAAGGAAAAAGATAAGTTAAAAGTATGTACAATGCTAAAATCAAGAGTGGATATAGACAATTTATAGAAGATGAAAAAAATGGTTTAAGCAATCTTATTATTATAACCGGAGCTGAGAGTTATTTATCTAAATGGGCCGTAAAAAGAATTGTGGATAATTATACGAACTCTGCTACCAGAATTATGGATTTAACAGAACTGGATGAAGAAACATATAGTTTTATAGAGTTAGAACAAGCCATGGAAAGTCTTGGTATGATGGGAGGACAAAGGGTAATCGTTTTAAGGCTTATGGAGGGAAAAGCACTTAAATCTGATGAGGATAAGATTCATTCACTTTTAAAGAAATCTTCAGATTCAAGCAATGACAACATTTTAATTATATATATGGTCAATAATGACAAGTTCCCCATGGCTACGAAAACAAAAAATTTATTCAGAATATATGATTTTAACAAATTGGAGCGAGGAGAACTCTATAAATTTATTCATAATCAATTGAAGATTAGAAAAAAGAATATGAAGGATGAAGATATAAATCATTTAATTGATGTCTCCGGATATCTTAAAAAAGAAAGTAATTATACTCTTATTAATCTTATAAATGATATGGATAAAATAATAGCGATAACTGATGAAGACGGTTCAGAGGGAAGCAGTCGTGAAATTATCGAGAATGTAGTGTTAGGATTTCAAGAGTCATACATTTTCTCGCTTATAGATGCAATGCTTAAGCGACATAAAGGGAGAGCACTGGAGATTTTTAATAACATATATAGCAGTGAAAAAAATGCTATGAATATAATAGGTCTGATTGTTTCTACTTTTGAGATTTCTCTTTCACTTAAGCAGTTAAAAAAGGATAGGATTACTGTATACGAGGCTGCTAAAATTCTAAGCATTAATTCATACAGAGCTGAAAAAATTTCGAAATCGACAGCTAATATGAACGAAGAGAATATTAAAAAGTCTTTGATACTTGCATACAGGATAGAACAAAATATAAAAGCAGGAATTTTCGACGAGAGAACTGCTGTGGAATATTTTATAAGCGAAATCTAGCTATATATTTAAGGAGCTATAAGGAATGAAGAAAAGAAGAATTGCGGAACTTAGTTTGATACTGGTAACCATGGGGTGGGGTATATCGTATTATCTTATGGATTTATCTCTTACTCAGATGGGACCATTTACTTTAAACGGATATAGGTTTTTAATTGCATTTTTCGCAGCGGCTATTTTGTCACATAAATATGTTAGGGGTGTGAATAAGGTTACCATTAAGTACAGTTTTTATTTGGGAACATTACTCCTGTTTGTATATAGTGGTGCTACATTTGGAGTTAAGTATACTACCTTATCTAATGCAGGATTTTTATGTGCACTTGCAGTGGTAATTACTCCATTTTTAGAGACTTTTGTTTTAAAAAAGCCTCTACCGGCTAAGGTTCAAATCTCTGCAATTGCATGTCTGTTTGGAATTATGCTTATGACACTGACAGATGAATTTTCAATGAATCAAGAAAATTTATTAGGAGATATATTATGTATAACATGTGCAGCGGCTTATGCTATTCATATTTTGATAACGCAAAAAGCAGTAAACACCGTGGGTGTTAATTCATATCAATTGGGGGTTTTTCAGCTTTTGTTCTGCGGGATTTACTGTATGATTATGGGATTCATTGTAGAATCTCCAGCAATTCCAACAAATTGGACTGTAGGAGGATCTGTTTTATTTTTGGCTATTTTCTGTACCGGCATTGCCTTTATAATACAGGCAGTATCACAAAAGTTTACTGAAGCGAGTAGAGTGGGGATAATTTTTTCATTAGAACCCGTATTTGCAGGAATTGTCGCATATTTTTTAGCAGGAGAGGTACTGAGCATTAAAGGGTATATAGGTGTAATTATCATGATTTTTGCTATTCTGTTTATGGAGACTGATTTAAAATTTTTGAAAATAAATAGAGTTAAAACAAGAAGAAATAAATGTGAATAATTTGCAGATAAAAGCAATAATACATTGATTTTAAGACGGACTAAATCTATAATATATATAGATAAAATATTGTCAAACTAATTTCTGTTAGGAGGATAAATAAATGAGCAAAGAATGCTGCTGTGGGAACGGCAAGAACAACAAGTTCCCGGAATTGGCGCAGACTATGGAGAAATACGCAAGTACTCCTGGTAGCTTGATTACTATTTTGCAAAAGGCCCAAGATATATATGGGTACCTATCTGTTGATGTTATTAATTACATTTCAGAATGTACAGGTATTAAACCTGCCAAAATTTATGGTGTGGCTACTTTTTACGCACAGTTTAGGCTGCAACCTATAGGTAAGAATCTTATAATGCTGTGTCAAGGTACCGCTTGTCATGTAAATGGTTCAGAAATGATAGAGGAGTCTGTATGCGAGCATCTTAATATTAAAGATGGAGAGACTACTCCGGATGGACTTTTTACTCTTAATAATGTGGCATGTCTTGGATGTTGTTCCTTAGCTCCGGTTATGATGGTAAGAAGTAATGACGGTGATGAAACCTACGGAAACTTGACTAAAGATAAAGTGATTGAAATTTTAGAAGAAATAAGGGCAAGAGGCTAGGAGGTATACCAAGTGAAAGTTGTAATTGGACAAGGTAGTTGTGGTATCGCCACTGGAGCTAAGAAAACTGAAGCTGAATTTAGAAAACAGTTGGAAATCCATAATGTTGATGTAGAACTTGATTTTACAGGTTGCGTTGGAACGTGTTATTTGGAGCCGATAGTAGATGTTTATGAAGATAATGGAACGGATTTTACAAGATATATCATGGTCCAACCGGAAAAGGTTGAAAAAATCGTAGTTGAGCACTTGAAAGATGGAAACCCGGTTAAGGAATATTCAATCACATCTGAAGATACACAGTTTATTTCTAAACAAAAGAGAGTGGTTCTAAGAAATTGCGGCTTGATAAATCCTGAAAACATTGAGGAATACCTGGGTGTTGGAGGATATGAGGCAACTAAAAAAGTTGTTACTTCAATGACTCCGGATGAGGTAATTGAGGAAATCAAGGTTTCCGGATTACGAGGAAGAGGTGGAGCCGGTTTCCCAACATGGTTTAAATGGAATGCTGCAAAGGGTAGTCCGGGAAAAGAAAAGTATATTGTCTGTAATGCCGACGAAGGAGATCCGGGTGCTTTCATGGACAGATCTGTTCTTGAAGGAGATCCTCATGCAGTTATAGAAGGTATGACAATAGGTGGCTTTGCTATGGGTGCTTCCGAAGGAATTATATACTGCCGTGCTGAATATCCTTTAGCCATTAAACGTTTAGAAATAGCTATGGAGCAGGCGAGGGGAAAAGGCTATCTAGGCAAGAACATATTTGACTCAGGTTTTGATTTTGATCTTAGAATAAAAGCGGGAGCAGGTGCTTTCGTATGTGGAGAAGAAACTGCTCTTATCGCATCTCTTGAGGGTGAAAGGGGTATGCCAAGACTAAAACCACCTTTCCCAGCTCAGAAAGGATATTGGCAGAAGCCTACTAACATCAATAACGTTGAAACTTTTGCTAACGTGCCTTGGATAATAGCTAACGGAGGTAAAGCCTTTGGTTCAATGGGAACAGAGAAATCCAATGGTACCAAAGTTTTTGCCCTAGCTGGAAAGATCAAGAAGGGTGGACTTGTGGAGGTTCCAATGGGATTGCCACTTAAGGACGTTATCTTTGGAATTGGTGGAGGCATCAAACAAGATAAGGGATTTAAAGCCGTTCAAATGGGTGGTCCATCAGGTGGATGTATCCCTGAGAAATTAATAGACACTCCTGTAACTTATGAAGATATTAACAAAACCGGCGCAATCGTAGGTTCCGGCGGTATGATCGTAATGGATGAAGATACATGTATGGTTGATATGGCTAGATATTTCCTTGACTTCACGAAGAAAGAATCTTGCGGTAAATGTAACTACTGCAGAGTAGGAACAAAGCGTATGTTGGAAATTCTAGAGAGAATAACCAAGGGAGAAGGAAAAGACGGCGATATAGAACTTCTTGAAGAATTAGCTATTAAGATTAAAGACGGTTCAATGTGCGGACTTGGACAGACAGCGCCTAACCCTGTATTAACAACTCTTAAATATTTTAGAAATGAATATGAAGACCATATCTATAAACACAAATGTACAGCAAAATCATGCAAGGCTCTAATTAAATTTACAATTAAAGATACATGCGTTGGATGTACAGCCTGTGCTAGAAAATGTCCTGTGGGGGCAATTTCTGGAGAAGTTAAAGGTCAGCATGTCATAGATCAAGAAAAGTGCATCAAGTGCGGAAAATGTGAGGAAACTTGCAGATTTGATTCTATAATCAGAGAGTAGGAGACAGGGAAATGAAAAAGTTTAGAATGAACATAGACGGCAAAGAAGTATTTGGGCTTCCGGGTCAAACTATCTTGGAAGTGGCTCGTGAAAACGATATCTTTATCCCAACTCTTTGCTATGATGAGAGAACAGCAATATATGGATCTTGTGGAATTTGCGTGGTAGAAGTTGAGGGGATTCCAAAGCTGCTTAAGGCTTGTGCTACAGAAGTATCAGACAATATGATTGTCATGACTAACACTGAAAGAGTTGTTGAGTCGAGAAAAACCAACTTGGAGATGCTGTTGTCAGATCACCAGGGAGATTGCGTAGCTCCTTGTAAGCTAGCATGTCCAGGAAATACTGACTGCCAAGGATATGTTGGCCTTGTAGCAAACGGAGAGCATGATAAGGCAAATGAGCTGATCAAGGACAGAATTCCTCTACCTGCATGTATTGGTCGAGTATGTCCACACCCATGTGAGGATGCATGTCGAAGAGGCCTTGTAGATGAACCTATAAGCATAGCTATGATTAAAAGATTTGCTGGCGAATTTAACCTTGCTGGTGAAGAAGTATTCATGCCAGAAATCGCTGATTCAACCGGTAAAAGAGTTGCTATTGTAGGTGGTGGACCTATGGGTCTTTCTTCAGCATATTTCTTAAGACAAAAAGGTCATGATGTTACAATATTTGATTCAATGCCAAAACTAGGCGGTATGTTAAGATATGGAATTCCTGAATATAGACTGCCAAAAGAAGTTCTTGATATGGAAGTTGCTTTAATAGAGCATATGGGCGTTGAAATGATTCCTAACACTAAGGTTGGTAAAGATATTCCTTTTGAAACCATCAGAGAAGATTTTGATGCAGTAATCATGGCTATAGGTGCATGGAAATCAACAGGAGTTGGTTGTAAGGGTGAAGATGCTGACGGCGTATGGGGAGGAATTGATTTCCTAAGGAAAGTTGTTAGAAATGAATTTATTCCACTAGGAAAGAAAGTTGCAATTGTAGGTGGTGGTAACACTGCAATGGATGCTTGCAGAACAGCTGTAAGACTTGGAGCTGAGACAGTCTACAACATATACAGAAGAACCAAGGACGAAATGCCTGCTGATATGATAGAAATTGAAGAGGGAGAAGAGGAGGGAGTAATCTTCAAAAACTTGACAAATCCTATCGAAATTATCAAAGATGAAAATGGGCATGTAAAAGCAATGGTGCTCCAAGTTATGGAACTGGGTGAACCTGATGCTTCCGGAAGAAGAAGACCGATTCCGGTAGAAGGAAAGACAGAAACCATTGAAGTTGACAATGTTATCCTGGCAATTGGTCAGGCTGTTGATTCAGGCCTTTTTGACATGGAAAAAACGAGAAAGCAAGGAATTGCATATGACCCTGAGACTTTTGCAACCTCTATGGAGGGGGTGTTTGCAGGTGGAGACTGCGGTAACGATAAAATATCCATTGCCATCGAAGCAATAGCTGATGCTGAAAAAGTATCTGCAATAGTAGACAGATACCTAGATGGAGAGGATGTTAAGTATGAAAAACCATACTATGTAACAAGAGATGATATCACTGAAAAGACTTTCGAAGATAGAGAAAGATTATTCAGAGAAAAAGCAGCACAGTTGGACGCTGATGAGAGAAAAGATAACTTTACAGAAATTATCTATGATGGCCTAACAGAAGACCAAGCGATTGCAGAAGCTAACCGTTGTTTGCAGTGTGGTTGCCATGACTATTTTGAATGTAAATTAATTGACTACTCTAACCTGTATAATGTGGAACCCGAAAGATGGGCAGGAGAGAAGAGCTTGGTAGAATTTGAGGATGAGCATCCATTTATTGAAAGAGATCCAAACAAGTGCATTAAGTGTGGACTCTGCGTTCGTGTTTGTGATGAAACTATGGGAATTGGAGCGTTAGGCCTTGTACATAGAGGGTTTGATACGGTTGTTAAACCATCAATGGAGGGACCTTTATGTGAATCCGGTTGTGATTCTTGTGGTATGTGTGTAGCTCTTTGTCCAACTGGTGCTATCCAAGAAAAATTATCCATAACTAAAGGCGTTCCATTGGATAACGAAGTTGTAACAACAACATGTTCATTTTGCTCAGTTGGATGTACTTTAGACTTGGAATACCATGGCGATATGTTAATCAAAGTAGTTCCTAATAAAGATGGTTATGTCAACAAAGGACTTTGCTGTGCTAAGGGTAAATGGGGATTTGATGGAGCAGTTTTAGAAGAAAAAATTGTAGATCCTCTAATCCGAATTGGAAATGATTTAATGCCAACAGATTATCATGAAGCAATTGTACTAGCATCAAAGAAACTACAGAGCGTTAAGGCAAGATACGGAGCAGAATCTCTTGCAGTTGCAATATCTGATAGATTTACTAACGAAGAAGCCTATGTAATGAAGAAGATGGCATCAACCTTAGGTGCGAAAGTATTCAGCTTTAACAACAGGCATAACGGTTTGGCAGATGTTATAGGTCATGATGCATCCCCAAATACAATCGATGAAATTATTGCAACAGATGTGCTTGTGGCAGTAGGATTTATGAAATACAGAAATCCGGTCCTTTGGAATAAAATAAAACAGGCCTCAGAGGCAGGAGTAAAAGTCTATGTAATCGGAACAGAGGAGACAAATAAATACTTCGACTTTGCCGATGAAATCGTAACCGTAGACAACAACTTAACAAGCCTTAAGGCCTTTGCAAAGGCGCTAATAGATTACGGAAAAACATCAGAAATAGATGGTTTTGAAGAATTTAAAGCTACAGTGTCTGATGTAGTTATAAATGAAAAAATTGCTAAGATTGCAGGAGAATACGCATCAGCTAAGAAGGCCATGATTGTATATCAACAAAATACTTTGAGCAGCAATGCAGCTTCCTTAATCGGGGATATTGCGCTCCTATCAGGTCACATTGGTAGTCCAAGAGATGGTGTTTTGATGGTGAAAGCTAAAAATAATTCTCAAGGTCTAGTAAATATGGGAATAAAAGCCGGTCCGGAAGTTCTTGAGGGAGTAAAAGGACTTGCAATTTTCGGTGAGATGCCGTCGGTTGAACTTCCTGAATTGGAATTTTTAATGGTCTCAGATACTCATATGACAGAAGTTGGTGAGAGGGCAGATGTCTTCCTTCCGGGAACCGGATTTGCAAGCACCAATGGTACTTTCACAAACACGGAAAGAAGACTTCTACCGGTAGAAGCGGCAATAGATGAGGGCGTTGACTTAAATAACTGGGAAATAGCAGCAGAAATTGGGTATGTTTTTGAAGAAGACTATCTATTTGAAGATGAAATGGATATTTCTAGAGAAATGGACGATCAGATTCCACTTTACAAATATTCTGAACTTGGTGAAATTTTCGGCGGTGTTCTCAGTCCTATAGAACCTAAGTTTGCAATCGTTGCAGATGATAAACTTGTTGATGTTACACCTATTACAGATAGTCTGATGACATCAATTGCGTCTAGATTGGCAGACACGATGAAGAAATAATGGATTATGTCAAATGACCATAAACATAAGAAGAACAACCATCCGCAGGGGTGGTTGTTCTTCTTTAACGCTAAAACATTTAATTGGATATTAATAAAAATGCTGCAATATAATCATCTCATTACTTTAAATTTTGAATGAAGTCGAATGGAACAATCATTTTGAATCCCTTCATGTAAGGAGCAAAAGATAGTTTACCCTTAGTTTTTTGCTTCTTTACCTCTGTTTTAAATTCAGGAGAGTCAGAAGATAGAACATACTTAATATCTTTCTTTTTTAAAATAGCTTGTGTAACTTTGTCTTTTGTTTTGAACTCAACATCATATCCCTTTGACTTTGCAGCTTTTTCAAGAATAATTGGAGCTACGAACATATTTTTTCTAAAGCTCTTAGCCCGATCATTTATATTATCAGTTGTGGTGAACATAAGCGCTTTATACATCATGGTAGCATTAGAAAGCTGTTCTGTTGCCATATCATCTGCCAGCTTAGTAACCATTTTTGCACCCTTATCAGCACTACGTTTATATTCCTTACCAATCTTATCTACCTGCTTTAACATTTTCGCATGCATCTGATTCTCTTGATATCTCCAGAAATCCTGAACCCCTTTTTCAAGGAATTTTCTGTCGGTCATAGCTAGGGTTGAGTTGCGTTTAAACTGCCAGTAAGCACTTTTTGGATTGTAAGCAGATCCATCTATCTGATAAGCCTTATTTGTGTCAGTAATTCCACTAAATGCGGGAACGAAAACGGAGCCTTCCGCATTTCCCATACAGAGCCACTGAAGACAGTTAGTTTCCTTAGGAAGCTTCTCGAAAATCTGAATTGCATGGATATCAGAAGAACGGGTGACACCTATAGGTCTCATATTTCCCGGAGTTTCAGGATCATCTTTTTCCATTTTTTCAATTATTGCTTTATATTCCTCTGTTTTTTCATCCGTATCCATCGCGTATGGAGTATCTTGATATCTATTCCTATACATATCAAATACCTGTTGCATTGACACTTTTGAATCTGGCTTATAGAAAAGAGGGTAGAAGTAATCATTATTATATTCTTTGGTATCACTCGGTGCTAAAACTTTTTTGCCAACCCATGTTCTCATGTTTGAGTATTCATCTCTTTTACTATCAGTAACAGATTTTGCAAGATTATATTTGCCATCCTCTTTGACTGCACCTACTTTTTCAATTGTATCAAAAAGATTTTTGGAGAATACATAGTTTTTTGTATCATCCTTATCAACAGTACCTATCATAAATTGATTGCCAAATACAGCAACCCTGTCAGTAGGCATTTTAACTGCCGCATAAGTATGTCCACTGTATACTTCAAACATCCAGGCTTCTTTCTTATCCGCTAAAAACAAAATATTCCCCTCCGCTGACCCATATTTATCGACTAATTTTGCAAGTAGGTTTACTGCGTCTTTTGCTGATTTAACTTGGCAAGCAATTAATCCCGGTAAAATTGCTTCTCTAAGGCCTTTTTTTATAAAAGGATCTGCCTCTAGATATTTTTCGCTAGGATCGGCTGAAACTGTCCCCACAACAGCAACCCCATATTCGTTGGTACATGAAGCCGGATAAAGGCCATCACCTGCGTCAGATGAGTCTGGTACATAAGTGTATTTATAAGTTTTTTCGGGTAGAGGTACTTTAAAGTTATCCATCCCTTCTCCGGTATCAACAAAATACCTGCCTTTTTCGATTTTTGCCGGTTCAACTTTAAACATTTTGTTGTATGAGCCTCCACCTTGATCTTCGCTTCGTGCAATAACAGTTGTACCGTCTTTGCTTACGTCCTTACCAACATACATACCGGTACATGCAAAGGTAGGGCTAGAAAGGGCAAATACCCCAATTAGGGTTAGGGCACTCATTTTAAGAAAACATTTCATAAAAATCTTCCTCCTTTTGGATAAGTAATTTAATCTCGTTTTTATTTTAACATTTGTGCGAAAACTTTGCAAATAATTTAACAAATAGTTTGAATAAAAAGTTCAAAGAGTGTATAAGTAATCCTGCTAAAATAAAGTTTGAAAGCGTTAAATCAGGGTACATATTTGCTAAAATTGTGGAAAAATAATAAGTTTTTGTTTATAATTATATTGACAGAAAACTAATCGAAATAATATATACTTATACAAGGAGAGAAATGATGTCAGAGAGAAAAATAGAAAAGTTTAAAGCAAAAAGTGCATGGTTAAATCTTGAAAAAGACGAGATAAAGCAAGTGACGGCATATAACGAAGATTACAAAAAATTTCTAGATATAGCTAAAACTGAAAGACTTGCAACAACTGAGATAATAAGGCAGGCTAAGGAACACGACTACGAAAATTTAGAAGATATTATTAAATCAGGCAAGAAATTGAGCCCTGGAGCAAAAATTTATGTTAATAATAAGGACAAATCAGTAGCTTTATTTATAATGGGAAAGAAAGCTCTCGAAGAAGGAATGAGAATAGTTGGAGCTCATATTGATTCGCCAAGATTAGATTTTAAGCCAAATCCGGTATATGAGGATGGAAATATAGCTCTTGCAAAGACGCATTACTACGGTGGTGTAAAGAAATATCAATGGACTACACTTCCCTTAGCTCTTCACGGTGTTTTGTTTAAAAAGAACGGAGAAAAAATAACCATTTCTATTGGAGACAAACCTGAAGATCCGGTGTTTTGTGTAACAGATCTTTTGATTCACCTTTCAAAAGATCAAATGCAGAAAACGATGAGAGAAGGTGTGACGGGAGAAATGATGAACGTAGTTTTGGGCAATCTTCCTGTTCAAGATGAGAAAGAAAAGGAAGCGGTTAAAATGAATGTTCTCTCAATTCTCTTAAATCAATATGATATTTCTGAAGAGGATTTTCTAATGGCGGAAATAGAAGTAGTACCGGCTGGACCGTCAAGGGATCTTGGACTGGATCGATCTATGGTTTTAGGTTACGGTCAGGATGATAGAGTTTGTTCTTATGCAGCACTACATGGAATTTTGGATGTTGAAGACCCCGAATTTACTGCTTGCGGACTATTTATGGATAAAGAAGAAATCGGTTCAGTAGGAAATACAGGAATGGATTCATATTTTTTAGAGAATACTGTTCATGAGCTAATTGCTTTAGAGGGTGAACATACAACTCTGAAAGTTAGACGAGCAATGAAAAATTCTAAAGTCTTGTCAGCTGACGTGACAGCTGCTTTTGATCCTGACTTTCCGGAGGTAATGGAAAAACAAAATACTTGTTTCTTAGGGAATGGGGTTGCCGTATCTAAATATGGAGGCTCCGGTGGTAAAGGTGGATCCAATGATGCAAATGCAGAATTTTTGGCAGAGTTAAGAAATTTGTTTGAAGCAAATGGAGTTGTATGGCAGGCCGGTGAATTAGGTAGGGTAGATGCCGGTGGTGGTGGTACAATTGCTTTTCTGCTAAGCAGGTATGGAATGGAAGTTGTAGATTGTGGAACACCGGTGCTTAATATGCATTCACCATATGAGATTTCATCTAAAATTGATAACTTTATGACTATGAAAGCATATAGAGCATTTTTAAAATAGGAATATAGATGTAAGTTGCCAGAGGTTATAAAATAATTCCCAAATATTAAGTATGTGTATATATAAAAAGGAACTTTTCGATTTAGCTTTTCAACTGTCGATAAGTTCCTTTGCACTTTTCATTGTTGTTTCCGTTACCTTGGTTCCGCCAAGGAGCCTTGCGATTTCTTTCGTCTTTTCTTCTAAACTAAGTTCCTCTATATAAGTAAAGGTCTCAGATGAGTTTGATTCTTTATATATGCGATAATTGTAATCACCTTTAGCTGCAATTTGCGGGAGATGAGTAATAGAAATAACTTGGTGATTCAGGCTTAAATCTTTAAGTTTGTTGCCAACTATACTTGCTGTTATCCCACTTATACCTGTATCCACTTCATCAAAGATTAAAGAGGATATATTTTCAAATTCTGCTGTTATGGCTTTAATTGCAAGCATTATTCTAGATACTTCACCACCGGAAGCTACTTTAGCTAATGGCTTTAGAGGCTCACCCTTATTTGTGGTAATATAAATCTCAACTTCATCCATCCCCTTGGGGGTAGGGGCGCCTAAAGGATTTACTTTAATTTCTATTTCAGCATTTTTAAAATTAAGATGAATAAGTTGCTCTTCTACAGAGGAGGACAGTCCTTTTGCAACGTCTTTTCTAGCTCTTGTAAGAGCCTCGCCACATGAATAAAGAACCTTCCTTGATTCTTCCAGTTTAGATTTGAGTATATTTTTTTCATAGTCAAAATTTACTAAATTTTCCATTTTTTTACTAGCTTCATTACGAAATTCTAAAATATCATAAATAGTACCTCCATATTTTTTCTTTAAACTGTCTATGGTTGCAAGTCTTTCCATACATTCATCCAGTTCTGATTGAGAAAACGTACTACTATCAAGAATTCTCCTAAGTTCACTTATTACTTCAGAGAGATTGATATAAATGGAATCCAGATTTGAACTCAAATCATCAATATCTTTAGTAAATGAATTTATCGTTTGTAGGGCTGATAGAGCGGAACCAAGACTGTTTTCTGCAGAAAATTCATTAAGACTTAGTGCATCATAAGTCGAAGACAGGGCTTTTGTAATGGCCTCACTATTTTGTAAAAAACTAACCCTATCATCTAATTCTTTATCTTCTCCAATAATTAGCGCGGCATTGTCAATCTCTTGAATTGTATAGGCGTAATAGTCTGCCTTAGATTTATCTTCTTTAATAGAAGTAATTAGGGAGTTGTACTTTGTTTTTATTTCTGAAAATTCGTTATAAGCATTTATATACGCGATGTAATGGGATAAAATATTCTTGCTGCCAAATGTATCCAGCAGATCTATATGTGTTTCGGGATCGAGAAGAGAGGTGTTATCAAACTGTCCGTGAATCTGTGCATGTTTTTCAAACAACGAAACAAGGCGTCCCAATGGCACGCCTACATCATTAATTTTACATTGGTTTTTACCTTTAGAGGATATTTCTCGCAAAATTTTATAATTTTCTCCATCAAACTCAGCTTCCAGTTCAATTGTAGCCTTATCACATCCGTGACGAATGAAAGCTGCATCAGCACGACTGCCGAGAGCGAGGCTAATAGCTGTTGCAACAACAGATTTTCCCGAGCCGGTTTCGCCTGTAATTATATTAAGACCTTTGTGAAAGTCTATATGGGCTTCTTTTATGATGGCAAAATCACAGATTCTAATGGTTTTAATCATAGGGATAAGTTTCTTTTTGTAATTAAGTCGTCTAGTATTCCTATTATCTCTTTTGTGTTTTTTTCATCGTCAACTATTAGAAGAAGGGTATTGTCACCGGCAACACTTCCAACTAAATGAGGTAAGCCTATTGAATCTACGGCTTCACCTGCAGCATGACCACAACCTGACAGGGTCTTCACTACAATGAGATTGTTAACAGATACAGTTGACTTGATGCTTTCGCGAAAAATTTTCCTGAATCTATCTGAAATAGGAACATCATCTGTAACATTTGCGGAATATTTGTACTGTCCATTAGCTGCCGCCACCTTTATTAGCTGCAAATCTTTAATGTCTCTGGAAACAGTAGCTTGTGTTACCGGAAATCCAGCCTTTTCTAATAATTCAACCAACATTTCCTGTGTATCAACGACATTTTCACTGATGATTTCTAAAATTTTATTTTGTCTTGAATAACGCATAATTAATCTCCTTATTTATTTAAGAATGATTATAATAATTCATGAATAGTATACCATGATAGTGAAAAAATGTATATGTTTTTTTGAAAATTTTCTTAGTTTAGAGGGAAAATTTCAGCGGGTTTTAAATAAATCCTATAAATTAGTATATAGAATAAAGTGGAATTATTTTATTTTGTACTAGGTTGAATATTTAACTTATTTATATTTTCAATACATCTAAAGTCATTGAATTATTATTCCTTCAAAATAGACAAACATGTGTTCATGTGCTATAATGTTAAAGCAAAAAGAAACTGAAATTGCGTGCTTTCATCACGGAGGACAAATACATAAATGAGAATATTAGGAATAGATCCGGGGTATGGAATTATGGGGTGGTCAGTGATAGATATGGTAGGGAATAAATTTACCACTGTAGATTTTGGTTCAATTACTACAGATTCTAAGATTTCGATGGAAGATAGGCTAGAACACCTATACAATACTCTTGAATCCATAATACATCAATATAAACCTGAAGAGGCTTCAATAGAGGAGCTGTTTTTTAATAACAACGCAAAAACGGCCCTATTGGTTGGGCAGGCCAGAGGGATAGCGATTTTAGCTTGTGTTAAAGGGCATGTTGCTATAAATGAATATACACCATTGCAAATAAAACAAGCTCTTGTAGGATATGGTAGAGCTGATAAAAAGCAAATCCAAGCTATGGTTAAGAGAATTTTGAATTTGAGGGAGACCCCAAAGCCTGATGATACAGCCGATGCTATTGCAGCAGCTATATGCCATGGACACTGTTGTGGCAGTAGGGATATTTTGCAAAGGAAAAGAAAAGGTATATAGTTTTGGAAGATTGAATTTGTATTAGTGTTCATTAAAAAAAACGGGTTAATATAAAAAGGTAGGTCTATGATAAAGTTTTTAAAAGGGAAATTTCATCCTTGCAGTGCAGGGACTATAATAGTAGAGACGGGTTCTGGCATGGGTCTTGAAGTTTTTGTTCCGATGAATTCGTTCATACATAAAAATATGGAAGATGATGATATTAAGGTTTACACAGAAATGGTAGTGAAGGAAGATAGTATGACATTATATGGCTTTGAAGATAAGGAAAGCCTGGAAGTTTTTAGATTATTAATAACTGTCAATGGCGTTGGTCCGAAAGCTGCTATGTCAATAATGTCAACCCTAACAATGTCTGATTTAGCTTTAGCTATTGCGGGAGGGGATAGTAAGACAATTTCCTCTGCACCGGGCATTGGGAAGAAAACCTCCGATAGAATTATTTTAGAACTTGGAGATAAGATGGGTAAGCTTAATATGTCATTTGTCCATGAAGGTGTGATAACAAAAGATTTTGATAATAAAGTGGCAGATTCTGCATTGGGCGAGGCTCTAGAGGGGTTAATTGCATTGGGGTATAATAGAGCAGAGGCGATGGAAGCTCTAGAAAAAGTTAAAGGAAATTGTTACTCGCCGGAAGAATACATTCGTAAGGCCTTAGGACAGCTATTATAAATCATTTGAAAAAACCAGAAATGAGGCGTGATTCATGGAAGAAAGAATAACTCAGACAAGTTCTATAGATATTGAAGAAAAACAAGATGTTACTCTAAGACCTCAGAGACTTGATGATTTTATCGGACAAAGAAAGGCTAAAGAAAATTTAAAAGTTTTTATTGAGGCTGCAAGGTTGAGAGGGGAGCAGTTAGATCATGTGCTATTTTATGGTCCTCCAGGCTTAGGCAAAACAACACTTGCAGGAATAATTGCTAATGAGTTGGGTGTTGAAATTAAAATAACTTCAGGACCGGCAATTGAGAGAGCAGGAGATTTGGCTGCAATATTGACAAATCTTAACGATAATGATGTTTTATTTATAGATGAAATACATAGACTTAATAGGTCTGTCGAAGAAGTATTGTATTCAGCTATGGAAGATTATGCACTGGATATAATTATTGGTAAAGGACCATCGGCTAGATCCATTAGATTGGATATTGCTAAATTTACATTAATCGGAGCAACTACGAGAGCTGGAAGTCTGTCAGCACCTTTGAGAGACAGGTTCGGAGTAATAAGCAAATTTGAGATGTATGAGGAAGATGAACTGGCAGAAATTATTCGTAGATCAGCTGGTATTTTAGGTACTGAAGTTGAAAAACCGGCCTTGCTCAAGATGGCTAGGTGTTCAAGGGGAACGCCTAGGGTTGCTAACAGAATGCTTAAACGGCTTAGAGATTTTGCACAGGTCTTAGGAGACGGAAAACTTACTTTAGAAAGTGCTAATAAGGGCTTGGAAGCCTTGGGTGTTGATCCTGTAGGCCTTGAAAGTTTAGATAGAGATATTTTAATGACAATTATTGAAAGATTTGGAGGTGGACCTGTGGGAATTGATACAATTGCCGCATCCATCGGGGAGGAAAAAGTTACCATTGAAGATGCATATGAGCCATATTTGATACAAAGGGGGTTCTTATATAGAACACCGAAAGGAAGAATGGTATCTCAGGCAGCTTATGACCACTTAGGAATTCAGTGGATAGGAGATAAATCGGAGTAAATAAGCTACTTAGAAATTAACCTATCAATAATATTTTACATAGAATATAGAAGGAATTTTTTATGAATATTAACGATTTTGATTATAATTTACCGAAAGAACTTATTGCTCAATATCCTACTCAAGAGAGGGATAAATGTAGGTTGATGGTTTTAAATAGAGATAATAAAAGCATCTCTCATAAGAATTTTTATGAGATTTTAGATTATCTAAAACCCGGTGACTGCATGGTTTTTAATTCGTCAAAAGTCCTGCCTGCAAGAATTTTTGGAGAAAAAGTTGGAACGCAAGTACCCGTCGAGTTTCTTTTGATAAAGAAAATGGAAGAGGGTCATGAAACTTGGGAGACTATGGTAAGACCGGGCAGAAGACTTAAGCCTGGTGACAGAGTAAGGTTTGGAGAAAAGGGCGACGGCTCCTGTGGGATAGAAGCTGAAATTTTATCATATGGTGAGTCTGGTACAAGAATGGTACGGTTTATATATGAAGGTGATTTTTTAGAAAGACTTGGAGAAATTGGGAATATGCCATTACCTCCATATATAGGAAGAGAATCTGAAGAAAAAGACAAGGAAACATATCAGACTGTATATGCAGATAAACTAGGCTCCGTTGCTAGTCCGACAGCTGGACTTCACTTTACTCAGAATTTAATGGAGAAAGCCAGAAAAAAAGGAATTAAGCTGGAATTTGTGACACTCCATGTAGGGATTGGGACTTTTAGACCTGTTAAGGTTGAAATTATTGAAGAACACCGGATGCATTTCGAAAAATACTCTATATCTGATAAAACTGCAGAATCAATTAATGAGAGCATATTATCTGGAAATAGAATTATTACAGTTGGTACAACCTCCACCAGAACTTTAGAGAGCGCAGCATATTTAGATGAAGTAACTGGTAAGTATTTAGTAAAATCCGGAGCAGGATCCACTGGCATATTTATTTATCCTGGCTATAAGTTTAAAATAGTTAAAGCCTTGATTACCAACTTTCATCTGCCGAAATCTACATTGATAATGCTTATATCTGCACTTTATAATAGAGAAGAAATATTGAAGGCCTATGATGAAGCAGTAAAAGAAAAATATCGTTTTTTCAGCTATGGAGATGCGATGCTTATAGAATAGTGATGAAATAAAAGTATTATATACATTGAAATATTGCTAAAAAATACATTTTAAAGAGGTTAAAATGAGCCATAGTATTAAATATAAATTAATGAATAAAGATGCAAAAACTTCCGCAAGAAGAGGCATAATTACGACTCCCCATGGGGATGTTCAAACACCTGTATTTATGCCGGTTGGCACTGCGGCAACTGTTAAAGCTATGAGACCTGAACAAGTTAAAGAGATAGGTGCTGAGATTATTTTATCTAACACGTATCATCTGTACCTAAGACCGGGCCACGAATTGATTCGTGAGGCAGGAGGTCTACATAAATTTATGAATTGGAATAAACCAATACTGACCGATAGCGGTGGATTCCAAGTTTTTTCACTGAAAGGTTTGAGAAAAATTACAGAAGAAGGGGTTACTTTCCAAAGTCACATAGATGGTTCTAGGCATATGCTAACTCCAGAAAAAGTAATAGAAATACAAACTGCTTTAGGCTCTGATATAATGATGGCATTTGATGAATGTCCACCTTATCCGGCGGACAAGACCTATGTTGAGAAATCTCTTAAAACAACTTTAGGATGGTTGAAGAGATGTAAAGCTGCACACCATAATACTGAAAAGCAAGCTCTGTTTGGAATTATGCAAGGTGGAATGCACTATGATTTAAGAAAAAGGTCGGCAGAAGAAATAGTTGCTATGGATTTGCCGGGGTATTCAATAGGAGGACTTTCTGTTGGCGAACCAAAAGAAGTTATGCTTGAGGTCTTAGATTACTGTGTGGATTTTTTACCTGAAAATAAACCGCGTTATGTAATGGGAGTTGGCACTCCGGATTATATTTTCGAAGGTGTTGAGCGTGGCGTAGATATGTTCGATTGTGTTCTTCCTACACGTGTTGCTAGAAATGGTCAAGCGATGACAAGCCAGGGCCCACTTAATATGAAGAATAAGAAATTTGAGAAAGATTTCTCACCATTAGATTCGAAGTGTGATTGTTATACATGTAGAAATTATTCTAGGGCATATATTAGGCATTTAGTTAAGTCTAATGAAATATTTGCATCTATGCTCTTATCAAACCATAATTTAGCATTCTTAGTTAATATGATGAGAGGTATAAGGAAATCTATAGAAGAAGACAGATTCTCTGAATATAAAAAAGAATTCTATACGGAGTATTACTGGGAAAATAAATAATGATAAACAACAAGAAAAATTTAAAGCAATGGGAGCTAATGGAAGCATGTCCTCATAGAGAATTTTGCGGTGGATGCACGTATCAAGAGGTTCCCTATAAAGAGCAATTAAAAGAAAAGGCTGCTATCGCATATGGATACTTTAGTGAAAAAGATGCACCTCAGCCTGACTGGGAACCTATTGAAGCCGCCCCTAAAGGAATATACCACTATCGAAATAAAATGGAGTTCACATTTGGAGATATGGTTAAAGACGGAGAACTGACTTTAGGCATGCATAGAAAAGGACATTTTATGTCAATTGTCACTGTGGACCAATGTCAGTTAGTAACTGATGATTTTAAAAAAATATTAAAATTCACATTGAATTTTGCTAGAGAAAAAGGATATAGTAAATATCATAAGAAGTCTCATGTAGGTCTACTGCGGAATCTTATAATAAGACGAGGAGTAAGAACGAAAGAACTTTTGGTAAACATCGTAACATCTAGCCAGAATGAATTTGATGAAAAAGATTTTTTAAATAAAATCCTTAAGTTAGAGCTTGATGACAAAATTATTGGTGTGCTTAGAACAATTAATGACAATATAGCAGATGCTGTAAACCCGGAAAAAGTGAAGTTGCTGTGGGGACGAGATTATTATGTTGAAGAAATAATGGGATTAAAATTTAAAGTCAGTCCGTTTTCTTTCTTTCAGACGAATGTAGATGCAGCAGAAGTCTTATATGAGGAAGCGATAGAATTAATACATAATATAGAAGGAAAGACAGTATTTGATTTATATTGTGGAACAGGAACAATAGGTCAACTTATAGCAAAACGGGCCAAGAAAGTAGTTGGGATAGAAATTGTAGAAGAAGCTGTAGAGGCTGCAAAAGAAAATGCACAGCAAAATGATCTAACTAACTGTGAGTTTATTGCAGGAGATGTATATAAAGTTCTGAAGAATTACAAAAAAAAGCCGGATGTGATAGTGGTTGATCCACCTCGTATGGGAATGAGCGAAAAAGCGGTTGATAAAATAGTTAGCTATGGAATAAATGAAATACTGTATATATCGTGTAACCCTAAAACATTGGCCATAAATCTACGGCAGTTCGCACATGCAGGGTATAAACCTGTAAGAGGAAAATTATATGATAATTTTCCTCTTACAAAAGCGGTTGAGGGGGTAGTGCTTCTGAAAAAAGTGGAAATAAAGTAAAAAACGACTCTTGTGAACCCTTGAAATTTCAACGAAAAAACAAGCTACAAGATTACAGCGGATAAAAAACTTTCAAAAAAATGAAAAAATGCTTAAAAAGTTATTGACATGAATCATAAGTAGTGATAATATATTCAAGCTGTCGCAAGACGGGGGCGCCAAGGCAAAGCATTGGAAGAACCGAAAGCTGAAAATAAATACAAAAAAGTTTTTAAAAAAACTTTAAAAAAGTATTGACAAAACAAGCCGGCGATGGTAAGATGTATATCGCTGACCACGAGAGTGGAAAGCGAAAAGCTTTCTGAAGAGAGAGCAAGAACCATGAAAACTTCATAGTGTAAGAAATACTTAGTCAAAAGAGAATTGGAAAATTCTCAAAACTAAAACCAAGTACAATCTGAAAAGATTGGTAAGAAACTTTTGTTGAAAAGGTTTCTGACAATTCCAAAAATACGGAAAACAATAAGCAAGAGCGCAAAAGCGTTTGAGCTGAATCAAACTGATATTAAACAGCGAAAGCTGATAATATACCATTTATATAAGAGTTTGATCCTGGCTCAGGATGAACGCTGGCGGCGTGCCTAACACATGCAAGTCGAGCGAGAAATTAATTAAGGAATCTTCGGAAGAATTAATTAATGGAAAGCGGCGGACGGGTGAGTAACGCGTGGGCAACCTGCCTTTCACAGAGGGATAGCCAAAGGAAACTTTGATTAAAACCTCATAATGCTAATTTACTGCATAATAGATTAGCCAAAGATTTATCGGTGAAAGATGGGCCCGCGTCTGATTAGCTAGTTGGTGAGGTAACGGCTCACCAAGGCAACGATCAGTAGCCGACCTGAGAGGGTGATCGGCCACATTGGAACTGAGACACGGTCCAAACTCCTACGGGAGGCAGCAGTGGGGAATATTGCACAATGGGCGAAAGCCTGATGCAGCAACGCCGCGTGAACGAAGAAGGCCTTCGGGTCGTAAAGTTCTGTCCATAGGGAAGAAACAAATGACGGTACCTTTGGAGGAAGCCCCGGCTAAATACGTGCCAGCAGCCGCGGTAATACGTATGGGGCAAGCGTTATCCGGA
The DNA here is from genome assembly GCA_050908895.1 of Eubacteriales bacterium KG125. Lineage (GTDB taxonomy): Bacteria > Bacillota > Clostridia > Peptostreptococcales > Anaerovoracaceae > S5-A14a. Next base: position 1,385,573 of record CP171222.1, on the reverse strand, counting down.
ATTATTGGGCGTAAAGAGTGCGTAGGTGGTGGCTTAAGCGCAGGGTTTAAGGCAATAGCTCAACTATTGTTCGCCTTGCGAACTGGGTCACTTGAGTACAGGAGAGGAAAGCGGAATTCCTAGTGTAGCGGTGAAATGCATAGATATTAGGAGGAACACCAGTGGCGAAGGCGGCTTTCTGGACTGAAACTGACACTGAGGCACGAAAGCGTGGGTAGCAAACAGGATTAGATACCCTGGTAGTCCACGCCGTAAACGATGAGCACTAGGTGTCGGCCCCAAAAGGGTCGGTGCCGCAGTTAACGCATTAAGTGCTCCGCCTGGGGAGTACGCACGCAAGTGTGAAACTCAAAGGAATTGACGGGGACCCGCACAAGCAGCGGAGCATGTGGTTTAATTCGAAGCAACGCGAAGAACCTTACCAGAACTTGACATCCTTCTGACAGGTCCTTAATCGGGCCTTTCTTCGGACAGAAGAGACAGGTGGTGCATGGTTGTCGTCAGCTCGTGTCGTGAGATGTTGGGTTAAGTCCCGCAACGAGCGCAACCCTTATCATTAGTTGCCATCATTAAGTTGGGCACTCTAGTGAGACTGCCGGGGACAACTCGGAGGAAGGTGGGGATGACGTCAAATCATCATGCCCCTTATGTTCTGGGCTACACACGTGCTACAATGGTCGGTACAGAAAGCAGCGAAACCGTGAGGTGAAGCCAATCTCCAAAACCGATCCCAGTTCGGATTGTAGGCTGCAACTCGCCTACATGAAGTCGGAGTTGCTAGTAATCGCAGATCAGAATGCTGCGGTGAATGCGTTCCCGGGTCTTGTACACACCGCCCGTCACACCATGGAAGTTGGGGGTGCCCGAAGTTGGACAATTAATCGTTTACCTAAGGCAAAACCAATGACTGGGGTGAAGTCGTAACAAGGTAGCCGTATCGGAAGGTGCGGCTGGATCACCTCCTTTCTAAGGAGACTTAAGTGTCTTACACTATGAGTTTATGGGCTTGTAGCTCAGGTGGTTAGAGCGCACGCCTGATAAGCGTGAGGTCGGAGGTTCGAGTCCTCCCAAGCCCACCAACCCTTGGAAAAGGGTTAGTACTTTGAAAACTGAATAATGTGTATCACAAATTTTCAAGAAGAAAATATACAAAAAAACGAGAAATCGAGGTTATCAGAAAAGATAGCAAAACTAAGCAAGTAAATTGTAAGGGAACGATTTCAACCGAGAAAACCAGAAAAAATAACAGCCATTTACTGAAGAGTAAATAGCAATAGTAAAAATCCTAACTACGCTAGGTTAGGTAAAATGGTCAAGTGACTAAGAGCATAAGGTGAATGCCTTGGCACTGGGAGCCGATGAAGGACGTGACAAGCTGCGATAAGCTGCGGTGAGGAGCAAATATCCATTGATCCGCAGATTTCCGAATGAGGGAACTCACCTGTTTTAATAGGCAGGTATCCCATGATGAATACATAGTCATGGCGAAGGAAACCCGGGGAACTGAAACATCTAAGTACCTGGAGGAAGAGAAAGAAAAATCGATTTCCTAAGTAGCGGCGAGCGAAAGGGAAAGAGGCCAAACCTTCTGTTTACAGAAGGGGTTGTGGACCACCATAACGCATCAGGACACATAGTCGAAGAGAGCTGGAAAGCTTTGGCACAGAAGGTAAAACCCCTGTAGACGAAATGTGGAAAGAGCAAGGTGGCACCAGAGTAGTGCCGGACACGTGGAATCCGACATGAAGCCGGGGGGCCCACCCCCCAAGCCTAAATACTACCCAGTGACCGATAGCGAATAGTACCGTGAGGGAAAGGTGAAAAGAACCCCGGGAGGGGAGTGAAAAAGAACCTGAAACCTTATGCTTACAATCGGAGGGAGCGCAAGTGACCTCATACTTTTTGTAGAACGGGCCAACGAGTTATGGTATGTAGCAAGGTTAAGGTGCTGGAGCACTGAAGCCGAAGGGAAACCGAGTCTTAATAGGGCGTCAAGTTATATGCTGTAGACCCGAAACCGGGTGACCTATCCATGTGCAGGTTGAAGTAACTGTAAAAGGTTATGGAGGACCGAACTCATGTCTGTTAAAAAAGGCTGGGATGACGTGTGGATAGCGGTGAAATTCCAATCGAACTCGGAGATAGCTGGTTCTCCTCGAAATAGCTTTAGGGCTAGCCTCAAGGTAAGATACGCGGGGGTAAAGCACTGAATGTTCTAGGGGCCTTCACCGGTTACCAAAAACTATCAAACTAAGAATACCGCAGTATTATCCTTGGGAGTCAGGCTATGTGAGATAAGTTTCATAGTCGAGAGGGAAACAACCCAGACCAACAGCTAAGGTCCCCAAATGTAAGTTAAGTGGAAAAGGATGTGGAATTGCATAAACAGCTAGGATGTTGGCTTAGAAGCAGCCATACATTTAAAGAGTGCGTAATAGCTCACTAGTCGAGTGATTCTGCGCCGAAGATAAACGGGGCTAAAACTTACTACCGAAGCTTTGGATCAGAAATGATGGTAGAGGAGCATTGTATAAGGACAGAAGCAAAATCGCGAGGTTTTGTGGACTTTATACAAGAGAGAATGTTGGCATGAGTAGCGAGAGGCAGGTGAGAATCCTGCCCGCCGAAAATCTAAGGTTTCCTGAGGAAGGTTCGTCCACTCAGGGTTAGTCGGGGCCTAAGCCCAGAGCGAAAGCTGTAGGCGATGGACAACAGGTAGAAATTCCTGTACCACCGAGGATTGTATGAGAGAAGTGGGGACACAGAAGGATAGGTTGAGCACGCCGTTGGTAGAGCGTGTCCAAGCGTTAAGGGAGAACATGTAGGCAAATCCGCAAGTTCAATTCTGAGGCGTGATGGGGTGGCGAAAGAGCCGGAAGCAACTGATTTCATGCTGTCGAGAAAAGCCGCTATCGAGATCCAAGGTGCCCGTACCGCAAACCGACACAGGTAGATGAGGAGAGAATCCTAAGGCGAGCGAGAGAACTATTGTTAAGGAACTCGGCAAAATAACCCCGTAACTTCGGGAGAAGGGGTGCCACAGAAATGTGGCCGCAGTGAATAGGCCCAGGCAACTGTTTACCAAAAACACAGGTCTCTGCAAAAGCGAAAGCTGAAGTATAGGGGCTGACGCCTGCCCGGTGCTGGAAGGTTAAGGGGAAGTGTTAGAGCAATCGAAGCACAGAACTTAAGCCCCAGTAAACGGCGGCCGTAACTATAACGGTCCTAAGGTAGCGAAATTCCTTGTCGGGTAAGTTCCGACCCGCACGAAAGGCGTAATGATCTGGGCACTGTCTCAACAATAGACTCGGTGAAATTGTAGTACCGGTAAAGATGCCGGTTACCCGCAGCAGGACGGAAAGACCCCGTGGAGCTTTACTGTAGCTTGATATTGAATTTTGATGTTGCATGTACAGGATAGGTGGGAGACAATGAACTAAGCACGCTAGTGTTTAGGGAGTCATCGTTGGGATACCACCCTTGTAGGATTGAAGTTCTAACCATGTACCGTGATCCGGTACTGGGACATTGTCAGGTGGGCAGTTTGACTGGGGCGGTCGCCTCCTAAAGAGTAACGGAGGCGCCCAAAGGTTCCCTCAGCGCGGACGGAAATCGCGCGAAGAGTGCAAAGGCAGAAGGGAGCTTGACTGCGAGACATACAGGTCGAGCAGGTACGAAAGTAGGGCTTAGTGATCCGGTGGTTCCGAGTGGAAGGGCCATCGCTCAACGGATAAAAGCTACCCCGGGGATAACAGGCTGATACCCCCCAAGAGTTCACATCGACGGGGGTGTTTGGCACCTCGATGTCGGCTCGTCTCATCCTGGGGCTGAAGTAGGTCCCAAGGGTTGGGCTGTTCGCCCATTAAAGAGGTACGCGAGCTGGGTTCAGAACGTCGTGAGACAGTTCGGTCCCTATCCGCTGTGGGCGTTGGAAATTTGAGTGGAGCTGTCCTTAGTACGAGAGGACCGGGATGGACATACCTCTGGTGCACCAGTTGTTCTGCCAAGGGCATAGCTGGGTAGCTACGTATGGACGGGATAAGCGCTGAAAGCATATAAGTGCGAAGCCCCCCACAAGAAAAGATTTCCTTATGAGACCCGTGGAAGACTACCACGTTGATAGGTCGGAGGTGTAAGTGTAGTAATACATTCAGCTGACCGATACTAATAGGTCCAACGCTTGACCAATGGTTAAAGGTTCAAGAGATATACATTATTCGGGATTGAAAGTACCAAAACTTTCAATGCAAATCCGGTGACAATAGCAAGGAGGTCACACCTGTTTCCATCTCGAACACAGAAGTTAAGCTCCTTAGCGCCTATGATACTTGGTGGGTGACTACCTGGGAAAGCGGGTCGTTGCCGGTTTGCAATATATGGCTCCATGGTCAAGCGGTCAAGACACCGCCCTTTCACGGCGGTAACCCGAGTTCGATTCTCGGTGGAGTCACCATACGCGCGACTGGCGGAATTGGCAGACGCACTAGATTTAGGTTCTAGCGGGAGACCGTGGGGGTTCAAGTCCCTCGTCGCGCACCACAGAATTACTGAAGCTGTAACAGACTTCAGTTTTTTTGTATTTGTTCTGGAACTATATGATTAGTATGTTATTAGTTGGTTTTGATTATAATTTAAATACGATTCTTTTAACATTATCTTTTAATAACATTGCTAAAGTTGCTGTATTATATAGATTTTCCCTATTATTTTCAGATATAATTAGGTTTCCCTCAATATATGTATTTAGAGAATTTAATTCATTTTTTTTATTTTTTTCAATAAAAAGTTCACTTATATCTGCATACTGACCTTCTTTTCTTGATATGACTGGATAATCTAAGGACCAACTTTGATTATTTTTGGTAAAAGTGATAGATCCGGGAAATTCAATTGTTGGAAATCTTATATAGTCAATTGGATTATTCTTTTGCGTTCCTGATATTTTTATATTTGATTTTGTTAAAGATACATTTTCTGTTTGAATTATATTATCGGGGAAACCCATTGTTTTAATGGCTTTATTTATATCGAAAAATTGTATTAATTGTAGCAAAAGTAAAAGCTGATGGATATCATCTTTATTATGTAAAAGTATTTTTTTTAACTGATTAAGATCCTTAGTACTTTGAAAATTCTCATACAGCTTAACACTTTCACCACCTGATATTTCATCTTCTCTGTTTTTATCTATACCTATAAATTTTTCCATTGTTTTTTGACTTAAACTACCTAGTTTTTCTTTTAATGGTGAATAGTTTTTTACAAGTAAATATAAATCTAAATTATATATATTATTTACTGATATTCCGTGTTTTATACATTTCTCATATATAAAGGGCATATCAAAGCTTTTACCATTATATGTAATTACCATATCTTGCTGATTTAGTATATTGGTTGTTTCTTGTAATATATTTTTTTCTTCGCTATTTTTTTCAGCAAAAAATTGAAAACTTTCACCAATCATATTATTAATGTCTATTGTTATTAAGCCTATTAATATAATGTCATTTTGTTTTGATGACAATCCTGTTGTTTCAATATCTAAAATAACCGGTTTATAATTGCCATAGAATCTTTTATATGATTTACTTTGAATTATTTTTTCCACATCTTTAGAAATTGAAAATTTATCTCTTATTATTTTCATTTTATCCTCTATTATATATTTTCGTTTTATAGCAAAATAGACCGCAGGGGTGCAGTCTACTTTGTTCAAAAGGGGTATTGGGGTTGAGATTATCAGGGGAGATAACCTCGATATCATTATATCTTAAAAAATAATAATCTGCAAGAATATTTGCAAATTTTTAAAGTTATAGTTATTTTTTAAAATAATTTAATTATCTGCAACTGCTCGAGGATGAGTTCTGTCATATACTTCTTTTATTTTATTTTTTCTAAACTGCAAGTACACCTGTGTAGCAGATATATCTTCATGACCAAGAAGTTCTTGCAGAGTTTTTAAATCAGCACCGTTTTCTATCATATGGACTGCAAAGGAATGACGTATAATTTGCAGTGTTAGTTTTTTAGATAAATTTGCTTTTAGACCATATGCATTAATTATCTTCCATAATCCTTGACGGGTAAAGCCTTTTCCCATAAAGTTTAAGAATAGGGGAGAACTGGTATCAATATTATTACCTAAGGAATCACTATCTTCGTATTCTTGGATATTTTTAGATAACAAAATAGGCCGGCTATCAGAAAGGTATTTTGTTAACGCAGATTTTGCATAATCTCCTAGTGGTACGATTCTAGCCTTTCCATGATGACCGTTACAAGTTATAAATCCCATTCGCATATTCAAATCCGCAATGGTTAGTTCAACTAATTCAGAAACCATAATTCCGGTTCCATATAAAACCTCAAGAATTGCCTTGTCTCTAATGCCTTTTAAACTATTATCAGGCAGTGCTATAAGAGATTTTATTTCTTGGATTGACAAAAATTCTATTTCTCCACGAGTAACCTTTGGTGCTTTTATATTTGCTGCGGGGTTTACTATAATATGATTTTGGGAAAGCATGAATCTATAAAAGCTACGAGTGGAAGCAAGCCTTCTTGTTATGGTTGCGGAAGACAACTGACTTTTTTTCATGTCCATAAGAAATCCAATAACGTCTTCCTCTTTGACTGTGGATAAATCCTTTATAGCTCTAGAATTCATGTAATCTTCTAATGCGGATAAATCTCTTATATATGCTTCTATTGTGTTTTTTGATGATTTTTTTTTGTTCTTTAAATAGTCTAGATATGCAATTAAATAATAGTCCATTACATTTCACCTCTATTTAACATTTCCTTAGCCATAAGAATAGCCACTTGAGTTTTTCCGTCATGAATTTTTCCGTTTAGAATCATATCTGTTAAATCGTCAATGTGATATGTGACCATATCTATATCTTCGTTTTCATCAAGGTTGGTTTCTCCGGGGATTAAGTCTTGTGCTAAATATAGATATAAAATTTCTTCCGAGTATCCAACAGTAGGTAGCATTTTTGTTAGGAATTTCAGATTACCAGCAATAAAACCAGTTTCTTCTTTCAACTCGCGTTTTGCGGCTTCTAAAGGTGTTTCGCCATTGTCTATTTTACCTGCTGGGAGCTCTAGAACTTCTCTATCTACAGGTTTTCTATACTGCTTAATCATTACTACGTGTTTATTTTCTAATAGAGGCAAAATAACTGCACCGCCATTATGTTCAATTATTTCTCTTGTAGAAGTTCCTGCCTTGGTTTCCACCTTATCTATCCTTAGATTTAAGATCTTCCCAATATATTTTTTTTCGCTCAAAATAGTTTTTTCTTTAAATGACATAAGAACCTCCAAATAATTATTTGATTTACAATATTATATCATCTGTATACCGGATTTTAAACTATCAATAACATTAAATTTATTAAGTTTTTTTCTCGTTGACACTTGAAATACATTTGAAATATATGATATACTTATCAAGTTATTACGGGCGGTCCTCTGCCATAGCAAGTGTAAGGCTATGTTGACAAGAACGTCTTGAAGGGAAGGAGGAATTAATAATGAATATTTTAGATCAGATCACTAATGATTATCTAAAGAAAGAAATCCCTGCTTTTAACGTGGGGGATACTGTTAAAGTCCACGTTAAAATTAAAGAAGGATCTAGAGAAAGAATCCAAATTTTTGAAGGTTTTGTTCTTAAGAAACAGAATGGAGGAATTGCAGAAACTTTTACAGTTAGAAGAATTGCTTCTGGCGTAGGCGTTGAAAAGACATTCCCTCTACATTCACCATGGGTTGAGAAAATCGAAGTAGCTAGACATGGACGTGTTAGAAGAGCTAAGCTACACTACATGAGAGAGAGAACAGGTAAGGCTGCTAAAATCAAAACTAAGGCTGAATAATAACTTTAGATTACAATTTAAATGTGATAAAATATAGGGGCTATTAGTCTCTATATTTTATTTTTTGAAAAAGTATAGAATTATATCTAAGGGAGGCATAGATGATTGAGAAAATAAACTGGTATCCGGGACATATGAAGAAAACCAGAGAACTTATTCAAAGTAACCTAAAGCTTGTGGATGTTGCTATAGAAGTTGTAGATGCTAGAATACCTCGTTCTAGTAGAAATCCAATTATTGATCAAATTTTAGGGGATAAAAAGCGAGTAATTGTCCTGAACAAAACAGATCTTGCATCGGAGGAAGAAACTCGAAAATGGAAAGAGTATTTTGTTAAAAAAGGATATAGAACAGTTTCTTTAAATGCTCAAAAAGGCGGTGGAGTTTCATCTTTGTTATCTACCCTTGAAAAAATTCAAGATAAACTTAACGAAGGAAGAATTAGACATAAACATTTAAGAATAATGATTGTAGGTGTTCCAAATGTAGGTAAGTCATCCTTGATTAACAGATTGACTGGGAAGAAGAGTACACAGATTGGAAATAGACCGGGAGTAACAAAAGGGAAACAGTGGTTGAAGTTGAAAAATTCCATGGAACTTCTGGATACACCCGGTATTTTGTGGCCTAAGTTCGAAGATCCGAAAGTAGGAATGTTTTTAGCGTTTTGTGGCTCTATTAAGGATGAAATACTGGATATGGCTACTCTGTGTTTAGAACTACTTAGAGTCTTGAAGTATGATTACAAGGATCTATTAGTGGATAGATTTAAAATAGATGAAGAAATTTTTGAAATGGAAGATTTAGAATTATTTGATGAAATTTCAAGGAATAGGGGATATATCTTGCAGGGAAAACGTATCGACTATGAAAGAGGAGCGAAAGCAATTTTAGATGAATTTAGGAGTGGAAAAATCGGTAGAATTACGCTTGAAAAGGTGGAGGAATAAATGGTGACCAAAGCTGAACGTGCTAAGATGGAATTAGAACGATTAGAATCTATGAGGGCTTTTGATTGCCAAAAACGGGATGGTTGCAGATGGATTATTGGAGTAGATGAAGTAGGACGTGGTCCTCTTGCAGGTCCTGTAGTAGCCTGTGCGGCTGCAATGCCTCAAGATTGGAATATTCTTGGAATTAACGATTCAAAGAAAGTTTCAGAAAAGCGCAGGAGAGAGTTAGCAAAAGAAATAAACCAAAAATCATCAAGTTTAGGACTGGGATTTGTCAATAGTAAAAGAATAGACAGGTTTAATATTTTGAATGCAACTAAGATGGCCATGCTTACCGCTGTAAAAAAATGTATTGAAAATTTACCATTGGAGGAAACCAATAGAGGAGATATACCTTGTGGAACGATATGCCGGTTATCAGAGTCGCCTTTACAAAGCGATTCATGTGAGGGTTCAATTAAGATATTAATAGACGGGAACATTAAAATTCCTCTTGAGAGCTTTTCCTTTAATGGAATAAAAGTTATACAGGAAACAGTGATAAAAGGTGATGGTAAATCCTTGTCCATAGGGGCGGCATCTATATTCGCTAAGGTTGCAAGAGATGAATTTATGAAATCATATGGTGAAAAATATCCGGAATATGGATTCAGTAAACACAAAGGATATGGAACAAAAGAACACTATAAAGCAATTGAAAGTTTTGGCATATCACCGATTCACAGGAAAAGTTTTTTAAAAAAGGTTTTAGAAAAAATGGAGGAGGAGCTAATATGAACAATAAGAAAGAAGTGGCGGAAAGGAAAACCTTTAAGACTGATATACAGATAGTTCAGGAAGCAAATTTAAAGCCTATTATGGAAGTTGCAGCAAAGATAGGTCTATCTGAAGATGATATAGAGCTACATGGTAAATACAAGGCTAAATTATCATATGAGAAAGTGAATGCAGCTTTGAACGATGATTCTTCAAGGGGTAAATTAATTCTTGTAACAGCTATTTCTCCTACACCGGCAGGAGAAGGAAAAACAACTACCAGCATAGGGTTAGCTGATGGTTTATCTGCAATTGGAAAAAAGTGTATTACGGCTTTAAGAGAACCATCTCTTGGTCCGGTTTTTGGTATAAAAGGCGGTGCCGCCGGTGGTGGATATGCACAGATAGTTCCTATGGAAGACATCAACTTACATTTCACTGGCGATATGCATGCTATAGGGACTGCTAATAATCTTATTGCAGCGGTTTTAGACAATCACATACATCAGGGAAATGCTCTTGGCATAGATCCGAGACGAATAACGTGGAAAAGAGTTGTCGATATGAATGATAGACAACTTAGATCAATAGTTGATGGCCTTGGCGGAAAATCTCATGGTGTTCCTAGAGAAGATGGCTTTGACATAACTGTAGCGAGTGAAATAATGGCTGTTTTCTGCCTAGCAAATGATTTAAATGATTTAAAAGAAAGAATTGCAAAAATAGTCGTAGGATATTCTTATAATGATAAACCAATAACTGTGAGAGATTTGAATTGTCAAGGAGCAGCAACAGCTCTGCTGAAAGATGCATTTAAACCTAATCTAGTACAAAGTCTGGAGCATACACCTGCACTCGTGCATGGCGGACCCTTTGCCAATATTGCTCATGGATGTAACTCTGTGGTTGCAACTAAGACTGCACTATCTCTTGCGGATTATGTAGTTACAGAGGCGGGATTTGCAGCAGACCTTGGTGCTGAAAAATTTCTTGATATTAAATGCAGGAAGACTGGTCTTGTCCCGGATGCAGTAGTTATAGTCGCAACTTTAAGGGCCTTGAAATATCATGGTGGGGTGCCTAAATCAGCATTAAATGATGAAAATTCAACAGCTGTGGAGTTAGGACTACCAAACCTAATGAGACACATTGAGAATATCAAAGAGGTATTTGGTCTAAACGTAGTGGTGGCAATTAATGAATTCCATACAGACACCGATGAGGAGATGGTGAAAATCAAAAATGCTTGTGAGCTCAAAGGCGTAGAAGTTGTTTTAAGTCGTGTTTGGGAACATGGTAGCAAGGGGGGAATAGAGTTAGCAGATAAAGTTGTAAGGCTGTGTGAGAAAGATAATAATTTTACTTTTGCCTATGAACTTGATAATCCGATTGAAGATAAAATTAGACAGATTGCCCAAAAAATATACGGAGCAAATGACATATCTTTTGATATAAAGGCCTTGAAAGAAATAGAAAGTCTTAAAAAACATGGATTTGATAAGCTACCTATATGCATGGCCAAAACCCAATATAGTTTCTCTGATGATCCAACTGCCATTGGAGCACCGGACAATTTCGTCATTCACATTAAGTCACTGAAAGTTTCCGCTGGAGCGGGTTTTATAGTTGTAAAAACAGGCGATATTATGACTATGCCGGGACTTCCTAAGATACCGGCAGCGGAAAAAATCGATATAGATGGAAAAGGTTTAATAACAGGACTTTCATAAATGATTGTTTTCAAAATTAAACTTTAAATGTTAAAGAGGAAAGAATGAAGGCAATTAAACTATATAATGGCAAAATATTCACAGCGGAAAATGAGACAGATTTTGCCGAGGCAATGGTTATCATAGATAATAAAATTGAATATATTGGCACAACTTTTCGTGTTGGACAATTTTGGAGTCGACTTATAAAAGAAGATTTTGAGGAAACAGAAGAGATTAATCTAAATGGAAAAGTAGTCATTCCCGGGCTTATTGATGCCCATCTTCACCCTATAATGTTAGCTCATTGTTTAGGAGAAATTTCATGTCTACCACCAGAAATTAATTCTATAGAAGAATTAATAAATGAAATAAAAAGACGAAGAAACATTATGGATGGTGGAATAAGTACTTCTGAAAAAATATCTTTAAAGAATCAGACTTGGATTATTGGATGGGGATGTGACGAGGGTAAGTTTCGGGAAAAAAGATTGCCTAATCGATGGGATTTGGACAGGGGAGCAAAAGATGTACCTGTAACCGTGGTAAGAGCATGTGAACACATTAGGTGTTGCAATTCACTGGCTCTCAAGTTAGCTGGAATTGACAGGTATACACCAAATCCTCCCGGGGGTGAAATTGGAAGAGACGAAAATGGTGAACCGAACGGTATTTTGTATGAAAATGCTAGGAATTTAGTAGGAGAAATACTTCCTAAGATGAGCATAGATGATTTATCCGATGAAATGATTAAGGTAGGTAAACATCTGATTTCTCAAGGTATAACATCGATTTGTGATATGGGAGATCTTACATCGAAAGATAATTATTCAATATATTATAAAGCTGTTGAACAGGGATTTAAGCAGAATGTAGGAGTATATTATCTTTGGGAATTTAATTGGAAAGATAAGAACTTTACTGTCAAAGCAGAAGATAAAAAAAACGAAAATCAAATACATGTAGCGGGGTTAAAACTTATTGGTGACGGAAGCTTTTCAGGCCATACGGCTTGGGTTGATGAGGCCTTTTATGGCACCGATGAACATGGAATATGTACTTGTTCTGATGAGCTTTTGGATGATGCTATAAGATATTGTAGAGAAAATAATTTACAACTATCATTTCATGCGATGGGAAGCAGGGCTATTGATCGCATTTTAGAGAAATTGGAATCTGTGGGACAATGGCAAATCCATTCTGAAAGTAAAATCGATAGAGCAATACCTTTTGCAAGAATTGAACATGTTACGGAACCTTCTGAAGCAGCAATACAAATTGCTGCTAAGATGGGGATTGCCTTTGTAACTCAGCCGGTTTTTTTGTTCAGTGAAATTGAAAGTTACGTAAAAAATTTAGGTGAAGATAGGCTAAAAAAAACTTATCCCCTTGCAACTATGCTTAAGAAGAATGTTTTGCTTGCTATTTCAACAGATTCACCGGCTACAGCTTGGTCCGATCCGACAGACCCATGGATAAACATAAAAGGGGCTATAGTTCGAAAAGCCTATAATGGAGTGGACATTGGTAAATTAGAAAAAATCAGTATTGAGGAGGCTATATTACTTTATACTAGGAATGCGGCTATAGCAGCAGGTTTTGAACATCGGGGCGTTCTTAAGGAAGGAAATTATGCTGATTTTGTTATACTTGGTAACAATCCTTTTGAGATGGAGCCAGATAAAATAGATGAAGTGAAAATATTGAAGACTTTTATAAATGGAAAGGAAGTATATTGTGGCTAATATTTTGAGCGGTAAAGAGGTAGGTGCCTCAATTGAATTGAATTTGATATCAAAAATTGAAATGCTAAAGAAATCCGGAGTTATTCCAAAGTTGGCAATTATGAGAATTGGTGAAAACCCCGGGGATATGGTTTATGAAAATGCAGTAATTAAGAAATCTGAAAAGTTAGGAATTGAGGCAAAAAAATTTACACTTCATGCTTCAGCAACACAAAGTGAGGCACTTGCCACAATTAAGAAAATAAATGAAGATGAAAGTATTCATGGAGCGTTAATTTTAAGACCTTTTCCAAAAAAATTTGATGATAACCTTGTTAGAAATTCTTTAGATTATCGTAAAGATCTTGATTGTATTACCGATGAATCGTTAGCTGGAGTTTTCACTGGAAAAGGGGAGTTATACCCATGCACCGCCAAGGCTTGCATTGAAATGCTTCACTATTATAATATTGATATTAAGGGGAAAACGGCTTTAGTGATTGGAAGATCTCTTGTAATAGGCAAACCTTTAAGCATGCTTCTTCAGATGGAGGATGCAACAGTAATAATGGCACATAGTAAAACCCCGAAGGACCAACTTAAAAAACTATCTGAAATTGCAGATATAATTGTAGTTGCTACGGGTGTAATCGACACTTTTACAAAGGAACTGGCAAGAATAGGTCATACTGTTCTTGATGTGGGAATGAATAGAGATGATGATGGCAAATTAAAAGGGGATGTGTGCTTTGATACGGTTGAGCCATGTGTAAAAAACATAAGTCCGGTACCGGGGGGAATAGGGAGCATAACTACTCTGGTGCTTTTAAAACAACTTGTGGCCAGTGCGGAAGTTAGCAAAAAAACAAATAAATTAAACTAGGAGTATACAATTGAGAGAACACGATTATAAATATATTATAAAATCATCTAAGTACTATATTAAATCTGTACCGGGCACGTTGGTATATCAAGTGATTGCGAAGGGAATTCTTTTAGCCATATTATTTGCGGCAAACAATATGATGTCAGCACTACTTTGGACCGTAAATCTTGAGGCTTTAACAAGCGGAGATATTCCTTATTTGATGAGAGACTACAGGGGATGGGCTATTTTGATTGTAGGGTTTATTCTCATATCAATTTACATCATATTCAATATAAATATGATGGTTTTACTTAGCAACAAAATAGTTATGGGTAAGAAAGAGAGTCTGATAGATTTAGGTAAGACAGCGGCTAAAAATATTAAAAAATTTGTATCATTAAGAGGCGCTGCAGTAGTGTTATATTTATTTTTAATAATACCATTAAATCAAGGGCTTTTAAAATTCAAACTTGGTAGCTTTGCAATTCCCGATTTTATTATGTCATATATTAGAGAGAATGAATTCTATCATATGATTTTTATATGTATTGTAATTCTTGTAAATCTTTTGGGAATTTTTCATGTGTTCACATTTCATTTTATTTTACTTAATGGGAAATCACTTAAAGAAAGTTTGGGTAAGAGCAGAAGACTTGTAAAAGAGAATTTTTTGTATATTATTTTTAGTTATCTAATGTTTGTGATGGCATGTTTTGGTTCTTTTGTTATTTTATTATTTTTAGCTTTCGAATTGCCTAGACTCATAATTGAATCAATGACCTTGTCGGAAATAAACTACCACTTTCTCATAGTTTTTAGCGTTGTGGTTATGCTTTTTACTGTAATCTTATTCACTTTACTGGTAATTCAATTTCAATATGTCTGGCTCACTAAGAAATTTTTTAAATGTCAAGGGATGAGTGATAACTGGGATACTCCTAAGGTAAAAGGATATTTAAAATATTTTGCTGTTTCCGGAATTTTATTTTTAATGATAAGTGCTTCTTCAAGTTATTTTATGGCTGAAAACTTTTCTACTTTATTCCCGAAAGTAGCTTATGGAAAGACCATTGCTCATAGAGGAGGAGGAGTTTTAGAGGCTGAAAATACGATTGATGGACTTAATGCTGCCATAGCTAATAAAATTTATGGAGCTGAAATTGATGTACAGAGAACACTAGATGGTAGATATATCATAAATCATGATGACGATTTTTATAGAATGTGCGGAGACAAAAGAAAACCTCAGGATGTTACTTTAGACCAAGTTAAAAGCATGAATATATCTAAAGCTAATGGATTTACTTCAAAAATTGCCACGATTGAAGAGATGTTAGATGCAGCTAAAGGAAAAATTCACTTATATATTGAACTCAAGGGAAAAACAGCTGATAGAAAAATGGCAGATGATTTATATCAAATAGTAAAATCAAAAGATATGTTAAATGAGTGTACATTTATAAGTTTAGATTATAAAGAAATAGACTATATGGAAAGAAAACATAAGGACGCAAACACTATGTATCTATGCTTTTTTGCTTTAGGAGGAATAGAAAATTTGAATGTTGATGGGGTAGCCCTTGAAATAGAAGTGGCATCACCTTCAAATATCGAAAGATTGAGAAGTAGGGATAAATCTGTAGCTGTTTGGACCTGTAACTCTGCAGCCGCTCTTGGTAAGTCAATTACAAGTAGTGTTGATTATGTCGTTACAGATGAAGTTTTGTTAGCTAATGCCTTTAATGAGAGGATAAAAAAAGAACCCGACTATATACGAGTTCTAAATACTCTTATTTATCTAATTCGATAATTCCCATGTGATCAAGTAGCAGAGGATAAAAGACAGGCTTTAGATGTATTCCGTCACTTTCATGAATATATGGATAGTTCTTAATTAAAGGCGAGACCTCAACAACAGATACTTTTTTAGTTTGTGCAATTTTATCTATCTCATCATTAAAACTTGAATAATTATTTAAAATTTTGTTGCTAGAAAGTGCCTCTTGGGTTGGAGGAACTATTTTTATAAGAGATATAGATGTATTGGGGGAAATTTTTTTGAAAAGCTTAATTTGAGATAAGTATCTATCATAATAGGCTTGGGAGTCTCCGTTGAAATTTCCCATATCATTCATACCAAAAGCAAAGAAGGCTTTTTTCGGATGCTTTGAAGCAGCTGATTCGAATAAATCTTCAGAGTTAATCAAAGAAGCTCCTATCTTGCTGTATACGGTGTCCTCGTTTAGAGGTCCGTAAGCAATAA
Organism: Eubacteriales bacterium KG125; assembly: GCA_050908895.1. Lineage (GTDB taxonomy): Bacteria > Bacillota > Clostridia > Peptostreptococcales > Anaerovoracaceae > S5-A14a. The sequence continues at coordinate 1,369,411 of CP171222.1, read as the reverse complement.
AACCTTCAGTAATAGAATCTCCAATAACAACTATGTCCTTTGCTGACTGTCTTAAGTTTTCAATAGATTTTTTATCTTTACCAGTAAAAACACTACCTTGGAGAATCTTTTCAGATGTAAGCAAATTGTATTTTAGCATGGCGACACCCATGACCTCATGTATTTTGGAATGACAGGATTTTTCAGTTTTGTGTTGAAAAACTCCGGATTTCAAGGCAATGGTAAGAGAACATATTAAAAATAACAATATTACCGTGAAAATAGACATTAATCTATAATTTTTTTCTTTTTCATAAAATAAATGATACTATAAAATGCCTCAATTCTCAAGGCATTTACTTGACCTTTAAGGTAAAATATTATAAAATTTTTCAGATAAGCTTGTAATACATTAAGGAGGTATTTATACATATGAGCAAGAACCTTGCTAAGAATTATAATCCTAAAGAATTTGAACAGAGGATATATCAAGAGTGGGAAGAAAAGGGACTATTTACAGCTGAAGTTGATAAAGAAAAGATTCCTTATACCATTGTTATGCCTCCTCCAAATATAACTGGACAATTACACATGGGACATGCCCTAGACCATACTCTTCAGGATGTTTTGATTAGATGGAAAAGACTTCAAGGCTTTTCTGCTCTATGGCTTCCAGGAAGTGACCATGCCAGTATTGCAACTGAAGTTAAAGTTGTAGAAAAAGTAAAAGAAGAGGAAGGGTTGACTAAAGACCAACTTGGAAGAGAAGAATTTCTAAAGAGAGCGTGGAAGTGGAAAGAGGAGTATGGTGGAAGAATAACTCAACAATGTAGACGTTTAGGAGATTCTTGTGACTGGAGTAGAGAAAGATTTACAATGGACGAAGGCTGCTCTAATGCGGTAAGAAAACACTTTATGGATCTGTATAAGAAAGGATATATCTACAGAGGTAATAGACTTATAAACTGGTGTCCTGATTGTGGCACTTCTCTTTCTGATGCGGAAGTAGAACACGAAGATAAAAAGGGGTTATATTGGTACTTCCGATATCCTGCAGCATGTGAAGGTGGAAAGGATATTATAGTTGCGACCTCAAGACCCGAGACTATGTTTGGGGACATTGCAATTGCAGTAAATCCAAAGGACGAAAAATATAAGGATATGATAGGACAGATGGTAATCTTACCGATTGTTGGTAGAGAAATTCCAATTATAGCAGATCCATATCCAGATCCAGAAAAGGGAACAGGAGCAGTTAAAATCACACCAGCTCATGACCCTAATGACTTTGAGGTAGGACAGAGACACAATCTAGAGGTGATTTCATGTATAAACCTTGATGGAACCATGAATGAATATGCAGGTAAATATCATGGCATGGATAGATTTGAATGCAGAAAAAAATGGGTTAAAGATCTTGATGATGCAGGATTCCTTGTTAAAACTGAAGACATGGATATTCCAGTGGGTACTTGCTATAGATGTGGCACAGTAATTGAGCCAATGCTTTCAGACCAGTGGTTTGTAAAGATGGAAGAATTAGCAAAGCCAGCTATTGAAGCTGCAAAAAATGGAACATTAACCCATGTACCTGAAAGATTTGAAAAAATTTATTTACATTGGCTGGAAGATATTCGTGATTGGTGTATTTCAAGGCAGCTGTGGTGGGGACACAGAATTCCAGCATGGTACTGTCAGGACTGCGGCGAAATAATTGTAGCCATGGAAGAACCTGATAAATGTACTAAATGTAATAGCAAAAATTTAAAGCAGGATGAGGACGTTCTGGATACATGGTTCTCATCAGCCCTTTGGCCTTTCTCCACCTTAGGGTGGCCGGAAAACTCAGAGGATCTTAATTATTTCTATCCGACAAATGTTCTTGTAACAGCCTATGACATTATATTCTTCTGGGTAGTAAGAATGGTTTTTTCATCTATAGAAGTTATGGGAGAAGTTCCTTTCAAGGATGTTTATATTCATGGGCTTGTAAGAGATAGCAAAGGCCAAAAAATGAGTAAGTCATTAGGCAATGGAATAGACCCACTTGAGATTATAGACCAGTATGGTGCAGATGCTCTCAGATTCATGCTTTCGACAGGAACCACGCCGGGAAATGATATGCGATTTCAAACAGAAAAGTTGGAATCAGCACGTAACTTTGCAAACAAGTTATGGAATGCATCTCGATTTGTAATCATGAATATTACAGACGAAGATGATAAACTCCTTCCTATGGCAAAATGCTGTGCTGAATGCTGTGGCTGTGCTTGCGGGGATACTAAGAATTTCTCAAATATTGCATTGAAATCCGAAGATAAGTGGATTTTATCAAAGCTTAATCAGGCAGTTAAAGAAATAACCATTAATCTTGAAAACTATGAAATTGCTCTAGCAGGACAGAAAGTATATGATTTGATATGGAATAACTACTGTGACTGGTACATAGAGATGGTTAAGAAAAGACTTTGGGGAGAAGATGAGAACGATAAGCAGGTTGTAAGGTTTACCCTAATTATGGTATTAAAAAATCTCTTAAAGCTTCTCCATCCATTTATGCCATTTATTACAGAAGAAATTTGGGGATATTTACCTCATTCTATCGAAGAAGCAACAGGAATTAACGGAGAAAGTAAATTGATAGCATCTTCATGGCCAGAAGCAGTTGATGAATGGAATTTCAATGAGGAAGAAAAAATAATTGAGAAAACACAAGAAATCATTAAAGCTATAAGAAATATTAGAGCTGAGGTTGATGCACCTCCGTCAAAAACATTAGATTTATATGTTACGGATGAAATTGCAGTAAATATAAATTTGTATGAAAGATATATAAGAGAAATTGGAAACATAAATAAAGTAGTTGCTATAGAATCAAAGAACGATATTCCAAAGGATGTAATGTCCCAAGCTATTACCGGTGGTGAACTATTTGTTCCATTAGCAGATTTGATCGATTATAAAGAAGAGGAAGCAAGATTGTCAAAAGAAAAGAAAAAACTCGAAGGAGAAGTGGCTAGAGTTAAAGGCAAACTTTCTAATCAAGGATTCATATCAAAGGCTCCTAAACATATTATCGAAGAAGAAAAATCAAAGTTGGCAAATTATGAGGAATTATTAGAAAAAGTAAGCCTTCAATTAGAGTTAATTCAAGAAAAACTTAGGTAATTGAATTAATATAGGCTTAGATTTTGAATTAAGATAGAGGTGTAGATGACAGTGAAAAGTGCTAAGGAAAAACTAAAAGAATTTCATAAATTTGGGAGCGTTTTGGGTCTGGACAGAATGAAAACTCTATTAAATGAACTTGGTAATCCTGAAAAAGAATTAAAAGTAATCCATGTAGCAGGAACTAATGGTAAAGGTTCAATTTGTCACTACATTTATGGTGGTCTTATTAATAATGGATATAGAACGGGAATGTTTATTTCACCATTCTTAGAAAATTTTAACGAAAGAATTCAACTAGATGGACATCAAATATCTGATGAGGATTTGGAACTCTTCACAGATAAGGTTCTTGAAGCGGTTAATAAGATAGTAGATAAGGCGTTAGACTCGCCTACTGAATTTGAAGTAATCACAGCTATTGCAATTTTGTACTTTAAGGAAAAAAAAGCTGATGTTGTAATTCTTGAAGTAGGGCTTGGTGGCCGCGGAGATTCTACTAACGTAATTGATAAACCTATTATGACAATCATAGGGTCTATCTCTTATGATCATATGGATAGATTAGGAGATACTATAGAGGAGATAGCAAGGGAAAAAGCAGGAATAGTTAAGCAAAATTGTCCGCTTATAACGGCAATTGATAATTTTCAGGCTTTTAAAGTAGTTGAAGCTATTGCAAAAGACCTTAATTCCAGATTATTTAACGTATATAATCTTATGGGAAGAATAAAGGTTAACAGAGAAACCATCACAGGTATTTCTTATGAAATAAGATTAGGAAACGAAAGATATAATGTTGAGACTTCTATGGGTGGATCCTTTCAAATCACTAATTCTCTTGCCGCTCTTATGGCGCTGGAATATTTAAGGAAAGAGAAAATTCTATCCTTAGATATAGAAAAAATTTTATTGGGAATTAATATGGCTTTTAATCCAGGGAGACTTGAAATAATTTCAGAAATGCCCTCTGTTATATTAGATGGAGCACACAATATAGAAAGTGCCCGGTGCCTTAGAGTGTCTTTGGAAAAAGCAGGGAATAGCAAAGCGAGAATAGTTCTTCTAGGGATGATGGCTGATAAGGATATGGACGGCATTATAAAGAATCTTAAATCCTTGGGAGAAATCTATTTTGTTACAGAGCCCAAAATAGACAGAAGGGCAGAAGGTGAACAAATAAAAAAAATACTTGAGTATAACGGAGTTGATGAAACTCAAATTAGAATAATAAAATCGCCGGAAGAGGCAGTTAGAGTGGCCTTTAAAGAAATAAGGGCGAAAAAATCCAGCGGACTTTTAGTAGCTGGATCTTTATATCTGATAGGTGAGGTAAGAAGGGTTGTAATTGAGGAGGTGAAAAAGGGTGTCATGTAGACCAATGGTGACGCTCATGCGCACAGATGAATATGAACGATTAGTTAAGTTCTTTGTTGATAATGAATTGGAATTTGATGGCGATGAAGAAGTTGATACGGATATTGTGGAATGCTTCAAAATTGTAGATCGGGAGGATCATCTTCTTGCGGCAGCGGTTTTAGCTAGAAGAGAGGGTGAATTCATAATCGATGGCATTGCAGTTGATCCAGCTTTTAGGAAATTTGGATTAGGAAAAATCCTTTTAAATAAAGTTAAGTCTGAGGTTGAAAATTTAGGAGGGGATAGTATTGCTTTGGTTGCAAGGGCTCCTGAATTTTTTAGAAAAAATGAGTTCGAAACCGTTGATCCCAACACAGCTCCTAATTTTTTTGAATGTAAACAATGCCCTCAATATCGAAAGACTTGCTTTCCGGAAATTATGAGACTTTCTATGAAAAAGGCGGAAGAATAGATGGATTATGAGAGAATTTTACAGTGCATTCTGGATATAGGTGAGGAGATGCTCGTTTGCGGAGCGGAAGTAAGCCGTGTAGAAGATAGTATTTTTCGCATGTGCAAAGGGTATGGATGCGATAGGATAAATGTTTTTATAATAACAAATAATATGCAAGTTACTTTTGAAGCACCTGATGGAAAAATTATAACACAGATAAGAACTGTACTTAGATACAATCCCAATTACTCTATGCTTGATAAATTAAATAACTTATCGAGAGAGGCGGTATCAACAAGCCCGAGCTATTTTAAATTATCCAGAGCATTTGATAAGATAGTTACAGCTAAATACCAGCCAAGGTTCTTTAAATATATAGGCGGTATATTGGTCTGTGGCGGATTTTGCATGTTCTTTGGAGGAGATTTTGTAGATTCAATAGCGGCTTCTATAGGGGCTATCATAATTGTGTTTACAGAGAGATATTTGAATACTAGAGAAGATAATGAGTTTGTTTACTACTATATTGTTTCACTAATTACAGCACTTGCCAGTATACTTTTAATGAAGATTGGCATAGGACATAATATTGATAAAATACTTATCGGTGAAATTATGCTGGTGATTCCAGGGGTGGCAATGACTAATTCGATTAGAGATTTGCTTATGGGTGATACGGGATCCGGACTTATTAGATTTATTAACTCAGTGTTAATTGCCGGTATAATAGCATCTGGATTTGCAACGGCACTGATTATTTTTGGAGGTTGATATGACAGATATTCTGATACCAATTATAACTGCTACTACAGGTTCTTTAGGATTTGCCATAAATATGAAAATTAAAATGCCCCATGTAATTTATGCTTCTATTGCGGGAGGGGTAACATACTACATTTATTTGCTAGCTTTTTCTCAATGGGAAAATCATTTCTTTGCTAACTTCCTTGCAGCTGTGTTTGTATCAGTTTTTGCGGAAGTTATGGCAAGAATAACAAAAACACCAACTACTATTTTTTTAACGGTTGGAGCAATATGTCTTATTCCCGGAGGTAGACTCTATTATGCTATGTACGGTATAATTAATAGTAATGAGGCTGAATTTATTGAAAATGGAGAAATAGCTATAATAATAGCATTGGCAATTGCTTCAGGATTTATGGCAGTTACAGTAATTATGAAATTTTTAGGAAGGTTTATTCAACCTAAAAGAAAACGATTTAGACAGAGAAAATTGGCATTGGGTCATGAAGCTAATGTGCATACAAAGGAGGATTAAAATGTTCACAAGAGATGGAAAAGATAATGGTAATTACAACAGAGAAAATGTTAATTTCATTAGACAGACATCAAAAAAAGTTGCTGATTTAATAGAAAGAGAATACGAAAGACAATTGAATAATGTTGAACTTATAGCATCAGAAAATTATTGCAGTGAGGCTGTACTAGCGGCTTGTGGGTCTTGTTTATCATGGAAGTACGCAGAAGGCTATCCTGAACTGGACAGAGAAACCGGGAGCCGTGGAAGGTACTATGGAGGAACGGAGTTTGTAGATCAGCTTGAAGAATATTGCTGCTTTACTTGGAAAAAAGTTTTTGACACAGATTATCATGTAAACGTTCAACCTCATAGTGGATCTCAAGCTAATTTTTCAGCATACAAAGTAGCTGTAAATCCAGGAGATACGGTATTGTCGTTTAGCCTTGATAATGGTGGTCATTTGACACATGGTTCCAAGGTTAATTTTAGCGGTAAACTGTATAATATGGTTTTTTATGCAGTTGATGAAAAAGGCTATATTGATATGGAAGATGTTAGAAGGAAAGCTATTGAGTGTAAGCCGAAGCTAATAGTTGCAGGAGCAAGTGCTTATTCAAGATTGATTGATTTTAAAGCATTCTCTGAAATTGCTAAAGAAGTTGGCGCTTTATTTATGGTGGATATGGCCCATATAGCTGGACTTGTGGCAGCAGGATGTCATCCGACACCATTTGGATTTGCTGACTTGATTACTACAACAACACATAAAACATTAAGAGGGCCTAGAGGGGGGCTGATTTTTGCAAAGCCGGAACTTGCAAAGAAAGTAGACAGTGCTGTGTTTCCTTATGCTCAAGGAGGGCCGCTTGAGCATATTATTGCAGGAAAGGCTGTTTGTGCAGAAGAGGCTTTAACAGAAGAATATAAAAAATATATTCACCAGGTAATTAAGAACTCAAAAGCTTTTTGTCAGGCGTTCATAGATATGGGATACAAAATAGTCACAGGCGGTACAGATAATCATCTCTTTATGATGGATTTGTCTGAATTTAGTTTTTCCGGAAGAACACTGCAGGACGAACTGGATAAAATCGGTATTACATTGAACAAAAATATGATACCAAATGATCAGAAGAGTCCAAGAGAAACCAGTGGTGTAAGGATTGGTACAGCTCCCATGACTACTAGAGGGTATATGGAAGAAGATTTCATAGAAATTGCAAAGAAAATTGACGCTAAGATAAGAGAATTATCTGAAAAGTAGTGACACTTTTATTTGGAGGTCCAAAATGAAAATATTGATTGATGGCATGGGTGGAGATAATGCCCCTGAAGTCATTGTTGAAGGAGCAATTATGGCTACCAAATATACAAAAGAAAATATGTGTATAATTGGTGATGAAGAAAAAATAAATAAAATTATTTCTAAATATGGCTATAAAGGTGAGCAAATTTCTGTATTGAATGCTACAGAAAAGATTGAAAATGATGAATCCCCTGTAAGGGCTATAAGAAGGAAAAAAGACTCTTCTATAGTAAAAGGCATTAATATGCTTAATCAAGGGGAAGGAGATGTGCTTATATCAGCAGGTAGCACAGGAGCTTTGCTTGCCGGAGGTCACCTTATTATAGGTTGTATTGACGGTATAGAACGCCCTGCATTGGCTACAGTTTATCCCATTTTAGGAAAAGAACCATCCTTGCTTTTGGATGCAGGCGCTAATGTGGAATGCAAAGCGCATCATTTGTTGCAATTTGCGATTATGGGCTCTATCTATATGGAAGAGGTTATTGGAAAGAAGAATCCGGTCATCGGATTGGTTAATAATGGAGTTGAAGCTGGTAAAGGCAATACCTTAACCAAGGAAGCGTATAAACTAATTAGCAAGACCGATTTGAATTTTATGGGGAATTTGGAAGCTAGAGATATTCCTTTAGGGTTAGCAGATGTAATAGTAGCTGATGGATTCACTGGCAATATTGTGCTTAAGCTATCTGAAGGCCTTGCTTTAACCTTGATGCGAGAATTAAAGTATCGGTTTACTTCAACTGGTGTAGCCAAACTTGGTGCTGCTATGCTTAAAAGCAAACTACTTAGCCTTAAAGAAGAGGTTGACTATAAGGAATATGGAGGTGCACCTATATTAGGTCTCAACAAAGCATTACTAAAAATGCATGGTTCATCTGATGGATATGCAGTAATGAGGACAATTATGAAATCAATACCATATGTTAATGAAAATGTAGTAGAAAAAATTTCCGATATATCTAACAAAATTGTTGAAATTTCTAAAGTTGACGAGGAATGCCATGGTAAAAGCTAGTATAAATAAAAAAAATAGTTCTATGATGGGTTCAGGGTTTGAGGTTAAAGGATACGTTTTTAAGGACAAATATCTTTTAAAACAAGCTCTAACCCATAGTTCTTTTAGACGAGAAAATAAAAAATATGTTGATGGTAAAAAGGTTAAAGATAATGAACGTCTAGAATTTTTAGGAGATGCACTTTTAGACCTTGTTATCGGGGATGTTTTATATCGAAGCATGCCCGATGAAAAGGAAGGTAATCTATCAAAGAAAAGAGCATCTATAGTATGTGAAAAATCTCTGGCAAAGATAGCTGAATCTATTGGTTTAGGTCATAATTTAATACTGGGACATGGTGAAGAGCTATCTGGAGGTCGTACAAAACAATCCATGTTAGCCGATGCTATGGAAGCACTTATAGGGGCTATTTATATTGATAGTAACTATGAGACTGCATATAAGTGGGTTAGTAATTTGTTTGATTCCACGGTTCAACAGGCTATAAAGGGGCAATTATATCACGACTACAAGAGTGCTTTGCAAGAAAAATTACAGAAACATGGAAATGTCAATATAAGTTATGAGACCTATAAGGAGGAGGGACCTCCTCACATGAAGATGTTTTATGTAAGAGTATTTTGTGATGGAAAAGAGCTTGGAATCGGAAGCGGAAAATCAAAAAAAATAGCAGAGCAGGAAGCTGCTCTTAACGCTATAGAGAAGGGAATATAAAATATGTATTTTAAAAGGCTTGAAATGCATGGATTTAAATCTTTTGCAGATCCTGTTGTGATAGAGTTTCATGAAGGGGTAACCTGTGTTGTAGGTCCTAACGGAAGCGGCAAAAGCAATATAAGTGACGCACTTAGATGGGTTTTAGGTGAGCAAAGTCCCAAAACTTTAAGAGGCGGAAAGATGGAAGAGGTCATATTTGCAGGCTCAGCTTCACGAAAAAACAGAGGAATGGCTGAGGTAACTCTTGTTATAGATAATGCGAAGGGAATCCTTGATATTGACTATTCGGAGGTATCTATTACAAGAAGGATGTTCCGCTCAGGTGAAAGTGAATATTTAATTAACAATGTTCCTTGCAGACTTAGAGATATCAGAAACCTTATAATGGATACAGGAATAGGGGTTGATGGATACTCAATTATTGGGCAAGGTAAGATATCAGAAATTGTAAGTAATAAGCCGGAGAGCAGACGAGAGATTTTTGAAGAAGCCGCAGGTGTTGTTGCATACAAGAGCAGAAAAGCAGAGGCGGAAAGAAGATTAGAATCTACCAATGCTAATCTTTTGCGTGCAAATGATATAATTTCTGAAATCGAATCTAGGATAGATAGTCTTAAAAGTGATAGTGATAAGGCTAAAGAATATTTAGAGCTTAAAGAAAAATACCAAAGTAGCGAAGTGAATGTTATTCTACGTAGCCTAGATACCATTAAGGAAAAAACTGAATTGCTTGAGGAAGATATTTTTCATTTAGAAAATGAAATCAATGTTGGAAATTCAAAACGTGAGGAGGCTGAGAAAAGTTTTGAATCGTTAGAATGTAATCTTAACGAAATTGATTTAAGAAATGAAGAGTCAAGCCGCAAGCTTTTAGAAGTAGTGCAAAAACTTAATAATGCAGAAAATTCAAAAAAGATGAGAGCTCATAGATTGGAGTCTATTGCAGAGGAGGAGAAAAGGCTTTCAGAGGAAATTGAAAATATAGAAGAAAGGATTGATGCTGAAGAAAATAATTTTAGAACAAATGATGCTCAACTTCAATTATATCTTCAATCTCTAGAAGCCCAAAAACATTCTCTTGATAACAAGATTGCTGAATACAACAAGTTTAAAGATGAAGAGGTTCGTCTAAATGCAGAGATTAATAATAAGAAAGATGAAATATTAAGGATAACAAGAGAAATTTCTAAAAGCGAAAATGAATCCTCAGCTATGGAAAGTATGGGAAGTACTTTAGAAGCGAGATTTAATGAGATAAATGTTGAGCTTGATAATTCAAAAGAGCAATGTGAAACTATAAATAAAGAGTTGACTGAAAATAAAAATCGCAAACAGGAGTTAATAAGAGAAAAAGACTTGATTGCAAATGATATTGAGAATAAAAAAATATTAATATCCAAGTTTGAAAATGAATTATCAATAATAAATGATGAAATAAATAAATTTCATATTGATATTAGTCAGCTCTCTTCGAGAAAAAAAACAATTGAGGAAATGGAAGCAAACTATGAAGGCTATAATTATGGAGTAAAATACATAATGAAGTCTCAACTTCCAGGTATAAGAGGTGTAGTTGGAGAATCAATGAGAGTTCCTGAAGGCCTTGAAACTGCTATAGAAACTGCTCTTGGAGGAGCAATGCAAAACATAATTTGCGATAAGGATGAGCATGCCAAGAAAGCTATATCGGTTTTAAAACAAAATAATAGAGGCAGGCTAACTTTTTTACCTATTGAAACCGTTCAAGGCACTAGTGTATCTGTCGATTTTCAAATTCAATCAGATAGGGAGTATATAGGCCTCGCCTCAGACCAAATAGCATGTTCGGAAGAATATAGAAATATATTTAACTATTTACTCGGAAGAGTAGTACTGGTTGAAACATTAGATGGTGCCTTGCGGTTGTCCAGGCGTTTAAGAAATGGAATGCGGTTAGTCACAAGAAGTGGAGAAGTGATAAATTCCAGTGGAGCCATTACAGGTGGAAGATATAAAAATCAAAGCGCAAACCTTTTATCACGACGTGGAGAAATCAATAAACTTGACAATGAAATTAGACTTTTAAATGAAGATATAAATAATGGAAGAATAAAAGGGAAACAGATAAAAATTCAATTTGATGATGCTGAAAATGCTATAAGAGAGTTAACCGATAAGTTGAATAAACTTATACTAGAAGAATCTTCGATAAGTGTGAAAATTAACATGATTGAGAAATCTTCTGAATTGATTACGGATAAGAGGACCAAACTAGAACAGCAATTATTAAATATTCAGGAGGACAAGTCAAGTTCATCTCAAATGTTAAATGAATTGGAATCTAACGCTAAAAATCAGAAATACATGCTGCAATCAATGGAAGAAGAGCTTGAAAAATTTGCAGATCAACTTTCAGTGATTACAGAAAAGATTAATCAGTTATCAGAGGAGAAGACAAAACTAACGATTGATAATAATTCAATTAAAACAAAAATTGAAGCTTCTGAATCTATTTCGGCTAAAATTAAAGATCAACTTGAACAGATGAAAAGAACTTTTGGTGCAAGAAAAACAAGGCTTGATGCTATTTTGATCGAAAAAACTGATTTGGAAGAAGGCAATATTAACCAAGATGAGGACACTTATTCTCTTAACGAGGAAAAATTGTATCTTGAGAATACAATTTTGCAATTGTCCACAGAGAAAGAGTCAGTTAGGAATGGAATAATTTTAGTTAACAAGGAAATTGCTGATTTAAGACAGTCGGTGGAGAGTTTACAAAGGCAGAAATATCAGGAAGAAATTAAATTTACGAAAAATCAAACTCAACAAGAAAATTTAATAAATAGGCTATGGGAGGAGTTTGAATTTTCACATGCACAGGCAGCTGAACTGAGAGATCCTGATTTTATCATGGCTACAGGAATAAAAATCGGTAGGGATGCAAGAAAAAGACTACGAGAGCTTGGAGATGTAAATGTAGGAGCTATCAAGGAATATGATGAAGTGAGCAAAAGATACGAATTCTTAAAAGCTCAAAGAGAAGATATTTTAGATGGCATGAATGAGCTTAAATCTATAATTACAGAAATGAGCACCACCATACAGAGAAAATTTAAGGAAAGTTTCAACAATATAGTTACTAATTTTGAAGAAATATTTACTGAACTGTTTGGTGGAGGATATGCACAACTTACAATGGAAGATGAGAATGACCCGCTGAATTCAGGTATTGAGATAGTTGCTCAACCACCGGGCAAGAAACTTCAGAACATTAATTTGATGTCTGGAGGAGAAAAGACTATGACAGCAATTGCTTTAATGTTTGCAGTTCTTAAAGCTAAACCTACTCCATTTTGTATACTGGATGAGGTCGAAGCTGCATTAGATGATAATAATATCGATAGATTTTCTGAATATCTTAGAAAATTTGATAATATTCAATTTGTTTTGGTAACACATCAGAAAGCAACTATGGAACATGCGGATGTATTATACGGTGTGACTATGGCAGAGCAGGGAGTTTCAAAATTATTATCTTTGAAGCTAGGAGATAAGGTAGAGCTATAATTCTTGAAAGGAGAGTATATGGCATTATTTGGAGAAAAAAAAGGTTTTTTCGGTAAAATGGGTCAAAGAATTACTGATGCTATTTTGTTAAGACCTGAAATAGATGAAGATCTGCTTGATGAGTTAGAAGAAATTCTGATTACAAGTGATATGGGAATGGATACTACTATGAAAATCATGGAGAATTTGAGAAAGGAAGTCAGATTAGGTAGGTTATCTAAACCATCAGATGTTAAAAAAACTTTGGCAGATATAATAGCTAGAATTGTTGATAAGGGTCAGAGACATAACTTACCTGATGAATACCCACAAATTATATTGGTTGTTGGAATAAATGGCGGAGGTAAAACGACAACAATCGCTAAGCTTGCCTACAGATTCCAAAAAGAAGGAAAATCAGTTTTATTGGGAGCAGCTGATACATTCAGGGCCGCTGCATCAGCACAACTTGAACATTGGGGAAATAATCTGGGAATCAAGACTATTTTACATGGTGAGGGAGCGGACCCAGCTGCAGTTATATATGACAGTGTCCAAGCTGCAAAAGCTAGGGGAACAGATGTTTTAATTTGTGATACAGCTGGAAGACTTCAAAACAAGAAGAATCTTATGGCTGAACTTGAGAAAATGAACAAAATAATTGATAGAGAATATCCAGAAGCAGTTAAAGAGACCATACTGGTTCTAGATGCAACCACAGGCAAAAATGCTATTTCTCAAGTTGAAGAATTTAAGCAGGTCACAGATATTACAGGAATTATTTTGACTAAGATGGATGGAACAGCTAAAGGCGGAATTGCAGTAACTATTGCTGATGAATACGACATGCCTATTAAATTCATAGGTGTTGGTGAAAGACGAGAAGACTTACAGGTTTTTGATAGCAAGGCATTTGCAAAGGAGGTTTCAGGTGAGTAAACCAGTAGTGGCAGTAGTTGGAAGACCCAACGTAGGAAAATCGACTTTTTTTAACTCTCTAATGGGTAAAAGGGTTGCGATAGTTGAAGATACACCTGGAGTAACCAGAGATAGAATATATGGAGAGACCAACTGGAATGGTGTGGATTTTGCTGTAATTGACACAGGTGGAATTGAGCCTTCAACCGATGATGTAATTTTAGCTCAAATGAGAGAACAGGCACAGACTGCAATGGATATGGCAGATGTTATTCTTTTCATGGTAGACGGAAAAGCTGGAGCAACTACAGCAGATATTGAAGTTGCAAACATGCTTAGAAGGACAGGAAAGGATGTTATTTTGCTTGTTAACAAAATAGACTCTCCGAAAAATTTACCTGACAATTTTTACGACTTTTATGAGCTTGGTATGGGTGAACCAATTCCAATTTCTTCAGCTAATATGCTTAATTTAGGTGATGTATTAGATTTGATTGTAGAGAAATTTCCAGCAAGTGCAGGTATAGATGAAGAGGATAAGACTTCCGTTGCAATTATAGGAAAACCGAATGTGGGCAAATCATCTTTGATTAATGCCCTTCTTAAGGAAGATAGGGTAATAGTCTCTAACATTGCAGGTACGACAAGAGATTCAATCGATACACCTTTCACATGGGGTGGAGAAGAGTATACACTAATTGATACAGCGGGTATCAGACGACAAAGTAGAATTAATGAATTTGTTGAAAAGTATAGTGTAATACGTGCAGTTGCTGCTATTGAAAGATCAGATGTCTGCGTACTAATGATAGATGCAGCAGAAGGAGTAACTGAACAGGACAAGAAAATAGCAGGTGTTGCCCATGAGGCTGGAAAAGGAATTGTCGTAGTAGTAAATAAATGGGATCTTATAGAAAAAGAGACAAATACTATGAGCAAATTCAGAAAACAGATTCAAAATGAACTGATTTTCATGTCATATGCGCCTATAATTTTTATATCTGTTTTAGAAAAACAGAGGCTCCATACAGTTATGGAAACTGTAAAAACTGTAGCAGAGAAAAGAACAATGAGAATTCCAACAGGTCAGCTTAATAGTCTGATTATAGAGGCTACCATGATGAAACAGCCACCATCTGATAAAGGTAAAAGGCTTAAAATTTATTATGTAACTCAAGTTGGGGTTAAACCACCACTGTTTTCTTTCCAGGTTAATAAAAGGGAACTTATGCACTTCTCTTATTCAAGATATTTGGAAAATCAAATTAGAGAAAATTATGGATTTGAAGGTACATCAATTAAATTTGTATTTAGAGAAAAAGGAGAAAAAGAACAATGATGACAGCATTATCCTGCATCATAGCTTATCTTCTTGGAAGTATTTCACCATCTATTGTTATTGGTAAACTTTCTGGCGTCGATATTAAGAAAGAAGGCAGCGGAAATGCTGGCGCTACCAATACCCTGAGAGTTTTAGGTAAGAAAGCGGCATTGATCACACTAGCTGTAGATATTGGCAAAGGAGTATTAGCGGTATATATTGCAAATTCGATGGGTGGAGCTACAGCTCAATACTTGGCATGTGTCTTTGTTGTAATAGGACATATTTTCCCTATTTGGTTCAAATTTAAGGGAGGAAAAGGTGTAGCTGTTGCATTTGGAGCCATTATTGGAGTTAATCCAATGATAGCTTTTGGTTGCCTTAGTGTGGTAGTTCTCACAGTTTTTTTTACAAGGATTGTATCATTAGGTTCAATTCTTGCAGCGCTATCAGCACCTATTTGGGCAATTTTTTTGGAACCTAAATTTATACCATATGTAATTGGAGCTGCGATTTTGGTTGTATTTATGCATAGAAGCAATATAAAGAGATTGTTACAAGGTCAGGAGAATAGATTATGAAAATAGGAGTTATTGGAGCAGGCAGCTTTGGAACGGCTCTTTCTCAAACTTTTGCCTGTAAAGGTCATGAAATTAATCTTTATGCCAGAGGTAAAGAACAGAGAATAAATTTAAGGGCTACAAGAGAAAATAAGAGATATCTTCCAGGGGTAGTCTTAGTTGATAATGTAAGGATTCCTGAGACAGTGGGTGAAGTTATAGATGAGGCTGAAATATTGATTATGGCTGTTCCGACCCAGTCTTTCAGAGCTTCATATAAGGAAGTATCATCTTATTTTAGAAGCAAAGAGTCTATGCCAATCGTAGTTAACGTTGCAAAGGGGATAGAAATTGGAACTAATATGTTGCTGTCCGCAGTGGCAGAAGAAGTATATCCTGGAACAAAGTTTGCAATTATATCCGGACCTTCTCACGCAGAAGAAGTTGGAAGATTTAAACCTACGACTTTAGCGGTTGCATCAAAAGACATGAACACATCAATATTTATTCAGAATGCTTTGATGACAGATAGACTTAGGATTTATACCAACGAAGACTTAACAGGTGTGGAGCTGGGAGGTGCTTTAAAGAATATAATCGCTTTGGGTGCAGGAATTTCTGATGGCATTGGATTTGGAGATAACGCAAGGGCTGCTCTTATTACAAGAGGTCTTGTAGAGATTACAAGATTAGGTCTTAGATTGGGTGCTAAATCAGAAACTTTTTCCGGTCTTACAGGTTTAGGAGATTTGATTGTAACCTGTGACAGTCTTCATTCTAGAAATAGAAAATGCGGAATTCTTCTGGGAGAAGGCAAAAGTGTGGAAGAAGCAACAAATGAGATTGGAATGGTGGTTGAAAGCATTACTACAACGGAGGCAGCCTATTTGCTGGCAAAATCTTCAAATGTCGAAATGCCAATCACTGAAGCTATATATGGTGTTATAAAAGGTCAATTTACAGCTATTGATGCTGTGGACATATTAATGGGTAGAGATAATAAGAATGAGTAATATTTTTTTTGAGGAATTTTATAAAAAAAACAAAAGGCATCCTAAAGTATCTATTACAACTTTTGGTTGTCAGATGAATGAACATGATTCTGAAATTGTCATGGGACTTTTGAAAGAAAGAGGATATGAAAGCATTGATGAAAGAGAATATGCGGATGTTGCTATTCTTAATACATGTAGCGTGCGAGAAAATGCAGATAAGAGATTTTTTGGCACATTAGGTCAACTTAAAAAGCTTAAAGAGAAGAATCCGGCCTTTGTAACATGTGTATGTGGTTGCATGATGCAGCAGCAACACATTATAGACAAATTAAAATCGAGTTATCCGTGGGTAGATGTAATTGTAGGTACTCATAATATCCATACTCTGCCTACTTTGCTTGACAATCTAATTGGGGAAAAAGCAATGCAAATGGAGGTTTTGCCGGAGGCTAAAGAAATGATTGAAAATCTTCCTTCTCAAAGGCTTTTTAAACACAAAGCACTTGTAAATATAATGTATGGATGTAATAACTTTTGTACCTACTGCATAGTTCCCTATACAAGAGGTCGAGAAAGGAGTAGAGACCCTGAGCACATAATTTCTGAGATTGAAAAATTAGTTTCTGATGGCGTTGTTGAGGTAATGCTTCTTGGACAAAATGTTAATTCATATAAGGGAGTGGATGAAGAAGGCAACGCATGGAGTTTCCCCAAACTTCTAGAGGCAATAAATGATATCCAAGGCTTGGAGAGAATAAGATTTATGACATCCCATCCTAAGGATATGTCTGATGAATTAATTAAGGCCTATGGAAAGTTAGATAAACTATCTAAATATGTTCATCTTCCTGTTCAATCTGGAAGTGATGATGTTCTAAATAAGATGAATAGAAGATATAAGGCATCTGATTATATGGTTCTTATTGAGAAACTAAGAAAAGAAGTACCTGACATTACAATTTCAACTGACATAATAGTAGGATTTCCAGGAGAGACTGAAGAAGATTTTCAGGCGACATTAGATCTTGTAAAAAAGGTAAGATATGATTCAGCCTTTACTTTTATTTATTCAATCAGAAAAGATACCCCCGCAGAGAAGTTTACCAATCAAGTGAGTGAAGAAGTTAAACACGAGAGATTTAATAGACTCGTTGAGGCTATCAATAGAATAAGTGCAGAAAAAAATGATTTATATAAGGATAGGATTTGTAAGGTATTAGTTGATAGTTATAGCAAAACAAGTGACGCTGCATTATCAGGTAGAACTGACGGGTTTAAACTTGTTAATATTCCACTTAATAAAGGCGGTGAAAGGGAAAGTTTAATTGGCAAACTAATTGATGTGAAAATTGTTGAAGCAAAGACTTTCAGTCTGGAAGGTGAGATTGTTTAGATGGAAAAATTCATCGTGCAAAATGGTGAAAAATTAAGACTAGGTTACACTACAGGGACTACGGCAACAACTGCAGCCACTGCAGCAGCCAGAATTCTTTTAACAGGAGAGAAAATCACTCAAGCAAAGGTAGTTCTTCCTCAAGGTGAAGAAGCCATTTTAGAAATAGCAGATAGTTTTATCTCGGATGATTCTGTTACATGTGTAGTTATAAAGGATGGCGGAGATGATCCTGACGTAACTCACGGAGCTGAAATTAATGCTAAGGTTACTCTTGCTGATAAAGGAATTGAAATCAGAGGCGGAAAAGGAGTAGGAGTTATTACAACAGAAGGGATGAGATGTGCTAAAGGAGAACCGGCAATAAATCCAGTCCCGAGGCGCATGATTAAAAGTAACCTGGAAGAACTTGCTCGAAGCCTAGATTACGAAGGGGGCTTTTTTGTTGAAATAAGCGTACCTAAAGGAGAAGAGTTAGCAAAGCAAACCTATAATCCACGTCTCGGGATCGTTGGCGGAATTTCAATTCTAGGAACGACGGGAATTGTGTGGCCAATGAGCGAAAAAGCCCTTATTGATACAATTAAGATTGAACTTGATAGAAAATTTGTGGACAATCCGGACTTTATAATAATTGCACCGGGAAACTACGGCCAAGATTATTGTAGAGAAAATCTGGGTATAGATATAGACAAAGCAGTCAAGATTAGCAATTTTTTGGGAGATACTCTGGATTATATCAAATACAAAGGGTTTAAAAATGTTCTCCTAGTTGGACATACAGGAAAACTTATAAAAGTTGCTGGCGGCATAATGAATACACATTCATCTTATGCAGATTGCCGAATGGAAATAATAAGTACATATGCGGCACTTCTTGGAGCTAATTCAGAAAAAATCAAAAAAATACTTGGCTGTGTGACGACAGATCAGGCTTTGGATTATGTCAAGGATGAACCGTATTATGAAAAATTAAAAGAAAAATTGCAAGAAAGAGTGAAGTATCATCTGGACTTTAGGCTCAAGGAAAAAACCAATATTGAATTTGTCATGTTCACAACCGATAAAACGCATATCATGGAGAGCCCCGGTGCGAGGGAAATGCTACAGCTCTTAAGAGAAGATGGAGAAAGATGATTAATGAATAATGGAAGGTTTTTTGCCGTGGGGGTTGGACCCGGTGATCCGGAACTGATGACTGTAAAGGCTATTAAAACAATAGAAAGAGCAGATATAATTGTTATTCCAACAAGTGGTGGGAAGACAAACACTGCTATGAAAATTGCACAGGAATATGTGAAGGACAAGGAAGTTGTTTCTTGTCACATGCCTATGTCAAAAAAATGGGCCACTGAGGACTGGAGTAAAATTGAAGTTTTTCACAATGATTCAGCTGATGTTATAGCAAACCTACTGGATGAAGGTAAAGACGTTGCCTTTTTGACCCTTGGAGACCCTACTGTGTACAGCACGGTAATGTATGTTCATAGGATTTTAGATAAGAGAGGTTATCCTACGGAAATAGTTCCCGGCATCACCTCTTTTTGTGCTGCAGCAGCAAGACTTAACGTGAGTCTATGTGAAAAAGACGAAATGCTTCATGTAATACCTGCTACATTCACTAATCTGGATGAAATAGAAGGCTACAAAGGCACAAAGGTACTCATGAAGTCCGGCAAAACTATAATGGATGTTAAAGAAAGACTGGCTAAAGATGGTGCAATGATGGTGGAAAAGGCAACTATGGAAGGAGAAAAAATCTACAAAAATATGGGGGAGCTGGAAGAGCCAAGCTCATATTTTTCATTGGTAGTACTCCACTCAAAGGAAAGGCAGGAAAATAAATGATATATATAGTAGGAGCAGGTCCGGGGGCTGAGGATCTTATCACCATAAGAGGAGTTGAGCTGTTAAAAAAAGCTGATACTATAATTTATGCAGGGTCCTTGGTAAACCCGGGACTTCTAAAGTATGCAAAAGAAGACTGCAATATCCACGACAGTGCTAAAATGACTCTAGAAGAGGTTATTGAAGTAATGGAGTCTGACGATGGTGACAACAAAATAGTTGTCCGTCTTCACACCGGTGATCCGTGTATCTATGGAGCTATAAGAGAGCAAATGGACATTCTAGACTCAAAAGGCATGGCCTATGAATATGTGCCGGGAGTTAGTTCTTTTATCGGAGCAGCATCTGCTCTTAAAACAGAGTACACATTACCAAATGTTAGTCAAACAGTTATTTTGACCCGTATGGCAGGCAGAACTCCTGTACCGGAGAAAGAAGAAATTGAATCTCTAGCATCTCACAATGCTACAATGATAATATTTCTGACTTCAACAATGCTTGAGGAGCTTTCAAGAAGACTAATAGCAGGTGGCTATAAGCCGGAAACTCCTGCGGCCATCGTATACAAAGCAACATGGCCAGATCAGAAGGTTATTAGAACTACGGTCAAGGACATTGCGGTAGAAGCAAAGAAAGAAGGCATTAATAAGATGGCTTTAATATGTGTGGGTGACTTCCTTGGCAGTCAGTATGACAGGTCCTTACTATATCATCCAGGCTTCACCCATCTATTCAGAGACGCTAGTGATGACAGCTTAAAAAATAAAGAATAGAAAAGTTAAGAAGTAGACAATTGTAATTGTAGGAGAGTTAGATGAAGAAAATCTGCATTTTAGCTTTTACAGATAAAGGCAGAGCCTTGGCAGCAGAATTATCAAGGAAGATAGATCTGTCTACATATGAGATTTCAGAGCCTGGGGAAGGTGAAAATAAGAAGAACTTTATCGTAGAGAATTTCAACGCATACGACGGCTTTATCTTTATTGGTGCAACAGGAATAGCTGTAAGATATATAGCGCCTCACCTTAGATCAAAGGATGTAGACCCTGCAGTGATATCTTTAGACGAACTAGGGAGATATGTAATCCCTCTTGTTTCGGGGCATCTTGGTGGAGCTAATGAACTAGCTAAGGGTATTTCTTTAGCAATTGGAGCCATTCCAGTTTTGACAACAGCAACAGATATAAACCAAAAGTTCGCTATTGACCTTTGGACACAGAAATCAGGATGTGTTATAGAAGATATTTCCAAAATTAGATATATTTCTGGCGCAATACTAAAGGGCGAGAGAGTTGGACTTATTTCCGACTATGAAATTGAAGGAAAACTGCCCAAGGAACTGGATTTTATAGCAAGAGAATCCCTTGAAAGGGCAGGCGACATAAAGGCTGAAAATGGGATAAGTGACAAGGGAATAGCAGTTAGCGTATATACCAATAATCAGCCCTTTACAACCACATTAAATGCGGTGCCGAAAATAGTTAGTCTTGGTGTTGGATGCAGGAGAAATACAGATTCTAATGAATTTGAAGATTTTATCTTCGAGGTTTTATCTGAAAATGGGATATCTTTAAAATCAGTTTTGAATATTGGTTCTATAGACCTTAAAAAAGATGAAAAATGCATAATTGACTTTTCTAATAAATATAATATTCCCTTTGAAACTGCTACAAAGGAAGAACTAAATGCTCTTGATGGGACCTTCACTTCATCGGAATTTGTAAAATCAATTACCGGGGTAGACAGTGTGTGCGAGAGAGCTGCTGTTTTGTTCAGTGAAAATGGAGAAATATTAATGAGAAAAAGGAGCAAGAACGGGATGACTTGCTCTATAGCTATAAAAGATTGGAAGTGTAAATTTTGAATATAATAATGAGTTATGTCGATCACAATGCGGCAAGTATTGATGAAAGAGAACTTTTTAGTTTTACTTCTTCTGAGGCGAGCATGCTCTATGACCGTCTTAGAAAAGATGATGATGTACTAGGGGGTGTTTTAATAGGAACCTGCAATAGAACGGAACTTTATTTATCCATGAAGCCAGGAACCTATAAAGACCCTTTTGAGCTTATTTGCGAAGTCAAAAAACAAGATCCAAAGGAAGCTGATAATATTAAAAAAACTCTGAATGGACACGATGCAATTAGGCACCTTTTAATGGTTTCATCAGGAACTGAA
Source organism: Eubacteriales bacterium KG125 (assembly GCA_050908895.1). GTDB lineage: Bacteria > Bacillota > Clostridia > Peptostreptococcales > Anaerovoracaceae > S5-A14a. Next base: position 1,347,407 of record CP171222.1, on the reverse strand, counting down.
TCCCAAATATGGGGAGATGCTCAGATTATCAGTCAGGTGAGAGATTCTGTAAGAGCTGCAAGAGAAGAAAAAACTACAGATTCTATCTTGAATGTTTTGTTCAGAAATGCTGTAAGTGCAGGTAAAAAGGTAAAAACTCACATTGATTTCAAAATAAGTGATAATTCGACAGCGTCAAAAGCAGTAAATCTCCTTAAAACTAGGGGAGATATACAAAAGGTTCTCATAATTGGCAATGGTATGATAGGTAGACTTGTTGGAGAGGAACTTGTCAGAAATGAAATCCAGGGAACCATGACTTTAAGGCAGTTTAAATCCGGAGCAATAAATGTTCCAAGGAGAATAGATACAGTAAATTATTCTGAAAGATATGAAGTTATATCAGATTTCGATGCGGTTATAAGCGCCACTATGAGTCCTCATTTTACCTTAACTTACGATGAGATGAAAAAACTCGAAAAATGGCCTAAGGTGTTTATAGACCTAGCAATCCCAAGGGATATTGATCCTAAGATTACAGAGGATAAAACTCATAAAGATTTAATCTCATATTACGATCTTGATATGATAAGTCGTGACGAGGTGGAAGAAACAAAAGATGAACAAATGTATGAAATTAGTGAAATAGTTAGAGAGTTCGAAGAAGAATTTTATAGGTGGTACGATTTCAAGACGTCCATGGGAGGAATTTAATGAAAATATATGTAGTTGGAATAGGTCCAGGTGGCCCAGAATTTATGACACCTCAAGCAAAACATGCTATTGAACAAAGTGACGTAGTTGTTGGCTACACTGTATATGTGGATTTAGTGAAAGATTTAACGGTTGGGAAAGAAGTTCTATCCACACCTATGAAAAAAGAAGTAGATAGATGCCAGCTTGCTCTAGATGCTGCTTTAGACAACAAAACAGTTGCCTTCGTATGTAGCGGTGACGCAGGGGTTTACGGTATGGCAGGAATCATGCTTCAGGTTGCTAAGAACCACCCAGAAGTTGATATTGAAATAGTTGCAGGAATTACAGCTGCATGTAGCGGAGCTGCACGACTCGGTGCACCTCTTATCCATGACTTTGCTATTATTTCTTTAAGCGATTTGCTTACACCATGGGAACTTATTGAAAAGAGATTGAGACTTGCTGCAGAGGCTGATTTATCAGTCGTTATGTACAATCCAAAGAGCAAGAAAAGACATGATTATATTGACAAGGCAGTAAAAATAATCTCTGAGTTTAAGTCCATGGACACCCCCGCTGGATATGTAAAAAACATAGGAAGAGAAGGGGAAGTAGTGGTAGTATGTACAATGAAGGATCTAATAGATAATGATGATATAGATATGTTTACAACAGCCTTCGTTGGCAATAGTACCACCGAAATAATAAATGGGAGGATGGTAACCCCAAGAGGCTATAAGAATGTGTAAAAAAATCGGTATTTTTTCTGGAACGGGAGAGGGCCGGCAGCTTGCCAAATGGGCAACGGATAAGGGAATAGAAGACAATCTAATCTTTTTTGTAGCAACAGAGTATGGTGGAGAAATGATGAAAGATTTTGACCACCTTGATGTGAGAGAAGGAAGACTCACCCCAGAAGAGATGAGTGTTTTGTTCGCCGAAGAAAATATTAAGTTGGTTGTTGATGCAACTCATCCTTATGCTACGAAGGTAACGGAGAATATCAAGGCTGCTTGCGGCGAGGATACTCCTTATTTAAGGCTTTATCGAAAAAGCAATGTGAGGGAAATCCCTGGGCTTGTTTTTGTGCCGTCTATGGAAGCTGCGGCGTTAATGTTAGATGAGTTTTCTGAAAAAGTTTTATTGACAACTGGCTCGAAGGAAATCGGTAAATATGCTCAGGTAAAAGATAAGAAAACTAGGCTGATGGCAAGAGTTTTGCCTACTATAGAGTCGCTTAACTTATGCTTTGATGCTGGGATTGAAAAGAAAAATATCATTGCTATGCAAGGGCCATTTACAAAGGAAATGAATATTGCCACAATGAATCAATACGGGTGCAAAATTTTGGTTACAAAAGATACGGGAACCATGGGAGGTTTTCAAGACAAGGCTGCCCTAGCCGAACTTGGATACAAAATCATAATTGTAAAAAGACCAACTGAGGAAATCGGGTTTTCTGTGGAAGAAATAAAGGAGAAAATATTAAATGACATCGAAGCATGAAACCTTCCCTTTGTTTGTAAAAAGTTCAGGTAAGAAAGTCCTTGTTATAGGAGCTGGGACCATAGCAACTAGACGAATTAAAACTCTTGCTAAGTTTGGCTTTCAAATTAATGTCATAGGTACCAGCCCAACAGATGAGGTTTTGCGTTTTGAGGCAGAAGGACGTATTGATTTTGAAGACAGACACTTTAATGAGGAAGATTTAAATCTTATAGATAAAGATATATTTATGGTGGTAGCTGCGACGAGTAACAGATCAATAAACAAAATAGTTGGCGAGAAGGCAGCAAAGGTGGGTGTATTTCACTCCATTGCAGATGCAAAAGAAGAGTGTGATTTCTTTTTCCCAGCCGTTAGAGAAAAAGACGATGTAGTGATAGGCGTAGCCGGCGATGGAAGAGACCACAAGAAAACAAGAAAAATTGCTGATTTTATAGGCGATAAGTTAAAAGAGGAAATATAATATAATGAAAATTGTAGTGGGTAGTAGAGACAGCAAACTTGCTGTTATACAGTCAGAAATGGTTATTGAAGCCTTAAGAAAAGCGCATCCAGAAATAGAAGTTGAGCTTCTAACTATGAAAACTACTGGTGATAAAATTTTAGATAAGACTTTAGATAAAATAGGTGGAAAAGGCCTTTTTGTCAAAGAACTGGATAAAGCATTGATTGATGGTAAAGCCCATATAACTGTTCATAGTCTTAAAGATATGCCAATGGAAGTTAGTGAAAAACTTCCCCTAATAGCTATTTCAAAAAGAGAAGATCCTAGAGACGTTCTAGTGCTACCTAAAGGTGTAGATAAGCTCGACCCGAGTAAACCCATAGGAAGCTCATCGAGAAGGAGACAACTTCATTTGGAAAAACTATACCCAGGTGTGGAAATAAAACCTGTAAGAGGAAATCTGCAAACTAGGCTTAGAAAACTTGATGAAGGGGAATTTTCTGCAATAGTCCTTGCATATGCTGGGCTTTCAAGGCTTGGACTAGAGGATAGAATCTCACGAATTTTTTCACCAGAGGAGATGGTACCCGCTGCATGTCAGGGAATTTTAGCAGTTCAAGCAAGAGATGACTTTGACGGAGAGGTTGTTAAGTGTTTTGAAGATGAGGATACCAGACAAATTGCCATGGCCGAAAGAGCTTTTGTTACAGCTTTAGATGGAGGATGTAGCTCTCCTGTCGCTGCCTATGCCGAAATTGTCGGAGACGGTGCGGAGCTAAAGCTTACAGGTTTCTATGTTGATGAAGAAGAAAACCAACTAACGAAAACTGTTATAGGACCTCTTAAAGACGGTGTTGCCATGGGAAGACAGCTTGCTCATAACATGAAGGCAAAATTAGCGGGAAAAAATGCTCAAAAAGCTTTATAAGTATAAGCTTTTAATAAGGAATAAAGGTATAAACATGAAAAATGGAATCGTGATTTTAGTGGGGGCAGGTCCAGGAGATAAGGAACTCTTAACCCTTGCAGCATTAAAAGAGATAGAATCAGCCGAAGTAGTTGTTTATGATAGGCTAGTTAGCAAAGAAATTATGGATCTTGTACCTGAGTCAGCCAAATTTATAAATGTAGGTAAAAATGTAGGAGATCATCCTGTTCCTCAGGAACGCATAAGTGAAATTTTAGCAGAAGAAGCAAAGAAAGGTCAGAGAGTCGTTAGACTTAAGGGGGGTGATCCTTTCCTATTCGGAAGAGGTGGAGAAGAGCTAGAGCTTCTTGTGGAAAATGGTGTGGAATTTAAAGTCATTCCTGGAATAACATCTTCAATTGGTGCTGCAACTTATGGCGGAATACCTGTTACTCATAGAGATTTCTGCTCATCAGTGCACATGATTACTGGTAAGGGGAAAAGAGGAACAGATCCGAATATTAACTTTCCAGCCTTGGTTCAGCTGGATGGAACTCTAATATTTATGATGTCCGTTGGCAGCATAGACTATATTTCAAAGGGCCTTCTTGATGTGGGAATGGACCCTAAGATGCCTTGCGGAATTGTGGAGAACGGAACAAGAACCTACCAAAGAAAAGTGATTTCAACTCTGGATAATTTAGCTTCAGATGTTGCTAAAGAGAAAATAAAATCACCAGCCCTAATAATAGTCGGAAAGGTATGCCAGCTAAGTGATGACTTTGATTGGTTCTCAAGACAACCGTTGAAAGGCAAAAGAATTCTTGTAACTCAACCAAAAGCAAAAGCATCAAAACTAGGCGACATGATCAAAAACCTTGGGGGAGAAGCTATTTTGTACCCGGTAATAAAAACCGAGAAATTCAAAGAAATCAATCCACCAATCGATGATTACAAACTTCTGGCTTTTACCAGCAATGTTGGAGTTGAAGCTTTCTTTGAGAACTTGATTAAATCAGGCAAAGATGCTAGGTGTTTAAACAACAAAATAGTTGTCGCTGTAGGGAGTCAAACAGCCAAGGCTTTGCAGGCTTTCGGAATAGTTGCTGACATGGTGCCTTCAAGATTCGATGGTGAAACTATGGCAAAAGAAATCATTGAAAAAGGATTGATTGCAAAGGATGAAGGAATACTTCTTCTAAGGGCAGAGAGAGCTAGCGAGGAGACTATAAAGGTTCTAGAAGACGCAGGGATGAGATTTTTAGATTATCCTGTATACCGTACAAATTATGTAAACCATGAACCTATAGACTTAGAACAAATAGATTGGATTACTTTTACTAGCAAAAGCTGCGTAGAGGGACTATTAGAGACTCAAAACAAGGAATCCTTAAAGGGCAAGAAAGCGATTTCTATAGGCAGACAGACAGAGGAGCTTGCAAAAGAAGCTGGATTTGAAACTATAGTATCAGATGAAGCTACCGTTATTTCTATGGTAGAGAAGCTGGTCGAAGTTACAGAATAGGAGGCGCACCAAGTGAACAGAGGAAGAAGAATCAGACGAGATAGTAATATAAGGTCTCTAGTAAGAGAAACTAGAGTTTCAAAGGAGAGTTTGATATACCCTATATTTTTAGAAGAAGGTGAAGACATCAAATCACCTATAGATGCCATGCCAGGACAATTCAGATACAGCCCTGACAGGGTTCGCGAGGTAATTGATGAATCCTTAGAAAGTGGTATTAATAAGGTTTTGCTATTTGGAATACCTAGAAATAAAGATTCTGTAGGAACGCAGGCCTATGATGATGAGGCTATAGTTCAGACAGGAATTAGAAAAATTAAGGAAGAATACGGAAATGATGTCTATATAATCACTGATGTTTGCATGTGCGAATACACAGACCATGGACACTGTGGAATCCTTAACGAAAGAGAAGTTGATAACGACCTTACACTCCCGTACCTTTCAAAGATTGCACTGTCCCATGCAAAGGCGGGAGCAGATATGGTAGCACCGTCTGATATGATGGATGGAAGAGTTGGTAAAATTAGAAAAGCTCTGGACGAAAATGGATTTATAAATACTCCGATTATGAGTTATGCTGCCAAATATGCATCAGCTTTCTATGGTCCATTTAGAGATGCAGCAGGATCAGCTCCATCCTTCGGAGACAGGAGAACATACCAGATGGATTTTCACAATAGAAGAGAGGCACTAAAGGAGTGTATGTATGACGTTGAAGAAGGAGCGGACATCCTAATGGTAAAGCCAGCACTTTCATATCTCGACATTATAAGAGAGGTAAAAGATAGTACTAATCTTCCTCTTGCAGCCTACAGTGTGAGCGGTGAATATTCCATGATTAAAGGAGCAGGGGCCGCTGGACTTATTGATGAGTACAAGACCATGTGCGAGTCATCAATATCAATTTACAGGGCAGGCGCCGATATTTTGATTACATATTTTGCAAGGGAACTTGCAAAGGCTATCGAAAAAGGAGATATAGGATGATAAACGGGAAAAACGCCAATATGGAACAAATATCAACTAAACCAGCTTCAGAAAGTTTATTTGAAGAGGCAAAAAAATACATGCCAGGGGGTGTAAACAGCCCAGTTAGAGCTTTTAAATCAGTGAATCTAACTCCAAAATTTATTGAGATGGCAAAAGGAAGCAAAGTTTACGATATAGAAGGCAAAGAGTATATCGATTATGTTGGCTCTTGGGGACCGATGATTCTAGGACATAGTGATCCTAAAGTTCTTGAGGCAGTAATGAAAGTCGCCGAAAAAGGCCTTAGCTTTGGAGCTTGTAACCGCCTTGAAGTAGAGCTGGCTAAGCTAATTTGCGATAATATTCCCCATGTGGAAATGATAAGAATGGTAAACAGCGGCACAGAAGCAGTTATGAGCTGTATAAGAGCGGCAAGAGGTTTTACTGGCAGGAACAAAATAGTTAAATTCGAGGGGTGCTACCACGGGCATAGTGATGCTCTTCTTGTTAAAGCAGGATCAGGTGCCATGACTTTTAGAGAGCCTGATAGCGGTGGAGTAACAAAGGGTGCAGTAGCCGATACTCTCCTTGCTACATATAATGATTCAGAAAGCGTTTCTAGACTTTTCGAAGAGAATAAGGGCGAAATTGCTTGTATTATAGTTGAGCCAGTAGCAGCTAATATGGGCCTTGTACTACCAGAAGCGGGATTCCTAGAAGGACTTAGAAAAATTTGTGATGATAACGAATCAATATTAATTTTTGACGAAGTAATCACAGGCTTTAGACTTGCCTTTGGAGGCGCTGCTGAATATTTTGGAATAAAACCTGACCTTGTAACTTATGGGAAGATAATAGGCGGTGGCATGCCTGTGGGAGCTTATGGAGGAAGACGCGATATTATGAGCTGCGTTTCACCCTTAGGAAAGGTGTATCAGGCAGGCACATTATCCGGTAATCCAATTGCAATGGCAGCGGGAATTGCTATGCTTACACAACTTTTAGAAAAACCATCTATATACGAAGAGATAGCTTCAAAATGCGGCTATTTTGTTGAGAAAATAAAAGAAATGACAGATTTTCATGTAGTAGGCATTGGATCTCTCGCATGTATATTCCATCAGAAAGAGGCTGTAAAAAATTACGAAATGGCCCTTAAATCTGACACTGAAAGTTTTGCCAAAAGCTTTAAGCTCCTTATGGATAACGGCGTGTATATGGGACCGTCCCAGTTTGAGAGCATTTTCTTCTCAACTGCAATAAATAAGGAAGATATTGATCAGACCCTGAAGGTGTTTGAGCAAATTTTCAAATAAAAACTATAAACTATTCAAAACAGAGGCGAGCTTATTGTATTCAATATTTGTTTAAGACATTAACCTAGTGAGATCAATTCGGTGAAATCAAATAAGCTATGGCCGGAATCAAGGAGGAAAAATGAAGGGAATTATGGTATTGGCTCACGGAAGCCGCGTAAAGGAAACGACAGACACAATTGAAAGCATCGTAAAGATGGTAAAGGAAAAAATCGGTGGTAGTGACATGCCTATTGAAATTGCATACATGGAACTATGTGCCCCTGACATCCCAACAACTGTAAAAAAACTTGTGGACATGGGCGTTGACGAAATCAAGGTAGTTCCTTATTTCCTATTCAAAGGAATTCACATTAAGGAAGACATTCCAAATGAACTAAAGGCTGCCCTTGAAGGTCGCGAAAACATTAAGGTAACAATGGGAGAAACTCTTGGAGCAGACCCTAGACTTGCAGATATTTTGGCAGACAGAATCCTAAACTAAGAAATTGCCAAGCCACAAATAACCGGTTCGTACAAAAACGGACTCAGGATATATTTAAAGTAAATTAGAACATTAAGTTATTAGCTAATAAGCGGACTGCGGAGAAAGAATGAAGATTTGCGTAGTAGGCGGTGGCCCCGGATCGATGGACTTTCTGTCATCTGGGGGCATTGCCCTCATTAAAGAAGCTAGTGTTGTTTTGACTAGCGTTAGATTAAACGAAGAGCTCTCTGCTCTTAATAAAAATATAAAAGTTATGGGAATTTTGGATACCATAAGCTATATACGGGAACAAAATAGCTCAGATGCCACAAAGCCTCTAAAGGTTGTGGTGCTTGCTTCCGGTGATGTTGGCTTTTATAGCATTGCGAGCACTCTAAGGAGGGAACTGGGTATGGAGTTTAACATTGAACTTTGTCCTGGTTTATCCAGCTTTCAGGTTTTGGCGGCCAAGCTATCCATGGCATATCAAGACTGGAAACTAGTGTCTTTACACGGTCATGATAAGTCAATAATTCCTTATGCCAGCTACTACAACAAGACTTTCGCTTTAACTGGTGGTAAGTGGGATGTTAAGTCCATAATAAAAGAGCTTGTTGACAAGGGCTTGTCTCACGTAAAAGTTTACGTGGGAGAAAGACTCTCCATGGAAGGAGAGCGAATTACCGCAGGAAGAGCAGAAAGACTTCTTGATAGAGACTTTGATAAGCTTGCGGTGGTTTTGATTGAAAATAAAAAGGCAGTAAATCCATATCAAACTTTTAGAGATGAAGACTATACAAGGGGTAAGGCACCTATGACGAAGGAAGCTATCAGAAATTTGAGCATAGATGCTCTGGAAATTGCGCCCACTGATGTTGTTTGGGATGTTGGAGCAGGCTGTGGTGGAGTAACCTGTGCTATGGCTCTCAAAGCCCATGAATCTACTGTGTATGCAGCTGAGATGAAAGAAGATGCTCTGGAAGTATTGAGAAATAATATAGAAAAATTAGGTACCTTTAACGTTGATGTAATAGAGGGAAGGGCTCCAGAAGTATTGGAAAATCTCCCTGCTCCTGACAAGGTGTTTATTGGTGGAACTACTGGTGGACTTGAGGGTACTTTAGATATAATTTTTAATAAAAATCCTAAAGCAATTGTAGTGGTTAGTGCCATTGCTCTTGAGACGATTGCCTCGACAATCAATGCTTTTAAAAAAAGAAATCTAAAGATTGACATTATGTCAGCATCTATTGCAAAGGCAAAGAAATTAGGAAACTATAACATGATGATGGGTGAAAATCCAATATACATAATAAGAGGTGAAAAAGATGAAGAGAAGCAGAATTCCTAGAATAATGCTGGTTGGGACAGGCAGTGGCAGTGGAAAGACTACAGCAACAGTCGGCATGATAAAAGCTTTAGATGTATTAGGCAAAAAAGTAAGTTCATTCAAATGTGGTCCAGACTATATTGATCCTATGTTCCATACTGAGGTACTTGGAGTACCAGCAAAGAATATAGATTTATTTCTTCTTGGCAATGATGGCCTTCAGGAGGTTATTGGTAGTGCTGAAAATAGTGATATTGCTGTCATAGAAGGTGTTATGGGTATGTATGATGGTATTGGATTTGATGATGATAGCTATTCTGCAAATCATATTGCAAGACTTACAGAGACTCCTGAAATCTTAATAACAAGTGTCGAAGGTAAAGGTAGATCTTTGCTTGCTGGGATAAAGGGCTATCTAGATTTTCATGAAAATCTATTAAAAGGGGTAATTCTAAATAATTGCTCTGAGGCAATGTACAAGGTTTTCAAACCCGTGATTGAAGCTGAATTATCAATCCCATGTCTCGGATATCTTCCTAAAATTAAGGAAGCCGTAATTGGCAGCAGACATCTAGGACTTATTACAGCAGAAGAAATTGAAGATTTACAAGATAGAATTCAGGTTATTGGGGAGACATTTGTTAAGACCGTAGATATGGATACAATTCTTGACATTGCTAACGAAACAGAAGAACTCACATATGAGGAAACGAAAATTGAACCGGTATCTGATAAGCCAATAAAAATTGCAGTAGCAAAAGACAGGGCTTTTTGCTTTCATTATAGGGATAACCTTGATATTCTTAGAAAACTTGGCGCAGATATTGAGTTCTTTTCACCTATAAATGATGATAAGCTTCCTGCAGATATTCAAGGCATTATAATTGGAGGAGGGTATCCAGAGATTTACATAGATAAAGTTATGGGTAACGAATCCATGAAAGAATCTATACGAAAAGCAAACTCTGCAGGGATTCCAATCTATGCAGAGAGCGGAGGATACACTTATCTAGCTGAAACCATGACCTTTGAAGGTAAAACTTATGAAGGCGTCGGCATTGTCCCAGGAAATATTACGATGTCAGACACCCTTGTAAGATTTGGATATAAAACACTGACTGCTAAAGTTGATAATATTTTATGCAAGGTTGGTGAGTCTACAAGGTGTCATGAGCATCATTATATGACCACTGACAAATATGGAGATTCGTTTGTAGCTGAAAAACCAAGTGGAAAGAAATTTGATGCTATTCATACAACGGCAAACATTTGTGCAGGATTTCCATGTATTCACTGGATGAGCAATATAGAATTTGTTGAGAATTTTATTAAGGAATGCAAAAAGAGAGACAGGTTTAATGGTTAAAACCATAATTTTGTATAGAATTATAATAATACTTCTGGCATCAAGCCTTCTGGATTTTATATTTGGTGATCCAAGAATCTTGCCTCATCCTATAATTTATATAGGAAAGCTAATAAGTAAATTAGAGAAAGTACTAAATATTAAACCTGATAATAAATCTTCTATTATCAGAGGAGGAATTCTTTGGCTTATAACAGTTTTTACAGCTTTTATTGTACCAGCAACACTTCTAATCGGGCTGTATAACCTGAATTTTTATGCTGGCCTATTATTTGAAGTATTCTGGTGTTTTCAAATCTTAGCAGGTAGAACTCTTGCATTAGAAGCAAAGAAGGTTAAACAAATTATTGAGACAGGAACCATAGATGATGCGCGAAAAGCTCTTTCGATGATAGTTGGCAGAGATACAAGTAGCTTAAATAGAGAGGAAATTACAAAAGCAGTAATTGAGACTGTAAGTGAAAATACAACAGATGGGGTTGTATCACCGCTTATTGCTATAGCGATTGGAGGAGCTCCTCTAGGATTCCTTTATAAAGGTATTAATACTTTAGACTCAATGGTGGGTTATAAAAATGAGAAATACCTGTACTTTGGTAGAGTTTCTGCCATTATAGATGATGTTGCCAACTATATACCCGCCCGTATCACGGGTATTTCAATGGTGATAGCTTCTGTTTTTCAGAAGAATATGTCTACATTGAATGCTGTTAAAATTCTTGTAAGAGATAGAAAAAAGCACGAATCTCCTAATGGAGGCTGGACGGAGGCAACTACGGCAGGAGCTCTGGGAATACAGCTAGGTGGAGATGCAAGCTATTTTGGTGTAATTCACAAAAAGGCAAGCCTTGGTGACCAGATAAGAAACCCAGTGATGAAGGATATAGATAGGACTTGTGTCCTTATGTGGACAGCATCAGGCATAATTCTCATAGCTCTTGTTGGAATTAGAGCTATACTGGCCTACAATGGCGTAAGTTTATTTAGCTTATATTAAAAACATATAAAAATGGAGGCATATGATTAAATATACTCACGGAGGCGACATATATAAATATGATAGAGAAATTTTAGATTTTTCTGTAAATATAAATCCTTTAGGTATGCCAAAAGCGGCAAAAGATGCTATAATTAGTTCAATTGAAGAGTATGAGACCTATCCAGATTTTTCTTCTAGAAAACTAAGGAAATCTTTAGGGGATTTTTACAATATTGATCCAAATCTAATTGTTTGTGGTAATGGAGCAGCTGACTTGATATTCAGAATTTGCATAGCTATGAAACCTAAAAATGTGCTGGTTACAGCGCCAACTTTTTCAGAATATGAGGAAGCAGCCAGTCTAGTTGGTAGCAAAATAAAATACCATTACCTATCAGAAGATGATAATTTTAAGGTGAAGGAAAATATTTTAGAAATGATAGATAACCATATAAACATGGTTTTTTTATGTAGCCCCAATAATCCTACAGGTCAGCCAGTGAATCTTTCAATAATTATAAAAATTTTAAAAAAGTTAAAAGCATTGGGAAATGGATGCTTGATCTTGGACCATTGTTTTCTTCACTTTATAACAGAAGAAGATAGATATTCTGCGATAAGACTATTAGAGGAGTGGGATAATCTCATAATTGTAAATGCATTTACAAAAATTTATGCCATGGCAGGTATACGATTAGGTTACGGTTTTTTTCCGAATAGGAAAATCGCTGATATGGTGCAAAATACCCTTCAGCCCTGGGCTGTCTCTACAGTTGCAGCCAAGGCGGGAGAAGCAGCCATAGATAAGGAATTTATACAAGAGACAAAGAAAGTTATTAAAAGAGAGAGGGAATTCCTTCAAGAAAATTTGAACAATATAGGATTTAAAGTATATCCTTCAGAAACAAATTATATTATGGTAAAAGGCCCTTATAATATTTATGAAAAGCTAGAACCTTGTGGGATTTTAATAAGGTGTTGTGGAAATTTTAATGGGCTTGACGATTCCTATTATAGAGTTGCAGTTAAGTCAAGAAAAGATAATGAAAAGCTAATCGAGATATTGCAAAAAGTAATTTAGAAGAAGTTATAAAATAGGCAAGAATATAAATATTAATACCAATACAATTAGATTAAAAAGTATAAGGATAAATCTTGTCAGCTAGGAGAAATATGGCAAAAAAATTAATGGTGCTTGGAACTTGCTCCAATGCAGGAAAGAGTTTAATCGTTGCAGGAATCTGTCGAATATTAAAAAATAAAGGTTACAAGGTAGCTCCATATAAATCCCAAAACATGGCTTTAAATTCCTTTATTACCGAAGATGGACTGGAAATGGGTAGAGCACAGGTTGTTCAGGCAGAGGCAGCTGGAATAAAGCCGGATGTACGAATGAATCCGATTTTGTTAAAACCTAACAGTGATACGGGTAGTCAAATAATTCTTCATGGAGAGGTTTACGGCAATTATACAGCAGATTCTTATTACGAGAAAAAAGAATTTTTTGAAAAAGAAGCAATTAAGGCTTTGAAAAGTCTTGAAAATGAATTTGACTACATAATAATGGAAGGTGCAGGAAGCGCCTCAGAAATTAATTTAAAAGATAAAGATATTGTAAATATGGGTCTTGCACAGAAAGTGGATGCACCTGTTATTATCGTTGGTGATATAGATAGAGGCGGAGTTTTTGGTGCTCTAACGGGGACTATGGTTCTCTTTAATCAAGAGGAGAAAAAACATGTAAAAGGTGTAATTATTAATAAATTTAGAGGCAATATCGATATCTTAAAGCCCGGGATTAAAATGATTGAAGACATTATTGAAAGACCTGTTTTAGGAGTTGTGCCTTACATAAAAGTGGATATTGATGATGAAGATAGCCTTGCCATGAAAAATAAAGGCCTAGCTTCCGGCAAGCTTATAGATATAGCTGTAATAAGGACACCAAGAATATCGAATTTTACTGATTTTAATGCTCTTGAACACATGGAGGAAGTTGGTCTGAGATATGTTGAATCGCCAAGAGAAATAGGTGATCCTGACTTAATAATTTTACCCGGTACTAAAAGTACCATGGGAGATCTTCGCTGGCTTAGAGAAAGCGGCATGGAGACAAGAGTTCATAAACACGCTTTTAAAGGAAAACCTGTATTTGGAATCTGTGGTGGATATCAGATGCTAGGACAGAAATTAAGAGACGAATATGGTGTTGAAGGCGGAGGAGAGATGAAGGGAATCGGGCTACTTCCTCATTCTACAATTTTCACGAAGGAAAAAATCAGAGTAGCTCAAGTTGGAAGACTTGACAAGGTCGATGGAATTTTTGAGAATTTATCTGACCTTGAGTACGAAGGATATGAAATCCATATGGGTATTTCTACGGGATTTGGGAATATAATAAACGAGGATAATATTTATGGAACTTACATTCACGGCATATTTGATCGAGGCGAAATAAGTCGGGCAGTGATTAGTGCTTTGCTGGAGTCTAAGGGATATTCTGCTGAATGTGTAGAGTCTATCAATATGGATGAATATAAGGAGCAGCAATATGGCATTCTTGCAGAAAATTTGGAGAAGGCTATAGATATGGATATATTATTTGAAATTCTAGGAGGAAAATAAAATGAGAAAAAAAAGCGACTTAGGCCTGGTGCATATTTACTGTGGAGATGGAAAAGGTAAGACAACAGCATCTGTAGGATTGACTGTTAGAGCTCAAGGGTTTGGCCTTAAAGTGTTATTTATGCAATTTTTAAAAGACGGAAACAGCAGTGAACTTAATGTATTAAGAACATTAGATAACATTACTATTTTAGGAGCTAAACCAATTAAAAAGTTTACTTTTCAGATGAGTGAAGAAGAACTATCAGAAACCAGAAGAGTAAGTGCAGAGCAATTGAAAGAAGCTGTGGATTTGGTTATGGATGGTGACTACAATCTTTTAGTTTTAGATGAAGCGCTTGGTTCAATTGAAGCAGGGGTACTTGATGAAAATTTAGTATTGGATTTTCTGAAAAATAAGCCGGAAAAATTAGAGGTTGTAATTACAGGAAGAGTTCCATCTGAAAATATGGTGGAAGCCGCTGATTATGTTTCAAGAATTGAAAAAGTTAAGCATCCTTATGATCAGGGAATTCCAGCTAGAAAGGGGATTGAAAAATAGTGAAATTTGAAAATATTGCCCCTATGGATATAGAAAAAAGGAGCATGAAGATAATCAGTGAGCTCTTAGGCGAAAAAAAACTTGATGAGAGATATGAAGACATAATTAAGAGATGTATTCATACATCAGCAGATTTTGAGTATGCTGATAGCCTTTATTTTACCGATGGAGTGGAAAAGACGATAAGAAAAGCTATTTCAGAAGGAGCATATATTGTAACGGATACAACAATGGCTCAGTCTGGAATAAATAAAAAAAGAATCAATCAGTACGGTGGACAAGTACTTTGTTTCATAGCCGATGAAGATGTAGCAATGGAAGCAAAGGAAAGAGGTGTTACCCGATCCCTTGTGAGCATGGAACGTGCAGCAGAACTTGATAAACCTGTCATTTTTGCTATTGGAAATGCACCAACAGCTCTTTTTTCTATTGAGTCTTTAGTGAAAGCTGGTAAGTTAAATCCGGTTGCGGTAATAGGTGTTCCTGTGGGGTTTGTAAATGTGGTAGAATCTAAAGAAAGAATTATTAATTTAGGTATACCGGCTATAGTGGCAAGAGGAAGAAAGGGAGGAAGCAACATAGCTGCAGCAATTGTTAATGCACTGCAATATGGCATAAAGAAATGATTTTATTTAATGCTCCTGCATGGATATGGATAGTTGAACTATTCTTAATACTGATAAATCTAATTTTAGCAATAGTAATAATTTTTATAGAGCGTAAGAATCCGGCTAAGACGTTAGCCTGGGTTCTTGTGCTTTTTTTCCTGCCAATTTTAGGGGCATTTTTTTATCTTGTGTTTGCTCAGAATATAAGCCGCAGGAAAATATATAAGTTGGACGATAAAGATAAGAGAATTATCGGTGATGCTCTGACTGATCAAAGGAAGCAGATGGATAAGGGGACTTTTCAGTTTTCTAGTAGTGTTGCCAAACTTTGGCATCATATGGTAAAATTAAATCTCACGTATGGAAATTCATTTTTAACTCAAAATAACTCTCTTAATATTTTAATTGATGGCAAAGATTTCTTCAGAAATTTAATTAAGGATATCAAGGCGGCAAAATATTCAGTTGATGTTGAGTTTTACATAGTCCGAAATGATTCTGTGGGAAAGAGACTTATTCAGGTTCTGACGGAAAAAGCTAAAGAGGGCGTTAAAGTAAGGCTTCTTGTTGATTCGTTAGGAAGTAGGATGATTAATGATTTAACTCTTAAAGATTTTTTAACGGCAGGAGGACAAGTTGGATACTTTTTTAAGCCGAAATTCAAATATTTTAACTTCGATATTAATTATAGAAATCACCGAAAAATTGTTGTAATTGATAACAAAATTGGGTACACGGGTGGCTTCAATATTGCTAGAGAATATTTAGGACTAAAACGAAAATTTGGCTATTGGAGGGATACCCATCTTAGAATATTGGGCAATTCAATTCAGGATTTAAAGGCTATTTTCCTCATGGATTGGGGTGCTGCTACAGGGGAGGACATCGATTTTGAGGAAATTGATTTTTATACATCAAATCCAGATGGAGATAAGGCCGTCCAAATTGTCATGTCAGGACCTAACTCTCGTAAAGAACAGATAAAGAGATCAATGATGAGGATGATCACTTTTGCCGGAGAGAGAATATATCTACAAACACCTTATTTTGTTCCTGACAGAGCTATGATTGAATCATTAAAAATGGCTGCTCAATCAGGAGTGGATGTAAAAATTATGATACCGTGTATGCCGGATCACCCTTTTGTATATTGGGCTAATTATGCTTATTGTGGGGAACTTATAGAGGCTGGAGCGAGAGTATTCAGATATGACAATGGATTTCTCCATGCTAAGACTCTCATGGTAGATAGCCAGGTTTGTACTGTCGGATCGGCTAATTTTGATGTAAGAAGCTTTAGACTTAATTTCGAGGTTAATGCATTCATTTATGACGAGGAAGTTACAAAGAGAATGGAAAGAATTTTTGAAGATGATATGAGACTTTCTACAGAGGTGACATTGGAAACTTATAAGGCAAGGAGCACACAAATTAAGATAAAAGAAGCTATTTCGGTGCTTTTATCTGATATTTTATAATATGGATGGAATAGCTTTCTCAAGGTGACACCTGGAGGAGAATTTTAAATTTAATGGAGATGTACATATGAGTAAAATTAGGTTTTTGTTAGCCATATTGATAGGGAAAATAGTTATTTTAATGATAAATATAGTCGATAAGAGAAGAGGTTCCAATTTATCTGGTGAAATTGCCATGAAATTCTGTCCTAATATGCTGAGATATTTTAAGGGGCTTAATGATAAAAATACGGTATGTATAACTGGTACCAATGGGAAATCTTCTACAGCTAAATTACTTTACCTCACACTTTCCTCATCTGGAAAGAAAGTTGTTGCTAATTTAGAAGGAGCTAATCTTTATGCGGGTGTTGTAACAACATTGCTCAAAAATACATCTCTTACAGGTTATGTTAAAGCAGACTACTTTGTTTTTGAAACTGATGAGAGATTTTTATCTACAATTGCAAAAGATTTGCCGCCAATTGCTTTAATAATTACGAATTTACAAAAAGATCAATCCCAAAGGAATGGTAGTATTGAGTTAATTTACGATAAAATCAAAGATAGTATTAAATACGCTCACACGTTGATTTTAAATAATGACGAACCTTATGCCAAATCTTTGGGAGAAGGCTTTGATGGAAAAGTAATAACCTATGGCATGGAAGAAAATAAGTATTCAAAAGAAAGCAAACATCAATTAGTCACAGAAGGATGTCCTATTTGTTCTCGTGAACTTAAATTCGACTATTTCAATCTGCCTAACGTGGGACTTTATTCGTGTAATCATTGTGGATTTAATAATAAAATCAAGGCAGATGTGGAAGTTTCTAATTTAGATAAGGATAATAAGAGCTATAGCATTAGTGGAATTGATTTTAAAGGAATAGATGCTGAAAATACAATGCTATATAATCAAGCAGCTGTAATTGCATATATAAATAAATATCAAAGAATTAAGGACATTAATTTCAAAGAAATATATAAGGTAAATGAAGATCCGGCTAACAGGAGAAAAATAATAAAATATAGAGATGTAGAATTTAAATTTTTATCATTCAAACAAGAAAATCCTGATACCTTGCAGAGCTGTTTTGAAAGTGTTCTTGACGATAATAATCAAAAAAATATTGTGTTTATTATGAGTGAAATTTCAGAACAATTCCCAGTTTATCTTGGAAGTTACTATCTGTATGATAGTAATTTCCAAAACTTAGATTTAAATACAGTAGAATATTTTATTATTCCTAAAACTTCACTCTCAATTGATTTGGAAATTTTTCTTGAAATTTATGGAGTTAATAGTAATAGAATTATATATGCTACAGGAGACGATAAAGATAGTATAGTAGAAGCTCTAGCAGCAAATAATATTTATGAAACATATTTAATCGGATGTGGTAAGGACTGTTCACGACTTATGAAGTCTTTTGGTGCCAATTAAGTAAGAAAGGGGATATGACAGCAAGATATAGGCATGTCATTTAAATCTAAAATGAATATAAGAGTAGCATGGATGTTTCCAGATGTTCTAAATTTATATGGAGATTTGGGAAATATTAAAGCAATAGAGAAAATAGCTAATGATCACTCTATTGATATTAATATTGATAAAATTAGTTTTAACACGAGAGATTTTAATATTTTCGACTATAATTTAATTTACTTTCCCCCAGGAGAAATAAGAGCAATGGAAAGCATTATAGATTTTTTAGTTAATTATAGAGAAGATCTTAAAAATTATATTTCTTCAGGCAAGGTGATTATATCTATTGGAAATACCAATTCAGTTTTTTATGATAAGTATTTCAGAAAAGAGAGAGAATTTAATGGTTTGGGATTAATAGAAGGATATAGTAAAGAGAAAAATTTCCCGTATGGTGATGACATCATTTCAAATGTAAATTTTAACGATAAAAATTTTGAAGTTATTGGTTCCCAAATTCAAATGATGGATTTTTATCCTAAAAACTACAATAAATTTGGTGATATCGAATATGGATATGGGAACAATGGGGAAGATAAACAAGAAGGTGTTCGGATTAATAATTCTTTTTTTACAAACATTAATGGACCAATTCTAGCTTTAAACCCATTGTTCACTTATGAAATTATTAACTTACTTACAAATAGTAAATATGAAATGATGCCAGAAAAACTGGAAAAAGTTATAAAGAACCATGAGGAAAAAAGTAAATTTATTATGGAAAAACCAAGTCCATTAAAGTGAATTTTTGTATTTACTTTTATTTTAAGGAGATAGTATTTTGGGAAAATTTAATTTAAAAAATCCTATGCTCATAATAGGAATCATATTTTTAGCAGCATTTGTGGTGATGTCTGGTGGACAAAGCTTTACAAATAAACTTCTTTTTTTACCTGGTATAATAATAGGCATAACATTTCATGAGGCTGCTCATGGATTTGTATCGAATTGGCTTGGAGATCCAACTCCAAAGATCCAGGGTAGACTTTCGATTAATCCGATAGCTCATATTGATCCTGTTGGCTTTATTGCACTATTATTGGTAGGATTTGGATGGGGTAAACCTGTTATGATTGATCCCAGGTATTACAAAAATCCCAAAAGAGATGAATTGCTCGTGGCATTGGCCGGAGTTACAACTAATTTGATAATAGCTCTTTTATTTACTTTCCTTCAGGTATTTTTGGTGAATCAAGGAGTTGGAGCGTATGGAGATAATATAGGTAAATATGTCATGATAATGATAAACTATGTTATTTTTATCAACATAGTGCTGATGTGTTTCAATTTGCTCCCAGTGCCACCGCTGGATGGATTTTCTGTAATTACACAGCTTTTTAATTTGAAAAAATATAATTGGTACTATGGGATATATCGTAATGGATTTTTTATCCTTATGTTATTAGTATTTGTAGGAGCTTTAGATGGATTCTTAGATAAAAGTGTAAAATTTTTCTACTACAATATAATGACAGCCGTTATGAGCCTAATTTAATAGACATTTCCAAGAAAAAGTTAAATTTTTATCTTGAAAATACCTATTGACATAAAGAACAAAAAAATATAAAATTTAATGCAATTGAATAGCGACCGACTATGAAGGAACCAGTAGCCTGGCGTAATACCCTTACAGAGAGAAAATCATTTGGTGAGAGATTTTCGGTGAAGCCTACGTGAATATCACTCCGGAGTTGGACACTTTAATGAGAGGCGCCTTGTTGGAGGTAGCAACTAGGGTGGTACCGCGGTTATTTTGTTTAATCGTCCCTAACTTTTGTGGTTAGGGATTTTTTATATTCTCCAAACCACCTAATCTGAAATTATAGACTTATAGACTATAATTCCAGAGAAAGAAAAATATAAATTTTAGGAGGGAAAATGTACAAGAATTTATCAGATAAGCCTGTTGCAGAAGTTCAGGCAGAACAAGTAAAACTTTGGAAAGATGAAGAAATACTACATAAGTGTGTAACTGCAAGAGAAGGGAAACCGACTTTTGTTTTCTACGAAGGTCCACCAACAGCTAACGGAAAGCCGGGCATACACCATGTAATGGCAAGAACCCTTAAAGACTCTGTATGCAGATATAAAACTATGAAGGGATTCCAGGTAAACCGTAAGGCAGGCTGGGACACCCACGGACTTCCAGTAGAAATCGAAGTTGAAAAGCAGCTAAATATGAGCGGGAAGCAGGATATCGAAAAATACGGTATCAAGGAATTCAACGAAAAATGTCGTGAATCCGTCTTCACCTACACAGGTATGTGGGAAGATATGACAGAAAGAATGGCCTACATGGTAGACATGAAGGACCCATACATCACTCTTGACAATAACTATATTGAAACCGGTTGGTGGATCCTTAAAGAATTTTTTAAAGAAGGCCTAATTTATGAGGGCCACAAAATACTTCCTTACTGTCCAAGATGCGGCACCGGTTTGGCATCTCACGAGGTAGCTCAAGGATATAAAGAAGTTAAAACCAACACACTTACCGCTAAATTTAAGAGGAAAGATAGAGACAACGAGTATTTCTTAGCATGGACGACTACTCCTTGGACTTTAGTTTCGAATACGATGCTAACAGTAGGTCCGGATTATGACTACGTTAGAGCCGAAATGCTTGAAGGCGATGAAAAGGGTAATGTATTCTATGTAGCCAAGAGCTTAGCAGATAAAGTTCTTGGTGAAGGCAAATATAAAATCCTCGAAGAAATGAAAGGTAAAAATCTAGAATATATAGAATATGAGCAACTAATGCCATTCATAAAGTTAAAAGAAGGAGATAAAGCTTTCTTCGTAACCGTAATGGATTACGTTACAATAGAAGATGGCACAGGAATCGTTCATTCTGCACCGGCTTTTGGTGAGGACGACTACCAGTGTGGCAGAAAATATGGTGTACCAATGATTAAGCCGGTAGATGAACAGGGTAAATACACAGATTCTCCATGGGTAGGTCGATTCGTAATGGAAGAAGGTCTTGATGTTGATATTATAAAATGGCTATCAGGAGAGAACAAAATATTCTCAAAAGAAAAATTAGCTCATAACTATCCTCATTGCTGGCGTTGTGGCACTCCACTGGTATACTATGCACACCCTAGTTGGTATATCGAAATGAGTAAACTAAAAGACCAACTGGTTGCAAATAACAACACTGTAAACTGGTATCCGCCATTTGTTGGAGAAAAAAGATTTGGAAACTGGTTATCAGAGGTTAAAGACTGGGCTATCTCAAGATCAAGATACTGGGGAACACCCATTCCGGTATGGAGATGCGAATGCGGACACTTAGAGTGCATTGGAAGCAGAGAGGAATTAGTTAAAAAATCAGTAGAAGATATAGACACATCGATTGAGCTACATAGACCTTATGTAGATGATGTTCATATTAAGTGTGAAAAATGTGGTAAGGAAATGACTAGGATTCCAGAGGTTATGGACTGCTGGTTCGACTCAGGAGCAATGCCGTTTGCTCAGTGGCACTATCCATTTGAAAATAAGGAAAACTTCTTTCAAAAATTATTTCCGGCAGATTTCATCTGTGAAGGTATCGACCAGACAAGAGGATGGTTCTACAGTCTTATGGCAATTTCAACCTTCATCGCAGGAAAGGCACCATACAAGAATGTTCTTGTAAACGATCTGATTCTTGACAAAGAAGGAAAGAAGATGTCTAAGTCAAAGGGAAATACAGTTTCTCCATTTGAATTATTTGACAAGTATGGAGCAGATGCTACAAGATGGTATCTCCTATCGGTATCCCCGGCGTGGTCCCCAACTAAATTTGATGAAGAGGGTTTAAAAGATGTAGTGTCTAAATTCTTTGGAACCCTTAAAAACGTTTATAATTTCTTTGTACTTTATGCAAATAATGACAATGTTGATGTAAAGGACTGTTTTGTTGATTACAAAGATAGACCGGAACTTGATAGATGGATTTTATCAAAATTCAATAAGGTTGTAGCAGAGACGACGTCCAATATGGATTCTTTTGACCACATGAAAACCGTTAGAGGAATCACTGATTTTGTATCAGAGCAGCTATCTAATTGGTATATTAGAAGAGCAAGAAGAAGATTTTATGCAACTGAAATGAATTTAGATAAAAAGAGTGTATATGCAACGACTTACGAAATCCTCGTTGGTGTATCTAAATTAATCGCACCATTTGCGCCATTTTTAGCTGATGAAATCTACACAAAATTAACTGGAGAAGAAAGCGTACACATTGCATATTTCCCGGAAGCTGATATGGAACTCGTTGATGAGAAGACTGAAGAGCGGATGGACATGGTTAGAACCCTTGTTACTCTCGGACGTGGAACTCGCGAGAAGGAAAGAATCAAGGTTCGTCAGCCGCTAAGAGAAATTCTTGTTTCAGGCCAGTACGAATCACTGATTGGAGATCTTGTGGATCTTATCAAAGAAGAACTCAACGTTAAAGAGGTAGTATTTGATTCAGAACTGGAAAAATACATGAACTTCCAGTTAAAGCCTAATTTCAAGATAGCAGGACCTGTTATCGGTGCTCATATCAAATCTTTTGGAAAGTCACTTTCTCATGAGAACCCTAAGGAATTCAACAGAAAATTGGACCAAGAAGGATTTGTAATGATGAATCTCGATGGAGAAGAAGTTAGAATTGAAAAAGAATTTGTGGATGTGATGATTAAAGCTAAAGAAGGCTTTGCCGTTGCAATGGAAAATAATGTGTTCACAATCTTAGATACCAAACTTACACCTGAGCTCATTTTAGAAGGATTGGCAAGAGAAATCATTTCAAAGATTCAGCAGCTTAGAAAGCAAAATGATTTTGAGATGATGGACAGAATCAATGTATTTCTTTATGCAGACGAAGAAGTAAGATTGGCTATAGAATCTCATATGGATTACATTATGAAAGAAACATTAACCGATAAAATTTCATACGAAGACAAGGGTGAAAGCTACGATATAAACGGTCACAAAACAGCTATCTTCGTTGAAAGAGTATAAGATATAATACTGCTAAAGTGATTTGGCGTAAAGAGGTAATTAAATAATGAAGGAAGATATTAGAGGGTTGCTTCCGGAAGAATTGGAGCAAATTATCACAGATTTAGGTTTTCCAAGGTTTAGAGCAGCTCAAATCTTCCAGTGGTTATACAAGGATGTTAAGAGCTTTCAGGACATGAATAATGTTCCGAAAGCTCTCCTTGCAATTCTGGAAGAAAAATATAAAATAGGTAGTCTTGAGTTAATAAGACACCAAAAATCAAAGATAGACCAGACAGAAAAATTCCTGTTTCAGCTAGATGATGGTAATCAAATTGAGACTGTCTTGATGAAGTACAGATATGGTAACACTGTATGCGTATCAAGCCAAGCCGGATGCAGAATGGGATGTAAGTTTTGTGCATCCGGGTTATTTGGACTATCAAGAAATTTAACAGCAGGAGAAATATTGAGTCAAGTTTTGGAAGCAGGAAACCGGGGAAAAGCAATCCTTAATAATATAGTAATAATGGGAACGGGGGAACCATTAGACAATTATGAAAATGTTTTTAAGTTTCTTAAATTAATACACGAACCTAAAGGATTTAACATATCCATGAGAGGTATAACACTATCAACTTGTGGACTAATTCCCAAGCTAAGGGAATTAGAAAAAGAATTTCCACAAATTAACTTGGCTATTTCTCTTCATGCTCCAACTGATGAAAAAAGAGAGAAAATAATGCCAATAAATAAAAAATTCCCCATATCAGACTTGATAGAGGAATGTAAAAACTATGTAAAAGTTACTGGTAGACGAATTAGTTTCGAATACACCTTGGTAGAAGATTTCAACGATACAGATGATGATATGAAAGCTTTGGCAAAGCTTTTAAGAGGAATTAACTGCCACGTAAACCTGATTCCTCTAAATCAAGTAGATGAAACCGGGCTTAGGATGACAACCAGAACTAGGGCAAATCAATTCATGGAATTTCTTTTATCAAAAGGAATTCAAGTTACCATTAGAAGACAATTAGGATCCGATATCGATGGTGCTTGCGGACAATTGCGCATTAAACAGAGTATCAAAGAGTTCGATTCCGTTAAGTAAGACTTTTTCATCAAAGTCAAAGTGATCATTATGAAGAGGAATACCGGTTCCTGTACCAAGGAAGAAAAACACTCCCGGCAAGACCTGTTCAAAACAAGAAAAATCTTCGGCAATCATCACAGGTCTCCTAAGTTCCACAAAATCAAGTTTCTTAAGAGCATGTTTTATTTTAGAAAATAGAAGCGGATTGTTCACAACGGCAGGATGCCAATGGCTTACGTCAACGTCAACCTCAACACCTATACTATCCTCAATTTTAGCACCTAAATTACGCATAGCATTTACTAGTTTAGCCCAGGATAAGTCATTAAAAGTTCTCATAGTGCCATCAAGCCTCGTGTAAGGTGAGATGGCATTTCTTACGTTACCGCTTTCCATCTTACCAAACTGTAAAATAGAGCGCTCTCTTATAAATAACTCCTTATACTTATATATCCTTGTAATAAATTCACATGCAGCAAATAATGCATCTTTGCCCTTTTGTGGTTCTCCAGCGTGAGCAGATTTACCTTCAAAGGTAATCTTTACATTTGTGGAACGAGCCATCATAGGACCAGGTTTTGATGTAATTTCACCTTTTTCAATCATTGGCCATAGATGAAGACCATATATCGCTTTTACGTTATAGTTATCAAATAGTGTAGTGTTTACAATTGCTTGAGCTCCATCAATTGTTTCTTCAGCTGGCTGAAAGATTAAGAGAGCATTGTATGGAAAAGTTTTTCCCTCACGCTTATAATCATCTAGAACATGAGCAAATCCCAGCATATTTGCCATGTGTCCATCATGGCCACACGCATGCATAGAACCTTCGTGTTCAGATGCATAAAATGCACATGTCTGCTCCTCAATTGGCAGGCCATCCATATCACATCTGAAAGCTAAGGACTTATCACTACCAAAGTCAAAAAAAACTGCAAGACCGGTATTTACAATGGATTCAATTCGGCAATCTAACTTAGAAAGCACATCTTTAATGTATTCTCCTGTTTTATAAACTAAAAAACCCAATTCAGGAATCCTATGAAGATCCTGCCTATACCTTGTAACCTCATCCAATAAGTAGGCAAATTTATGTGTCATCGCATCCTCCATTCTTCATTGTATAGTATTATACACCGGCAAAAGCAAATGTACACTTTAAAATAGATACTTTATATGTTAAAATCCCAATATGAAATTAAAGTATAGAATCAGGAAGAACAAAAAGTTAAATAGATTGAAATATAAGTCAATTCGGACTGTAACAATAGGTAGTATTATTGCAGCACTCTTACTTATAACCTTTATTGGATATAGGGCATATCTGTTTCACAATAAGTATGGGGGATTGGGAGAAAAGATAGCTATACCACCGAATTCTATAGATATGTCAAGCTTGAAAAATGATAATAATGGATATCTGGCTTATGATGATGGGAAGATTAAATCAAAACTTGTTATTGATGTATCAGAACATAATGGAGAAATAGACTGGTCGAAAGTTAAGGCTTCAGGAATTTATGGGGCCATTATTAGAGTAGGATTTCGAGGTTGGGGAGATGGACGTCTTGTGGAAGATTCAACTTTTACAAAAAATCTTCAGGAAGCAAAAGCAAATGGTATTGAAGTAGGAGTATATTTCTTTTCACAAGCGATAACTACAGAAGAAGCTATTGAAGAGGCCGAATTTGTTATGAAGAGAATTTGGGGCAAAGGTGTTGTTTTGCCTGTAGTTTTTGATATGGAAAATAATACAGGTAAAGAAAGGTTTGCTGATTTATCTGTAGAAGAAAAAACTGAAATTACAGATGCATTCCTAACGGTTGTTAAAAAATTTGGATACGATGCAGCAGTTTATGGCAATCCCGATTGGTTTTCTAACAATGTCATTTTGGAAAATCTTGGCGGATATTCTATATGGCTAGCTCATTACAATTTTTCTACTAACTGGCCATACGAGTTTAAAATTTGGCAGTTTACTGATAAAGGACGGGTAAAGGGGATACATGGGAATACAGATTTAAACTTGCTATTTGAATAAAAATTTTAGAAATTGTTAAAAATCATTAAAAAAAATAAAAAATTAGTGAAAACTATTGAAAAAGATTTTGATTCAGTGTAACATTGCTTTATTAAATTAACGGAGGACACTATTTGTATGAATAAATTTTTTTATTTATGGAGCCGATTAAGTTTGGTAAAGCAAATTTTAGTTGGTTTAATTATTGGAATTATATTAGCAGTAAGTGCACCTAAGCAATTAGCGGGATTTGAGATTCTTGGTATGCTATTTGTATCAGCACTGAAAGCAGTGGCACCAATATTGGTGTTTTTTCTTGTCATTGCAGCAATTGCAAACCATAAAAAAGGACAGAAAACAAATATTAAACACATTGTATTTTTATATGTGTTTGGGACGTTTTTAGCAGGTACAACAGCAGTAATAGCCAGCTTTATTTTTAAATTGAATTTACAGTTAGCAAGCGGCACAGGAGAAGTAACACCTCCAAGTGGAATTATGGAAGTACTTAAAACTCTTGTGTTTAACATAGTATCCAATCCTGTTGATGCACTAATGAATGCCAATTACATAGGAATTTTGACTTGGGCAATACTTCTTGGTGTTGCTTTAAGACACAGTTCACCATCTACAAAAGACTTTTTTAATAATATTTCTGAGGCGGTGTCACAGGTTGTAAGATGGGTCATTAAACTTGCACCAATAGGTGTAGCCGGTCTTGTATTTAATTCAATTGCAACTAGCGGAATAGAAACTTTGCTTAGTTATGGAAAATTAATTTTATTATTAGTTTGCACTATGTTATTTGTAGCATTAGTAGTAAATCCTATACTTGTATACGTAAATATAAGAAAAAATCCATACCCACTAGTGCTAAAATGTCTTAAAGATAGTGGAATTACGGCATTTTTTACAAGAAGTTCAGCAGCAAATATTCCGGTAAATATGAAGCTGTGCAAGGAGTTACATCTTGATAAGGATACTTACGCAATTTCAATCCCATTAGGAGCTACCATAAATATGGGAGGTGCTGCAATTACTATTGCTATACTATCTTTAGCAGCAGCAAATACATTAGGTGTGATGGTTGATCTTCCAACAGCAATTATTTTGTGTTTACTTTCAGCTGTAAGTGCATGTGGAGCATCTGGGGTTGCGGGTGGATCACTGCTTTTAATTCCTCTAGCTTGTAGCTTGTTTGGTATACCTAATGATATTGCTATGCAGGTAGTAGGAGTCGGCTTTATTGTAGGGGTAATACAAGACTCATGTGAAACTGCACTGAATTCCTCAACAGATGTACTATTTACGGCTACAGCTGATATTAGAAATAAGATGAAATCAAATAAATAAGCATTGTAGGACATAACAATACACGCTCTCCAATCCCAATACGGAAGGAGGGCGGTTTTTATTATTAAATAAAATAGGTTTAGATATGAAATAAAGTGTGAATATATCCTAGTGATATTTCGATTATAAGATTTCTCAGTTTTTAAGTTCGGAAATATATGAATTCTTCAAGCTGTGTATAAATAACTGAAGATATACAATTATTTATGTTTGATTACAGAGGATAGTATGATGTTTTGGTTAGCTTGTAAGCTAGAAAGTTATAATGAAATACAAATATAAATTTAAGGAGAAAAAATATAAATGAAAAAATTCTTAGTATTTATTGTGGCATTAGTAATGATCTTTAATCTTGGATTGGGAAGTATAAGTACTATTTATGCTCAAGACACATCTGAAGGAAATTCGGGTGCTATAATGCCTAATTCTAATTCAGATGATGTATCTGGTATGAATGATGAGTATTCCGCTGACTACAATAATGAATGGGGCAACCTAACAAAGGTTGATTCAAGTTCTTCTGACGATGAAGACGCAAAACTTGTAAGTCCCGATAATGGACTAGAAAAGGACAAACCCAAAGAATTTGTTAGAACTTATAAATTTATTGTAGAAGGTGATAAGACCCCTGTAAATATTCAAAGCTTAACTAAATCAGATAATGACTTATACGAACCACCTACACCAAGAAAAAAAGGTTACACTTTTGATGGATGGTTTATGAATGGAAAGAAATTAGAATTCCCAGGAGATATTAAACCCGGAAAAACTCAAATACTGGATTGGGAGAATTTAAACAAAAATGAAGAAGTAACTGTTGTTGCAAAATTCTCTGATAAGAAAAAACATGAAGTGACATTTTTTATAAAAAAAGAATTGGATAAGGATGAATGGTCTTCAATTGATGAGAGATTATTATCAACAGGAGATACAATATCTTTAAAAGAGATACTTGTACCATTGAAAGCTGATGAGCATTTCCTTGGTTGGTATAAAGATAAAAATCTACAAGAAGCTGTAAATGAAGATGCTATATCTGTATCAGATCAAGATAATGATATAAAACTATATGCAAAAATTGAGAAGGGAGCATATTTATCCTTTAATGTAGGTTTATATTCTAAATCATATATTGAACCTAAATTTATAAAACCGGGTGATATAACTAGCGACCCTAACGCTAAACCGGATAGATTTGAACATACCTTTCAATATTGGACAGAAGGGCCAACAGATAAACAAGATAGACCTGAATTTATGGACTGGGGTGATTTTTATGAAAAGGATTACGTTGTAGGTCCAAATGAAGATGCTGAATCAAAATATCCCAAATACGAATTTGGAAATAAGTTAGATAAGAACAAAAAATTATATGCGGTTTGGAAAGAGAATCCTACAATTAGCTATAAAATTAACATTTTTAAGCAAAAAGAATCTGACTCATTTGATAAATTAAATGATAGAAATTACGAAATAAATGATGTTAAGAATGCTACTATTGATAACAACTCAGACAAAGATAAACTTGTAGAATCAATAAAGAAAAATTTTTTTGAAGAATATAACACGAAATACACTTATGGCGGATTTCACATCGCTGCTAATACCGAAAATAGTAATTATGAGTCTGAAAATAGGAAACATAAATTTGAAGGTGTTTTTAAATTTGATAAGTCCGATGGGTTTCATCCTGCTGAATTTAATGTTTACTATAACCGAGATTTAATAGAGATTAACTTCCATAATGAAAATAATGTTTTAGAATATAAATTTTTGGGTTTATATCTGCAAAAACTGTTAAAGACTTTGCCAAAAGAAAAAAAATGGCCTAGTGAGTCATATAAGGAATCCACCGGAAATGAAAGAAGAATTACTTTTCTTGATTCATTTAAACTTGATGGTTTATACGGTGTAAGTAAATTATATGATGAGAGTAGTAGACAGTATAAACAATCTATTGTTTTAAAGAAGGATGTCAGTAAAATTGCACAGCGCAAAATAACTCAAATGCTGGAAACTTTGGAAGAT
This sequence comes from Eubacteriales bacterium KG125, assembly GCA_050908895.1. GTDB lineage: Bacteria > Bacillota > Clostridia > Peptostreptococcales > Anaerovoracaceae > S5-A14a. The sequence goes on along the minus strand of CP171222.1, from coordinate 1,317,723 downwards.
GGAATATATAAGGAAGACGTAGTTGCTGAAACACCAAATTCAATTTTTAGTGTAACAGATAAGTATACAGGATTTCATCCATACCAATATCAAATTGATGATGATAAAAACGAAAGGAAGGATTTAGCATTAGATAATAATGGTAAATTAATTAAAGATGATGTTAAAAACACAATTGAGTTTAAAAATTTTATTAAAATTTTTAATAAAAGGAATAAATATAAAATAACCTTTGAAAACGTAGATAAAACTGAAACTAAAGAGCAAACTTATAAATATGAAGAGCCTTTAAAAAACTTAAAGTCTCTTGAGCCACAAAGACCTAGTGATATAAATGACAACTATGAGTTTAGTGGATGGTACATGGATAAGGATTTTGAAGAAAAAATTAACTTAGATACATTTACGATGCCCTCACATGATATAGTTTTATATGCTAAATGGGAACCTAAGAATGTAAATATTCGTGTTTTTAAAGTTCTTGATGCGATCCATACAAATAAAGAATTAAACATACCTAAATCACTTGATTCCATCGTAGAATTAAATTTGTCATTTGATTATAATTCGGATTTTACTAGCAACAAGCTTCCAAAAGTTACAAAAAATGAACAAGTAATTGAACAAGGAAGTCCATATAAGGATAAAAATGGCAACTTTAAACCCATTGATATACCTTCAGATCATATTTGGAGTGGATGGTATTATGCTAAGAAAGATTCTAAAGAATTAAAACCCTTTAATACACATTTGAAATTAAAGGAAGATTATGATTTGTATGCATTTTCTTATACAGATATTACAGCAAAAGCTTTTTACTATACCGATTATAATGAATGGGTAAAAAAAATACGAGGTGCTATATTTGTTAGCCATGAGCATAATAAAGATACTATGGCTGTCATATCAGAGCCTGATTTTGATAAATTAGATGTAATTGATAAGAAATTTGTTGCATGGTCAGATGGTACAAGAAGATATAATAAAGGTGATTCTTTTGTAATCAGTAAAGACCTGTATTTATATCCAATATTTAGTGAAGATAAACCAATCAATTTAACAGTAATAAAGGAATGGAAGAACAAGTATGGTGAAAAAATAAAAGCACCGGTAAAATCCATAAAAGCAGCTCTGTATGTAGACAGCGTTAAAAACAAAGAAGTAGAGCTGAATAGTGGAAACAACTGGAGCTATACTTTCAAGAACCTACCGGAAAAAAGTATCTCAACAGGCGAAAAATACAACTATGAAATCAAAGAAGTTGGAGAGACAAATGGTAAGATTGCATTATCCGGTATTAAATATGATGTAAAGGTCAAAGGTGATGTGAAATCGGGATTTACGATTACAAATATAAAGTCAATTGAAATAATCCCTGCAATAAAATTGGAAAAACCAATCAAGAAAGTGCCATTAGATTCAACTTCTGAAAAAATACCCGGTTTTAAACTAGGTAAACCTGATATAAGGGGGGTGGCAAATAAATACAATATAAATGTACATCCTAATACAGGAGATTCATTAAGGTTAGAAATTTATTTGATATTGGCTGGAATTGCTATATCCGGAGTATACATGCTTTTAAGAAAAAGATATAATTTTAAATAGTATGAAACTTATATACTGAAAGGTTATAATTAACAAAATAAACCCCTGTAAAATTTTATTTCAGAAATTTTACAGGGGTTTATAAGTATAAATATATTTATTTCTGATCCATTATATAGGTCATAATAATACCGCCATCATATTTAAGTGAATCAGGAGTAGTGGTAATAGAAATTATATTGGCTGATTTAAATCCTTTTCCTAAATTTGTTGTTGCAGCAGATGGAACAGAATCAATAAAGTCAAGAGGTTCTGATGTAAACTTCATGTAAGAGTCCTTAATGTCATGAGCAAAATTACTGCCTTTGGAATTAGTCCATATGTCCACATTATTTATGACTTTTGAATTAAATTCAGACAATCCGGCTAAAGTTAAAATGGTTTGGTCCATTTCAGATATCATAGCAGATGATAAACTGGAGGTATTTAGCTTTACGGACATAATGCCATCAACTGTAGAAACCATATTTATGCTTGAAATGCAAACAACCTCACCATCCTCATCTTTATAATAAATTCCATCAATCATTGTATATAAAAGACTTAAAAGTCTGCTACTATCTTCCTTAGTGATAACTTTTTCTGGTAGTGATTGGATGACTTCATAAGAGAATTTCGCATCAGGAAAATCTTTCTTATATTTATCTTTAAAGTCTTCTTGAGCAGTTAAAAGTTTGTTATTAAACCTGTCAAAATCATCTTTATTAACAACAATGGTTGCTGTAGCTGATTCAGGATAAATTGAACTACCATTACCTCCATTAAATTCAGCAAGTTCAAAATTTAAAGCATCAGACTGTATCTTTGCAAGAATTTTTCCTATTATAGTTACAGGGTTAGGGTTAGAGGAAATTTTTGTGTCTGGAATACCACCAGGAGCCTTGTCAATAAAAATTTTTATGGCAACTTCTTTTGTTCTTCCCTCTGAGGAGTATGCTTTAGATAGATTGTAAGCTTTCGAACCGCCGGTCATCATAGAATACATATGTTTTTTTCCGCTGTTTATAACGAAAACTGATGAACCACCCGGAATTAGGCTCTTAGGGATTTTGGTATATTCTGAAAAACTCCTATCTGTATCACCTGCAAAAATAACCTTAACGGGTCCTTGCTCCATATCGCTTTTTAGGATTGCTAGAGCTAGTGCTATGCTATCAACAGAGCTTTTTGGACTTAACGTATCATATGTGCAAAAAAGAATATTTTCAGGTAGATCTTCTTTGCCGGGGCTAGCCTTTTTACTCACTGCCAAAATACTATCTCCTATCTTGGAAGTAGATATATTTTTCCCTTGACTCCAGGTTTCCAATAAAGCATTAGCTTTCTTTACTGATGTGAAGAAAGAGAGTGAATCTCCTACAACTTCTTGATAAGAAATAGTTTTTTTCTCAAGTTTTTCTTTCCAATTTTCTTCAATAGTTTGATAATATAAATAGGCTCCGGCCAAAATAACAATTAAGGCAAGGAGCGCTGTAAATCCAATAAATATTTTCTTTTTCATTATATGTATCAGCTCCTTTATTTTCTTTTCCAAATAATATATAATATACCAAAGGAAGGGTTCATTGACAAGCTTTTCAATGAATTTGTTTGATAGTAGGAGGGACTTGTATGGATTCAAAATACATTTACATAAGAGAGTCAAATTTTGACGACTGCAAGTATTTTGCTCAATGGGAAGTTAAAGAGGGCGTTACGGAGTTTTTTACCATGGACGAGGGAAGAACTTACGAAGATGCCGTAGTTGATTATATCCACTGTAAGGAAAATTCGACAGAAAATATGTATACTATTTGCCTTAGGGAAGGTAAAAGGCCAATCGGAAAGATTTATCTTACAAAAATTGATAATAGAACTGATTCGATGGATATTACAAGAATATATATTGCCGATGATAAAGATCGTAATCATGGCTATGGGTATGAGGCGCTTAGGCTAATGCTTGACTTCGCATTTATTAACATGCATATGGAAAGAGTTACATTAGACTTTATGAAAGCCAACAAGAAGGCTGAATATATATATGAAAAAATTGGCTTTACCAAGGAGGGCGTTATGCGTAACTCAGGGAAGAAAAATGGTAAATATGTAGATTTAGTTCTAATGTCAATGCTTAGATCAGAATATTATGAGAAACATAAAAGATAGTGTTTCAAATGGCTAGGTAGTATCAGAAAATATATGTAAAAAATTGACACAAAGATCAGAGGAATTTTCCTCTGGTTTTTTATTGACAATACATGTATTGTGGTATAACCTATTATTTAATCACTATAAACTACTACATATAGTTTTGATGACTATATGTGTGAACATTATAAAATAACATAAATTTTTATGAACTTATGAGTCGTATGTATGGAGTTAAGGAGATAAGAGAAATGTCTGAAATCAAGAAAATAATTAAAAGAGATGGTCGTACCGCAGATTTTGAGATTGATAAAATTGCAATGGCTATTTTTAAAGCAGCACAAGTTCTAGGCGGAAAAGATTATGATATGGCAATGTACCTTGCAAAACAGGTGGAGCTTTATCTAACAGAGCTTTGTCATAATGACATGCCAACAGTTGAACAAATTCAAGATGCTGTTGAAAGAATTTTAATTGATAACGGGCATGTGAGAACAGCTAAAGAATATATCCTTTATAGAGCCGAACGAACTCGTGTAAGGGAAATGAACACTAACCTTATGAAAATTTATGAAGATCTTACCTTCGTAGATGCTAAGGATAATGATATTAAGAGAGAAAATGCAAACATAGACGGGGATACGGCTATGGGAACAATGCTCAAATACGGTAGTGAAGGAGCAAAAGAGTTCTATAAAATGTATGTGATTGATCCTAAATATGTCAAAGCACATGAGGAGGGAGATATTCACATTCACGATATGGACTTTTATACTCTCACGATGACCTGTTGTCAGATAGATTTAGTTTCTCTCCTTAAAGATGGATTTTCAACCGGTCATGGACATTTGAGGGAACCTAATGACATTGAGAGTTATGCAGCACTTGCTTGTATTGCTATTCAATCTAACCAAAATGATCAACACGGTGGGCAATCTGTTCCTAATTTTGATTTTGGAATGGCTCCAGGCGTGAAAAAGACTTATAGAAAACTTTACTGGACTAATCTTGGCAAATTTTTGGAATTTATGGGTGATATTGAAGATGGCCCTAGTAAAATGAAGGCAATAGGCAGAAAAATACTTGCTGATAAGGGACTAGAGCCACAGATGGAGTGGAATGATAAGTATACTGAAGTCGAGGCAGCTATTTTGTTACAACTATATGGTCTAAAGGAAGAAGACCTTAAAAAAGCACAAGAAAAAGCCAGAGACTTTGCAGATAAGGAAATTGTGAGGAATACATATCAGGCTATGGAGGCTCTCATACACAATCTTAACACTATGCATTCAAGAGCAGGCGCACAGGTACCTTTTAGTTCAATAAACTATGGTACTGACATTTCTCCTGAAGGTCGATTAGTTATGAAGTGTGTTATGGAAGCAACAGAGGCAGGGCTTGGCAATGGCGAAACTCCAATTTTCCCTATTCAGATTTTTAAAGTAAAAGAGGGAGTTAGCTATAATCCGGAAGATCCTAACTATGACTTATTTAAACTTGCTTGTAGAACATCGGCTAAAAGGTTGTTTCCTAACTTTAGCTTCTTAGATGCACCTTTCAATAAACAATATTATAAAGCCGGACATCCAGAGACAGAATGTGCGTACATGGGTTGCAGAACTAGGGTAATGGGAAATGTTTATGATCCTGATAGAGAGATTGTATATGGCAGAGGAAACTTATCTTTTACATCGATTAATCTCCCTAGACTGGCAATCAAAGCTAAGGGGGATATTGAAGTATTCTTTGAACTTTTAGATCAAAAGATAGACCTTTGTATTGGGCAGCTAAATGAAAGACTTAGGATTCAGTCTCAGAAAAAAGCTGCAAACTTCCCATTCTTAATGGGGCAAAATGTATGGATTGACTCAGGAAAATTAAAACCTGGAGATAGCGTAAGAGAGGTGATAAAACACGGAACTTTAACAATTGGATTTATAGGTCTTGCTGAATGCCTTAAAGGCCTTTTAGGTGTCCATCACGGAGAGTCTCAGGAAGCACAGAATTTGGGGATAGAGATTGTTGCGTATATGAGACAGCGCATGGATGATGAAGCTAAACGAACAAAGTTGAATTGGTCGGTTATAGCTACTCCGGCTGAAGGTCTTTCCGGTAGATTTGTGAGAATTGATAAAGAAAGATTTGGAGTGATTTCCGGAATTACTGACAGAGAGTTCTACACCAACAGCTTCCATATTCCGGTTTACTATAATATAGGGGCTTTTGATAAGCTAAAATTAGAAGCGCCATATCATGCACTTACAAATGGTGGACATATTTCATATATTGAGCTTGATGGTGATCCTCAGAAAAATCTAGATGCCTTCGAACAGGTTGTGAGGTGTATGAAGGAAAATGGTATAGGATATGGATCCATCAATCATCCCGTAGATAGAGACCCATGCTGTGGATATACAGGTATAATTGATGATACTTGCCCGCAATGTGGAAGGAATGAAAAAATAGAAGAGGAGCATTTTGAAAGAATACCAAGATTATAATAACAATTTGGATGCGAAAATTCAAATAGCCGGATTTGCAAAAGAATCAATTGTCGATGGTCCAGGTATTAGGTTTGCTATATTTTGCCAAGGATGTCCCCATAATTGTAAGGGCTGTCATAACCCTGAAACACATGCTTTTGATGAAGGTAATATCTTTAAGGTTAGCGAGATTATTCAAGCTATAGATAGGAATCCAATTTTGCAAGGGGTAACTTTCTCGGGCGGAGAACCTCTATGTCAAGTAGATAGTTTTCTTGCTTTAGCAATAGAAGTCAAAAAAAGATCATTACATTTGGTTATTTATACAGGATATACAATAGAAGAGTTGGAATCACGTATGATAAAAGAGCCTGCTTTAAAGGAGTTGTTATCGTTAACCGATATATTAGTTGAAGGAAGATATATAGAGGAATTGCGTGATATTTCTTTAGTTTATAGAGGTAGCAAAAACCAGAGAGTAATTGATTTAAAAGAGTATTTTAAATCAGGTAAAACTGACACAATGAAAAATATAAATATTTAATAATAAAAGTTCTTGCATTTAAGCTTTAAAATATGCTATAATACCTGTTGTTGTATGATTTTAGAAATTTTGAGCTTATGCTAACTATAGAAAGGGAGGTGCGGTAGATGTCAAGAAAGTGTGAAATCTGCGGTAAGGGACAGGTATCAGGAAACAAGGTTTCCCATTCCATGAGACATACTAGAAGAAAATGGAATGCTAATATCCAGACAGTTAGAATTAACGATAATGGAACTGTTAGAAGGGCAAATGTTTGTACTAAATGCATTAAGTCAAACAAAGTTAACCGTGCCGTATAATTAAAATTGGCTTAAACCCGCATTTTTGCGGGTTTTTTATTTACATTTTGGAGAGACTAAATGGATTTAATGATAGAAAATAAGCGTGGAGAAATTGTAGTAGATAAAGACGTTTTTGCTCAGAAAATAATATTAGTTTTATGTCAATTAAGATGGAGAGGTAAGTTTTGGCTTGTTAATTCTAAGAACAAAATTATAGTGGAAAATGGACATTATGATTTCCAGGTATTTTCAGACTCTCTTATTCTAGATGAAAATAAAAACGGCATCACAGTTGAGCTTCCTATTATAGTTGAATTTGGTATTCCTCTAAGATACACCATAGGCGATTTGATAGATGAGATTTATCATGAATTTTCTATTATGAGTAGACCTGTAAGCAAAATTACAATCAACATTGTAGGCGTAAAATCTAAACTTGTAGCTAGCAGAGATTTAAAGTTTTCCAAGTCATTTATACCGAAAGGGAAACTAAAGATTTTAGAAAGAGATGATAATGGATAATAATGAAGATGTATATAAATTCCCAATTGAAACACTTAAAGGAATAGGAAAAAAGAAAAAAGATGATTTGGATAAAGCCGGAATAAATACTTTTTTAGATCTTCTATATAATATTCCCCAAAGCTATGAGGACAGACGATATCCCATTGATATCGCAAGTATAAATAAGGAAGGGATGTATCTAATACAGGGAAGAGTAGTAAATAAGCGATACAAATCTTATGGACGAAAAGCTCCTTTGTTTTTTGATGTAATAGATGAAAGAGGAGGTCTCATCAAGGCGGTATTCTTTAATGGCTTGTATGTTAATAATATGATTAAAGCAAATGAAAAATATTCATTTTATGGCAAGGTGCAAAATCAAGGAGATTACTTCCAAATGATACATCCTGATTTCTCTCAACTGGATGGGAAAGATGATGAGCGAGGGATTCTTCCCGTTTATAGTAATATTGGAAGTATAACAAGTAGACAAATAAAATCTTTTGTTAAACAAATTAATCAGAAGGCGCCTTTATATGAAATGAAAGAATGGCTATCTGATGAATATCGTAAAAGCGCAAATATATGCAGCATTGCTGATGCAATAGAGGGGATACATTTTCCTCGGAATAAAGCAGATATTTTGCAGGGTAAATATAGGCTTATTTTTGACGAACTACTTACATTCCAAACGGGATTATTGATGATAAAAGGTATAAAGAGGGACGATAAAAATGGTATATACATTTCAGGTAATCAACTATGGGAATATGCTGAAAAATTGCCATTTGAGCTTACTGAAGGACAAAAAAAAGCTCTTTCAGATGTAGCCTCTGATCTTGAATCTAATCAATCAATGAACAGACTTATCCAAGGAGATGTAGGTTGTGGAAAGACAGTTATAGCAGAATGTGCTATGTATGCTTCGGCTAGAGAAGGTTATCAAAGTGCACTTATGGTACCAACAGAGATTTTAGCAAAACAGCACTATCAAACAATAGGTAAAAATTTTTCAAAATTAGGAATAAAATGTGGTTTACTAATAAGTAAACAGAGCAAAAAATTGCGAGATGAGATTTTAGAACAACTAAAAAAAGGAGATTTGCAAGTTGTTATAGGAACACATGCGGTTTTAAGTGATGGTGTGAATTTTAATAATTTAGGGCTTGTTATAACTGATGAACAACATAGATTTGGAGTCAACCAGAGGCAGTTATTGACTGAAAAAGCTTTTAAGCCAAACGTCCTTGTAATGACCGCAACACCTATTCCAAGAACTATGGCGGTTGTTGTGTACGGAGATTTGGATATTTCGGTTATAAGAACTATGCCTAAAGGACGTATTAAAGTAATAACACAAGTCGCTAATAATAAAAGTCAGAGAGTGCATGCCTATGAGAAGCTTCGCCATGAACTTTCTAAAGGTAGGCAAGGCTACGTAATTACACCATTAGTAGAAGAGTCTGAAGCAATAGATGCAAATTCTGCACACGAGCTTTATGAAGAACTTACAAAGAAATTTTCCGAATTTTCTGTAAGAATGCTTCATGGTCGAATGTGTTCTGAAGAAAAAAATCAGGTGATGGAGGAATTTTACCGAGGAGAAATTGACTTATTGGTGTCTACAGTGGTAATCGAAGTAGGTATTAATGTTCCCAATGCCTCTGTTATGGTAATTGAAAATTCCGAAAGATTTGGATTATCACAGCTACATCAGCTTCGAGGCCGTGTTGGTAGGGGAAAAAATCAGTCATTTTGCACTTTAATAAACTATAGCAAGAGTGATGCAGCAGTACGTCGTGCCGAAATTATGGCTGAGGAAAGCGATGGATTTGCTATAGCTGAAGAAGATTTAAAATTAAGGGGGCCGGGAGATATTCTAGGTACTAGACAACATGGAATTCCTAATTTAAAGTTTGCGTATCTCACAAGACATGTGGATATTATGCAAAACGCATTGGAAATTTCTAAGAAAATCCTAGGAGAAGACCCTTACTTAATTGAGGAGAAAAATGTTCATTTAAGAGAACAAGTTAAAAAACTATTCGGTGAAAGTATTAAGCTTGTGCTATAATTAACTAATAATATTAACCAAGAGGTAAAATAATGAGAATAATTTCAGGACAATATAGGGGGAGAAAGTTAGATACTCCTTTAAATAACGATATAAGGCCGACATCAGAAATGGTAAAGGAAGCTCTTTTTAGTATACTTATGAATAATATCTATGGGAGTGTCTTTGTGGATATGTTTTCGGGTACAGGTGCAGTAGGCCTAGAAGCTGCTTCAAGGGGTGCAAAGAGAGTATACCTCATAGATCGTTCAAGAGACAGTCACGGTATTATAAAAAGAAATATAAATACAGTTGGATGTAAGGAAAATACTAAGCTAATACCTTATGACTATAAGGCTGCTATGGGAAATATTTCAGAGAAAGCAGACATTATATTTGCAGATCCCCCATACATGGAAGGGTATAACGAAGAAATTCTTGAATTTGTTGCAAAAGGTAATTTTTTAAACGAAGATGGAATTTTAGTAATCGAACATTCCAGCAAACTAGATCTTCCAGAAAAATCCGGGAATCTGGTTATTTATAAAAAGAAAAAATATGGCAAGAAGAGCATGAGCTTTTATAAAGCCAAAAATCATATAGATTAACATAAAAGGGGGCATGAAATGAGCAAAGCACTATATACAGGATCTTTTGATCCGGTAACTAACGGACATATAGATATAATAAAGAGGGCGGCAAAGCTATTTAATCATTTGGTAGTTGGTGTTATAGCAAATCCTCAGAAAACCCCTCTTTTTACTGTTTCTGAAAGAGTTGAAATTTTAGAAGACTTATTTAAAGATGTTGACAATATTTCTGTTGATTCTTTCTGTGGATTATTAGCAGATTATGTGAACGAAAATAATTTTACAGCTGTTGTACGAGGGCTAAGAGCTATAACTGATTTTGAATACGAAATATCTATGGCTCAGATGAATGCTCATTTATTCAACGAGGGTGTTGAGTCAATATTTTTAATGACAAGTCCAGGGACTTCTTTTGTAAGTTCATCAATGATAAAAGAAGTGGTTTCACTGGGTGGAAAGGCTGATGGACTAGTGCCGGATAAAGTACTTTCATGCATGAAAAGAAAATATTTGAAATAGTTCCGGGTGTTATTGGTTTGAAAAAGTATAGTGATTGATTTTAAAACTTTAAAAATTGCTACAAAGGCTATTTTGCTGTATAATAAAAAAATGCAAAGGAAAGAGGTTAAAAATGACAGTATTAGAATTGCTTGCAGAAATGCATGACAAAATTGAAAACTCAAACAGTTTCCCATTAACAAACAGGGTTCTTGTAGACAGAGATGAGTTCTTAGAAATCATTAAGAGCATCAATGAAGCTCTTCCAAATGATTTAACAGAAGCGATGTGGATTAATAAAAACAAAGATATGATTATAAGTGAGGCGGAGGAAGACGCGAAGAAAATCGTTACAAATGCCAATAAGCTTGCAGCAGATTTAGTTGAAGAACATATAATAACTAAAAATGCTAAGGAGAGAGCTATGCAGATTACTGCTGAATCTGAAGATTATTGTCGCAATCTTAAAATTAAAACTTTTGAGTATGTAGATAAGATGCTCTACGATATGGGTGAGCAGCTTGATGGTCTATATGTATCTCAATTCAGAAAAATGATTGGTGATGTTGAAATGACCTTTGCAGAAGCTACAGAAACTATTAAAATTAACCGCAGAGAAATTATGGCTTTAGCAGAAGCTACAGATAAAGAAGGAAAGAAGCTAGATTAAAATGAAAGCTATCGGTATAGTAGCCGAATTTAATCCTTTCCATGAGGGACATGCCTATTTAATTGAAGAGATAAAGAATAAATTTCCGGAACATGTAATAGTCAGCGTCATGAGTGGGAATTGGGTACAACGTGGAGATTTTGCATTTCAAAACAAATGGGTGAGAGGTCGAAAAGCTGTTGAAAATGGCGTGGATTTGGTTGTTCAACTACCGACTAGATATAGTAACAACAGTAGTTATTTTTTTGCAAAGGGTGCTATTAACATACTAAATCATCTTTTGGTTGACAAAATAGCATTTGGCTCAGAATCAGGGAATGTATCAGAACTGGAAGAGGTTGCCCAAATTCTTACAGTTCATGAGTCTAAGTTGAGTGAGTATGCTGCACAGTCTATGAAGAAAGGTATTTCCTATCCTAAAGCCAGAGAGAATTTCTTGAAAGGCTTTAATCCTTTCATAGACATGCATATATTAAAAACCCCAAACAATATACTGGCCATAGATTATATGATTGCAGCAAAACAATTGTCCTATAAGGGCGAATTCTTTACTGTAAAAAGAATAGGCGATGGACATAATTTATCGGCATCTAAAATTCGTAATGATTTTTATCATAAAAATCCTAATATTATATCTACAATCCAACGAAATATTTTTCGATTGATACAATATAAGGCATTTTCGGAAAATGACAGAAATAATAGTACTAATAAAACGAATTTGATATTGAGAATTGAAAACGAACTTCGTACATCTTCGAACATATCAGAACTCATTAGCAAAGTTAATACTAAAGTTTATACTCAAAGTAGAGTTAGACGCGAAATCATTGGATATATCATGGGAATATCCAGCAATATTCAAAAAGATATTCTTATAAATGCAATAATACCGATTGCATTTAATAAAAAGGGAACAGCTTATCTTAGAACTATAAAGAATAAAAACAATAATAATATAGAATTTATAAATAAAATATCCAAAAATATGAAAGAATATTCATCAAATAGTTTTAAGCTTATTGAGGAAGAAATACGAGCTACAGATATTTATAATATGATTTTAGGTAATGATTTATATTCAGAAAGTGAATATGTTAAGAGACCTGTACAAGTTGAAAATAAAATCAATTCTTGAATATAATAAAATTTTGCTGTATAATTTATTGGTGATTTATATTACTAATAATATTTTATAAGAGATATGGAGGAGAAATATGAAAATTTTAGTAATCAATTGTGGAAGTTCTTCTCTCAAATATCAGGTTCTTGACATGACAAATGAACAATTACTTTGTAAGGGTCTTGTTGAAAGAATTGGTATTGAGGGTTCTGTTATCAGTCACACTAAGGTGGGAAATAATAAAATAAAGAAAGAAATAGAAATGAAGGATCATAAGGATGCAATTGCACAGGTTCTTAACATGATTCAAGACAAGGAACAAGGTGTTGTACAGTCTATGGATGAAATAGGTGCTGTTGGACATAGAGTTGTTCACGCCGGTGAAAAATATGCGAATTCAGTTTTAATTGATAAGAGTGTATTAGCTGCCCTTGAAGAATGCGTAGAGCTTGCACCTTTACATAATCCACCTAACTTATTAGGGATTGAAGCTTGTCAAAAGTTAATGCCAAAAACACCAATGGTAGCAGTTTTTGATACAGCATATCATCAGACTATGCCACCACATAACTATTTGTATGCTCTGCCATATGAATATTATACAAAGTATGGAATCAGAAAATATGGCTTCCACGGTACATCACATAAATATGTAGCCCAGAGAGCTTCATCGCTTCTCAATATCAATATTAATGACCTTAAACTTATCACATGCCATTTAGGAAATGGAGCATCAGTGTCAGCTATTAAATATGGCAAAGTAATTGATACCTCAATGGGATTCACGCCACTACAAGGTCTTGTAATGGGAACAAGAAGTGGAGATATTGACCCTGCAATAGTGACTTATATTAGAAATAAGGAAAATTTACCACAGGGAGTTGTAAATGATATTCTAAATAAGAAATCCGGTGTGCTAGGTATTTCCGGCATTTCAAGTGATTTTAGAGACTTAGAAGAAGCTATGGCCGAGGGAAATCAGAGGGCGGAACTTGCATTGCGAGTATTTTGTCAAAAAGTTAGATTCTACATTGGTGCGTACATTGCAGAGATGAATGGTGTGGATGCACTGGTGTTTACTGCGGGTGTAGGTGAAAACAGTGATGAAATGAGAGCTCATATCTGTAATGAGATGGGGAACTTAGGAATTAAGTTGGATTTAATGAAAAATAAGGTAAGGGGTCAAGAGAGAGTTATTTCAACTGATGACTCTAAGGTTAAAATTTTACTTATCCCTACAAACGAAGAATTAATGATTGCAAGAGATACATTTGAAATTGTATCAGCCCTGTAACATAGAATATTTTTATAAGAAAAATTTAAATTTGTTAATTAAAAATATAAGTGATTATATTAACTTATCCTTGACATTCATGTTGTATTAAGGTTATAATTACAAAGTTAGATTGACAGATTACCACTATATAAGGAGGTGTAGAATATGGCAGTTCCAAAGAGAAAAACATCTAAGGCTAAGAGAGATAGCAGAAGAGCACCTAATATGAAGAAGTCTCTACCTGGACTATCAGTTTGTCCACAGTGTCATGAGCCTAAGCTTCCGCACAGAGTGTGCCCTAATTGCAACTATTATGATGGCAAGGAAGTTATCGCTGAAAATGTTGAGGCGTAACACACTATATAAAAGGATGTAAGAACCCCGTAATTCTTTTGAATACGGGGCCTTTTATTATTGAAAATTCAATGCTTATAATGTATAATGTACTAACTGAAATCTTTACAAGGAGATAAGATAATGAAAATAGAAAAAAAAGTAAAAGTTGGAATTTTAGGAGCTACCGGAATGGTTGGACAGCGTTTTATTACTTTGCTTACAAATCATCCTTGGTTTGAAATTAAAGTTCTTGCTGCAAGTTCAAAAAGCGCAGGTAAAACTTACAGAACTGTGATAGCAGATAGATGGAAAATGGATGTTCCTGTGCCGGATGCTATCTCAGATATGATAATAATGAATGTGAATCAAGTTGATGAGATTTCAGAAAAGGTAGATATGGTATTCAGTGCTGTTGATATGAACAAAGAAGAAATTCAGGAAGTGGAGTATTCCTATGCTAGGAATGAGATACCGGTTGTTTCAAACAATAGTGCTCATAGATGGACTGAAGATGTTCCTATGTTAATTCCTGAAATAAATGATAATCATTGTGATATAATTGAAGCACAGAAAAAGAGGCTTGGAACTAAAAAAGGTTTCATTGCAGTTAAGCCAAACTGTTCTATTCAGAGCTATGTTCCTATGCTGGCGGCATGGTCTGAATTTGAACCATATGAACTTGCTATTTCAACGTATCAAGCAATTTCCGGAGCTGGTAAAACTTTTAAGGAATGGCCAGATATGATTGAGAATATAATTCCTTATATTGGTGGTGAAGAAGAAAAAAGTGAGAGAGAACCCCTCAAGGTTTTGGGTGAAATCATTAAAGAAAAATTTATAGAGAAATCAGATTTGAAAATCACTTGTCAATGCATTCGTGTTCCGGTGTTAAATGGACATACCGCCTCTGTATTTATTAAATTTAAGAAAAAACCTACTTTAGAACAATTAATTGAAAAAATTATGAATTTTAAAGGGTATCCGCAAAAAAATTTTCTTCCAAGTGCACCTAAACAATTTATTCATTACTTAGGGGAAAACGATAGACCTCAAGTCAGATTAGATGTAGATATAGAAAATGGCATGGCTGTCTCTTTAGGTAGACTAAGAGAAGATAAGGTTTATGATTTTAAATTTATTGGGTTAGCACACAATACTTTAAGGGGAGCTGCCGGAGGAGCAGTACTCTGTGGTGAGACGTTAGTATCAAAGGGTTATATTACTTCAGAAAAATAATCAAAAGGAGAAAATATGGGATATTTAGAGGCTATACTTTTAGGGTTAATCCAAGGATTATCAGAATTTCTTCCTGTTAGTAGTTCAGGGCATTTAGCTCTTCTTGAGAAAATATTTGGCATACATGAAGATTCAGTTATATTTTTTGCAGTTCTATTACACATAGGTACTCTTGTATCGATTTTCATTGTTTACCACGAAGATATTGTTAAATTAATTGTAGAATTTTTTTTAATGTTAAAAGATATACTTACAGGAAAAGGGTTGCGAATTGACGAGAGACCTGTAAGGAAATTAGGTATTATGATAATTGTGGCTTCAATACCTACGGCAATCATGGGACTTCTTCTTGAGGACTATATAAATAAAATATTCAGCTCACTTGCTGTAATTGGAGTATGCTGGATTATTACAGGTTTTCTTCTATTGCTTTCGGAAAGGACTAATAATAAAAACGAAATTCAAGGGATGAAATATAGAAATGCGTTTTTTGTCGGAATTTGTCAGGGGTTTGCGATTATGCCAGGTATATCGAGGTCCGGTTCAACTATCGTTGGGAGCTTAATTACGGGGTTAAAACGTGAATTTGCGGTTGAATTTGCTTTTTTAATTTCCATACCTGCTATTTTGGGTTCAGCAATACTGGAATTTCCAAAGGCTCTAAAAGCAGGAATAGATCCGTCATCTGTTGGACCAATGGTTGTTGGATTCTTAGTTGCTGCTATCTCAGGCTATTTTGCTATAACTACTATGATTAGAATTGTATCCAAACAAAAAATGAGATATTTTTCATATTATGTTTGGATTATGGGAGTAGGAACACTTATTTACACATCTTTTTTCAGTTAGTATAGATAGGAAATTTGATAATGTCACAGATTAAAAAGGGGAAAAAAAACAGAAATATGTCAACAAAAGGCAATCAAAAATCAACTAATAAGACATCTGGCAAACATTCAAGTGTTGAATCAGCTGTAATGAAAGAAGTTTGGGGATTTATTACAATTGCCTTAGGAGTTTTCTTTTTTGTTGGAGTATCTTTTGATACAGGAGGGGTTTTAGGTGAAAAAATATCCGAAATATTAAAAGGATGCTTTGGACATATGGGAATTATATTTCCTTTTGTTATGGTTGTATCTGGATTTTTTCTTATGTTTAAGCCATCACATCACATAGCAAAGAAAAGGATTGCATTTTTTCTCCTTCTGTTTACCTTTGCATCACTCATTAACAGTGGTAGATTTATAGAGCCTTTAAATGATAAGTATGCGATTATAGACTATTATGATATATCTGTAAAGCTTAAAAGTGGCGGGCTTTTTCCAATGACGCTGGGTAATTTTTTTGTATCTTTTATTGGAAAAGCAGGGTTGTACATTTTTAGCATTTCTGGAATTATAATTTCTTTCTTGCTAACGAAAAATAAGCCTCTTGCTTCTAATGTGGAAAAGATGAATGAGGTTTTGATTCAGAGAAGGGCTGCCATGGAAACTAAACGTCAGCTAAAAGAAGCAGAAAAAGCAACAGAAAGACAGAAAGCTTTAGAAGAAGCTTTGGAAAGAGAGCAAGAGCTTAAATTAGAAGCAATAAGAAATGAGAAACGAAGACAGGAAGCTATTGAAGCCGCTAGAGCTCAGTTAAATTCCGGAGAAAAAATAGACTTGTATTATGACTTTATCTCCGATAAAAATCCAAGCAAAACATTAAGTTCCGGGAAGTTAATGTATTCCAGCGATGAAGATATATTCGGTAAAGATAAACATGAAAATAATGATGGTTTAGATGTAATTAATTCTCAAGATATTATAGATAATGAGTTTAATTTAGGTGAAAAAGCAAAATCGGAAGAAATATCTTCTAATATCATTACTAATTCTTATGGAGAAAACGACACCGATATAAAAAACTCTACTTTTAATGATGATAATGATTCCGAAAAACAGAAAGCACCTATCTTGAGCAACAAAGAAGCAAGAGAAGCTATTTTGCCAGATAGGGAACTTAATAAAACAAATTCCTATGTAAGATACAGAAAACCTGGAATTCAACTTCTTAAAAAACCAGGGCCTGTTAAGAACAAAGTAGACAACAGAAGATTACAACTTATGGCGAAAACTTTAGAAGATACACTGGCCAGCTTTAATGTTGATGCAAAAGTTATTATGGTGACCCAAGGACCATCCATAACACGGTATGAGATACAACCTAACGTCGGGGTGAAAGTTTCAAAGATTGTTAGCTTAGCCGATGATATCGCATTGAATCTTCGTGCTAAGAGCATACGAATTGAAGCACCGATACCGGGTAAGGCAGCCGTGGGCATAGAGGTAGAAAATGAAAGTATCAATATGGTTAGAGTTAGTGAGCTTATTGGATCAAATGAATTCAAAAATGCTGAGTCAAAGATAACTTTCGGTGTGGGGAAAGACATTTCCGGGAAGCCTATAGTGGCTAATCTAAAATTAATGCCTCATTTGCTTATTGCAGGTTCAACCGGATCTGGTAAATCTGTTTGTATTAACAGTTTGATTGCAAGCGTATTGTATAAAGCAAAACCAGATGAAGTTAAGATGATTTTAATTGACCCGAAGGTTGTAGAATTGGGTAATTACAATGGAATACCACATCTTCTAATTCCAGTTGTAACTGATCCCGCTAAGGCTGCTGCCGCTCTGAATTGGGCAGTTGTTGAAATGAATGAAAGATATAATAAATTTGCTAACACAAGTGTTAGAGATTTGGAATCATATAATGAGGCAATGCTGAGGCAAGGATTGGTGGAAGAAAAACTTCCTCAAATTTTAATTATTATAGATGAGCTTGCCGATCTTATGATGGCTGCACCATCCCAGGTTGAAGAATCAATTTGCAGATTAGCACAAAAAGCAAGAGCCGCAGGAATGCACATGGTTGTCGCAACTCAAAGACCATCAGTTGATGTAATTACAGGCCTTATTAAAGCCAATATTCCTTCTCGTATTGCCTTTGCGGTATCATCTCAATTTGATTCTAGAACCATTTTGGATATGGCAGGGGCAGAAAAGCTTGTAGGTAAAGGTGATATGCTGTTTAATCCTTTGGGGATGGGAAAGCCTATGAGAGTACAAGGATGTTTCATTTCTGATGATGAGGTGAATAATATCATAGAGTATGTTAAGTCTCAAGTAGAAGAGGTTGAATATTCAGGTGAAGTAATTAAGACCATTGAAAGTAGCAATGTTTCATCGGGTAAAAATAAAGATGATGATGAAGACGAATTGATGGAGGAAGCGATAGAATGTGTAGTAAATGCCGGACAGGCATCGGTTTCTATGCTCCAAAGAAGATTTAGAATCGGATATAACAGAGCTGCAAGAATAGTGGATATGATGGAGGCTCGAGGCATTGTTTCTCCTCAAGATGGGAGTAAACCTCGACAGGTTTTGATTACAGAAAACGAGTTAAATCAAATGGAAATAGATGATGAATCTTTAGAAAAAGGGGACATATGAAGATAAATATTCAGACCTTAGGGTGCATGAAGAATTTAAATGATAGCCAAGAAGCTGCTGCTCTTTTAGAATTTAATAATTACAAAATAGTTAATGACCCAAGGGATGCCGATTTAATTATGGTAAATACCTGCGGATTCATCGATGATGCCAAGAGGGAATCTATTGATAGAATTTTATCTATGGCAAATTTAAAGAGTACGGACAATGAAAAGAAACTCATTGTAACGGGATGTCTTTCTCAGAGATATGTAGAAGAATTAACAGAAGAAATGCCGGAAGTCGACTGTTTTGTTGGTGTAAATGAATATGAGAATTTACCTGATATAGTGGAAAGAGTTTTAAAGGGGGAAAGAGTATATTTAGCTAGAAAATATGATCAAGGTCCACTTAAAACTTCAGATAGAAAGTTGCCTGAAAATCCATACATTATGCATTTAAAAATAGCTGAAGGATGTAATAATGGATGTGCATATTGTATAATCCCTCAGATAAGAGGACCTTTCAGAAGCAAATCAATGGAAGATGTGGTTAATGAAGCAAAAAAACTCTCTAAGGCAGGTTGCAAGGAGTTGGTTTTAATTGCTCAAGATTTGACTTACTACGGTAAGGATTTATACGGAGATTTTGTTCTTCCTAAGCTTTTGAAAAAATTATGTAAAGTAGAAGGAATCCAATGGATAAGACTGATGTATTGCTATCAGGAAAGAATTACTGATGAACTTATTGATGTAATGGCTGAAGAAGATAAAATTTGTCCATATATTGATATTCCGCTGCAACATGGCGCAGATACTGTGCTTAAAGCAATGAGGCGAAAAACTACTCGAGAAGAGATAGAAAAGACTATAGGTAAATTAAGAGATAGAGTAAAAGATATACATATAAGAACTACACTTATAGTTGGTTTTCCGGGAGAAACTGATGCAGATTTCGAAGAGCTACACAGTTTTGTAGATAAAAATCGGTTTGATAGATTAGGTGTGTTTAAATACTCCCAAGAAGAAGGAACCATAGCCGCTAGAATGGAAAATCAAATTGATGAAGAGGTTAAAGAAGAAAGACAGGATGCAATAATGCGACTTCAAATGGAGATTTCTCTAGAGGAAAATCAGAAGAAAGTTGGAATGGTACTTCCGGTTATTGTTGATGAAATAGACGATGCTATAAACAACATATATATAGGGAGAACAAAGTATGATGCTCCGGATATCGATAATTCAGTTATCTTTAAATGTAAGAGTAACCGTAAATATAAGCAAGGAGATATCATGAATGTGAAGATTACAGATGCATTTGATTATGATCTGATAGGTGAGGAGGTATAATTAATGAATTTACCAAATAAATTAACAATTTCAAGAGTTATCTTGGTACCTGTTTTTATATTGTTTTATACTTTTGAGTTGTATTTGCCGGCTTTGGTAGTTTTTGTTGTTGCCTCGTTTACAGATTATCTTGATGGATATCTTGCAAGAAAACATAATCTGGTGAGTAATTTTGGGAAAATAATGGACCCATTAGCAGATAAGGTGCTGGTTTATTCGGCTTTTGCATTGCTTTTAGAATCAGGACTTATGCCTGCGTGGATGCTAATTATAATATTGACTAGAGAGTTTACCGTCGCAGGTATGAGGACTGTAGCTGCCGCAGAAGGAGTCGTTATTGCTGCTGCCTTAAGTGGGAAGATTAAAACCGTGCTTCAAATGATAGCTGTACCTCTTCTTTTACTTGTTCCAGTATTTTCTCAAGGGACTACATTGCATAGTTGGATATCTATAGTGGCAAATTTATTTTTATGGTTATCTTTAATTATGACCGTTTATTCAGGGATAGAATATGTTTCGAAAAATATTAAAATTTTTTCGATGTAATAAACGTTGTTACTTTTAGAAAAATATGATAAGGCTATTTGTCAAAGGAGGGCGGTTAAACAATGAAGGTATCAATTTTATGTGTAGGTACTGAGCTGCTTTTTGGACAAACCGTAAATACTAATGCGACCTATATATCCCAGCAGTTACAACTGCTGGGTTTTGACGTGTTATACCATTCTGTGGTAGGTGATAATCCGAAAAGACTGAAAAATCTAATAAACAGGTCATTTGAAGACTGTCAGCTAATCATTACAACAGGAGGTCTTGGGCCAACCGAGGACGACTTGACAAAAGAAGTGATTTGTGAAACGTTTGGAGACAAACTCGTATGTGATAAGGACGGTTTGATTGCAATGAAGGAGTATTTTGCTAAAGCAAAATACAAAATGACAGATAACAACCTGAAACAGGCTCTTATTCCATCTAAGGGAATTCCACTTAAGAATACTGTAGGAACAGCGCCGGGTTTTATCTTAGAAAGCGATAGTAAAGATAAAATAATAATTGCTTTACCGGGTCCACCTGGAGAAATGAAGACTATGTTTGAAAATGAGGTAATTCCATATTTATCCGATAAAATAAAGGGGGCGTTGTACTACAAAATAATTCGCACATATGGAATAGGCGAATCGATTTTAGAAACAGTTTTGATGCCAATTATACATAATCAAACCGATCCTACCATAGCTACTTATGCTAAGTCCGGAGAATGTAGTTTGAGAATTACATCTAAGAGAGAAACCCTTGAGAAGAGCAAAGCAGCCGTTGAAGAAACTATGAAAAAGGTGAGAAATCTGATAGGAACATATATTTTTTCAGAAAATGATGAGGATCTTGCTGAGGTTGTAATTTACAAGCTTTTAAAAGAGCGAAAGACTATTGTCTCAGCAGAATCTTGTACAGGTGGTATGTTTGCAGCAGCTTTGACGGATGTACAAGGTGCTTCTCAGGTTTTCAAAAGAGGATATGTTACTTATTCAAATGAAAGCAAGATTGATGATCTTGGTGTTAATCCTGAAAATATTGATAATTATTCAGTTATAAGCGAGGAAATTGCTTTAGAAATGGCAGAAAAGGCAATGCAAAAATCAGGAGCTGACTTGGGAATTTCTGTTACAGGTATAGCTGGGCCAGAAGATGTAGACGGGAAGAAATCAGGGTTGATATATGTTGCTTTAACCTTTGATGATAAGATGCGAAAACCTCAAATTCTTAAACTTGAAACCGGAAGAAAAGATAGAGATAAAAATAGAAATTATGCAGTTATGGCAATGTTAGATTTAGTAAACAAAAATATTTAAAATAAATCTTAAGTGACTAAAATCATCAGAAACATGACAAAAAATTTCAAATAGAAACAAATATAGTTGACCTATTGTTTTTAGTAGTGTAAAATATAAACAGAACAAATGTTCGTTATGGGAGGGTTCTAAAAATGGCAACAAAGAAAGAGGCACAGAAGGTGCAAAATATAAAAGATAAGTCTGAAGAAGAGAGAATGAAGGCACTTCAATTAGCTCTTGATAAAATTGAGAAAGAGTATGGCGTTGGTTCTGTTATGAAAATGGGGGATAGACCTAAGCTGGATATCAGTACTATACCAACAGGGTCAATATCTCTTGATATAGCTACAGGTGTGGGAGGAGTTCCTAGGGGAAGAATAATAGAAATATATGGACCGGAGTCATCAGGAAAGACAACTCTTACCTTACACATAGTTGCAGAAGCTCAGAAGCTTGGCGGGAAAGCCGCTTTTATTGATGCTGAGCATGCTCTTGATCCTGTATATGCTAAGGCTCTGGGCGTTGATATTGATGAACTTTTAATATCTCAACCTGATACAGGGGAACAGGCGTTGGAAATTTGTGATATGCTTGCAAGGAGTGGAGCTCTTGATGTGATAGTTATTGACTCTGTTGCAGCACTTGTACCAAAAGCTGAGATTCAGGGAGAAATGGGAGATTCACATGTAGGATTACAAGCAAGACTTATGTCTCAAGCATTAAGAAAGCTTACAGGCACCATCAATAAATCTAATACATGTGTGATATTCATCAATCAACTGAGAGAAAAAGTTGGAGTTATGTATGGAAGCCCTGAAGTGACTACTGGAGGACGTGCTCTTAAGTTTTATTCATCTATGCGTTTGGATGTTAGGAAATTAGAGTCAATAAAGCAGGGAGATACTTTCTTAGGCAGCAGAACAAGAGTGAAGATTGTTAAGAATAAAGTTGCTGCACCATTTAAACAAGCTGAATTTGACATAATGTATGGAAGGGGTATTTCCAAGACCGGTGACATTTTGGATTGTGGTGTAGAAACTAAATTAGTGGCTAAGGCCGGCTCTTGGTACAGTTATAACGGAGAAAGGATTGGACAAGGTAGAGAAAATGTTAAAGCTTATTTTGAATCCAGACCAGACCTTTTGGATGAACTTTATAACAAGCTTATTGAAAAACTTGATGGAAATAAGGAAACAGACAAAGATAAAAAAGATAATACTAGTTCAAAGCCAAAATTAAGCACTAATGTAGACTTGGAAATTGACGAAGATGGTGTTGTAATAGAGTAAATCCGATTAATAGAAAGGACTTTTTAACAACATGATTACACATTGACACGTTTTGTATTGACAATAATATGTAATGATGTTATCATTACATAGTTAGCCGCACATAAGGGGTTTTAAATGAATATCATACCCTGTTGGCGAGACTGGTTAGAGGAGGAAATATAATGTACGCAATTATCGAAACAGGTGGTAAACAGTACAGAGTAGTCGACGGAGACATTTTAAGAATCGAAAAAGTTGATGCAGCTGTAGGTGACACCGTAGAATTTGACAAGGTATTGATGATTGGAGACGGTTCTGATGTTAAAGTAGGCGCTCCATTTGTTGATGGTGCTAAGGTTGTTGCAGAAGTTTTAGAGCATGGTAAAGGGGATAAAGTTATTATCTTTAAATACCTTCCTAAGAAAGATTCAAGAAAGAAGCAGGGACATAGACAGCCATACACTGAGGTTAAGATTAATCTAGGTGGGGAGAAAAGAGAGGCTCCTAAGGCAGAGTCAGCATCAGAAGCGAAGGTTTCACAAGCTATGAAGAAAGATGAATTGATAGCTTTTGCTAAAGAACGTAATATTGAAGTAGATGAAAAAGCTACTAAGGCTGTTATTATTGAAACTATTGAAGAAGCATTGAAATAAGGTAAACAAGGAGGTGACCTGGTATGGCAAGTAAAAAGGGAGTAGGTAGCTCTAAGAACGGTCGAGATTCCGAGTCCAAACGTTTAGGTGTTAAGACTGGAGACGGTCAGTTTGTTAGTGCTGGTAGCATTCTTGTAAGACAGAGAGGGACTAAACTTCATCCTGGTAACAATGTAGGCAAAGGTGGAGATGACACTTTGTTTGCAACAATAGACGGTAACGTTAAGTTTGAACGTAAGGGTAAGACCAAGAAACAAGTTAGCGTATATCCAAAAGAAGCATAAGAATGCAAAAGGGTCCTATTAATAGGACCCTTTTTGAATATGGAGGTTACATGTTTATAGATAGAGCAAAAATTCATATAAAATCAGGAAAAGGTGGAGATGGAGCTGTATCCTTCCGTAGGGAACCGTTTGTTCCGGAAGGTGGACCGGATGGAGGTGATGGCGGTAATGGCGGTAGTGTAATCTTCCAAGCAGATAGAAACTATCGAACCTTGATGGATTTTAGATATAAGACTAAATATAAGGCTGAGAATGGTCAAGATGGAATGCGTAAGAAGAAATTTGGCAAGAAAGGTGAAGACCTTATAATTAAAGTTCCGGTAGGGACAGAGATTATTGAAGCTGAAAGTGGAAAAATTATGGTAGACCTCATTTATGATGGTCAAACTTTTGTTGCTGCCAAAGGTGGACGTGGTGGTAAAGGGAACGATAAATATAAAAATTCGGTAAGACAAGCACCCAATTTTGCTGAGGCAGGTGGATTTGCCATTGAAAGAGATGTTATTTTAGAACTAAAAATGCTAGCCGATGTAGGACTAGTCGGATTTCCTAATGTGGGGAAATCAAGTTTTTTAGCAGTTACTACATCAGCAAAACCAAAGATTGAAAATTACCATTTTACGACAATAGCACCTAATCTTGGTGTTGTAAAAGTACATGATAGAAGTTTTGTGTTAGCAGATATAGCAGGAATTATTGAGGGCGCGCATAAGGGACTTGGATTAGGTTTAAAATTTTTAAAACATATAGAGAGAACCAGAGTTTTAATACACATAGTAGACGTATCTGGGAGTGAAGGAAGAAACCCAATTGAGGATTTTGATAAAATTAATAAAGAACTTGAACTATATAGTTTACAAGTTGGGAAGAAACCTCAGATTGTATGTGCGAATAAAATTGACTTAATAGGTGAAGACTCAGAAGAATATTTAGAGTTTAAAAAGTATGTTGAATCAAAAGGTGTGAAGGTGTTTCCGACATCAGCGCCATTGAATTTAGGCATCAAACCTGTTGTAGAATCTGCACTTAGATTGTTAGATGAAGAATTGAAGAAACCGGAACAGGCTAATAAGGAAGTTGAATACTTTGATATGTCTATTGATGACAATGATCCGGAATATAGAACTGTAATTGCAAGAAAAGAAGGTAATAAATATATCATTGAAGGCAAACAGCTTAAAAAGATTTTTTCTTCAACAAATTTCAACGATTTAGGCTCATTAAGATATCTATATAAATATATAGAAAAGAGCGGCGCCATAGATGAGCTACTAGAAATGGGACTGGAAGAAGGAGATACAATCAAGCTGTTTGATTACGAATTTGAATACTATGACGAATATTAAAAATAAAAAGAAAGTTTCAAAATTAGATATTGATTTTCTCTTAAAAAAAGTTGAAAAGCCCGGTAGATATATAGGTGGTGAAAAGCATGCTATTTTAAAAAATCCTAAAGACACCGAAATAAATTTTGGATTTGCTTTCCCGGATTTATACGAGATTGGCATGTCTTATATGGGGATGCAAATTTTATATAACTTGGTAAATAAAGAAAAAAATATATCTTGTGAGAGAATATTTGCACCTGGTATGGATATGGAAAAACTTCTTATAGAAAATGATTTGCCACTATTTACACTTGAAAATAAAATTCCTTTAAATGAGTTAGATGTCCTAGGTTTTACTTTACAGTATGAAATGTCATTTACGAATATTTTAAACATAATGGATTTGGGGCATATTACGTTAGAAAGAGAAAAACGAGGAGAGAATGAACCTCTTGTTATTGCAGGGGGGCCATGTGCTTTCAATCCTGAGCCTTTAGCAGATTTTATTGATTTATTTATAGTAGGAGATGGAGAAGAATCCTTAGCAAGTATTCTGACTCTGTATGGTGAACATAAGAAACAGGGTGGATCTAAGGATGATTTTATACGTGTACTTATTACACAACCGGGACTGGGTGTCTATGTACCGAAATACTATGAAGAAACATATAATGAAGATGGAACCGTTAAGGCGTATGTAAAGCTATACGATGAAGCTCCTGACTTTATCGAAAAGGCTATAATCCCCGATATTAATAATGTTGATTTTCCAACAAAACCTATTGTACCTTTGATAGAGACCGTTCATGACAGAGCTGTTGTAGAAACATTTAGAGGTTGCACAAGAGGTTGCAGATTCTGCCAAGCGGGAATAATTTATAGACCTATAAGAGAAAGAACAAAGGAAAAAATCGTTGACATTGCTAAAAGTCAGATTAAATCAACAGGCCATGATGAGCTGTCTATTTTGTCCCTATCAACAAGTGATTACAGTGAGTTTGAGCCTTTGGCAACAGAACTTATGAGATATTGTAAAAATGAAAATGTTTCATTGTCTCTACCATCCCTTCGTTTGGATACTTTCTCTTTTGATGTTCTTGAACAAATTCAAGGGTATAAAAAAAGTGGCTTGACCTTTGCACCAGAGGCTGGAACACAAAGACTTAGAGATGTAATTAATAAGGGAATTACAGAATCGGATATTTTCGATGCAGTTAGCCAAGCTATTGAGCTCGGATGGAGAACTGTAAAACTTTATTTCATGATAGGTCTCCCAACGGAAACTTATGAAGATTTGGATGGAATTGCAAGCATTGCCAGTCGCATAATGGATATCCACAGGGAAAGCGGTAAAGGTGGTAGGTTCAATGTGACTGTAAGTGTATCGAATTTCGTTCCAAAAGCTCATACACCATTTCAGTGGATGGGGCAAAACGACAGGAAAACATTAAGAGAAAAGCATAATTACCTCGTGGAAAAACTTAAAATTAGGGGTGTAAAATTCAACTATCACGATGACACGGTATCTGTATTGGAAGGAGTTTTAGCAAGAGGTGACCGTCGTATTGGAGCATTGCTTTTAGAAGCACATAAGTTAGGATGTAAATTTGATGGCTGGAGTGAACATTTTTTGGAAGAAAAATGGAGTCAAGCTTTCGAAAATACAGGAATCGATGGTAATTTTTATTCTGAGAGAGTTCGCACTCTTGATGAGGTTTTGCCATGGGATAAAATTCACAGCGGAGTAAGTAAGAAATTTCTATTAAGAGAATGGGAGCTAGCACAGAAAGCGCAGACTACTCACGATTGTCGTTACGGATGTGTGGGTTGTGGGGTCAACAAAAAAGTTGATTGTAAATGGGGAGGCATATATGAGTAGGTATATTTTTTCCTATGAGAAAAAAGGCATAATGGTCTATATTTCTCATCTAGACACCCAAAGGTTATTTAGGCGTACTTTGAAAAGCTGCGGATACAAGATAGTTTACTCTCATGGTTTTAACCCACATCCTAAAATGGCAATTGCTCAGCCGTTATCTCTTGGTTATGCAGGGCTATGTGAGTATTGGGAAGTTGAACTATTTTCCGATGATGATCCGGGTAAGGTTAAAGATAGCTTAAATAAAAACTTGCCTAATGGATTTAAAATTTTGAAAGCCGGGTATATGCCTGATGACATTAAGTCATTATCAGCATATACGGAAACGGCTGAGTATTCTATTCTTATTCCCGAGACATTTGTATGCATTAATCAAGATAAAGTGAATGAATTTTTAGCACAAAAAGAGATTTATGGATGGAGAAGACAAAAGAAAACTAAGAAACTTGTCGAAACGCCTATAAAAAATAAAATTAATTGGATTAAAATGGGAGATAAAAAAAATGAATTAGTGATTTCAGTTGATTGTGGTAGTAATTCCAATTTGAATCCTGAAATTTTAATTAAAACTTTCTTTAGTTATTTAAATATGGATAGTCAAGATTTAGATTTTAGCAGGATTTATATAACTAGAAATAGAATTACTTTCAGGAATAATATTGACAATAAAATGTTTTAGATGTAAAATGATGTAAAACATTTCGGCACTGCATTTAGGTGGTGAGTATTATGAAATTATTATTTAGGAATCTAAGATTTTTTCTGGAAGATTATAATAAGTATATAAGAGCAGGTATTATTATTTTAACAATATTAATAGCTGCTCTTTTGTTCTATATGTATGGGGAAAAAGATAAAAAATTAAAATTAGATATAAATGACGAAAAAAAGTTAATAAAAGAAGATAGGAAAGATGAAACTAATAGCTCTAAAGAAAAAAACTTAAAATCAACAAACTCAAATGAAAATTATAATGAAAAGAATAATAAATTTATAATATATGTTGATATCGAGGGTGCGGTAGTAAATCCTGGGGTATATAAAGTTAAAGAAGGAGATAGAGTTTTTCATGTTATTGCTCTGGCCGGAGGTTTAAAAGAAAATGCAGATATAATTTCTATTAATAAAGCTGAACAAGTTTCAGATGGTCAAAAAATATATATTTATGAAAAGGGTGAAAACAATACAGAAACGAATACGACATTAATGGATGATAAGATTAACATTAATAGTGCAGATGTAACAAAGCTTCAAACAATTGAAGGCATTGGTCCTTCGATGGCATCAAGAATCGTGGAATTTAGGAATAAGAATGGTAAATTCAAGTCTCCTGAAGAACTTAAGAATGTGCGAGGAATTGGTGAAAAGAGATATGAATCAATAAAGGATAAAATAAAAATTTAATATTCAAAGTATATATGTGTTATAGGAGGGTGTAGAAATGGATATTAAAATTGGGTTAGCTATACATGATGAAAATCTAAAAAAACAACTTTTAGAATTTTTTTCAAAAAAGAACAACTATCAAATAATATTTTTGGCCGAAAATGGAAAGAGAACTACAGAATGCTTGTGCAGATATAGTATAGATATTTTGTTAATAGAATCAATTTTATCGTATATTAATGGTACAGAAATAATTATAGATTTATACAAAGGCAATGTGTATCCTATAAAACCTGCATTTATACTTATTTCTGATATACAATCTCATGTAAATATTATTCAACATATGGATTTAGAATATGTATCCTTTATTTTAAAACCGGTGTACTTAAATTATCTAGATAAGGAAATAAATCGTTTATTGAAATATAAGGCCGGCGTTTTACCTTGTCAAGAAAGACGTGATATTAGGAAAAAACAGACAAGTAGCAATTATCACAAAATTCATAATATGGAAAAGTTAGTAAATGAAATATTATGTGATCTTGGTATAGGACATAAATATAAAGGGTCTAACTATTTGAAAGATGCTATTTTACTGTCTATATTTAAAAGTGATATGTGGGACTTTGAGCTTAAGCCAATTCTGTTTGAACTTTCTAATTACTATAAACGTCATACAACCTCTATTATATCTTTAATTGGGAAAACTATTATAAAAATTAATAAAAATGACAGCAAGTATTATAATTTAATTTTTTCTAAAAAAAAAGATTGCGAAAACAAAATAACTGCTAAAGAATTTATATTGGCTATTGCAGAGTATGTGAGGCTTGAAGTAAATTAAGATGAATGCTATAATTCAATGGTCATGGAGGTGTATTTTGTCAAATTTTGAAAGAATAACAGAAAAAGAAATACAAAGAATCAATGAATTAGCAAAAAAATCGAAGACGGAAGATGGTTTAACGGAATTAGAAAAAGAAGAACAAAAGTTTCTTCGTAGAAAGTATGTAGACTCTTTTAAAGCAAATCTAAGAAATCACTTAGATTTAATAAAAAAATAAACTAATTATTAGTTTAATTTTATGCTATTTAGGTATAAGATATCTAGATTGTTTTAAAGAAGGAGTGAAGATATGAGACAGGTATATTTAGATTATTCTGCAACTACTCCTGTTAAAGATGAAGTTTTGCAGGCAATGATACCGTATTTTACGGAAATTTATGGGAATCCATCCAGCCTATATTCAGCTGGTTTGAATTCTAAAGCTGCATTAGATAAAGCAAGAGAACAGGTGGCCGAGCTAATTAATGCAGATCCTAAGGAAATTTTCTTTACAGGATCAGGCACTGAAGCTGATAATTGGGCGATTGAAGGTATTGCAGATGTGATGTCTAAAGGTGGTAAGGGGAACCATATTATTACTACAAAGATTGAACACCATGCTATTTTGCACACGTGCGAATACCTAGCAACTCATGGTTATGAAGTCACTTATCTTGATGTAGATTCTGAAGGCAGAGTAGGTCTAGAGGATTTAGAAAAGGCGATAAAATCTGATACGATTTTAATATCAATTATGATGGTTAATAATGAAGTAGGTACGATACAAAATATTAGGGATATGGCCGGTATTGCTAGAAAACATAAAGTTTTCTTTCATACGGATGCAGTACAGGCCTTAGGGAATATTCCTATAGATGTGCAAGCCTTAGGTGTGGATTTAATGTCTATGTCCAGTCACAAAATATATGGTCCTAAAGGAGTAGGAGCGCTCTATATTAAGAAAGGCGTTAGACTATCAAACTTTGTACATGGTGGTGCTCAGGAAATGGGCAAACGTGCCGGGACAGAAAATTTACCGGGTATAGTTGGGTTTGGCAAGGCAGCCGAAATAGCAAAACGTGATTTTACTTCCCACATAGCTCATTCTAAGCAAGTTAGAGATTATCTTCTGAAAAAGATTTCAGCATCAATTTCGGCTGTTGAAGTAAATGGATCAATGAAACATAGGCATCCGGGTAATTTAAATATTACCTTTGATTTTATTGAAGGGGAATCATTATTGATTCTTCTGGATATGAAGGGAATTTCCATTTCTACAGGTTCGGCATGTTCATCTAAATCTTTAAAACCATCTCACGTGTTAGATGCTATGGGTGTACCTTGGGAAAAAATTCATGGAACAGTTAGGATGACTGTCGGTGATTTTACAACTAAAGAAGATGTTGATTATGTAGTTGATGAACTAGAAAAAATAGTAAAAACATTGAGAGAAATCTCTCCAATTAACGAAAAGAAAGGATGGAGCTGATGTCATTATATAACGAAAAAGTAATGGATAATTTTTTGAATCCCAAGAATGTAGGTGAGCTTGAAAATCCGGATGGAACAGGCGTATATGGAAGCCCTGTCTGTGGCGATATGATGCAAATTCAAATCAAAGTTGAAGATGACATAATTAAGGACGCTAAATTTAAGACTTTTGGATGTGGATCAGCTATTGCATCTTCAAGCATGGCTACATCTATGATTATTGGTAAATCAATTGATGAAGCTCTAGCTTTAACTAATAAAGAAATAGTAGATGAGCTTGGAGGACTTCCGCCGGTTAAGATACATTGTTCTGTATTAGCAGACCATGCAATTAAGTCCGCAATTTATGATTATGCTCAAAAAAATGGCAAAACATATAAAGGATTAGAGGGATTTGATCCTGATGCAGAAGAAGATGATCACCACCATGATGTTGTCGAAGAATAAAGTTTTGTTAGGATTAAGCGGCGGGGTCGACAGTACCACCGCCGCATTAATTTTAAAAGAGAAGAATTTAGAGGTTACAGGGCTTTATTTTGACGTGTTAGGATCTAATCAAGAAGGAATTGCTGATGCTAAGAAAGTAGCACAGGAGTTGGGCATTGAGCTAATAACCGTTGATGCCTCAAAAATGTTTTCCGATATTGTATTAGATAATTTCTTGAATTCATATAAAAATGGGATAACTCCAAATCCATGCGTTATATGCAATCCTAATGTCAAATTTAAAATTTTGATAGATTATGCAAATGAAATAGGTGCATATTATATTGCAACTGGTCATTACGCTCAAATCCATCATTATACTACGCATGACGAGTATTTTGTTAAAATGGGCACTAATTATAAGAAAGATCAGTCTTACATGATGTACAGACTTGGGCAAGATGTATTATCTAGACTTGTTTTGCCTTTAGGTACTATAGACGATAAATCTCAGACCAGAAACATGGCTAAAGAAAATAATATTTCTAATTGGAAGAAAGCAGATAGCCAAGAAATATGTTTTTTAGATGGGCATGAAAGCTATGTTGAGTATTTAGATAAGAAAAACTTTCAAGGTAAACTAGGTAATTTTATAGATAAAAATGGTAAGGTCTTAGGGAGACATAAAGGGATCCACCACTATACTGTTGGGCAAAGGAAAGGCCTAGGAATTGCTCTTGGGAAACCTGCTTTTGTTACAAATATTAATCCAAAAACCGGAGATGTGACATTAGGTGAAAATGATGACTTGATGACAGAAAAGGTTGTATCCTGTGATAATGTATTTGTATCTGATAGATATAGAGAGAAACTTAAAAATATTGGTGAAAAGATTAAATGTAAAGCTAAAATTCGTTATGCAGCCAAACCTTCTAATGCAACGATAGAGTTAAGAGGGGATGATATTTTGGCTGTTTTTGATGAACCTCAAAGAGGTCCAACACCTGGTCAATCGATAGTTTTTTATGTAGATGATATGGTCATTGGTGGAGGATTTATTGTCTAAAGGAGATTATTTTAATGTCAAATTATGGAGATAATTTTAGAGCATATTTAAATAAAGTAGTTTTTGTTAAGAGTGTACATGGAATTGAAACTTTGGCCGCTATTGATACTGACAATATCAATGGATTTTTTGCATATGTATTTTGGAGAAAAGATGGCAAGGTCTCTTTAAGAGTTTTAGATATTGGTTATGGACTTGAAGATTATTTTGAAGTCTACGGTGTCGATTATTCATTTTTAGAAAATCCTCTTGAAATGTCAATTGTTGACTTCATTGAATCAATTTTATACGTTTTTGATGCAGGTGTAGTAACGGAAAGCGAAGAGTATAGCAAAATAGTTGCAGAAACGGAGTTATCAAATTTAGTATCAGAAGAATTAATTAACTCTAGAGAAATTTCTGATATGGATGATTTTAGACAAAGGGAAAATCAAGATATTGTAAGTGTAGTATTTTTCTCTCACGCTTTACCATTTAAATCAAAAGCAAAAGTTCATTGCTTAGGATATAGCAAAGGATATAATGAGGGCACATTGTTAGAAACTCCATTTGGATGGAAAGGTTTTAAAAAGGGAGATAAAGTGAGATTTAGAGTTGATAAGTTGGGACAAGATAAGGTTCTGCTAGCATCGGTTTAGTTTTTTGTGTTATAATAAAGCCATGGAAAATAAGGATATAAATCAAATTCAATCAGAATTTAATCGGTGGATTGATAAAACTAAGAATAGCATAGAAGATCAAATCAATTTGACTAATTTGCTTGAAGATGATAGAGAGTTATATGATTCATTTAATTCTGAAATAAGGTTTGGCACCTCTGGTCTTAGAGGTATAATGGGCATAGGTCCAAACCGAATGAATAAATATGTAGTAAGTAGGGCAACAAGAGGCTTGGGCAGCTATATTAATAGAACTTTCGCTGTTGAGAATAAAAAGCCAAAGGTTATTATTTCTTACGATACGAGAAATAATTCTAAGGAATTCGCTATAATTACAGCACGAGTTCTAATAGACATGGACATAGAGGCTGTGATGTTTTCAGAAGCAACTCCTGTACCGGTGCTTTCATATGCAATTAGAGAACTAAATTCGGATATGGGTGTTATAATTACGGCTAGCCATAATCCGAAAATTTACAATGGATATAAAGTGTACAATAATCAAGGACACCAGATTGTTGGGGAAGAAGCTCAAGAGATTATGAGTGAGATTCAAAACTGGGACTATTTTGACTTACCTAAAGATATTAGGGAACCTCAAACCATACTTCCCAATATTAAATGTAGATATCTGGACAATACTATAGAGTTTATTAAAAAACTCCATAGTAATATGGAAAGCTCAGCTAATGGAGACTTAAAGGTAGTCTATACTCCCCTTAATGGATCGGGACGAGATTTTGTCTTAGATGGGTTAAATAATAGAGGATTTAATCAAGTTATTCTTGTTCCATCACAAGAAATGCCAGATGGTAATTTTCCTACTTGTCCTGTACCTAATCCTGAGAAGATTGCAGCATATAATGAGGCTTTTTATACTTTGGATAAAGAGAAGGGGGACTTAATTATTGCCACAGATCCTGATAGCGATAGAGTGGGGGTGGCTCTTTACTTTGATGGAGTAAAGAAAATTCTAACAGGTAACCAGATAGGAATTCTATTATTCGATTATTTGTGTGGTCGTATGGAAGCCATAGGTGAAACTTTAAAAGAGAAAATAGCCATGCGTTCTCTGGTTTCGACCGCACTATTTGATAAAATCGCCGAAAGTCATGGAATTAGTGTAATTAAGACATTAACCGGCTTCAAGCATATGGGCAAACTCATGTGTGATATGGAAAAAGCCGGAAATATAGATGATTTCTTTTTTGCCTTTGAAGAAAGTAATGGTTTTTTGTTTAACCCAGTCGTAAGGGATAAAGACGGAGTAGCAAGCACTATTCTGATTGCAGAAATGGCGTCATATTATAAATCGGTTGGTAAAACTTTAAATCAAAGATTAATGGAAATATATGACCAATATGGTCACTATTCTGATAAAACTGAAAATTATATTTTTACAGGAGTTGAAGGTAAAGATATAATGGATGGAATAATGGAATACTTTAGAATTCAAATAAAGGGATTTCTTGGAGGTATAGAAATTTTAAATAAAATAGATTATTTAACAATCGATTCAGAACTCAAAGAGGATATAATAGAATTTGAATTAAGGGATAATGGTACATTTATTATAAGACCATCGGGGACAGAACCAAAAATAAAGGTGTATTTTTTTGGTAATAGAGATACAAGAAGACTGGAATCAGAAGTTGGCAATATTATAGATAAATTCCGCAATTCATAGTCTTAGAATGGATTAAGATATCATAAAAAAAGCTTAACATACAAAATCTAATTTTAAAGGAAGAAACTAAATGGAAAAACTAGGTTTAAACAAAATAAGAGAAAAATTTATTAATTTTTATAAAAGTAAAGAGCATTATGTTGAAAAGAGCGCGTCACTAATTCCGAAAAGCGACAGGAGCCTTTTGCTCATAAACTCAGGAATGGCGCCCCTAAAAGGCTATTTTGCTGGAACTGAAACCCCACCAGCAAATAGAATGACAACATGTCAAAAGTGCATTAGAACCGGTGATATGGAGAATGTTGGTAAAACCTCAAGACATGGCACATTCTTCGAGATGCTCGGTAGTTTTTCTTTTGGTAACTACTTTAAAAAAGAATCTTTGAACTGGGGATGGGAACTTATGACGGAGGTTTTCAATCTCCCAAAAGATAAGCTATGGGCAACAATTTACACTGACGATGACCAGGCTTTTGAAATCTGGAAAGAAATCGGCATGCCGGAAGAACGTATAGTTAGGCTTGGAAAAGATGATAATTTCTGGGAAATTGGACTTGGTCCATGCGGACCATGTTCTGAAATATATTATGATAGAGGTCCGGAATTCGCTTGCGATAATCCGGATTGTAAGCCCGGATGTGAGTGCGACAGATATGTTGAATTTTGGAACCATGTTTTCACTCAATTTTCTAAAGAGGAAGATGGAAGCTACTCGAACCTAGAACATCCAAACATTGATACAGGGATGGGACTTGAGCGTCTTGCTTGTATAATGCAAGGGGTTGATTCGATATTTGATATTGATACAATCAAGTATATTTTAGATGGT
This sequence comes from Eubacteriales bacterium KG125, assembly GCA_050908895.1. Taxonomy (GTDB): domain Bacteria; phylum Bacillota; class Clostridia; order Peptostreptococcales; family Anaerovoracaceae; genus S5-A14a. The sequence continues at coordinate 1,281,952 of CP171222.1, read as the reverse complement.
GTTGTTGAAGTTTCCGGAGTTGAATATGCAGATGGTGCAAAGGAAACAGATATTTCCATAAGAATTATAACAGACCATCTTAGATCGGTGGTATTTATGATTGGTGATACAATTACACCTAGTAACGAAGGTAGAGGATATGTTCTTAGAAGAATTATTCGTAGAGCAGCTAGACATGGAAGAATTCTGGGACTTGAGAAACCATTCTTAAACGAGTTGGCTGATCGAGTTATCAAGGTATCTGGAGATGCTTACCCTGAACTTAAAGAACAGGCAGACTACATTAAGAAAATTATTAAGGTTGAAGAAGAGAAGTTCTCCCAGACAATTGAACAGGGAAGCAATATTTTAGATGAATTTATATCTGAGTTGAAATCAAGCAGCGAAACTGTTTTAAGTGGAGACAAAGCATTTAAACTTTATGATACTTATGGATTTCCTCTTGAGCTGACAGAGGAAATCCTAGAAGAGCAGGGATTTACAGTAGATAGAGATGGATTTGACCTAAATATGAAAAAGCAGAGAGAAACTGCAAGAGCCGGAAGACATGTTGGGGAAGAAGCAGGCTGGGATACAAATTCAGAAGATTTAGATTTACCTGACACTGAATTCTTAGGCTATGACACACTATCGAGAGAAGGGACAGTCCTAAAAATTGTCCGTGTAGAAAAGAACCTTCATGTTTACACTGATAAAACACCGTTCTATGCTGAGGGCGGCGGTCAGGTTGGAGATGTTGGAGAGATGAAGAGCGATAACTTCAAAGGTGAGATAGTTGATACTGTAAAGCATAATAAAGTATTTTGTCATATAGTAAGACCTATAGAGGGTGAGTTATCAGAAGGAGATAAGGTTTTTCTTAATGTAGATGTTAAAACAAGAAATCAAACAGCTAGGAATCATACCGCAACCCATTTGCTCCACAGGGCTCTGAAAGACGTTCTTGGAAGTCACGTTAAACAGGCAGGGTCTATGGTAAATAGCAAGGCCTTGCGATTTGATTTTAACCATTTTCAGGCTTTAACGATGGATGAACTATATAAGGTGGAAAAGGCTGTAAATGAGGCTATTAACGACTTTTTAACGGTAACTGCTGAGGAAATGTCCATGGAGAAGGCTGTTGAATCAGGTGCAGTAGCTTTGTTTGATGAAAAATATGGTAATAAAGTAAGAGTAATTTCTTGTGGAAATTATAGCAGGGAATTGTGTGGAGGAACCCACGTTGCTAGCACTGGAGAAATTGGGTGTTTTAAAATTATTTCTGAATCAGGAGTCGCTTCAGGAACCAGACGTATCGAGGCAACTACTGGTACCAATGTTTATGATATGTTAAATGCCAGTGATACATTAGTAAAGGATGTTTCTACAGCTCTTAAAACTAGCAAACAGAATCTTAAGAATAAATTGGACAGTTTAATTTCTGAAAATAAGGCTTTATCAAAAGAATTAGAGGAAATGAAGAAGAAAGATATGGGCGACAATCTTGGCTCAATCATAGAAAGTGCTTTTGAGAAAAATGGTGTCTCACTGATTACTGCAGTATTAGAAGGCGTAAATGTTGGAGATCTTAGAGAAGTTTCCGACGAGATTAAAGCCAAAGTTCCAAATTCCATAGTAATTCTGGTTGCATCAAACAACGGAAAAGGCAATATGATTGTCAGTGTATCCGATACTCTAATGGATAAGGGCTACCATGCTGGTAAAATAATTAAGGATGTCCTTGCTGCATGCGATGGTCGCGGAGGCGGAAAAGCTGATATGGCCCAGGGTGGCGTAGGTGATTTGAATAAAATTGATTCAGCATTTGAACTTGCTAAAGAGCTGATTTAATAGTATAATCCATATAATAATATAGGATTAAAGGAGGATAAAATGGAAAAAAACACGATAATGTTCGATGCTAGTAAATTAGAGCAGAAAACAACTAAAGAAGTTTTAGAAACAGTATACTCAGCCCTCGAAGAAAGGGGATATAATGGAGTAGACCAAATGGTAGGATATATTCTATCTGGAGATCCTTCTTATATCACAAGTCATAACAACGCCCGTTCCCTCATAAGTAGAATAGACAGAGATGATTTGGTTGAGGAAATTTTGAAAGTATATTTAAAAAAATAGTAACTTTGTGCGGCAGGGACTTCCTGCCGTTTTTTTGGAAAAGGCTATTTACTATTCAACAAAATAGCTAGCACATAATTAGTTAATTTAGCAAAAGGGAGTATTTGATGAGAAAAATCGGTTTAGATGTTGGCGATAAGACTATAGGTGTTGCAGTAAGTGATCCACTGGGAATAACTGCACAAGGTATAACAACTATCCAAAGAGTAGGAATTAGAAAAGATACCACAAAGGTTCTTGACTACATTAAAGAATATGAATGTGACACAGTTGTCATAGGCTTGCCTACTAACTTAAAAGGTGAAGATACCATTCAAACGGAAAAAGTTCGAGAATTTAAAGCTATGATGGAAAATAAGCTAAGAAGTAGTGGAATGTCGGAGGTAAAAGTAGTTTGGCAAGATGAAAGACTAACTACTGCTATGGCTGAACGAGTTTTGATTCAAGCAGATGTAAGCAGAAAAAAAAGAAAAGAAGTAATTGATAAACAAGCAGCAGTTATAATACTACAATCATATATGGATACAGTTAGATAAAAAATATTATTTTAACGTGACATTTTACTTAGGAGGTAATGCAATGCGTAATATGGTCTATAACATGCATAGAGAATCAGATGATAGTTTAGAAAATTTGGTAAATCAGATAATTAAGAGAGTTGATACAAAAGTCATGGGGTCAGATTTGGTCGTAAACATGTTTTGCCAACCAAGCCTAGGCAATTTTAGAAGAAATAGGTTTCGAAAATATAGAAAACTAAAAAATATGAACAAATATTGAAATTTTTCCCAATATAGTTCGAGAAAATTACATTTTCTCAGCTATATTGGGATATTTTTTTATTTATTTTTTCTTTAAATGCGAACGAATATTGAAAAAATATATCCATATGTTAAAGTGTAATTAAAGCTAGGGTTTAGCTATAAACTAAATAATAATTATGAATATACAGGAGGCACATATGAAAAAAGTTGGTATTGTCATGGGAAGCGATAGCGATTTACCTGTAGTAGAAAAAGCTATTACTACATTACAGAAACTGGAAATCCCATTTGAAGTCCATGTTTTCTCAGCACATAGGACACCCGAGGAAGCTCACTATTTTGTTGAAAATGCTAGAAAAAACGACTTTGGAGTGATAATAGGAGCTGCGGGAAAAGCAGCCCACCTAGCTGGCGTACTTGCAGCATCAACATGCCTTCCAGTCATTGGGTTACCAATTAAATCCTCAACAATGGATGGTCTTGATTCACTTTTATCTACTGTACAGATGCCAAGTGGCATACCAGTTGCAACTGTTGCGATCAATGGTGGGGAAAATGCAGCCCTTCTAGCAGCGGAAATTTTGGCGGTCACAGATGAGGATTTATATCTGAAACTCAAAGATATAAGAGTTAAAAATAAAGAAAAAGTGTTGGAAAAAAACAGAGCAGTTGAGGAGAAATTCAACAAGTAAGACAGATATTTTGTAAAAGTACTATAATTATACAAAGGAGAACAAAATGATGAATTTAACTAAAGCAGACCAGTTATACGAAGGAAAAGCAAAGAAAGTTTTTAAAACAGAAGATCCAGAATTATACATTGTTTCATATAAGGATGATGCTACGGCATTTAATGGAGAAAAAATGGGAACTATTATTGGAAAAGGTGAAATTAACAACAGAGTTACTAACTTCCTTATGAAAATGTTAGAAGAAAAAGGAATACCAACACATTTTGTTGAAGAAATAAACGAAAGGGATACCATTGTAAAGAAAGTAACTATAATTCCACTTGAGGTAATTGTTAGAAATATCGCAGCTGGTTCTCTTGCTAAAAGACTTGGTCTTGAAGAGGGGTATAAGCTAGGAAAAACTGTTTTGGAATTTAGCTATAAAGATGATGATCTAGGAGATCCTATGGTAAATGATTATCATATTTTTGCAATGGATTATGCTACTCCAGAGGAGCTTAATCAAATTAAGGAATATGCTTTTAAGGTTAATGAGATTTTATCGGATTATCTTAAGGATGTTGGCATTGAGCTAATTGATTTTAAATTGGAATTTGGCAAGACCAGCGATGGAACGATCGTTTTAGCTGATGAAATTTCTCCGGATACTTGCAGATTCTGGGATACAAAGACAAAGGAAAAGCTAGATAAAGATAGATTTAGAAGAGATATGGGCGGAGTAGAAGATGCATATTCGGAAGTTCGCAAAAGACTTTTAGGAGAGTAGAATATGTCACAACTAAGAGAAGAATGCGGTGTTTTCGGGATTTTTGCTAGCGAGAGAAAAGACCTTGCAAGACTTACATACTATGGGCTATTTGCCCTTCAGCACAGAGGACAGGAAAGCTGTGGAATCGTTGTAAATGATGACGGAATATTTAGCGATTTCAAAGATACAGGCCTTGTACAAGATGTATTTGACAACGAAACCCTTGAAAAACTTGGAAATGGTAACATGGCGATAGGACATGTTAGATACGGTACAACGGGATCAAACGATAGAAGTAACGCACAACCAATAGTTGTCAACCATCATAAGGGTAGAATGGCACTTGCACATAATGGAAATCTGGTAAACTCCTATGAGCTTAGACAAGCTCTTGAAGAAGAAGGATCAATATTCCATACGACAAGCGATACAGAAGTTATTTCATACGTTATAACAAAAGAGCGTGTTAAGACAACATCTATAGAAGAGGCTATAAGCAATGCAATGGAAAAGCTAGATGGAGCATATTCTCTAGTTGTAATGTCACCTTCAAAGCTAATTGCATTAAGAGACAAAAGAGGCTATAGACCCCTTTGCTATGGCGTTAGGGAAGATGGTTCTTATGTGGTTGCTTCAGAGACATGCGCTCTTGATGCTGTAGGCGCAAAGTTTGTAAGAGATATTGAACCGGGAGAAATATTAATTTTCTCTGAAGAAGGTATTAAGTCAATTACAACTCAATGTGAAAAAGAAGAAGAGCAGCTATGTATTTTTGAATATATATATTTTGCTAGACCAGACTCGGTGATAGGTGGGATAAGTGTTCATGAAGCTAGAAAAAGAGCCGGTGTATGTCTTGCCTTAGAGCACCCAAGAGATGCAGATGTAGTAATAGGTGTACCTGATTCAGGCCTTGATGCAGCCCTTGGATACTCCCAGCAAAGCGGAATTCCATACGGAATTGGTTTTATAAAAAATAAATATGTAGCAAGGACTTTTATAGCACCAGGACAAAAGGCAAGAGAAGATAAGGTTAGAATAAAGCTTAATGTTTTATCAGCTACCGTTAAAGGCAAAAGAGTTGTTCTAGTGGATGATTCTATTGTAAGAGGAACAACTAGTGCAAGAATTGTAAAACAATTGAGAGAAGCTGGAGCAAAAGAAGTACATGTAATGTCTGCTGCACCACCATTTATCGCACCATGCTACTACGGTACTGATGTGGATTCTAAAGAAAATCTAATTGCATGTAAATATACAATTGATGAGATTACAGAAAAAATTGGTGCAGACAGTCTTGGATATCTGGGTCTAAACGCACTTAAGACCTTGATTTGCAAGAGCAATGATAAGGGATTCTGCAGGGGATGCTTTACTGGAGGCTATGCAACTGCAATTCCGGAAAAAAGTAACAAAGATCGCTTCGACAAGAGAATAAGTGAAAAGTAAAAGCTTCTATAAAAAACAGAGCTAACTATATTAACTCTATATATCAATAAAGCTATATATAATATGAAAGGTGATGAAATGACTAAAAGTTTCAGTGAAAGCTACAAAGAGGCAGGCGTTGACATAACAGCGGGATATAAGGCAGTAGAACTAATGAAATCCCATGTAGCAAGAACAATGGTATTTGGCAATACAGATTCCTTAGGGGGTTTCGGTGGACTTTTTCAGTTAGATTTAAGTCAGATAACCGAGCCGGTTTTAGTTAGTGGTACAGATGGTGTGGGAACTAAGCTAAAAATGGCTTTTTTGACTGATAAGCATGATACAGTTGGAATAGACTGCGTAGCAATGTGTGTAAATGACATAATCTGCGTAGGTGCTAAACCACTATTTTTTCTTGACTACATAGCAGTTGGAAAAAATTATCCTGAAAAAGTTGCTAGTTTGGTTTCCGGGGTGGCAGAAGGCTGTGTTCAATCAGAATGTGTTCTTATTGGAGGAGAAACTGCTGAAATGCCTGGATTTTATTCTGAAGATGAATATGATATGGCTGGATTTGCAGTAGGTGTAGTTAGCAAATCTAAGATTTTAAATAAAGAAAACGTAAAAGAAGGGGATGCCATCATAGGACTTAGATCTTCTGGGGTTCACTCCAATGGATTCTCTCTTGTTAGAAAAGTTCTTGATGTGGAAAATGTTGATCTTAATATTCCTTTAGAGGCATTAGAAGGCGAAACCCTTGGAAATACTTTAATAGAACCAACAAGAATCTATGTGAAACCTATTTTGTCCCTTCTGGAAAAGGTAAAAGTTAAATCCATCGCCCATATTACAGGTGGAGGTTTCTATGAGAATATTCCACGTGCACTACCTAGCGGTCTATCTGCAAAAATCGAAAAGTCGAAAGTGCCTGTTTTGCCAATATTCAAATATATAATGGAAAAAGGAGAAATTCCTGAGCGTGATATGTTTAATACGTTTAATATGGGCATTGGAATGACAGTAATTGTGGCAAAAGAAAACGTAGAGTCTGCTCTTAATGCACTTAAGGATTCCGGAGAAGATGCCGTAGTTATCGGTGAAGTGGTAAATTCAGATAAGGGTGTCGAAATATGGTAAAAATTGCCGTACTGGTTTCTGGTGGAGGTACTAATCTTCAAGCCCTTATAGATGCACAAAATAGCGGTCACCTGGGCCCTTGTGAAATTGCCTTGGTTATTTCAAATAATGTAAATGCCTATGCTCTAAAACGTGCTGAAAAACATAAGATAAGATATGAAGTGTGTCAAAGTGAAGATTCAATTTTAAATTTAGTAAAGGCTGAAGAAATTGACTTTATAGTTTTGGCAGGTTTTTTGAAAATTTTATCAAAGGAATTTATTGCTTCTATAAACATGCCTATAATCAATATTCATCCGTCCCTTATTCCAGCTTTCTGTGGAAAAGGATGTTATGGTATACATGTTCACGAAAAAGCTTTGAAGTATGGTGTTAAGGTAAGCGGAGCAACAGTACATTTTGTCAATGAAATACCTGATGGAGGAGAGATTATTCTTCAGAAGGCTGTAGATGTCAAATATGATGACACTCCAGAAACTTTGCAACGACGTATAATGGAAGAAGCTGAATGGATTTTACTTCCAAAGGCATGTCAGATAGTCGCTGAAAAAATCGCAAATAAGTAGATTATAGATTAATTATTAAATATGAGATATATGAGGTCATGAGAAAACAATGCAGAAAATAACAGTAGAACAAGCTTTAAAGGGGAATTCCTATCCGGGAAGAGGAATAATACTTGGTAAATCAAAAGGTGGTTTAAATGCAGTTGCCGTGTATTTTATCATGGGACGAAGTGAAAATAGCAGAAATAGAATTTTTGTTGAGGATGATGGAGATATAATGATAAGACCTTTTGATGAATCAAAGGTTGAAGATCCTTCTCTTATTGTTTACTACCCAATGAGGAGTCTAGACTATGAGCTTGTTGTAACTAATGGTGATCAAACTGATACAGTATATAACTTTATCAGAGAGGGTGAAAGTTTTGAAGAAGCCCTGCAAACAAGGGAGTTTGAACCAGATGCTCCTAATTTTACACCTAGAATAAGTGGAGTTATAGAGCTTAATGAAGAATTAACTTATAAACTTTCAATTCTTAAGGCTGCCAATGAACAAGGGGAAAAATGTCACAGATTTTTCTACAATTATGAGGCAACAGATGGAGAAGGTCATTTAATTCATACATATCAATGTGATGGCAATCCTCTTCCTACTTATGAAGGCGAGCCCAAACTTGTGGAGATTGAGGGTACTCTTCAAGAATTTGCTGACAGAGTATGGAACAGTCTTGATGACGAAAACAAAATATCTCTAGTAGCTAAATCCATTGACTTGAAAAACGGAAGAGTTAAAACTTATATAATTAATAAAAATATAATGTAATTTAGCTTATATGAAGGTAAAAGATACAAAGCATCATTTGTAAAAGTTTGAAAGGTGATATAAATGAAAAATTTTCAGTTAAAATACGGTTGTAATCCAAACCAAAAACCAGCATCTGTTTATATGCAAGATGGAAGCAATCTTCCCTTTGAAATTCTAAACGGCAAACCTGGATATATAAATCTTCTAGACGCTCTAAATAGCTATCAGCTTGTAAAAGAAATTGATGAAGCCCTTGATGAACCCGCTGCAACGTCATTTAAGCATGTTAGCCCTACATCGGCAGCAATTGGCAGACCAATGAGCGATGCACTTAAAAAAAGCTGTTTTGTTGATGATATTGAGAATTTAGATAGCTCTAAAATTGCCATTGCTTATGCTAGAGCTAGAGGAACAGACAGAATGTCATCTTTCGGAGATTTTATTGCCTTATCAAGACCATGTGATGTTGTAACTGCAGAAATTATAAAACGTGAAGTATCTGATGGAATAATTGCCCCAGGATATGATGAGGCAGCTCTTGAAATTCTTAAAAGCAAGAAAAAAGGAAATTACAACATTATAAAAATCAATCCTGAATATATCCCAGAATCAGTAGAAACAAAACAGGTGTACGGTGTCACTTTCTCTCAAGGTCGAAACGAGTGCAAGATATCAAAAGATATTCTAAATAACGTGGTTACTGAGAATAAGAAAATTGAAGACGACGCTGCAAAAGATTTAATAATTGCAACAATTACCCTAAAGTATACCCAATCAAACTCTGTTGTATTTGCTAAGGATGGCCAGGCAATTGGAGTTGGAGCAGGACAACAATCCAGGATTCATTGTACAAGGCTTGCTGCAGATAAAGCTGATTTGTGGCACCTAAGGCAGTCAGAAAAAGTTTTGTCATTACCATTTAAAACTGATATTCCAAGAGCTGTAAGAGATAATACAATTGATATCTATTTAGGTCGTGATTATATGGATGTACTAGAGGATGGTGCATGGGAAGAACTATTCACTGAAAAGCCTGATGCTTTTACCAGGGAAGAACAAATTAATTACCTAAGCCATATTAAAGGTGTGGCCCTTGGATCTGATGCATTTTTCCCATTTGGTGATAATATTGAAAGAGCATATAAAAGTGGAGTTTCTTACGTAGCTCAGCCTGGAGGCTCTATTAGAGATGATAATGTCATCGATACATGCAATAAGTATGGCATAGCTATGGCATTTACAGGTATACGATTATTCCATCATTAATGTTTAACGATAAAAGGAGCGTTCTAAGATGAAAATTCTAGTTGTAGGTGGCGGTGGCCGTGAACATGCAATTATAAAAAAAATAAAAGAAAATCCAAAGGTTAGCCAAATTTTTGCAGCACCAGGAAATGGTGGAATTGCAATGGATGCAATATGTGTTGATATTCCAGCAACAGATCTTAATGGGATTAAAGACTTTGCTATAAAAGAAGAAATTGATTTTGCGGTTGTCGCACCGGATGACCCCCTTGTCCTTGGCCTTGTAGATATACTAGAAGATGCTGGAATTCCGTCATTTGGACCAAATAAAAATGCTGCGATTGTAGAGGGAAGCAAGGCATTCTCAAAAGAATTGATGAAAAAATTTAATATACCTACAGCAAAATACCAAACTTTTGATGATCCAACTAAAGCTATAGAATACATTAAAGAAAATACCACTCCAATTGTCATTAAAGCTGATGGCCTTGCCCTTGGAAAAGGCGTAATTATTCCAGAAAGCAGAAGCAAAGCTATAGACGCAGTCAAGACTATTATGGAAGATAAAATTTTCGGAAGTAGTGGCAACAAAATAGTTATCGAAGAGCTATTAACTGGCCCAGAGGTGTCAGTTTTGGCTTTTACTGATGGCAAAACATTAATACCAATGATTTCCTCTATGGATCATAAAAGAGTCTTTGATGGGGATAAGGGCCCTAATACAGGTGGAATGGGTGTTATTGCACCAAATCCATACTACACTGATGAAATAGCTGATAGATGTATGAAAGAAATATTTTTGCCAACAATTAAGGGATTAAGTTCTCTAGGTAGAGAATTCAAAGGATGTCTTTATTTTGGATTAATGCTTACAAAAGAAGGCCCTAAGGTGATTGAGTATAACTGCAGATTCGGAGATCCCGAAGCCCAGGCTGTTTTACCTCTTCTCGAATCGGATCTTCTTGATATTATGATAGACGTTAGAAACGGTCATCTTGATTCAAATAAAGTTATATTCTCAAACAAGTCCTCTTGTTGCCTTGTTCTTGCTTCTAGTGGCTATCCTACAAGCTACGAAAAAGGCCACGAAATAACCTGCGATGAAAAAATCGATAATATTTTCTTTGCAGGAGTCAAATCTAGTGGAAAAAAACTATTGACAAGTGGTGGTAGAGTTCTTGGAGTAACAGAGATTGCCACTGACTTAAAATCATCTATAGAAAAAGCTTATAAAACAGAGAAAAAAATTCATTTTGATAATAAATATTTCAGAAAAGATATTGGACAAACAGCCCTAAAGGCCATTCAGGAGGTAAAATAATGGTACGAAGAATTTTTGTAGAGAAGAAAGATGGTTTTAATCCCGAAGCAGAAAATCTTTTATCAGAATTAAGAGATATACTTGGAATAAGGTCTATTGAAAAAATAAGAATTGTTAACAGATATGATACAGATCTTGAAGATAAAAATCTCTTTGATCGTACCGTAAACACCGTTTTTTCTGAACCCCAAGTAGATATAGTTTACCATAATTTAAATATGTCACAAAATGATGTGGCCATAGCTGTAGAGCTTTTACCAGGACAATTCGATCAACGTGCCGAAGCAGCTGCAGAATGTATAGAAATGGTATCTCAAGGAATCAGACCAACCGTAAGATATGCAAAAATATATATTTTCACAGGCGGCATGAATTCTGATGAATTATCCCAAATTAAGAAACATATTATAAATCCTGTTGAGTCTCGTCAGGCACAAATGGATTCCTATGAGACCCTTGCAATGTCAGTCGTGCAGCCTGAAGATGTAAAAATTTTATCTAACTTTAACTTTCTTTCTCATGAAGAACTAGCAGAGTTTGCATCAAGGCTTGGACTAGCCATGGATTTATCAGATCTTGAGTTTATTCAAAAATATTTTAAAGATGAGGGACGTGCACCTACAATTACAGAAATTAAGGTAATAGATACATACTGGTCGGACCACTGCAGACATACAACTTTCAACACTATAATTGACAGCGTTGAATTTGAGGATAAATCCATCGAAGAAACATACCAAGCTTATCTAAAAACTAGAGAATCTCTAGGTAGAACTAAGCCTGTTTCTCTTATGGATATAGGAACAATAGCAGCAAAATATCTGCGCAAAGAAGGTAAACTTGATGGGCTTGATGTTTCTGAAGAAATTAACGCATGCACCGTTAAAATTAAAGTTAATACATCAACTGGAGTAGAAGATTGGCTTTTACTATTCAAAAATGAAACCCATAATCATCCAACTGAAATTGAGCCTTTTGGCGGCGCAGCAACTTGCGTAGGTGGAGCTATTAGAGATCCTCTGTCAGGGCGTTCTTATGTATATTCTGCAATGAGACTAACTGGTGCAGGAAATCCCTTAACTCCAGAAGCTGATACTTTAGATGGAAAACTCTCTCAAAGAAAAATTGTAACCACAGCAGCTAAGGGTTACTCTAGCTATGGTAATCAAATCGGTCTGGCCACTGGACAGGTTGATGAAATTTATCATGAGGGGTATGTAGCTAAGAGAATGGAAGTTGGGGCAGTCATTGCTGCCGCACCAGCTGAAAATGTAAGAAGGGAAGTCCCTGTAGACGGAGATGCTGTTTTGTTATTAGGTGGCAAAACAGGAAGAGATGGATGCGGTGGAGCAACCGGATCTTCAAAATCTCATACAACTTCTTCACTTGAAACTGCCGGGGCAGAAGTTCAAAAAGGAAATGCTCCAGAGGAAAGAAAGCTTCAGAGATTGTTTAGAAACCCTGAAGCAAGCAAACTCATAAAACGTTGTAACGACTTTGGTGCAGGAGGAGTTTCTGTTGCAATTGGAGAGCTAGCAGAAGGTCTTGAAATTAACCTGGATTTAGTGCCTAAAAAATATGAAGGACTTGATGGCACCGAACTTGCAATAAGTGAATCACAAGAACGTATGGCTGTTGTAGTTAGTGGAGACGATGTATCCGAGTTTAAAAAACTTGCAAAGGAAGAAAACTTGTTTTGTACAGAAGTTGCTAAAGTCAATGACTCGGGTAGATTGGTGATGCGCTGGAGAGGCCAGAAAATTGTAGATTTATCTAGAGAATTCCTCGATACCAATGGAACTGCAAAGCATACAGAAGCTAAAATTATATTAGGGGAGTCCTATGGTAAAGCTTCCAGTGGAAATTTTGAAAAAGACATGAAAACTCTAGTAGGTGACTTAAACATCTGTTCAAAGCGCGGATTATCCGAAATGTTTGATTCAACTATAGGTGCAGGTACGGTAGTTTTACCTTTTGGTGGTAAATACCAAAAAACTCCTAACCAAGCCATGGTTAACCTTATCTCAATGGCGGAAGATAATTCTACTACATGTTCAATGATGTCATGGGGATACAATCCATATATATCAGAAGCATCACCTTTTGATGGAGCATATCTTGCTGTAGTTGAATCTGTAGCAAAACTTATAGCATCAGGTGCAACTTTTGAGAATGTGTATCTGTCTTTTCAAGAATATTTTGAAAAATTGAGAGACGACAAAGAAAGATGGGGGAAACCTCTGGCGGCAGTCCTTGGAGCATATAAAGCTCAGATGGAGCTTGGTGTAGCAGCTATAGGAGGAAAAGATTCCATGTCAGGAAGTTTCGAAAACATAGATGTTCCACCTACACTAATCTCATTCGCCGTAACTACCGATGATGTTAAGCGTGTAATTACACCAGAATTCAAAGGAGTAAACCATAAAGTTATTATGTTATTACCTGAGTGGGATAAGCAGGGATTACCTTCAGGTGAGTCTCTTAAGAAAAATTTTCAGCTTATTAGCAACTTAGTCGAAGAAGGTCATGCGCTCTCAATCTATACACCTACTTATGGTGGCATAGCTGAAGCAATTTATAAGATGTCAATAGGTAATAAAATAGGCTTTAGGTACAGTGATAATGTTGATCTTGATAGAATTTTCGCATATAACTATGGAAGTTTTCTTGTGGAAATAAGCGATGATTGTAATATGGATACATTAGAAGATTTTCTTCTCATTGGTGAAACATCAGAAAGCTACAAAATCTCATTTGCAGATGAAATTCTTGATTTGGACATGCTTGATTCTATATATGAAAACAAACTGGAACCTGTATATAACTTCAAAGATAATAGCAGCACATCAGCGAGCAAAACAGCTTTGCTTGAAGACTTACATGTTAGGGTAGGCGACGCACAAGAGAACGTGGATGTGCCTATTCATGCTAGTTATACTGTTGAAAAACCTAAGGTATTGATACCGGTATTTCCAGGAACAAACTGTGAATATGATAGTGCAAAGGCTTTTAGAGCAGCGGGTGCAGAGGTTGAAATTTTTGTAGTAAAAAATCTAACACCATCTGACATAGGTAACTCTGTCGAATCTTTCGCAACTAAAGTAAGAGAAAGTCATATTGTCTTCATTCCTGGAGGATTTTCATCAGGTGATGAACCAGATGGATCAGGAAAATTTATTACAGCCTTCTTTAGAAACAAAAAAATAAAAGATGCTATTGAAGATCTACTGGATAATAGAGAAGGGCTTATGGCAGGTATTTGTAACGGATTCCAAGCTTTGATTAAGCTAGGCTTGCTTCCTTATGGTAAAATTTTAGATGTGGATGATACATTCCCAACATTGACTTTAAATAAAATTCGTAGACATCAGTCAAAAATCGTCAATACAAAGATTTTGTCGAATCATTCTCCTTGGCTTGCAAATACTGAAGTTGGAGATATATATCAAGTTCCAATTTCTCATGGGGAGGGTAGATTTATTGCTTCAGACGAGGTAATAAGAGAACTACTAAAAAATGGACAAATTAATACCCAATATGTAGACTATGCTGGCAAAGAAACTGAAGAAATTCATTTTAATCCTAATGGATCTACTTATGGAATCGAATGTATAACATCACCAGATGGTCGTATATTAGGTAAAATGGGACATTCTGAAAGAATTGGTAATAACCTATATAAAAATGTGCCTGGAAACTATGACATGAAAATGTTCAAAGCCGCAGTTGACTATTTTAAATAAGAATTAAGGTTTTTAATATAAATATGGGAGCAAAGTACAATAACATAGTTATATTTGCTCCCATTATTTTGATTATAAGGATTATAATTAGTATAAGGAGTAGGTGGAGAATATAGTTTAGAAAAAGTTATAACTATTCCTAAAATCATAATTTTCGGAATAGTTATAAAAATCAATAAAGAAAAGGATGAATTTTCAGAGATATATACAAATATATTGGAAACAGTAAAATTCATCCTTTTTATTTACGTTTTAAGCGATTTTATACGTCCAAGTGGATATATCATACCTTATTTACTTTTATATATGTGGGCATATTGCCTCAACAATTTTTATCGTAGTCTATTTAGGCAAAATAATATATCTACTTGCCAACTATTAATTTAAGTGTAACTTTTTACTTAATAAATTGGCATTTTAATTTTATCTCCAGTTTGTATAACTCCTGGATCTATATTATTAAATTTTGCTACCTTGTAAACGTATTCGCGGATATCCATATCATCCGGTGTATAATCTTTAGCTACAGACCATAAACTATCTCCGGAGGAAATATAAACCACTTCAAACTGGTCAACGGTGTTACCCTTAACATCTATAATACCTACAATACCCATATACATACTGAACAGTAGAATTGTTACTACAGTTAAAAATATAGTGAATCTTAATTTTGATTTTATTTTATAATGTGTCATATCCGCACCTCTTTTCTGAACGTTTGTTCTTTATTAAAAGTATAGCGGAATATATGTTCTTTGTCAACAAAAATCGAACAAATGTTTTTAAAAAAGAAAATAGCATATACCTCCATGTTTTACATAGATATATATGCTGCTATAATATTGAACCTTTTATTTATTGAATAAAGTTGCCATGATATATCTCCTCATTTATATAAAGGATACACACTTTTTCGTTTAATGTCGACACTACGTAATGAAAAGTTATGCATTACTTCATATTATCATAAAGCTTATCCATATAAGCAGAAATCTTTTTTCTGAAAATAACACATATGAGAAATGCAATAACCGCAACAATTCCAACAATAATCATTAGAGTATATTTTTTTTGCGCATAAAGATATCCAAATAAAAGACTTCCTGTCATACCAAATGTGCGCCCCACTACAGATAATAAAATAAATATTTTAAATTTAATATTAGAAATTCCAGCAGCATATCCGACAAGATCCTTTGGTATTCCAGGGATCAGATACAGCAAAAACACTAGGTTATATGCCTTGTTGCTGTTGAGCATATTGACAATTTTGTTGATTTTTTTCTCTCCAAACAATACTCTTACGGAATTTTCACCAAGGAGTTTGGCAATAAAATATGTTAAAGTCGTTCCCATAGTAGCTCCGATTAAAGAGTAAATGAGTCCGAGAAAAAAACCAAAGAAATACCCGGCAGCAATTTGAAATACCTGACCCGGAAGCACACTTACAACAATTTGCAATATTTGTAGTCCAAAGTAAATAAAGACAGATGCCGTTTTATGAGCATTTAAAAAAGATACAACTTCATCTATTGAATCAAACTTTGAAATCATTTCACGCTGAAAAAACCAGATATATAATGGAATTGCAACGATAAATAAAACTAAAAGTAATAAATTAATTACGGCAACAAACTTTTTTGTTCCTAAAGCATTATTGTTTTCTATCATATATTAATTAAACCTTCCTTAAGTAAATCTCTGATGGCAAACATTACGCCTATTTTTGAGTGGCTGTAACTTAAACCACCTTGAAAATAGACATTATATGGTTCTTTTACAGGTCCATCGGCTGATAATTCGATTGAAGATCCTTGAACGAAGGCTCCAGCAGCCATAACCACATCACTATCGTATCCGGGCATTGGCCAAGGCATAGGAGTAACAAAAGAGTCCACCGGAGCAGCAGCCTGTATACCTTTGCAAAAAGTCACGAGTCCTTCTGCGCTACCGAGTTTGACAGCTTGAATTATATCACTTCTCGGTTGATATTTGCTTGGAGATACAGGAAAGCCTAATTTGCTGAATACTTCCCCACAAATCATAGCACCCTTTATAGCCCCAGAAACAACTCCTGGTGCCATAAAAAGTCCCTGCAATATGCTTCTTGTCTGTCCATAAGTTAGGCCACATTCATCACCAATTCCCGGACAAGTGAGACGATAAGCGACTTTTTCAACCAAAGATTTTTTCCCGACGCAGTAGCCTCCTGATAAGGCAATACCGCCACCGGGGTTTTTAATGAGAGAACCTGCCATAAGATCGCAACCTACATTGAGAGGCTCTTTTGTATCGATAAATTCCCCATAACAGTTGTCTACGAAGACAATGATTTCAGGATTGATTGATTTAATAAAGCTAGTTACCTCGCCAATCTCATCAACGGTAATTGATCTTCTCCAGCTATAACCTGTGGCTCTTTGAATGGCGCAAACCTTTGTGGATTCCGTTAGAGCAGCTTTAATTGCATCAAAATCAAATAGGTTCTCGTCGTCATTAAATGAAGATTTTAATTCAACTTGATTATATTTGATACCGTATTCTTTGAGAGATCCCATATCCTCGCCTCTTATTCCGATTACTTCTTCTAAGGTATCATATGGTTTTCCGGATATATAAATAAGCTCATCTCCCGGTCTTAATATTCCAAATAAGCTAGATGCTAGAGCGTGAGTGCCATTGACAAAACCTGTTCGTACAAGAGCAGCTTCACCACCTAATGCCTTGGCAAAGATTTTTTCTGTAATTGCTCTGCCGGAATCATCGTAGCCATAGCCTGTGTTCCAATTAAAATGAGTATCAGAAAGACCAGCATCTTGCATGGCTTTTAGGACTTTGAGTTGGTTTACCTCAGCAATTTTATCAAGGAAGTCAAATTGAAATTTAAGCTCTTCTTCTACTGACGAAACTAGGTCAATTACTTCCCCCGGAATTTCAAATTTTTTATACGCATCATTGATACTATTCATTATCTTTTCTTTCCTTTTCCCATTCCATTCCCCTAACAAGATCTCGTTTAACATTTTCTTTATGAGCCGCATAAAGTTGCGTAGTTGTAACCTGTTCATGATCTAAAAGGGCAGCCACATCATATATAGAATTACCTCTGCCAATGAGGCTGGTGGCAGCTGTGGCCCTCAGCTTATGAGGACTGTATCCAGCTTTAGCACTAGTCTTTAAGGCTATAGAAGTGTATTTTTTTACCATATCACGAATTTGCCTGTCCGTAAGTCTTTTCCCCTGAATGGATAAAAAAAGTGCATCTTTGCTTTCCTCGGGAAGTTTATCTTCATGAGCACGCTCGTTATTTATATAATCTAAAATGGAACCTTGTACAGATTCGTTTAGAGGCATGATGCTCTCTTTTCCTCGCTTTCTGTAAACCTTAAATTCACCGCGATTAAAATTAAATGAGCTGATATTAAGCTGCTGCAGTTCAGACAGTCTAAGCCCATATGTGATAAATAAGAGCAAAATAGCTTTGTCCCGCTTCTTTGTTTTCTCCCAGTAGGTTTTCTGGTGTTTTGTCATCCCGGTTCCCGTAGTCACCGCATCAAGCATTATCATGACCTCATCATCTTGAAGAGCTTTAATCTCTTTTTCCCCGGCTTTTGGAACTTTTATAGGGTCAAAACCATCGGTAATATTCTTATCAATAATCTCATCTCTATAAAGATATTTGAACAATACTGAGATGGAGGACTTTTTTCTGGCAAGGGTTTTATTGTTGTTCTCATATACAGTAACCACATTATTCGTTTCAACTTTGTACTTGCGACAGTAATCGATAAACATATTCACATCGGCTGCTTTGATTTTATTTAACTCATTTACCTTAATTTTACTTGTTTCTGTAGCTTCTGTAATCCCTGTCTCATCAATCAAATATTTAAAGAAGAATAAAATATCCTGAAGATATGCCAGCCTTGTCATCGGAAGCACATTTCCCCTTAGATATGCAAAAAAGCCTCGCATAAAACGAGGTAATTCTCCTTCAATATTTTCGCATTGATGAAAAATTTCAGCTTCTTTTTTTACTATATTGTCTGGTTTGTCGCTTTTGTTGTGGATTCTAATTTCTTTGTTATCCATTTTATAGCATCCTCCATAGGATTTATTGCATCATTAATATGATTATTACTTTCATTCTCTTGATATTTTTGACTAAGATTTATCCAATGCATGTCCTCATATTTCCTAAACCAGGTTAACTGTCGCTTTGCCAAGTGTCTTGAATTCTTTTTTATTAAATCAATGGCTTCCTCAAGTGTAATTTTACCATTAATATATAAAAATAGCTCTTTATATCCTATTCCCTTCATTGAAATTTGACCTTCCGTCAGGCCGGCTGCGACTAAATTTTCGATTTCCTTTAGCAGTCCCTCTTCCATCATTAAATCTACCCTTAGATTTATTCGATTATAAAGTTCCTGCCTATCTCTGGTCAAACAAATAAGGATAGGTAAAAAATCTTCAAAAGGCTTGTTCCCAATATTAGAGAAATCTTCTATGTCCTCGCCCCTTTCACAGGCTTCTATTGCTCTTACAATTTTTTTAACGTTGTTAGGGTGAATTTTATTTGCTCGTACAGGGGACAAATTTTTCAGAAAATCATAAAGAGTAATATTACCTTCATCTTCTGCGAGTTTGTAAAGTTCCTCACGTCTTTTGTTAAATATTCCTCCCTCAGGTTTTGCAGAAAAATCCATATCATAAATTATGCTGTCTATGTAAAGACCGGTTCCACCTGAAATAATGGGTATTTTACCTTTCTCATGTATTTCGTAGATGGCACGCCTCCCTAAAGTCTGGTATTTTGCAACGGTAAATTCATCTCGTGGATCCACAAAATCTACCAGATGATGCGAAACTTCTGCCAGTTCTGCTTGGGAAGGCTTAGCTGAACCTATGTTCATGTATTTATAAATTTGCATAGAATCGCAGTTTACAATTTCACCATTCAGCTTTTTTGCCAGTTTTATAGCAAAAGATGTCTTTCCGACGGCTGTAGGTCCTGCAACTATAATTATAGGTATTTTCAATGCTTTTCTCTCTTGTTTTATGCTCTTTTAAACAGTTTTTCTAAATCGTATTTGTTAAATTTAATAATGGTTGGTCTCCCGTGAGGGCACGAATAAGGGTTTTCACATTTTCTAAGTGTATCAATAAGGCCCTGAATTTCATCGGAAGTCATTACATCTCCTGCTTTGATTGCACTTTTACAGGATTTTGTAATCAGTTTATCAATGGCAACTGTATTATCCCAGTTAAGCTTGGAGTCAGTATTCTCAATGATATTTTTCGCAAAGGCTTCCCCTTCCTCTATAGACATAAACTCCGGAATACCTCGGATAATAATTGAATCCGGTCCAAAGGGTTCAATTTCGAATCCAAGATTATTCAATATTTTTTCCCATGTTGCCATAAGTGCATGCTCATCGGGTGTAAGATTTATGATAACTCCGCCTACTAGCATTTGGGTGGTACCAATCTTTTCTTTGTTTTCTTTGTATTTCCTGACAAGTTCCTCGTAAAAAATTCTTTCATGAGCTGCATGTTGGTCAATAATATAAAAAATCTTTTCATCAGTTGCTAATATGTATGTGGAAAAAACGATGCCTATAGGTGTAATATTTTCCCATGGTAAAATTTTTTCATTTTTAAATTTAAAACCCTCCACTTGTTCACTTTGATTTAAATCAGCGGTTCTTGACTCATTTATTATATTATTAATGTTATTTTCTACATCACTATACTTTGTTTGAATCTGCTCTTCCTCATATTCATGGCGCAAAATACTTGAGAGGCTGAGCTGTTTTGTGTCCTCTAATTGCAAGGAGGATGTGAATTCTTGAAAAATATTATTATTTGATATTGTTTTAGAGGAAGTAGTTTTAGCGTTATAATCTTGATGTTCCTCTTCTATAAGATTTTCTTTAAATTCTGATGTATGGGATAAATCAGTCTCTGTTGCAGGTGTTGGAATAGATTGCTTATGAGTTAAAGCATCGTAGATTCCGTCGGATACCAGTTTTATTATTGTTTCTTCATCATCAAATCTAATAATTTTCTTATTAGGATGAATATTAACGTCTATGGTGCTTGGGTCTACTTGAATCAGAATAAAACAAATAGGAAATCTACCTTCAAATAGACGTTCCCTGTAGCCCAAATCGACAGCTTTATCCATAGTTTTACTGCTAATCATTCTACCGTTTACAAGGTAAACTTGAGATTTGCGAGTATTTCTGCTTACAGACGGCTTTGAAATATATCCTTTAATTGAAAATCCATCTATTTCTGCCGAAATAGGAAGAAGTTCCTTGTATTCAGGATGACTATATACTTGACTGATGGTCTTCTTTAAATCACCGGAACCGGTTGTCGAAAAGATAATTTTACCATTGACCACATATCTAAAGCTAATATGAGGGAATCCTATAGCTATATTGCACATAAAACCAGAAACTTGGGATGTTTCAGCTCCATCAGATTTCATAAATTTCAGTCTCGCAGGTGTGTTATAGAAAAGATCTTTCATAACCATGGTTGTACCATCAGGACATCCTATAGGGGTTTTGCTTATAATATCACCACCATGAATAATGACTTTTGTACCAGTTCTTTCAGTGGAAGTTTTAGTAATTAGTTCCATTCGTGTTACAGCACAAATACTGGCAAGAGCTTCACCACGAAAACCCAATGTGATTAAAGAATCTAAGTCATCAGCTGATTTAATCTTACTTGTAGCGTGCCTCAAAAAAGCCTTTTCTATTTGGGCTTTATCTATACCTACACCATTGTCTGTAACTCGGATATAGGATTTGCCACCATTTTTTATTTCTACAACTATCGAAGTAGAATCTGCATCTATTGAATTTTCAACAAGTTCCTTAATGATGGAAACAGGTCTTTCAATGACTTCCCCGGCTGCAATTTTATCAGCAACTGATTTATCTAAAACATGTATCTCCATATAATGTACCTTCATGTAATATATATAATTAGTTCTTACTTATACGATAATAAAAAAACATTAATTATCTTTGATTATATCTTGTATTCTTTCAAGTATTCCATAGGCTTCAGATGGTCTAATATTATCTAAATTAAGATTTTCTAATTCATTTTCAATAAGTTTTAAAGATAAATTAGAAAACGCATCTTCAGATTCATCACATAAAAATGAGAGTTGTTGTTCCCTTTTTTCCATTTTATTATCATTTATATTTACTGAGGATTTTTCAAGCTCTGAAAGTTTGGAAGATGCATCAATTAAAAGTTCTTTTGGTACTCCTGCCAGCTTAGCAACATGAATACCATAGGACTGGCTTGCTGCTCCCTCAACTATTTTGTGAAGAAACACAATATTACCTGCCTCTTCTACTACATCCACATTTAAATTTATTATTCCATAAATTTGATCGGCTAGAATAGTCAATTCATGATAGTGAGTTGCAAACATAGTCCTAACCTTCCTGTTAGGTTTACATAAGTAATTTACGGTAGCAAAAGCTATACTCATTCCATCATATGTACTTGTTCCACGGCCGATTTCATCTAGAATTAGAAGGCTTTTTGACGTTGCACTAGACATAATATAAGCCAATTCGCTCATTTCAACATAGAAAGTGGATTGACCTTGACTGAGATTATCAGAGGCTCCTATCCTGGTAAAAATCCTGTCAACTACTCCGATGTGAGCACTATCTGCGGGCACAAAAGATCCAATCTGCCCCATTAATACTATCAAAGCCGTTTGTCTCATATAAGTTGATTTACCTGCCATGTTAGGACCTGTGATAATTGCCATAAAGTTTTTTTCTTGATCTAAGTTAACATCGTTAGAAACAAATAAAAGTCCATTTTCCATATTTTCTATTACAGGGTGTCTCCCTTCATATATCTCTAAAGCCCTGGACTCATCAATCAATGGCTTGGTATATCCATTTTTTTCTGCCACATAAGCTAATGAAGCAAGAACATCTAAGGTTGCTAAGGCTATTGCTGTTTGTTGAAGTGCTGAAATATGAGGAATCAGACTCTTACGAAGGTCATCAAACAGTGTGTATTCAAGTTTATTTATTTTTTCTTGACCATTTAGTACTACGGATTCAATGTCTTTCATTTTAGGTGTAATGTAACGCTCATTGTTTACCAAAGTCTGCTTTCTAATATATTCGTCAGGCACCTTGTCTATTTGACTTTTATTAATTTCAATAAAATATCCGAATATCTTGTTATACCCAACTTTTAGATTTTTTATTCCTGTTCTATCACGCTCAATTTGTTCAAGAGAAGCTATCCATTCTTTTCCGTCTTTAATTGAGTGATTAAGATTATCTAAATCTTCTGAATATCCATTTTTAATTATTCCTCCGTCTTTTAAGGTGATAGGTGCATCTTCTTTAATTGCTTTACCTATAGCTATCTCAATATCTTCAAATAAATTTATATTTACATAAAGATTTTCTAAAAGAGTACTTTTAAAAGAGGAAATTATAGACTTTATTTTAGGAAGTTTCACCAAGGAGTTCCTAAGAGCAATCATGTCCTTACCATTTAATGAGCCGGATGCAATTTTTCCCGTTAAACGCTGAAAATCATATATCGCTGAGAGTTCAGCACGCAAATCATTTCTCAAAGATGAAAAAGAAAACAGTTCCTCTACAGCATCAAGTCTAAGATTTATCAAATCCGCATCATTGAGAGGTTCCCTAAGCCATTGTTTTAAAACCCTTGAGCCATGAGCCGTCTTTGTTTTGTCCAATACATAAAGCAAAGATCCCTTTAATGTCTTATCATATAGTGTCTCTGTAAGTTCCAAATTTCGCAAAGTAGCCTTATCTAATATCATATTACTTCCCATAGTGTAGATTTTAAGACGAGTAATGTGATCCATTTGGTGCTTTTGAGTTTCTCTTAAGTAGGCTAACAATCCTCCTAAGGCTGAAATTGGACTGTTGCCGGATTCTATACCTAAAGAACTAAGACTACTTGTTTTAAATTGAGACTTAATTCCCTCTTCGCTGGCTTTAGGAGCAAAATAGCTGTCAGATTTAACGCTGACAAATGCCCCGGTTATACTTTTTAGCTCATTTTCAGACAGCAACTCTGAAAGTGTCTCGTTTACTAATATTTCAGAAATATCTAATTTATTTATTTCGTTGAAAAAATCCTCAAAATTCGTTTCATCTACATAATCACAGGAAGTAGCATAAAGTTCTCCCGTTGAAATATCCACATAGGCTAATTGAATACATTTTCCGTCAAAATAAAAAGCAGATAGATAATTGTTGTCTTGACTTTCTCCGCTATCATCAATAGTATTGGTGCCCGGGGTTACAATTCTAACTACTTCTCTTTTAACAATACCCTTGGCAGAGGCAGGATCTTCAGTTTGCTCACAGATGGCTACTTTGTAACCTTTGGAAACAAGTCTGCTTATATAACCTGAAGCAGAGTGAAAAGGCACTCCACACATGGGTGCCTTTTCCTCTAAACCACAATTTCTACCTGTAAGGGTAAGCTCTAATACCTTGGAAATTTCTAAGGCATCATCAAAAAAGAGCTCATAGAAATCCCCCAATCTATAAAATATAACACAGTCAGGATATTGTTCCTTAATTCCCATGTATTGTTCCATCATTGGGGATAATTTCATATAAGCTCTCCTCTCAAACTTAAAAATTATTTATTCTTCTTGTTATAAGCTTCTAGACCTAATCTAATAAGCTCAACTCCTCTTCTCATATCATTTTGGTTTAGAACATATGCTATTCTCATTTCATCTTTTCCAAGACCCGGAGTTGCATAAAATCCTTCAGCCGGAGCAAACATTACTGTTTCTCCGTTGTCATCAAATTCTGTTAACAAAAACATTAAGAAGTCTTCAACGCTGTCTACCGGAAGTTTTGCAGTCATGTAGAATGCTCCACCAGGCTTTTGGCAAACCACGCCGGGAATCTTCATTAATTCATCATATACAACGTCTCTTCTACCACAGTATTCAGCCTTTACTTCATCATAATATGAATTAGGTAGTCTGAATAGAGCTGCTGCACCTACCTGATCTACCGTAGATGTGCAAAGTCTTCCCTGAGCAATTTTCATTGTATTTGACATAAATTCATCACTTTTAGATATCAATAGACCAATTCTAGCTCCACAAGCTGAATGTCTCTTGGAAACTGAGTCAATTATAATCACTCTATCTGCATATTCTGGAAGCATCGCAAAAGATGTGACTTCTCTATCATCATATGCGAACTCTCTGTAAACTTCATCGGCAATAATCCATAAATCATGTTCTTTTGCAATTTCTCCAATTAGGCGCATTTCATCTAAAGTTAGTACTGTGCCTGTCGGATTGCCCGGTGAAATACAAACTATAGCTTTGGTTTTATCTGTAATACACGCTTCAATTTGTTCTCTCTTAGCGTAGTGATATCCATCTTCAGCTTTAGTTGTAATAGGAACTACCTTACCGCCGGCTGTTGTAGCAAATGTGTGATAATTGGTGTAAAAAGGTTCGGCGATGAGAACTTCATCTCCAGGATTTAGAAGTGATATGAATGTCATAGTTAACGCTTCTGAACCACCTGTAGTAACAATAATGTTTTTTCTTTCAAAATTCACATTATATCCATGGAAATAATCTATAACAGCATCGTGAAGCTCCGGAATACCACCAGATTCAGCATAAGCTATTACTTCTTTGTCATAGCCTCTGATTGCGTCCATAAATACTTTTGGTGTTGGTACATCAGGCTGACCAATGTTTAGATGATATACCTTCTTACCAGCATCTTTAGCTTTCTGAGCAATTGGGTTGAATTTTCTGATTGGCGAAAATTGCATCGCTAAAACTTTTTCTGACAGTTTCATTTCATATTCTCCTTTTTATCATGAAAAGTTTATTTTAAAGAATTTCATGAGAGACTTTAACCACCTCATGTATACATAACTCATTATAACTCATATCCTCTGCTTTTTCCATATATAAAAGATATTCAATATTACCCTTTGCGCCTTTTACCGGTGAGAAATCTAAACCTATGGGTTTCAAGCCATGCTCCATTGCATAATTTATAGAATTTTCTATTACTTCCATATGAACTTTCTCATCTCTAATTACTCCATTTTTCCCTACTTGATCTCTACCAGCTTCAAACTGGGGTTTTACCAAGGCTACCACATGGCCTCCATATTTTAAAATACGAGCAGTAGTTGGGAAAATATGTTTTAAAGATATGAAAGAAACATCAATGGAAACAAAATCCACGGTTCCATTGATTTCCGGCTCATCTAAATATCTTACATTACATTTTTCCATATTAACAACTCTAGGATCTTGTCTGAGCTTCCATTCTAACTGCCCATAACCAACATCTACAGAAAAAACTTTTTCTGCACCATTTTGAAGCATACAGTCAGTGAATCCCCCTGTTGATGCGCCAATATCCATAGCTGTAAGCCCTTTTAAGGAGATTCCCCAAGTTTTTAAGGCCTTGGCTAGCTTTAAACCACCACGACTGACATAGGGGCATTCAGAGCCTTTTACTACAAACTTCTTATCTGGTGAAAATGCTGTGCCTGCCTTGTACTCTTTATGGCCATCAACAAAAACAAGACCCGCCATTATAGCTCTTTTAGCCCTTTCTCTGCTATCAAAATATCCAAGATTCACAAGTATTTTATCTAATCGTTCTTTTTTCATATATCTTTTCTGCCATAGTTTCTGTATCCAAACCGTATTTTTTTTCTAAATTAGCTACGTCGCCATGTTCCACAAATTTATCCGGCCAGCTGAAATTCAAGAATTGTATATGAATTCCATCTATAAGTAACCGAGAGGCCATTTGTTGTCCAAATCCTCCTGTTTCTACGCCGTCTTCAATGGATATAATAAGTTTTGCATGAATATTTAAAGCTGATATATCCAGAGGTTTTACCTGTTTTACATCGACAATTCCAACTTCAAGACCTTTTTTTGTCAATATATCACGAACCTTAGTTGCCTTGTCCATCATTCGTCCTACGGCCCATATATCAACATCTTTTCCTTCAAATATTCTTTCGTTTTTAAATTCTATGTCGCTAAGAGTGTTTGATTCTATTTGTTGAGGACATAGTCCTCGAGGATATCTGATAGCAACAGGTGAATTTAATTCATATGCATATCTAAAGGCCTGTCTAAGCTGGGCTTCCCCATAGGGCGTTAGTATTGTCATATTAGGCATTGTGGATAGATATCCAATATCAAAGACTCCGTGATGAGTTTCTCCATCTGCACCTACCACTCCTGCTCTATCAATTGCAAAAATAATAGGTAGGTTTTGAATGCATACATCTTCAATAATTTGATCGTAGGCTCTTTGCAAAAATGATGAATAGATTGCAACAACAGGTCTGAGTCCATTAGCTGCCATTCCTGCTGAAAAAGTAACCCCATGAGCTTCTGCTATTCCAACATCGAAGAATCTTTCCGGAAACTCTATCATAAATTTTCCAAGACCGGTAGCATCACACATAGCAGCAGATAAGGTAACGATGTCACTATGTTCTTTTGCCATTTTTAAAATTTCATCTCCTGCTACATTTGAGTAAGAGCTGCCACTTGACGAACTTGTTAAACCTGTACATGGATTAAAAGGTCCTATTCCATGATATTTATCCGGATTTTTTTCAGCGCTTATATAGCCTTTTCCTTTTTTGGTAATAGCATGAACTAGAACTGGTCCGTTTATTTTTTTTGCCGATTCAAGGGCAGTAATAATTTCTTCAATATTGTGACCGTCTATAGGACCAAGATAGGTTAACCCTAGTTCCTCAAAGAGAACACCTTTAGGTAGTAAAGCATATTTCATATGTTCTTTTGCATTTCGCATACTTTTATATAGAATATCTCCTACCTTAGGCAGATTTTCAACTTTACTAATCACCTTCTTGACGTTAAGGTATGGATCAGATGTTCTAAGGTTACTCAAATGTTTTGCCATACCACCGACATTTGGGGAAATTGACATTCCATTATCGTTTAAAATTACTATAACTCTTGAATTTCTTTCACTTATATTATTAAGCCCTTCAAAGGCAATGCCACCTGTCATAGCTCCATCTCCAATTATGGAGACAACATGATAATCTTCTTTTTTCATATCTCGACTAGCAGCCATTCCCATTGCCAAAGAAATAGAAGTGCTGCTATGGCCTGTGTCAAATATATCATGAGGACTTTCGGAAACTTTTGGAAAACCGCTCATCCCTTCGAAAGTTCTTAATGAATCAAAGCCTCTTGCTCTGCCTGTCAGTATTTTGTGGACATAGGATTGATGACCTACATCCCATATTAACTTGTCTTTCGGGCTGTCAAATACCTTGTGAAGAGCTAAAGTAAGTTCCACCACGCCAAGATTTGGTGCAATATGTCCACCTGTTTTAGAAACTTTTTCAATCAAAAATTCGCGAATTTGATAACTTAAAATCCCCATTTCTTCCGGGTTCATTTTTTTTAGGTCCGAAGGAAAGCTATAGTCGTAAATTGACTCTTTCATAATTACCTCTTTCTAGTTGCAAGGGCTAAGACAAGCTCTCTGAAAAATTCTCCATTATCATAATACTCTTCAATTGCGTTAGCCGCATTTTCCGTATATTCAATCAATTTAGCATTAGATATTTCAAGACCTTGCTTAGCCACGTAGGTCATTTTCTTTCTCTCTTTATCTGAACCTGTATTTTTCCCAAGTTCTTTACTGTCGCCTATTTCGTCCAAAATATCATCAGCAATCTGATAAGCTAGGCCCAAATATTCCGCATAAGTAGTCATCCTGTTCATCATTCTATCATCAGCACCACCCAAATATAAACCGGCTCTTATTGCAGCAACCAAAAGTGCACCGGTTTTATTGATGTGGATATATTCAATCATTTCTAAAGAGCTATCCTTATTTTCAGATTCTATGTCAGAAACTTGACCAGCTACCATTCCTTTAACGCCAGAGTATTTTGCAATGCTGTACATGGCATTTATCCTCTTTCTAAGTTTAGATAAATCGTCGAAGTATAAATACATATCCTTAATCATAACTTCATATGCCGTGTTAAGAAGACCATCTCCAGCTAAAGTAGCTATTGCATCCCCATAAACTTTATGGTTTGTCGGCTTACCACGTCTCAGATCGTCATTATCCATAGATGGTAAATCATCATGTATTAGAGAATATGTATGGATGTATTCAATTGCACAAGCATATGGCATAGCATCAATAGGATTTCCACCGGCAAATTCACATGCTGCAAGAAGCAAAATAGGTCTTAACCGTTTTCCTCCAGCTTCAAGAGAGTACCTGATAGATTCATATAAAACTTCACTTTTGTCATCTATTCTCGGCAAAAAATCCAGCAGATAGTCGTTTATCATATTCTGATATTTTTCATACACACTACTATATCCACTCATCATCATCCTCCAAAAGGTATTCTTCATTTAAATTTACTGAATCGAAATTTGTTTTTTTTGTTACAGTTTCTATTTCTAATTTTGCTTCATTGAGAAATTCAATACAAGCTTTATAGCTTTTCATGCCTTCTTTATAACAATTAAGAGCTTCCTCAAGAGGTAAATTACCCATCCGGATTCTATCACTCATCTGATTAAGTGTTAAAAGGTTTTTTTCAAATGTCTCCTGATTCATCTTTTATAACCTCTATTCTTTCTACACAACAAAGTAGTTTGCCTCTTAAAAGAGAAACTACTATTTCATCTTTTTCTTTTACTTGTTTTACATCTCTTACTAAGTGGCCATCTTTATCGTTTAGGATAGCATATCCTTTATTCAAGATAGATAAAGGATTATTTGCCTCTAAACTAATTTTTCCTTTTTCACATAAGTATTCAAAACGACCAAGCATATTTTCAAATTCACGTCTCAGATTGTCCTTAGACAGCTCTACTTCTTTGAGTAAATTATCGCTTCTTTGTTTTAAATTTTCTGCAAGCAGTTTGGCTAAAGATTCAATTTTTTCCTCTAATTCAAAGGAATTATATACAGCTTTTTCAGCAGCGGCTGTAGGCGTTTCCGCACGGTAGTCAGCAACCATATCGCTTATTGTATAATCAATTTCGTGTCCAACAGCAGAAATGATGGGTATATTTGATTCGAATATAGCTCTTGCAACGCTCTCTTCGTTAAATGACCATAAATCTTCAGCTGATCCGCCACCTCTTCCAACTATTAAAACATCGATTTGGGGAAATTTTCTATTGACATATTCTATTGTACTTGTGATGTCCTGTGCCGCATATTGTCCCTGTACTAAAGTCGGAAAAATAGATATTTTAACATGATTATTTTTATTTGAAATTGTAGAAATAATATCTTCAATTGCTGCGCCTGTTTCAGAAGTAATAATACCTATATGTCTAGGATATTGGGGAATTGGTTTCTTATGAGCAAGATTAAATAAACCATCTTTTTCTAGTTT
The DNA here is from genome assembly GCA_050908895.1 of Eubacteriales bacterium KG125. GTDB lineage: Bacteria > Bacillota > Clostridia > Peptostreptococcales > Anaerovoracaceae > S5-A14a. The sequence continues at coordinate 1,251,956 of CP171222.1, read as the reverse complement.
GTTTTTTAAAAGTTCAAATGCTTTTGACAAAGCACCTTCACCAGATGGTTTCATTGATTTTACAAAAATTGAATAAGTACCATTTGGTTTATATACTGTTACCTGTCCCCTAATTTCAACTTCCATTCCATTATTTGGTTGAAATCTTAAATAGCGAGCAAGACCTTTTGCGAGAAAACAATTAACCTTGGCATAATCATCTTTTATAGAAAAATATTTATGCCCGCTGCTGTGATTTTTATACCCAGTAATTTCTCCCCTTATTTTAAAATCCGATAGTATCGTATTTACACGAACCAGTTGGTCTATATAATTATTTAACTCAGAAACTGTAATTGCCTGTTTCTCTATTCTCACCATATTCTAACCTTCTATTTCTTTAAGCGCTCCTCCTAAAATTGCATTAACAAATGATGGTGAGCTTTCAGTTCCATAGGTTTTAGCTAAATTAACGGCCTCATTAATGGAAATAGCTGGAGCAATATCGTCACAAAATTTTATTTCTGATATAGCAAGTCTAATTATTGCTAGGTCTACCTTTGCCATTCTGGAGATGTCCCATTCTTTGGTAGATTTAGAGATAATTTCATCTATTTCTTTCCTTGAATCAATATATGATACTAAAATCTTTTCACAATATTTTTTGTCTCTGTTGACCGAAGATTTTTCCATGTAAATGTTCCTATCATTTGCCTTAAAATCATCTCTAGCATCCATTTGGAAGAGAACTTTCATCATATGCTCTCTAGCGAGTTTTCTTTTATTAATATTCATCCTTTGCAGTCATCCTTTAATATTTTTTTAAAACTTACACCTTGTACGTGAATATCTATCTTTGATAAATCAATATATAGTATGTCTCGTAGGTATTTTGCAACATTTTCCTGTATATTCCATGCAACTTCCGGTATGTTTGATCCAAACTCTACTACCACAAATAAATCAATGATATATCCATCTTTATCTTTATTAATTCTAATTCCCTTATTAGGTGAATCTATTCCTAAAATGCTTTTAGATAGTTGTTCAGTTAAATTTTCAGCAAAACCATAAACACCGGAAGTGTTCAGTACAATATCTCTAATTATATTTAGAATTAAATGTTCTAAGTTATTGTCCATAGCTAAACCTCAGTTTCGACATTATCTTCGCACTTTGAAAGAATCTGAAGTTTGACTTTTTCTATTCGTCTCTCTTTTATAGACATAATGGTAATAATATATCCATCAACAGGAATTTCCTTATTTAGATCCGATTCTGTAGGTATTTCTCCAAGAATATCAATGATAAATCCTCCAATGGTTTCGCTTTGGTCAGATTCTAATTTTATATTATAATCTTCATATAAGTCATCTAAACTTACATTCCCATCAATGTAGAATATTCCCTCTTCAACTTCTTCAACAATATGACCATCTTCATCATATTCGTCATCTATATCACCTACTATTTCTTCAACAATATCTTCCATGGTAACGATGCCACTAAATCCACCATACTCATCAATTAAAATAGCTATATGATTTTTTGTTTTTTGTAGTTCAAAGAAGAGCGAATCTATGTTTTTTGTCTCCGGTATAAAGTAAGGTTTTCTTAATATTGATTTAATATCAACTTTTTCAAACCCAGTTTCACGTGCCTTGATTAAGTAATCTTTTATATTTAAAACTCCTATAATATTATCATAATCCTCTTCATAAACGGGGATTCTGGAATATCTAAGTTCCATTAATTTATCAATATAATCGGAAGTGGAATCTAAAATATTAATTGCAAATACATCAGTTCTAGGTGTCATAATCTCATAAGCAAGCTCATCATCAAAATTAAATATAGATGAAATCATCTTCTGGCCTTCTTCTTTTATAATGCCACTTTCACGACCGACATCAAGCATTGACATAACTTCGTCTTCCGAAAAATACTTGTTTTCAATATGGATTTGCTGTTTAAAGAAGATAAGAATAAGATTTACGACACCCTTTGCAATCCAGAAAAAAGGTAAAGTTAGAAAATGTAGTACTTTTACAAAGTAGCAAGTTCTTAATGCAATTTTTTCACTATGCAATAGCCCTATCTTTGATCCTAACAAAACGCTTAGTGTTGATAATAGAAAAATCCATAAAGGAATTGTAATTAAAATACTGTAATTAAAATTTAATATTAAATTAATAGAGTAAAAAATTAGACCTATAGAAATTAATTTTATTGAAAATTGATATTTTAAAGGTCTTTCCAGCAACTGAAAAGTGATATCAGCTCTCTTGTTATATTGGGTCTCCTTATTTCCTATTAAATTCTTTATTTTAGTTTGGCTAGTACTATCTAAAGCCGTGCTAATGCCTTCAAAAATTCCTAAGCCTACAACAATTAACGCAAGTATAAAAAATTTTCCATAAAAACTGGGGTCAGGGTTCATCGCTTTCTCCTTAATAAATATTCTGAATCAACAGCAAAATCCATTGGAATTTCAATAATCTGTTGAGCATGTGGAGCTGAAGATATAGGCTTTCCTGATTCTTTATCAAAAATCTCTTTAACAACCATTGTTTCATAACTGATACCAGGTCCGAAAACTTCAATTTCATCTCCAACGTTTATTTTGTTTCGCTGCTCTACAGTAGCTATTTTTCTAGCTGTATCATACTCTATGACAACTCCTAAAAACACATAATCCCTAAAATAAGCACTTGTTTTATAGTTTTGATCTGTATTGTCCGGCTTATCAAAGTAAAATCCAGTTGTAAATTCTCTATTGCTAGCCTTATTGATTTCTTCCATCCATGATGGATTAAAACTATAATTTTGTGGATCCTTTAAGTATTCATCTATTGCTTTTCTGTATGCCCTAACAACAGTCGCAACATAAAATTTGCTCTTCATTCTACCTTCTATTTTGAAAGAGGTAACTCCTGCCTGAATAAGTTCCGGAACATATTCTAGCATACATAAATCCTTTGAATTCATTATATATGTGCCACGTTCATCCTCCTCTATAGGATAGTATTCTCCTGGCCTTTTCTCTTCTACTATATGGTACTTCCACCTACATGGGTGAGCACAGCAGCCTCTGTTAGCATCTCTTTCAATCATAAAATTGCTAAGCAAGCATCTTCCGGAGTAAGAAATGCACATAGCTCCATGAACAAAAGCTTCTATCTCAAGAGTATCCTTTACCTCTTGATGAATTTCTTTAATTTCATCAAGAGAAAGTTCCCTTGCTAACACTATTCTTTCAACCCCTTGTGATTGCCAAAACTTGGCAGTCATATAATTTGTCATATTCGCTTGGGTTGAAAGGTGCATTTCTGCGTTTGGAATTACAGTTTTAACCATAGAAAGAACACCGGGATCAGATACGATAAATCCGTCTATTTGAATATCTTTAATTTTTTCTAAATATTCCATAAAAGGCTTTACATCTTCATTATGTGCAAATATATTGGTTGTTAAGTATGCACGTTTACCTAAATTATGTGCAAAATCTATACCTTCCTTTATTTCATCTATAGTCAGATTTCCAGCTCCGGAACGCAAGCTGAACATTTCTCCACCAAAATACACCGCATCGGCACCATAAACCAAAGCAGTCTTCAATTTTTCCAAATCACCTGCTGGCGCTAAAAGTTCAATTTTATTCATCCACCCTCCTACTTAATTGTGGTAATGCTAATTCCATCTCCTATTGATAAGACTTGAGTACTTGTACCTTCAATACTATATAAAAAATCCAAAAATTTGCGCATTCTCTTTATGCTGGTTCTGTATCTCTTATTAATTTTTTCATTTGCGGTCATTCCCCTCATAAGGATATTATCACAAACTATAACAGAACCGGATTTGGTTATAGGAAGAACCTTTTCAACAAATTCTTTATAATGTCCCTTGGCTCCATCTATAAACACTAAATCAAAAGAATCAGATTTTATTTTATTACTTTCATTTTGTCCGAAATTATTCAAAATATCCAAAAGTTCTATAGCATCTGAGTGAGCCACAAATATTTGATTTTCTTTACCAAATTTGTATATGTTCTTTTTTGCTCTTTCAAATAAGTCATCTTCTCGTTCAACAGATAAAATACTTGCTCCAGGACACATATATGAAAAAAATAATGTTGAATACCCAATGGCAGATCCAATCTCTAATATTTTTTTTGGATTTATTAGTGGGAGCAATGTGGAAAGGTACATTTCCGTTTCCCTTAAAATAATCGGGATTCTATTATCTTCTCCCTCCATCCTAAGTTCTGACAATTCTTTGTTATAGGGGCTATATAAATCACAGATAAATTTATCGACATAATCAGTTCTTATCATTGTCCTTTTTTCTCCAAAGCCTCATAGTATTCTTCTTTATCTTTTAAAAATTTCGCATAATCTACAGAGTACTCCATACTTCCGTCTAATTTTTTACTTACTACAAAGTACATGTACTCTGTCTTATCCGGATTTGCTGCAGCTTCTATCGAATCGAGCCCGGGATTGCATATCGGTCCCGGTGGCAGACCTTTGTTAATATAAGTATTATATGAAGACTGAATTTCAGTATCTGCATATGTTAACATTAATTTATCTTCTTTGAGTATATACTGTATAGTAGAGCACATTTGCAAGTTCATATTCTTATTAAGTCGATTATATATAACGCTAGAGACCATTGGTCTTTCTTTAGGAATTACAGTTTCTCGTTCTATTATGGATGCTATTGTCATAATCTCATTAAGAGATTTTCTTGATTTTGAAACAATTTTTTTAATTTTACTATCATATTTTGACTTATAGTTATTAAGGGCTGATTTAATGATTTCAGTAACGTTACTCCCCTTTGCATATGAATAAGTGTCGGGATATAGATATCCCTCAAATCTATCAATACCTGTTTTGTCCTTTGGAAGAAAATCATAATTAAAATTCCCATTAAGTAATGCATCTTCAAATTCTTTTGCTGTTGCAATATTTTGTGCTTCCAAAGCTTTTCCAATTTTATATATGTTGTATCCTTCAGGAATTGTAAAAGAAGCTTCAACAATTTTTCCGGATATAATTAATTTTGCAATTTCTGACGGTCTCATGGATTTTGATACTTGATAATTACCTGTTTTAAATTTACCATCATATCTTTTTATTTTTGATAAAATTTTAAACTTAGTTATATCGTTAATTAAGCCTTTTTTCTTTAAAATTTCACCCACCTCAGTAGTGCTTGAACCTTTAGGTATTTCGATTATGACTGTTTCCTTACTATTATCATCCATGGGTTTATCAAAAGCAGTATAAGCAAAGAAGCCTATGCCCATACTAACCGCTAATAGGATTAATACAATAGTTATAAGTCTTTTTTTCATATAGCTCTCCAAATTTATTCTAAAGTGTAAATAAGGGACGCATACACGTCCCTAGTGATTATTATTTTGCTCTTCCTAGGTATTCACCAGAACGAGTGTCAATCTGGATTGATTCACCCTCGTCAATGAAAATTGGAACTTGTACTACCGCACCTGTTTCAACCGTTGCAGGTTTTGTAACGTTTGTTGCTGTATCGCCCTTAATTCCCGGTTCTGTTTCAACGACTTTGAGGACTACTGAATTAGGTGGCTCAACAAGGAATGCTACACCTTTGTAAAATTTCAATGTCGCTTCATCATTTTCACGCAGATACTTGATTGCATCTTCCATTTGTTCTTTCCCAATTGGAATTTGATCATATGTTTCAGAGTCCATAAAATAATATAATTCTTCATCATTGTATAAATACTGCATAACCTTCGTTTCTATATGTGCTTTCGGGAATTTATCACTCGGGTTAAAAGCTTCTTCTCTTGTTGCTCCTGTAAGAATATTTTTATATTTAGTTCTAACAAATGCAGCTCCTTTTCCAGGCTTTACATGCTGAAAATCTAATACTACATATGGCTCTCCGTTTATTTCAAAAGTAATGCCTTTTCTAAAATCGCCTGCTGAAATCATTCTGTTATTCTCTCTTTCTTAGTTAATGTTAATATTTCCTTTTTTATTATGTGTATTATACCAAATTTACAGGTTTTTGCCAATACCCATAACTTCTCCCAAAATTTTATAAACATCATTCATCATAATTGAAAATCTCATTTCTGTTTGCATATACTGTGCAGCTAAAGGATCTTGCATAATTATGCCATATAATTCTTGAACTTGTGACTGAAAATCCTCTCCCAACTCTTCTCCTGCGATAGATTTAGCCTGTAATTCAAGCTGTTTTTGTTGAAAATCTTCAACTATCTTTGCTAAATTTTCATTTGCATCTAAAATTTCTTTTTGTTCTTGATACTGTTTAAATTCGTCGGACTCTTTGATAGCTTGAGCAAGTCCATGTGCTTGATCATATACGTTCATATTATACTCCTTTTAAAAATTAAATTTCCATAATTATAGGAATAATCATAGGTTCTCTTTTAGTTTTTTGAAAGATATATCCTCTCATTTTTTCTCTTAGTATACTTTTAAGAGCATTGCCACCTTTGACACCACTTGATTGGGCATCTTTAATAAATTTGCCTGCCTTTGATCTCATTTCTTCAATAAATATGGCATTATCTTTTACATAAATAAATCCACTTGTCGTAATTTTAGGTCCATAAATAACCCCACCAGTTGCGGTATCAATACCAACATTAATGGTAATCAAACCAGCTTCAGAGAGCTGTTTACGCTCTTTTAATACTACGCTGCCAACGTCTCCTACTCCCAGTCCATCAACCAATATATCTTCAGCAGGTGCTACTCCGCAGGAAACTGTTACCTTGTTCTTGTTGATGGATAGCTGATCCCCATTATCTAAAATGTGAATATTTTTTTTATCCAAACCTAAATTTGCAGATAATTCGGCATGTTTGATTAAATGTCTGGTTTCACCATGAACAGGCATAAAATGCTTTGGTTTTAAAAGTGACTGAATAATTTTCAGCTCTTCTTGACATGCGTGTCCTGATACATGTATATCAGCAATATCATGATATATGACATCAGCACCTTTTTCGTATAGCCTATTTACAACATTTGAAACTGTCTTTTCGTTGCCAGGAACCGGTGTGGATGAAAAAATTACCGTATCATTTTGCTTAATTTTTACATTTCTATGCTGATCATTTGCCATTCGTGATAAGGCAGCCATAGGTTCCCCTTGGCTACCTGTAGTTATAACTACCAGCTGTTCATTAGGAATATTAGATGTCTTACGAAGATCAACATAGGTATTTTGAGGTATGTTTAAATAGCCCAGATTGGAGGCTAGTTTAACAACGTTGTCCATGCTTCTTCCTGAAACTGTAACCTTTCTTCCATACTTCACTGCTAACTCAAAAATCTTTTGTACCCTATGGACATTAGATGAAAATGTAGCAATAATAATTCTGCCTTCGACTTGTCTAAATATTCCATCTAATGTTTCTCCGACAACTTTCTCAGATCTAGTAAATCCCGCTTTTAAAGCATTAGTACTATCGGCCAAAAGAAGATCAACGCCTTCTGCACCTAGTTCGGCCAATTTACCGAAATCCATAGGCTCACCATCAACCGGAGTATAGTCAATCTTAAAGTCCCCAGTGTGATAAATCTTTGCACTTGGAGTCCTTATAAATAAAGACATAGCATCAGCTATTGAGTGTGTTGCTCTTATAGCTTCAATTTTAAAAGCTCCTACATCAAAAATATCTCCAGGAGCAACAATATTGGTCTTTGCTTGTAGTTTATGTTCTTTAAGTTTGTTTACAACAAGTCCAAGAGTTAATTTGGTGCCATATAAAGGTACATTTACCATTTTTAATAAATACGGAATAGCGCCAATATGATCCTCATGTCCGTGTGTGATTACTAAACCTTTAAGTTTTTTCTTGTTTTCTAAAATGTACTGAAAATCCGGAATTACAACATCTATTCCAAGCATTTCATTTTCTGGAAAAGATAACCCGCAATCTATGATTATCATATCATCACCATATTCTACAACGGTCATATTTTTCCCTATTTCGTTCAAGCCACCTAAAGGAGTTATTTTAACGCTGTTTATATTTTTCTTTGTTTTCTGTCTCATTATCCCTCCTTTATTAGCAAATTTGTCCAAAGACATAAATTTGCAATAAATTTTAATTTTTATTTTACAACGATGTTTACCAATCTTCCTGGTATAGGTATAACCTTAACAACATCTTTACCTTCAATTTGCTCTTTAACAGACTCTTGATTCATAACAAAATCTTGAAGTCCATCTTTGTCTAATCCGGCATCAACAACTAATTTTTCTTTTATTTTACCATTGATTTGAACAACTATTTCAACTTCATCCTTGATTAAAGCCTTAGGGTCAAAGCTAGGCCATTTAACATTGCTGAGTCTGCCCTTTTCGAAGCCTTCCCACATTTCTTCACAAATATGAGGAGTAAATGGATATAGCAAAATAACTACAGTCTCTACAGCTTCTCGTAGAAGAGCTTTATCAACCCTTGGAAGTTCTTTGTATCTATAACACTGGTTTACCAGTTCCATAATTGAGCTAATTGCTGTATTGAAATTAAATCTTCCACCCGCATCTTCTGTTACTTTCTTTATAGCGGAGTGCATTACAAGCAGAAGTTCTTTATCGTCTGCATTTCTTTCTACACTAGTTTCTAAAGAATTAAACTCTGAAGCCTGAATCTCGGTTACTAGTCTGAATACCCTATTTAAGAATCTATAGCTTCCTTCAACACCCTCATCAGACCAATCAAGTTCTTTTTCTGGTGGAGCAGCAAATAGTATAAAAAGTCTTGCCGTGTCAGCTCCATATTTTTCAATAATCTCATCTGGAGGTACAACATTTCCTATAGACTTACTCATTTTCTTTCCATCTTTGTTTACCATTCCCTGTGTTAAAAGATTTGTAAACGGTTCATCATTGGATACAAGTCCCATATCCTTGAATACCTTTTGGAAAAATCTTGCATATAGAAGATGCAAAATAGCGTGTTCAACTCCACCTATGTATTGGTCTACTGACATCCAGTAATCAGTTTTCTCTTTTGAAAATGGCATATCTTTATTGTGAGGATCACAATATCTTAGAAAGTACCAAGAAGAGTCTAGGAAAGTGTCCATTGTATCTAGCTCTCGTCTTGCAGGTTGACCACAGACTGGACATGTGCAATTTTGAAATTCTTTCGACGTTGCCAGTGGAGATTCCCCTTTTCCTGTAAATTCTACATCCTTTGGTAATAGAACTGGAAGGTTTTCTTCCTTCTCAGGTACCCATCCACATTTTTCACAATATATCATTGGAATAGGAGTTCCCCAATATCTCTGCCTGGAAATTAGCCAGTCTCTTAATCTATAATTTATTGTCTTCTTGCCAATATTTTTTTCTTCCAAGAAATCTATAACTTTTGATATTGCTTCCTTATTATTAAGACCATTGAAAATATCAGAATTTATAATTTTTCCTTCAGCTTCAAAGGATTTTTCTAAATTATTAACATCTACTTCATGATTATTACTTTCTACTACAGGAATTATATCTAACCCAAATTTTTTAGCAAAATCAAAATCTCTCTGATCATGAGCAGGAACAGCCATTATAGCACCTGTGCCATATCCCATTAGAACATAGTCTGATATAAATATTGGAATTTTTTTCCCATTGATTGGATTGACAGCATACCTACCAATAAATACACCTGTTTTTTCACCAACGGTAGATGATCTTTCAATATCATTTTTATGAGACACTTCATCAATATATTTAAGAGCATCCGCTTCTTCGTCTCGACCTGAAATAAGATCTTTAACATATGGATGCTCAGGAGCAAGAACCATATATGTTACCCCATAAAGAGTATCTGCTCTCGTAGTGAATACATCTAACTTATTATCAAAGTCTTCTATTTCAAAAGTAATTTGTGCACCTACTGATTTTCCTATCCAGTTTCTTTGCATGGTTTTAACCTTATCAGGCCAAAATTCTAGTTTGTCCAAATCAGTTAATAAGTCTTCAGCATAATCAGTAATCTTTAGATACCACTGAGATAAACTTTTTTTCCCAACCTGAGTTTTACACCTTTCACAAGCACCATTTACAACCTGTTCGTTAGCAAGTACTGTTTGGCAGCTTGGACACCAGTTTACAGGATTTTCTTTTTTGTAAGCAAGGCCTTTTTTATAGAATTGAATAAAAATCCACTGCATCCATTTATAGTAGTCAGGCCTGCATGTACTTACTTCACGTGTCCAGTCATATGAAAATCCAAGCTTGTCAAGCTGTTCTTCCATTTCTTTGGTGTTACTTTCAGTCCATGCTCCTGGTTCTGCATTATGTTTAATAGCTGCATTTTCTGCCGGAAGACCAAAAGAATCAAATCCCATTGGGTGAAGAACATTAAATCCCTGCATTTTCTTTATTCTGGCTATGGCATCTCCTATGGAATAATTTCTAACATGTCCCATATGAAGCTTCCCTGAAGGATATGGGAACATTTCAAGAACATAATATTTTTCCTTTGAAGTATCTTCTGTAGTTTTAAATGTCTCTTCTTTTTTCCAAACTTTCTGCCATTTATCTTCTATATTTTTAAAATCATATTTTATTTCTTTGCTTTCTATCATGTTAACCTCTCAAAATTAAATTAATGTTTCTATATTCAAAATATCGCAATCGCCCCATACGCGCTCAATATTGTAGCTTTCTCTTGCTTCTTCAGTCAAAATATTTACCACTACATCACCATAATCCATGAGAAGCCATTGAGAATTTTGTTTTCCTTCAATGGATTTTGGCAATACATCGTGTTCAGCCAATTTATCTTCCACTTGATCTGTAAGAGAGTTGAGTTGTCTCATAGATCCACCGTTTGCAAGAATGAGATAATCCGCAAAAGAAGATTTTTCTCTCACATCTATAACAACAATATTCGTTGCTTTTTTATCATCAAGTGCTTTAACTGCAATTTCAACTAATTTTAAACTGTCCATCTATACCTCTTTTCTCTTGTTCATATCAATCAATTTAAAAAATTCTAATGCTTCATTAGTATCTTCATCAATTTCTAAGGATTCATCACTTAGGGATTTAACTAGATATTCCAAAATAAATAAACATACACTATCAATGTCTTTAAAGGCCTTTTCTCTTAGCATCTTTGCTTCTTTATAGTTTCTACCTTCTTCACAAGTATCCGCTACAAAAACTATTTTTTCGAGCATGCTCATATTCTTCCGACCAGTTGTGTGAAATTTTATTGCATTTAAGATGTCTTCATCTATAATACCAAGCTCTAATCTTGCAGCTTCTGCTGCCAATTTACTGTGAGCCAAATTTGTGCTACCCATATATTTATAATCCAAGTGATATTTATCCACTAATTTGTTGGATTCATCAACAGATAAATTCTTTTTCCAATCATGCAAAATTGCTGCCGTCCATGCTTTATTCTCGTCAACATGGTATTTTGCTGCTAAATCAACTGACAACTTTGCAACCCCCAAAGTGTGGTTGAATCTGATATTACTGAGATCCTTTTTTACAAGCTCTTTTAAATATTTTTTATTTATATAGTCCATGTTCTATAATATATCTTTCTATTTCCTCAGGTACAAAATTATGAATGCTAAGACCTTTTTTTATCCTGCTTTTTATTTCTGTAGATGAAATTTCCAAAACATCATTTTTTAAAATGTGAACTAATGTTCCATACTGTTGTTTATAGTAGTCTAATTTTGAAATCAACTCATCCTTAGAAATACCTGGTCTTGATGCTACAATAAATCTAATTGTTTTAAGGAGATCTTTGCCTTTATACCAGTTCTCTAGGGTTACAAAAGTATCGGATCCGCAAATAAAATAAATTTTATCCGCAGGATATAGCTTTCTGAATTGTTCCATTGTATCAAAGGTGTATGAAACTTTATCAGTATCAATTTCAAGTCGTGATAAAGTGAATTCGTTGTTATTTTCTACAAAAGCTTCAAGCATTCTAACTCTATGATGCTCCAAAGCCATCTCTTTGTTTATTTTAAATGGTGATACATTCGCTGGCAATAAAATTAATTTATCTAGATTAACTTCTGAAATACTGCATTCGCCAATAGACATATGACCAAGGTGGAACGGATCAAAAGTTCCACCTAAAATACCTATTCTTTTCATATTAAAATTTTTGATTTCTAAATTTGTCTTATTTTAAAAGATCTAATCCAAGCTCTTCTAACTGTTCTTTTGAAGCTATGCCTGGTGCTTCACTTACCATACACTGAGCATTTTGATTTTTAGGGAAAGCAATTACTTCTCTTATACTTTCCTCTCCTGCAAGAAGCATAACCATTCTATCTAGGCCATATGCTATTCCGCCATGTGGAGGAACTCCATATTTTAAAGCATCTAGGAAAAATCCAAATTTCTCTCTACATTCTTCATCAGAGAGTCCTAACGCTCTAAACATAGTTCGTTGAATATCTTGGTCATGAATTCTTATACTTCCTCCGCCTAGCTCAACTCCGTTCAAGACAATATCATAAGCGTTGGCATTTACAGACATAGGATCTGATTCTATTTTATTCAATTGTTCAATTTTGGGACTAGTAAATGGATGATGCATTGCCTTTCTCTGTCCATCTTCGTTTTCTTCAAAAAGAGGAAAATCTACAACCCATAAAAAATTGTGTTTTTTACTATCCAACAATCCCAGCTCTTCTGCAATATGTCTTCTTAAGAATCCAAGTCCATCCTGTACATGTTTTGTAGAATCTGATGCTATTAGAATTAAGTCACCAACAGAAGCATTCATGTGGTCACAAATTTCTTTTAATTTATCCTGATTAAAAAATTTATTTACAGACGAATTAATTGTATCATTTTCATATTTGATCCATACAAGTCCTTTTGGTCCATAGGTCTTAATTTTGTCAGTAAGTTTATCAATAGCTTTTCTACTAAATTTATCTGCCCCACCATCTATGTTTATACCGCTAATTAGACCGCCTTTTTCCAGAACATCATTAAACACCTTAAATTCAGTTCCGGATACAACTTCATTTAATTTTACTAGCTTAAAGCCAAATCTAGTATCTGGTTTGTCTGAGCCATATATGTCCATAGCGTCTTTATATGTCATTCGTGGAAATGGAGTAGAAATATCTTCATTCATTACAGTTTTCATAAGATATTTTAAATAGCCCTCTTGCATTTTAATAACATCTTCTTGGTCTACAAAAGACATTTCCATATCAATCTGCGTAAATTCAGGTTGCCTATCTGCTCGAAGATCTTCGTCTCTAAAACACTTGGTAATCTGAATATATCTATCAGTTCCTCCAACCATCAATAACTGTTTAAACATTTGTGGTGACTGAGGAAGAGCATAAAAATCACCAGGACTTACTCTGCTTGGGACAAGATAATCACGTGCGCCTTCAGGTGTAGGTTTGATAAGCATTGGAGTTTCAACTTCAGTAAAACCTTTAGTATCAAAATAGTCTCTAGTTGCTTTTACAACTTTGTGACGCAATGTTAAATTAGCTTGCATTTGTTGCTTTCTCAGGTCCAAATATCTATATTTCAATCTCAAAGCATCTGATACCTGGTCATCGTCTTTTACATAAATTGGTGGAGTATCTGCCTTTGAGTAGATTGAGAGTTTATCTGCAATAATTTCAATATCCCCTGTTGGAATATTAGGATTTTTAGAAGCTCGTTCAACTACCTTTCCTTCTACTCCAATAACATATTCACTTCTTAAGTGGGACGCTTTATCCAAAATATCTTCTTGTAGATTATCTGGGAAAGTAACTTGAGCAATACCGGTTTTATCTCTAAGATCCAAAAAAATTAGTCCTCCAAGATTTCTTTGTTTTGCTACCCATCCATTTAAAACAACAGTTTCCCCTATGTTATTTTCTCTTAATTCTCCACACATATGTGTTCTTTTAAGTAGTTGATTCATTATTTATGATTCTCCTTAGTTTATGTAATTGACCAGAAGTTTCAGGTCAATATTATTATTTATTTTATTAGTTCAATATCTTTTCTGAAAAAATTTATTAAATTATCTACTGAAATTTTATTCTGTGTAGATGTATCCATCTCTTTAACAGAAAGGTCACCTGTAGCTATTTCATCATCACCTATGACAATAGTATATTTTACACCTAAACGATCTGCATATTTAAATTGGCCCTTTACATTTCGAGCTAATGTATCCATTTCAGCCTTAATTCCAGCTTTTCTAAGAGTTGATAACAATCCTAAGCTATATCTCTTTGCATTATCCCCTATATATACTATAAAAGCTTCTACCGGATCTGGTTGTTTAATTTCTGTATTACAGTACTCCATTAGCATCAATAGTCTTTCTATGCCAAGTCCAAACCCTACACCTGGGATTGGAGGACCACCAATTTCCTCAATAAGGTGATCATATCTTCCTCCACCACAGATTGTTCCTTGGGCGCCTAAACTTGTAGTTACAAATTCAAAAGCGGTCTTTGTGTAGTAATCAAGACCTCTTACAATTTTAGGATCTATAGTATATTTGATGCCCATGGAATTTAGGTTGTCTTTTAATTCTTCAAAGGCAGTTTTACAATCATCACAAAGATAATCAAGCATTAAAGGAGCATCCGCCACTAGTTCTTGACAGCTAGGTGATTTACAATCCAATATTCTCATTGGATTTTTATCATATCTAACTTTGCAAGTATCGCATAATTCATCAAATTTAGGTTCCAAAAACGCTTTTAAAGCTTCTCTGTGATTTTTTCTGCATTTAGGACAACCCACGCTATTAATTCTTAATTCAACATCTTTTATTTCCATTTTAGACAAAAAATCGTTAGCCAAAGCAATTACTTCTGCATCTGCCATCATGTCAGGAGTTCCAAAAACTTCAATTCCAAATTGGTGGAACGCTCTAAGACGTCCTGATTGTGGCTTTTCGTATCTGAAGCATGGAGTATTGTAAAAATACTTTGTCGGTTGAATTTCTGCATATTGCTTATGTTCTATAAAAGCTCTAACCGCAGGAGATGTACCTTCTGGTTTTAATGTAATACTCCTCTTTCCTAAGTCATTAAAAGTATACATTTCTTTATTTACAATGTCAGTCGTATCTCCAACTCCTCTTACAAACAAGTCCGTATGTTCAAAAACTGGAGTTCTTATCTCATCAAAGCCGTATATATGACAAATTTCAGCAAATTCTTTCTCGACAAACTGCCATTTATAACTTTCTTTAGGTAAAACGTCTTTAGTTCCTTTAGGTGCATTAGTTAGCATTGGTCGTCCTCCTCTCAAACATACCTAGTCTCTTTCTTTCTATCATTTCATCTATTCGATTGATGTATTCCTCATAATTGGTTACGTTAGGAATTCTTTCAAGTCTATTCGCATCAATATAAAACACCTTGCTTATTCCGCCGGCACCCAGTGCAATTATATCTTCGTGTTCATCCATTATAGCCATATTGTATATACAGTATGTATCATCTTTACAATAGCCTGTATTTTCGTAAGCACCAGCCATGTGTTTTTGACGGTACAAATAATAAGGTCGAAAGCCATTTTGAGTTAACACATTTCTTCCGTGCATAAGCATGTCTCCTACTAGATTACCTATTTTATGATAGTAATTTTCATCTTTTTCAATAAGCTTTGATCCTCTTTTGACCGCCAAAGAATGGATAGTTATATTATTAGCACCAAGTTCAAGAATCTTATCAATTGTATATGCAAAATCAGATAATGTCTCCCCTGGTAAGCCTGCTATAACATCACAATTTATTGCCTGAAAATTCAATTTATTTGCTATATCAAAAGCCTCTAAAATCATTTTACTATCGTGATTACGGCCTATTTTTATTAAAGTACTATCTCTCATAGATTGAGGATTAATACTTATTCTATTTACGCCCCCCTTAGCAGCCTCATAAAGTTTACCATAAGTAATCGTATCTGGCCTTCCAGCTTCAAGAGTAATCTCCTTAACTTTACTTTGTGGTATAGACTCATTAATTGCACAAAATAGTTCGTTTAGCTGATTTTCATTCAAAGTTGTAGGTGTGCCTCCCCCTATATAAATTGATCTAGGGCTCATGCCGGCTTCCTGCATCATCTTTCCTACTTTTTCTACTTCCTTTATCAAGGCTTGGAAATATCTGTTTATTTCTATGTCGCCGACTTGGTTTGACGCAAATGAGCAGTAACTGCATCTCGTAGGACAAAATGGTATTCCAATATATAAGGAAGAATTGTCTTTTTTTATCTTGCCAATATTCTTAACCTGGTACCTATAGATTTCTTTAATCAAATTTATTTTTTCATCTGATAATAGAAATTTGTCCTTCATTAGGCGAGATGCCTTTTCCTCACAATCTAAAGTTTCAACATTTTCACCCCATAGTTTCACAGGTCTTATTCCAGTCAAAATCCCCCATTCTGGATATTTATCTGTTAAACTTGAAAGCTTAACATAAATTTCTCTTTTTATTTCATTTTTATCATTACTATTGTTTTTATTAAAATGAATAATTTGGTCTTCTGAACCTGAAACATCATTGTCTTTAAGTAATACATATTCATCTGATGACAAAAATGTTCTTATCATTTCATCTAACAAATACTGTTTTTCGAAATTATGAATTTTAATCTTGTACAAAAGGGTTATACCTCTTCTCATGTGCTATTGTTGTATCGCCCATATGTCCTGGGAGCAATATAGTATTATCTGGGTATTTAAATATTCGATTTTTAATAGAATTGATTATTTGAGAATAATTGCCCCCATAAAAATCGGTTCTACCAATAGATTCTCTGAAGATTGTATCTCCTGTAAACATATACTCACCCTGATATATGCACATTCCACCCAACGTATGTCCCGGTGTATGGATTATTTCAAATTCAGTGTTACCTGCAATAAATTTATCCCCATCATTAACATAAATATCTGCATCTAGGCTTATATCATATCCAAAAATATCTTTAGATGCATTTAAGCCAGCATCATTTAAAAGCTGTTTCTCATCTTGAAAAGCTATCACTTTAATCTGTGGGAAGGCATCTTTAAAAGCTGCTATCCCTCCTATATGATCCCCATGACCATGAGTAAGAACTATATATTTTATATTAATATTTTTTTCATTGATAAATCTAACTATTTCTTTGTCGAATCCACCTGGGTCTACAATGATTCCAACATTTGTTTCATCGAACGCTAAATATGTGTTAACTTGAATTGGTGATGTTAAAAATTTAAATACTTTCATTCTATCCTCTATATACACTGATTATTCCCTGAATATTTCGAAGAACTCTTTGTATTTTCTGCATATGCTGAGTACTTGTGATTGAAAGAGTCAATGTAATCTTCAGTGTATTATCTCCTGATGGTTTTGCATTTACTCCAGCAATATGTATGTCCATATCCTCACAAGCTCTTGAAATATCTGAAAATATACCTTTCCTGTCTGTAGTTATAACAGATATATCTACATTATATGATTTTCCTACTTTGAGGTCTTCCCAGGCAACTTCTATTAGTCGAGACTTTTCTTCTTCAGGCAGGGATATTATGTTTGGACAATCTGTTCTGTGCACAGATATACCTCTACCCTTTGTGATAAATCCTATAATTTTATCTCCCGGTACAGGTGTACAGCATCTGGCTGTTCTAATCATAAGATTATCCGCGCCTTTTACAATAATGCCTGGATCATCGTTATTTCTTTTTCTTTTGTCAACTTTATTAATGGTTTCTATGCTTTTTTCGAGACTTTCTTCCTTGTTTTGATTTATATCATCTGAATATAATTTGATTAGGAATGTAGAAACCTTACTAAGAACTGTACCACCTCTAGAAACCTGAGTGTATAATTCATCTGAATTTAGAAAATTAAGCTCTTTTGTTGCCTTATTTATATAGCTAGTCTTCGCAACTATTTGTGGATCATAGCCTTTCTTTCGGATATTTTTTTCTAGGTTTTCTTTACCCTTGACAATATCATCAACCTTATTTTCTTTTTTTAACCACTGTCTTATTTTGTTTCTAGCTGAAGAACTTTTTGCTATTTTAAGCCAATCAACACTTGGTCCACTAGAATTGGAAGAAGTTACAATCTCAACAATATCTCCATTTTGCAGGGCATGATCAATCGTAACCATTTTCCCATTGACTTTGGCTCCAACGCAGTGGCACCCTACATCTGTATGAATTTTAAAGGCGAAGTCTAACGGTGTAGATCCTGAAGGAAGATCTATTACTTCCCCTTTTGGGGTAAATACAAAAACCTGACTTGAAAACAGATCCATCTTTAATGTATCGAGAAATTCCTTGGGATCGTTGAGTTCTTGCTGCCATTCCAATGTTTGTCTTAGCCAAGCTAGCTTCATCTCTTCATTATTATTTGAAGTGTCATTTTTGCCTTCTTTATATTTCCAATGGGCTGCGATTCCATACTCTGCAACCCTATGCATTTCGTATGTTCTAATTTGAATTTCAAAGGGCTCGCCATTATCACCTAAGACGGTGGTGTGCAGAGATTGGTACATATTTGGCTTAGGCATTGCAATATAGTCCTTAAATCGACCAGGAAGCGGTTTCCATATTGTATGGACAATTCCCAGCACTGCATAACAATCTCTAACCGTTTCCACTATTATTCTAATAGCTGTCAGGTCAAAAATTTCATCAAGCTGCTTGTGTTGCAATCTCATTTTTTTGTATATGCTGTATATATGTTTTGAACGGCCAGTAATATCATAGTTTAAATTCATGTCATCCATAGCATCTTCTATTTCAGCCATGGTTTGATTAATAAACTCCTCGCGCTGACCTTTTTTTAATTTAATAGCCTTTGTAAGACTTCTATAATCTATTGGTTCAAGATATTTTAGAGCAATATCCTCTAACTCAAATTTTATTGTATAGATGCCTAGTCTACTTGCTAATGGTGCATAAATATCCATTGTTTCTTGGGCTTTTTCTCTGATCTTCTCAGGCTTCATATACTCGAGAGTTCTCATGTTATGAAGTCTATCTGCAAGCTTAATAATGAGAACTCTAATATCTTTAGACATAGCTAGAAACATTTTACGCAGGTTTTCTGCTTGGGCCTCTTCTTTGTTATCGAATTTAATTGCTCCCAACTTAGTTACACCATCAACGAGTAATGCAATTTCTTCGTTAAAATCTGCAACCAGCTCTTCTCTTGTGTATTCAGTGTCTTCTACAACATCATGCAAAAGCCCGGCTACGATGGTAGCCTCATCCATTCCAAGCTGTGCCAAAATTACGGCAACAGACATTGGATGAATTATATATGGCTCTCCACTTTTTCGTAGCTGTCCATCATGTAAATTTATTGCTTTTTCTAAGGCTTTTTTTATCAATACTATATCGTAGCTATTATTATAACTTAATAGTTTGTTTAAAAAATCATCTCTTGATTTCATTGACTTAATTCCGTCCAATAAAAATTATAAAATTATTTTCGTTTTTCATTCTTTTGTTTTTTGTGTTTTACCTCATATTTAGATTTTTCTTCACCCTTTGAGAACTCGTATAGTAATGGGCTACATAAGAATATTGATGAGTAAGTACCTACCAGTACACCTATCATAAGAGGTAGTACGAATTCTTTAATTGAATCTGAAACCATTATAAATAACGGAATCATGCAAACTATAGTTGTTAAAGATGTTATTATAGATCTGTCTAAGGTCTGAGATATACTATAATTTAAAACATCCATAATAGGTTTTTTCCTGTGTAAATGTCTATTCTCCCTTATTCTGTCAAATATAACAATGGTGTCGTTAATGGAGTAGCCTACAACAGTTAAAATACCGGCAATAAAAGGATTGTTAATAGTAATTCCAAATATAGCATAGAAAGCTAACATAATAAAGACGTCATGCAAAACACCTGCTATCGAAGACACTCCATATTTCCAAGACTTAAATCTAAAAATGATATAAATCAACATGCCTATCGCCGCAAATAATATTGATTTTACTGCATTTGTTTTCAACTCTTTACCAATTGTCGGTCCGAATTGTTCTGTTGCCAAAACCGCTTTATCTGTTAATTTAAATTCCGACTTCATGGTATCTACAATTTCAGCTCTCTCCTTATTTTCCAAGGCTTTAATTGTTTTTATTACAGCTTTCTCATTATTTTCACCTGAAAATACAACAGTTGGATTTAATTTATATTTATTTAAAGCTTTGGTAATTTCTTGTGAGCTAACTTTTTTGCCCATATCAAATTCCATCATAGTACCGCCTGTAAAATCAATACCATAATTAAATCCTCTTACAATACCAAATACCAGTCCAACAATCATTACTAGCGCACTGACACCAAAGAAAAATTTTCTTTTTTCAATAAGGTGTAGTTTAACATTTGCAAAAGATTTTCTGTTTCCTTCATCTGGAATACCTAATAAGGAATTCTTAGCCAGAGCTTTGCTGTTAGCTAAAACACCGACAAAAATTTGTGTAATTATAACAGCTGTAAATATACTGATTACAATGCCTATCATAAGAGTTAATGCAAATCCTCTTACTACAGTCGAACCAATTTCATATAAAATGACTGTAGCAATTAATGTAGTAATCTGGGCATCTAAAACCGTCGTTAAAGCATGCTTAAATCCTTGGTCTATAGCAACTCGTATTGTCTTTCCTAATGAGACCTCTTCTTTAATTCTGGAAAAAATAATTACATTAGCATCCACTGCCATACCAATTGAAAGTATAATACCAGCTATGCCAGGTAAAGTTAGAACGCCCCCCATAGCGGACATAGACCATAATACAATTAAGACATATAACAATAATGAAATGCTTGCTACAACCCCCAACAGCTTATAGCAAACAATCATAATAACAAAGACAAGAGCCATTCCAATTAATCCTGCTACAACTGATTTTTCAAGAGCATCTTCACCTATTGTCGCTGTCTGAACAGAAGATGAAATTTCTTTTAACGTTACAGGTAATGATCCTCCTCTAATTAATGCAGCAGTTGTACTCGCATCTTCTTTTGCGTATCCACCTGCTCCACTTGTTATTTCACAACTTCCGTTACTTATTACACTTTGTACATTAGGACTTGTAACAACTTTATCATCTAGTACAATTGCGATTTGCGTAGGCTGCATGTTAGGCACAGTCGGTGTAACACTTCCTGAAAACGCCTTAGATGTACCTGCCTCGAATAATTTAGCTCCTTCGCTATCAAACTTTAAGTCAATTTTATATCCACCATTTTGAGAGTCTGGACTAATTGACGCATCCTTTACCCTATCACCTGTTAAAACTTCTGATCCATCGGCAAGGATAAACTTAAGTTGTGCTGTTTTTCCAATTTGCTCAATTGCCGCTTCTGCATCCTTAACTCCTGGCATTTCAACTCTAAGTCTATTTTTACCTTCGATAACTACTGTGGATTCAGAAATACCCATAGCGTTGACACGGTTATTTAAAACTTCTTTTGTCTGTTCCATTAAGCCCTTTAAATCTGCACCTTTAGCATCAGTTTGGGCTTCCATCACAACATATACGCCTCCGTTTATATCTAAACCAAATTTTAAAGCGTCTTTAATCGACTTGTATGGACCAATCCCAAAAACAGACACATACCAACCAAATACCACAACGGCTAATATGATAAAAGATAAAATTTTTCTTAATTTCAAATTCATAACATCACCTTCACTTATAAAAATATAAAATCATACATAGTATATATTACTACTTTTCCGCTTAATCGGCAAGTAAATTGAGTTAATTTATAAGAAACCTTAAAGATATTTAAATTAAAAAGCGATGTATATTTATATACATCGCTATAATTTAAATTGTAATTTAGGTTACACACTTAAATCGCCTAACTCTTCTTTTGTTTCTTCAGCCTTTACTGTACCTGATTCAACAGCCAATTCAACATCATGTTTTACTTTTTCGGCTTTCGATTCTGTTTCTACAGTTTCTTTTCTAGGTGCTTTCTTTAACGATTTCGGAGAAAACTTCTTCACTTCTTTTTCATCGTTAGATTTATATGATGAAGCTTTGCTTTTATCAGTTACGCTAGAAATTGCCCATCTCATTATTTCAAATTTTGTTTTATCCGCACCAACTTGGATGACCAAAGTTTCAGCATTAGTTTTAACAACCTTGCCGCAAATTCCACCGATAGTCACAATCTTATCTCCAACTTGAACACCATCTCTCATTGCCGCAACTGCCTTTTCTTTCTTTTTCTGCGGTCTAATCAAAAGAAAATACATTGCGACTACAAATACTCCTAAGAGCAAAAAATTTGCACCCAATCCAGAACCCATGTCTACCTCCTAAATACATCTAATCTACATATTAAAATTTGGTGCCGGCGATGGGGGTCGAACCCATACGGTGTTACCACCACAGGATTTTGAATCCTGCACGTCTGCCAATTCCATCACGCCGGCAAAATGGTGCGGCCGACTGGACTTGAACCAGCACGGTTGCCCACACGCCCCTCAAGCGTGCGCGTCTGCCATTCCGCCACGGCCGCAAATAATACTAATTCTTTTTTGCCTCATCTTCTTCTGATTTAAGATTTGATTTATCTTTCATAGAATCTGATTTCTCCCATTTCCATTCATCGCAATTGTAGTACGGATCAAAAAAAGTAGATTGGGGCTTATTTTTCCATCTGCCACCTGAAATAAAACCATACTGATAGTACCCAATGCAATAATATGGAACATCCTCCTGGAGTATATTGCTTAATTTCCTATATACTTTCTTCCGTTCAGATGTGGATAAACACATTTCCATCTTATTAACAAGATTAATAGCATCTTCATTAGGATAACCGATAGGGCCGGATTTGTCAAATAGTTTTCTTAAATCAAATCTTGGATCTATTTCCAATCCGCCAATATATATATCAAATTCCCCTGAATTAATCCTGGAAAAATACTCAGAGTCAGGGACTTTTTCTATGTTAACCTCAATATTAAGTTTATCTAAAAATTTTTTTATATCTTCTGCCATATAATTTCTTATAGCACTAGATTCATTTATTAATATGGAAAATTTAATGTCCTCCCCTTGAGGATCTATTAATTTTTCAGAGTCAGATTTTTTATATTTATTTTTTTTAAGTGATACTACTGCTTCAGATGGGCTATATTTACTATTACTATTCGAAAGTTTTTCTGAAGACAAAAAACCTGGATAATAAACAGATGTATTCGTAACTCCTGCCCCTGAAAAATAGTCTTCGACAAGAGAATTAAATTCTATGGAATTAACAATTGCCCGTCTCAAAACTTTTTCCTTTAAAAATTTATTTCTAAAATTAAAACCCAAATATTCCATCTTATTAGAAACTATTGGTTTAAAATTTAGTTTTAAGTCTTCCGCCTTAGTCTCGGCGTTTAGAGATTTATCAAATGTTCCGGTAACTGCCCCGATTGAAATTAGACCACTGATATCGGATTTTTGATTAATATAAGTAATTGTAATACTATTTTCCACCCTATTTCCTGTGTAACCTTCATTTGGAGTCAAATGAACTTTTTTTTCATCACTTGTCAATATTTTATATTTACCTGAAGTAACCTGATTAATATCATTATTACTTCGTGAAAAATTCGAATTAGATACAATTGGGAAAACAAGATTTGTCAAACTTGCATCGGAAGGTGATTTAAATGTAATTAAAATCTGAAAATCCGATATTTGCTTTACATGGTCTATTTTAGCAGCATAAGAATAAAAGGGTGAATTATCCCCAATGCTAATAATTGCACTAACAGTTTCAGCTACATCTTTTGCAACAATAGAACTACCATCTGAAAATTTTGATTTATCATCTAAAGTTAATGTGACTGTTCCATTTTCAACATCAGTACTGTAATCTTTTACTAAATCCCCTTTAACGTCTAAATTTTTATCAAACTTAAATAAACTACAATACAGCAAAGGCCATAACTTATATACATCTGATTCGTTGGAAGTCAGTATGTTCCAATTTTCCGGTTTAGCGGCATAAAAATTTAACTCATTTACAGATTTAAATTTTTCATTATTTTCATCCAATTTACTATCGTCTTTATCAAAAAACAAAAATAAAGATGCAATGCTTCCTGATAAAATTACAAAGCACACAATTACAACAATAATATTTTTATGCAAAAAATCAATTACATCTCTTAATATTGATTTGTTAGACTCTATTTTCATACTTTCATATATTTTGCAAGTTGCTCATCAACTTTATGCAAAAGTTCCTCCAAAGTTCCGTTATTAAAAAAAACTACATCTGATTTTAAAATTTTTTCTTTTTCATCCATTTGGTTTTGCATTCGCATTTCAATTTCATCAAGCGTTATATTATCCCGTTCAATAAGTCTTGATACACGCATGGATTTATCTGCAGTAACTAACCAAACAACATCCATATTATCATTAAGGCCGGTCTCAAACAAAAGAGGTGCATCGACGAAAATTATACCCCCTTCAAGGGAATATTTGCCTGATAAACCGGACTGTTTTCCATAGGGTCTAATCAACCGTATAATTTTATTTATAACTTCTTTTGTAACTATAGTTTCAAGAATAGACAAATCCTTCTTATTTGAAAAAACAATGTTCCCTAATTTTTTTCTATCAATCTTACCTTCCATATCGATTATAGATTCGCCAAATGCCTCTACAGTCTTTATATATGCCATTTCTCCCTTTTCCAAGAGATTTTGGGCAATTTCATCTGCATCAATTACTTTATATCCTTTAGTCCTCAAATATTGCGCTACAGATGACTTGCCGCTACCTGTTCCGCCCGTTATTCCGACTATCATTTTAGTTCGTACCACGATTTTCCTTCTGATGGATTAGCTTCTAATTTTACAGCCAAATGTGTAGCATTTTCCATCTCTTCTACCAATATTTTTTTAGCTATTTCTTTCTTTTCGATTGGAACTTCTAAAATTAATTCGTCATGAATTTGTAAAATCAGCTTAATATCCGGTGCCTCAGCTTTTAATCTTTTGTAAACTTTAATCATTGCTAACTTTATTATATCTGCTGCTGCCCCCTGAATAGGTGTATTCATTGCCAATCTTTCAGCGGCTTTTCTAACCATAAAATTTGTAGCGTTTATGTCTCCGATATACCTTCTTCTGCCAAAAATTGTAGTCGAAAATCCATTTGATTTACATTCCTTAATTTCTTTGTCCATATATTCCCTGACGGATTTATACTTATCAAAATATTCTTTAATATATTTTTCAGCTTCTTTTCTAGTAATATCTAAGTTTTCTGATAAACCAAATCCACTCATTCCATATATTACACCAAAGTTAATTGCTTTAGCACGACTTCTATAAAGTGGTGTTACATCTTTTGGATTAAGCCCGAAGATTTTTATTGCAGTTAATGTATGTATGTCTTCATCTTCATTAAATGCATTGATTAGTGCTTCATCTCCCGATAAATGAGCTAATATTCTAAGTTCAATCTGGGAATAGTCTGCACCGACAAGAATTCTATCTTCTCCGCCAGAAATAAATCCCTTTCTAATCATTCTTCCCTGCTCAGTTCGAATAGGAATGTTTTGTAGATTTGGCTCTATACAACTCAATCGCCCTGTGGCAGCTACTGTCTGCATAAAATGCGGCCTTATTCTTCCATCTTTACTGATTAATTTTATCAAACCGTCAACATAAGTGCCTTTTAACTTAGAAACAGCTCTATACTCTAAAATTTTTTCCACTATTGGATGATGATTCATCAATTTTTCCAATATATCCGCACTAGTACTATAGCCCCTCTTAGTTTTTTTTGCAAAAGGTAAATTAAGTTTTTCAAAAAGAATTACACCTAGTTGACTAGGCGAATTGATGTTAAATTCCTCTCCGGCAAAAGAATAAATCTCTTCCTCCAAGACTTTAATATGTGAAGCAAACTCTTTGCCCATGGCATCTAATACATTGCCATCTACAGCTATGCCATTATATTCCATTTCAGCAAGTACACTAATCAGAGGAAGTTCAATTTCATTTAACAGATTAAGTAACTTCCCTTCAGAAAGGATTTTTTTCTGACATTCCCTTATTTTATCTACTGCCACAAAATAATTTCCAAACCAAAGTTCATCATCCTCATTTTTTGATATTTTGTCTGCAGTAAGGTATCCCAAAGCAAGATTACCTATGTTATAATCTCGTTTAGATGGATTTATGACATATTCTGCAATTTGAGTATCATACTTAACAGTTAAATTAGAAATTTTCATGGATAAAGCGGCAAATATATCCGGCTTTATATCATGGCCAACAATCCCAATCTGATTATCCGAAAGATATGATAAAATATAAATAATATCTTTTTTTTCTCTGACTAAAATGCCCTCAAAAGAATCTTCATCTTTAAATGCAATTCCCAGCTTATCAACAATAGGTAAAAAAAGATGATTGTTGTCAGTAAATATTTTTAAGTAAACTTCTTCGCAATTTTTAATTTTGTCTAATATATTAGATAAATCAAAATCTGCTTGTATATTTATCCCCTCTAATTCATTCTTATCTGATACAATTCCAGATGTTTCACTTATTGAAACATCATCTAAGTTTAAAAGTTTCTGAAATCGTTTAAAATCTAGTTTTACAAACCATTCCTTAACCTTTTCTCTATCTATATTATCATATTTAAGATCACCAAAGGAAAATTCAATTGGAACGTCTTTAACAATAGTTACAAGTTCCTTGTTAATAACAAGATTATCTATATTTGCCTCTATAGATGATTTTAATTTAGGCTTCGTAATCTCCTTATAATTAGCAATTAAATTTTCAATAGACTTATATTTTTGAATTAACTTTACTCCCGTCACCTTACCGACACCAGGCACTCCACGAATATTATCAGAACTATCCCCCATTAATGCTTTTAAATCAATAAATTCATCAGGCGTCATTCCATATTCAGATAATATTTCTTGTTTATCATATATTACAAAATTTGATATACCAACCCTATTAATCATTATCTTAGTTGTATCTGTAGCCAGTTGCAAGGCATCCTTATCACCAGTGACAATTAAAACGTCGATTCCTGCTTTTTCGCCTTGATGTGCAAGAGTTCCCAGTATGTCATCAGCCTCATACCCTTCTAAAGATAAGTTCTTGATATCTAGTGCTTCTAATACTTCTTTAAGCAAAGGAATTTCTGTAGCTAAATCAGGTGGCATTGGTTTACGATTGCCCTTGTATTCTGCATAAGATTTATGACGAAATGTGGGGCTTTTTAAATCCCATGCTACAGCAAAATAATCAGGTGTATAGTCATCTATTAACTTAAATAACATAGATAAAAAACCATAAATACCACGAGTACTTTGTCCTTCTTTATTTCTCATTTCGCTCTGTATAGCATAAAAAGATCTATATATTAAACTTGTACCATCAATGGCTAGCAATTTTTTCTTCACACCTTTAGACATTTTGTTCACCTATATTCCTTATTACGAATTAAAAAAATCAAAATTATAATTAATAAAAAACCCGGAAGCTCCGTCAGGATATAATTGATGCCTATCTGATGATAGGTGGGTACCCTGTTTCCATACTTTGAGGTCCAACTTTCGAAGGCATGTCATCATATGAAAAACCTCAGGTTCCCCTTTAAGTAGTGTAGGTTCAATTATGGTTCCTTAACGAGAGTTCTAGGTTTTTACTTGCAATTATTCAAAAATATCTATACCGCAGTTATTGTGTACCTTCTGAATATCATCATTATCCTCAAGGACATCTATCAACTTTCTAAGTTTAGGAAAATCCTCTTCTTTAGGTGTGGATTCCATAGATGGCACATATTCAATATCAGATTCAAATGGAGTATATCCGGCTTCAACAATTGCATTATGGACCTCTGTGTAACTTGCAGGATCTGTTTGAATCTCAAAACTATCTGCATTGATAATCATATCATCCGCTCCTGACTCTAATGCTAATTCCATAATCACATCTTCATTAAGGCCTTCTTTCTTTTCTATTAAGATAATGCCCTTACGGGAAAACATATATGATACACATCCAGGTGTGCCTAAATTTCCACCATATTTATCAAAGGTTGATCTAACAAAAGACGTTGTTCGATTATTATTATCTGTTAAACAATCAACAATTATAGCAACTCCTCCAGGTCCATATCCTTCAAAAACCGCTTCTTCATAGTTGACACCCTCTAACTCTCCGGTACCTTTCTTAATAGCCCTTTGAATATTGTCATTTGGCATACTAATAGCTTTAGCCTTCTCTATTGCCATCCTTAAAGCCGAATTATACTCCGGATCTCCACCATCTTTTGCTGCGACTGTAATAGCCTTAGCATATTTTGTAAACATAGCCGCTCTCTTAGAGTCCTGAGCTGCCTTACGTCCTGCTATCGTGCCGTGTCTTCCCATAGACACCTCCTCATTTACTTTTACTCTTTGTGATTAAAATTATACTACAATGACTTATTTTTTTCAAGTAAGCACGATTTTTACTACCCTAATTTTAGTTTAAATTTTAAAATATTCCTTGCATATTTGGAATTTAAGTAGTTAGCAAATTTTCTATTTATCTAAATTTGAGATATTCTCTTTGTAGAGTTTTCTCAACAAAATAGCCGAGAGACAAAAGCCTAACATTTCTGCTAGCGGGAATGAATACCATGAAGCAGTAGGTCCACCTTTTAACATTAAAAAATACGCAATTGGAAGTATGCCAACAAGTTGCCTTAATATAGATGCCATCAAGCTATAGCTTCCGTATCCTGTGGCTTGGAATATGGTTGAAGTCATTATACCAAACGCTGCCGGAATAAAACACAAGCTTATAATTCTAAGTGCAGGAACTCCTATAGCAACCATGTTTTCTGATGCACTAAATAAAATAAGAAGTTTGTTAGGGATTACCTGAAACATAACCATACCTATGGCCATAATAACCGTCACAGCTATTAATGATTTTATATAAGTTTCCATCAACCTATGCTTATTTTTAGCACCATAATTATACCCCATAATTGGCATAGCAGCCTGATTCATCCCGAAAACCGGCATAAATATAATAGATTGGAGTCTAAAATAAATTCCTAATACCGCTACCGCTGTAGGTGAAGTCGCTAAAATTGCGTTATATCCCAATACCATTATAGAACTGATGGATTGCATTATTATAGCAGGAAGCCCAACGCTGTATATATCTTTAATTATTCTCCATTCCATTTTAAAGCCATATAATCTAATAATCAGGCCATGACTGTGTTTAACCGCCAAATATACACCAAGAATTGCTGCAATTCCTTGTCCTATAACAGTTGCGATAGCTGCACCTGTGACCCCCATTTTAGGAAATCCCAACAATCCAAATATAAGAATAGGATCAAGTGCTAAATTAACAAGTGCTCCCGTCAACGTAATTATCATTGAAGAAATCATATTACCTGTAGACTGAATTATTTTTTCAGTTAGTAACTGTATCATAAAGAAAATTGAACCAATGCTAATTATTTTCAGATAAGCTACTCCGTCAAGAAAAATTTGATGATTGTTTGTGAATCCCCCTATAAATAACTCGGAAAAAAATACTCCAATAATAGCAAAAATCAAATAATTTACAAAACCCAACCTGATACCTATACTTCCTGCAAAACTCGCTTCTTCAACTTTACCTTCTCCTAAACGTCTCGATATCAAAGAATTTACACCAACACCCGATCCTACACCTATTGCTACCATAAGAATCTGTATAGGCAATACAAGAGAAACGGCAGTTAAAGAAGACTCACTTAGCATCGCCACAAAAATGCTGTCTATTATATTATAAAATGCGTTAATACTCATTGAGATTGTTGGTGGCCATGCCATAGACAAAAGTAGCTTTCCAACCGGCATTGATCCCATTTTATTAACTTTATTTTCTTTCAATTCCATTGCCTCCTTAATTATTTTTATAGTATTTGTAAAAAATTAAACACCTCCCTAATGGGAGGTATTTTTTTAAAGGCAAACCATAAGCCGGGTTCTGTATTAAGCAATCATCTATCTAAGGCGTAACATCGCTGCACGCTCATGCGGTCTACCTTCCGGGCTGTGACGGGCCGCCAACCTAATACCCTATTTGACCTTGCTCCGAATGGGGTTTACACGGCCATCTTGTCTCCAAGATGCCGGTGAGCTCTTACCTCACCATTTCAACCTTACCACGGCATTACCCGTTTCGGCGGAATGTTTCTGTTGCACTTTCCCTATAGTTACCTACGCCAGAAGTTATCTGGCATCCTCGCCCTATGGAGCCCGGACTTTCCTCATGCTACAAAAAGCACGCGATTGCCTGGTTCACCTCTACTAATTATAGCACAGTAAAGGGATTTATATCAATGGATGATGATACAAAAATTACACTTCCAATATTATTTTTACATAAATTTGCCGCACTAATAGAAAAACTTTTTTCAGAATGGTAATGTCCCAAATCTACAAGGGAAAAATTATAGGTTTTTGCATCCTGTGCATCGTGATATTTTATGTCTCCTGTAACAAAACAATCGCAACCTTCTTCTAATGCAAGCTTATAGTATTCCGCTCCAGAACCTGTACATAAAGCTATTTTCTTTATCTTTGTTTCATCATTTCCAACATATCTCACTTGATTTTCCGGAGTATAAGTATCATGACAAATTTTAATAACAAATTCCTTCAAAGTCATAACTGTGTCCAAAGTTCCTTTTTTTACAATTCCGTTTGATTCTTCAAGAAAAGATATATTATTTAAAGCTAATTGTTTTGCCAAATAGTCATTATTTCCATCTTTTAATTTATCATAGTTTGTATGAGCTGCGTATACAGATATTTTGTTCTGAATTAAATTAATTAGCATCTTATTTTTACAATTTTTTGAGTCTAAAGATTGTAATGGTGAGAAAATAATTGGATGATGTATAAGGATTGCCTCAACACCCTTAACTATTGCCTCCTCAACAACTTCTGGGGTAATCTCAAGTGCCACCAGTACACTTTTTACCTCTATATCATGAAAGGTCAATTGCGGGCCGACACAATCCCAGGTTTCTGCTAAACTTTCAGGCATAATTTTATTAAATTTTTCAAATAATTCATTTATTTTCATACGGACTCACCTTTCAGCAACTTCTTTAGATTTTCCAAATGTCCTACAGTTTCTCTTATTGATTGGATTTTACAGGTGTTTGACAAGTTATTGCTGATATTATCCAAAATATACTGATTTTTTTTAATGTGAAAATTCAAATATCTTTCTGTATATTTATTGGGGTAATTAACTAAATCAAAAGGATAATCATAGTGGCATTTTTGTGTTGGTACAACAGTTAAAATTTCCCATAATTTGTCTACCTCACAGACTATATCCTCATGAGAAATTGTAAAACCATTGTCGTTAAGCCATCTTCTAAGATAACCTACTTTACTCCTAGGTTGGAGTATAAAACGATTAAAACTTCTTGATTTATCTAAATCATCCCCTAAAATTTCACTAATTAAAATGCCGCCCATACCTGCAATTACAATTACATCCACCTCTCCATCTTTAAGAACTTTTATGCCATCGCCCAAACGACAATATAAATTCTTACAATTGAACTTTTCAGCTTTCTTTAGTGAATTAGCACTTACATCTATTGCTATTGCCCAGGGAGATATTTGATTTTCAATTAAATATGCTGGCAAAAAACCATGGTCAGTTCCAATATCTGCCATGGTTTCACCCTGATTTATTCCTGCTGCAAGTGTGTATAGTCTTTCGCTTAACATAATCCTCTTTGTTCTTATAATATATAATTCGTAAAATTCTTTATTCCAAATAATCTTTAAGTTTCTTGGATCTACTAGGGTGTCTAAGTTTCTTTAGTGCCTTAGATTCTATTTGCCTTATTCTTTCTCTTGTAACTGAAAACTCCCTGCCTACTTCTTCTAAAGTTCTAGCTCTCCCATCTTCAATGCCAAATCTTAACATAAGAACTTTTTTCTCTCTATCCGTAAGGGTATCAAGTACCTCTAACAACTGTTCTTTCAGCATCGAAAATGCGGCCGCCTCTGCCGGTGATGGAGCATCATCATCAGGAATGAAATCACCTAAGTGGCTGTCTTCTTCTTCACCAATTGGTGTTTCTAATGATACTGGCTCCAAAGCAATTTTCTGTATTTCTCTAACCTTTTCTACTGTAATTCCCATTTCCTTTGCAATTTCTTCGGGAAGCGGTTCTCTACCATAATTTTGAAGAAGCTGTCTGGAAACTCTTATAAGCTTATTGATGGTTTCTACCATATGAACAGGAATTCTTATTGTTCTAGCCTGATCGGCAATAGACCTAGTAATTGCTTGTCTTATCCACCAAGTTGCATAGGTGGAAAACTTATATCCTTTTCTATAATCAAACTTATCTACCGCCTTAATCAGCCCTAAATTTCCTTCCTGGATTAAGTCTAGAAAAAGCATCCCTCTTCCAACATATCTCTTTGCGATACTGACAACCAATCTAAGATTAGCTTCGCATAGTCTTTTTTTTGCAAACTCATCGCCTTGTTCCATTTTCTTTGCTAAAGATATCTCTTCATCAGCAGTTAAAAGTTGGACTTTGCCAATTTCCTTCAGATACATTCTTACAGGATCATCTATATTGATCCCTTTCGGAAGTGTAGCATCAATATCAATCTCCCCCGATTCATTTACCACTATGCCATCATCTTCATCTTCATCATCGATGACATCATCCTTGTCCAAAATTTCAGAAAATTCTTCAGGATGAGAATCACCTATCTCTACTCCGTTTGACAATAAACTTTCATAGATTTCATCTAAAACATTTTTATCCAAATCCACTGAATCTAAATACTCTGCAACGTCGGAATAGGTCAGTTTGCGTTTTTTCTTTTCGGCTTCACGAGCCAATGTGTCGATAACAGTTTTCTTAATTTCATCTGTCGTCATTTTTTCCACATCAGATTTATCAAAGTGTAAAGTAGGATTTTGATTCTCCTCTTTTAACTTTAAATCATCCTTCACTTGACTCATAAAACTTCTCCCCCTCTTATTTTTTCAATTTCTTGTTGTATTTTCATTAATTTCAATTGTAACTTTTCACCCTCTTGATTTCTTTCTTCTGCATCAGCGATTGAAAGTAAATCTAAAATCATTTTCTTCTTTTCCTTTAAGACACCTAATTTCCAATTCAAAATGCAGTCGACGAAAGTAGTTTCTATATCTCCAACGGGAACATTATTTAAAATTTCATCAAGCTTGGCTGCATCTAGAGGATCCATAGAGTCTTTTATCAATTTTTCATCTATAAACCCATCTCCAAATCTAATTTCTTTTTCCACTAAGCTTATAATTTCCTGTGCGAGGTCACTAGAAAAAACTCCCTCATATTCTTTAATTCTTGAAATATAGCTCGTATCCAAAAAAATTATTTTAATTAAAATCTTCTCAGTTGGCGTAATCTTTCTAACCGGAGAATTTAACAAATTGTCTTCAATAATACTATTATTAGAGTACGAATCCCTAATTTGAACTAAAATATTCTTATAATCTAGTCCTAAAGATCTACCAACCTTTTGGGCATATACTTCCTGTTCGACAGGAGAAAGCTTTTGGAAAACCTTGGATATTTCATTAATATACTTGATTTTCTCTTCGTCTTTTAAAAGATTATAGCCTCTTGCCAAGTATCGAAGCTGATAATCAGTTCCGCTTATACTCTTATCTATAAGCCTAAGGTAACCTTCTTTACCATTAATCTTAACATACTCATCCGGATCTTTTCCGTCATCCACATGTAAAACGGAGACGTCAACTCCAACATTTCTTAATATATCAACTCCTTTATAAGCTGCATTCCTGCCTGCATCATCCGAGTCATACGACAAAATAATCTTCTTTGCATAACGCTTTAAAAGCTTACCGTGATTTTCTGTTAAAGCAGTTCCAAGACTAGCAGTAACATTCCCAATTCCCGATTGGAATAGCCCTATCGCATCCATATAACCTTCAACTACAATTATATAATCCTTATCCCTTAAAAAATACCTGGCAAAATTTAATGAAAAAAGATTGTTGCTTTTGTGAAATATTGGTGTTTCCGGCGAATTGAGATATTTGGCACCACTGTGATCAAGGGCTCTACCACCAAAGCCTATAACCTTTCCACTGGTACTAATTATAGGAAAAATGACCCTATTCCTAAATCTGTCATACTTTTTACCCTCTTTAATAGAGATTAAACCTATTTGAGATAATAATTCATCGCTATAACCTAGAGAAGCCATGTGGTTGTATAAACCTGTCCAATTATTGTCAGCATAACCCAACCCAAACTTTGTAATAGTTTCCATAGTTAGTTTTCTTTCTTCTGTTAAATATTTAAGAGCAGGATTCGGTTTTGCAATAAGACTTCTTACAAAATACTTTGCTGCAGCCTTATTTGCTTGATAGAACATGTCCCTGCTATCATCATACCTTGTCTTTTCTAAAGTAATCCCTTGATCCTTAGCTATTTTTTCAATTGCTTCCACAAAGTCAAGGTTATAGTATTTGCGTACAAATTCAATTGCATCTCCGGTAGCGCCACATCCAAAACAAGTAAATATCTGTTTTTCCGGAGAAACGACAAAGGAAGGAGTTTTTTCGCCATGAAAAGGACAGCATGCTTTGTAATTTGCACCCTGTTTTTTTAACTTTATGGAATTGCCGATAACATCGACAATATTTATTTGTTGTTTTAAATTCTCTACACTCCGGTGAGAGTAGGACGTGGTCATCTACTTCAACTCCTTATACTTATTAATTGCAAACCTGTCAGTCATTCCAGCCACATAATCTTTTGCAGCAACATGAACGCCTTCTTCTTTAGCAATTTCCTTCATTTCTTTAGGTAGATCCTGTTCATTTTTTATATAATAATTATATAAAAATTCTACAATTTTTTCAGCTTGATCCAGCTCATCTCGCTTTTTAACATCGGCGTTTGTATATACATTTCGGAACATAAATTGTCTTAGTTCTAATAACATTTCCCAATCTTTTGGGATCATAGAAATTCTTTCCCTATTTTCACTTCCAGCTACAACACTTTCAATCATCTTCGTTATGCGTTGGCTACGTCTTTTCCCAAATAAAGAAATTGGACCTTTCGGAAGCATATCAAAAGTAAGAACTCCGCTTCTTATAGCATCATCAATATCATGATTTATATATGCTATTCTATCACTTACGTTAACAACTTGTCCCTCTAGTGTAGCAGCCCTTGATGAGCCAGTATGATTAACTATTCCATCTTTAACTTCCCATGTTAAATTCATGCCTTTAAGACTAGATCTAGTCTCTATTCTCTCTACGACTCTTAGACTTTGGATACTGTGTTTAAAACCACCAGAATGAATACGATTTAAAACCATTTCTCCATTGTGTCCAAAGGGTGTATGGCCTAAGTCATGTCCCATAGCAATTGCTTCCGTCAGATCTTCATTTAATCCCAAAATACAAGATATGGTTCTGCTTATCTGGGCAACTTCTAATGTGTGAGTAAGTCTCGTTCTGTAATGATCACCCTCAGGAGACAAGAAAACCTGAGTTTTATGCATAAGTCGCCTAAAAGCTTTGGAATGAATAATCCTATCTCTGTCTCGTTGGTATTCAGTTCTATATTTACAAGGTTCTTCATAAATAGCTCTTCCCTTAGTATAACGTGCCTTAGCTCCATGCTCAGACAAATGTTCTAATTCTCGTTTTTCTATATCTTCTCTCAAAATCATACTACACCCTAACTCAACCAGCTAGTTACAAGCAACAAAATAATTAAACCCCCGTGTGTCCAAAGCCACCACTGCCTCTTTTAGTATGGGACAATTCATCTAAATCCCCCACGGAGATTAAATTCCCTCGCTGAAATTTTGCGAAAACTATCTGGGCTATCCTATCTCCATTTTTTATAAGAAAATCTTCGCTTCCAAGATTTACAAGAGGAACTTTTAATTCTCCTCTATAATCAGCATCAACGGTTCCTACACCATTAATCAAAGATATACCATACTTAATAGCTAAACCGCTTCTTGCCCTCACTTGCCCTTCATGACCCACCGGAATCTCAAGAAAAATACCCGTAGGAACCAGCATCCTCTCCAATGGCCTTAGAACGAGATCTTCTTTAATATGAGCACGTAAATCCAGACCGGCAGCAGACTCGGTCTCATATCTTGGAATCTCTCCACTAACAGAAAAAATCTTAATATCAATCATGTCACATCTCCATATATTTTTTAAGCTGTAACAATTTATTTCCAGTAACAGCCACTGCAGAATATCTGTCAAAATCAGAAACAATCTCAAGGACATCAATTACATCCTCTTTTGTAATCATATCATATCTGTGAATAATCTCTTGCATAGGAACTACTTTGTTAAGCAAAATAGCCGTTCGCCCGTTATTTAACATTCTGGAAGCTGTGCTTTCTTGACTAAAAATATATCCGGCTTTCAGTTGCTCTTTAGAAGATGTTAACTCTTCATCTGTAATTCCCTCTTTATGCAACAAATAAATTTCTTCCTTAATGCCACCCACAGCATCTTTTACTTTATCTCTATTAAGTCCGGCGTAAATTTTAAAATATCCAAGATCTTTATAAGCGGAAACCATTGAAAATACGGAGTAAGCTAAGCCTTTTTCTTCTCTTATATTCCTAAAAAGTCTGGAGCTCATGGTGCCACCAAGAATATTATTTAGAATCTGTAGAGCATAATATCTGTTATCTGCTATGCCAAAAGTCGGTATACCCATGCAAAGATTGCATTGCTCCACGTCTTTATGAACAACTTTTATCTTTTTCTCGTAAGGTGCGGAATTAAAGGTAAAATCGGGAGATTTATCTTCTAGAGATAAGAATTTATTTTCAAAATATTTTAAAACCTGATTTTCATCAAATTTCCCGGAAATGCTGACTAAAATATTATCTTTTGTATAATGATCTCTGACGTATTTTTTTATAACATTTCTTGTAATTCTCTTCAAGGTAGTCGGTGTTCCAATTATTGAATTACCTAAACTGTTACCCTTAAAAATTAATTCTGTCGATAAGTCATGAGCCAAATCTTCAGGAGAATCTAAAGTCATTTTAATTTCTTCTCCGATAACAAATCTTTCCTTATCCAGTTCTTCTTTTGAAAAGACTGAATTTTCTATCATGTCTACAAGTACATCTGCCCCTTCAAATAAATTTGAAGACATTACTTTTACATGATAACATGTTGCTTCCTTACCAGTAAAGGCATTAATACTTCCTCCAATTTTGTCTATGTCTCTTGCAATATCAACATAGGACCTGCTTGTAGTACCTTTAAAAAGCATGTGTTCAACAAAGTGTGATATACCCGCATATTTTGCTTCTTCTTTAACAGCTCCTGTTTTTACCCAGATACCCAATGTGACGGATTCTACCTCCTGCACCGGATCCATAATTATATCAATGCCATTTTTTAATTTCTTAATTTCTAGCATTTATCCTCCTCTTTACAATCCCTTATAATGTTATTTATTGTATGTCTCCCATTCTCTAAAAAAGCTGCGAAAGGCTGTGCTTTGCTTCTTTCTTCTGACCAATATTCCTTAATGTATTTTTTCATTATCTCATCTTGGTCACAACCTGATTCATGCATTGAAACTATCATGTTTTTTTCTTCTTTTGCTAATTTAATGTACCAATTAAAAAAATCATCTACATATCCTAATGGCGCCAAGCCGTAATGAGGAATCATAAGCTGTGTTGCTTTATAAGCCTTGCATTTATATGCAGACTCTATACTTTCCCAATAGTTCTTAACAAAGGCTGTATGCAGATAACCAGGTCCTCTAAGCACCCCTGTACTCTCACTATTTAAAAGTATTTTCATTGGTTCGAGAGCAAAGGTTAGGGAGCAATCTGTGTGTCCTTTAGTTTCTAAGACTCTTATCTTAATATTACCTATATCAATAATATCATCTTCATAAACGACTTTATCAATTCTCATTCCATTAGCTTTTATTTTAAGGAAACTATTTTTTTTATTAATATCTTGATTATTATGCTTAGGTCCAAATATATCCCTTGCTGCCTCACCTAAACGTTCCATAGTTTTAATTGCTCCTTCGCTCTTAAAAACTTCTTTAGCTTTCAGTGCACCATATACGACTACTTCAGGCCACACATCAATAATATATGGCAATGCACCTACATGGTCATAATGAGTGTGAGAGATTAAAATAATATCTAGCTTATCTCTGGATTTTTCGTTAAGTTTTTTCTTAATTTTACTAATAGTGTCTGTTGCACAATAAGCCATGCCGCTGTCATAAAGAGCGGTTTTATCAGAGCCGAATATTAAAAAAGTTTCTCCACCAAAGCCAGAAGTTACTCGTTCCAAATATGGGGGAAAATCAAATCTATCGTGTCCTGGAAAAT
This sequence comes from Eubacteriales bacterium KG125, assembly GCA_050908895.1. Classification (GTDB taxonomy): domain Bacteria; phylum Bacillota; class Clostridia; order Peptostreptococcales; family Anaerovoracaceae; genus S5-A14a. Next base: position 1,213,453 of record CP171222.1, on the reverse strand, counting down.
TATGATAAATTCCAGCAGAAAAATCATATTTGTTCATTGTAATCCATTAACTTCCTTCCGTGACCATTATATACCCTAAAAAAGTTAAATATTACCATAGCAATTATGAAAAAGCCAACAAAACCTACTATAGGAAATACAACTGCAACAATCTGTCTGAAACCTGCCATACCAAGGGCAAATCCAAATAGCGCAAACCCAATAATTATTTTGTTCTTGTGTGAACCTTCTCTTAATTTAGTTGTTACACCATAAAATGTACTAGTTGCTGCAGAATATATTGAGAAAAACAGTACAATACTGTAGACTAAATTTGCAGATTTTGAGAGCCTTCCAACCATTCCTAAAAGTGGCAAATCCAAAGAATCTGCAAATGAAGGATCTTTAGATAATGCAAGCAATAATACTAGTGCCATAAAAAATAAAACACCTCCGCCCAAGGCAGCACCTTTAAGGGCTGTTTTCATATCTAAAGCATGAATCCCTGCCCTGGCCATTATTGGTATAGTTCCTATCATGTTATATGCTAGGTATACTAGAGCTGCAAAAAACCAATTGTCTGCTAAGGGACTTGGCGATGGCTTAAAAGTCTTTTCAACTATTTCAACTGGTGTAAACAAGACACATATAGATGAAGCAGCAACGACAATTACAAGTACAGGAACTAGCATATTAAAAACTCGAGATATCCTGTGAAAATTTCCAAGCACAGTGAAGATAACCATAATTACAATTATTATCCCTCCTACTGCTCTATGAATGCCAAACTGTTGAGCAGTAAAAGCGCCTCCTGCAGCGGACATAGTAATTAGAGCTACATAAATTATAAGAGCCACGATGTAACCTAATATTGAAGCTGCCGTTTTGTTCTCAAAGGGTAATATAACATGTCCAATGTCATGAGTCTGAGTTTTCCGCCCGATATAGACAACCATCATCCCCATAACCATGAACATTAATCCTGATATGGCTAATCCTAATATACCCCAGCTACCAAAAACTCCAAAATATTGCCATATTTCACGACCTGAGGCAAATCCTGCTCCAATGATGGTACCAACATAAATGGATGCAACTGTAAAAGAACTAATACTCTTATACATTATAATCTTCCTCAACATCAGAAAGATCAATGTCGGTATAATTCATAACATACTCATTCATTTGATATTTACTTGCTTTTTCAAAATCAAATATGCAAGAAGCCAAACCCAATTTTTCAAGTCTTATAAGACCTACTGCATCCCTTAATGTCATATTGTTCATTTCCCCGGTTTTTTCATCTTTAACATTGACTACACTTTCCACAGAGAACCACTTCCAAAAACGCCAAAGCTCCTCTGATAAAGAAAGATTTACATCTCTGTAATCTTCCTCTTTTCCCTTTGCAATGCCCTTAAGTCCACGATTAACATTATATATCATTGTATAAAGATCTATTTCATCTTCAGGAAGCTTATCCATAAGTTCATTAAAATATTCATCTATAATCTCAGCAACCACTTTAGAATCTGCACCATTAAGAACAGTATACAAAATATCCGCGTCCCATTCCTCGTCTGATTCTATTAAATTTTCTATATTATCATAGTATTTAAAGTCACTTGGTTCTTCTATGTCTATAATTTGATAAAATAATTCTTTATTCATACAAACTTTCCTCACATTAGTCTATATTTCTGAATCTAAATGTCCAAATTTTTAAAATGTATATTTAAAGATTCTTTATCTTCGCCAAGTATTTTTTCTATCATATTTATAAAATTTTCAGAAAGGTCACTGGCGAAAAACCTGTTTTCAATCCTATTGTTTTCAGCAAAAGAATTTGTTTTTTTTAATTCGATTCGGATTGCTTCTACTACTTCTTTTGAGGAACTAATAATTTTCATGTTTGGATATAACTTCTTAATATTCTTCAATACTAATGGATAATGGGTACAACCTAATACCATAGTATCTATTTTTTCCTTCTCTAAGAAATCGTCTAAATAATACTTTAGAGTCAAATCCATGATTTCATTATCTATTATGCCCTCTTCTATGAGAGGTACAAGAGCTGGGCATGCAATAGACGCAGTTTGTATAGCCGGATTTTTTTCATAAATCTTTTCTCTATAAGCGCCACTTTCTACAGTAACTTTTGTTGCCATAATACCAACTTTTTCATCTTCAATACATGTATTGGCAACTACCCTTGCAGTGGGAGAAATAACACCAATCACAGGTATACCTGGATGCTTAACCCTCAAAGATTCAATGGCCGTAGCACTTACGGTGTTACAGGCAATCACTATCATCTTTACGCCTTCAGAGACAAGAAAATCGCCTATCTGTTCTGTAAATAATTTTATCGTTTCCGGAGATTTTGAACCATAAGGAGTTCTAGCTGTATCACCAAAAAAAATAATTCTTTCATTGGGCAAAGTTTTAATCATATGGGGTATACTCGTAAGTCCACCTAAACCTGAATCAAAAAATCCAATTGGTCTGTTGTCCATATATACATTACCTCCAATTCTATGATATAATTATTACGTCAATATACCATTATACAACATCGGAGGTGAAAATGGGTAAGAAAATTATACAAAAACGTAAAGATATCAATAAAAAATATATTTGGAATCTGGAAGCCATGTATTCAAGTGATGAATTATGGGAAAAAGATATTGAAAAGGCACAGACTCTAACAGAAAAATTTATAAAGCATAAGGGACATTTAATGGAAAGCTCAGGTTCCCTTCTGTCTGCAATTAAAGCTATGGAAGAAATCAATCAAATTATTGAAAAAGCTTTCGTATATGCTCGCATGAAGATGGATGAAGATAACCTCGACAGCAAAAGGCAGGGAATGCTTGATAAGATAACTACAATCATATCTGATGTCAATAGCAAAATGAGTTTCTTTACACCAGAAATGCTTGGTTCGGATGAAGAAAAAATACATGCTTATGTGGACACGAATCTCGGATTAAAACCATACCATCACATGCTAGAAAATATTTTGCGCCGCAAGAAACATGTTTTAAGTGAGGAGGAAGAGAATATTCTTTCATCTTTGGGGCAGATTACATCAGCACCACACGCTATTTTTAGTATGCTTAATAATGGAGATTTAAAATTTGGCGAAATAAAAGATGAAAATGATAAAGTTGTTGAAATCACCCACGGAAATTATATTAATTTCATGGAGTCCCATAACAGGCGTGTCAGAAAAGATGCCTTTGAAAGCATGTACAAGACTTATAAAAGTATGATAAATACTTTATCTACCACCTATGGTTTCAGCGTTAAAAGTGATGTGGTTAAATCAAAACTGAGAAAATTTGATTCTACAAGGCAAAATGCTTTGTCATCCGGAAATATCCCTGAATTAGTTTACGATAATTTAGTTAAGGTAGTTACTGATAATCTCACTAATCTACATCGATACATGAACCTGCGGAAGAGAATGCTAGGCTTGGACAAGCTTCAAATGTGGGATGTTTACGTCCCCCTTGTAAAGCTACCGGAAAAAGATATTCCCTTTGAATCAGGCGTAGAAATTATGCTTGAGGCCCTTAAACCATTGGGAGAAGATTATTGCAACAACTTGCAAACCGGTATAGATAACCGCTGGATAGATGTGTATGAAACTCCCGGAAAAACCAGTGGTGCCTATAGTTTTGGCTCCTATGACAGCATGCCTTACTCACTTCTCAATTACACGGATACACTCAAAGATGTATTTACTTTGGTTCATGAGATGGGCCACTCCATGCATTCATATTATACGAGAAAGACTCAACCATACACCTATGGAGATCATAGTATTTTTACAGCGGAAGTTGCATCAACGGTCAATGAATCTCTACTTATAAAGCATCTATTGGATAAAGAAACAGATTTAAATGTTAAAAAGTTTCTCATTAATTTTTATTTAGAAGAGTTTAGAGGAACACTGTTTAGGCAAACCATGTTCGCTGAATTCGAGCATATGGCCCACTCTTTTGTTGAAGCTGGTGGAAGCTTGACTACGGACTGGCTTAACAAAACATATAAAAAACTAAATGCAAAATACTATGGCAATGATATTGCCGAAGATGAATTTATTCAATATGAATGGTCCAGAATTCCTCATTTCTATAGAGCGTATTATGTTTATCAATATGCAACAGGTTTTTCGGCTGCAACCGCCATTTCTGAAAGAATCTTGAAAGGAGATAAAAAGGAACGGGACGAATATCTTAAATTTTTAAGCCTGGGTAGCAGCAAGGATCCTATGGATCTTTTAAAAATCGCAGGTGTAGATATGGGGTCCCCTGAACCAATTAAAATGGCTATGTATAAATTTAACACTCTGCTGGATGAACTTGAGAGAATAGAAAATGAAGAGCAATAAAATTTTTATTTATTCAAATAGCACTAATGCATCTAAAGAGACCAGACATAAACTTGAAGAAAAACTACTAAAATCCGGATATGAACTTTCGAGAATTTTAGACTCTCATGTTGCCCTTATGATTGTAATAGGCGGAGATGGAACTTTACTTGAAGCAATCCATCAATTTGATTTTCCTAATGTGCCTTTTATTGGAATTAACACAGGTCATCTTGGATTTTTTCAAGAAATTATGCCGGGACAACTTGATGATTTTATTTTTAACTACGAAAAACAAGGATTGACAATTCAAGAACTTTCCACAATAGAAATTAAAATTGATACAGGCGATCAAATTATAACACATACAGGTTTAAACGAAATTGCTATAAAGGGTAATGATAATCACTCTATCCATTTAAACATGTCTATTGATGGTAGCTTTATTCAAAGGTTTTCCGGAGATGGAATTCTGATTGCCTCTCCTGCCGGATCTACTGCTTACAACTATTCCCTAGGAGGTGCAATAGTTGATCCCCGTGTTGAAATTATGCAACTAACACCAATTGCACCCATGAATACTGTTGCTTATAGATCTTTCACCTCAAGTATTTTGTTACCTGCTGGTCTAAATCTGGGAATTACAACAGACATTAATACAGACAGCCGAGATATTCGTATCATTTTCGATGGTTATAGTAAAAAGTTCAGAAATATAGAGTCAATGGAAGTATCAATGGGGAGGAAAAAAGTAAAGTTGCTTAGGCTTGAAAATTATGATTTTTGGACCAAAGTAAAAAGCAAATTCTTACTTTAATTATATATAACATAATGGCAAAGTTTACCTATATTATAAAAAAAGAAGATGAAGAATTACAGATAAAACAACTTATTCGCACAAAATTTCATTTCTCAAGCAGGCTAATGGGGAAAATCAAGCGTGCCAATCTTGTTTATCTTAATGACAAGGAAGTTCTTGGATGGCAAAAAGGTTCTGAAGGCGACAAAATTACAATAATGTTACCTGATGAAAAAAGCAATTTTGAACCGGAAAACATTCCTCTAAACGTTGTTTATGAGGACAATGATTTGCTAATTATCAATAAGCAAAATGGTGTGACCGTTCATCCTACTCGTGGCTGCCCAAATCATACAATAGCAAATGGAATTATGAAGCATATGATTGATAAAAAGGAGAGCTACAAAATACGTTTTATCAACCGCCTTGATACTGATACTTCAGGCCTGCTCATTGTCGGAAAAAACTCCTATGTTCAAAACGAAATTACAAAACAAATGAAATCCGGCACAATTAATAAGTCATATATTGCTTTAGTTAACGGTCTGATTTCTGATGATGAATTTATGATTGATAAACCCATAGGCAGGCTATCTCAGGAAGAAATTAGAAGAGGATTTCTCCCCGTGGACCAAGGCGGGTCCGAATCTCGGACCCTGGTCAAGGTACTTGAGCGAATCCCTCCAAGCCAGCCCTATCCAATGGGATTCACCTTGGCCCAACTAACCCTACTTACGGGGAGAACTCACCAAATTAGAGTCCATATGAGCTCAATCGGCCATATTCTAGTTGGCGATTGGCTATATGGCGATACTAATCAGGAATTGATTCCTAGACAAGCACTTCATGCTTTTAAACTTGAATTTACTCATCCAGTAACAGGTCAAGATCTAATCTTAAAATCTAACCTACCTGAAGATATTACTAAATTAATCGAAAAACTTAAATATAATATGGAGAACTTCAATTTTAAATAAATGAATACCGGGCAAGGCTAGAAAAATATAATATGAATTCAGTTTATCGCCCGGTTTTTTATTTAATTACTGTATATTTGTTCTGTCGGTATTTTTTATACTAGCAAGTCATTTAGAGATTCACTGATAGTAGGATGTGTAAAAATAGATTGTCCGAGAACTTGATACTTTATTCCTGCATCAATTGCTATCTTGAATAAATTTATAATTTCCTCGGACTGTGGAGCAAATATATGAGCACCAAGAATTTTGTCTGTATTTTTATCGACTATTACCTTGAGTAATCCAATAGGTTCACCAAGAATATGTGCCTTAGGTATATCTTTAGTATTCAGTTTTAAAATCTTAATATCGTAATTTTTATCTATCGCTTCTCTTTCAGTCATTCCGATTCTCGATAGTGGTGGATCTATGAATACAGTGTAAGGTACTTCTCCCCTATTTTCTGTTGTCCTATTACCATTCTCAATATTTGATCTAATAATTCTATAGTCATCTAAGGATATATATGTAAACTGCATTCCACCTTTAACATCTCCCATTGCCCAAATATTCGCCTGAGATGTTTTTAGCTTATTATCTACTTTGATTTCTCCACGCTCTCCAAGATCAATTCCGGCATTTTCCAGTTTCAGGGATTTTACATTTGGTTTCCTACCTATAGCTACCAAGACAGCATTTGCGGATATTTCGTAATTAAGACCCTCTTTCTCATATGTTATAGTGACTTCATTACCATTTTTATTAAATGACTTGGTATCTGCCCCTTTTATAATTCTAACTCCTCTATCCATAAAATTGTTATAAACTAACTCTGAAATTTCACTATCTTCTCTTGGTATAAATTCTTCTTGCAATTGTAGAATTGTTACTTCAGATCCGAAGTTATTATAATATGAGGCAAATTCAAGTCCTATGTACCCTCCTCCAACTATGACTAATTTTTTTGGAAGTTTATCTAGTTCCATAATAGATTCACTTGTGTAAATCAAGTCGTTACCTTCGGCTCCATCTATTGAAGGGATTATTGTTTCCGCACCGGTGTTAATAAAAATTCTTTCTGAATATACTTTATCTGTTTCACCATTGGAATACTTAACTTTAATGGTTTTATTGTCGATAAATGATGCTTCACCGTCTATTATATCCACGCCAGAACTTTCGACTTTTCTATAATTTTTTTCTCGCAATTTTGAGATAAATTTCCTTTTTTTCTCGATTATTTTTTTATATTGCTTTGAGTTACAATCAAAATCGTATTCAGATTTACTTGAAATGCGTGCGTTATATTCTAAGAATTTAGAAGGAATACAAGCAACATTTATGCAAGTACCCCCATACATCTTACTATCTTTCTCTAATAACGCAGTTTTTTCACCTTTCTTACTTAAATATACAGCTAAAGTCTTACCCGCCTTACCAAATCCTATTATTAAATTTTCATATCTTTTCATAGGTCGTCCTTTCTAACTAATTTCACTGTTTATATATTCTAGATATATACCATTACCACTTAAAAACAAACAAAAAATTAAACATCTGTAAAATATATTTTTAACATTTTTAGTGAAATCATTGGTCTTAATTGCATCGGGTTGGTATATGTCTTTTCAATTGGGATTATTAAAAAATATCCGCTGGAGTGAAATTTTTCATTCACCCCAACGGATATTATATAAGCCTTTTTAATGCTGAAGGTTACAAATCTATATTATATGTATATGGTTCATTTATTTATTATTTAAATCAGTTTTCTCATTCTTCTTATCAGAATATTCATAACTGTCATTGTTTTCTCCAGTTTTGGCAGAAGACTCAAAATCGATGCCCTTGCTAGGACTACTATCAATATTAGGTGGAAATTTCGGATCTTCCATTGTTAATTCATTCTCTTCAACAGAATCGACCTTTTTATTTAAAGATTCCTTAAGACTATCAGATTCCATATCAAGATTCTCTAAAGGACTATCATCTACTACATCAATTTTAAGTTCACCAGTCAAAATCCTGTAATAAATCCCCTCTGTAGCATACAAATATGCGGCAATAAATGACATAGGAATCATAACTAATAGCTGCATTATGAATGCAATGCTTGTATCCTGTGTAAAAGTTTGAATAAATGCTGAAGGAACGACTACAAGCAAAAGCCATCCTATAAAAGAGAGTTCAACACCAAACAAGTGTGCCTTGTTTCCCTTCATGGCTTTGGAGCAAACTTTAAAAGAATCTATAGCACCCATATATTCGTAGTGTTCATCTGCTATTTGGAAATATCTAAAAGATAAAGCATAAGAAATCACAATGGTATAAATCAACCAAGCAAATGTAAAAATTATAAATAATATAATAGATGCCAAAAGTATTGTATCAACTCTCTGAGACAGCCCAACACTAATAATTACTGCAATAATAGCAATTATTATTACCGGAAAAACAATAACCAATTCAAACAAAAAACTCTGCTTAAAACTTCTCCAAAAATATTTAAAACCGTATAGAATGTCAGAGAATTTAGGATTATTATCTCTCAGTAAATTTAAAATGTAATGCATTCCTCCTACTGCAATTGCACCTCCTATAAAGAAAGTAACAACGCCTAAAACAATGCCAAAAGTAAGTATAGAGCCATGCATGTCAAACATTGATTTAAAATCAGTTCCACTGTTTATCTTGAAATTTAAATTATTAGTAAATAGTCTCTGCCCTGCATTACCAAAAATTCCCACAATCAAAAATATTGCGGCAGCTTCAAACCAATGTCCTTTTAACTTCTGCCTAGCAATAGACTTAAGTGGACCACTACTAACAATCATTCTAATATTTTTCATAAAAATCCTCATTTACTAATCTAACTTTAAATTTAATTACAGATATTATATAATAGATGTGGGTAAATTACAAGCAAAGGAGCAAAAATGGAAGTTCTAATCATCACTGGATATATTCACAATTTACATAATTTAAACATTAATCCTGTTAAATACGATTATATAATTGCAGCAGATAAAGGTGTACAACATGCTATAGAACTGAAATTGACGCCAGATATAATAATAGGTGATTTTGATTCTTTGACATCAGATATTTGGAGAAAACAGTTTAATACACAGGAAATTATTACTCTCCCATGCGAAAAAGATATGACTGATACTGAAGCTGCATTAGACTTGGCAGTAACAAACCAACCTTCATCTGTCACTATTTTGGGCGGTTTAGGTGGGAGAATTGATCATACATTGGGAAATATATCTTTGATGAACAAATATCATTTTTCAATTACAATTTTCGATTCAAAAAATAAAGTTACTCTATTATATCCCGGCTATCATAAAATCCATAAAGATAATTTTAAGTACTTATCTCTGTTTCCCTATTACGAAGATGTGTATAATTTAACAATAAAGGCTGTGAAATACCCTCTTAATGATACATTTTTCCCTAAAGGAAATACCTTAGGAATAAGCAATGAGATACTTAATGAATATTGTGAGCTGTCCTTTGATAAAGGGACTCTACTTATATGCCAAACAAATGATTAATATTAGCTTGCAAAACTCCCTATATGTGTTACAATATTAACAAAATCCTTTGTAATCAATTGCAAAGTTTAATATTTTTAAATTTTATCTTGGAGGATAGATATGTACGAAAACATCAAATACGAAGTAAAAAATCAAATCGCTTATGTAACAATTGATAGACCCAAGGCACTCAATGCCTTAAATGAAGATGTACTCAAAGAATTATACGATGCTTTTAGTACTTTTGAATCTGACGAAATTGCAAGAGTTGCAATCTTGACAGGTGAAGGTAAGGCTTTCGTTGCTGGTGCTGATATAGCTCAGATGAGCAAAATGAATGCTTTACAAGGCAGAAATATGATGATTCTTGGTCACAAGCTGATGAATTATATGGAGTCCATTGAAAAACCTATTATTGCAGCCGTTAACGGTTTTGCATTGGGTGGTGGATGTGAATTATCCATGGCATGCGATATTAGAGTAGCATCAACAAAGGCGAAATTTGGCCAGCCGGAAGTTGGCTTAGGAATTATTCCCGGATTTGGTGGCACACAGAGACTTCCTAGACTAGTTGGCAAAGGAATGGCAAAATACCTAACAATGACTGCTGAGATTATTGACGCTGAGGAAGCTTATAGAATTGGACTTTGCGAGAAGGTATTTGAACCAGAAAACTTGATAGAGGAAGCTGAAAAGATTGCAAACACAATTATTTCTAAGGCACCTATCGCTGTTAATTCTGTAAAGGTTGCAATAAACAACGGTCTTGATATGGATCTTAAATCTGCTAGCAGATTTGAAATTGAAGCATTTACAGCTGCCTTTGGTTCTGAAGACAAAGCTGAAGGTATGGGAGCATTCCTGGAAAAACGACCAGCTGAATTTAAAAACAAATAGCATATATAATTTTAATGTAAATATATATTTACAAAGGCTCTTTGATCTCTCATGACTTACATTTTTGTAAGCATAAGTGATAAAAGAGTCTTTTATTTTATCTATTCTGTGGTATATATCACACTGTCTCCATATTTTAGATAGTGAAAGCCACTACCTAAAATATAGTAAATGATAGAGTAAAAAACTTTAAAAGAAATTACCGGAAAGGATATAACATGACAAACTTAAAAGTAAAAACAATAATACAAATTTTTGCCGTTATTTTAATACTCGCTCTCTTTTTTGTGGTTTATACCTATAAGAAAAATTCTAATATAGAGACTATCGAAAAATCTAATCAAATAAAAAACAGTCAGTATTCTGATGAAAGCCAAAGCAAATCATCGACTAAAGCTTCCCCTATTGATTCAGAAGAACCTATAGATTACAAAGCAGTTGCCCGGGAAGGAAAACCAATAATCGTGAATTTCGGATCAGAAGGTTGTGCTCCATGTAGAGCTTTCAAGCCAACCTTGGAAAAATTCAACGAAAAATATGGAAAAGATATCTATATCAAATATCTGGATGTGTGGAAAACTCCCGGTATTGAAGGTGATTTCCAAATGAGAGTTATTCCATCTCAAGTTATTTTTACCAAAGATGGCAACCCATATGTGCCTTCGGATAAATTAATTAAAGAATATAATTTCCAAACAATAAAAGATTCCTCAGGCAATCATATATACACCCTCCATGAGGGGCCTCTTCCTGAGGATGTACTAGGTGGGATTATTAAGGAGATTGTATAATGGACGCTCTTTTGAGAGATGTAGTTGAATACATGAATAACTACGTATGGCTTGGTCCTTTTCTAGCCTTAATAGCTGGAATGATTACAAGTCTTACTCCTTGCTCCCTCTCCCAGCTCCCCCTGATTATTGGATATGTAACTGCAGGCAAAGGAACACCAAAGGATAATCTTTTCCATTCAACTTTCTATGCTCTGGGAATAACCATAACTTTTACACTTTTAGGTACTATCGCAGGTGGCACCGGTCAACTCCTAGGTGCCTTAAACAGATATTGGCTTATAATACTTGGAGTCATAATGACATTTATGGCCCTTGAAACTGCAGAGATTACTCATATTATGCCTACAAATAATATGATTTCAAAAAATAAAAAAAGAGGTCCGCTAGGAGCTTTTATAATTGGTGCAATTAGCGGTCTTTTCGCTTCACCTTGTGCTACACCGGTAATTATATTTCTTCTGACCCTCATCTCAACAAAACAAAACTTAGCCTATGGCGTAATGATGATGCTTATGTACAGTATTGGATTTAGTATAATAACCATTGTAGCTGGAAGTTCAGTTGGTTTTATCATTAATCTTAAGAAGTCTAATAAATACCGATTCTTCTATACTATAACAAAGTACATGCTTGCTTTAGTTATGCTACTAATGGGACTATATCTTTTCTATGAAGGTATATAAGGGTATAGATATATTTTTTAACAATACAAAAGCTCTTTTATAGATAGTATCTCGGAAAATAGATATCATCATACAAAAGAGCTTTTCTTTGTCTACTCTAATTAATTATTTAAGCAACAAATGGGCTATTATAGCAAATCCTAGAATAAACTCTGATGCTCCATGAAGTTTAAATATAAGACTTTTTCTGTTTAATTGCTTAGAATAAAGAATTATTCCACTTTTCACTTCTATCTTTTTTTATAAGTCATCTTCTATAGCACTGCTCTTAGCATATGCTGAAGATCTCGCCTCAAAGAAATCAGTTTTAACCATGTTTGCATTGGAATACTGACTTACCCATGCCATTGATTCCGGTTCCTGTTCATATCGCGGATATAAAGTTCCAAGCCCTAGGGATGAATACCTCTGATTTCCTAAATACTTGATGTAATCCTCAACCATCTTAACATTTAACCCTGGTATATCATTCCCAATAACATACTGTCCCCAAGCAATTTCCTGCTCAACACCGGTTTTTATCATATCTGCAATCATTTTTTTATTTTCTTCGTTGAATAACTCCGGTTCTTCTTTCTCCAGTTCCAAAAGAATCTTCTTAAATAGCCATAAATGAGTGTTTTCATCTCTATTGATGTATCTTATTTCTTGAACACTGCCCGGCATTTTACCATTTCTTCCCAAATTGTAGAAAAACATAAAACCCGAGTAGAAGTATATACCCTCAAGTATGTAATTGGCAATGCAAACTTTAAGGAATGTGTCTTTATTAGGATTTTCAACAAACTCGTTGTAAAGTTCTCCTATAAATTTATTTCTATTTAAAAGATGTTCATCTGTCTTCCATTGATAAAGAATTTCATTTCTCTCTGTTGGATTGCAAATAGTATCTAGCATATAACTGTAGCTTTGGCTGTGTATACATTCTTGAAATGTCTGAATTGAAAGACATAGGTTAATCTCGTTAGCCGTAACATACTGAGCAATATTGGGCAGATTTGCAGACTGAAGTGAGTCAAGATACACAAGGAAGCTGAGTATTTTGTCATATGCCGTACGCTCTGCCGGTAGCAGATTGGGGTAGTCGGTCTTATCTTGGTTTAAGTTAATTTCTTCCGGGATCCAAAAGTTATTCATTCCCTGTCTATACCAGTCAGATACCCATGAATATTTCATGTTGTTGAAATCATTGATATTAGTGGTGTTGAAATTTAAAAGTCGCCTGTTGTTAACCTTTATATCACCTTCAGGATTAAAAAGCGGCTTCTTTGTAATTTTATTTTCACTCATTTTTCAATCTCCTATTAAACATTTTTATCATTCTAAGCTGAACAACTATCACAGTCTTCGGCCTCAAGGGACTTAGATCTAACGTAGTAAACCGTCTTGACGCCCTCTTCCCATGCCAAAATATATAAATTTAAAAGTTGGCTCATCTTGTATTCGTTATTTATCCAGAAATTCATGCTCTGAGCCTGGTCAATGTGCCTCTGTCTGGCCCCTGCAGCCTTGATTGACCATGTCTGGTCGATGTAATGAGCCTGTTTATAGTACCAAAAAGTTTCCGGTGAAAGGTCCGGAGCCACTCTCGGCATTATCATCCCCTTCTTCTCTTCTAGATAAAATTTACTCATAACAGGGTCAAGTCCTGCACTCGTACCTATTAGAATTGAAGTAGAACTGGTTGGAGCAGTTGCCATAAGCCAGCCGTTCCTCATACCATCATTCCTAACACTCTCTTTAAGTGTTAGCCATCTGTCGCTGTCGTAGTTTCTCCGAACAAAATATTCACCCGTCTCCCACTCGCTGCCTTTGTAGTAACTGTAAGTGCCTCTTTCCTTGGCCAGCTCGTTACTTGCCTTAATTGCAGCATACGCAATATCTTCAAATACCTTATCAGCAAAGGAAACATGCTCCTCTGACTCCCAACGTATTTTGTTCTTAGCTAACATGTGGTGATAGCCGGAGACGCCAAGCCCTATGGCTCTGTTTTTCTTGCTTGTTATTTTAGCGTATGGTACCGGGTAGAGATTTAAATCTATTACGTTATCAAGAGCTCTAATTGTTGTTGCCGTTATATCCTCTAGTTCTTCCGGATTGTTTACATCAATATGACCTAGACAAAGAGATGCTAGATTACAAACAACAAAATCCCCAGGCTTAGTCGTCTGAACTACAACTTCGTCTCCATCTTCTGTAGTTAAAGTCTTATTGATAAACTCCGTCTCACTCATATTTTGAGCTATTTCTGTACAAAGATTTGAGCAATATATCATTCCCTTATGCTTATTTGCATTCGCCTTATTTACAGTATCTCTGTAGAATGCAAATGGAGTTCCCGTTTCCACTGCTGACTTTAAAATAAGTCTAACAATTTCTTTTAAATTAATTGCTCTTTTAGAAATTCTTGAATCGTTGACACATTCCCAATACTTTACTTCCCAATCTTCGCCATATGAGTCTTCTAAGGAATATCCCTTAGTTGTAAGGATATCGTGAGGATCCATTAGATACCAATCTTGATCAAGATTTTCTTTTGCCATCTTCCAAAATAGGTCCGGATAGCACACTGCAGGGAACACATCATGAGCCTTCATTCTATCATCCCCATTGTTAGTTCTCAACTGTAAGAATTCTGGTAGGTCTTTATGCCATGCATCCAGATATACAGCAACAGCTCCTTGTCTCATTCCCAGCTGATCTACTGCAACAGCAGTATCGTTCACAAGACGTATCCATCTTATAACGCCTCCGCTAACGCCTTCAAATCCCCTTATTTTTCCACCTCTTGATCTAACTTTACCGAAGTACATTCCCATACCTCCGCCAAGTTTTGAGACTTCTGCGAACTGAGAAATGCTGTGATAAATACCTTCAAGAGAATCTGGAACCGTATCAATAAAACAGCTAGATAGCTGATTATATGGCTTTCTTGCATTAGACAAAGTTGGTGTCGCCATAGTTACCTTCTGCATACTTAGAATGTCATAAAATTTTTCAACCCAGAAAAGTCTATTTTCCTTTTCTCCCATAGCTAGATGCATTGCGACTCCCATGAACATTTCTTGTGGAGATTCCAAAGAGACATGGCTATGATTGTGAATAAGGTATCTTTGAATTAATAGATCAAGTCCGGAATATGTAAACAAGTCGTTTCGGCTGTTATCAATTTTCTTTTCAATTTGATCAATTTCGTTTTTATCGTAATTTTCTAAAATATAGCTGCCATATAGACTTTCATCCGTTAGATATTTAATTTTATTATAAAATCCACTAATCCCTAGACTATCTTCTGTATCCTTAAGTTCTCTATGGAAAACATAACTCAATACTCTTCCTGCGATTTTCTCCCAGTTCGGCTCTTCTTGAGATGTAAGTTCTTCAGCTGATTTAGTCAGAAGTTTAAGCCTCTTATCAAGACTTAATTCTTCTTTATACATCGAAATGTATTTAGCTCTTAGTCTAGATAAATCATAATTCTGAAAATCCTTTTGAACCTTATGTAAAACGGATTCTAAAGCTTCATCTCCTACGTCCTTAATAAGTTTTGATCTAATTCTTCTAAGAGAAGTTCTCTTTTCTCTGTACAAAATATAGCTTCTTGCTACATTATAACAGTCATTTTTCATTAAGATTTCTTCCACAGCATCTTGAATTTCCTCGACTTCTGCCATTTCTACACCGTGGAATTTCATCTCTAGTTGCTCGATTAGATTATCCAAACGTTCATTATCGCATTCTTCTCCAACTGATAAAAAAGACTTGCATATAGCAACTCTTATTTTTTCAGCATCATATGGTACTTCTGTTAAGTTTCTCTTTATAATTGTCTTCATCAATAATTTAACTCCATTTAATATAATATCATATAAACATAATTTCACAACATCTCGTTAGTACCGAAATATTTTATCACAATATGTTGAATATATACCCTAAAACAATCTAATAATTCATATAAATTGCAATTTTTTTCATACATAAACTCGGCTTCTCCCTGTAGCTTTTCTTTGAAATGCTTTGAAACTATTACCTTTGAACATAAAAAAAGACGGTAGTGATTACCGCCTATAAATAGTTTTAACCTAAAACATTTTTGATTAACCTATACCAGTTCTTATATTTCATTCCTTCAATCTCATCTGCCGTAAATCCAGCTTTATCCATCAGCTTGAGTAAGTCAGGTATTTTGCTCGCATCCTCAAATCCAACAGTATATGAAGTGTCTTGGTCACTGTATGATGACATTCCAGCTGGGTCAAGGAATTCGAAAAAGTCGAAGCCAAACCCGATGTTTTCAGGGCCAATTTTATCAGCTATATAAACTATGTGTTTAACTAAGTTATCAATGTTTTGGTCTGGAATGCTTTGAGATACAAATAGGTTAAATGAATTAATTCCCACAAGTCCCCCACTATCTTTAATAGCCTTAAGCTGATCATCTGTTAGATTTCTAGCTGCATTGCTCAAAGCCTTTGCGTTAGAATGAGAAGCAATTACAGGACCTGTTGCAACGTCTATAACATCCCAGAAAGATTTTTCATTTAGATGAGAAGTGTCCATAATCATTCCCAAATCCTGAATGCGTTTTACAGCCTGCTTGCCAGCCTTGGTTAAACCTCGGTTTACATCTCCACCAACACCTGTTCCCAAATCATTTTGTTCGTTCCATGTCAGCATGGCATGTCTAGCTCCAAACTCATATAGTTCATCAATCCGGTCTATATTTTCACCAATGTAGGAAAGACCTTCTAGCCCGATAAATACATAGAATTTGCTCTCCTTCCTGGCCCTTAAAGCTTCGTTTAGATTTTTAACAATGACAAAATCTTCTGTTTCTGCCATCTCATCCTTTATAGCTTTAAAAAATTCTTTACTTCTAGGCACAGGATCTTTATCATAAGGCGGATCAATCCAAATTACAAAGATACTTCCCTCAACCTGTCCTTTCCTAAGTCTTTCCAGATGATGATTCTTTAAAACATTAGTTTCGCCGGCCAATCTTCTTATCGTTACATCTGTAAAAATATCTGAATGTCCATCAAATACCATATTATCTCCCTTCCAAATTTATATATACACAAAATATCAAGCAGAAATTCCTATGCAAGGAGATTGCCAACAAATAAGCCTAAATAAGTACCTATTACATATCCCAATGTACCTACTAACATTACAGGCCCTACAAGTTCTACCCAACCCTTTGAAATAGCCATTGCAGCTGCTGTCGTTGGCCCGCCTATATTTGCGTTTGATGCCAGAATAATATCTTCCAAATTAAACTTAAATAGCTTTCCGACTACAAAACATACTGTCATGTTAACAATTACCATCAAAGTACAGAATAACAAAACTATCGGTGCATGAGTAACAACCTGCATAATTGATGCCGGCACTCCTATTACAAAGAAGAACAAATAAATAAGCCATGTTCCGATTTCTTGAGAACCTGAGAGTTTGCTAACTTTCTTTGAGGCAAAAGTTGCTACAAGCATAGCTATCGTAGTAATAATTAGATATTGGTTACCAAGCATACCATTTAAAATTGATAAAACTGCGTTTGAAGTTGGAATAACTTTTCCTAAAAATTCAGCAATTATTTTTGACATTGCAACTATTATTCCACTAATAGCCATGTTAATAGCTATATCTACCAGAGAAATTTCTTTCTTTGCCCAATATGATGCAGCTAGAGTTTTTTGCTCCTCGGAAATTCCATGTTTTTCAATCTCGTCAATATGTGGATGTTTGTAGTGTTTTTTAAAAAATGATATTCCGGGAATCATTACAAGTACAAAAAAGTAAACAGCCATAAGTAGATTATCTGCCACTGTCGTTGCTGATATCATCTGTCCTGGTATATGAAAAGCGCCTGCAAGAGCTGCAAAGTTAACTCCACCACCAATGTATGACCCTGTCATCATTCCTGCGATTCCGTCAATGTTCGGTATATACTTACCTAAAAGAATAGCACCAATTAAAGCTCCGGCAACCGTACCTACACCTCCGACAAGAAATATAATGAGAAGTCTTCCCGATTCTTTGCCTATTTTCTTTAAATCACACTGTAGCAATAATAGCGGAATCGCCATAGGAACTACATATCCCCAAATTATATCATCAAAAAACGGTGCACTGGTTGGAATAATAGCTAAGTTTGTTAAAACTAAAGCACCTATAAGTGCAACTATTGCCCCGGACATCTTTGATGCCCAAGCCCATTTTTGTTCTGCATAGATGGAAAATGCCACCCATCCAAAAGTTATCGCCATTAGAACCCATGTATTTTCAGCTCCAATAAGCGGATTCTCAAAGTTTAAAATTTCTCCCCACATAATAAATCCTCCTCGTATAATGTTATAACTAAGCGTAAAACTCTTAAATCAACTTAAGAGTTCATATGTTTATTTATACCTATTATAGATTATTTCACACATTTTTGCACTATTTTTTGTACATATTTGCTTATTATTTTTAAGAAAAAAACTCATAACTATTGAATTTGTGGGTATGCAAAACTATAATAGGCATATGAATACTTATGACTTTATATATAAATTTATATTTTGTTATCTAAAAATTACAACTGATGATTCTTTTGTTTATGGCATAAATTACGCTGACTATGATGAAAGTATTGAATGCAACTGTAATTGTGACTTTGATAGTGATTACGCGATATATCATGGTAATCTAACTGATAAAAATTCGGACAGGAATTGGAAAAAATATATTGATGCAAAAAATTTGTCTTTAAAAGTCGCTAAACAACTTGAAGAATATTTTGATGGGAAATCCATTCAGTTTGATGTCCCATTATGTATCCGCGGTACATCTTTTCAAAAAAAAGTCTGGACTGAACTTCTCAATATACCATATGGAGAAACTCGATCCTATGGAGAAATAGCAAAAGCTATTGGGAACCCTAAAGCTAGTCGTGCTGTGGGAATGGCAAATAATAGAAATCCTATATCAATTATTATTCCCTGTCATCGCGTAATTGGATCAAAGGGAAAATTAGTTGGTTATGGCGGTGGCCTTGAAATGAAAGAAAAACTCCTAGACTTGGAAAATGCTTCCTACTACAAATAGAAGATATTAATAAAATAAAAAACTGGTCAGACTATTGAAGAACTATCATTACACTCTGACCAGTTTTAGTTTGCAGATATTTAAGTGTTAAAAAGTAATATCTTGTTTAAACAAGAGCAGCAAACTCTTCTGCCACATTCCCTTCTATGAATACACCGCAGTCAGCAAGAGCCTTCTGAAGTGCCACTAAGGTATCAACAACATTCTCTTTTGTCGCATTTTCACCCATATGTCCGATTCTGATAACTCTTTCTTCAAGACAGCCTAGTGAGCCAGAAATCATAACGCCATAATCGTTTTTCATTTTGCTTAAAACATCTACTGGCTTAATGTTCTCTGGAAGTTCAATTGCAGTAACATTGTTAGCAAATCCTGATTCAAGATAAAGCTTTACACCATTTTCAGAAAGAACTTTACGTGTAGCCTTAGCTATAATCTCATGTCTTTTAAGAATATCTTTGTCATTTTTAACATTTTCAAGTGCGACTCTTAGGCCCATTATGTCACTTATCGGCATAGTATATGGGAAAGCCTTTTTTTCATAGTAATCTTTAAACAAAAGAATGTTAGCATAAAAAGCAGCGATTGGAGTCTTGCGCTTCTCTATTGCGTCCCAGGCCGTCTGACTAATCCAAAGCATTGTTAGCCCTGGAGGTGCAGATAGCACTTTCTGAGATCCACCACAGAGAATATCTATTTTGCTCCTGTCCATATCAACTAGCTCACCAAAAATTCCGGCAACAGTATCTACGACCGTCATAATACCATATTCTTTTAAAAGGCAGCCAATTGCTTCAATATCATTTAACACACCGCTTGGTGTGTCACAATGCACGAAAGTAGCATATTTAAAATCATTATCTTTTTCTAAAAAGTTTTTCAAGTCTGAAACGTCAATTGGATTACGATAGTCTGATTCATAGTAAACTGGAGTTCCGCCATAAAGAGATACGAACCAGTCAAATCCTCTTCCAAAAATTCCATTGTCTATCACAAGAACTCTGTCTCCAGGTTCTGTTAAAGCTGCACATGCAGCTTCTAGGCCGAGGATTCCTTCTCCGCCTAATATTAGTGCTTGATTGTTGGTATTTGCAGCTTCAGATAGAAGTTCGCAAGTTTCCTTATAAAAATCGTAAAACTCAGAGTCAAGATCTGGATTTGTAAAAGGAAGACTTCTCGCCTTCATTACATTTTCTCTGACCATAGTTGGTCCTGCTGTCATAACTTTATGCATAAGCCCCTCCTTTGATAATTCCTATTATAATTGTTATTTTTTTATAATATTTTTTAGTGGAATAATTGCAATTATTACGATAATTCCTGCAACTCCAACCTGAATTATATTACCAGGAATTGAACCAGCAGGAGCTATCCAGTTACCGTACAAAATACCTTCTGCGATGTAATAGCCAACAACCTTAATTATAATTGCAACGATAACGGCTACGATGCGGTTTAAGGTAGGCTCTTTCACTAATTTCTTTTCTTCGATAAGTCCAGCGCAATAACCCATAAGTCCAACTATTACAAATGTAAATGGTGCCCAAGATGCCCATCCACTCATTACATCAAAAAGTGCCATTCCGAATGCTCCGGAAATTGCTCCAGTTTTTCTTCCAAATAGCCAAGCTCCAATAAGCATAGGAACATTTCCCATATGAATGAGACCCCCTGCTCCAACAAGAGGTAATCTGATGTTGATTAGCCAAGTTGCCACAAGTGTGAGGGCGATGAATAATGCATTAATAATTAGCATATATGTACCGCTGTTTCTCATATTTTTGTTTTCAATAGTTGTCATAAAATCCTCCAAATATATATTTTAATAAATAAAATTAGTTCTTTGATAATTTTACAGCAATTTTGACCGTTTTAAAATGTACAAATTGTAAATTCTTGAAAGGTACAATTTGTCAGCTATACTTATTTAGACATAGCAGCAACTCGATTAGATTTTATATATTCTTTATTTCTTTTATAATCTCGCAAATTACATCTGCTCTCTGAAACGGAGTCATTAAATTGAATCCATCACAATAGTCCCTGCACTTATGTGCAAATTCCACAGATAAAGATATCCCTAGTTTTGCTCCATCTTCTTTAGATAAGCCTTTATATCTTTCTATAATATCTGGATCTAAATTAATACCTGCTATTTCATTTTCCATAAATATAGCATTCCTATAACTCATCACAGGAAAAGTTCCAGCTAAAATCTTGCCTTTCAAGACATTACGTGCCCTCTTTAAATTATCAAAAGCCTTCTCACTCAAAATTGGCTGGGTAAAAAATCCTGTTGCGCCGTTAGCTTCCTTCTCTAATGCGTGCTTTAATTGTATTTCAAAGTTTAATGCATTCAAATTCAATGCACCAAACAGATTCATAGAATCCTGGAAAGTAGTCGAATTTAAATTGGAAATATACTTAATCATTTTCTTAGAATTAAGGTTATACACGCTTTTTACATCATCTCTGTCATAACTAGGAATCGGATCTCCTGTAACAACAAGAACGTTTCGGATATTCTCAATGTGTAAACCTAAAAGTAGTGCTTTGGTTGCGTTAATATTTCTATCTCTGCAGGTTATATGGGGAATTACGTCCAGGTTGTAATCTCTTTTAACCTTACATGCCAGCAGGCTTGAGTCCATACGTGGCTTTGCTATGGGACAGTCTGCGATTGTCATTAAATCTATACCTGCGTTTTTTAGAAGCAAAGTATTTTGTGCGAACTTAGTAAAATTAGTATCAAGGGGTGAATCAAGCTCAACGGCGATAACCTTCTCACCTCTTGCCAGTTTTTTGTTGAATTCCGGAAGATAGTAATTTATATCTTGCTCCTCCGTGTACTCATCACGAGAATTTGGGGCAAGTAAAGGACTGGTTAATCCATCCCTAAGAGCACGTATATCTACAGGTGTCGTACCGCAACAACCGCCTAGCATTTTAATTCCTTGATTTTTTATTTCGTTCATCTTGGCGCTAAAATATTCTGGTGTGCTGTTAAAAAAAGTCCTGTTATTTATTACAGTAGGATAACTAGCGTTTGGCATAGCAAGCATTAGTTTAGGATGTTTATCCAGCGTAGCAAAATATTCACTCATATGGTGAGGGCCTGACACACAATTCAATCCAACTCCGTCAATCCATTTTGAGGATTCGGCTCTCTCAAGAAGCTCAATCCCGTAAGCGCCTTCCTGGGTGTATCCGTCGGGATAAATTGCGAAACTGACTAAAATGAAGGAATCTGGCGATTTTTCTTTAATGTATTTTGCTGTTTCATCAATTCCGCTATCATTGAGCAAGGTCTCGAAAATAAAATGCTTCGCACCCTTTTCCAAGAAAAAATCAACATTCTTTTTGTATTTATCCGCTACATTGCCTGTTTCTGTAAGGGAAATATAACCAATATCAGCAAAAACATATGCATCATGGTCTTTCGCTGCACTGCTAGCAATATCAAAGCCAGCATGAATAATTTTTCTAAGCTGGTCTTCATCGCCCTCATAGTTTTCCATATTCGCAGCAAAAGTGTTGGTCATTATCGCTCTAGCACCACTCTCTAGGTATTCCCTATGAATTTCATACACCTTCTCTGGAGCAGTCAGATTAAACTGTTCACACGACTCAAGCATGGTCTTATATTTTGTAGCAAAATACGTTCCCATGCCACCATCAAAAATTAATACGTCATCTTTAATATATTCTCTAATGTCTTTCATTCTTATTCCTTATTATATTTAGCCAATCACCTGTTTAGCATAATCAACCATTCGTTTTGCATCTTTTGCATAAAAATCTGCATTTATTTCATCGGCATATTCCTTTGTGAGCACTGCCCCGCCTACAGCTATTTTGCAATCATGTCCGCTACGATGAAGTGCTTCTATTGTGTCTTTCATACTGCTTAGGGTTGTGGTCATAAGAGCACTGAGTGCAATAAGTTTTACGTCTTCTTTGATGGCTGTTTCTACTACTTTTTCTATAGGTACATCTCTACCCAAATCAATAACTTGATAGCTATAGTTTTCAAGCATTACTTTTACAATGTTCTTTCCGATATCGTGAATATCTCCAAGAACAGTTGCGACAATGATTTTTCCCTTGCTCACTGCACCTGCGCCTTCTTTAATCATATTCTTTTTTAGCACTTCAAAGGCTTGGCAAGAAGCTTCAGCTGACCTTATAAGCTGTGGCAAGAAAATCTTTTGTTTTTCAAATTTATCTCCTACAAGATCAAGGGTTGGTATCAAAATATCATTTATAATTGTCATTGGCGCTTTATTAGTTAAAAGTTCTTCTGTAAGAGCGGCGGACTCGTGAGTAAGACCGTTATCTATTGCATAGGCCAGATCCATTTTATCTGAAGCTATGCTTGAACCTGTTTTCTTACTGTCATCCTTTCTATTTGCAAAGCGATCTATATATTTCACACTACCTTCATCTTCACCACTCAATACTTTAAAAGAAGTAATAGTGTCCATAATCGCAGTTTCGTTGGGATTTACAATAGGTAAGTCAAGACCGCAATACATTGCTTGAGTAAGGAAATTAGTCGTTACATTAATTCTTTCCGGTAAACCAAATGAAATATTGGAAACTCCAAGAACATTATGAAGCCCCAGTTCATCTTTCACATATTTTACCGCCTTTAAGGTCTCCACTGCCTGATTTTGCTGAGCTGAAACCGTAAGAGTTAAACAATCCATAAAAATGTCTCGCTTGAAAATACCACATTTCAAAGCTTCACTTAGAATGGTATTTGCAATTTCTATTCTTTGCTTTGCTGTTTCTGGAATTCCACGTTTATCCATGGTTAGTCCAAGAACTGAGGCACCATATTTCTTTGCAATAGGTAATACTTTTTTCAGGACGTCTGATTCTCCATTCACTGAATTTACAATTGCTTTTCCATTAAAAGCCCTAAGTCCAGCTTCTATTGCCTTAGGATCTGATGAGTCTATTTGAAGTGGTAAATCACAGATAGATTGGAGTAATTTGACAACCTTAATCATCATCTCGGCTTCATCAATGCCTGGAACACCTACATTTACATCTAATATATCGGCTCCTGCTTGAACCTGTTCCATAGCCCTTGCTGCAACATATCCTAAATCATTTTCTTTAAGTGCCTGCTGAAATCTCTTTTTTCCTGTAGGATTGATTCTCTCACCAATTACTCTAACTCCGTTTATTTTTACATATTTAGACGGTGAGCATAAGGCTGATTCCAAGTTTACCTCTGGTCGTTTTCCCTCTATCCCATTTACCGCTTTAATAGTCTCATCAATAAAGTTTGGATTAGTTCCACAGCAACCTCCCATTATATTGATACCTAGTTTCGCATATGGAATCATATACTGAGCAAACTCTTCTGGTGTAATGTCATATTCGTCTGTCAATGGATTTGGGAGTCCCGCATTTGCCTTAATTACAATCGGTTTTGATGTAGCCCTTGCAAGTTTCTCGGCTAAAGGGAAGATTTCCTTCGGCCCTAAGGAGCAGTTAATTCCTAGAGCGTCAACATCAAGTCCAGTTAATACTTCCGCCATTGATTCAATCATACAGCCTGTGAAAGTTCTACCGTTTTCCTCAAAGGTCATTGTGCATATAATTGGTAACTTGGTGTTTTCTTTAGCTGCTAAAACACCTGCCTTAACTTCATAAAGGTCGGTCATTGTTTCAAATACAATAAGGTCGCATCCAGCTTCTTCTCCTGCCACAACCATTTCTTTAAAAATATCGTAGGCTTCTTCAAAGGACAAAGTACCCGAAGGCTCTAGCAGCTCACCTATAGGGCCTATATCTAGAGCAACAAGGGTATCTTTGCCTGAAGTTGTTTTCTCTTCTTCGCCAGCTTTCCTAGCACAATTTACAGCTGCTTTCACTACATCAACCGTATTCATACCTGTACCATCTAACTTATGCCTATTAGCTCCAAAAGTATTGGTATAAACGACGTTACTGCCTACCTTTATGTATTTTCTATGGATGTCCGTAATTAACTCTGGGTTAGTAAAACAAAGCTTCTCTGGTCGCTCACCCAGCTTAAGACCACTATTTTGTAGCATAGTACCCATCGCTCCATCGAAAAATACGTATTTATTCTTTAATAACTCATGAAATTTAGACATGGGTTTAGTTCCTCCTATTTTGGGCCACAGTGAAGGCCAGATTTTCTGTAGGTGCAGTTTCGAAACATGTTACAGTGTTCGCAACCACGAAATCTTTTAGTTTGTTTGATATTTGATATGCCGATTATGGCTGTTACGGATTTTCTCGGAATCATAATGCCACTTTTGCTAAGAGATACTCCGATTTTTTTCTCTGTCATAAGTAGGTGGCAAATATCTTTCTGCTGCTCAAAGGGAAAGTCCCCATATCCAGGGGAAAATCTATCGGTTAGGAATTTACCATCTTTTTCGGCGAGTTTTTCAAACTCATCGCAGAAATTATCACAGATATTTTCAATTGCTGAGCTTGCACAAGCATCCATTATTACAGATTCATATATATTGATCACCTGCCTAGCACGGAGTTTTTTTTCAATCTCCAGGCCTAGGGTAGCGGCCATAACGATACACTTATCACAATCTAATAGCATTTCCAAGATGTCTTTACCGCCCGGGAAAAAATCCGTATTTTCTAATGCTATATTGGATTCTCTGTCTGTATTGAATACTCTAAAAGTTAGAGCTGGTCTTGAGAAATCCATAATTTCTAGAGATATTCTTTCGATATCTTGGATTAGTTTATCGTCGATTTCTCCTGCTCTATATCCTAAGTATTTTAAAACTTCGTTTTCATTTATTTTATTTAATTTTGCTTTCAATTTTACCTCTATGTATTTTGGTGGTTAAACATAACTATAACATTGATGTTTGCATTGATGTGTGACACCCTCGCCGTGATTATTTTAATTTTTGAAATTAAATCTAGATTTTCATTTTATAACTTTTTTATAATTCCATCAACAAAAAATCGCTAATAATTTATATTTTTTTACAAATTATTAGCGAGTGTTAGTTAACAAATGAGAATATATTTAAATTTATTTTATAAGATTATTACATTTATTCATTAGTATGGACCGCGCAGCCTCTGCGTTCATCATATAATTTCAAAATATTTAACATGTCTTCATCTATACGAGCCCTTACCTGCTCCTTCATTAACATAGGTATACCATAAAAGGCTTCTGCAATACTGCCTGCAATACATGTAAGAGTATCGCAGTCTCCGCCAAGCGAAACCGCAGTTCTAATAACATCCTCAAAGTTCTCCTTCAAAAAATGCTGTAAGTGCCTCTGGAACCGTTTCTTGACAAGATTCAACATGATAATATCCTGGTCTGATTTCATCACATGTTCTAGACAAATCATATTTAAACTCTTGAATGATGTACTTTTTTATTTCTTCCTTAGAGGTTCCATTTCTTGCCATGTAAATTGCAGAAGCAGTTGCTTCAGCGCCCTTAACACCTTCAGGATGATTGTATGTTACTTCTGCACTTAGTCTTGCAAATCTCCTTGTCTCGTCAAGGGAATCATAAAGCCAACCAACAGAAGAAACTCTCATCGCTGAACCATTTCCAAAGCTTCCATATGGCATAGTATCTTTTTTCCCAAGCCAATGGAAGAATTTCTTACCATATCCAGCCCAAGGATACTTATGTCCCCATTCATGCATGGATTTTATCAAAGCCGTATTTACAGTATTATCATCTGCTTCATCAGGAAGTCTAATCAATTCCTCAGCTACTGCAATCGTCATTACGGAGTCATCTGTAAATTTGACTCTATTATTCCACATTTCGAATTCTTTTGTTTTATTGCTCCTATTGAACTCATAGGGTGAGCCTACAATATCACCTAAAATTGCACCATACATACATATCTACCTACTCCTTTGCTATTATTGATGATTCCAAACCGCATAGATAATTATCAATATGTTTTAGTATATCAATTAATTATTAGCAATTATCAATTCTTAGCTCCGATTTATCATTTTATTATCCTTTAGAGTCTATTTCATCCTTACCCATTTGCCAAAATCTTATATCCAGAATTTTCATTTGTGTATATAGGATATTTGTATCTCTAATATGCTTTGTACTTCTTATCTCTTCCAGTTTTTCATAATTATCTTTATAAAATTTTAATAGCAACTTAATAGAATGCTTATTAAAATGATATTTATCCATTTTATATATTTTCATTCCCTTACATAAATAGGTATCAAAGGCAGGTACACATCCCGAAGTTCCCATTATTATTTTTGATAAAAGTGTCTCTGATATTTCGCTTTTAACATTTATTCCTCTCAAAGTTTTATAATATTCATCTAGTTCATCTCTCAAAGCAAATAATTTTTCTGCAAATAAATTACTATTTAATTCCTTACAATCAATATCAAATAGAATATCATATTTTTCATCAAGAATTATTTTTACTGCCCCAGTATGCACCTTATAATCATAACTTAACAAAAATGATGAACCTCTATACATTCCCCAACTTGCAAGATAAAACGCAAGCTGCAGGCTTAAATTATCAATATGCTTTTCATCCAACGACGATTTATCCCTTTAATCTTTAAATGCAATATAACAATGTTCCCATGAATACATTCTACTATTTTTTTTCAGCTACATCTTTATAAAAAATTTTGACAGCATTATAGAATATCTCAAAATTATCGTACATACTAGCATCTTTCCTTTTAATTAATTCATATTTACAGTAACTCTTCCTATGGATTGTAGGCTTCTTATATCCCTTTTTGCGTATCTGTCTACACATACTCCCGAAACTTCTTGTGTATCCACTTTTCCTGCATCTAACATATACTTCTGCTAATCCATAGACTCCATTACACTTTAGCATTCTTCGAATTAATGCCAGTTCTTCATTACTATGAGCATTTGGACTATTATGAGGTCTTCTTGATTTTAGTGCGAGGCTGCGAACGCTCCCATCATATTTTTTTAATTGACGATACACAAATTATCTATTTGTTTGGTATCGCCTTGCAGAACGTGTTACACCATATTTAATAGCATATTCACATAAACGCTGGCGAAAATACATTTCTTCGGTTATACTTTTCATGAGAGGACTCCTTTGATACTTTTTTGTTTGTGGTAAAACTATTGTACCAAAGTTCCTCTCATTTTTTATTTATTTCTGTAACATATGTCTTATCACATTACATCATGTAAAAGAAGGAACTTATTAATCTCTGACAATGCTATCTGCAATGCCTCATCCTTAGGAAAACCATATACACCTGTAGCAATCAAAGGAAATGCAATACTTTTACATTTCAATTCTGCAGCTATATTTAATGATTTTTCGTAGCACTCCCGTTCGCTATGAAATCCATTAATCCAAGTCGGACCAACAGTATGTATGATATATTTTGCATTTAAATTGAACGCATTTGTATATGCAGCTTGTCCTGGAAACATAATTCCAATCTTTTTCCGTTCAGCTAAAAGCTCATCTTTGCCAGCAGCATTATATATGGCAGTGTCAGTTCCACTACCAACGAGTACATTGGGATTTGCAGTATTTACTCTGGCATCTGCCTTAACTTTTGTTATGTCATTTCTTATAATTTTAAAAGGCAAAATACCACCTCCTATGCATTATTTTTTCCATCTACTATTTTTAATTTTCATCGATATCCTTTAATTGAGGAATATATACACGTTTTAAAGGGATCACATCCTGATACTTATCATCCAACTGTTCATAATAACGTAGTACTAAATTAATAACTTCAGAGCCATTAAGTCCTCTGATAATTGGATGCTGTTTTAAATATGCCTTTGCATTTGGGGTATAATCTGACAAGGTAACAAATACACCATAATCTCCTTCACTCATAGCACCCCTAAGTGACTGGATTGTATCTTCTTTAATATTGCTGTCAGTACTTTTCACCTGAACGCATATACGTGGGGGGAATTCATCTTTATAAGCTACAATATCAATTCCACCATCCCCACCTTTCTTAGAAACCTTTGTTCTGTATCCCATAGCATTTAATAAATTTGCAACAAAGTCTTCAAAATAATGTCCTTTGAGATTTTTTTAAGAACCTTAAGAATGAAATCTTTTGTAAGCTCTTGAATTTCATCAGCTGTGACACCGATTGATTCATCTAAAGAAGGTTTCTTTCCTTCTAAAACTGAAAGGTACTCGTCCGCATAATTCTTTATCTGAAAAAATGTTAATGCAGATCCTGCTTCATATAAGGCTCCTTGTGGGAAGTCTGTACGAGGACGACTCTTTAACCACTTCACATTTCTTCTGTGAGTGTATTTTTTCTCTAGAGAATCATAGAAATAATCGCTTTCAATAACACCTATGTTAATCTTTCTATCTTCTTTAGAAGGATATACAACATAATCACCTATCTTCACTTCATAGGCAAATCTATAGAGCATTCCTACGCAGGTATTTATGGAACCGGTAGAAGCATCTGGATAAATCTTTGCATATTTTTTCTTGATGTCATCACGATTATCTCCTACAGACGTTATATCACCCATTTCTTCCCATCCAATAGCAATAATATTATTAGGTAAAAATAGGTTTTCCTGTGTTGTGTGAATTCCCCAAACGACTTTTGTCTCTGTCATGTCCGTATCTCCTTATCTATTTTCTGAGAATTTACATTTGATCAAACAATTGGAAATTTACCAAAAGATTGATAAAAAACCGAAATTTTCTTATTATATTATTTAAATTCTTTAATCTTACTTTCAATTTTTTTAATAACGTCTATATATGCTTCGTCAGTTTTTCCTGACGGATCATCCAATCCCCAGTCTTCTCTATGTTCACAAGGAATATTGGGGCAAGCGACGTTACATCCCATGGTAATAACTATATCCACCTTTGGAATGTCACTTATTAACTTCGAAAATTGAGTTTTATTCATATCAATTCCGTAAATTTTTTTCATAAGTCTGACTGCATCTTGATTTATTTCATTTTTTATTTCTGTACCTGCTGAATACACTTCATAGGACTCTGCTAAAAACTTGTTTGCTAAAGCTTCTGCAATTTGACTTCTACATGAATTATGAACACAAACAAAGGCTATTTTTTTCTTTCCCATTATTATCCTCTAACTTTTTTTATATGTTGTGGTACATATATACGGATTATATTAATTATTATTTTTCTAAAAGCATATAACCATTTACAGTCTTAACTGTTGTTCTAAGTTTTCCATCTACTTCTCTATATTTTAAACTAGCCTCAACAGATTTTAGATTTTCTTCATCATACTCGTCTCCAAAAATCCAATAAGTATATCTTTTTAAAACATCTTTTATTTCTACTAAAGATTCTCTCTCAAATTTAGAAAATTTTATTTCTGGGAAATACCCCATGTTATACAAAAGATTAAAAAGAGGTACAATTTTACCTATGCTCTGGGTATCTAAGTTAACAGAAAATTCCTCAGCAATTTCACTAAAAAGTGTATCCTCTCTTTCAACGTGAGCAGAAATAAATACAAACCGTTTAGATGCTTTTAGAACTTTCTCAAGTTCTTCATAAGACGATATAGCTGGGCTCATCGATAAAAAAACTAAATCAAATTTATTTTCCCAATTCATCTTATCGATATTAATATCTTCCCATGAGGAATTTACCAAATTGTCTCTTTTAAATTTATATCTTCCTTTTTTTAATGCCTTTACTGCAAAGTCAATCATATTCTCAGATAATTCTACTCCGTATATATCTGCATTTTTTTCAGCAAAATACGTTAAATATCTCCCTGCACCAAATCCTATATCTAAAATTGTTTTATCTTTAAAATCAATTTTAGATTCTAGCATATTTAAGGTTATATCGCCTTTTGGTAGCATAATATTGCTGAATTCCTCTGCCCTATTATTCCACATTTGTCTTGTAAATTCTAGGTCATTATCTTCTTTGATTGAATCTACCAGACTTTCAAATAAATTATTCATAATTTTATACCTTTTATTTCATTTCTAACACTTTAAAAGGATCAACAGACTTCTTAATTTCTGGATATACGTCTTTGCCTAATAATTTTTTATATATTTCTCCAGCTTTCTTATCTAGATCTACGTCTTTAAATTTATCCGGATACATAGTTTTGCCAATAAAATAAGTATCTAGCATCGCTGTGTCAACATTTGTTGTATAGCTATTATAAGAAAGTATGGAATACATTTTCTTATTTTTTATAGCTTGAAGTGAGTTAAAACTGTCTGCAGCTTCCTCATAGTCTTTCTTTGCAAGTTCATACCCATTTAAATCAATAAATATCGTCTCTGGATCCATTGCAACTAATTTTTCCCTATCTATCATTATTGGAGCTTTTTCTTTTACTTCATCTAGATAATCTTTTACATTTACAGACGTGAATAAATCAAAATTAGCTCTTGTTCCATAAATGCCTCGAGCTCCTCTAAATCCAATACCAGCAACGTAGGCTTTTTTAGGAGTAACATCTTTTGTTCTATCTGCTAAATCCTTTTCCACACTTGTCATGTAATCAACTAGTTCTTTACTTCTCTCATTTTTATTAAGTATTTTCCCAATATTTTCTAGAGAATGGTACAACTCTTTATCAAAAAGTGTCTTTTTTCCGGTGGATAAAGTAACCACTTTCGCACCAACTTTTGATGCTAGTTCATCTGCTGATGCCGTGTCAGTATTGTATGTAGAAAAAATTACATCAGGTGCAATTGATATTAACTTTTCTGCATCTGGTGAATTCATCGGTCCACCTTGTCCAATACTGTCAAGATCTTTAACCTCAGAATAAGCAAGTAAATATGGTTTATCTGGGATTATTTTTTTATCAATTTCTTCTACACCAACTAACGCCTTAGATCCATTGACATAAGTATATAGCCTAAGTGCTCCAGGACCAATACATACTACCTTCTTTACCTCTTTGTCAAAGCTAACTTCTCGCCCAGTAGCATCAGTAATTGTTAGCGGCTCAAACTCTGCTTTTTCAACTTTGCTTTCCTTTTTCTCTCCACATGCAGAAATTAGGACAACCATCATTGTCAAACAAATAAATAAAATTAATCTCTTCTTCATACATCCTCCTATGATTTACTTTGGTACAACTATTCTTCTATTGTCAATATTATATATATTAACATCAATGTTATATACAGCCTTAACGCTTTCTTCACTTATCTCTGACACAAAGCCCTTTTCATATATTTTTCCATCTTTCATAAGAATATATTTATTTGCATACCTTATGGCAAGGTTGATATCATGCATGCTTACTAGAGCACATACATTGGATTTCTCACAAGCATCTTTTATGAAATCTAAGACATCAATTTGATTTTTCATATCCAAGTTACTTGTTGGTTCATCTAATATTAATAACTTAGGCTCTTGAGCTAAGGCTCGTGCTATCATAACTTTTTGCAGTTCTCCCCCACTAAGTTCGTCTATATACCTTAGAGAAAAATTCTCCAGATTCATTTTTTTTATTAAATTTTCTACTACATTTAAGTCTTTACTATTCACCTTTCCTTTCATGTGTGGCTTTCTGCCAATTAAAATAGTATCAAATACTGTTGTATGTGTAACTTCAGAATACTGAGCCACATAAGCTATCTGACGTGATAGCTGGTTTAAACTCATTTCATTTATATTATTGCCACTTAAACTAATCTTTCCTTTGTGAGCCTTTAGGATTCTGTTAACACATTTTAGTAAAGTAGATTTACCAGCTCCATTAATTCCAAGAAGAGCAACCATACTCCCCTGATTGACAGTAAAATCAATACCTTCTAATAATGGTAAATTATATTTAAAACTTAAACTCTCTACGTTTAAAATTCCCATCATTTTTTCTCCTTAAGTAAAATAAATAAGAACAAAGGTGCTCCAAAGAAAGATGTGACAGAACCTACAGGTAAAATTACTGGTGCAATTATTGTTCTTGCGATTGTATCAGCAATGAGTAAAACTAAAGCACCTATTAATAGAGTAGCCGGCATCATATACCTTTTATCAGTGCCAACAATTCGCCTTGCTATCTGTGGTGCAATTAGACCTATAAATCCAATCATGCCAACATAAGCTACGGATATAGCCGTAATCAGGGCAGATGCAAACAAAATATTTCTTGTAAACTTGGATACATCAACCCCTAGGCTGTGAGCTGTCTCTTCTCCCATGTCGATTGCATTCATATCCCACTTTTTTAGGTATGAAAAAAATGCAAACGTAATAAATGCTAGAGACAAGATAGCTAATTCTGAATAGCTCATTCTGCTCAGATCTCCAAATGTCCAAAATACAGCGGAAGCAACCTGATTATCCTCAGCAAAATACTGTATTGCTGTAGTACCAGCAGCAAAGAAAGATCCCATTGCCACACCAGCAAGAAGTATAGCATGTCTAGAAAATGCTTTTGCTCTAGCTAAAACTATAATAATTAAAGAAGATATAATAGCACTTATAAAAGCCGAAAATCCTACGCCTAAATCTATGGCCGCATTTGCTGTTCCAAAACCTAAAACAATTATACCTATGTTTGCTCCAAAAGCTGCTGCGCTATTTATCCCCAGAGTTGATGGAGATGCCAGAGGATTATTTAATATTGTCTGTAATACCATCCCTGCATAAGCTAATGACATACCTGTAGCAATTGCAGCTAATATTCTCAATAGTCTAATTTTATATATTATGTTTATAACCTTTTCATCACCAATTCTTAATAACCCGTAAACAACATCTGAAATTCCCATGTTCGAAGAACCGGCACTAATAGCAATAACCGAAAAAAATATAATAAGAAGAGATAGTGTTACTAAAAATAGTTCTTTTTTCTTAATATATCCCTTGTATTCCTCTATAGATTTTTTCATACAACATCCTTTATTTTCTTTTACAAAAAGAAAAATTGCTCTGTCTCCAGAGCAAAACTATACACAAATTATATATTTAACTCCGTCCTCGCAGAAAATAATTATATTCTTATAAAGTATCCGTCTTATCACGTAATATAGTATATATTCGTGCTTCACGGTAGCGGGACTGAGTGGATTCTAACCAACTTCCTTTATAAAAAACTTATATATTAATCATATATTTATAAATTAAAAATGTCAATTTTTATTTTTTGGTGTTCAACTTGTTTTTATAATTTTTTGAATTCTTAATCATTCTACATCCTTTTGCTTTGTTGCCAAGAAATCATAGCGAGTTGGTATATGTCTTTTCAATTGAAATTATAAAAAATATCCGCTGGAATGAAATTTTTCATTCACCCCAACGGATATTATATAACCTTATTTAGTTTTAGAATAAGCCTGAGCCGAATAGTGGTGCAAATACAACAGATACAATTGTCATAAGCTTAATCAGGATGTTGATAGATGGACCGGAAGTATCCTTAAATGGATCCCCTACAGTGTCACCAACAACAGTAGCCTTATGAGTATCAGAACCCTTGCCACCGTGGTTACCTTCTTCTACGTATTTCTTAGCATTATCCCATGCTCCACCAGCATTGGCCATCATGATAGCAAGTAGTACACCGGCAGAAAGCGCACCAGCAAGCATTCCAGCAAGTGCAGCAGCTCCAAGAACAAAACCTACAGCAAGAGGTGCAATAATAGCCATTAAACCAGGCATCACCATTTCTTTAAGAGCAGCACCAGTTGAGATATGTACGCATCTAGCATAGTCCGGCTTCTCAGTACCCTCCATGATTCCCCTATGTTCTCTGAACTGTCTTCTAACTTCTTCAATCATTTCAAAAGCAGCCTTACCAACAGAATTCATTGTCATAGCTGAGAATAGGAACGGTAGCATAGCTCCGATGAATACACCGATGATTACGATTGGATCAATCAAACTTACATTTTCCAGGGATGCAACTTCGGAGAATGCAGCAAATAATGCAAGTGCAGTTAGAGCTGCAGAACCAATTGCAAAGCCTTTACCAATAGCAGCAGTTGTGTTACCAACAGCATCAAGTTTGTCTGTAATTTCTCTTACATCGTGAGGTAGCTCTGACATTTCAGCAATACCTCCAGCATTGTCTGATACAGGACCGTAAGCGTCAACTGCAACTGTCATACCTGTTGTTGAAAGCATTCCAACAGCAGCAAGGGCGATTCCATATAGACCGGCAAAATAGTATGCTACGAAAATACCAATACCGATGAATATGATTGGCCAGAATGTTGACATCATTCCAACACCAAGACCACTAATGATTGTTGTAGCCGCACCAGTTTCAGACTGATCAGCAATTTTCTTAACGTGACCATAATCAGCAGATGTATAGATCTCCGTAACTTTACCTATTGCAATACCGACAGCGAGACCTGCGATAATTGCGAAAGCATAGTTCATACTTCCCAGCATCGCGTTGCTCAATGCAAGTGATGCAACTATCACAATAGCACCAGCAACATATGTACCCATGTTTAGAGCTGAAGCCGGATTTCCACCTTCCTTGCCTCTAACGAGTAAAATTCCAATTACTGAAGCAAGAATACCTATTCCAGCAAGAACTAACGGGAATAAAGCTGCAGTAACCTCATCAAAACCTGCACCGATATTAACAGAGTTTGCAGCAGCAACAGCTGATAGTGTAATTGCTGAAATAATAGAACCTACATATGACTCAAATAAGTCAGATCCCATACCAGCAACGTCACCTACATTGTCACCCACATTGTCTGCAATTACAGCTGGATTTCTAGGATCGTCTTCAGGAATACCAGCTTCTACCTTACCAACAAGGTCAGCACCAACGTCAGCAGCCTTGGTGTATATACCTCCACCTACTCTACCGAATAGAGCCATTGACGAAGCACCTAGTCCAAATCCTGTAACACATTCTACCACTGTAGCCAAATCAAAAGCTACAAAAACAATACCAATTCCCAGCAAACCAAGTCCAGAAACGCATAGTCCCATCACAGCCCCTGATCTGAAAGCAACCTTAAGTGCTCTAGTCATTCCTGACTGTTTAGCAGCCCATGCAGTCCTTACGTTACCAAGTGTAGCAACTTTCATTCCGAAAAATCCTGCAAAAACTGATAGAAGTGCACCTAGAACATATAGTCTGGCAGTAATCCAGTTATTTAATCCAATACCAATTAGAAGGAATAAAGCAACGATAACGATTACCATTGTGCTGTATTCTCTTCTAAGGAATGCCATAGCTCCCTCTCTGATATATCCTGCAATTTCCTTCATTCTGTCCGTACCTTCATCTTCTTTGCTAATCCATGTAGCAAGAGCGAAAGCAACGAATAGTCCGATTATTGCAGACACAGGAGCTGCCCAACTTAAAACAGTTAGATCCATCTCTCTCCTCCTCTTGCGATATTACATCGCATTTAAAAAATAAAAAATAATTACTTTGATATTGCAACTAGTACTATAGAAAGCACAATAAAACAAACAGCCGCAATTGCGGTGATTTTTTCCAAAACAGCTTCGTATCCACGGCTTTTTTTCTTGCCAAAAAGTTGTTCTGCTCCACCAGCAATTGAACCTGATAGTCCATCACTCTTTCCAGATTGCATAAGCACGCTTGCAATCAAGATTATACTAGCAATTGCCAATAAAATCATAAGTGAAGTGTTCATATTACCCTCCTTTACGTATAACCACTTGAGTTTATCACAACAATATTTAAAAATCAAGACATTTAAGTTATTGCAATCCTAAAATATCTAAAAAATCTTCGGGCGTAAGGCTCGCTCCTCCAACTAAAGCCCCATCAATATCATCCATAGATAAAATTTCATCTACATTGGATGGCTTAACACTGCCACCATACTGAATTAAAATTACCTCGGCAATATCCTGTCCATAGATCTCGCAAATCTTATCCCGTATAACTTTACACATTCCCTGTGCCTGCTGTGAAGTCGCAGTTTTCCCCGTTCCTATAGCCCATACAGGTTCGTAAGCGATTACAACTTTCTCCATATGACTACCATCAACATCTTTAAGAGCCTCTATAATTTGCCCTTCAACAAAAGATTTTTCTTCTCCATTTTCTCTTACTTCTAAAGATTCTCCTACACAAACAATTGGTCTTATGCTTTCATCTTCAAGTACTCTTCTTAGTTTTAGGTTAACGGTTTCATCCGATTCCGCAAAATATTCTCTTCGTTCAGAGTGACCAATGATTACATAATCCACTCCCAGTTCTTTCAGCATAGGCAAGGATATTTCTCCTGTAAAAGCTCCTTTATCCTTATAGAAGAAATTTTGCGCACCAATTTTAACAGGTGTACCTTCAAATTCCTCCACTAAAGCTGATAACTGAGTAAATGGTGCACAAATGACCACTTCTGTATTTGGATCAAGAGACCTTAGATTAGCCTTGAAAGCATCAGCAAAACTCCTAGCCTCTACAATCGTCTTGTACATTTTCCAATTTCCTGCAATAAATTTTTTTCTCATTTTACACGTAACTCCTATTTATCTTGGATAATAGCGATTCCCGGTAGTTCTTCTCCTTCTAAAAATTCTAAAGAAGCTCCTCCACCCGTAGAGATATGAGTCATTCTATCTTCTAGTCCAAATTTAGCGACAGCCGCAGCAGAATCACCTCCACCGATTATGGAAATACAGTCACTTGAAGCCAACGTTCTAGCAACTGCTTGAGTTCCCTTAGCGAAATTATCCATTTCAAAAACACCTACCGGACCGTTCCAAACAACGGTCTTTGCATTTGAAATTACCTCATCGAACATCTTAATAGTTTCAGGCCCTATGTCTAGCCCCATCATATCTTCCGGAATTTCTTCCGCTTTAACAGTTATAATTGTTGCATCATTTTTAAACTCGCTCGCAGTTACAATATCCACAGGTAAGAGAATTTCAATACCTTTATCTTCTGCTTTTTTCATGAGACCTTTTGCCAAATCAATTCCATTTTCATCAAGGATTGATGCTCCAATTTCGTAACCTTTTGCTTTCAAGAAAGTATATGCCATTCCTCCGGCGATAATTAGGGTATCAACTTTTTCTAAAAGATTTTCAATAACTTTAATTTTATCAGCAACCTTTGCACCACCCATTATAGCTACAAAAGGCCTCTTAGGATCAGACAATGCATCCCCCAGGAATTTAACCTCTTTTTCAATTAAGAATCCACTTATTGCCGGTAGATAGCCTGCAACTCCCGCCGTTGATGCGTGAGCTCTATGAGTTGTACCAAAAGCCTCTTGAACGAAAATATCACCGAGGCTAGCTAAGTCTTTTGCAAAACCAGCTTCATTATCAGTCTCTTCTTTTCTATACCTAACATTTTGAAGAAGCAAAACATCCCCGTCTTTAAGAAGCGAAACCTTTTCTTTAACCGAATCGTCTACAACGATATCACTATCTGCAAACACTATTCTTTTGTTTAACAATTCTTCAAGTCTTTCTGCAACTTTATTCAGAGAAAATTCTGCCTTAGGCTCTCCCTTAGGTCTACCTAAATGAGACATTAGAATAATTTTAGCACCCTCACCTATAAGGTAATTAATAGTGGGTAAAGCTGATCTAATCCTTGTATCATCTGTTATTTTTCCATTTTCCATAGGAACGTTGAAATCGCATCTTACTAGTACTCTTTTTCCCTTTAAATCTACATCTTTAATAGTTTTTTTCATATGAATCACCTATATAATATGGCACAGGTCTACACGACCTATGCCAAATCAAAATTTCTTACTTATTGTCAACTGAATGCATATGTTTGATAAGTTCCAAAATTTTTGTTGAGTAACCAAACTCATTATCGTAATATGCAATTAGTTTAAAGAATTTATCTGTCATCTGTACACCCTGTCTTACGTCAAAGATGGAAGTGTGAGAATCACCAATAAAGTCAATTGAAGTAACCTCATCGTCTACGTACTCGATAATTCCCTTAAGATTTGTTTCGGATGCCTCTTTTATCACTTTATTTATTTCTTCTAATGACGTTGATGTTTTCAATATTACATTTAGGTCAACCACAGACACATCAGAAGTAGGAACTCTAAATGCCATACCGGTCAATGATTCGTTTATTTCTGGAATTACCAATCCCACAGCCTTAGCAGCACCCGTGGTAGTTGGAATAATATTATTAAATACACTTCTTCCAATTCTCCAATCCTTGTTAGATCTTGAATCAACGATTTTCTGCTTAGAAGTTCCTGCATGAATCGTAGTCATAAGACCACTTTCAATTCCAAACTTATCGTTTAAAACCTTGCAAAGTGGTGCTAAGCAGTTAGTTGTGCATGATGCGTTAGAAACGACATTCATTGAGCTTTCATATTTATCATGGTTTACACCCATAACAAAGGTAGGTGTTCCCTCATCTTTTGCCGGTGCAGAAATAATAACTTTCTTAGCACCTGCATCAAGATGTGCCTGAGCCTTCTCAGTTGTGTTATATGCTCCTGTACCTTCTACGATATACTCTGCACCACACTCAGCCCATTTAATATTTTTTGCATCGTTTTCAGAATATACAGGGATTTTCTTTCCGTTAATCACAATTCCTCCATCGTAGTGACTAACTTCACCCGGAAATCTTCCAAAGGTTGAATCATAACGAAGCATATATGCCATATACTCTGTATCTGAATTCCTGTAGTTAATACCTACAATATCAATTTCAGGCATATTTAAAGAAGCCCTAATTACTCCTGTGGCGATTCGTCCAAAACCACTGATACCAATTTTAATTGCCATTTCTCTCTTTTCCTCCTACGAATTAAAAATTAGTTGGTAATTTATTTATATTAACATATCAATTAATATCTATGTTGTTTAAGCCTTTTCGCTCATTTAAAACACCTATTGCATCAATCAACTCATGTCTTTACGGTATTTTTTCGAAAACCGGCCTTTGTGGGAATTTGCTAATTTGTTTAAAATCTTCTTCTCTTTGAGGAAGATGGTATATTTAAGCTTTCTCTGTATTTAGCAACAGTTCGGCGCTTGACATCTATTCCCTTTTCAAGTAACATTTCTGCAATCTTTTGGTCTGAAAGAGGTTTCTTTGGATTCTCATCTTGAACAAAATCTTTGATAAAAGATTTAATACTATTTGATGAAATTCCATCGTCACCTTGTGTAACACCACTTGAAAAAAAATATTTCAATTCAAAGAGTCCTTTAGGTGTTTGAATATATTTCCCGTTAACAGCCCTGCTTACTGTAGATTCATGAATTCCCAGCTCGGAAGAGACATCCCTTAGAGTCAAGGTTTTCATGTATTTATCTCCCAGGAGAAAAAAGTCTCGCTGTTGTCTTATTATCATATCCGCTACATTGTATATAGTTGACTTTCTTTGTTCTATGTTTTTTATTAGTAATACGGCAGCGTTAAAACGCTCGCTAAAATATTTGGCTACATTTTCATCGTTGCCTATTTCTTTAGAAAGTTTTTTGTAATAGGAGCTTATCATAAGCTGAGGAACTGATTCGTTAGTTAGGGTCAAAACGAAATTATTATTTTCTATCTCTAAACACAAATCAGGAATAACATATTTCACTGCATCTCCAGATGAAAACTTGCTTCCCGGCTTAGGATCAAGGGTCTTGATCAAGTCAGCCATTCTTTGAACGGACTCAGGCTTTATACCCATTTCTTTAGCTATTTGAGCTATTTTATTTGAGGCAAGATCTTCTAGATGCTGATTTATGAGGTCTTCTATTTGCAGGTTAAGCAAGCCTTTACCTCTAAGCTGTATCAAAAGACACTCTTTTAAACTTCTGGCACACACCCCTAGCGGCTCAAAACTTTGAATATGTCTTATAACTTTCTCAATTATATCAACAGATACATCTATATTTTCAGTAATTTCTTCGACTGTCGTCCTAAGATAACCATTTTCATCAATCTCATTTATTAGGTACTCACCAAGCAAACTTTCCGTCTTTGATAGTCTTGAAAAAGCAAGTTGTTCTCTTAAAAAATCATATAGGTTGGTTCCTTCACTTATATATTTCTCAAAGGAAAAATCAGAATCTCCGTCAGGATCATTTTCCCATGATTTGAAACTGTTCTCGTAATATTCTTCTCTTATTATTCTATTAGATACCACTTCATAAAGTTGTACATCTGATGATTTATCTTCTGATTGTGCCGATTCTAGCATCGGATTCTCTAAAAGTTGATTTTCAACATATTCTCTCAAATCTTGACTGTTATATTGCAATATTTGGATAGCTTGAATAAGCTCTGGCGTCATTGCCAAGCGCTGAGATTGCTCTATAATTTGCTCATATCCAAGTTTCACAACATCAATACCTCATAAATTCTTTAAATTTCCTAGACTTGTATATTATATCATGTACAGATTTTTAATTCAATTATTCGATAGTTTGAATTACATTATCAAAAATTGTATATTCATACAATAACAAATTTTTCTCATCTACTACTTTAATAAAAATTATGATATTTTTCCCCAATCAGTATGTTGATATTTCATTTGATTTTATCTTCTTTCAATTATTCCAGTCCTGGAAAATCAAGTTGCCTCAATGCCTCAAACAAAATTATATTAGCTGAATTCGCTAAATTCAAACTCCTAAGTCTTGTATCTGCACTCAATGGAATTCTTATAGCAAAGTTTTTTCTTACTGATATAAATTCTTTTGGAAGCCCAGCCGTTTCTTTTCCAAAAATAATCATATCTTCATCTTCAAACTTTACATCGGAGTATTTATGCTTACCTTTCGTAGTCGCAAGAAACATTCTTTTTTCACTATTTTGTTCTAAAAAATCTTTCATATTATCGTAAACTGTAAGGTTTACAAATGGCCAATAATCTAGACCTGCTCTTCTAACTGCCTTTTCTTCTATTGAAAATCCCAATGGCTTTACCAGGTGCAAGTGAGCACCAGTTGCCGCACAAGTTCGTGCAATATTCCCTGTATTACCCGGAATTTCCGGTTCAACAAATACTATATGTAATGACATTTTCGCCTCCACTATAATTTAATAGAAATAATTATATCATATTTTATTAAAAATTTATAAAGACAAATGCTCTAAAATGTTATATACTCATTTTATTGGTATTTAGAGACAGATTTATCTAATCTTCTTTTTAATGCCTTAATTTATTTAAGGAGGAATTATGATGAAGACTGTAAAAGTAGCTTTTTTAGGTCACGGAAATGTGTGTGGCGGAGCCTGTTATATATTAAAAAACAATAAAGATTTAATTGAATCAAGAATACAAAAGCGCATCGAAATAAACCACATTTTAGTTTCAGATGCCACAAAACAAAGAAAATGGCCAACATTAAGCGCAACTCTCACAACAAATTTTGAAGATATTTTAGATTCTGACACAGATATAGTCGTCGAAGCTTTGGGTGGCATAAATCCGGCTTCCCTATACATGGAGAAATGTCTTGATTCTGGAAAACATGTAATCACAGCCAACAAAGCAGCTCTTGCTTCAAGCTATGAAAAGCTTTCTAAACTTTCTGCTAGTTCAAACTGTCAACTTCTATTTGAAGCAGCTGTAGGTGGAGGGATTCCTGCCATATCTGCAATACTTGGTAATTTAAGTGGCAATAAATTTACTGAAATTTCAGGAATTCTAAACGGAACGAGCAATTTTATTCTTTCTAAAATGAAAACTGATGGTTCGTCATATAATCAGGTATTGAAACAAGCCCAGGAACTGGGGTTTGCAGAAGCAGATCCTACGGCTGA
Source organism: Eubacteriales bacterium KG125 (assembly GCA_050908895.1). Classification (GTDB taxonomy): domain Bacteria; phylum Bacillota; class Clostridia; order Peptostreptococcales; family Anaerovoracaceae; genus S5-A14a. Next base: position 1,170,594 of record CP171222.1, on the reverse strand, counting down.
TGTTGAAGGAATAGATTCTGCCAATAAGCTGTCTATTCTCATAGCAATTGCCTTTGATGAGTACATTAGACCTGAAGATATTCCAACCATTGGAATAAGTAAAATAACAGAAAATGATATAAAGGCAGCCTCTGACGAAGGAAAGAAAATAAAGTTAATAGCATCAGCAAAAGTTAAGAATAACAAAAAATCTCCTTCACTTGAATATTTTGTTAAACCTGTCATAATCGATGCAAGACATCCTCTCTACGGAGTTGACAACGAATATAACGGAATATTGGTCAAGGGTGATGCTGTTGAAGATGTGATGATGTACGGTAAAGGAGCCGGTCCCCTCCCTACGGGTAGTGCAATTGTAGGAGATATATTAAAAATAGCAGAAAGGTTATAGGTTCTAATTTATGAGTTTACTAAGTGAATGGAAAGATTTAATTGATGGTCAAACGGAAGAAAGCTTTGAAGAATTTTGGAGAGAATACGCAGAAGCTGAAATGACAATTTACAAGGATATCTTATCTAACAAAGATACTTCTGTTTATGGAACATATAGGGAACTTGTAGATAAATACAATGTTAGGCCAGTTATGTTTACCGGATTTTTAGATGGTGTTAATTCTTCTCTTTTAGATGGAGAAATTGAATTGGATACCTTGGATGAGGATACACAACTCAAACTTACTGTAAATTTTGAAAAGCTTTTCTACAACATGCTGCTAGCTGAGGCTGACCACCTTTTCAATCTTGATGAATGGAATGATGTTCTTTCCGAGGACAAAAGACGTGAAATTTACAAGGACTTCAAACGTTCTAAGATTGTTCATGTTGAGAAAACTCCAGGACGTAATGATCCGTGTCCATGTGGTAGCGGAAAAAAATATAAGAAATGCTGTGGAAAATAATTACCATACATTGAATTTAAATTTATGTAAAATAAAAAGGGGCTCTTGCCCCTTTTTATTTTATCTTTTGTTCACAGAGTACTAAAATACAGCACTCCTCACATTTTGGCTTTCTCGCCGTACAACAATTCCTGCCATGAAAAATTAAACTATGATGGGTTCTTGACCACCTATTTTCAGGAAGTCTCTTCATAAGAGAAAGTTCTGTTGCAAGAACGTCTTTCTCCTTAACAAGGCCGATTCTGTTTGCGACCCTAAACACATGAGTGTCAACAGCAATTCTCTGCTGACCGAAACCTACAGATAAAACGACATTAGCTGTTTTGCGACCTACTCCCGGTAAAGCTACGAGGGACTCGTAATCAGATGGAACCTCTCCACCATAATCCTCAACAAGTTTCCGGGCAAGATTAATAATGTTCTTAGCTTTTGTCCTATACATCCCAATAAACCTAAGAATTTCTTCAACGTCAAGCTGATTAGCCCTTGCCAAAGCCTTCGGCGTAGGATAACTTCCGAACAAAGTCGGTGTAACCTTATTTACACTAACATCTGTAGTTTGTGCTGACAAAACCACAGCTACAATAAGCTGAAAATTATTCATATAATCAAGGGCACATTCTGCTTCAGGATATTCCTCATCTAAAATATCCAAGATAGCCGGTATATCCTTCTTTTTAAGCATTTACTAAATACTCCAATCTGTCATTCTTTGCAGTAACAGTAACCTTATCTCCATCTCCAACCTGTCCTTTAATTATCATCGCGGCGACGGTTGTTTCTATATTTTTCTGCAAGTATCTCTTTATTGGTCTTGCACCATATGCTGGATCATAGGCTTTATCTGCTATGAGAGAGCTGCCCTTTTCATCAATTTCCAAGGATATGTTTCTGCCGGCAAGTCTCTTCGCTATATCCGCTGCAGTTAATTGAATTATTTCCTCAACCTGTATCTTTGTTAAAGGGCTAAATATTACTATATCATCAACACGATTTAGAAATTCCGGCCTGAAATGAGCTTTAAGCTGATTTTCTACCTTATCCTTTACATCATCCGGAATCGTTCCGTCCTCACGAAGATTATCAATTAAATCAAAACTACCAATATTTGAAGTCATTATAACTACTGTGTTTTTAAAGTCAACAGTCCTTCCCTGATTGTCAGTTAATCTTCCATCATCAAGTAGTTGCAACAAAATATTAAACACGTCAGGATGTGCTTTTTCTATCTCATCAAAAAGTATAACGCTATATGGTTTCCTTCTAACAGCCTCTGTAAGCTGTCCGCCTTCATCATATCCCACATATCCAGGAGGAGCTCCAACTAGCCTTGAAACTGAGTGTTTTTCCATATACTCTGACATGTCTATTCTAATCATGTTCCTTTCTGAATCAAACAAAGTTTCAGAAAGAGCCTTTGCAAGTTCCGTCTTGCCGACTCCTGTAGGACCTAGGAATATGAATGAACCTATAGGTCTATTCTCGTTTTTAAGCCCTGCCCTGGCTCTTAAAATAGCCTGAGAAACCGCTTGAATTCCTTCATCTTGACCAATAACCCTCTTATGAAGGATTTCAGGAAGGCTAATTAATTTTTCTCTCTCAGATTCTACTAGCTTAGATACAGGAATTCCGGTCCAGTTTGATACAACTTCTGCGATTTCTTCTTCTCCAACCTCTTCTTTAAGTAGCCTCTGCTCTTCAACTATTTCTGCAGCTTTCTTTTGTTCTTTAAGCTTTTCTTCAAGTTCAGGTAGGGTGCCGTATTTTAGCTTCGCCAAAGTTTCAAGGTCATACTTTCTCTCTGCATCTTCCATTTGATGTCTAATGTCTTCAATGGCTTGCTTTGTCTCTTTTACTTGAACTATTGCATCTTTCTCATTATTCCATTGAGCCATAAATTGTTTTTCTTTATCCTTTAGCTCAGCAAGTTCTTTTTCTAAAATTTCAAGCCTCTGCAAAGATGCCTTATCAGATTCCTTAGATAAAGCCTGTTTTTCAATTTCAAGCTGCATAATTTTTCTGGAAATCTCATCTAGCTCAACAGGCATTGAGTCAATTTCCATTCTTATCTTAGCTGCTGCTTCATCCATAAGGTCAATTGCTTTATCCGGCAAAAATCTATCGGATATATATCTATCAGACAAGGTCGCACAAGCTATGAGAGCAGCGTCAGAAATTTTTACACCGTGATGAATCTCAAATCTTTCTTTAAGCCCCCTTAAAATTGAAATAGTATCCTCAACAGTTGGCTGGTTTACCATAACCTGTTGAAAACGCCTCTCAAGAGCAGCATCCTTTTCTATATACTTCCTATATTCATCTAAGGTTGTCGCACCAATGCAGTGAAGCTCACCTCTGGCAAGCTTTGGCTTAAGCAGGTTCCCTGCATCCATTGATCCCTCTCCACCACCAGCTCCTACAATATTATGTATTTCGTCAATGAACAAAATAATCTTGCCCTCTGACTTCTCTACTTCGTTTAATACAGCTTTTAGACGCTCTTCAAATTCTCCTCTATACTTTGCCCCTGCAATAAGTGAGCCCATATCTAATGCAAATATGGTTTTATCCTGCAACCCTTCAGGTACATCACCTTTAAATATACGTTGTGCTAACCCTTCAACAACAGCTGTCTTTCCGACTCCAGGTTCACCAATAAGCACCGGATTGTTCTTAGTCCTCCTAGACAAAATCTGAATAGTTCTTCTAATTTCTCCATCTCTACCGATTACAGGGTCCAATTTACCATCTTTTGCAAGCTGAACTAAGTCCCTTCCATACTTATTCAGAGCATCATAACTATTCTCCGGATTCTGATTAGTTACTCGCTGATTTCCTCTGACCATTGTCAAAGCTTTAATAAAATCATCTTTAGTTAACCCATTTTTAGCAAGTACCTTAGAAGCATTACTATCTCTTTGATCCATTGTTGCTAAGAAAATATGTTCGACACTTACATATTCATCCTTAAAGTTTTCAGCTTGTTTTTCAGCATTGAGTAAAACCTGACTAAATTTACGTGAAGCATAAACATTATCAGCCCCACCAGAAACCCGTGGTAATTTTTCTATTTCCTCTTCTAAGTCTCCAATTATAGCAGCCGGATCAATTCCCATAGCATTTACAAGCTTTGGTATCAGTCCTTCTCTTTGCATAAGCAATGCTAAAGCTAAATGTTCTATCTGAAGTTCTTGATTCCCCTCTGATATTGCAATATTCTGACATTCTACAATAGCTTGTCTAGCATTTTCTGTGTATTTTTCTATGTTCATTTCTTCACCCCCTTACAAAATTAATGATATTTATATGAACAAATTTTATTTTTTTGTTTGTACCTATATTATATTCCCTTTAAAGTTAAAAGTAAAGACTTATTAGCACTCATTTAGCTAGAGTGCTAATAATTTTCTTGTATTTGTATTTTTAACGCCTTTAATGTACAATATTAAATACATTCACTTAAATATTTTTTACTTTTTAGGAGGTCAACTTGGAAATAGCTATTTATGGTAAAGGAGGAATCGGTAAATCAACTCTTAGTGCAAATATTTCTGTAGCACTGTCCGGCTATGGAAAAAAAATTTTGCAAATCGGTTGTGACCCCAAACATGATTCCACAAGACTTATTATGCACGGAGAAAAAATAACTACCATGCTAGATTATATAAGAGATACAGCGCCTGTAAATTGTCATATTAAGGATGTTCTATTCCATGGATATAACGGCATAGGATGTGTTGAAGCTGGCGGCCCCAAGCCTGGAGTTGGATGTGCTGGGCGAGGCATAATAACTGCATTTGAACTTTTAGACCGCTTTGATGTTAAAAATAACTATGATATTGTTCTATATGATGTTCTAGGTGATGTAGTTTGTGGTGGTTTTGCTGTACCAATAAGGAGCCAGTATGCAGATACAATTTATTTAGTTACATCCGGTGAATATATGTCTCTTTATGCAGCAAATAATATTTTAAAGGGCATTGAAAATTATGATGGAAAAACCAAAAAACGCGTTGCCGGTATTTTATTTAACTCAAGGAATGTTGACGGAGAGAGAAATCGTGTGAAATCCTTCGCAAACGCAGTTAATCTCCCTATTTGTGCAGAGATTCCAAGGAAGGATTCTTTTGCTAGAGCAGAAGCACTTAAAATGACTGTCCTTGAATATGGTGATAGGGAAATTGAAACCATATTTAATAATTTAGCAGAAGAAATAATAAATTCTCCTAAGCTTTATTTTGCATCTCCTTTAGCGGATGATGATTTAGAAACCTTAATTCTAAACGCACATAACTTGTATGTAAAACATGCATCATCCAAAGATGAGGAAAACAAAAATTTGTCCATACCTAAATCTCAAAAAATTCAAAATGCTGAAATATATTTAAAAGAGTTGTGCACTTCTGAAGAGCCAACAAGTGGTATCGAGGAAGATGTTTTGTTAACTAGTAATAATAATCTAATGTCAAAGAGCATAATTCATGACGAACCTCTTCACGGCTGTGCCTTTAACGGTGCCATGAGCATGAGTATAAATATAAAGGACATGATTGTAATTGCCCACGGTCCTAAAAACTGTGCTCATCTTTCATATCAAAGCATTTCATCTTCTGGAAGACGACCTCTATACGAACGTGGAACTTTGCTTCCTGCTCCCCTTGCTCCCAATATTTGGTCCACGGATATGGATGAAGGTCACATGATTTTCGGCGGTATGGACAAGTTAAGAGAAACCGTTTCAGAGGCTCTGGAAAGAGGCCCTAAAGCTATCCTCATCGTTAGCACCTGCCCTGCTGGGATTATTGGTGATGATATTGATAAGGTAAGAGATATGGGTACTAGTCGAACCCCCGTCTACACTTTAAAAACTGATGGTAATTTGGCTGGAGATTACCTACAAGGTATGCTGATGGCTTACACCGATTTAGCAAAACAGATAATTGACGAGAATATCTCACCTCAGAAAAATCTAGTTAATATCATTTTTGAAAAGGTAATTTCCAAAAATACTCAATTGAATTTCGATACTATCTCTGGCTATCTTAAGCATATGGGTGTTAGCGTGAATTGTAGATTTTTATGCAATACTACCTATGAAAAAATCAAGAACTTCAAGGCTGCTGAGCTTAATATGCTCGCATATGATGATTTTACAGGACGTATACTTAAAGAGTTCTTTAAATCAAATTATGATAGCAAGTTTTTTGAACTTCCTTTCCCTATCGGTTTCACACAAACCTGTGAATGGCTTAGAAAAGCCGGAAAATACTTTGAACAAGAAAGAATTGCAGAAGCAATAATTTTATCTGAATCATTGGCTTATGACAAGGAAATAAAATCTATCAAAAAAATTCTCTCAGGCAAAACCCTCCTTATCGTAACCTTCAATCATAACCTTGATTGGTTCCTTGAGGCAGCTTTTAAAGTGGGAATAAAGGTTTTAAAAATTGGAGTTTTAAACTTTTCTCAGGATGATGAATTTAGATCAAATCTTAACGTAGACTTACCTATTGAGCTTAACTATGAGAGGCAGAAAAAAACAGAAGATATTATAAGTTTAAAACCTGATATAGTTTTAAGCAATTATGACAGCGGCGAACCTGGAGAATATTTTTCAGACACCATACCTATGTGTCCAGATACAGGTTTTTTCTCAGCTTTAACCATGCTAAGGAAATGGAGCACCCTTATAGATATGAATTTGAAAGGAGAATGGGTTAATGACAAAGAAATATACGACCAGCATAACTCCAGATAGTATCACTGGTATACTTATGGCTTTAGAAGGTGTAAAAGATACAATCACGATACTAAATGGACCATCTGGCTGCAAATTTTATAACAGCGCAGTCTCCGATGGGCAAAGGCATTATCAGAGAAGTTTAGATCCCTTATATTTTCCGGAAGAAATGTTTTTCGGTCAACCTCGAATACCATGTACATACTTAGATAAACGAGACTATGTATATGGAAGCCAAGATAAATTAGAACAAGCAATAAATTATATTTCAACAAATTTAGAGTTTTCAATGTTATGTATTGTAAATTCCCCTGGAGCAGCTTTGATTGGAGATGATCTTGAAGGTATTCTTGAAAACATTGATATACCACAAAAAACGGTAACGTTCCAAACCCCTGGTTTTTCTGAGAATTTTTGTGATGGATTTGAGGATGGTGTAATTACCCTACTTAAAAATATAAATTTCCACTCAATAAAAAAGCATACTCAAAAGAATAAGCAAAAAAAATCTGTCAACCTTCTTGGGATAAGCATTTATCACAATAACTTTCAAGGCGACATTGGAGAAATAAAAAGACTATTAACTCTTTGTAACATAGATGTAAACACTGTCGTTTGTGGAGACTGTGAAATCTCTGAGCTTGAAAATATACCGTTAGCAGATTTAAACGTAGTCGTGAGGCCAGAATTTGGATTCAAAACAGCGCACTGGCTTAATTCAACTATGGGAATGGAATATTATATCCCACAAGGACCCCCTATCGGATTTTCACAAACTGAAAAATTCATTCTTGATATTCTAGATTATCTTGGGCTAGGTTCTGAGCATGCTCAAAAGTTCATAGATGAAATGAATATTTCAAGATCTACATGCTACTATCATATATCAAGAATAAATTCACTCACAGGCCTACCTAGAGGAGTTTCCTATGCTCTTGAAGGTACTTGGTCAGACTGCTATTCTTATGCTAATTTTTTTACAAAGTATTTTGGCATGATTCCAGATTCCATCTCAATTAAAGATGTTTCAAGAGATGAATTCTGTAATTATATAATTGATTTTTTAAAGAGCTATAAAGTTTCAAAATCTCTTGATAAAGACATCCTTGACACTGAAGCTAAGATAGTATTTGCAGATGGGAATACCATTTCCAAATTAAAGCTTAAAGGAAAGGATTTCTCCGGAATAGAAAACTCCCTACCTTCAATAGGATACATTAATGTGATAAAGAAGACCCAATTGGGCCTTTCAGGCGCACTTTTGTTAACTGAACTCATTCTTAATGGTATGCAAATGTAAGTTTGCATACCATTAAGAATTATTAGTAAGTGATTCGGTGTCATGGTCTTTGATGATTTTATCCACAAGCGTCATAAGTTTGTGTTGGTTTACGTTGTCAAGGAATTTCTCAAAATCAATTATGATTCTATCTACTATTGTAGGTATTCCAAGTTTTCTAATACCATCACTCGGTTTAGGTATTTCTACCATCCTAAGCGGCTTAGGTTTGTACTTCCTCTTCTTGATTTGCTCTTTGATTGAATCCATTTGACCCTTTGAATTGTTCAGCCATTCGCTTCATCTCCGTTACAAAGACTTCATCACTACTATGGCTTCGGCTGACTTCTCATCATCCGTTGTTACTACTAAATCGCTGATGAGACCTCACGATGTGAACCTTACAAGTCGCTATGGGGTTCGTCGTTGGTTACGCTCTTTATGGACTTTTACCACAGACTAACGGCATGCCCGTCATATCCAAAAGCAGCTTATAAATTTTGAAAAATCCATAAGCTGCTTTCTTTTATTGTTGTATTAATTTAGTCTGTAAGCTATGTTAAACTTAAAATTTTTGTATTCTTGTATTTGAGAGCAGATTTTTCTATCCTTACTCTAGGTTTGTTCTAACTAGGTTGATTCTATTCTGGCTATCAATTTCAGCAACCTTAACTTCAACCTCGTCTCCGATATTCATCACATCTTCAACTTTTTCGATTCTTCTCTTTGCCATCTTTGAAATATGAAGAAGACCTTCTTTACCAGGGAGGATCTCAATAAATGCACCAAAGCTCATTATTCTCATTACTTTACCCATATATATTTCGCCTACTTCAGCATCTTTAGTTAGATATTCTATTTCTTTTCTGGCTGCATCTGCACCTTCCTGAGACTGTGAGTAAATCATAATTAGGCCGGGATCCTCCTCAGAGATATCAATTTTAGCACCTGTTGCCTCAACTATTCTATTAATTGTCTTTCCACCAGGTCCGATTACAAGTCTAATCTTGTCTGGATCAATCCTCATAGTAACATATCTTGGAGCATATTTTGAAAGCTCAGCTCTAGGTTCTGAAATTTCTTCAAATACTTTATCCATGATGAACATTCTTCCTTCTCTTGCCTGTTCAAGAGCTTGAGTTAGAATTTCTCTAGATAGACCATGAACCTTAATATCCATCTGAATTGCAGTGATACCATCCTTTGTTCCTGTCACTTTAAAATCCATATCTCCTAGGAAGTCTTCCATGCCCTGAATATCACTTAGGATTGCCATCTTGCTGCTTCCGTCTTCCTCAACACGTTCTATTAGCCCCATTGCAATTCCAGTAACAGGCTTTTTAATCGGAACACCTGCATCCATCAGAGCCATAGTAGATCCACAAGTTGATGCCATTGATGATGAACCGTTAGATTCTAAAATATCAGAAACCACTCTAATAGCATATGGAAATTCTTCTACACTAGGTAGAACCGGCAAAATAGCTCTCTCTGCAAGAGCACCGTGTCCGATTTCTCTTCTTCCCGGGCTTCTTGATGGTCTTGCTTCTCCAACTGAATAAGGCGGGAAGTTATAGTGATGCATATATCTTTTCTCTGTTTGCTCAGTGATGCCGTCAATGATCTGTGCTTCGCTAACCGGTGCTAATGCACAAACAGACAGTGCCTGGGTTTGCCCTCTAGTGAAAAGTCCACTTCCATGTGCTCTTGGAAGAAGTCCCGTCTCACACCAAATAGGTCTAATCTCATTAAGATCACGGTTATCCGGTCTCACGCCCTCATCAAGAATCATGTTACGAACTTTCGTTTTCTTTAGGTCATAAAGTGCGGCAGACACGTGTTTTGCAGCTTCTTGATACTCTTCTTCAGATAGCTTCTCAGCAAAATACTCTTGTGTTTCAGTTTCAACTGCTTCCATAGCATCTTCTCTGCCCTGTTTATCCTTAACACGAATTGCTGTATCAAATTTATCTTCTGCGAAGGCTTTAACTTCTGACAAAATAGCTTCAGGAACAACCGGTGCCTCGAAAGGTGTTTTTTCCTTGCCAACTTCTGCTACGATTGCTTCTATAAACTCGACAATTTTCTTAATTTCTTCGTGAGCAAACATTATAGCATCAAGCATAGTCTCCTCTGATATTTCCTGAGCACCTGCTTCTACCATCATAATGGCATCTTTTGTTCCGGAAACAGTTAAGTTTAACTTAGAAACTGCTCTCTGCTCAAGTGTTGGGTTGATGATGAATTTATCGTCAATCATACCCACTAGAACTGAACCTGTTGGTCCATCCCATGGAATATCTGATGTAGCAAGAGCAACAGACGAACCTATCATCGCCATAATTTCTGTTGGGCAATCAGGATCAACTGACATTACAGTTGCAACTACAACAACGTCATTTCTATATCCTTTAGGGAAAAGCGGTCTTAGAGGTCTATCCATAAGTCTTGAACTTAGAATAGCATGTTCACTTGGTCTTCCCTCTCTCTTTAAAAATCCACCTGGAATTTTTCCGGCAGAGTACATCTTCTCTTCATAATCACAACTTAGCGGGAAAAAATCAATGTCAGGTCTTGGCTGTTTAGATGCAGTAGCTGTTACACTTACTACAGATTCGCCATATTTAACCCAACACTGACCATTTGCCTGTCTAGCAACCTTTCCGATTTCTAGCTCCATTAGTCTTCCGCCTACAGCTGTTTTAAATGATCTATATTCTTCAATTCTTGCCATATTATAAACAACTCCTTCCTGTTTATTTCATTCCTTACAATGGCTTATTTTGTGCTGATTTTACTCACTCCAAAGCACAAAGATTTTAAAATATAAATATGGACGAGACAAGGTCTCGCCCAAATCCAATCGTAATTATTACTTTCTTAGGCCTAGACGAGCGATAAGATCTCTGTATCTTTCCACATCTACACCCTTTAGGTAGTTAAGAAGGTTTCTTCTCTGTCCTACCATTTTTAGAAGACCTCTCCTTGAGTGATGGTCTTTCTTATGAATCTTAAGATGTTCGTTAAGATCATTAATTCTAGCTGTTAGAATAGCAACCTGTACTTCCGGCGAACCTGTATCTCCTTCCTTAGTAGCATAATCCTTAACGATTTGTTGTTTCATTTCTTTTGTAATCATTTTAAATTCCTCCTATTTGTTATTTGCTTTCACCGAGTAGAGGTCGGAGTGTCCAAAACTAAGTAAAAGTATTAATCGTCTCCTTACTGAGACAATTCATATTAACATATTAATGTTGAAATTGCAAGCTAATTATTCCTTAATGAAGCCATTTTCAACGTGATATTTATAAGCTTCTTTGCAATCTCTCAGTATTTGGTCTATAAGTTCTTCCATCGTGTCAAATTTAACTTCATCCCTTGTTTTCTCTAAAAATTCTACAATAATATGTTTTCCGTAAAGTTCTTTATCAAAGTCAAAAATGTGTGTTTCTACGTTTTTCTTATAGTCGCCGATTGTAGGCTTGGTGCCAACGTTGGTAACACTTGGGTATTTTTTTCCATCATAATCACACAAAGTCACATAAACACCGTTTGGTGGAGTTACCATCGCCTCATCTATGTTTATATTAGATGTTGGAAATCCAATCTTTCTGCCCAATTTATTACCTACGACCACCTCTCCACCAATTTCATAATTTCGGCCTAGATAAGTCTTACATCTATCTACACGACCTGATGCAATTAATGTCCTAATAAGAGAAGAGCTTACCACATTGTCATTAATTGAAAATGAATTCATTTCCCATACATCAAAACCATATTTCTTGCCATAATCTCTCAAATAATCAGGATTTCCTTCACCTCTGTATCCAAAATGGAAATTAAATCCGCATAAAGCAACTTTCAAATTAAGTTTATCAACTAATAAGTTCTTAACAAAATTTTCCGGTGACATTGTCATTATCTCCTGAGTAAATGGAATATTATAAAGATAATCAACCCCCAATTTTTCTATTATCTCCTTCTTTTCCCGGTTATATAATATACTCTTTACCGGTCTTGACCTTGGTAACATGTTCTTGGGATGATTGGAGAAAGTAAACACAGCAGATTTTAAGCCTTTTTTTCTTGCAATCTCCACAGCATTTTTAATTAATTTCTGATGTCCTAGATGCACCCCGTCGAAATTCCCTAAAGCAATAACCGATGGTTCAATTATATTTACTTCATCTAAATTTTCAAAATATTTCATTATCAATTACCTCTTTATTACCTAAGTCATTATTTATTAGGTATAACTTTTTCCCCTTTTAAATACATATTATCTATAATTTTACCAGTGCCGAGGAATTTTTTATCAGTATCATAAATCTTGTATATATTAACAAAATACTTCTCTTGGTTTAAACTTTCTTTCTTACCTAAGCTTGTCTCCTGAAATTCAATTTTCTTAAGGGAGATTTTACCCCCATTCTGAAATTTTCTACCTTCTTCTTTTGGTATAACAATTTCTCTCATAGATACAATATATTGATCTATTGGTTGAATAAATTTTTCAGCTTCTTCTCTCTTCATATCTTTAAAAGACAGAATATCTATGCTCTTATCAATTTTAAAATTTCCACTTTCTATCCTAACAAGTGATGACATAACCGCAGGAATACCAATATGTTCTCCAATATCTCTAATCAAACTTCTTATATATGTACCTCTAGAACACTGAATTAATAGTCTGTAATCATCTTGCCCCGATGTACCTTCTAATAGTTCAAGTCTATATACAACAACCTCTCGTTCGGGGATTTCAACATCTTCCTGAGCTCGTGCATAATGATAAAGTCTTTTGCCTTTTATTTTAATTGCCGAGTACTTAGGTGGAATTTGCTTAATTTTTCCTTTAAATCTATCAAGTGCTGATATAAGCACATCCTTTCTTATAGATTTTTCCTCTTCCACCATTGATATAGGGGTGCCCCAAATATCTAATGTGTCTGTCATCATACCGAATTTAATTCCTGCAATATAACTTTTCTTATCTTTGTCTAAATACTCAATGTATTTGGTGGCATTTCCAACTGCAACAGGAAGTACTCCGGTTGCCATAGGATCTAATGTCCCTGTATGACCGATTTTCTTTATTCCAAGAGTTCTACGTAAAATAGCTACTACGTCATGGGATGTCATATTTTCTACTTTTTTTGCGTTAATAATTCCGAAAATTTCTTGGCTAGTCAATTTATCAACACTGTCTATCTTGGGAAATAATGAGTTTTCTAATTCATTCTTCATTAGTATTACAGCTTCATTTATCCTTAAATCTAAAGTACAACCCGCTGCTTTAATATGACCCCCACCACCGTATTTTTTGCATATTTTAGCTACATCAACAGTGTCTTTTGCTCTCATAGAAACTTTAATCCTACCGTCTTCTTGCTCTTTGCATAGACATGCGACCTCAACGGTATTAACATTTCTTATTTCTTCAACAATTCCATCTGTATCTTTTATATCTGCTTTACACTTTCTAATCATATCCTGCGTTACAAAGGTAATTCCAGCTTTATCCTGGCACATGAATTCTGTATGATTTAAAGCTTCTGATTTAAGCTTAAGTTTAGTCAGTTTCTCCGATTCAAATATATTCCTACTGATTTCATAATGGTCAATTCCCAGCTGAAACATTTCTGCCGCTATTAAATGAGTTTCCCTTGAAGTATTAGAATATCTAAATCCACCTGTATCCGTCATAAGCCCCACATATAGAGACTCTGCCATCTCTTTTGTTATTTCAAGGTCAAATTCTTTAAGATAGCACAAAAGTTCCCAAACAAGTTGGCAGGTAGCTGATGATTCCGGGCATATAACATTATAATCCGCAAGTTCCTTTGAAGTTTCATGGTGATCTATACAAAAAGTTTTTTTGCAGTTTAGAAAAATTTCTTCTCTTCCCGGAATTCTGCTCAGTTCCCCACAGTCTAACATTATCCCATAAGTCTCTTTATTCGCCCAAGATTTATCCGTGGAAATGAATAGACTTTCCTTATCAATGAATTGAAGTTCTGCCTTTATATCAATTTCCCCCTTTGAATCGAGGTCCACCAGAACTATCACATTTTTGTTCATAGCTGAAAGTGCATTGGCTAAACCAATTGACGCACCCAAAGCATCTCCATCCGGATCCTTATGAGGAAAAATTACAAACCGTTCACCATTAACAAGTTCTTCAGCTAGTTTTAAAAAAGCCTCTTTATTCTTTTGAGTCTCCATCTTTTTCTCCATCATCTTGCTTTATATTTAATCCTGCTAAAATTTCGTCCATATGTCTACCATACTCTATGGATTTGTCCATTTTAAAAATCAAATCTGGAACATGCCTTAGCCTGATTTCATTTCCTATGTTTTTTTTAATAAGACCCTTAGCACTTTTGAGTCCTTCAAGTATCTCTCTCTCTTCTACTTCTTTTTCTTCGCCTTTTAGATTAGAAAAATATGAAACAAAACATGTTGCATAGCTTCCATCATTTGTAACTCTCACTTCTGTAATTGAAACCATAGGTGATAATCTAGGGTCTTTTATTTCTTCTATGAGCATTTGGCCTACAATCTTTCTTATTTCTTCACCAAGTCTGCCCTGCCTATATCCTTTTCCCATATCTTCTCCTTTAGTATTCTATTCTTATCTAAGATAAATTTTTCTTCAAAAAAAGGGCTAAAAAGCCCTGTTTTTATAATATTTATTTAAAAATTGGATTAACATATCTGCCTTTATTTACTGTCTTCGTACCGTATTCAATTGCCTGAGCCGGGCATCTATGTATACATGCAAGACAGTGAGCACAATTTTCTTTAATCCAAACAGGTCTGCCACCTTCCATCTTAATTGCACTAACAGGGCAATGGAACTGGCATAGACCGCATTTTATACATTTGGTTGTATCTACATCAAACTTAGCTGTCTTATTTGTTTTTTTATATATTTTATTACCTAGCCACGATAACAATCCCAGAAACGGTGCTGATTTATATGGCACACGAAAATTATACTTTATGCTTTCAATTACTTCCTCTACGGCCTTATCTGCACTTCTTAGTTTCATTATTTGTGCTTCCGGAAGCGGAACCTTATATAGTAAAATATAATTTTCTACAGATTTTATATTGTACAGTCCTCTGTAATTTATATCTTTATTTTTGAAAATTCTATTGCAGAATTTATCCACGCCTCCAGCATTACCACCAGAAGTCGTTATAGCACAGACATCAATTTGATCTTCTGACTTAAGATTTATAGAATTAATAAAATCTTCGACTACAGTTGGCATGCTGAAAAAGTACACCGGGAAGACAAAGAAAACTGTCTCCCCTTTTGGTACTTCGTGGTCAAATTCTTTCCGTCTTAGAGCATCATCTATTTTATATAAGTTTCCACCAAATTCATCTTTAAGTTTTTCTGCGACAGATTTAGAATTGCCAGTTGCCGAAAAATAAAATATCATATTTTACTTCCTTTCAATTTCAACCATGTGGAAGCACTCAATTAAATCGCCTTCTTTAATATCATTATAGTCTTCTATTCCTATACCGCATTCATATCCTTGTGCAACCTCTTTGGCATCATCTTTAAATCTCTTTAATGATGAAATTTTACCTTCATGGATAACAATACCGTCACGAACCAATCTAACTTCAGCATTCCTAATTATTTTGCCTTCAGTTACATATGCTCCTCCGATAATTCCAACTCCAGGCACCTTAAATGTATTTCTGATCTCCACCTTACCAAGTACTTCTTCTTTAAATTCCGGATCTAGCATGCCCTTCATAGCATTTTCCACATCGTCTATTATATCGTAAATAACTCTATAGGTCCTAATTTCGATGCTTTCCCTATCAGCTAAAGTCGTAACCGCAGTGCTGGGTCTTACATTAAATCCAATAATTACAGCTCCGGAGGTACCGGCAAGCATTACATCTGATTCATTAACGGTACCAACACCTGTATGAATAATATTGACTCTGACCTCATCTGTATTCAATTTCTCCAGTGAGGATACTATAGCACCAATAGAACCTTGTACATCTCCCTTGATTATCAGGTTAAGCTCTTTTGTTTCTCCCCCCTGAATCTGACTGAACAATTTCTCTAAAGTAGTACTTGAATTTCTTGCAAGAACTTCTTCTCTAAGTTTCGCTTTGCGTTTATCTGCAATATCTCTTGCAATCTTATCCTCTTTAACGGCATTAAATTCATCACCTGCTTGAGGGACTTCAGTTAATCCTAGTATTTCAACTGCAGTTGCAGGACCAGCCTTCTTAATTGACTTGCCTTTATAGTCTGTCATAAGTCTTATCCTACCGGCACTTGTACCTGCTACGATAGACTGTCCACTTTTTAAAGTTCCATTAGTAACAAGAAGTGTAGCCACCGGACCTTTTGACTTGTCAAGCCTTGCTTCAATTACAGAACCACTAGCTAACCTGTTTGGGTTTGCTTTAAGTTCTAATACTTCCGCCTGCAAAAGAATCATTTCAAGCAAGTTTGTAATTCCTTCGCCGGATTTAGCAGATACCGGAACGCTAATAATATCTCCGCCCCAATCTTCTACCAAAATACCATGTTCCGTCAAGTCTTGCTTAACTCTATCCGGATTTGCAGCAGGCTTATCCATTTTATTTATCGCAACTATTATAGGTACTCCCGCTGCCTTAGCGTGACTTATAGACTCAACAGTCTGTGGTTTTACACTATCATCTGCTGCAACAACCAAAACGGCAATATCTGTTACATGAGCACCTCTTGCTCTCATAGCTGTAAAAGCTTCGTGTCCCGGAGTATCAAGGAAAACAATTTTCTGTCCATTAATAGAAACTTCAGATGCACCTATATGCTGTGTAATTCCACCGGATTCTGTTGTGGTAACATCCGTCTTTCTTATTGCATCAAGAAGAGATGTCTTACCATGGTCTACGTGTCCCATTACTGTAATTATTGGTGGTCTGAAATGTAAATCTTCTTCCTTATCCTCGAAGTCTTCAATTCCAAATTCTTCTGCCTCTGATTCCACTTCACCAATCACAACATCAAGACCTAAGTCTTCTGCAATTAACAAAACTGTGTCTTCATCTATATTTTGATTAATATTAGCCATTATGCCTAGCTTCATAAGTGACATAATGACAGTAGCCTGACTCACCTCCGCTTGTTCACAAAAGCCTGCAACAGTAATTGGTACATCAACTCTAATTGTACCTTCCGGTAATGTTTCTTCTAAAATTTCTGTTTCTATCACTTGTGGCTTAGCCTTACCCTTTTTCTTTCTTGTTTTCTTCTCAAGGTTTGCAACAAAATCATTGTTCTGTTCGAACTTATTGAATTTATCTTTCTTATCTTTATATTTTCCTTGATTTTTTTTCTTGTCTGCATGTCTTGACTGATTTGTTTTAGTTTCCAGCCTGTCCATGGTTGGACCATCTGTTCTTTTAGCTAATCTACGACCACGAAATTCTGATCTTGGCATGTCGGCCTTGTCTTTGTTATATCCATAATTTCTGCTATCTCTTTTGTCATCACGTCTTGGACGATCATCTCTTCGGCCTCTGTCGTCTCTTCTTTGACCTCCATCACGTATAGGTCTATCATCACGTCTTGGTCGCTCATCCCTCATAGGCCTATCATCACGTCTTGGGCGATCATCCCTCATAGGCCTATCATCTCTTCTTGGACGATCATCCCTCATAGGTCTATCATCTCTTCTTGGACGATCATCCCTCATAGGTCTATCATCTCTTCTTGGACGATCATCCCTCATAGGTCTATCATCTCTTCTTGGACGATTATCCCTCATAGGTCTATTATCATGATTATGTTGATCTGATTTAGATAAATTAATATCATTTTTATTTGCCGAGACAGAATCAGAAACAACTATTTTTTCATTGGATTGATTAGATTTAGAACTATCAACTTTTTTTCCAGATGGTTCTAATTTACTAACATCCTTACCAATTGACTTTAGTTCTAAATGCTCAGATCTTTCTGTATCGCCTTTTTCCTTAGCTTCCACACTATTACTATTCTCATTTTTTCCTTTGCTTCTTGCATCTAAAAACGCAGTATCTATTATTGGTCTGTTAATTGGTGGTTTTGGTTTATGAACACTTGAATCGGATCCATTCTCTTTACGTTCTTCTCTAACTTTAATATCCTGGTGGTCTCCCTTTAACCTTTCCACATCTGATTCGCTAAGACTGCTCATATGATTTTTAACAGGTATACCTATATCCTGTGCCTTTTGAGTCAGCTCTTTGCTTGTAATTCCCATCTCTTTTGCTAACTGATGGACTTTTAAGGTCATTAGTACTCCTCCCTTTCTAAATTGATTTATCAATTTCTTCTATAATGGCTCTAGACAAGTTTTCATCTTCTAGAGCAAAAATTCCTTTATCTACCTTACCTGTAGCATGGCTAAGCATGTCACAGCTGCCATAGATTATAAATTTAACATCATAGTTTTCGCAAATAGGAATGAGTTTCTTTTTAGTATTCTCACCTACCTCTTCGCCAATTATAACCAGCTTTGCTTTCTTCTTCCTTATTAATTGTTGCACAGCTGTTGCACCGACAGCCAAACTTCTCGCTCTCGCTGCAAAACCCAAGTATTTGTATACTTTGTTTTCATTCATAATTGTATTATCTATTTCAGTTTCTCCTATTTTTCTATGGCATTTATTATATTTTTTTCTAACTTATCCAGCATTTTTTGATCTAAAGCAGTTTTAAAGTTGCGATTAAATGCCTTTTTCTTAAAAGCAATCTTAATACAGTTTATATCTTTGCACAAATAAACCCCTCGGCCGTTGCTCTTAGAGCCTTTATCTAAGTTAAGTTCACCGTTAAAGTATGATATGCGCAAAAGACTGCTTTGGTCAAAACTTTTTTGACAACCAATGCACTTTCTCTGTGGTAAATTAGTCTTCATCATCTATATCCAGCTCAACAAATTCTTGATTGAGATCTTCATCGAATGATTCATACTGTGTTTCACTCTTAATATCTATTTTCCATCCACTCACTCGTGCTGCAAGTCTTACATTCTGACCCTCTTTACCGATTGCTAGGGAAAGTTGGTAGTCCGGCACTACAACAGTTGCAGTACATTCATCTAAATCGTTAATTATAACTTTTGATACCTTCGCCGGACTGAGTACATTAGCAATCAAAATTTCCGGATTTTCACTCCATTCAATAATATCTATTTTTTCTCCATGAATTTCATCAGCAATCTGCTGTACTCTTAAGCCACGATTGCCTACACATGCACCTATCGGATCTACATTTTCATAATCTGTAGCAACAGTTAGTTTTGTTCTTGATCCTGCTTCCCTTGCTATATTCACAATCCTTACGGTTCCATCTTCAATCTCAGGAATTTCAATTTCAAATAGACGTCTTATAAATCCCGGATGAGATCTTGATAAGTAAACCTGTGGACCTTTGTATGTCTTTCTAACTTCAATTACGTATGCTTTTACTATATCATTAACTTGAAAGTTTTCACCTGGCATTTGTTCTGCTGCCGGCAAAACACCTTCCGTACCATCTAAGCTTACAAAGATTGTCCTTCCTGCTTTTCTGTGAACTCTTCCGGTAATAATTTGTCCTTCTGCAGAAATATACCTCTCGTATACCATTTCTCTTTCTTTCTCTCTAATTCTCTGGACAACAACTTGTTTTGCCGTCTGAGCTGCGATACGACCGAAATCCTTTGGCATTACTTGGTATTCAATACCATCACCGATTTGATACCTCGGATCAATCTCATGTGCCTCTTCTAATGACATCTCTACTGTATCATCTACAACATTTTCTACAATGTCTCTCCTCATTAATACCATGAGTTCGCCTAGATCCGGATCTATAACAACTCTTACATTTTGAGATGTGCCGTAGTTTTTCTTATAAGCTGCCAGTACTGCATTTTCAATAGTATCTAGTAAAATTTCTTTTGGAATTCCTCTGTCTTTTTCCAGAGTATTCAGCGCTTCGATAAACTCTGCGTTCATTCCAACCTCCTTTAAAATATTACAGCCAAATTAATTTTAGCAATTTTGTCTTTTTTAAAAGTATAAGGAACTTCTTTAATGGTCTTATTTTCGGGAATAAAAGCCAATAACTTGATTTCTGCCGGTGTCGCTCCCTCTAGTTTCCCTTGGAATACCTTCATTCCATCTATACCACTGTATAATTTAATGTCAACCATTTGCCCAATATATTTATCCAGTTGCTCCTGAGTTTTTAACTCTCTATCCATCCCCGGAGAAGAAACTTCTAAGTAATATGATGATGGCATTTCAGCTTCGTAAGCATCTAGCATTTTACTTAAATATTTACTTACTTTTTCACAATCATCTGTGCCAATATATCCTTCTTCCTTATCAATAAAAATACGAAGAACATGATTCCTACCTTCTTTGTTCATTGTAAAATCCCAAAGAGTTAAATCCTCACCTTTTAAATAATCATTTAGTAGATTAACGACTAAGTTTTCAATTTTCCTTGACATTCTTAACCTCTACAAAACTGAAAGAGTGGGCTTCCCCACTCTTTCTAAAAACTCTAAATTACTTGTTTATGGTATCATAAATATCTACAAATGTCAAGGCAGAGCTATTTTAAACCTTCCCGTCTTAAAATTATAACCGAACCGACTGCTGCCATAACAATTATTGCGTATATACAGTTCGCCTGAATCACCCGTATTAACAGCTTTATCTTTTAAATCTTTGTCTTTTATAATTTTTATCTTTTATAATTTTTGTTTCCTTTGTGTTATTTTCAGTTCTCGCTGAATCAGCGACAAAATTTATTCTATTTTCTCCATATGGATTTCTATATTTTTCCGGTACCTTGCCGTTAAGACCTCTTTCTAAATATGCGGAAATTACATTGATATCAATTACAGTATCATCATCCACTATGGCTTTAACATTCTGAAACATACTCATTCCATCGCCAAAGTTCTTATAGTAATAAGCATTGATAACCATATTATATTCTTTGTTTAAATCAACCGGTATTCCACCAATTTTTACATTTTGAACTCTATAACCACCTTTTTTATAGTCACCATTAACTTTTACAAACATCTTTTTACTATCAAGAACAACATTAGATTTAACAGACTGATTAATTTCATAAGTTAGATTACTGCCATGAAGGAAGCCTCCATTTTCTTCAGGACTTAATCTCGCTCCCATTTCTAGAGCGTCCACAATAGTCTGTCCTTTTACTTTAATTTCAGCAATCCTCGTATTCCAGGGAAACACCGTTAAAATATTCAAGTAATTTATGTCCTTCCCGGAAATATCCGCACGGATAGATCCTCCATTTAAAATAGCTAAATCAGCTTTAACAAAGCCTTTACCTTCCGGATCATTTTCCGCATACCACAGGTATCCATCTGTTAGGAAATCGCCTAAATTAGTATTTGAATTTCTAATTATTCTTTTTCCATTTGAAGGATCTTTAATTACTAGCGGGAATTCAGTTTTACCTAAATTTTTTTCTAAATACTTATATTTTTCAAATTCTGCATTAACTGCATTCTCGAGTCTCTTATATTCATAAGACGATTTTTCATCATCTGTTATTCTATCTATCAAAGCAGTTTCACCCATAAGCTTTCCATCTTTTACAGATAACTTCAAAACTCCAATATTGGAAAGCTTGCTTCCTGTTGATGTTAGAATTACATCCTTACCTTCAGAATTTTTAACTAGTTTAGAAGGGATTACACTGTGAGCATGACCATCTAAGAATACATCTGCCCCACTAGTGTTAGCCATTACATCGCCGGAATACCAACCCGGTGTACCACTTGCATCACCCATATGCCCCATGATTACAAAAAACTAAGCTCCTGCATCTTTTGCGGCATTGATATTTTGCTGAATAAGTTCATATAATTCCTCATTTTTCTCTGCATTAAAAGAGTAAATAAACTTACCGTCTTTATCTTGGAAGTACTTAGGAGTACCCTTAGATATTGATTCCGGTGTATCAATTCCTATAAAGCCAACTTTGTAGTCTTTTCCAGATATATTAAAAGTTCTGATGTCATATGGTTTATCAAAAGCTCTCTTACCATCCATATGAGTAAAATTAGCACAAATATAATTAAGATTTGTCCCTTTAATATTTTTCAAAAAATTATCTATTCCCCAATCGAATTCGTGATTTCCCGGTATAAGAATATCATATCCTACTTGTTTCATAAGCTCTATTGATCTCTTACCTTCACTCATTGTATTTGGTACAGAACCCTGGATAGAATCTCCATTGTCTACAAGAAGAACTCCTGCAGCAATTCTCTTTGCCTTCTCCTTTAATGCCGCCAAACCTGCATACCCTAAAGATTTATCATTCCCTGTGTAGAAGACATTTGAACTTACTCCACCATGAACATCATTAGTGTACAAAATAATTGCGTTATCCTTAGTTACATTTAAAGAATCAAAAGTTGTACCTTCAGATTCTCCAAAAGATATAATGCTAGATGATGTCATGATCATAGCAATAACAACAACAATTGCTAGCAGCTTATTTCTTTTATACATTTCGACCTCCTTGTTCTTCAAAATGTTTATAATATTGTTTAAATTATATCAAATAAACATTTAAATATCTATTACGAGTTTAGATTTTTAATTTACACAATAATTATATTTATTTGTGTATGAGAAATATACTATATGATATAATGCATTTATAAAGCTAATCTTACCTGTTTATATAATTATAAAATTTAAATTTATCAATGCTCAATCGAAAACATCATTCTTTTAAAAAAGCATTTTGAGGGTAAAAATTTGTTATTATAGAAAAGGAGAGAAATATGAAAAACGATAAAAAAATTATAATAGACAGACTACAAAACGTTCAAAATTACTATTCTAAGCTGGAAGAAATTCTGGACGATTTACCCTTTTTTATACCATCTTCAACGAAGACATTATTAAAAAAACACTTGGGTGAAGATGAAGAATTGGAAAGGTTGATGGATTCCATTAATTCCCATAGACCCCCTAGAATACTCATTGTTGGAAAACCTGGATCAGGAAAAACTACATTGATTAGTGCTTTATCCGGCTCTTCCGTCGATGATATGATATTTAGTAATCTTAAACTTAGTCAAGATATGACTATTTATAATTCAATTTCCGGTAAAGAAATTGCAATAGAAGTTTTAGAAACTACAGGTTTCTCTGATAATGATTCAGAGGATATTCGCACTAAAAAAGTAAATCAGGGAGTTAATTTTTATGCTGATATCGGCATACTAACTATCGACTCTGGTGATAGAAAAAATATAGATACAGAGATTAGCTATTTAGCAGCTGTAAATGAAAATTTGGCTCATTCATTGCCGGTTTTAGTTGTTCTAACAAAAGCAGATGGGCAGTCAAACAATTTATATCATGACCTAATGGATGGAACCAAAGAAAAGCTTGATCTTGCCTTATCAATTACCACTGACAAAAATAATATTAGGGATGCAATTAACTACTATAAAAAAGTTATTTTATCACATGGATCTCTTATCGGTGATGTTGTACCATTTTCTGCTCTAAGTTCATATAACTTGAATACCTTAAGATCTTCGATAGAAAAAATGATTAATGATTCGGATGCACGGATGGGTTTTAAAATGACCTTTAAATTAGATGAAGTTTTATCTAATATTTCTAAACGTCTTGTAAATTTATTTTCAGGAATGGCAGCAGTAATTGCCTTGTCCCCTATTCCTATTGCGGACCTTTATGTGCTTATAACTCTTCAATCTCTTATGGTTGCTATGATTGCAAGATTAAGCGGTAGAAATATAAATGTTAAAACCGGGCTAGAATTTATTATAAGTCTTGGTGGTGTTGCAGGTGCCGGAATAATCTTTAGAGGCATTGCTCAACAGATCTCAAAAATTGCTAATGTACTTCCATTTGCCGGCTCAGCCATTAGCTCAGCAATCGCAATGACAGGAACAAAGGCAATTGGCAACGCTGCAATTACTCATTTTATTTCAGATGTACCAATGAAAAAAACAAGAAAAATTTTCAAACAACTTATTAGAAAAGAAAATAAAAGAATTAAAAATCCGATGACAAAAAGTCTGTAAAATAATAAATGAAAATAGCCTTCTACGGTAAAATAAAAATACCATAGAAGGCCAACTTTTATAGGCTCATATGTGCATTTAACTTATATATTATTTACTATAATCCACTCCCCCGAAACAGCAGATTACTTCATTTTCACTATACTATATAATTAAATAGTTTTCAATAAGCTTTTTAAGTATATAGTATATGTGTACCTTATCAACACGTTTTATCCTATGCATCTATCTATCCGGTTTAAATCTTCCATCATTATAATGCTTTCGACAGAGGGAAACGTACATGTCATTACCTCCAATGACAACTTGATCACCTTTTTTAACAATCTCCCCGTCAACAATTCTGGCAACCATAGTTGCTTTTCTACCACACCAACAAATGGTTTTTATTTCTTCAATTTTATCTGCGTATATAAGCAAATAGTAAGATCCTTCGAACATTTCGTTTCGAAAATCATTCTTTAATCCATACGCCAATACCGGTACATTAAAACTGTCTACAATTTCAACAAGTTCCTGCACATGGTGTTTCTTCAAAAATTGACACTCATCGATTAAAACACAATCAATATCAGCTTTTTCTCGCTCTCTCATAAATACTTCCAAAATATTTGTATCATTAGAGACCATAGTTGCTTGTCTCTGAATACCTATTCGAGATGTAATAACTCCTGTTCCATATCTGTTATCTGCAGAAGGCACAAGTGTAAGGACCTTTTTACCTCTTTCTTCATAATTATAAGCTACTTTAATTAGCTCTATCGATTTGCCAGCATTCATTGTGCTGTATCTAAAATATAGCTGTGCCATATATCCTCCTCTAATTGCATTACAAATTTACCTGAAAACTCTATCAAATTTAGCAATGTATATTTGACAAATTTTATCGTTTCTTAAACTTTATAAGTGCAAGCCTTACCTTCATGGCAAATTTAAATATTTTTTCAATACCTGGCTTTAAAACTAAATTAAACTCGCCTACTCTTTCATACATCTTTGTTCCAAATAGTCGCTTAAATTCATACAATCCTGCCATATGATCATATTTTAAATCTTCTTGCTCTGTATATCCACTAACTGCTCCAAAATCATAAAATCTACATCCTTTTGCCTTAGAAGCCTTCATCATTGTCCATTGCATTAAATAGTTAGGATAAAGATCTCTATATTCATTAGAAGATGCTCCATATAAATAATATGCTATTGGACCACAAAACGCTAAAATTGCGCCTGACAAATATATTGATTTTTCAGGATCTTCACCAGAGTCTATCTTATCTTTAATAAGAACAATATCTTCGTTTACTTTTTCCAGTTTTTGTATTTTCCCATAAATATCTTTCTGTAAATGAAATTTCTTATCATCTGTTTCTTGATTTATTCTGTATAATTTTTTATTTAAATTATTTATCTCCTTATTCAATGCATTTTTTTCAGATTCTTTTTTTGAAAGTATATCGTTGTAAGTTGTAGATGTAAGAAAAAGTCTTGCATCGCCATTTGGTCCCAGGTTGTCAAATATTTTATTAAAATAGCTTATATCTCTAGTGTCAAAATTATCCCGTTCACCTGTTATCATCATCAAATCTGCAAATACAGGTAGATAACTTCTGTCATACTCCCTACATGTAATTGGATTTTTAAGTGCGTTATTTATGCGACGTTTAGCCATAGACGAAAAAGAACTCTTTACGGTTTCTAAATCATCAGATATATCTGTATACATTGTATATCTTGGCTGGGCACCCTCTATACCCATTTTAAATCCTGAATGTATAAAGCCATATCTCCCTAGTATATCAACAGTATTAGAATTAGAATATATCGATACGCTAGGATCAATTTTAATTTCAAATGAATTTTCTTCTTTTGCAACTTCTTTTACAGCATTAATCATAGCTCCTACAATTTCAGCGTCACTATAGTCCATTACAAAACCTCGAGGAGAATAACATAATGTCCAAGAAGTTTTGGGTATTTTTCTAAACAAAAGGGATGCAACTCCAACTAAAATATCACCTTTGTAAATTGCTACTTTTCTATTGTACCACTGAGGACTCTTAACTTTAGCCCACGTAGATAGTTGACAAATATCTCCATGCTCATGATTTTTGACAAATAAATCAAATTCTGAATCAGTAATATCTCTTGATTCATATATGCTTCCATTATCTTCTTTTAATAAATTATCTCCCATCACATGCCTTTCTTATAAATCAACTTATATAAAATACAATAAAATCTATGTAAAACTTACAATCATGCTTATTACATCCGTACATATATAGTTAATACAATTTAAAGTAATAAAAAAACACCAAGTTAACCTCGGTGTTCTCCTAATGGTGCCCAGACTCGGAATTGAACCAAGGACACGAGGATTTTCAGTCCTCTGCTCTACCTACTGAGCTATCTGGGCAAAATGGTGGGCCATCGGGGACTTGAACCCAGGACCTGCCGGTTATGAGCCGGACGCTCTGACCAACTGAGCTAATGGCCCAAATTCACTCTTAAAAAATGGTCGGGGTGGCAGGATTTGAACCCGCGGCCCACTGGTCCCAAACCAGTTGCGCTACCAAACTGCGCTACACCCCGAAGCAAAAGATTAAATTTTAGAATTGGCAGGGGCAGTAGGATTCGAACCCACGGCACGTGGTTTTGGAGACCACTGCTCTACCAACTGAGCTATACCCCTATATGGCGGAGAAGATGGGATTCGAACCCATGCGGCCCAAATAACGAACCCTAACGGTTTAGCAAACCGTCCTCTTCAGCCTCTTGAGTACTTCTCCAAGCTGAATTTAAACTTTTAATAAACTATTCAAACATCTAATTAATGGCGGAGAGGGTGGGATTCGAACCCACGTGGGCTTGCACCCAAACGGTTTTCAAGACCGCCTCGTTATGACCACTTCGATACCTCTCCACTGATCAAAACAACAAATAAATTGGTGATCCATCGGAGATTCGAACTCCGGACACCTTGATTAAAAGTCAAGTGCTCTACCGACTGAGCTAATGGATCTCATGGCTGGGGTAGCAGGACTCGAACCTACGAATGACGGAGTCAAAGTCCGTTGCCTTACCACTTGGCTATACCCCAATAGCAGACAATAAAAATGGTGAGCCCATAGGGATTCGAACCCCAGACACACGGCTTAGAAGGCCGTTGCTCTATCCAACTGAGCTATGAGCCCACATTTTCAAGGCTAAATTTGAAAAAATGGAGCGGATGATGAGAATCGAACTCACGCCATCAGCTTGGAAGGCTGAGGTTCTACCATTGAACTACATCCGCATAACTGGAGCGGAAGACGAGATTCGAACTCGCGACCCTCGCCTTGGCAAGGCGATGCTCTACCCCTGAGCCACTTCCGCACAAATATTAAATTGGTCGAGGGAGATGGATTCGAACCATCGAAAGCTCAGCTAACGGATTTACAGTCCGCCCCCTTTGGCCACTCGGGAATCCCTCGTAATAAATTTCAAATCTAACCTTCTCCACTCTATTGGAGTTATGGAGCTGGCGGAGGGAATCGAACCCCCAACCTGCTGATTACAAATCAGCTGCTCTACCGTTGAGCCACGCCAGCATAACGTGTTTTTTAAAAATGGCGACCTGGAACGGGCTCGAACCGTCGACCTCCAGCGTGACAGGCTGGCATTCTAACCAACTGAACTACCAGGCCATCCTGATTATGGTGGGCGCAATAGGGCTCGAACCTATGACCCCCTGCTTGTAAGGCAGGTGCTCTCCCAGCTGAGCTATGCGCCCTCATACATTCAACGTGCTTGTATATTTTACAGCGAATCACATCTTTTGTCAAGAACTTTTTTAAAAGTTTTTACAATTTCGATTTCTACTTATAGCACTCATATTTATACGAGTCTCTGCTTATTCAAGCCGAAGAAAATAATAACATATCTTTTACACTATGTCAACAAGAAAATATTCAAAATTTATTCACAATTAAATTAAAAAATGGAAGAAAATAAATTTTTTACACTTTTACTAGATAAAGTATTTTGCAAACAAACTTGAATTTACTTCCATTTTTTATATTTAAAAATTTTAGGGTTTGACTCTATTTATTTTTACCACCCTTCTTTATTTGGATATAAGCTACATAACATGAAAATAATATAAGTAATATTCCTATGTATTCGTAATTGAATCTCCCAACTCCACCTGTAGAAGGGGCCTTGAGTATTTTTGTGTTAACTACAGTCAGCATAATTTTATTGACATAATACATACTATCTCCATATCTCCCATTATTATATTTTGCATCTTTTATATCTAAAGATAATTTTTCCAATTCTGTTTTGCTATATTTGCTTGGTAGATTAATTATAATTGGTTTAGATAGCAATTGATATCCCGTTTTAGTTTTAATTTCCGTTATTGTATATTGATCCGGATATATATTATCTAATCTTGCAATCCCATCACTTCCAGTTTCTACAGTTTTTACTATCTCTCCTTTGCTATTCTTAACCATAAACTTTGCACCCATTATCGGTGATTTATTGTCTTCCTTAAGTTTTTTTATTTCAATGCCGCATAAATCAGGTACATTGCTTGCAGAAAATTTTTTCAGTCCATTTAAATTAATGTAATCCTGATCACTTTTTATATATGTAATATATTTTTCTCTCGTAGAAATTTCTCGCCCGGTAGAGTCTTTTAAAATTCCATTTAGGGTATAGCCAAATGCAGGCTTTGTTTCTTGAATTGATACAGTTCCTAATGGTAGTATTGCTTTTCCTTCCGAATCAGTATACAAAATATCTCCGGCAATCTTGTGCTTATCGCTTAAACCTGTACAGTATATCTCTCCTATCTTTTTCACTTCAAGGACCCAACTTCTTGTTGGATGTTCCGGCAAATTATCTTCATTGTAAAATCCGTCATAATACTTAACTGTAAATTCCGTTCCCTCTAATCCAAGCATCGTAGATGTTTTTTCACCTGTCCATAATTTTGTAATCTCTATACCTAGGTCATACTTAGGTGATTCTTCCGAAACTACCTTTACTTCTGCTCCATCGCTGACATATACTGAATAAACCTTGTCATCTAATTTATATCCCTTGGAAGGTGTGATTTCTTTTACATAATATTTTTTCCCGGGTTCCAAATCTTTTGACCTAGCTTTACCTTTGGTATCTGTTTTAATTGTATCTATTTGAATAGTAGCATTTTCATCTGAATATATGCCATAAATTGCACCCTCTAAACTATAGCATCTATTTCCATCCGTTAAGCTTCTATTATTTGATTGCTTTTCTAAATTTATGTGTCCCGGTACCACTGGCATCCACGTAAACCCTCCTACTCTTTGAGTCAAGTGTGGCTTTCCAATATTACTCGGTATAACGTATGGTTTTTGTTTATCATGTACTTCTGACCATGGTGCTATTCCTCCGGACTCTACTGTAATATCATATGTCCCACTATCATTTATTTTACCGGTAAATTTATAGTAACCATCTTGTCTTACCGCTAAATTATGATCTATACAAAATCCCCTAATTACCTTCCCATCAGGCATTATTACTTCAAATTCCGTTGGGTTTCCTGTAAATAATCCAAATTTTATCATTTTTACATAACATTCGCCCGTTATGGTATCACTTAAGGCATTCACTTCTTTTTTAGTGATTAAACTAGACATAATAATACCTATGATCACAAACATAATTATTATTGTAGTTGTATACCTGTTTAAAAATTTAAATTTTATCGTTTTCATTTTATAATCCTTATATTTTTAACATTTCCTCTTTCTCCATATATATACTATTGTTATAATTAATCCAAATACTCCTGGGACAAAATACTGCTGCATATGTAATTTGAATTTAGATTCATTATTCCTAATATAATAAAATGGTACCTTTCTTCCTTTAACAATTAATCTATGAGTATTAACCCCATATGGATAGCAAGTTAAAAGTGTTACAGCAGCTTCATTATTAGTGGTATTTTCCATATTAATATTATCCGGGACGATTATCTTCATATCAACAACTTGATAGGCAAATTTCTTTCCAAGTACAGTTAAATAAAAATAGTCTTTCTTCTTAAGTTTAATTAGATCAGTGAACAATTTCTTCCTTGGATGTCCTGTATGAGCAGTAATTATAGAATGGCTATTTTTTTCACCAATTGGAAGTTCAGTATTCTCCATATGCCCGGCTCCCATTTCCAAAACAGTCCTGCTAGTACCATGAAAAATCGGAAGATGTACATGTATTTTAGGAATATCTATAACTCCCATCACTCCATTACCATCCAAATTTAAACAACTCTCATAAGTTTCAAATGCATTTTTATCTCCACTAATATTTAAATTGTTCCCGTCAGACAGAAAACTATTATAAGATTTTGCTTTATTAAATTCATTTAAAACTTCGTCTTTATCTAATTTTTTTATATTTTTTTCTTGTGTTTCAACTATAGATTCAGCATTTTTGTTATAGTACCAAAATGTAATTTCCGGATATACTATAAGCCCTATTCCTAAGATGATAAGAGCAAATATAAACATTCTGATTATCCTATTTCGCATCTATTCTCCGAATTATTGTTCTGAAATTTATGTTTAATTTTGATTGTAATAGTTGCTGCCAATAAGAAAAATATTCCTACACATGTAAATATAATTCCTCCTTTATCTCCCGTCAGTGGTGGCGTCAAATTAGGTATATTCACCACTCTCATAGGTACAAATGCATTGCTACTTTTTAAGTTACCATCATCTATCATATCAACGGATTGCCCATTGACCGTTGCAGTCGCTCTATCTTGAGAAACTTCTATAGCATTGCTATATATATTAGCTTCTAATGCAGTATTTTTTTCATTTAATCTTTGATCTTCCAAATCATAGTGGGTTGTTACAGTTGATGTAAATTCATCTTTTGTTTCTTTTATTGAAAGTCTTATTGGTTTTTTTAATAATTGATAATTCTCAGATGTATGGATTTCCATAATTTCGTAATCATCCGCTTCAAGACCATATACATATAATTTGCCATCTTTATTTGCCTGAAAAATTCCTGCGTGGTTCTTCATAGTATATTTTTTATTGTCAGTAACATAATATCTTCCATCTCCTTCTAAATAATTAGTCAGATAATGTCCATCTGTAATGTTTTTTATTATAAATTTGACTTTGTTATAGTCAAAATTTAATTTCCCGGATTTTTTAAATTCCTTAGTCAAGTCAACTCCATATGAAAATACCCTAGCTCTAGCATGTAGCTTATCATAATGTTCATAGGAAGTTCTTCTCCACTCAAGTCTTACGTTATTAGTATTTCCTTTGTCCCCAAGGACTATTTGGGGAGTTGATGTAACATTCATAGAATAAGAAATAACCATATACATTTCACTCATTTTGTTATTAATTTTTTTCATTCCATCTTTTGTAATAGATATTGTCATAGAACTATCAAAATAATTCTGTTTAAAATCACTACTATTCAGCTTTAACACAGATTTGTCTCTGTTATTTGAATATGCATCCTTCTTCCCGGCATAGAAATAAATTTCTGCATCCTTATTATATTTAAGTCCTTTTTCAGAAATATCTTTAAATGCATACTGTGTAATATATGTCGCTTCGCTAGTAATCTTAGGAAGTTTACTCAAAATTATATATTCAGCATCATCTCCTGTAGAAACAGTCGTTGTATCTTTATATTCATATTTTTTATTTATTTTCGCATCATCTCTCTGTCTAACTTTTTTGTCTAAAGTTGGTATATTACTCTCATTTTTAGGATATGCATAAATATCATAAAACCAATTCTCACCATTTTTTACCGTAGTTGGAACTGATACAAAAAAAGGGGGAACCGTACTATGTATATTAGCCGGCACATTGGTCTCAACAACGAGGTATAAACCTAAGTCCATTTCATCCATTTTTGTTTTGCCTTGATTATCTGTCAAAGGCATCTTTCTCATTTTTGAATTTGAAACATATCTTTCAAATTGATTTTTTGCTTTTGTATTTTTCTCTATCTCTCCTCTCAAAACTTCATCCAACGCTTTATTAAGTTCACTGCTATCATAATATTTTTTTGAATTTAATCCCATTATCTTAGCTAAATTGGAATCAAGATCATACTCCAACTTTACTGTATGATTTTGTCTATTATTTTGAATTATATCAGCAACCTTAATATAACTAAATTCTACTCCTTGAATTGCATATCTTGACAAATTAGTTTCAGCATTACTATCCTTTTGCCAGTCATTTTTAAAGGATGTAATGTCGATTCCATCTTCTGCTATAGCTGTATAATCATATTTATGTATTGTTAATGAACCCTTTTTATTCATATCAACTACATAATTTCTAATGCTATTTGAATCATTTTCAATGGCAAAACTCCCTGTTACACCTGCTGTTACTATTACAGCAACAACTGCGATAACTCCTATCTTCTTAATCCATCTCTTTTTTTTCATTTACTCCGATTAATTTCTCCTTATAAAAATAATCTATTTCTACATTATTGATAAATTTTTTGCAACATTATAGAGGAACTTCTGTTTCCACAGTTTATACATATTGTTTGGAAATTCACTTCCTGTATATCGATTTATAATATTATTTAGTATAGGATCCCTATAAGGTAATGGCACCTCCTCAAGGGCTTGTTTGATGCTTGAAACTCTGGCTTTAATTGAAATATTCTCCATGGTATCGTAATCTCCACAGCTTTCCATTACAAGCAATTTTCCTTCCATCCTTCCCAAATCCCTAACTGCCCAAAGAGTTTGATAATAAACTTCGTCAGGCATAACATATTCTCTTTGTTTTCTTTGTTGCCATTCTCTTGCCACTTTAAATTTCTCCTTTCTTATTTTTGAAATTTTTTTGTATCGTTACCTTAGCACTTTTCCCATATTTTGTAAGATATAATTGTAATTAATGTTATTTTTTGATATAAAAAAGTCAGGATTTGATATTTTAACAAAATCCTGACTTCTACATACTATTTCGATATATTTTAAAAATTAATTACAATTTATTTTCATTTGATGCAATCCAGATTCCCACTATAGTCATTGATAATCCTATCACTGTATACCAGCCAAATGAGTCTCCTGAAAATAGAGCTCCTGATAAAACTCCAACTGTAGTAGTAGAATTTGAAATAACATTTGAAGCTGTTGCCGTATTCATCTTGCTTAATACATAATTAAAAATGATATAACATATAGAAGAACAGCATACGCCCAAAAAAATAACCGATAATAACACTTTCCCATTTCCGGCAGCAACAATTATTCCATGCACACCATTTCCCATTGCAACATTTATTACATTAAAAAATATCCCCCCAGACACAGACATAACGAATGTCATCTCCATAGAAGTAAAATTTTCAGATGCTCTTGCACTGGCATGACAGTACAGTGCTCCTAATAGAACCGCCACAAGTAATATCATGTAGCCAAAATATTTACCGCCAAAAGAAAAGTCCTCTGCGAAAGCTATGGCTATACCCACACCAAGCAAAGCAAGAGTTATCGCAAAAGTTGTCTTTCTACTGAATTTATGTTTGAAGAAAACTCTTCCGGTAATCAATACCATCAGAGGAATAGTAGCTATAAACAAGGATGATTCTGACGTAGAAGTTTCACCTATTCCCCACGTCTCGAATATAGAGTAAAAACAAGGTTGAAACATTGATACCAGTATTGCTTCTCTTGTTTTTTTCCATTTTAAATTAATGTGAAGTACGCCTAATAAATATAATGTAACAAAAATAATTGCGGCTATTCCCCATCTTAAGCTTAATAATTCAATCTCACTGATTCCGTTTCCTAGAGCAACTCTTGTTGCAAAAAATGAGAACCCCCAAAACAATGCACACATGGCTATCAATCCTGGTAATTGATAGCCATGTGCTTTCGATATAAATATTTTATTCATGTTGTGGTCCATAAAACAGACTTTCACTATCTGCCCTATCAACAAGAGAAATCTGTGCGCCTAAATTTAGTGCTAGTTTTTTTAGTTCTTGTGTAAAATTATTGATTTCATTTGCTTTTTTTGCAGATATTTCACCACTCATGGCCTTATCCGTATTCTCTAATATAGTATTAAGATCCTTTTGAATCTGTGCTAACTGACTTTTCAAGACATCCACTTCTTCTTTGTCGGCCATAACAATTGAATCCTCTTGATTAACATTCAAAATTTCGCCTTTTTCTAACTCATATTCCGATATGCCTTTAACCACTATAGTTTCATAGCCGAATTTATCATTAATCAAATTAGAGAAAACCCGTTTTGATTCTTCCTCTCCATGGACAATGAACATCTTTTTAGGTGCAGCCTCTAATCCGGAGACCCAATGTAAAAGTCCATTCTGATCCGCATGCCCCGAAAAGCCTTCTAAATTATGAATTTCTGCTCCGACTTTGATAGGTTCGCCCATAATACTTACTTCACTGACACCTTCAACAAGACGTCTACCTAAAGTACCCTCTGCCTGATACCCAACAAAAACAACACTATTTCTGCTATCCCAAAGACCATGCTTTAAGTGATGTCTGATTCTTCCTGCTTCGCACATTCCACTTGCAGAAATAATGACTTTGGGATTGTGATTATTATTGAGTGCCATTGAATCTGCTGTAGAACGAGTAAACCTTAAGTTTGGAAAATCTAACGGATTATCTCCTTTTAGAATAAATGCCTTTGTCTCATCATCAAAAACCTGAGCATTATTTCTAAAAACTTCAGTTGCCATGTTAGCCATAGGACTATCCACATACACTTTAATATCCGCTAATTGACGCTGAATTTCACTCTCACCTTGAAAGAACTTGTTAAATTCGTATATGAGTTCTTGAGTTCTGCCTACTGCAAAAGATGGAATAATAACGCTTCCACCTCTTTTAGTCGTTTTTAAAACAATATCTAAAAGGGATGATATGGATGTGGCATTGGCAGGATGATTACGACTTCCGTAAGTTGCCTCAATTATTACATAATCAGCCTTTTTTATAATGGTCGGATCGTGCAAAATAGGTCTATTGGTCATACCCAGGTCACCTGTAAAAACTATTTTGTTTTCTCCATCTTCTTCTCTTACCCAAGCTTCAACTATTGCTGAACCAAGAATATGTCCCGCATCATTAAATACAATTTTCATATCCTCATTTAGAACTAAAAGCTGATTATACAATACCGGCTTTACAAGTTTTAATGCTGCTTCCGCATCTTCTATGGTATACAGGGACTCTTCATGTTTGCGACCAAGTCTATCAGCTTTTTTGTTCTTCCATTCAGCCTCTTTTTCGTGGATAAATGCACTGTCTCTAAGCATTACTTCAAGCAAATCTGCTGTCGCCTTTGTTGTATAAATAGGCCCATTAAACCCTCTCTTAACAAGCAACGGAAGTCTACCACAATGATCTATATGTGCATGACTCAAAATTACTGCCTCTACATCATTTACTGCAAAGGGAAAAGGCATAAAGTTCATTTCATCCTGGGCCTTTCCACCTTGGAATTGACCACAATCTAAAAGAATCTTATGTTTATCGGTTATCAAAAGATGACATGAACCCGTAACGCCTTCTGCTGCCCCGCAAAACTTAATTTTCATATCATTTCCTTTCTGCGTTCATATACGCATCACTTATAATTCCGCATCCCAGAGTGTAACTTCTCCTGTAGACACAACCGTTGCACCTGCATCCAGAGCCGCATTTACTTCTTCTACTGTCTCCACAATACCTCCGGCTATTATAGGCATATCGACAACTTCTGAAAATGCCTTAATTTTCTTTGTAACCACCCCCGGCATTATTTCAATGATATCCGGTTTAGCGATTCTTATAGAATCAAGAGACGTGCCCACAGAATGAGAATCCACCACAAAAAATCTCTGAACCGTAATCAATCCCAGATCTTTCGCCATTTTAATTATTCCTGTTCTTGTGGTTAGAATTCCGTCAACACCCTGCTTTGCCAAAAATTCGAGACCCGCTCTATCTTTCCCTATACCTTCTGCAAAGTCAACGTGAATAAATGCCTTTTTACCTGCACTATGAATTTCCTTTACACAAGGCCTAACCGTCATAATACTTGCATGAAGCATAAAAACCATATCAACCTGTGATCTAAGTGCAGCACTAAAATCTTTGTCTGTTCTTATTGCAGCGGCAATAGGAGCTTTAATAAAATCTACTTTCATCTCACACTCTCCTTCAATAGATTTTCATATATTTCACAACTTAAATTATTTTCAATAGTTATTGTTCAATCATTATTCAATCCCGTGGTAGTCAGAACCTCTTGTAACATGCATTTTCAATCTAGCTGCAATTTCAAACAACATCCTTGAATCTTCCTCATCTGCCGATGGATGATAGCACTCAATGCCACCAAGTCCAACACGTTTTAGTTCTTTTAACTTACCTTCAAACCAACTGAAGAAATCTTCTTTTGTAACAAAATAGCTTTCTTCGGCAAAAATTTCCATTGGATGTGCAATTACTGCAGTTCCTCCAGCTCCTTTAACTAACTTTATAGCTTCTTCTGTAGTCATTTTTTCTTTCTTAATATTTTTGATTTCCGGGGACTCAAGAAATTTTCCTTTCTCAAAAGCTTCCGGGATATTCTCTATATATCCTTTTTTTAGAAGAGCACGAGCTATATTGGGCTTACCAACATAAGTTTGTTTAGGTCTATCAAGAGTATCCTCATGACTTATATTATATCCCATTTCTTTTAGTTTTTCCAAAATTTTATCGTTTCGATTTTTTCTAAATTGTCTAAGTTCTTTTAATTTAGCGTTCAGAGCATCATTATCTTCATCAAATCTATAGCCAAGAAGGTGTACATCTAAAGGCTCTTTCTTAAAATCACAGTACAAATTTGTAGATAACTCAATGCCTGAAATCACCTGTATCCCAAGAGCTTCCCCGGCAATTTTTGCCTCTGCAATCCCATCAATACCATCATGATCTGTAAGTGCTATTTCATCATAGCCATTATCTTTATACCATTTAACCAGTTCCAAAGGCTTTAAATTGCCATCGGAAAAGTTTGAATGAAAATGGTAATCAACTTTATATTCCATTAATAAAAA
Organism: Eubacteriales bacterium KG125; assembly: GCA_050908895.1. Classification (GTDB taxonomy): domain Bacteria; phylum Bacillota; class Clostridia; order Peptostreptococcales; family Anaerovoracaceae; genus S5-A14a. The sequence continues at coordinate 1,133,412 of CP171222.1, read as the reverse complement.
ATCCTTTCCGGTTTAGTCAGCTTTTGATTAATATATAGGGTAATTCCAATAATCATTAATGCACCCATACTAGCAAATAGCAGATAAGTCTTAAAGAATGGATCTCCAAATATTGCTATTAACAATGTCTTCTTCCCCAAATTAATTCCAATAGCCCAATTATATAACCCGTACCTAAAGGATTTAATGGATATAATAATGACCCTTATTATAATCAATACAAAACCAATACAAATAGATGCCTTAATTCTGTTCCTTATAGCCTCTTTAAATCCTTTTTTATACATATAAACATAACAAGCAAAGAATGCCGCTGCTGAAAAAACACCGACAAACAATTCAAAAGTTATAATTTTTTTTATTTTCTCCATGATCCTTTGTTCTTTAATATTAAAAATTGGGTCTTTATATTTGCCATTCACTTCATAAATCTGAAACTTATCTTTTGTTGGCATCACAAAATATTTTGTCACACCAGACGATAATTCAGTTGCGGGCACCGGAGAATTAATTTTTTTAAATGCTGCCCCATCATTAAAATGGTAATCATATGTAGACTTCAGATGTAAAGCTATGGTGGATGATACACATACAAGGGCGATCAGAAAGCAAACAATCAGAACATATGAAATTATGTAGTTGACTTTCTTCATATTATATTCCCTATCCTTCTAAATAGCTTATATATGGGAGATTCCTATATTTTTGATCGTAATCAAGGCCATATCCTATAACAAATAAGTCATCTACCGTAAATCCTATATAGTCACCTGTAACATCTGCTTTTCTTCTTGAAGGTTTATCTAAAAGACTGCAAATTTTAACAGACTTAGGATTTCTTTCTGCGATGTAATCTCGCAAATACTTTAATGTTGTTCCGGTATCTATTATATCTTCAAGGATAAGGACATTCTTATTAAATAAATCCATATCTATATCCTTTGTTATTTTTACTATTCCGGAGCTGGTTGTTCCTGAACCATAGCTGGAAGCTGAAATGAAATCAATTTTCGTATCAACAGTTAAATTTTTAAGTATGTCTGACATCCAAAGAACTGCTCCTTTTAAGGTCCCTAGAACAATCACCTCTTCTCCTTGGTAATCTTCAGATATTTCTTTACCCAGTTCCTTAGCTCTTTGCCATATTTGTTCCTGCGTAAATAAAATTTTTCCTTTTATATTTTCATCAATCTTCATTATTTCTCTCCAGTTCTTTATCGATAATTTCATTGTCTTCTTTTTTTAACGCAAATAAAGCATTAATCAGGGGCTGCTGTCCTGTCTTATTTAATGATGATATTGGGTATATTATATCACTTTTATCCATTCCTAGGGTTTGCCTAATAAGCTTTTCTGATTTTGCATATTGATTTCTTGAAATTTTATCAGCTTTAGTTGCAACAACAATTCCATCTAATCCATAATATTTAAGAAACTCATACATTTGTACATCTTGAACCGATGGCTTATGTCTTATATCAACAAGCTGTACCACTTTAACCAGAGATTCTCTAGTTGTTAAATATACTTCCATCATCTCTCCCCACTTTTCGCTTTCAGTCTTTGAAACCTTTGCATATCCATACCCAGGCAAATCCACTATCCTAATTTCATCATTATTTAAAGAATAAAAATTAATAGTTCTGGTTTTTCCCGGACTTCCACTTATTTTAGCAAGTTTTCTTCTACCTGTAAGCAAGTTCAAAAGCGATGATTTACCAACATTAGAACGGCCGGCAAAGGCGACTTCTATCGGCCCCACTTGAGGATATTGTTCTTCTTTAACAGCAACAGCAATTATATCTGAATTTTTAATTTTTATATCTTCATTCATCCGGTTATACTCCCTATTAGCGTTAAACATTTAGGCTGGAAATACACCATTTCACAGCCTAAAAATTCTACACTATTTTCAAACTTCACATATTAAACAAGAGCTTCTTTTAATGCCTCTTTTGCTTCTTTTAATAAAACAAAGTTTAATTTACTTCTTACGCTTTCCGGGATATCTTCTATATCTTTTTCATTATCATAAGGCAAGAGAATTTTTTTAATTCCTGCTCTATGAGCAGCTAATACTTTTTCTTTAATACCACCTACGGGAAGAATTTTTCCTCTGAGCGTTATTTCTCCTGTCATAGAAACATCATTTCTTATAGCTTTTCCTGTTAAAGCGGACACCACTGAAGTAAACATAGTGACCCCCGCAGAAGGTCCATCCTTTGGAACTGCACCCTCCGGTACATGAATATGTATGTCCTTTTCCTTGTAGAAAATTTCATCCAAATTTATTTCATCTGCAATTGATCTTATGTAAGTAACAGCAGCTTTTGCCGATTCCTGCATAACATCCCCAAGGTTACCTGTAAGCTGTAATTTGCCATTCCCCTTTATAATTGAAGTTTCAATAGAAAGTGTATCTCCACCTACAGCAGTCCATGCCATCCCCGTGGCAACACCCACTTGAGCCTTATCCGAAATAATGTCAAAGCGGAATTTTTTCTTTCCCAGGTATTCTTCAAGATCCGATGGTTTAATTGAAAATTCAAGACTGTTAATTTCTTGATTCTCTAAATTTTTATTCAATTCAATTACAACTTTTTTCGCAACTTTTCTACATAATCTAGAAATTTCTCTTTCTAGATTTCTGACACCAGATTCTCTCGTATAATAGTTAATTAAATCAGCAATAGCTTTTTTGCTAATTTTCAAATTATTCTTTTCCAATCCATGTTCTTTTAATTTCTTTGGAATCAAATACTTCTGGGCTATTTTTATCTTCTCTTCCTCCGTATATCCTGAAACCTCTATAACTTCCATTCTATCAAGCAGCGGTCTCGGAATTGTATCGATAGCATTTGCGGTTGTTATAAACATAATCTTTGATAAATCAAAGGGTACATCAAGAAAATGATCTTTAAAAGTATTATTCTGCTCCGGATCAAGGACTTCCAAAAGTGCATCAGCGGGATCTCCCTTAAAATCCGCACCTATTTTATCTACTTCATCAAGAAGAAATAAAGGATTGTTGGTTCCAACATCTTTAATAGAAGTGATTATTCTTCCTGGTATTGCACCTATATAAGTTCTTCTATGACCTCTAATTTCTGCTTCATCCCTGACGCCTCCAAGAGACATTCTAACAAATTCCCTTCCGGTTGCTGATGCTATTGATCTGGCAATAGAAGTCTTCCCTACTCCCGGAGGGCCTACTAAACATAAAATCGGACCTTTTATTCCCTTAGATAACTGAATTACCGCCAAATATTCTAAAATACGTTCTTTAACTTTTTCAAGACCGTAATGATCTTTATTTAAAATTTTCTCAGCTTTTAAAATATCACTATTCCCATCGGATGAGATGTTCCACGGAAGCTCTAAAATAGTTTCAACATAATTCCTAATGACAGAGCTTTCCGGTGCCGCCTGCGGCATCTTAGAATATTTATCAATCTCACGCTTAACTTTTTTTTCTATAGCTTCATCTAGAGAGAGTTCTTCTAATTTTTTAAGCCATTTTTCACTTTCCGCAAGTTCATCGCCAATCCCAAGCTCGCTTTGGATGACCTTCATTTTTTCTCTCAGGACATACTCCTTTTGATTTTCATCCATAGATTTTTTTAAATCTTGAGAAATACGGTTTTCCATCTTGGCAATTTCCAGCTCTTCCGAAAGAATCTCCGCCATCATTGTAATTCTCTTGGCAAAATCACTCTCTTCTAAAATTCGCTGTTTTTTTGTGTAACTGATTTCTAATTGATTAGCAACGCAATCCACTATGAATATAGGATTATCAGATGTAAATACCATCCTAGCAGTTTCTGGCTCTTTTAGACTAAATATTTCTGCATACTCTATAAACTGATTTCTAACCATTCTCAGAAGGGTTTTCTCTTCTATAGATAGAACCTCCATTGTAACATCAGTTTTGAGCTCGTAAATAGTCGCTGCAAGATACTCATCTTCTGAAATAATATCTGCAACTTTTGCACGAGCTACTCCCTCAACCAATACTCTTGCCACATCTCCATGAAGCTTTAACACTTGTTTTACATGGACTAATGTACCAATTTCATACATGTCCTTAAATGTTGGAATTTGAATTTCATCATTTTTTTGAGTTGCAACATATAAAAGTTTATTTCCTTCAACAGCCTCATCAAGAGCCCGGAGTGATTTTTCCCTGCCCACATCAAAGGTTGTTATGGTACCGGGAAAAGCCGTAACACCCCTTAATGCGATACAAGGAAATACTAGTTTAGTATCATCTTTATTTGGCATGTGCTTCCCCTTTCTATATTATTCAGCACTCTTCGATTTCTTATCTGAAGTACTCTTAGATTTCTTTTTTTCAATACTCTTATCTCCACTTTCATCTATGCGAGACTTTCTCTTTTTTATAATTTTAGGTTCTTCCCCCTTTATTACAGCATTTTCTGTAATTACGCAGTATGCAACATCAGTTCTAGAGGGAAGCAAGAACATTTGATTTCTCAAAATATTTTCAAAAATACTTCTAAGACCTCTTGCTCCCGTTTTTCTCTCCATAGCTTTCTTTGCAATAGCTGAAAGAGCATTATCATCAGCCTTGAGTTTAATGTCATCCATATCAAATAGACGCTGATACTGTCTCAATATAGCATTCTTTGGTTTTGTCATTATATTTACCAGGGCTTCTTCATCAAGTTCTTTCAAAGGAACAATTACTGGAAGTCTTCCTATGAATTCCGGGATTAAACCGAAATGAAGCAAGTCTTCCGGTTCTACTTTTGATAAAATATCATCATTCACCAGAACTTTTGATTTAATTCCTGATGTGAATCCAATGGTATTTTCTCCCATTCTCTTGCTTATAACATTATCAAGCCCTGCAAAAGCTCCGCCACATATGAACAACACATTAGTAGTATCAAATTGAATGAACTCCTGATGTGGATGTTTACGCCCTCCCTGAGGTGGAACATTTGCAACAGTACCTTCTAATATTTTCAAAAGAGCCTGTTGAACACCCTCCCCTGATACATCTCTTGTTATAGACGGATTATCACTTTTTCTGGCAATCTTATCAATCTCATCCACATAGATAATGCCTCTTTGAGCTTTTTCTATATCATAGTCTGCAGCCTGCATTAGTCTTAGTAAGATATTCTCTACATCTTCTCCGACATAACCCGCTTCCGTAAGTGCTGTAGCATCAGCAATAGCAAATGGTACGTCCAAAAGCTTGGCTAAGGTCTGTGCAAGCAAAGTCTTACCTGAACCTGTAGGTCCAAACATAACTATATTGCTTTTTTGCAATTCGACTTGATTTTCGCCTTTATCTAATGGCATCTCCTCAGCATGAATTATCCTCTTATAATGATTGTAAACTGCTACAGATAAAGACTTTTTAGCTTCTTCTTGACCTATTACATATTCACTAAGAGCATCAAAAATTTCTTTAGGCTTCATCAATTTTATATCTGAAGACTTAGGTTTATTTAATCCCGGATGTGGAGATTTATTCCGTTGGTTAAAATCTTCGTCTGTGTAAAGACCAGTAACGCCGATAGATTTTAAAAATTTATCCAGCTCATCAGCAGATGGACCTGAATTGTTTGAGCCATCATCAAGTTTACTATTTAAATCAATAAATTTTGTAATCTCATCACAATCATCTATAAAACCTAAGCTATCTCTTACATCATCCAAATCATCTAAATCAATATAATCATCTTCCACTAACCTATATAATATTTCTTCAGCAAGATCACTATCCATTTCATTGATTACGGAATCACCGTTGGTTCTTCCAATATCGACGGTATTTGCAAGACAATCAGAGCATATAAATCCATTCTGTCCACCGTAGAGGATATCTACATCTCCTTGAGGTCTACCACAGAAACTGCATCTATGCTCTTTTGTCTTATTTGAGCTCTTATCTTTTCTTCCACTTTTCTCATTACCTTTATTTGATTTAATATCCCTATTAGATTTACTCTCTTTGATGTTTGCCATCCCTCTCCTTATTTACCTATAACCTTGTCAATGAGACCATATTGGACAGCTTGAAAAGCATCCATAAAGTTATCTCTATCTGTATCCTTTTCTATGGTTTCTATTGACTGTCCAGTATTATCAGCTAAAATTTGATTTAATTTTTCTCTTGTCTTTAAAATCCAATCGGCATGTATTTTAATATCTTGTGCCTGACCCCTTGCACCACCTAACGGCTGATGAATCATAATCTCGGAATTTGGCAAAGCAAGTCTTTTACCATTAGCACCTGAGGAAAGTAGTACTGCCCCCATACTAGCTGCCATTCCAACGCAAATAGTTGATACATCCGGCTTAATATAGTTCATTGTGTCATAAATAGCAAGCCCTGCCGTAACAGATCCTCCCGGACTGTTAATGTACAAAGATATATCTTTATCCGGGTCTTCCGCTTCAAGATGAAGAAGCTGCATTGTAATTAAAGTTGCAACATGATCATCAATTTCTTCACCTAAGAATATAATTCTATCTTTTAACAGGCGAGAATAGATATCATACGATCTCTCTCCCTTGCCTGTTTGTTCAATTACATATGGTATTAACGCCATTTTAATATCCTATTCTCTTATTTAGATTCTTCTTCAGATTTTGCTTCTTTTTTAATACTTTCTGTAGCTTCCATTTTCCTTGGTTCTATTTCTGTAATTTTAGCATTATCATAAAGCATATCTATTACTTTTGAAATTTGAAGATCTTTTTGGAAGTAAGTTATGTTTTCTACACCTATCATATTTCGAACTTCTTCCACATCTTTTTTATAAACATCAGCTATTTTTGCAAGTTCCGCTTCCATTTCTTCTTCAGATACTTTGATATCTTCTTTTTCAACAATGGACATTAGAACTAATCTTTTACCAACTTTTTTTGTAGCTTCTTCTCTTAGTTCATCTCTGAATTCACTCATCTCTTTACCCATGTACTGAAGATAGTGCTCCACTGTAAGTCCCTGATATGACAGCTGCTGTCCAATTTCCTGAATCATCCTGGAAATTTCATCTTCAACCATAACTGCAGGAACCTCCACAGGGTTTTTTTCATAAACAGCTGCAATTACAGAATCCTTAGCTCTGCTAACAACCATTTTTTCAGAGTTTTCCAACTGTTTTGCTCTGATATCATCTTTAAGCTCATTAACTGTATCAAATTCACTTACGTCCTTAACAAACTCATCATCTAATACAGGAAGTTCCTCTTCCTTAACTTCGTGTATAAGGCATTCAAAAGTTGCATCCTTACCAGCAAGCTCCTCTGTATACGCTTCCGGGAACGTAACTTCTACATTTTTTGAATCTCCAGCTCTAAGACCTTCCAACTGTTCTTCAAATCCCGGAATAAACATTCCAGAACCTAATTTAAGTTCATGTCTTTCTGCCGTGCCGCCCTCAAACTGATTACCATCAACAGATCCTTTGAAATCAAATATTAGTGTATCACCTTTCTTAGATTCTCTATCAACTGTCACCATTCTTGAATTTCTCTTTAGTATGTTATTGATTTCAGCATCGACACTTTCGTCTGAAACCTGTGGTTTTTCCTGTTCAGCTTCAATCCCCATGTAATCCTTAACTTCAACTACAGGATATACCGGAACAGTAATTGTAACAGTCATAGGTTTACCTTTTCCAATTTCACTAAATTCAGCCGCAGGGCTATCAATTATATCAAGAGCAAGCTGGGTTACGGCTGCAATGTAATTCTGTTGGAAAAGCTGATTGACAGCCTCCTCGAAGAAAACCCCTTCTCCGTAGTGTTTCTCAATAATTCCTCTTGGAGCCTTACCCTTTCTAAATCCATCAATTCTAAACTGATCTTTAGTTGCCTTGTAAGCTTCAATACAAGCTTGCTCGAATTCATCAGCCGTAAATTCCATTGTAAATTTAGCGATGTTCTTTTCCTTTGATATCAAATTAGTTTTCATTATTTATATTTCCTCCCATATAGGTTATTAAAAATGCTAATAAAGTGCCGTATTTATTTTAACACTGATTTTGAGCATACAATGCATTCTATTATATAATTTTTGGTTCTAAAAGTAAAGTTCTATACCCCTTTGAAACTTAGATTTTTCATTAGGTATAAGGTCTAATTCTTCGCGAAGTCTCTCGGAAAAATTTATTAAATCTTCTTTAGTGCCATTTTTAAGTTCAAGTTCGTATTCCATAATTAAATTTCTATGATTGAGACTATTTAAATCAACACCTTTTCCATTAGAGTAATAACCAAAATCCACTACAAACTCTATTCGGCTTTCTACATATTCGACAATAATAGCGTATCTATATATAACTGTCTCAAAGAGCTCTTCTAAACCATGGGACACTGCCTGATTGTATGCAGCTTCTACTTTTTCGTCAAGCAAAGAGAAATCCCTATCTGCAAAGTCCATTTCAACTTCCTGCCTTATGTGCAAACCTTTTTCAGCACTGCCTCCCCACTTAAAAGACAGGGTATGATTCTTAAATCCCTTACCTTGAAGTTTTTTGGATTGATTAATAAAAAAATTTTTATTATCAAAGTCTTCAAGAGTAAAATCAGCATCAACAGAAGTTCGCTCTCTAACAGCAATCTTCTGCTTTGTCAAAGAAAAGTTAGCATCGTCAAAATATTTTGTTATTATGAGTTGACCTGATGATTCTAACACATGAGCATTTGGATTCAACAAAATACATTTCGTTACATCACTACACTCTCGTCCTGTCATACTACTCTTAGGTGAAAACTTATATTCTAATTCCATCCAATTCTCCTTCATCTATTCAATTAACTCTAGATATGATATAATATACCACATAAGCTAAATTTATATCAGAGTAATATAAGGAGATAATTATGAATAAGAAATCATTGAATAAGTATTTTGATCATACATTATTGAAACCGGAAGCTACTCCAAATCAGATTGCTGATTTGTGCGAAGAAGCTCTGGAAGAAGACTTTTTCTCGGTTTGCGTAAATTCTTACTACGTGCCTCAAGTTTCCAAAGCTCTATCCGGTAGCGATGTTAAAACTTGTGCTGTTATTGGTTTCCCTTTAGGAGCATGCTCAACTGCTTCGAAGGTATTTGAAACTAGGGACGCCTGTCAGAACGGAGCATCTGAAATTGATATGATTATCAACGTTGGTCTTCTAAAAGCGAAAGAATACGATTTAGTTAGAGATGATATAGCTCAAGTCGTATCTGAAGCTAAGGAAAATGGAGCTATTGTTAAAGTTATTATCGAGACATGCCTTCTCAGCGACGAGGAAATAATTAAAGCATGTGAACTTTCCATGGATGCTAATGCTGCTTTTGTCAAGACATCTACAGGATTTAATTCTGGTGGTGCTACCACTCACCATGTTACACTTATGAAAAAAACTGTTGGAGACTCTATGGAAGTAAAAGCCTCCGGTGGTATTAGAGATTACGAAACTGCTAAAGCAATGATTGAAGCAGGTGCGGATAGAATTGGAGCCAGTGCTGGTGTTCAGATTATGAAAGATGCTAAGGAAAGGTAAACAACTAAGTTTTATGAAAAAAATAAATATAATTCATAAAATTTCCCAAGAAAGCATAAGCAAGATGGTTCCCTGCTTCAAGCCTATATACAAACGTTATAGGGCGGGAGAAACTATTTTATCTTATTCCTATGAGGAAGTTAGAAAAGTTGCTCTCTTGAAGTCTGGTGCAGCAAAGTTAGAAATTTTAAATTCAGATGGTGAGGCTTTCTTAATAGAGTATTACTCATCTGGTGATATATTTGGAGAATTTTTTTCTCTTCCAATTGAAAATTATGAATACATTGTCACAGCTATGCAGCCATGTGAGGTAATATATATTGATTATGAGCATATAATTAGGCCATGCGTTAATTTATGTGAACATCATAGCCAACTGATTAGTAATCTTTTTATAATGAGTGCGCAGAAAGCTCAAGAACTTTCCTTGCATATATCAATTCTAAGTCAGTCTAATATTAGAAATAAGTTAATGGCATATTTAAATTATGCTAGGGGGGTATCCCCAACTGACAATGACGGTTTCTTTAGAATCCCTATGAAACTTGTTGACTTGGCTAAATATCTCCATGTAGATAGGAGTGCCATGATGCGTGAAATTCGTCAGATGAAAGCCGATGGGATTATAGACGGAAAAAGCAGAATATTTAAACTTCTATAGATATGGAACCTTAAACTTTTAATAGCTAAAAAATACCGAGTGATTTTATGAAATTTATTATGACATAAATCATTCGGTATTTTAATTTACAAGATTTATATATTTAACTTCAACAGTAATCAGGTCTTGCAAAACCTCTTATAAATCCCCATCCAACAGGAATTTTTCTTATTCCTACCGCCTCATCCATATTACCCTCGATTACAGTAATATATCCATTTTCAACCTCTTCAACAATTCCAATATGATCAGCAAATCCATCATTTGGTTGTTTATCAATACTCCAATGGTAAACAATTATATCTCCTGATTTTGGAGTTACAGAGCCATCTTCGATCCATATATTTTTATTTTTAAAAATGTTTACATGGCGTTCACATCCACATTCTGTACCTATTTTATCGACAATATTAGCTTTTATTGCAACTGCAGACACAAATGTGTCGCACCATTCATCAGTATATTGTACTTTATATCCGACAGCTAGTGGATAATAACTATTATAAGTATCAATTATTTCTTTAAATTTCCCGTTTTTTTCAGAATAGCCTATCCATCCTCGAGCAATGTCTAAAAAAACCGTTTTTGCATCAACAGTTGGATAAGACGGTTCATCTCTGCCGGTTCTGGTATAACTTACCTCATTAGATGAAATCAATTTACCGTTTGAATCAAAATTATAGTGGATATCGGTTCCAAGGGAAACTCTCCTATCACGTATCAAGCTTCCATCTTCATTAGCGAAATACCTGTTTCCGTTATAATTTATCCAACCGGTCTCCATTGCTCCTGAAGAATTCATATAATATAATTCTCCGTTTACTTTCTGAAATCCGGTTAACATAACCCCGGTTTCAGGCTGTAAATAATACCAATCCCCATTATAAACTTTCCAACCCCTATTTGCTGCTCCGCTTGCTGATAAGTAGTACCATTTATTATCAATATAAACCCAACCGGTCTCCATTGCTCCTGAAGAATTCATATAATATAATTCTCCGTTTACTTTCTGAAATCCGGTTAACATAACCCCGGTTTCAGGCTGTAAATAATACCAATCCCCATTATAAACTTTCCAACCCCTATTTGCTGCTCCGCTTGCTGATAAGTAGTACCATTTATTATCAACATAAACCCAACCGGTCTCCATTGCTCCTGAAGAATTCATATAATATAATTCTCCATTTATATACTTCATTCCTGTCTGCATTGCTCTGGAATCAAGGTCCAAGTAATACCAGTTTCCGTCTAGTAAAATCCATCCTCCACATGCTGCACCACTAGAAGAAAGATAATACCATTTACCATCTTCAAGCAACCAACCTTTTTCCATTGCCCCGGAAGAATTCATGAAATACCATTCACCATCTACCCATTTCCAGCCTTTTTGATATTCATGGCTATTTAAGTCGTAAAGATACCATGTGTTTCCGTAAAGATGCCACACATATGCCGATGAAGTTTCAGAAGCTGACTGTACTTTAACAAAACCACTATCACCTGCATCTTCTTCGGATGCATCTAATGCAAATGATGAATCTATAATTATCAACTGCATCACAACAAATGCAAACATCAGCAACATTGAACATAATATTTTATTTGTTTTTTTATAATTAAAACAAAAGTTTAGCTTTATCATAATGATGTCCTCCGCATATGGTATTATAGCATATATAATTTATAAGTTTAATAGAAATAGGAAATATTACAAAGAAATATGAAAATTTTTTATTCCCTTTCCTTAGAATAATTACCTACATCATTCATATAATCTCTTGCATCTTTAAAAAAGCTTGCAACAATGGTAAGCATTACAATACCAATAGGAAATGCTGCCACTATACTAACAGATTGAAGATTATTCATGCTGCTTTCTGAGAATACAAGAGCAATCGGCAAAATTATTAATAATATGCACCACATAAGTTGTATTATAAAATGTGGATGTTGATTTTCATCAATTTTATGATAACTGTAGCAAGCGGCAGTATATGCAATAGAGTCAAATGATGTTGCATAAAAAGCCACCATTGTTATTAGTACAAGGACAAGTACAAAATAGGATCCCGGTAAAGTTTTAATTATTTCCAAAATTAAGGCATACAAATCCTGAGTTTTTCCATATTCACCAATAAAATCTTTTATTCCACTCACTTGAAGCCCAAGAGAATAATTTCCTAAAACAATAAAACTTATAATTGTGGAACCAATTCCAAACAGGTAACCTCCAAGGACAGTCTGTCTAATAGTTCTGCCTTTAGAAATACTACCTATAAAAAATGGTGCCGCTACACACCAAACCATCCAATATGCCCAGTAATAAATCGTCCAATCCTGAGGAAAATTACTATTTCTCTGAGGATCTAAATAAGTTGATAATCCTATGAAGTTCTGTATAGTTCTTCCAACAGATTCAATGCCTGTCTCAATTATATATTTGGAACTACCTCCCATTGCAAGAACATAAAGAAGCAAGCCGAAGAACATATAAATACAAGCCTTTGCCAAAAAGCTAATACCTTTAAATCCATGAAGCAGTGCATAGGTATATATTCCACATGTTATAAGCAAAATAATTATTGTCACAATTGTCCTGCTTATGTGAATATTAAAAATCATACCAATTATGCTTGCCATCAATGGGGTAGCCACGCTAAAGGTTGTTGCAGTTCCTGCAAGAAGAGCAAAGACAGCTAATAAATCAATTATTCTTCCAAATATACCGTCAACTTTATCACCTAAAATCGGTCTACATGCTTCAGAAAATTTTTTTCGATTTCTCTTTCTAACATGAAGCATGAACCCAAAAGCAACAGCTAAGACTAGATAAAATGACCATGGTATGAAACTCCAGTGAAATATAGGAAATACTCCTGACCACTCTTGGGCAGAACCTAAATTTTTAATATGAGGACTGTTAGCATACATCACCCATTCTGAAAATGAATAAAATAGAATATCCGCTGCCAATCCGCAAGTAAACATCATGCTTCCCCATGAAAAAAATGAATGAGCAGGTTTTTCATCCTTTCCACCGAGAACTATGTCTCCATATTTTGATACAACCATAAATATAGATACAGCAAAAAAACAAATCCCTATCATTATGTAGTAGCTACCAAATGTATCCCCAAAAAAATATCTGATTTTACTTAAATGATCATTAGATGCACTTGGATTAATAAAGAACAAAATGCTAAGTATTACTATACTAGCAAGAGGTAAAACGGTTATAATCCAATCGATTTTTTTATTTTTCACAAGGAACCTCCACATATTTATTATAGCTGTGATCTATATCATAAAGCTCAGCCAAGCTATCTATTTCCACAACAGCATCCTTATCCATTTCAAATACTTGAAGGGCAAATTCATCAAAGTAAAGGAACATTGGTATGTCGTCCCAGTAATAATCCGACTTTTTATTTTTATCAAATTCAAGTTCAACAAATTCTTTTAATTTTTCCCCATCTGCCTTAGACCATCGTGAAACACTGAATAACTGCCATCCCTTATTACCTCCGTTACGTTTACATGACACAACTATTTTGTTATCGCACTCCATCACCCATTCTTTAACAAAACCTTCTATTTTTATACCGTTATAACCAGATCTTTCAAATTCGGGAAACAAAATATTTTCATCTCTGATGATTTGATCTCCGTCTAAGATTATCGCCTCCTCCAGGTGATTACGAGCAACATAGAGAGATGAAATATTATTGCACTGATCATAGAATGGATTTTCTATTATTTGAATGTCCTCCCATTCTTTAGCCCAATCATAAAATTTTTCCTTTAGATGCCCTACGACTACATATATTTCATATATCCCTTTGTTATGCAATGATTTAATTATTGTGTCAATCATTCTCGTGCCATTTACTTTTACAAGAGGCTTAGGTATTTCCAAGGTCAAAGGCTGCATTCTAGTGCCTTTTCCTGCTGCCATTATGATAGCTCTCTTTATTTTATGCATTGATTTTCTCCATTTCATTTAAAGCTATTTTGTAGTAGTCTTTAGCATATCTGTATTGTTTCATAGAATACTCGCCAAATTCTACACCGTATATTCTCTTATATTCACACCAATTGCTCCATAAAAGGCCACATGCCGAAACATAGCAATATATTTTGATTTTGTCCTTGGGTTCTATCTCCCCATCAAAGTATATATTCATAAGATTATCAATTTCTTCTTTACTATACATAGCGTATATTGCAAACATGGCAACATCCACCAGTGGATCCTGCATCCCCGCGTATTCCCAGTCGATTAGGTATACCTCATTATTCTGATCTATGAGGAAGTTGTCGCATATAGCGTCAATATGTGTTAGACTGTATCGTTCTGTATTATTATCAATGTAATCTTTTAATTGAAAAACTTTAGTTTTAGTTGAACTATAGTCTCTAAATGCGGATGATCTCCCATTCCACAGGCTTTCATAGTAATCTATATTTTTAAAGATATCAAAAGTGTGATCTACCTTGAGTTCTTTTTCATGAAGAGTTCTTAACTTTTCCATGCATACCTTTAAGTCTTCGTATGAGTTTGGATCACAGTTTCGTGCATTATGAATGTACTCTGTTATTTTATATCCATTGATAGGGTTTATATATATTGCTCTATCGCTCACATTAAGATTAGCAATTGCTTCATAAACCTGAGCTTCTGATTTTCTATCTATTAGCTGGCTTGTACCCTCTCCAGGAATTCTCATAATGTAATCTTTGCCTCTAACAGAAAATAAAAAAGATCTATTTGTCATTCCCTTTTTTAAAATACGAATATTTTCTATTTTCATGGGATCTACATTTAGGCTCGATGCGATTACTTCAATCGCATCTGTTTTTAAATTTTCTGAATTCTCATCTATTTCCCTAAGCTGCTCATAAGTATTAATCTCTACGTTAGTTTCTCCTGATACTATTTTAGCCGGCAAAATAAATTTATTTTTTTCGTATAAGCAATCTTCCCAAAAAAAGCTTGATTTTTTGCCTTTTGTCTTTAGGGAATTTCCCAAAGCATTCTTAACTTTATCGGATTCTGTTAAAGAAATATATGCTATTCCCAATGACTTGGATCCGGGCTCAGAATCGTTATTCCTTACAATTTCCATTTTTCGATTAACTCGAAATCTGCTCTCTTCAAAAATTCCATCAAAAACTGAATACCATGAGTAAAGCTCTATTTTGTTAAATGGATTTTCCTTACACCAAATATCACATGGAACTATGTACGTGTTTCCAATGTATTCCTTAGCTAAGTACAGGGAATAAATATTGTTGTATTCCTTATATTTATTATTAATAATTATGTTAACATTATACTCGTCGACCAGATAATCATAACCCTCTTTCATAAAGCCTACGACAACGTGGATATCATTAACTCCCGCTTCCCTAAGCTGCTTGATTATTCTTTCAACTAATGGTTCCTTGTTAATTTCGAGAAGTCCTTTTGACACCTGAGTATTAATCGGTACCATTCGCATTCCAAGCCCTGCTGCCAAAATAATTCCTCTCTTAGGTTTTGAGTTTTCTATAGTTGCCTTTGCGGCTTTAGACAGCTCCCCTTTTTCTGTTATCATGTTCTGATTTTCCAGATTCCTTAAAGCTTTGTTTACACTCCCCAAAGATAACCCGGTTTCTAACGAAATTATTCTCTGATTTTTATAGCCTTTTAAGTATATATTTTTCAAAATGTCGGCTTCTTGTCTGTTCATATTGCTGCCCTTATTTATTTTCACGAAAATTACTAATTGTATTTATATGAACATGATATTCTTTTATTTCTCTGATGTCAAGGGAAATTTATTACTTAAAATTACTTTTTTAAACTTAAAACTTTTAGAAATGTATATAAATATAAAAGGTAGTATGTCAAAATATAACATCTTTGACATACTACCTACAGATAATTTATTTTTTTACATTAAGAAAAAAATTATCACTCCGACTAAATTAATTGTCTCAAGTATTTCTTTTATAATTATTTATTTTTTTTTAAATTCAATAGCAAAAGCAATAATGACATAAATGTTAATGTTGTAATTATAACATTTGTTTCATCGCCGGTATTTGGTATTAATGACTTAGTAACTATTTTGTTTGTTTTTGTCGTACCTGGTTTATACACTGCAGATATCTCACGTAATCCTATATTTCTGCTATTTTGGATATCTGTTGCCGAGTTTGAACTATTTACTAATCTAATTGCATTATTAAGTTCTATTTTTAATTTTATTTTTTGTTCTTTCTTTTCCTTTTCACTTAAGTTCTTGTCGGAATCAATTTTTGTATATGTTTCCTGGGCTTTATTTTCAAGTTCTTTGATGTACTTTGCTCTAATCATATCTAAATCCGCAGATTTATGCTCTTTATTTATTTGTCTTACTGTTTTTGCATAAACATTATCGATTTTTTCTATATTTTCGGCTTCTTTAATTTTTTTGATTCCATCTAGAAGTTTTGCCTCAACACCAGATTTCTGTAATTTTTTTTGACTTGAATTCAAAGTATTGTCTTCATCAATCGCTTGTTTAATTCTAGAAGCCTCTTTCTTAAGATTTGTTATAGCTTGTTCTTTTTTAGCTTCTATGCCGTCACCTGGCTTATGTGCTCTATTAATTTCCTTAATTCCTTCACCTAAAGCTTCATTAATACTATCTGCATTTTTCGCATTTCTCACACTATCAATTACTTTATTAGCCGCATCCTTTGCTTTCTTGCTCTGATTTATTTTATCATTTTTTGTAAGAGTAGGATCATTTTCTATAGCCTTTATAGTTTTAGCCATTTCTACCTGAATCCTATCAATAGCAATTTCTTTTAATGCATCTAATGTATCTGAAGATTTATGAGCTTTGTTGATTTTAATAAATCCCTTTCCCAGCTCTTCATCAATCTTATCTGCCGTCTCCGACTTCTTTACTGCTTTAATGGCATTTTCTAGCGCAATTATAACATCTTTCTTCTGTTTTTCTCTAACTTCATTAGTTAAAGTTGGATCACTGTTAATTACATCTTTAACCTTTTCTGCTTCTTTTTGAAGGTCTTCAATCGATTTTCCCTTTCGATTTTCAATTCCGACTCCGTTTCTGTGTGCCTTGTTTATATCTTCAATACCTTTTCCTAGAGCGCTTGAAATTTCTCCTGCATCCTTGCTGATATCGATAATTGTAATTGCTGCATTTTCTTCCTTGCCTACGTTTACAAGCTGAGCAGCTTTTTCTTTTTCTGTTAGAGTTGGATTTGCTTTGATTTCAGCTCTTACCTTCTCTGATTCTCTTTCGATTGCATCTTTAGCTGATTTTTTCTGCTTGTTTAGATTTTCTCCTGGCTTATACTCTGCGTGGATTTTCTTTACTCCATCTCCATAGGTTACATCAAGCTCATCTGCAGTTGTCTTGTTAGCTAGTTTTTTTTCTGCTGCTTCCTTAGCTTTCTTAGCTTCTTCTTTCTGCTTAACTTTCTCTTCCGGCTTAATTGTGTTATCACCATCAATTAGACTTTCGACCTTCTTAAGCTCATCTTCTAGGCCTTTTAGATGACGTTCTCTTCTCGTTTCGATGTCATCTCCATGTTTATGCTGAGCTTGGATATCTGCAGCGCCCTTGCCGTATGCTTCATCAACTTTGTCTGCATCTGTTGCATCATCGATATTTTGGTTAGTCTTCTTAAGCTCTTCATTTACCTTCTGAATCTGTTCATCCTTCTTAGTTCTTGTTAGAGTTGGGTCTTTTTCGATTTCAGCTATTGTTTCTTTAGCAACTATATCAAGTTTGGCTTTCTGCTGTTCCTTCCTAGCATCTAGCTCTTTCCCCTTCTTATGAGCTTTGTTAATTTCCTTAATACCATCTCCGTATGCATTGTCAACACCATCTGCAGTTGTTGCATCCTTAACTGCCTGAGCTCCCTTAGCTGCTGCATCTTCTGCTTCTTTTACCTGTTTTGCTTTATCTTCTTTTGTTAGAGTTGAGTCGTTGTTGATTAGATCTTTAACTTTTTCCAGCTCTGCCTCTAGGCTCTTAGTCTTAGCTTCTTTTCTAGCATCTAGCTCTTTGCCATGTATATGTTGGCTTTCGATGTCTTCGATGCCATTTCCTAGTGCTTCAGCAATCTTATCTGCATCATCTGCATTCTTTAGACTTTCTTTTGCTATTGTTAGAACATCGGCTACATCTTCAGTTTGTTTTTCCTTCTCTGCTGTTGTTAGAGTTGGATCATTTTGTATGTTCTTGGTTACTTCAACGGCTTTTTCTTCTAATCTCTTTTCTGCCTCCTCAGTTCTAGCTTTTAGTCCCGTTCCCGACTTGTGTACTTTTGCAACCTTTGAGTTTTCTTTTTCAAAGTTTTCATTAACTTTATCTGCATTTTCTGAGCCGTCAATTGCTTCGTAGGCTTTGTTCTTACTTTCTTCAAGCTGTTTTAGTTGTTCCTGCTTTTGAAGCTCTGTTAATGTCTTATCTTCTGTAATGTCTTTTCTTTCTTCAGTTTCAGTCTCATCAATCTTAGACTTTGCTGCCTTCTTAACTTCTTCTAAATCACCTGCTTTGTATGTTTTCTCAACCTTATCTTTTTCTACAGTTAGAGCTTCTAATACCTTGTCTGCGTCTTTTGCAGACTCGATTGCTTTGTTGCCTGCATCTAGTAATTTTTTTGCAGCTTCCTTCTGCTCTGTTTTCTGAGCTTTTGTTAGACCTGGATCCCTAGTAATCTTTTCAACAGTTGCATTGTATGTTTTCTGTAGGTCTGCTTTTGCTTTCTTTTGTACTTCTGTTAGGTTACCTTGCTTATGAGTATCTGCAATAGGTTTTTTATTTGCTTCTGCTGCTTTGACGGCATCATCTGCTGTAGTTGCATTATCTATAGCTGTGTTTCCTACAGTTAATGCTTCTTCAGCCTTTTTGAGTTGCTCATCCTTTTTAGCTTGAGTTAATCCTTTATCTGCATTAATATCTTCAACTGTCTTGTCATAGATTTTTTTAAGTTCTTCTTTATGAGCAGCTTGTACTTCTTCTAATTTACCCTGTTTGTAAGCTGCTTCGATTGCAGTCTTTCCTGCTTCTTTGGCTGCTGCAACTTTGTCTGCATTAGTTGCTTCGTTTATTGCCTTTTCTCCAGCATTCTTTTCTTTTTCAGCTTCAGCAATTTGGGTCTTCTTCGCAACCTCTGTCAGGCCTTTATCTTCATTAATTTTCTTTACAGTATCATCGTAAATTTTCGTAAGATCTGCTTTTGCTGCATCCTGTACTTTCTTTAGGTCACCTTTTGTGTGTACTTTTTCAATTAAAGGTTTCTGTTCTTCTAGTGCTTTTAACACATCTTCTGAGCTTGTAGGTCCATTGATAGCTTCTTTTGCTTTCTTCGCTACAGTATCCAAATCTTCAAGTTTTTTCGCTCTCTCAGCACCAGTTAATGAAGAATCCTCTCCAATTTCTTTCTTTTCAGCTGCAATAACTTTATCAAGTTCTGCGATCTGTTTTTCTTTAAACTCAGATAGTGCTTCTGGCTTAACATCTGCTTTTGAAGTAACACCTTTATCATTCTTATTAGTCACCTTAATTATATCATCCTTGCCAACTTTATCAGCAACAGGAACAATTAGGTTACCATCCTTATCTTTAGTAACAGGTTTGTCACCTATTTTCCACTGATCACCATCTTTGGTTAATGTAACTGGCTGTCCACCTTTTTTAGCTACTGTAATTTCTCTAACATCATCAGCAGGTTCTTTTACTTTGATACTGCTATCACCTTCTACAGTTGTTGCAACTGGATTATCTGGAGCCTTAAAGTCAAGATTTTTAATTGGGTCTGATAAAGTTGGAGTTTTTTTAGGTTCAACAAGTGCAACAGCTATTCCACCAGCTTTATTCAACTCATCTATTTTCTTTATGACTTCTGGTTGATTTATTAAAATTTCACCTTTTTCACCAGTTACCTTACCTTGCACCAAATCATCTTTAGCACTATTAAAGTCAGTAGGTCTTACAGTTGTTCCATCTTTCTTAATATAGTTACCTTTATCATCAGTTAAATATATGACACTTAAATCAACGCAATACCGTCATCAATAATGCATCATTTCCAGATTTGGACAACACATCGCACATATTCTGTATTGTCACATAATCTGAATAATCAAATTTAGTAGCTACTATGCACAATGCATTTCACTCCATTTAGATTATTAATTGATGGGTTTATAATTTATTTGAGTTTAGCTTAAATAAATTCCCATTTGTTTATATAGTTACCCACTAAATATCTTTATTATCATTTTTTATAATTTTTTTATATTTTTTGAGCCTAATTATTATATCTTATAATATTATTGGTAATAAAAGGTAAGAAATTGAATTAAAAGGTTTAAAAAGGGATTAAATGTTATTTAAAATTGTTAATAATAGTAAAAGAAAAAGCCTATGAACATAGGATGTAATTCCTATTTCATAGACCAAAATCAAATAAAAATATTATATTCCATTTTAAATACAGATAAATTATTTTTTGTAATATTTATCCCCCTTATATTCAGCATATGGTGTGTCTAAATCCATAAATTCATATGGATGATGATTCTTACGAGCTTCAATTGGCGGTAATGTCATGTAATCCCCAAAAGCTTTTGTCAAATATCTATGATAGCCTTGTGGTATAGGTAACTTAGTGTCTTCGAAATCTACATAAATTGAATAATTAAAAATATCTTTTTCATAATTATTCTTCATATAATGAGGTCCTGCACATAGCTCTGTAATATTAGCACATTCATCTTCTTTGTATTTAGACATCTTACTTTCTGCAAATTTTGAAACTTTATATCTCATTTTTTTTGAAGGTATTATTCCAAGCAAAATATTGCCCGCCAGTTTTATCAATGTGCCATGATTTGCTGGAGCCCTTGACACTGAATATATTGAGAAGACAATAGCCCAAAATAATTGTATTTTTCTCTTAAATCCGGACGGAGCATAATCTAGGGGAAATATATCCATCGCTACACCTTGAGACACATCTCTGTCATGAAATCCATTTTTAATAAAAGTAGTCTCCTTATCGTGTATAGTCAATATAGTACTGTATGACGGTTTATTTAATTGATTATATTGAATTTCATACTTATCAGTATTCTCCCACAATATTTTTAATCGTTCAAAATCCTTTCTCATCATAAATATGTCAACATCATCATCCCAAGGTATAAATCCTTTGCCTCTAATTGCACCAATGCAGCAACCTCCACAAAGAAAATATTTCAAATCATTCCTCTTACAAAACACATCAAAAGATTTGACCATATCAAGTCCTATCTTTTGCATCCTTAATGTATCCTTTTCTGAAATCTCATATTTTACCATTATTAGCTCCTCTCTTTTGTAGAAGTTTCTTATTCCTTATCAACCCTATTACTCCTATCATAGAGCCAATTCCATAGGAAACATGAAATAATGGGAATAAAATTAATAAAATAAAAAATTGATGAAATTTGTTTGCTAATTTCATAGAGAAAATAAAATCAATTAAAAAATACACAGACAGAATAATTAAACCTAGATAGCCTAATATTTTGCTCATAAAATATGCTATAGGAATGCCAATTAACCCAATGGTAAAAAATAGCGGTATAAAATGCCTAAGTCCCATGGATCCCGGTATTTTTTCAGCAGCAATAACAGTCCAATAGCCATTACCGTATGCCATCTTAGCAATCTCAGAAAAAGATTCTCTGCAAAAGTATGTGAAGATAATCTCATTTGACAAAAAAATTTTACCACCGTTTTTTCTTATTCTAAAATTAATTTCATTGTCCTCATTTCTAGCTAAGGTATCTTCAAATGGGCCAATCCTGTCAAATAAGTCTTTTCTAAAGGTTCCAAAGGGCACTGTATCTACATATCCACTTTCTTCCGATATACGAAACTGAGAATTTCCAACGCCAAATGGACAGGTTAACATTTTAGCAATACATTTTCCTATTTTAGTAAATGCCTGTGTATTTGCCATCCCTCCTACATTGTCTGCTCCGGTTTTCTCAATCCAGTAGATACACTTACTTATATAATCATTACTATATTTAGAATGGGCATCTAATCTGATAATGTACTCTCCTTGTGCAGCTTTTATTCCAATATTCATAGCACTAGATGCGATTTTATTTGGATTATTCACAAGCCTAATCAGTGTTGGAAATTTATCTCTATATTCAGAAATAACTGCAACAGTTCTATCCTCAGAGCCCCCATCTACAAAAATCCATTCCATACAATCTATTGCATAATCCTGTTTAAACATTGATTCAATACATTGCTGTATATATTTCTCTTCATTTAAAGTCGGAATAATAACCGAAACTTTTATGTCCATTAACACCCTCTCTTATAGATATAGCTCAAATTTTCAACATGTCTTATTTAACCGTTTTGGGAATTTAAATTCAATTGCATTTAACACTTTATTAACTTTGCAAAGCTTAAATAATTTTACTCTCAATTTATCTATAAATGCAGAAAAGATAACAAAAAGAATCGAAAAAATGATTACAATCCCAATCATATATATCACACTTAAGTTCAGTAAAAAAACAAAAGCATTTAACATGATATAATTAAATACATAGTAATTTGTATTAATTAAATATGCTGCAAATACATTTCCAGATAAAGCAGAAATATATTTGCTATATTTTGATTTGATATTCAACTTACTAAATAAAATCAAATAGAGAATTGCACTTGCTAACATGGTAGGTGAACTATAGTTTATAAATGTATTTTTATTAATATGTAATCTGCCTAAATCAAATGTTATCCCATACTTTGCATCCACTAAAGTAAGTAAACCCAAAACTAAAATCATAATTAACGCAAGTTGCCATTTAATAAGTATCCCATATTTACACTTTTTTATCACACCTCCAATTATATAGCACACCAATAACCAAATTACTGAATATCCATTTTCTAAGCTAAAAATAGGAGCAATTGTTCCGAAAAATGAAATTAATATGAATAAAGAAACCATTAACACAAAAGCTTGCTTCTTACTCATAGCTCTTAATCCTAAATCTACTATCGGAGATAAAACCATTGCTGCTGTGAATGCAGTAAAATACCAATAAGCATTGGTAGTTAACGGAAAGAACATAGTTAGGTATCCTTCATTCGGAACTATATTAGTGTAAATCAAAATAACGGCAACCACTACATTATAAAAAGCAACTTCTAACCATAGATTTAGATAGTTTTTTAATTTAAAATGATACTCCTTATTTTCGTCCTATTTTACATAACCTGAAATAATTCCAAATATATTAACTGAACAGAATGCAAATATCTCTATAGTCCATCCAACATAAAAATGAAATGATCCAGATATAGAATTTGTTAAAATTCTCCCTTGTCCAAGGGTATGTAAGATAATAACATATATCATAAATACAATTCTCAATAATTCTATTCCTGGATTTTTCTTATTCATATAAATTAATTTCCCTTTCAATTAGAAATTTTTATACCAAACATTCATATCAACTCTTCCATTTATTCCGGCTACATCTCCTTTTGAGGTGTATTGCCAGCCAATTTTGGGGAATGGATATGTGTTTCTATAATTATATTGAGCTACCCAAATATCTAGACTTCTTAGTCTGTGAATCTCCAAGTCGTTTAGTAAAAATGATGTACTTGCATACAATAAAGGCTTCTTACCTGCCTTTTTTATTTCATCAAAAAAAGCTAAAATGACATCTGTCCTTTCTCTTTTACTAATTTTAAAATTCCTGCCTGTAAAATTTGATTCAAAATAGTATTCCATATCTATAACATACGGCAACGATATTTTGTAATTCTTTGATTCATTGATTAGTGTTCTGGCTTCTTCTCTAGCTTCTTTTTCATTTATAGCTTGTGAAAAATGATATACACCAATAGGTATATTGTTTAATATTGCATTCTTAGCATTTTCATGAAACCTATCGTCATAATATATTTTTCCACTTCCCGCATATCTTCCGGACGCTCTTAATATTGCTCCATCTATTCCGTCATTTTTTACTTCAGCCCAATCAACATACCCATTAAATTCTGAAATGTCTATTACTGTTTTTGACGATAAAGCACCACTTTCATTAAAGTAATACCTTCTGTTATTAATATCATAATATCCTGTAACCATTTGACCACCGGATTTTAAATAATATCTTGCTCCATTATCATCAAGCCAACCGGTCTGCATTATGCCGGAAGAAGCTAAGTAATAGTAATCGTTTTTATAGGTAATCCAGCCTGTTGCCATATTACCATGAGAATCAAAATAATACCATTTATCACCCCACTGTATCCAGTCATTTTTTATCTGTTTTTTATCTTTTAAGTACTTCCAATGACCGTCAATTTCTATCCAACCTTCCACCTGTTTTTCGTCAGTCATCTCGCCTAATGAATTAAAGGTATATTCTTTATCCCCAACAATTCTTTTGGTATTCTTAAACATCTTCCCGGTTTTCTCGTCAAATAAAAACCAGTTTCCCTTATAACTCAACCATCCACCATACTTTTTAGCGCCTGAACTATCATAATAATACCAATTATCACCTACAGACAGCCACCCTATATGCATAGAACCTGAAAGAGAAAAATAATATTCTGCACCGTTAATCACTCTATGAATATCAGATAACATTTCACCTGATGACCTTTCAAAGAAATACCAAGTACCATCTATTTTTTTCCAATCATTTCTAACCATACTGCCATCAGATAAAAAATAATACCATTTACCATTAATATTTTTCCATCCGATTTTCATGGCACCTGATTCCTCAAAACAATATTTATGACCGCTTATATCTATGATTTCATTATGGACCATGTAACCCGATAAAGAGTCGAAATAATACCATATATCTCCTATATGCTTCCATCTTCCACGAACCTGCTCACCGGAATCAAAATCATAGTAACACCATTCTCTATCCACCATAAGCCATCCTGTTACCATAGCGCCGGAAATGTCAAAATGATAAATTTTATTGCCTATCTTCGTTGTCTGATTTGCCATCATAATACCGGTATCTTTAGAAAAATAGTACCATAAATTATCTATTTTACGCCAATCTCCTTTAACATAGTCATCCAGCTTGGTATCAAAATAATACCATTTATCACCTGATTGCTCCCATCGACCGGTGGTGGTATCTGCACTTGCAGATATAAGTAAAATATAAAAAATTACTAATACGGATATTAAAAATATAAATTTTTTCTTTCTCAAATTTGAACTCCTTTTTTAACTAATGCAAATACCATTAATATCTATATAATATCCATCCGGTGTTTTTTCTTCAACAGCCATTTTTCCATTATATTTTAAATAGTACCAATTACTTCCTGTTTTTTTCCAGAAATTTTTCATAATTTTGCCTGATGAATCTGCATAATACCAAGATTCATTTAACTTAAACCACCCTGTATACATGTACCCTTCTGAGTCAAATCCGTAGTCACTACCATTCATTTCCACAATTTCATTTTTAGGATAACTGCCATCAGGGTTCTGAATCCACCAGCCCACGTAATTTTGTTTCCATTGTTTTTTCTTAGGAGATAGATCCACGTATTTTCCACTTGTATCAACAAAATAACCATCCGGAGTCACTTGGTCTACTGCCATTTTTCCGTCATTGTTCAGATAATACCATTCGTCTCCTGATTTCACCCAGTTATTTTCTACAATGCAACCTGATGAATCAGCATAATACCAAAATCCGTTTAACTTAAACCACCCTGTATACATGTACCCTTCTGAGTCAAATCCGTAGTCACTACCATTCATTTCCACAATTTCATTTTTAGGATAACTGCCATCAGGGTTCTGAATCCACCAACCCACAGAATTTCGTTTCCATTGTCTACTAATTTGTCCTGATTCTTGATATACTCCATTTATGTCTACCATGTACCCGTCCGGAGTTTTTTCATTTATAGCCATCTGACCATCTGATTTTAAATAATACCATTTCCCTTTATATGATTGCCACTTGTCGGTTTTAACAATCCCGGACGCATAGGTATAATACCATTTATTATTATGCTGTACCCACCCTTCACAAAGTACTCCGGTATCATTAAATCCATATTTTACATTATTTATTGTTAAGACTTCATTTCTGGCGTATGTATCATCCCACTTGGCAAACCATTTTCCATTCTGATCTTTAACGAATATTCCGTATTTATAATAATTAGGTTTTGTTATCAACCTACCTCCGATTAAAGGAACACTTTTTAGTTGGTAATATTTTCCTCTAAATACGCCATTTAACTTATGTCTGAAATTTTTAGGTATATTATTTGTCAATTTATCATCCAGTGCAACAATTACCGCATCCAGTCCAGCATCATGCCCATCACCGGCAGAAAAAATTCTACTACCTTTAATCAATTGTTTCTGTACTGAGTTAAAAGAACATATTTCCCTGTTATCCTGAAAAAGATCTTTATTTAATGATGTATATGATGAAACATTAGGACACAAGAGAATCTTGGCATCCAATGTAAAAAGCCAACCTTGTGAATTACTGCCCCAGTATCCATGATGGTTCATCGTTGCTACATCAACCTTTCCTATCATAGGTGCAACCCTTGTCTCACCTTTCATAAAATCGTCAAAATCGCCTCCTACAACAGCAGTTTTACCGTTTGGAGCCGTAATTTTAACTACAAGCGACATGCAATTTGCATCTAAAACATCTCTTCTATACAAAGAATTTGATGTATTGTATATGGTCAATAATGACTGTCCCAATTTCACGGTTATAGGATCACTTGGAAAATTAGTTGTTATTTTCGCATTACATCTCTTCGCTGCAGCAATAAGGTTATCATAAACTATTTGATTATCCCAGAGCTGTGCACCTCTTCTTAGAAATTTATCGCTATATTCAGGAACAATGACCTCTTTAGCCGGAATAGCATCTAAAACTTCATCACCTGATCCTATATGATCGGAATGTGCATGAGTACCAATGTAATATATAAAATTTTCTTTCGTAATTCCCAGTTTTTTCATGTATGAAATAACTTTATCTTCCACTCCATGACCAGGTCCTGTAACACCGGGAATTCCGGGTGTATAATCTTCGTCTTCACCGGAATCAACAATAGCAAATTCATTATCTGATTCAAGAATGAATGAATTACCTGATGTTTTGTTTGCAATCATATGAATTTTGACCGGAAAGTTCCTATCTAAATTATCAACTTCAACATAATTAGGTCCAAAATAATTTCGTTCTTTAGAATTATTTTCCCCGTTGCTCATATCTTTTCGACTTTCTTGCTCTTCAATAATCTGATTTTCTTTGTGATAATCTCTGTCCACATTTTCTATTTTGTCAGTCCCATGTAAACTTGTGAATTGACTAAAAATCATAACACAAGAAAATAGTGCTATTGCTAACACTATTACTATTTTAAATAACTTTTGTTTCAGAACATTATGCATATAAAACCCTTCCTATTTATACAATTCTATGAAAGGATACCCGGCATCGTTGTCATATGGATCCAGACTTCTAATTGAGAAAATCCAATCTATATCATACCATCCATTTTGTCTAGGATTAAGAGGATCATATATATATGTTTTATTCCCTTTAATACCATGTGCTACCATATCATGAGTAACAGCTGTAGATTTCATGAATACGTTCCCTCCTCGAACAGATACTATAACTGCACTGTTACGATTTAAAGCTTGTCTCATCTCATTAGAAGAAGAGATGCCTCTATTTTTCATATTCCAATTATTTGCAGCGCTTATTATAGCTTTTCCTCCTGCACCATACCCTCCATATGTTGGATTATTATAGTACCCTTTATCATAGAGAAATTTTGCAACCTGAAGTGGCATTGTTGAACCATCATAAGCATTAAATATCATCGCCAAAGATGTTGGAACACATCCGCTTCCCTCCATGTTATATACACCAAAATACTTTTTCCCCCATCGGTAGTCGCCTTGCTGAAAATATTTTGGAGAGAAAGTCCACGACCATTCTCCATTATCAGATAGCCAATAATTATCAACATAACTGTTTCTTAGCATCTCCCCTTTGCTATTAAAATAATACCAGAACTTTAGATTTTTATCGAAGAACCATCCAGTTATTTTATTTCCAAATTCATTATAATAATACCATATTCCATGTTCCAAAAGCCAACCCCATTTTATAGCTCCAGAATTAGAAAAAATGTAATTATTACCATCTATAATCCTCTCTGTATTAGAAAGCATTATGCCAGAATTCGGTTCTAGATAATACAGCATTGAATTATCTCTCAAGAAAGTACCTAAAAGCTTAGCTCCGCTACTTTTATCATAATAATACCAACTACTAGAATCATAGAACCACCCGCTAATCATAGCACCGGTTTCATCAAACCTATAGAACTTACCATTAATTAATTTTCAACTTCCGAAACCATTCGTCCTGTTACAGGGTCAAAATAATACCATTTATTATTAATATACTTCCACTGTCCCTCAACTCTGCCGCCTTGGCTCGGTTCAAAATAATACCAATATCCACCAATGAGTCTCCAGCCGGTACCCATTGCTCCACTTGATTCAAATAAATATGTTTTTCCATTTATTAATTTTTGTGTATTACTTACCATAATAGCTGACTCCGGAAGGAAGTAATACCAATGATTATTTACATATCTCCAATCATTTGATACTGGATTTTCATTTTCCTTATCATAATAATACCAATTATTGTTACTATAAAACCATCCTGAATATTCTGCAGCAAATATAAAATTCACAGAAAATCCTACAGTTGTACAAATTATTAATATTAATACTGATTTCCTAAACATATTATCCTCAATAGCAAATTACTTATTTTACCCAAATCCCGTCGTCATTGACAAAATAGTCATCTATCATTTCATTTTTTGCCATCTCACCATTTTCTTTTAAATAATACCAATCACCTTTATATAAAAACCACTCTTTAGATTTATATTTCCAATTTGAATCTATATAAAACCAGTTATCAATATTTGAATCATAAATCCATTGATTTTGGGCACAAGCTCCGTCATCCTTTAGGTAATAGTCACCTTTCCATTCATTTTTTGCCATTTTGCCATCAGATTTCAGATAATACCATTCCCCTTTATCTTCCTGCCATGAATTAGATTTTACCTTCCAATCTGACTTAAAATAAAACCAACTAGATTGGTCTTTATCATAAATCCACTCATCTTTAGCACATTCTCCATTATCATTAAAATAGTATCCGTCCATCCATTCATTTTTTGCCATTTTGCCATCAGATTTCAAATAATACCATTCATTATTATATTCAAGCCATGAATCTTTCTGATAATAATTATCCGATTTGATATAATACCAACTGGAGTTATAAAATACCCACTCATTACAAGCATATACATCTTTTGATTTTAGATATTTGTCGTTGTCCCATCTTGGATATATGCCTTCATCGATATTTATCCGGTTAGAATACTTATTAAATATTCCTATCCCTACACTTTCTCTATATATTTTAACTTGATCTGACATATCTGCAGGCCTCTCAAAATTTAATAAGACTGAATCAGAAGCACTCTTAACTGATGTTGCATTTCTTAAATCACTTAAAACTCCGCTATAATAAGAATTCAATTCATCCCAAAGAAAATCCAGTTGTGTATTCAAATTGCCTACAGATGTATTTCTTAATCTGGAAAAATCTAATAAATTTGCTTTTCTAGTATAATACGTCCATTGAGCCAATCCATATCCAATTCCATCAAAAGCAAAATTTAAATATACCTGATTATCTACATCCTTTGTATATGTTACATCATTATAGGCTTTACCACCTGTCAAAGAAATATTATTTTCTCCTCTATTCTCCATATTTATTGGGATTAAGCCACTTTCGCATTTTAAATTCCCCATTAATCCTGCTGTAGCATAATCATTTAACCCTTTGTTCTTAAAATAATTCCATATTGTACTTTCATTTTTCTCATAATCACTATAATTATTCAAATCTTCATTAGGATAATTATTGTCGGTTACCGTATTATCAGATGTTTTTATAAATTCAGCCGCTGCATATCCCTTTATATTATTAAATGCTACTTGGTACCACATTCTTTTATCTGAATATATCTGGTCATAAATTGTCACCTTATTACCTGTGTACATATATGCAATTACATTAGACTTATCAGTAGTTTGTGGAGTGCTTCTAAGCCTAACTCCCATTTCTGTCACCGTTCCATTTTGATAATAGGTTGCATACAACGCATTACTACTACAAACCATAGATAAAAATAGTAAAATTAGAATCAAAATGCCAATACCTTTGTTCAAATTCATTTTTAATTTGTTGCTCATAATACCCCTCTTAAATAATTAATCTGCAAACTTTACATCAATTGAATTATGATGATATCGCTCCTCTTCAGGTGGTAATTCCATATAATTGCCACCATATGTTACCCTCATATACTCATGCACATTTTTTGATATTCTCAGTTGATGATTTTCAAACACAACATCTTCTGTTTCCAGTATATTTACAGGATAAAGATAGTACTTCTCCATACCATAGGAAAATGATGTAGTTAAAAATGAATCGTCACAAAGACTGTTGTATTTTGTGGACTCATAATTAAAATTTTCTAAAAGTTTATCTCGTGATTTCATATGAAAAAATAAATATTTAATATATCTGCCAACCGCTTTGATTTTATAAGAAATTGTATCTTCTGGCATGGAAATTGGGCTTGGGACTCCCCACTCATAAATTTCATATCTTAAATCACTCATATATTTGTATCTTTCCTTTGACCTTTCTTTAGGTAAAAAATCAAATGGAAATATATCAACAAAAATACCTTGATGCATTTTAATTCTTCTAGTGGCAGCTTCTACGTATTTTGTGTTATTCTTTCTTATTTTTGCATACGTAAGAAAATAGTTAGGCTCTGTTTCCGGTATTTGTAAAAAGTAATTATCATTTAATTCTTTTTTCGCTATTTCTATGAATTTTTCATAGTCCTTTCTAGGCATTCCAATATCTGCATCATCATCCCATGGAATGAAACCTTTATGACGAATAGCTCCTAATGCTGTGCCTGCATCTAAAAAATAGTTAATATCATGTTTTCTGCAAATCCTATCTATCTCTAATACAATTTCCAATAAATTTTCTTGTAACCTGTTCATATTCTCTCACATATTTCTGATAAATCTTTATTTTAAATTTTTTTCAAAGTTCCACGTATCTCTACATATATCTTTAATATCATATTGGGGAATCCAATCTAATAATTTTTTAGCCTTGTCTATATTTGCATAACATACTGCAATATCTCCCGGCCTTCTTTTCTCAAATTTCTTATTTATCCTCAATCCGTTCTCAGCTTCAAAGGTTCTAACAAGTTCAAGAACAGAGTATCCGACCCCTGACCCCAAGTTTATAGCGTCATATCCTCTGTTATTCAATGCATATTCAATTCCCTTGACATGACCTTTAGCCAGGTCACATACATGTATGAAATCTCTAATACACGTGCCGTCATGTGTGTTATAGTCATTTCCGAAGATGCTTAGAATTTCATATTTCCCTGATGCTACTCCTGAAATATAAGGCATCAAATTGTTAGGCACCCCCAAAGGAATTTCTCCAATCCTTCCGGATGGATGTGCTCCTACCGGATTAAAATATCTTAATGCCACTATGGACATCTCCGGCTTTGAAATGGAAATATCTCTTAATATCTGTTCAGCCATTTTCTTACTATTACCATATGGATTTGTACAAATTCCCATTTCCATATTTTCGTATAGTGGTGATTTATTTTCTGTTCCATAAACAGTTGCCGAAGAACTAAAAACTAGATTTTCACATCCGGCTTTATCCATTGCTTC
The DNA here is from genome assembly GCA_050908895.1 of Eubacteriales bacterium KG125. Classification (GTDB taxonomy): domain Bacteria; phylum Bacillota; class Clostridia; order Peptostreptococcales; family Anaerovoracaceae; genus S5-A14a. The sequence goes on along the minus strand of CP171222.1, from coordinate 1,101,242 downwards.
CATAAGGTTTATTAATCCACATATGTTGTTGTCATAATATTTAATTGGATTTCCTATAGACTCATTAACTGATTTATATCCTGCAAAATGTATCACCGCATCAATATTTTGTTTTAAAAGTCTTAACAATAATTCATCATCTCTAACATCACCTAAATAAAATTCAGGTTTTACACTGGTTATTTCATAAATCTTATTAAGAACGTCCTTCCTTGAATTATAGAGGTTATCTAAAATAACAACATCATAGCCCGATTCGATTAGCGCCACGGCTGTATGAGAGCCTATATAGCCTAAGCCCCCGGTAAGTAAAAATTTATTTTTCATTTTACACTTTCCCTTATTATTCAGAGAATATATACTGTTTTCTATACACAAACATTAGGATAACCAATCCGAAAAAGGCTCCCACTACAACTCCTTTTTTAAGGTAATTATTTTGTTTTATTTTTTGACTTTCAGATAATCTTGCTTCCTCAATTACAACAGCATTGGTACTTTCATCTATTTCATTTATTTTTTCAATAGCGATATCTTGAATTGTAGAAGCAATTTTTATAGCATTTTTTCGATTATTATCATTCACAGATAGTCTTATTATTCTTGAGTTAGTTATATTTTCCACCTTATATTTTCCACTTAATTCATCAATCGACATATTTAAATCAAGTTTCTTTATTGTAGTTTCTAACACATTTCTACTTTTAGCAATTTCTATACAATCCTGAATACCCATATCCAAATTTTGTCTGTATTCTGATTTGCTAGAATGACCAATATAAATACTTGATGTTGCATTTGCATTTATGCTTTTACTTTCAAATATGCTTTTCACATAACCCGCACCACCTAGAAGTATGGCACATAGCAAAACAATCCAAACTTTTCTAACTATTACTTTTATTAGTAAATTAACATTGACACTTTTTTTCATTTTAACTCCTTATTTATTTAAATTTTATTTTATATCCTTTTTCACAAATTAACAAGTATATTAATACCAAAATAACAGAAAATACTAATTTATGTAAAGTCATAACCTCTGTAATGAATCCATCAAAATTATTTCGTGGTGCATATAATATCGAGAAGCAGAAAACTAATAAAATGGTATCCTTAAAAATATTTTTGAAGTTTATTTGACTTACTTTCTTTAGTATGAACCCATAAATTATATTACCTAACAATACTCCTATATATCCAAAGTCATGAAAAAGTTCTGCTATATATGAACTTCCTGTCCCATGACCATACAAATACCAATCACCATATACTAAATATGACAATCTGTGAGCCAGTGAGTTGCTCATTGTTGCAGTTTCAATGGAATTATTAGTATACACCTTCACATCCACAAATTGTCTTACTAGTGCATTCTCAAATAAGGCATTATGGACACTATTAAACGATACCAGATTGAGATCTGCAATGCTGTCTTTATAATAAATATCTCGTTTTATATTATTGATACTTCCACCTTGTTGGTCGAAAAAATCTACAATAGAATGTAATAATCCCTGTGATTCAATTGTTCTTCCTGTTCGAATAAAATCAAATAAATAAAGTAAAATGAATACCAATGGTAAAGATATTAGCCCAATATTTATTAATCTTTTACTAACCCAATCTCCCTCAGATCTATGTCTTATTACAAAATAAATAATCATAACAAAGTTTCCTATAACCATTGTCGCTCTAATTCCGGTAAACATTGTTAAAAGCAAGTAGAATTCATAAACACCAAAAACTTTAATTACTTCCTTTTTGGGTGGGGTAGATGCTAAATACATGCATAGTGCTAAGTTGCAAAATGCTGAAAAATATACTAGAAATCCAAATTTTTCGCCATATTCCATCGTGTATGAACTAACATAACCCACAGACATGACAAATTGTATGCGCTCAATAGTTCTGAAGATTGCAATAAATAAACAGAATAAAAATATATTCCTTGTATACTTAGAAAATTTATTGTAATCCTGAATTAAATTTTTATTGAATTCTATATTAAATTTTCCAGCTAATTTAAGACCTAAAAAAATACCTATCAAAGAAATTATTAATAAATAGTATGATTTTTCATCTATTGTTGTTGAATATATATAATGCCGTGAAAATCCAAAAAAATAATGAGCTACTTCCCTTCCAAGAAGTAATACGTAGAACGACACCATAAACAAGAAAATTCCAACGTTATTCTTTATATCCATTAAAGAGTAAATTAATAAAGCAATCCATATTGAAAGTACAATTGAAAAAATATAATTAGCATCAAACGCAATACATACACCAAAAGTTAAAAGAGAAGCTAGAAATAAAACTATATAATTTTCATAACAATACTTTTTAAATTGCATACAAAATCCTCTCTACATTGCTAATTAAATACTTTCTATAAGTTCTATCCATTTTAATTTTATCTCCTTTTTAGAAAACGTATGGAGGTTAATTCTAGAATTATTTGATAATAAAACTCTTTTTCTTTCTGAAATAATTAACTCTGTCATCTTATCTCCAAATTCGCTTAAATTATATGGTTCAACCAAATATCCATTTGTATTATCTTGTATTATCTCTCCTGGCCCGGTCAATATATCAAAACTTATAATGGGAAGTTTTGCCTCCTGAACCTCAAGTAGTATCAAGGGAAACCCTTCTCGCAGTGATGGCATTACAAAGAAAGCATAATCTTGAAATACCTTATGAAGATTATCTTGCCATCCCATAAAATTCAAAGTATCTTCCACTTTTGCTTCTTTTGCAAGGGCAATTAAGTTATCTTTCTCCGGCCCATCCCCATAAAGATCTATGCTCCAGTCGGGGAAGTCCTTAGCAATTGAAGCCCAAATTTTAATTAGAAGATCAAATCCCTTTTCATAATTTAGTCTGCCTACTGCAAGGATTTTTTTTGAATGGGGATTATAATCACCATATTCTTTATTCGTATCTATCCAGTTGGGAATAGCAACAATTTTCTTTTTAGAGTACTTGAACTTTTTAATGTAGTCATTTTTATTTCGTTCAGTTAATGTAATGGTTTTATGTGTTAAAAAAGAGTTCAAAAATCTTATAAATACAATGTCTCTCCTCTCCCACTGGCTCATAAGAGAACCGTGCTCATGAAATACCAATTTTGCTTTGGAAGTAAATCTTAATGTTGAAGCAATAAACCCCGGATAATCACCCTCTAAAAAGACAACGTTTATTTTGTTAATGTTTACGTAATCCTTTAGTGGCTTCTTCAACTCTCGTCTCATTACAGAAAGTCGCTTTACTTCCTTTGATAAGGCTATTACTTTAATGTTTTCAGCAAAATCATATCTAACTTCATCATCTAAAAAAAGTGAAATTATATGCACTTCATATTTTTTAGATAATTCGTTTGCTACATTTGCTACGACTTGGTTTAAACCACCCCAATAGGAAATATTATATACAACAAATGCAATTTTTTTCATTTATTAATGGTCCTTCTTTTAAGCCCTCTACTTAACATGAATTTGTAGAGATCTGTATTTATCATCAGTGCTATTGCCAATAGTTTACGCCCCTTCGAAAAATACTTGCAACTGATTATTTCTTTAAAGTTACACTTTATAAAACTAATTAAAATCTTTTTCTTTTCTTGATCTTCTTGGATACCACTCATTAGCATTCTATCCAAAACGATAAAGTGAGCCCAATAAAGCCTAAACAGAACTTGTTTTTCTAAATGAGGTGCTTCTTCCATAATTTTATCATAAGCAAACTTATATCCCTCAATTATATCCCAATTTTTATCTGAATAGTTTTCAGTAGTTATACTATTAGTTCTATGCCAGTAGTGGTAATAAGATTCTGTAGTAAAATGAGCTTTTTTTGTTTTCAATAGCAATTCTGTAGTAAAGAAAACATCTTCATACGTTTTTCCAATTGGAAATCTAATATTGTCTAAAAGATTCTTTTTTATTATTTTAGCACAGGCTGTACCCGGAATCAATTTACCCTCTAATAGATACTCAAGGGCTTCAACCCCTCTACAATCAAAACTAATTATCTCTCTGTCTGAATTTATTATATTTCCATCGTAATCATCTTTATGATGGCAACCCACCACATCATACTGGTTAGTATTACAAAATTTCATCAAGGCAGATAGCATATTTTGTTCAATGAAATCGTCTCCATCTATAAATACTATGTATTCCCCTGACGCCTCATTTATCCCAACATTACGTGCATCGGATAAACCACCATTAGACTTGTGAATAACTCTTACACAATCATATTTTTTCGATAATTCATCACAAATATTACTTGACTTATCTTTAGAACCATCATCAACTAAAATTATTTCGATATTGGTATAATCTTGAGCTACAACAGATTCCACACAGCGCTCAATATATTTTTCAATATTATAAACCGGTATAATTACAGATAATTTATTTAAAAGTTTGTTACTCATCACTTGCTCCTGTTTTTAATAACATTATAAAATTCATACAACTCCTGTTTATAAAAAATAAAAGACAATCCTGTGTATATCACAAGCCCTATAGATGTTGTAATAACTGCGTATATCACCCATGAAAAATAATTGATTGCTATCTTGCTAATATACAAATATCCTGAAACATAGTGTACGGCAAATCCTACAGAAAAAATTCCGACCAATTTTATAGTCTCGTTCATTCTTTTATATATTATTTTCTTCTCTAAATAATGTATATGGAATAAATATCTTATTCCAATAGAAACAAGGGTTCCTATTGCTACGCCTATAAGACCTAATGTATAAACAAGTATAAGTGATAATCCAATGTTTATAATAGCTTCTGCATAGGCATAGCGACTTGTGGATTTATAATGATTTGCTGCATAAATAATCGTACTTGTCGGTTCCCTTAAAGAGTATACCATCTGTGATAAAGTAATGATAAATGCAAATGCAGGTTGTATATAATTTGTATCAGTTACCCCATATGTATATATTTTCACAAAAGGTACGATGAGCATGGCACAGGTTGAATAAATTAGAAATACTATATATGTCATTATGAACTCGTAGAAATCGTAGACTTTCTTTAATTGACCTATGTTCTCGCCGGCAATCTGTTCCCCAATAGATGGTGTAACTCCAGCTACAACAGATGCAATAATGCTTCTTATAGCATTTACTATCATACTGTATACTGAATAAACTGAAACAACACTTAGAGTAGATGCTATGGTTAAAACAACTATGTCTGTGTTACGATGAATAAAAGCAGCGGTCATAATGCCCATTCCATCCCACCTTTGACTTATTAGATTGTTATCCGGAGCCTCATTATAATCGATTACATAATGCTTTTGCACATACTTTTGTAACATTAATAACTGAATTATATAAGCTAAAACAGTAACCGTTTTTATGATATGAATGTTAGGATATATTTTTATACAAACTATAAAGCCAACTACTTCTAAAATTAGGCAAAAAGTCTGAATAAAAGCTGTAACATAGACTTTTTTGTCAGCATTTAAAAGCATTCTCCATATAAGCATAGAATAGTAGCGAATGAAAAAATTAACTCCTAATATTATAGTTAAAGTAAACACATAATTATAGCTAAAAGAGTTTTTTATCATCAACGGGTAAACTACAGCGACAATAAGCAAATACACCAAAAACAGCATGGCAATTTTTCTGAAGAATTTTGTAACAGTAACTATTATCCTGCTTACTTGTTCTATATTTCCTTCAAATAAAGGTTTATATAATGATGCAACAACAATTCCGCCCAACCCACCTTCGGCAAGGCTAAAATAATTTAAGTACTGTTCTAATGATAAATATAAACCATTAACCTCCGAGCCCAAAGAGCTTATAATTAGCCGCGGCATAATAAAACCGCCTATTATGGTTGCTATATTTAATACGAGAGATGCAACGGTATTGATAAAAATTATATTTTTATTTGATGTTATTTTCATATCAGATTTTATTTCACAGATTTCATTATATCCAGGGTTCTCTTTATCCCCGTATTCATATTATATAAAGGATTCCATCCCAGTTGTTTTAATTTACTGCCGTCTAATCTTGCAATAGTAGCCTTGCTATACCCTTTTTCTTCAACTTCGTCAGGTAACTCTATCACTACTTTCTTACCGCATTCTTTAGCTATAATTCCTGCTAAATCCTTTAATCTAATATCAGATTCAATATCCGCAACGTTATAGGCTTCGCCGGTTTTTCCATAAAAAAGTATGTGAAGTAACCCCAGTATTGCATCCCCCATATACGTATATGAGTAATATTGATTTCCTTTGCTTTTCAAAACTATATCTTCACCTTCTATACCTTTTTTTAGAAACTGGGAAATAGCTTTTGTATCTGATTCAAGCATAGTTGGCCCATAAGATCTGGTAAATCTACATATTACCGCGTCTACATTTTTTTGTGCAATATAGGCTTGACACAAGGATTCCCCACATCTTTTGCTTTCTGGATACCCTGCCCTTAACGTGTTAGAATCAATGTAACCACAATACTTTTCATCAAACAATTCAACATCTCGTCTATTCTCTCCATAAATTTCATTTGAAGATGAAAATATAAATCTACTTCCTTTGTTTTTTGCCGCTAAACTAAGCATCTTATCTAAGCCCAATACGTTTGTCATTATGGTCCCTATTGGATCTGTAGCATATGACACCGGATGGGTGTTACTGGCTAGATGCAATATGTAGTCAAGATTTTCACTAATTGCAATATCCTGTACTTGGTTAATGTCCATCTCTACGAAAGATAAATTATTTTCCTCTGAGTACGATGAAAACCTCTCCTCTAATTTAGATATATTTCTTCCGGCTAAAATAACCTTGCAATTTAAGTTATATTTTAAATTTCTATACATAAATACGTCCACAAGAAAGCTGCCTAAAAGCCCTCTTCCTCCAGTTAGAAAAACGCTTTTATTTTTGAGTTTTCCCCAATCTATATCAAATTCAGCTACCTTGGAAACGTCCTCTAAGTACAATTTATTATCAAGTAAATTTATCTTCATTATTTTAACCAATCATCTTTCTCAGTATTCAGATATGCCTTGAATATTTCCAAATCATCTTTTGTAGTTAGTTTAATGTTTTTATCTGAACCTTTTGCAAAATATAATCTTTCACCCAATTCCACCATCATTGTATTAGCATATGATGACCCATATATGCCTATTTCTTTTTCGAAAGCCTCTTTATAGGCTGATGAAATCTTGTTAAATTCGTAAGCCTGCGGCGTTGAAACTCTTCTTAAAGTCTCTCTTGGAATATACTCAACTGTTGAAATCTCATCATCAATTTTGAATATCTGTTCATTGTATGGCAATGATGTAACTCCATTACCATATTTTTTACATTTATCAATTACATCTGTTAGAACAGATTCGTCCACAAGAGGTCTTATTCCATCGTGTATAACCACAACATCCCCTTCTTTGCATTTGTCTGCAAGAGAATCCACCCCGTTTCGAATAGATTCCTGTCCGGAATTTCCGCCCTTAACTATTTTGCTTAATTTAGTTATACCAAATTGTCTACAATATGCCTCAAGTACAGCTTCCCAGCCCTCTATGCAAACCACATTGATAATATCAATGTCTTTGTGATTTTGAAAGCCCTCAAGAGTGTAAATAATAATTGGTTTATCATAAACGTGAATAAATTGTTTAGGAATATCCTGCCCCATTCTATTTCCAGATCCACCTGCAATAATTACGGCTGCATTCATTGTGATTAGTTATATGATAGCATCCCTATCATATTCTCCTTTCTTGTAATATAAAAAGAAATTGACAAAAATCTCTTTTTACTTATAAAACTGCTCCGACTGTCTTAAATAGAATCTTAAGTTCTTCTATTAACGAAAAATTTTCTATACTTTTTAAATTATACTCCATCTTTTCCGGAAGTATTTTCTCAACATAGAAACTTTCAACATCAGAAACGCCTCTTAACAGTTCCGCTTCATCTTTGTATTCTACACTAGCGTGGGATGTGACCCCCGCGGGCAACAAAAGAGTCGCCATCATTTCTTTTGTGTAGCTCTTAACATATCTCACCGCTTCAGGTCTTGTGCCAACAAAAGACATAGTGCCCGCAAGTATGTTAAACAACTGGGGAATCTCATCAAGCCTGGAGTTTCTTATTTTACTACCTATTTTAGTTATTCTTGCATCACCATCCGTAGTTACATGAGCACCCATTTGGTCTGCATTATTAACCATAGTTCTAAACTTACAAACTTTAAAAACTTTACCATATTGGGTTACTCTTTCTTGCCTGTAAAAAACAGTTCCCCGTGAGTCCAGTTTAATAAGAATGGCAATTATCAGAATTACGGGGGATAATAGAATTATCATAATTGATGACATTATTATATCAAATAGCCTTTTAAGTATCAGACGATATTTTCTTTTCCTTAGTATCTCGTAATAGTGTTTGACCTCAGGAGTCTTCATGTTCTCGGGTAAATCATCCCATTTAATCAATCTCACTTGACAATTTCCTCATAAATATTTATTAATGTTTCGATTACATAACTAACCTCTTCATCACGCAATTGAGTATGTAATGGTAAGCTAATTTCATTTTCATACATAGCAAATGCATTTGGATAATCCTCAATATTAAATCCCATGTTCTTATAGGCTGTCATCATCGGTAAAGGCTTGTAATGTACGTTAGTAGCAATACCTTTTTCTGCCATTTTTGCGATTAAGGAGTTTCTTTGCTCTTGATTAAAGCCCGGAATTCTTAGTAGATATAAATGACCACTGGATTTATTCATATTATCAAAGTGGATAAGCGGCTTAAATTTCATAGGTTTAAAAGCTTCATCATACATTTTTATAATTTCCGCTCTTCGATTTAATAATGACTCATATCTTTCTAGTTGTTTTAATCCTATAGTTGCGTTAATATCGGTCATATTACATTTATATGCTGGGTACACAATGTCATATTCCCATGCTCCAAGCCGAGTTTTTGCTAAGGCATCTTTGCTCTGTCCATGAAGGGATGCTAGCATATATTCTTTATAAAGCGCTTCGTTGTCTATTCCTTCGATGTTTTTCCAAACAACTGCCCCACCTTCCACAGTGGTGAGGTTTTTCACTGCGTGAAAACTGAATGTTGTAAAATCAGCAATATTTCCACTTTTTTTGTTATTTTGCTCAGCACCAAATCCATGGGCTGAATCCGCTACAACAGCAATTCTTCCAAGGGCATTCTGAATTTTTGAATTGGATTTGAATAAAGACTTTTTATTTTCAACAAGTTTTAGAATTTCATCGTATTTGCAGATTTTTCCGCCAATATCAACGGGGATAACAGCTTTAGTCTTTGGTGTAATTACAGCTTCTAACTTAGCAAGATTCATTTCAAAACTTTCCACATCCGTATCTACTAAAACCAAATTAGCTCCGACATGTTCCACTACAGATGCACTCGCTGTATATGTATAGGCTGAAGTAATCACCTCATCGCCTTTCCCAATACCTAATATTCTTAAGGTTAATTCTAGAGCTGCCGTAGCTGAATTAAGGCATACAGCTTTACATGTGCCAACATATTCAGCAATTTTGTTCTCAAACTCTTTTGTTCTGGGGCCTGTTGTAATCCAACCTGATTTTAATGTCTTAACGACCTCTTCTATCTCTAATTCAGTTATATCCGGTGGTGAAAATGGTATGTTCATAATAGTTTCTAAATCTCCCTGTTAATCTAATTTCCCCTTATATGTAGGGACTATTTCTTTAATTGCTTTTCTAATTCCTTCTCTTCGTGAATACGCTATCCTGTATAGTTTTCTCAATCCTGTCTCAAAGTGCTGCTCATCGAATTTAATTGGCTTGCCTATGTATATAAGTTTATTTTCTGTTTTTTCAAGACCTTCCTCGTCCATAAGAAGTTCTTCATATAGCTTTTCTCCCGGTCTTAGCCCTGTAAATACAATCTCTATGTCTGCTCCTACTTCATGACCACTAAGCTTTATCATATTTTTTGCTAAATCAAGAATTTTTACAGGTTCACCCATGTCTAAAACAAATATTTCTCCTCCACCGGCACTTGCACCGGCTTTTAAAACCAAGGATACTGCCTCAGGTATGGTCATAAAATATCTGATAATATCAGGGTGTGTAACTGTAACAGGACCCCCGTCTGCAATCTGCTTTTTAAAATATGGTATCACACTTCCGTTACTGCCAAGCACATTACCGAATCTAACAGCCACATAATTTGTTTTACTGCGATTATTGTAATATTGAATTAACATCTCGCATATCCTCTTTGTTGCACCCATTACATTTGTTGGATTTACAGCCTTATCTGTAGAAATTAATACAAATTTCTCCGCCTCATAAGTATCTGCCGCCTTGCAAACTTCCATGGTGCCAAATACATTATTCTTTACCGCTTCCTTGGGACTGTCTTCCATTAAAGGGACATGTTTATGTGCTGCTGCATGAAATATTACATCCGGTCTGTATTCTTCAAAGATTTGATTTACTCTTGACCTATTCCTAACGGATCCGATTAAAACTTCCAAATCTAAATTAGGGTAATTTTTTTGAAGTTCCCTTTGTATGTCATATAGAGTATTTTCGTATATATCAAAAAGTACCAGCTTCCGCGGATAATTTGCCGCTATCTGCCTTGACAGCTCACTTCCGATAGAGCCCCCCGCACCTGTTACCAAAACGGTTTTTTCTGCTACATATATTCCTATTTCTCTTGAATTAGCTTGTATAGGTTCTCTGCCTAAAAGGTCTTCAATCTCTATGTTTCTCAGCTTAGAAATTTCAACTTCACCGCTAACTAATTGATACATTCCAGGCAAAATTTTAATTTCGCAATCGGTTTTCTGACACTCATTTAAAATATCTTTAATAACACTTTTAGGAACGCTGGGTAATGCAATAATAATCTCATCAACATCGTACATTTTTGCCAGCACAGGAATTTTATCTCTCCCACCGCACACCTTAATTCCTTGTATATAGGTCCCATGCTTTCTTTTGTCATCATCTACAACACAAACGACTCTCAAATTAAGTTGGTTGCTTATTTCTAATTCTCTGATTACAAAATTGCCGGCTTCGCCTGCTCCAACTACCATTACATTTTTTATATCCTCAGATAAAATGCTCTTTCTATATACAGTTCGGATAAATCTATATGAAAATCTTCCAATAAATATAAACGCAAATAGCAATAAAAAATACAACGGGAAATATGACCTGAAAATTGGTTTTGATAAGCCAAAATAGAGCAAAAAATTTGCTACAGTTGAAATCAATGCTGCATTAAATATATACAAGATTTCTTTCAAGCTGGCAAATCTCCATATGCTATTGTATAACCTACAAAAGTAGATTACAACCACAGTAAATATTATATTGTATAAGGTAAATCCCATTATGGAATCAAAGTAAAGTTTGGGAACACCATTTAGGGTAGAGTTAAACCTAGCCATCATTGCAAGAGCTGAGCTAGAGTAAATTGCAAATATATCAAACACTAAAAGTAGTATTCTATAAACCCTGGAACTATCCCATTTATTTAATAAAATTCTATTATTAAACATTTTCATTTATTCTAAATACCCCTGTTCTAAATGCCTCCAATATTTTCTATTAGAGATATTTCCTTCCTATCTGTTCCCCATATCTTACCTTGGTTTCCAAACCTTGCTGGCTGTTTAACAAAATATCTCGATCTATTTCAACGACATCTTTGGTAAAAGCCAGGATTATTGTTGATCCACCAAATTCAAATCGTCCTTTCTCCATTCCTTTCTCAACATACATTGGGCCATCGTAATTAATTATTTTACCGACCATCATTGCACCGACTTCCATCATCATCACAAGTCCGAAGTTCTCGCTTTTAAGCAGCGAAATTACTCTTTCATTTTCTTTGTAAACCGCAAGTTTTTCACAAGCTGCCGGGTTAACAGTATGGTATGCTCCTCTAATTCTATAATTCTGAGACTTATCACCATTATCAATATAGCAATATCTATGATAGTCATCAACAGATAGTCTAAATACCAATAATGTACCCCCGTTAAATACCTCCGCAAGCTTTTCACTTTGAGTAAGTTCATTGAAGGTATACATAATATTTTTTATGGTAAACTTCGATTCTAATTCATCAATCCCATAGACAGTAAGCTTTGAATCACACGGTGAAATCAAAGAATCAGGTCTCAAGTCAATAGATCTTGCACCCTCTCTAAGTTTTCTAGTAAAAAAATCATTAAATGATTTATGACCATACATTACAAAATCTTTAGGATTAATTTTATTTCTACAAACAAATGATGGAATTAAAGGCTTAGAAAATCTAGTAGATAAGAAATTCCCTACTAGCTTTGAAATACACTTTCTAGTCAAAACTCTCAAGCCTTTTTCCCCCAGATAAGTTCCATATAGAAACCTGACTAAAGCTTCTTGCTTTGAGTCATCTTCCATCAATCTGCCTTCTCGATCTTTATACTTCATATTTATTCCTTGCTTCTAGTAATACAACAACTTAAACAATTAAAAATCTACTCAGTCAAATACGTTGGGGGTTCAGCAGGTATATATTTTTTGTACATCATACTACCCGCCAGAACAACTGCTACAATAAGAACTACCACTAACAGCTCTCTATTTGTTGGTTTTCTGAATTTAAAGTCAACAATAAACGCTGTTCCTGTAGCAAATAATGTTAATACCAGAATCCAGTAAAACATTGTATCAGACGTAAAGAAATTAAGTAGAAATACAATTGGCAAAATTACAGCAATAGAAGTAACCGGAAGCCCATGATAATACTTTGTTCCCCCATCCTCACTCTGTTGCCTCGAGATTTCGATAACATTGTAATATGCTAGCCTTATAACCGCGGCAAGGACATAGAAAACAATAGCAATAATTCCTACTTTTCCCTGAACACCAATCAAATAGCAATAAATTGCCGGATAAAATCCAAAAGCTAAACAATCACATAAAGAATCTATCTGAACTCCAAACATTTTCTCTTCGAATGTCCTATCTTTCTTCATTCTAGCAACCTTACCGTCAAACATGTCGAAAAGTCCCGATAGAGCTAAGCACACTATAGCAAGTCTAAAATGTCCGTTAACTGCAAGTATCGCTCCTATAGTCGCTGATGTTAGGCTCAAATATGTAAGAACCACCGTATAGTTATAAAATCCAATCATACTAACCTCTTTTTCTCCTTCTAAAAATTAAGACATAGGCAACAACAGTCATAACAGCTGATAATATAAGCTGTGTATAATATGACAATCCTCTGCTCACAATCATTGCAGGAACCGTTATTCCCTCTCCTAAAATCGGTTTAAATATTAAACTGAAAATATGCTCACTAACTCCCATTCCACCCGGCAATGGAAGCATATCTACCGATAAGGAAATGAGACCTTGAAGTATAGTCGCAGCTCCCGGTCCGACATCTGTAAATCCAAAACTCACAATCACCAGGTATGTTGTAAAAAACAAAATACTTCTCTGCACAAAAGTTATACCGAGGACTTTTGCCATCAATGCCCTATGTTTCACCAAGTCCTTTGATTTCTCAGCATAGTCCTCCATCGCTTGAGCTGCTTTACTTTCCAATATATAAAACTTTCTTTTCTTAAATGTTCTTCTTAAGAGTTTGAAAGTCCATAAAACAATTTTTTCTGCCACCTTCGGCTTAAAAGCCAAGGTTATCATAAACCAAACTATTATAACATTAAGTATCATTCCCAGGTAAATCCAAGGTACCGCAGGTCCGATTTTGTCATAGACGCCGGAAGGTTGAAATACAAACAGTATTAAACCATAAAGGAGCAATACCATTTTATAATTTATCGTAACTATAAGAAGTGCAAGGGTGGAAAGCTGAACCGGAACACCATTTCTCTTCATAAACCACGCCTGCATAGGTTGACCCCCCGTAGCAGAGGGTGTAGCACAGGAAAAGAAAAAACCTACAAATGAATATAAGCTGCAATGCCACATACTTTCTTTATAACCAAGGGCTTTGAGCAAATATTTGATAATTAAAGCTTCTCCTAAGATAAACAGGACAACACAGATACTTCCGAGAATCCAAAAAAACCAATGGGCATCTTTCATATAGCCCTTAATTGCATCCATATCTTGATTGTGCAATACAGCAAACATGGTCACCCCAATGCACAAAAACAAAAATATACTGTTGAATAAAACTTTCTTTATCTTCTTTCCCATACTTAAATCATATATCCATTTCTACATTTGTCACAATACAAATATCACTTGCAATATTCTCTTCATGTTCTGTACCTCTCTTTATTTATATTTATCAAATTTTCTTTTCGAAAAATACGTACTTATGCCGAAAGCAATTTCGGCCAAAATAATTCCTCCCAACACATCAACAATATAATGCTGCTTGGTAAACTGCGTGGAAGCACAGATAGCAATTGCTGTTACAAAGGAAAAAAGTTTATACCATCTAGGAGCGGTTGTCCCTCTTAGCCCTATATAACACAGCCAACTCACTAAGCAATGTATCGATGGAAACAAGTTAGTTGGGCTATCCATCGAATAAATGAAATTCAATATTTGCTCACCTAATCCATTCCCCGAAACAACCGGTCTAACATTAGTAGTGGGAATAACTATAAAAATAATCCCACACACAATTTTTGATATATAGTCTGCTACTACAAGCCTATAGCATTTTTCCTCGCTTATTCTGGATATAATTATATAATTAGCCGCCCAAAAAATATAACTGAGAAGATAAATTGCACCCCACCATGGAACAACGGGAACTTTCTTATCAAAAGACAAGGTGAAATCATAGTGATATATATCCTCCATTACCCACTGGGTAAACCAGTAAATAGTGCAGTTAAGCAAGAAACATCCAAAGAGCGATAAAGCTGCCCGCCATGGTAAAAAACAGCTAAATTTCCTATCATACCACCTTCTAAACCCTAGTACTTTATTATACATTAAATCTCCCTTTGAATCAAACTATTTTGTCTTTGTCGACCTTTCCATGGTACCATCAATAGCCTTAATAACCGAATTTCTAAACCCTGATGCCTCTAAGGCGGCAACTCCGCTAATCGTATCCCCTCCCGGACTGCAGATTTCATCTTTCAACACCCCCGGATGTTTTCCGGTTTTTTCAAGCATAAGGCTTGCTCCCTCAAATACTTTAGCGACTAACCTATGAGCCATATCTCTCGTCATTCCGTATTTGACAGCTCCATCGGAAAGAGCATCTATATACATATAAACAAAAGCCGGTGTGCAACCGGAAATACTAGATCCAATCTCCATAAGCTTATTATCAACTTCTTCAACATGGCCAAGTGCTTTCAACAAAACATCTGCTTTTTCAGCAATATCATCTTCCAGAGAGTTTGTTTTTTCCCTAAGTATTACACCTTTATTAACCTCACAAGCGGTGTTTGGAAGAATTGAAATATGCTGAGTATTCTCTAACAAAAATTCCTCATACCAGTTGAAATCAAGTCCAGCTGCAACGGAAATGACAGCTTTTTCATGAAGGACCTCTTTATGATCTTCAAGCACAAGCTCTACTTGATCTGGCTTAACTGCAATAAAAACCATATCTGAATAATAAGCAGCCTCATATACATCACGGCATGGGATTATGCCCAATTTTTCTGCGTTTGCAGTCAACTTATCCCACGTTTTTGCACAAGCTGTAATATTTTTAGGTGGCATCCCAGCCTTTATAAATCCTTTAGCCAAAGCATGGGCAATATTACCAAATCCTACAAAACTGACTCTTATATCTTTTAATTCCATTATGATTTATATCTCCTTATTATACAATACAACGACATTTTTCTTTATCCTTAATTAATATCATTATACTACCAATGTTATTCCATGTCAGCCAAATATTATTATTTTTTTATTTATTTCCTATATTTATACACATATATTACATGTATTGCTTGCAATAAAAAAGCCGTTGAAAAATCAACGGTTTTCTTAAATCATATGGCGGAGGACATGGGACTCGAACCCACGGGGCTGTTACACCTTACTTGATTTCCAATCAAGCTCCTTAGCCACTCGGTCAATCCTCCACAAATCATGAAGCATATGCTGCAGGTAATAATTTACCATACTTAATACACAAATGCAACATGATTTTACGACTTAGTACACTATGTTATTAATCTTATTATTTTAATAAGATATTCATTCACTTAAATTTATTTGCAAGTATGATAGTCTTAAATTAATTCCAGCACCATCTCCTTCATTTGTTCTTTCTCAATTACAGTTTTATGATTTACAGGCTTTGATTCAAGTTCTGTGAATGATTTAGGAACACTTATATTTGTTTTCTCTTTTATCTTTCTAATAATTTGAAATTCATCAACTTCATCCGTAATCCCTAATGCATGCCCTACTGATTTAGGAAATTTATATGGACTGGCAGTTGCAGCAATTATAGTCTCCCGTTCATCACAGCACCCAATCTTATACTTATAATAAACGTTGTACGCCACTGCCGTATGTGTATCCGATAAATAGTCGTGTTTATTGTATAAAGATTTTATGGTCTGTAAAGTCTCATCTTCAGTGGCAAAGCCGGAATAAAATTCTGAAAGTCTTTTGAATACTTCCGGCTCAATTGTAAATGTTCCTGTTTTATCTAAATTATCCATAAGTTCTACAACTTTCTCTGATGCCGTTTTATCATCGTATACATCATTATATACATGATAAATCAAACGTTCCAGGTTACTTGAAACCAGTATATCCATTGATGGTGAATTAGTCACTTTAAATTCTCTGTTTGTATTGTATTTTCCGGTCTGAAAAAAATCAGTTAAAACTTTATTTTCATTGGATGCACAAATAAAACCTCTTATTGGAATTCCCATTTTTTTCGCATAATAAGAAGCTAAAATATTTCCAAAGTTTCCTGTAGGAACAACAACGTTAATTTCTTCCCCAAATTCAATTATTTTTCTCTCCAAGAGTTTTATATACGCATAAACATAATATGCAACCTGCGGTACAAGTCTTCCTATATTTATTGAATTTGCTGAACTAAGTAATACACCTGATTGCGATAACTTTTTTGCCAGCTCTCGATCAGAAAATATGGATTTAACACCTCTTTGCGCATCATCAAAGTTACCTTTAATTGCATAGACATGGGTGTTTTTTCCATCTTGTGTTGTCATCTGCTTTTCCTGAACTAGAGATACCGCCTTGTGGGGGTAAAAAACAATAATTTCTGTTCCCTCTACGTCAGCAAAGCCTTCTAGAGCCGCCTTACCCGTATCCCCGGAAGTAGCTGTTAGGATACAAACTTTTTTGTTGATGTCATGCTTTTTTAAGGCGGTGGTCATAAGGTAAGGAAGTATGCTAAGTGCCATGTCCTTGAATGCAGCCGTTTTTCCGTGAAAAAGTTCAAGTATGTGACCTGTTCCTGCTTGAACCAGAGGGACAATTTCTGCTTTGTCAAATTTTTTATCATACGCTCCATCTATACAAAATTTAAGCTCTTCATCTGTGAAATCGTCAAAAAAAGATTTAATAATATGGAATGCTACCTGTTTATATGGCATATCCAACATTTCAGATATTTCCATGGGAAGCTTTGGGATTTCTTTAGGGACGTACAAACCTCTGTCTCCGGCTAATCCCGTGATTGTTGCTTCTGCTCCTGTTATTTCTCTTTTGTCGCCTCTTGTGCTTATATATTTTGTCATATTTACCTCCCGATTATCCCATCCCGTATATTTCCCGGTCAACGCAGCTTAATGCCATATTAAATTCTACCACATCTAAACTTTTCATATTAAATTCGACTTTTTTCATTTTGCTCGAATTTACCTTGCGAATTATCTATCTCAAATTAAATTAAAAAAGTTCTAGACAAGAAGAAATTTAACGTATATAATGTTTATTGTTACTTTATAATTCATACGGTAACTTTGCAAGATATTTTTTGTGTCGCCTTGGTCAAGTGGTCAAGACGTAGCCCTCTCACGGCTGAGTCAGGGGTTCGACTCCCCTAGGCGATACCAAACAATTAACCAAACTCTGGAATACTTTGATTTATAGTAGTTCAGAGTTTTTTAATTCGTGCTTTTCTAATTATACTATATAATGAGAGATATTTGAATAACATACAGCTATAAAATTTTTTTTAGACATTTGTTAAATAGCATAAACAAGCTTTTTAAAGCTAAAAAAGTTAATATCAATATCAAGATAATAAATCCATTAAAAATAAATTTATTACATTGTATAACATCCGGTATAACATAAATGTTTTCAAGAATATTATTTATCCTCGTTCCTCTAACTAATAGCCTATGTGTATTTACACCGTATGGTGTGCATGTTTGAAGTGTAACAAAATCACTTTCCGCATCTATATCCAGTTCGTCTAATTCTCCAGGGAGAACTGTCACTTTCTTGTCCACTCTATAAGTCATAGTGTTACCCAAGGTATAAATCATAAATATATCGCCCATTTTCAGCTTTTCAATATCAGTAAAAAGTCTAGCCGACGGTAGCCCCGTATGTGCTGATATTACAGCATTGGTTCCTTTTCCACCTACAGGAAGAGACGACCCTGGAATATGCCCTGCTCCTATCTGTAAAACCGATTGATCGGTACCATGATACACGGGCATTTTAATGTTAAATTTAGGTATTTCTACATAAGAAAAAATTTCTTCATTTTTTAACTTTAAAAGTCTGAAATATTCCTGTTCTTCATTTTCATTGAGGTTAAACCTTTCTTGTCCTTTATATATTAGAGCATTGTTGTATTTTATAGCCTCTTCAATTAATCTGTTTTTTTCACTCTCAGATGTATCTTCAACCATTTCTATATATCCACCGATTACGGTCGATTGATGCTTTGAGTTCCACCAATTACTAAATCCGGGATACGCAAGCAATAATACACCAATAAAGATTATGATTATAAATATTATATCTGTTTTTTTTATTTTCATCTAATGAAATGCCTATTCTAAATATAAGGGAGGATAACAATCCCCCCTTTATAAATTTATTATTTATTTGTATTCTTTTTTCTTGCTGCAAAATATGCAACTCCGCTTAGGGTAAGTATCGCTCCCATTGTATAAATCATCAAAGTGCCTGCTCCACCTGTTTCAGGAAGTTCAGAACCGGGTTTATTGATAACCTTAGTTGTTAATACGCCCTTTTCCTTATCCGCCGTCATAGGGGTGCTTTTTCCATCCTTTAAATTGCCGTTTAAGGTAAGTTCTTTAGGATTATGAGTAGCTGTAATAGTAAATTCTATAGGTTTGATTGTATTATATCCTGCGGGGGTTGTTGTTTCTTTTAATACGTAATTTCCGTCATCTAAACCTTTAAATTCAAAGCTTGTTAGATTTTCACTTTTTATTTCATCCCCTATTTGCTTTTCTTCTCCATTTTGCATTTTCTTAAATAGGGTAAATCCTGCACCTTTTAATGGTTTACCTTTTTCATTAACCTTATCAACAACCGTCTTATATGTAAATACTATTACTTTATCTTTAGGAGTGGTTCCTGTGCCTTCTCCATTAGGATTGTTTGAGTATTCCAAATGAACTTCGTTAGAGTTACCTGTAGAACCTATGACTGCTTCTTTATTCAATTCAGCCTGATATTCTACGGTTATGATGCTACCATTCTTAGCAGCAGGTGCTGCTTTTTTTAGATTTTCAAAAGTAACCGTGAAATTATTATTATCTTGATCTATATTAAATCCTTTATCCAACTTATTATCATCAACTTTTACTACAACTGAATTTTTATCAAAGGTTAAACCTTTTGAACCCGTGTCATGGAACACATATTTATAGGTATCATATTTGTCATAATTTGAAGGGAGTGTACCCTTTAATTGAAATTGAACTTTATCTCCAAAATCATGATCGGCAGACTTTTGCCAATCACTCAGTTGTGCTTCAGTAGAATCATTTATATCTTTTACAAATTTTTCCACTTTAGGTACATCAAGTTTAGTAGTGGCTTCCACAGTTCCAACAACCTTTAGAATATAGAGAGTATAAGCACTTTTTTCTCCTTTTTGAGATTCATCAACATCTTTCACCAAATAATAACCTGCTGATAAATTCTCAAATTTATAATTCGCTTTTGGTTGAACCTCCTTTGATTTCTTAGCAGTGTTTTTATTTAGTGTCTGAGCAATTTCTTTAGCAAATTTATCCGCATTATCTTGAGTGAGACTCTGAGCTTTTTCAGCCGCATCACCACCAGGAGAAGTAACTCCATCTCCCCATTGAATGTTGGAAAGTTTATTGCCGTTCAGATCCCCCTTAAATATCTGATATAGCTCAAAACTGTGATTGGTTTCACCTGTATTGGTGATAGTTAGAGAGTTATTATCTGCAGCGAAACTTGGAATTCCCAAGCTGATAATTAACATCAAAGCTACTATCAGACTTGACATTTTCTTTAAATTTTTCATAATTTTTTCCTTTCATTTTAGTTTTTATATTTTTTTAGTTTTTTGATGTTTTATTAATCTTGTCATTGCCACAAAAACTATTAAAGCTATTGCAAATGAATAAATGATTCCGGTTCCTCTTCCACCGGTTCCCGGTAGTTCGAATCCGGTAGTCTTTATTTTTTTGTTAAAGATATTAATTTCTCCTGAACTTATACCCTCATTATTAAAATATGATGTTTCATATCCATCTACATTCTTTTCTAGAACCTTATAGTAATATTGCTTGCCTGAATTATCCCTTTGTGGTAAATTTCCCCAAGCTCCTGAATATTTGTTAGCTTTAGTTAAAGTTTTACTTTCTCCTTCGACCTTATGATATTCACCATTTACACCAGCTCTCCTATAAAGATCGACTATAACTTCTTTATCAGGCAATTTATCATCTCTATATTCATCCCCATTGACATCTTGCCAAAACTTATTTACCTTTAGTTTAGTATACTCATTTTTAATATATAAAATGCCACCGGAGCTTCCGAAGAAATTTATCTTCTCTTTAGGGATTCCGCTTTGATCCGGTCTATTTTCACCAGTCCATGCTTCATATTCTGACTTATCTCCAATCCAAATAAAGTATACAGGTTCACTTAAATTCGAATATCCATCAAGGCTTTCTAATTCAGTTAGTCTATATAATCTACCTGCCTCAAGTCCTATGTTTCCCCCGGAAAGTGACCACTCCATCATACCCGATTCCGGAATGTTGACAGTTTCATTATTTTTGTATTTTTCACTTTCCCAAAGGCTTATCCATTTATATCCATCCCAAGTTGTTTTGTTTTTTTCAAGTTTAAACTTTGTTCCCGGTAGAAATTTATTTATGTCTTTTGAATCTACTTTATAAATTTTTATTTCTCTGACGGTAACAGTTGCTCCGGATTCACTTTCTTTTAATATGGTCGCATCTGTGGATTCTGCTATTCCGGACAGGTTTGCTTTGTTTTCCACTCTAGTACTTCCTATGAAGTTTATTAGTTCATATTCATATTCAAATACACATGCTAATCCATCCGGCAAGGTTAATTTAAGTTCCAACGTTTTCGCATCAAAGGTAAGCATATAACGATTCTTATCTATTTCCTCACCTTTTTTATCATCTTTTGTTCCATCGTATTTATACAGCTTTACCAAACTTATATCAAATTTTATTTGTTCAGGAATATATTCTAATTTGTCTTCCAAAACCAATTGATCTGAATTTGGTAGCAAATCTTCTCCCTTGGAATTTATTATCAAATTATATTTTAACTTACCTGTAGGATTTCCATTATCCTCAACCTGCCATCCTTGTTTTGAAAGTTTTGGTAAATTTTTTTCGACAGAAACCTCACTAGATGATTTATAATTTTTCCAGACTACATCGTTTTTATAAATTTTACTTCCTTCTCCAATATTCCAGAACTTGTCCTTACTTATGTCCAGCTTATAGAAAATTTGTACCATTGGATAATTAGGGTTGCATGTATAATTAGGTATTGTGATAGTTGCTACTTTTTTACCATTTACTTCATCTATTTTTATTGTTGGTTTGCTTTTAGCACTAAAATCTGTCCCATATGAATTGGTTTTGGTTCCTTTAAGATCATGGAGTGCCTCAGGTCTATAGATGGCAGCTTCTAAAGAGTTCTGAACGTATTCTGCTCCATCAGGCAAGGTGTCTTTAACAACTAAAGTCCCCGGATTATCACCATATTTCCCATCTGCTTCTGATGTTGTGAGCATAAGCCTATATTCAATTTGTTGGTTTTCTTTTGAATATTCAAGTTTTTGTTTGCGGGTTTTATATGCCGGGTTATATCCTTCATATCCGGTAAAAACACCTTTTTCAAGCATTCCATGTTTTTCATATTCCGTTTCTACTGTGAATTTCTTATCACCCACCTGCGCTGTATTGGGTATTTTTATTTTTTGTTCATTATTAATATCTGTTATATCTGAGTAGGTATGGTACTTACCTGTATCAAGATATTTAGGACTAAAATAACTAAGATATGCAATATTGATCTTAAAACTCTTTACTTTTTTCGTATTATCTGTTGATGGAATAATTTCCCCATTTTTATCATAATAAATAACATTAATGCTTGTTACATTATTGTAATTATATATACTTGTTACACGTTTAGGAGTTTTTCCATTTCCCTGGTATACATATCCTTCGTTTTCATAACTTGTTATTCTAAGATTATCTATTAGTTCTTTTTCCAACTCACTTGCATAGGCATAGTGACTATCATCACCTAACTCTGTTTTGTCCGGCATTTTTATAATTTTTTCAAAAGTGTCCACAAAAGTAAATGGACTTCCTGTATTAGGTTCTATATTTACACCTGCCTGCCACTTGTTTATCGTACGATTTTCATTATTGCTATCAAGTGTCGATCCATAACTCCACTTTTGTACAGAAGTTTGTTGTTTTGTCACAACTACTCCTGTGTCAGATTCATATTTATCGCCCCATTTTTCTACAGTATTTCTTACTTCTTTCGTTCCCTGTGGTACTATAGTGGTATATTCAAGTCTATATGTATCATTGAAATCATAATCTATCGAGGATATATTGTAATTATCAAATTTATAATATATAGTCCATCCACTACCATTCTTCGATAATCCATCTCCATTATTAAGCTCTATAATTCGACCATTATTAAGATTTACAAGTCTTGCCTTTCCATCCTTTATTTGATGTTCTACCTTATCTTGAACTATCCAATTTCTTAGATTTTTTCCATCAGGATTTATAGTTATAGACCAATTTACTTCTCCATATCCCTCTCCGTTAGGATTAAAGCTGCCGGATTTAATTATATCTTTTGACCACTTTATATGTTCTATGGACGTATGGCTATCATCTCCACTATTTGTCCAAGCTGAATTATCAAGGCGCACCTCCATTGTGCCCTCAGGTATAGCTGTTATATTAACATCATAGGTTATTGTATATTTATAGCCTTTGCTAAGTTGAGGTAAGTTTGATAATTCAAATCCTTTAATTTGATTTCCCTCTTTAACTTCTGATAACTTTATCTCCTTGTTTTCGTAATTATATTTGTTGTAATACAACGTTTTGTTATAGCTATCTACAACTTTCACGCTACTTAAATCGAAAGAATAGCCCAGATTTCTAGGCTCTATGTTATATAAGCTGTCACGAACATTCACAGGACCGGATGTACCCTTGTCACTACTAACTACAACAGTGTATGTAATTTTACGCTTATCTTGGCTAATAACTCCCTTTTTACTCGACTTTATATCTGTAATTTTAGCCGGTGGTACATATATGTTTATTGAGCTTCCTGTCCCCGGAAAATTGATGTGATTTTTATTTCCTCCGGATTCTTTTGAAACGATCCCTAGAAACTGAACTGTTCCATCAAGTCCGTTTACTTTTCCTTGTGAATCTTTATGAGCATTTAAAAAATTATTGTCAAATGTTATTGTAATAAATCCGTCTTGATTAATCGTATATGTACCTGCATTTTCTCCATTGTTATACACCGTACCACTCATATATTTTTCAAGTTTTATAGCACCTGGTACTTGATATGTCAAAGTTGGGTTTTCATTTGTTACTATGCCTGTAGGTATTGAATAACCTATTTCAACCTTAACTTGATCTCCATCGTTAACGGTCGTAGTTGGAGACCATCCTGTCCCGGTTTTCCTTGAAACTTTCACGTTTGTAACATGTCTATCAAGGTTGTAAGGGCTTTCCTGTGCATTTACTTTATTTCCACCCATAAAAATTGATGTAATAAAGCATAGGCAAATCAAAGCAAATGCAATTACCCTTTTTATTGATATCTTATTACTCGGTCTTGTTATGTTATTCTTATTCATAAATTCTGTCATATTTTCTCCATTTATTATATATTTTTACTTATTTCCAAGGATATATCCTAAAAAGCACTTTTCCTATAATCTCTTCTTTTTTGACTATATTTATTTTTTCAGTTCTTGAGTCTATTGAGTATTTTCTATTATCTCCCATCGTAAAATACTCATTTGATTTAAGCTTAATTGGAATATTAATATTTATTTTGCCCGGACATTTATTTTTCGCATATGGTTCATACATAAATTCTCCATTTATAAATACATTACCATTTTTATCAAAATCAATTTCTTGTCCCCGGCTTGCAATTATCCTTTTAGCTTGAATCTTGTTTTCTCTCATAAACAAAACGATATCACCATTCATATATTTTTTTGTTTTTATTGCTATTACATAATCTCCAATCTCATATGCCGGTGCCATATAATTGTTAAATACTTTATAGTATGAAAAGATATTATTGCATATTACCCAAAAAATAATCATAACAAGCAGATAAATCTTATATTTTTTTACATCTTTATTCTTTAATTTATTATATATATTCTTGATATTAGTCACCTAGAACCCCATGATATTAACTTGCCTTGCAATATATACTTTAAGCCCACAAAAAAATTGACAAGATATATACCCTCCATGAGATATATAAACTTGTCAATTATAAAAATCTGTATTCTAAAAGGACAGAATTATCTGTCTGTCTGTCTGTCTGTCTGTCTGTCTGTCTGTCTGTCTGTCTGTCTGTCTGTCTGTCTGTCTGTCTGTCTGTCTGTCTGTCTGTCTGTCTGTCTGTCTGTCTGTCTGTCTGTCTGTCTAACGATTGTATTTAAAATTCTTACCATCTGTCAACTCTTTTCAAATAAATTTATTGATAATGTTTATCAACAACGGTTAGAATTTTAGCATAGTTTTATTTATATGTCAAATTTTTGAAATATTATTATTTTTTATTTTTATTAGTTATTTTATTAACACATTATTTGATTCCATCTATATAACGTGTTATTTGTTCTCAGCATTTAGTGAATTAAGATAAATCTATTACTATTTCCTCATTTGTCAATTAATGAATTATGGCTTAGGTTTCATATTCTTAAAAGCATTTTTCAATGTATCCGTAAACAATTTTCCACCTTCCTCAGCATTGTATACTGGTATGTGAAGCTTATCCCCTCCTTCAAATATTTGGGGATTTTTATGAGCAATGGATCGCCAATCAGCTAAAGCTACATAAGGATGAGCTTTCTGAAATTTCTTTAAATATTCGGCATACTGTTCCACATATGCCTCTTCTTTGCCATAATATCTACCATCATAGGGAACAACAAAAACAATATTATTACCCTTTGGAATTATTTCTAATATACTCTCTGTCAATGATTTATAGTCCCTGTGTGTGTTCGTGCCGAGAGCAATTATAATATTTTTAGGTAATGCTTTTGCAGCAAGTCTTTCCTTTAGAAAGTCGTATCCTCCGCCTAAATTCCTGCTAACCCTAGCATCCACTTCTATTCCATCTATATTCTCAGAAATATAACTTGCCATTCCAAGGGTTACTGAATCCCCTATTAACAAAATCTCTTTTACGTCTGCATTATGACCGCTTAAAACATTTTTCTTAGAAACCCTTATGCTCTCCTTTGTTTGCTTCACAGATTCTATCATTAGTTTTTCCTTCAGCGGTGCAATTTCCGGTGCACCATTCATCACAAAAACACTTGCACATATTAAAATAATAATCCCCAATACAGCTGCTATTTTATACATCACATTAAACTTGATCCCGTATTCCTCGCGGCTTCCCTTAAACCACGGCTCTAATACATAAAACGACACGGATGCCATTATAAATGAAATGACAAGAGTAATGGTAACAGACGATATCTTACTTGTTATCTGAGAGAATATGGTAAAAACAGGCCAATGAAATAAATACACTCCATAACTTGTGTCTGCAACGAAGCTTAATATTTTGTTCTCCCTGATATTAGGTGTCTGATCATGAAGCAGCCTTGCTGCTAAAATCATGGTACATGTTAAAAGGCTCGCAACCAGAAAGCCTATTTGATATACATAAATTTTTTCGAATTGGTAAATCCTGCCTAAAATAAATAAGCCGACTGTGGCTGAAGTTAGAATAAAAACATTGTATATTCCGGATCTTTCAGAAAAGAAACTTTTGTATACATATGTAGTATTTTTTATACCACTCAAGCAAGCAAGAATAGCACCTACGAAAAGAGGAAATACATGGGTTAAGGAACTGTAATATATATCAGAAATATTATTTACAAAAAAACTCATTCCAAACATCAATACATAGCTTATTAATGCCAATGCTGATGAAATATAAAGCAACTGTATCCTGAATTTGTTTGAATTATATTTTTTCTTTCCGATTGCCCAAACGGTTAACCCCCAAATAACATAGAACTGCATTTCTATTGCAAGGCTCCACATATGTACAAATAAATGAGGAGTAAATCTATCTTCATAATTACCGCCTATAAGTATTTCGTATAAGTTTGTTACAAAGCCTATCACGGCAGCAACTTGGTTCTCTATACCCTCTAAAAAATCTGACCTTACCAACAGCGCCAATGGCAGTGAAACAATTATCATCAAAACCATCGGTGGAAAAATTCTATAAAATCTGCGTCTTATAAAGTCGATAAAATCAACCTTATTTTCATTGCAATATTCATCGATTAATAATGATGTAATCAAAAACCCGGAAAAAGTAAAGAAGACGTCAACACCAATAAATCCTCCCGGGTAATTTTCGGGGAAAAAATGATAAATCAATACAAGAGAAATCCCCACCACTCTAACTATAGAAAGCCATCTTATTCTCATTGCTTGTATACCCCATTTTCAAAAATTCCCTTAAATTCACTTTTATCAGTCATAATAACAGTTCCATGCCCATGAGGTTTACCGTCCTTGAAATTTCCCTCAAAGATCCACCCCATTTTAGACTTGTATTTCCCACATCCATTAATTATTCCTTTAGAAAATTCTCCTTTGTATTGATCGCCATTATCAAATTCCAAGGTTCCCTTTCCATCCATTAAGTGATTTTTCACTTCCCCTTTATATGTTATATTATCTTTCTCGAAAGTAAATTTTTTATCAATCCTCATTGTAGATGCTAAGGAAAAGGTCATGCACAACAATATGAGAATAAGACATAGACCCTCTAATTTACACCTTCTAGAACTTGTCTTAAACTTTACAATAAAATATTTCAACAAATTGCTCCCTATATATGTTAATCAATAATATTTATCTATATCGCTAAAAAGCACTAACATCTCAAATTATTAAATTACTAAATTATTTACAAATCACAAATTTTTCTATTGCCTTTGCCACGCCATCATTATAACAATCATCCGTTACATAGTCTGCCATAGCCAGAATATCCGGATGACTATCAGACATTGCAACTCCAATAGCAGCCATATTAATCATTTCAGCGTCATTGGGACTGTCTCCACAAGCAAGTAAATTTTCTTTGCTTAATTCAAATTGATTTAATAAAAAATTCAGAGCCGTCGCTTTACTTGTATTTTCTCCACCTATCTCAATATTGTACTGGAATGAAGAAGTAAGAGTGATACCTTTAATCCCTTCCAAATTATTTATAATTTTAACTCTATCCTCATTTTTCGGAAAAGTTATGCTTATATTTTCTATTCCATTTTTGTGAGCAAGTACATAAGAAAAAATATTTTCCACAGGTTTTCTAGTGCGTAGCACATAATCAATATCTCTGTATTCATATTTTTCGGGCATTGATTGCATCTGATTAAATACATTTTTATCTATATAAGCTGTCCCTCTGATAAAAGCCTCGAAAACATAACCTAAGTTCCTCGCAACTTCAACCACAGCCTTAACCGCATCTTCTTTAATTATATTTTCATATATTATCTGCATATCTTCAAGCCGAGTTATATGAGCACCATTAGATGTAATCACATATTCGATTTCACTTATATCATAAATCTGAGGTGGTAATGACTTTATGGTTCTCCCGGTAGCTATTACTACATGAGTTCCCTGATTTTTAGCCTTTTTAAAAGATTCTAATGTTCTCTCAGAAAATTTATCCCCATATTTTAAAGTAGTACCATCAAGATCAAGACCAATCATTTTTATGTCGAAACTTCTATTAACTTTATTCATCTAGCCTTCCCTTCTTTGAGTAAATTGAACTCCCGATTATTTTCCCTAATATATGCCATAGTAGCAGAAACATCATGACCTGGATAAACCTGAATATCATCGTTCCATTTATCAATCACATTCTGACAAGACCACATCAAATCCTCTTCACACCCACCCGGAAATCCGGTTGTTCCTAAATCAATATCAAAAATCGTATCACCTGAAAAAATTATTTTTTCATCTATGAATTCAAAACATACTCCTCCCGGAGTATGTCCCGGAGTATGATGTACCCTTATTTTAAATCTTGCAATATCCAAGATTTCTCCGCCTTCAAGAAAAGTATCCACATGTCCCTTATAATAATCTGCATCTAGCCTATGCATATACACAGGACAACCTAGTTTAGCTGAAAGCTTCTCTGCTCCGTTCACATGGTCAGGATGCCTGTGAGTCAACAAAATAGCCTTTATCTGCAAGTCATTTTCTACAATGTAGTCTGTATAAAGACTGGAATTATAGCCACAATCAATTACAATACCCTCATTACAACTTGCTTTATGAACAATATAGCAATTAGCTTTCAAATATCCCAATGGGATAGTTTTAATTATCATATCCTACCATTCCTCAATAAAATAAATTAAAAATATAGTTAAACAATTTACATACCAATCATATTTTTCATAACTAACATTATAGCAAATATTGTTGCAAATTCCAACGGGGTGCATTAGAATAGAATGACAATCAATTATTTTTTCATGAAGGGAAGGTTTAGTTTTTTGAAAATTTTAATACTGGGTGCAGGAAAGCTTGGAACTAGAATTACCGAAGCCCTTTCTGAAGGTAACCACTCTATAACGATTATTGATCGCCAAAGCGATGTTATCAATAGAATTAACAGTCAATTTGACGTTATGACAGTTCAGGCTGACGGTAGAGATACTCAACTTCTAAAGAAACTAAATATTTCAAGCTTTGATTTTTTCATAGCTGTAACTTCCTCTGATGAATCGAATATATTAACTGCCGCATTTGCGAAGAAAATGGGAGCAAAAATGGTTATGGCAAGGGTTCGTGATCCGGAACATATGAATCAAATGACTCTAATTAGAGATGCTTTTGATATAGATGTAACTTTGAACCCTGACCTTGCAATAACAAATGAAATATATAAATATTTAGTAGAAAAATACACCTTAAGTAACGGAGTATATACAAGTGGGGAGTTCTCTCTACTGGAGTTTAAATCAGATAGACTCCCTGATATAATAGGAACGAACATGATTCAGGTTAGAGATCTCTATCCTAACTTTCTTGTGGTTGCAATCTCCAAAAAGGGAAAAATAATTATCCCTCACGGAGAAGATTTTGTCGAGAAAGGTGACTACATCTACATCGCCGGTGCTAGAAATGAAATTGCAGAAATAAGTAGAATAGTTCACGAGAAAGGTAAATTTACTGATATATCTAAGGTAATGATTATCGGTGGTGGTAAAACAGGTTACTACTTAGCTAAAAAACTTTCGGAATTTGGTACATCAGTTAAAATTGTTGAAAAGGACCTTAATCGTTCTAGACAACTTTCCACGCAGTTAAGCAATGTAATGGTTTTACATGGAGACGGCACAGATATAGATTTGCTTCTTGACGAAAATCTTGACAATATGGATGCTTTTGTCACAACAACCGGTTTTGATGAAGAAAATCTTTTGCTTGCTCTTATGGCTAAAAACCATAATATAAAAGATGTTATCGCCAAAGTAAGTCATGAAAGCTATACCACTCTAATCGAAAAAATGGGTGTTGATATGGTTCTTAATCCCCTAGATATAAGTGCCGGTAACGTTTTTCGTATTGTTCAAGGAGATAAAAAAATTCTATCGGCTGTTCTTATACAGGGGCAAGCCGAGCTTATGGAGATTATTGCACATGAAGATATGTATATGTGTAACACTCCTATCTCAACTTTACAACTTCCTGATGGTGTATTAATAACAGGAATTCATAGGGGGACGGAATTTATAATACCTACGGGCGATACATCTATCAGAACCGGGGATCGTGTAATAATTCTGGGTCTTTTAAGTTCCCTTGAGGAGCTTGAAAGACTTCTAAAGAAAAAGGATATTTTTGTGATATGACTGTTCATTTTAGGAGTGTTGCCAAACTTGTTGGCTCATTTTTAATGATTCTAGGTGGAGCTATGCTCCTCCCTATTGTAACCGGAATAAATTATGGGGAAATAACTGTGATAAAATCCTTTGTCATAGTATGTTTTCCCTGTTTTTTATTTGGTTCTATACTATTCTCAAATGCTGATGGCAACAAACAGAGATTTAATGCCAGAGATGGTTTTTTAGCAGTTTCCATATGTTGGCTTCTTGCTGCACTTATTGGTGCCCTACCTCTTTATATTTCAGGATCAATTCCCCAATATGTTGATGCGTTTTTTGAAATGTGTTCAGGGTTTTCAACTACCGGGTCTACAATTTTAAAAGAGATTGAATCACTACCAAGAGCTTCTTTAATGTGGCGTTCTTTTTCTCATTGGCTTGGTGGAATGGGCATTATAGTTCTAGCTATGGCCTTTCTCTCCGGTTCAGGTATTAAAGGACAACATATTGCTACAGCAGAAACCCCCGGTCCTACTCTCGATAAATCATCCCCTAAATTCACCTCAACTGCTAGAAGCCTTTATATAGTATATCTAATATTTACAGTTGCAGAAGCCTTACTTCTAATGATAGGAGGTATGAGCCTATTTGATAGTCTTATACATACATTTGGAACCGTTGGTACCGGCGGATTTTCATCATATAACGACAGTATAGCAAATTTTAATAATCCCTTTATCGACTGGGTGATAATTTTATTTATGTTTCTTTGCTCCTTAAATTTTAATTTATATTTTCTAATGATTAGGCAAGGATTAAAAAAGGTTTTTAAAGATACAGAGTTTAGACTTCATATATCTATTTCATTTGGTGCTATTGTGCTAATTTGCAGCAGCATGTTAATTTCTACTTCAAAAGGAAATATATTCCAAACAATAACCGATGGAGTATTTCAAACTATATCGATTATGTCCACCACAGGATATGGGACTAACGACTACGACTTATGGCCTACATTCTCTAAATTTTTACTTCTTGCTCTCATGTTTATAGGAGGAAGTTCTTCTTCAACTAGCGGTGGAATAAAGGTAGGGAGAATTGCCGTAATGATTAAACTAGTACAACGGGGACTCCACAGAATGATTCATCCAAATCAGATATATTCTGTTAAAATGAATGGACGAGAACTAAGACAAGAGACAATTACAAATATAGCAAATTTTGTATTCTTCTATTTATTTATTATAGCTTTCGGAACAGTTATCATAAGTATCAACGGATATGATGTACTAACATCATTCTCCTCAGTCCTGACGTGTCTTTCTAACGTTGGCCCGGGATTTAATCTAGTGGGTCCAACACAAAATTTTCATATGTTTAGTCAATTTTCGAAAGTTATTTTATCGATGTTAATGATAGGCGGAAGATTGGAGCTGTTTACATTATTCATATTATTATCTCCATATTATTGGAATTCAAATAAGGTTTAAAATCCTTTTAGCTTTAATATTAAATTAATTGAAAATATCTACCGATATACAGGAGTAATCTTTTATGAAAATAAATCGAATTATAATTTTAAAAATAATTTCTATGGTACTAATCATAGAGGGTATAGCCATGCTACCTGCCATGATAGTAGGCCTTTATTTTCATGAAAGCTTTTCAGCTCGAATATTAACTTTATCCAGCACTCTAACAATATTAGTTGGAATAATTACTTTAGTTAAGTATAGGAATTTTCAAGTTAATCTTAAAAGAAGAGAAGGCTTTCTCGTTGCTCTTCTCAGTTGGATTTTTATATGTGTCCTTGGTGCCATTCCATATCTTACTGCAGGAGAAAACTTTAGCTTTATAGATTCCATTTTTGAATCAGTAGCCGGATGGACTACCACAGGTGCATGGGTTATACCAATCAATCTTATGCCAAAATCCATTCTAATGTGGAAAGCAACCACTAATTGGTTGGGTGGCATGGGAATTTTAGTATTTACTATGTCATTTCTTCCAACCTTAGGAGTCGGTGCAAAAAACCTTGTTTCGTCAGAAACTACGGGTCCTGAGCTAACAAAATACTCTGCCAGGCTAAATGATTCTGCTAAAATTGCATATATCATTTACATTGTTTTGTCCTTTGTTGAGCTGATACTCTTACTTTTAGATAAAAAAATGGGTAAATTTGATGCTCTAGTAAATACAATGAGTACAATAAGTACCGCTGGTATATTTGATATTGGCGGTGAAATAGCTTGGAGTTTTTCCTCTTATTCTAAAACCATTATCTCTATTTTTTCCATAATAGGAGCTATGAATTTTTCAGTATATCTTTTAGCTGCACGGAGAAATTTAAAGGAATCATATAAAAGCATAGAGGTTAAAGCATATATAGGTATTTTAGCTATATCTTCTTTGTTAATTTTCTTAAGTTTATTAATTTCTAATCAATATACAACTATTAGAGCCTTTGGCTATTCAATTGCTCAGAGCATCAGTTTCGGAAGCACAAGTGGCTTCTCTGTTTCAGATGTGTCTCATTGGCCTGCTTTTGCTCAAACTATACTTGTAATCCTAATTATGATTGGTGGATGTTCAGCCTCGACTGCAGGTTCCCTTAAAGTCATTAGAGTTGTCGTTTTTGTGAAATTAATTTTAAGAGGCATGTACAAACGAATACATCCCCATGCAATAAGACCTATAATGCTTAAAGACGAGCCTGTCAGTCCTGAAATTGCCAATAAAATAACCGTTTATATAAGCCTCTATATGGGGGTATTAGCCTTAGGGACTCTCATCCTATCTTTAGATAATTTAGATTTAACGACAACCATAACAGCCGCTATCGGTTCGTTGTCAAACAACGGATCAGGCCTTGGTGATGTTTCTGCCGGAAACTTTTCAATATTCTCTCCAATAGGAAAATCTATATCAGCCATACTCATGTTCCTTGGCAGAACAGAACTTTATGCTGCAATTTTAATTTTTAGTAGAAGCTTTTGGAGACCTGATTCCTCCCGAATTTGATTGTTATACTATTTTACATTATAATTTGCTTCATTATTTTTACTTTAAGGCAATTACAACAAAGTTTGTAACTTGAAATCAATTTGACCGGTGAATTTATCTGCTCCGGCAACAATCACCTTAACTGTATCTCCTAATTTAAATACATCCCCATCACTTCTGCCCACAAGCCTATAATGGGATTTATCAAAATCATAGCGGTCGCTAAGTGTCGATACATGTACTAAACCTTCAACAGTATTAATAAGTTCGACATAAAACCCGAAATTGGTAACTCCGCTTATAATACCTTCAAATTCCTCTCCCATATGGTTCTCCATATATTGAGCTTTCTTTATTTTCTCTATTTGCCTTTCCATTTTCTGTGCAACCAGTTCAGTCAAAGACGATTGTTCTGATGCCTTAGACACAAGCTGTGCAAAATCAGCCAACTTATCAGCATCAACAGTTTTATTAATATGAGCCTTTATAATTCTATGAATGAGCAAGTCAGGGTATCTTCTTATTGGGGATGTAAAATGAGAATAGAATCTAAATGCTAGTCCATAGTGACCTCCACATACCGGTGAATATTTGGCTTTCTCCATAGATCTTAACATTACCCTAGAAACCATTGGCAATCTAGAATCGCCCTTTAATGTCTCTAGTACTCCGGAAAGTACCTTAGGATGTACATTGTCCGGATTTATACTCATTTTTAATCCCAGCCCTGCCATAAAGGTTTTAAGCTCCATAATTCGCTCTGGGTGCGGTTTTTCATGAATCCTATAGACAAAAGGATAATTCATCCAGTAATACTCTTCTGCAACTGTTTTATTTGCAATGAGCATAAATTCTTCAATCATCCTGTTAGCTATCCTTCGTTCAATGCTGATAATATCCATTGGTATTCCATTAGAATCTACCATTATTTCTGACTCATTTAAATCAAAATCAAGGCTGCCATCCTTATGCCGTTTGTTCATTAACAAAATAGCCAGCTCCTCCATAAGTTTTAATGTTTTCCCGTGTTTTTCCACTAAAGAGTTGCTGTTTGGCATGTCTTCATTGCTTAATCTACCCGTATCATTAGAGTTCTCTAAAAAGTCCGATACATCATCGTAAACTAGTCTACCCTTTGAATTAATAATGGTCTCTTCAATTTTATGATTTATGACATCCCCAGTTTTATCTATTTCCATTGTACAACTTAGTGTTAGCCTATCTACGCCTTCAGTTAGACTGCAAATACCGTTAGAAAGCTGCTTAGGTAGCATAGGAACTACTTTGTCTAAAAGATATATACTGTTTCCTCTTTCGAAAGCTTCTTCATCTAAACTGGAGTCTTCTCTTACATAGTGGCTTACATCTGCGATATGAACGCCTAGAATATAAGTGTCATTTTTTGTTTTATGTATAGAAACACCATCGTCTAAATCCTTAGAATGGGGACCATCAATTGTTATTACATGCTCAGTTCTTAAGTCTTTACGTTTTTGTAATTCTTTATCTATTTCAGCTTTTGAAATTTCACCTTTTGAATAAGCTTTTTTTGCCTCGTCAATAGCAGCCAAAGAAAAATCTGTCTTAATATCATTTTCTTTTAATATTGCCTTAACATCGCCTCTTGGATCTGTGGCTTTTGCAATTATAGATGTAATTCTACCCTCCGGTCCTAATTTCCATTTTGGATATTTTGTTATAATAACTTCTACAATATCCCCCTGCTTTCCGTTTCCAATATTCTTTTTATGTATATATATATCTTCAATTTTAGTGTTTGAAGGTATTACAAATCCATAATTGCCACAGTCAAATAAAGTACCTATAACTTTAGCTGTGTTTCTTTTAGTGACTTTCTTTACACTTCCCTCTGGTCCTTTTGATGAATCTAAAGCTTTGATAATTTCTATTGTAACTTCATCTCCGCTCATTGCAGTATTTAGATTTCTGGCACTAATAAAAATATCATTACTGCTATCCTTGATATCCCCTGAACCATCAGGAGTAAAAAATCCATATCCCGCTTTGACGATTGAGATTGTGCCATGCATAATTCTTTTCTTAAATTTTTTCTTTTTACTCATATTACCTTCTTTTTTATTATTTACTAAAATAGTGATTAATATGCAACATAAGGGAAAACCAAGTACAAGTTCTTAAGTAACAGAAAACGGGTCCTAGGACCCGTTTTAATAACTTATTATTTCCGTGATTAAAGTCCATGGCTTAAAGCTAAATATACAATTAGCCAAAACCCTCATTAATCTTAAACAAATTATATTTATTATTCACAATCGCCATTATTTAGGTAAACATCGCACGCTAGCTTTTCAGAATCAGCCTTTTCATCTCTCTCCTTTGTTGCATCTGCAATTTCAGATGAATCGTCACTATGAGCACCTGCCTTAGCTGTTGCATCAGCTTCTTTTGCTAACTCCTGATCTGCCGGCTTACCTTCAGAATCTTCTAGATAATAGTCCTGATTGCTTTCTTCTTCTACAGCTTCTTCGACTTTTTCAGCGTTGCTGTCATAGTGTCTTTCGACTGCTTCTTTAGCTCCAGCAACTCTATCGCCTTCTATGGTAACTTGTGCGATATCGTCATGCGCTTCGTCGTGCTCACCGGTACCTAACATATCATCAGTATGCTTAGCTAACTCCTGGTCCGTATCTGGAGCATCATCTGTTTTGAAGTAGTATTCTCCTTCAGAATCCTGCTTTGAATCTCCATCTTCTGTGTATTCCAGAGTATCTCTTAGGCTTAGGCTAATTCTCTTCTTGTCTGCATCAACAGCAATAACCTTAGCATATACAATCTGTCCCACTTTCAGAATGTCTGAAGTATGTGCTATTCTCTGTCTGGAAATCTCTGAGATATGAACAAGTCCATCTAATCCGGCTTCGATTTCAACGAATGCGCCGTAATCCTTAATCTGAACTACCTTTCCTTTTACGATATCTCCCTCTCTAAGCTTATCATCAATAATTGACCATGGTTCCGGCTGTATCTGTTTAAGTCCTAGAGAAATCCTTCCGGTTTCTTCGTTCATAGCTAAAACTTTAACGTGAATTGTTTCGCCTAAAGTCAAAACTTCTTTAGGATGTTTTAACTTGCCCCAAGAAATTTCAGAAATATGCAGAAGCCCATCAATTCCGCCTATGTCAACGAATGCTCCAAAATCAGTAAATCTCATTACCTTACCTTCAATAATATCGCCTTCGTGAATATTCTGCCATAAAGCTTCAATCTGTTTCTTTCTTTCTTCTCTTAAAACGCTCTTTCTTGAGAAAATAGCTCTCTGCTTCTTAACATCACACCTTATAACTCTTACTTCAAGTTCTTTACCAATGAATTCTGAAGCATCTTCAACATATTTATTTGATAACTGTGACATTGGAATAAATCCTGAAACATCTTTATAGTCAGCAATAGCTCCACTAGCAATTGCTTTAGATACTTTGACCGTTATAATCTCTTTATTTTCAAATACCTCAGCCAGCTCTTTCCACTGCTCGATTATAGCTAAGGTCTTCTGTGAAAGCAAAATTCCACCATCATCGTCGCCAGTTTTTAAAACTCTTGCCTGAATAACATCTCCTTCTTTAAATTTATCTTTTAGAGATTCTCCTTCAGATGTGGATACTTCCTCTTTTTTAAGTATACCGTCCTTCTTGCAGCCAAGATTTACGATTACTTCATTGTCTGTAACCATATGAACTTCACCTTCTACAATATCACCATTTTTAGGTAATTTAAGTGAAGACTCGATTTCATCCATAAAATCTGCCATAGGGTTCTGCACGTTGTTTTCTATTTGCTTATCAGTCATATTAGCAATAACCTCCTTAATTACGGTTCCAGGCGTCGATGCACCTGCCGCAATTCCTATTTTATAATACTTTGACATTTCTTGCAATGGTAAATCGCCAATATTTTCAGCAAAATACGAATTTTTACAGTATTTTTGAGCTATTTCAAAAAGTTTCCTACTATTGCTACTGGATTTGTCACCTATAACCACCATTGCTTCTACTTTTTTTGATAGAGCCTTACAACTATCCTGCCTTGCCTGAGTGGCATTACAAATCGTATTTTTTGCCAAATAATCAATCCGGTTTGCATCTAGTACGCTCAAAACTTCTTCATAGGTTTGTTTTTTGATAGTTGTCTGGCATACCACAAAACACCTTTTATCCCTAAGCTTATGAAGAATATCAGGCTTATCTATTTCTTTGTAGCTATTTACAATCAGTCCTTGATTTTTACACCATCCATTAATTCCAATAACCTCGGGATGATTTGCAGTTCCAATGATAATGACACAATATCCTTCTTTCGAGGCCTCCTTTACAAGTTGATGAATTCTGCTGACAAAAGGACATGTAGCATCTATAACATTAATATTAAGTTCCTCTGCATCCTTATAAAATTTTTCTCCCTGTCCGTGGGATCTTACGATAACTGTATCGTTTTTCTTAGATTCTTCCGGAGAGTTGATAATACTTACTCCTTTTTTTTCTAAATCATCAATAACAATTTGATTATGTATAAGTGGGCCAAGGGTATATATTTTCGTATCCAATCCATTAGCACTTGATTTGTTATTATGCTTTTTATTACTACTCAAGTCTGTCAATTTTAAAGAATTAACCAAATCTATCTGCTCCATAGTTTTTTCCAATGCTCTTTTTACGCCAAAGCAAAACCCTGAATTCTCGCTGATTATTACCTCTCTTTGTTTTTTTTCTATCATTTTATTTTTCCTGTAATTAAAACTCATGAAATATTTCTGTTTTTTATTTGTGGATATTTTTCTATTCTAAATTTTCCGAACTATTCTTAATATTCTTAAGTCCATTTAAATATGCCGCAAAGCCCTTTTCAGCGCCATTATTTGTAGGAAAATAGTATCTTGTTCCTTCCAATAATAAATTCTCCGGCAAGTAATTTTGCTCTACATATCCACCGTAATTATGGGGATATAGATATTCTTTCCCATAGCCTTTCGCCTTTGCACCTTGGTAGTGGCTGTCTCTGAGATGATTAGGTACTTGATCAATGCTCTTGTTGTGCAGATCATTTAGAGCCGTGTTAAATGCCTCATAAGATTTATTCGATTTTGGTGATGAAGCAAGAAGTATCACAGCTTCCGCAAGAATTATTCCAGCTTCAGGTAACCCCACCATTTGAGAAGCACGAACACAACTTGTTACTACTGAAATTGCCCCCGGATATGCCATTCCGATGTCTTCTGAAGCCATTATCATAAGCCTCCTACCTATTGTGACTATGTCTGTACCACCGTCTATTAAACGTGCAAAATAGTGAATGGATGCATCTGGGTCCGATCCCCTTATGGATTTTTGGAGTGCGGAAAGCAAATCGTATTTATCATCTTCCCTATGATAGAACCCTACTTTTCTTTGCAATGCTTCTTCTACTTTTTCTTCATTAAGTCTATCTTCCGGATTCATATTTTCCACAATAAAACCCAAAGTATCTAAAGCTACTCTAGCATCACCATTAGAATACTCGGCCAACATTCTTAGTCCATCATCCTCATATTTAAAAGATAAATTACCAAGTCCTTTCTCTCGATTTTCAATACAATTCTTAATTATTTTTTGAATATTTTCCAACGAAAGCTTCTTAAATTCGTATATGTTCCTAACTCTACTTATTACGGCATTATTAATTGAAAAATATGGATTCTCTGTAGTGCTTCCTATGAATTTTATTATTCCTTCCTCTAGAGCTTTTAAAAGAGAATCTTGCTGTAATTTGCTCCACCTATGGAATTCATCTATATACAAAAATAGTGGCTTGCCCATAAGGCTGTTGAAACTGGATTCGGCCTTCCAAAGAATATTTTTCAGCTCCTTCGTTCCTGTTGCAGATGCATTTATTTCAATAAAATCTTGATCCATCTCATAAGCAATTATTCTAGCCAGAGAAGTCTTACCTGTGCCTGAATGTCCATAGAAAATTGCAGAATTAAAATTTTTATTTTTTATTGAATTAAAAAATAGCGATCCTTTCTTAAGAAAATGCTCCTGCCCTACGAAAGATTCTAAATTTTCCGGTCTCATGCGTGTAGAAAGTGGTATCATAGATATTCCTCCTCCGCTCATTCATTTTACTTACCATAAGTTTATAAAAATATTAATTCAAAATCAAAGAATTTTCAAATAAAAAAACCGCCGGTATATCCAACGGTTGTCTTTTGGAGGCGACACCCAGATTTGAACTGGGGAATAAAGGTTTTGCAGACCTCTGCCTTACCACTTGGCTATGTCGCCACGGGAAGCTCTAAATCCGCTTCCAAATTGGCTAGGGTAGCAGGATTCGAACCTGCGCATGATGGAATCAGAATCCATTGCCTTACCGCTTGGCGATACCCCAATATGGGGTGGATAGTGGGATTCGAACCCACGCATACAGGAGCCACAACCCTGTGTCTTAACCACTTGACGATACCCACCACAGATTCCAAAAGGAATCGTTGAATTTTTGGCTAAAAATTCAGAAAAAGTTGGCGACCTGGAACGGGCTCGAACCGTCGACCTCCAGCGTGACAGGCTGGCATTCTAACCAACTGAACTACCAGGCCATTTAGCAAAATGGTGGGCGCAATAGGGCTCGAACCTATGACCCCCTGCTTGTAAGGCAGGTGCTCTCCCAGCTGAGCTATGCGCCCTTGCAAATGGTAGCGGCGAGTGGACTCGAACCACCGACCTTCCGGGTATGAACCGGACGCTCTAGCCAACTAAGCTACACCGCCACATCTCTTAAAAATCATTTGCAAGAGATATAATACCAAAATTATATCAACGTGTCAACACTTTTTTTACTTTTACAAGTCAACCCTCAGATGTCAAAATCTCAATGCGAAACAACAAATATAAAAATTCAAAGGTGTCCTAAGTAATACATCCCCTTGGTAAAAGACTCGGTCTCTTTTACTTCCTTCACTTTTAATCGTATCCCCAAACTAGCTATATTTTACTATATCTTACGTCTACTATTATTCCAAAGCCCCACAACTTCATTAACAGTCGCAACTGTAACAAATGCTTCAGGATCCGTGATTCTCATAAAATTAAGAAGCTCCCCATATTCTGTCTTATTTAATATAGAAACAATTTCAGTCATCTCTCTATTGGTATGCCCACCCCTAGCAGGATGTAGTGTAACACCCCTATTAATTTCCTTTACAATAAAACTTTTAATTTCTTCGTATTTCCCAGATATAATACATACGCGTATTTTTCTTGTGAATCCATTAATAAAATAATCTACGACAATGCCATTTAAATAAGTACCTAAAAGTCCAATAATGCACGTCTTAGAATCATAAACAAAAATACTTGATAAAACAATTAATCCCCCCGAAAGTGTGACGGCTGTTCCTATTGGAATATTCAAATACTTATTTAATATCTTCGCTACTATATCCAATCCTCCCGATGATGCATTAGAATAAAACAAAACAGCCTGTCCCATTCCTATTATTAAAATACAACAAAGCATGTCTGTCAGCATATCGTCAGTTAAAGAACCTATGTTGGGTAATATTTTTTCATATAAAAACAAAAAAAATGGTAGTAAAATTGATACATAAACCGTTTTCGCGCCAAATTCTCTACCTAACAAAAGAAACCCTATTACCAACAGAACTACATTTAAAATCAGTGTCATAATTGACATCTCAAAAGGTAAAAAATTTACCAAGATTAAACTTAGTCCTGCTACCCCACCCATTACAAGCTTTCCGGGAATCATAAAAAAATATAGTGCCGTAGTTATGATAAAAGTTCCTATTGTAATAAATACGTATTCTCTAATGTCAATATTTTTCAGATTCATATTTACTATATTCCCTTACTTGAATTCTTCTTTTTGAATTTCTTTTTCATTGTTTTTTGCTTTTATCTCTTGATCCAAAATTAAAAGTTTTTCTTTAACAACATCATGATAAATAAAATCAAGGGCAGAACACTCCTTTGCTTTTGGCAATTTTTTCTTAATTGCATACAAAAATACAATAAGCATTTTCCCCGGTGATAAATTTTCTTTTAGGTCTTCTTTGCTTAGACCAACCTCATCAGGAGATTTAATTATCTGTTCTATCCTTCCTCCAAACTGTGGCATTTTATCCATAATATATCCCTTGGTAGCATCAAAAACTTTACCTAGGTATTCCATCTTTGCTTTTTTTAGCTCTTTATCTAAAACCTTAGGCTCTATAGATTCTGCAGCTTTGATAAGGTCAGATATAGCATCTACATACTCATCTAAATATGATTTTGAAAAATAAATTATAGTTTTATATAATCGTTCTTTCATTGAAAATCCGAACATAGCTTTATATCCCTTCTTTTATACATCTAGACATTGAATAAGAAATTCATCACATCTCCATCTTTTACAATATAGTCTTTGCCTTCAGATCTCATCCAACCTTTTTCTTTAGCTAAAGATAATTTACCTTCACATTCCATCAGCTTATCATAGGCAATGGTTTCAGCCCTTATGAAGCCTTTTTCAAAATCTGTATGAATCTTTCCAGCTGCCTGTGGAGCCTTAGTTCCATCTTTAATAGTCCATGCTCTAACCTCATCTTCCCCAGCCGTGAGAAAAGATATAAGATTTAAAAGAGAATAAGATGCTTTAATTAATTTGTCTAATCCGGAGCTGTCAATTCCAAGTTCCTCTAAAAACATTGCTTTTTCCTCATCATCAAGCTGCGCTATTTCTGACTCAATTGCAGCTGAAATAACTACAACTTCAGCATCTTCTGACTTTGCGAATTCTTCTAGATCTCTTACCATAGAATTATCATCACTACCGCTGACAATTTGATCCTCAGAAACATTAGCAACGTATATTACTGGTTTATAAGAAAGCAAATCTAGAGACTCTACAAAAGCTTTTTCTTCTTCATCAAGTTCTAGGGCTCTTGCAGATTTACCATCAGAAATAAAATCATGAACCTTATTTAAAATATCCATTTCTTTCTGCAAGCTCTTATCACTTTTAAGGTTTTTCTGCGTCTTAGCTATTCTTCTTTCAATAATTTCCATATCTGATAAAATCAGCTCCATATTAATTGTTTCAATATCAGATAATGGATTTATTTTTCCATCTACATGTACAATATTGTCATCTTCAAAACATCTTACGACGTGAACAATTGCTGCAACTTCCCTGATATGGCTTAAAAACTTGTTCCCTAAGCCTTCGCCCTTTGAAGCACCTTTAACAAGACCTGCTATATCGCAGAACTCAATCGTTGTATATATTGTTTTCTTAGAATTATACACCTCATGCAAAGTTTTAATTCTATTATCAGGTACAGTTACAACTCCTACATTTGGTTCTATTGTACAAAACGGATAGTTGGCCGCCTCTGCTCCTGCCTTTGTAATTGCATTAAACAAAGTACTTTTCCCTACATTGGGTAACCCCACAATTCCTAATTTCATCTACTACCTCTTCCTGCCTTTCTTGCTTAATATATAATAGGCTATCAGACACGTTGCAATGACTGTCACACTAACCACCTGCGCGATTCTAAGTTCTCCCAGCATGAGGCTATCTGTTCTTAACCCTTCAACAAAAAACCTTTCAGCCGAATAAAGAATTCCATACAGCAGTGCTATTTGTCCGACAAATTTGCTTCTCTTAGACATCCAAATTAGGAAAAAGAATAGAGCAAAACAGAATAATGATTCATACAGGAAGGTTGGATGATAACTTCTTCCCTCGATTATTACCGCCCATGGCAAATCTGTCTCCACTCCATGAGCTTCAGAGTTGAAAAAGTTTCCCCATCTACCTATTGACTGAGCCAATGCCACGGCAGGAAAAACTAAATCAGCCAAGTTTAGCATGTTAATTTTTCGGTATTTACACACTAAGGCGCCAGCAATAATGCCGAATATTATTCCACCATGAATAGCCAGTCCACCGTTTCGGATATTGATTATTTCTGCAATATTACCCTGATAATAATCCCATCTAAAAATAACATAGTATAGTCTTGCTCCAATAATGGCAGCTGGAACTAAAATAATAGCAAAGTCAAGAATATAGTCTGGTTTAATACCAAACTTATCTGCTCTCATATAGCTCATATATATTGCAAGCATAAAACCCATAGAAATAAGGATTCCATACCACATCGCGTCTATACCAAAAATACTGAATGCCACTGGATCAGGTGCTCTCATATTCTCCTCCTTTTTTGAAAATTACTCTATCATTATAATTGAAAAGGTGATAAAATTCAACTTGTTATGAGGTACGAGAATATTGTAAAAGGAAAGTTTATATCAAGGCCTAATAGATTTGTTGCCTACGTAG
Organism: Eubacteriales bacterium KG125; assembly: GCA_050908895.1. Classification (GTDB taxonomy): domain Bacteria; phylum Bacillota; class Clostridia; order Peptostreptococcales; family Anaerovoracaceae; genus S5-A14a. The sequence continues at coordinate 1,057,163 of CP171222.1, read as the reverse complement.
AAATAGAAGATAAGTCCCAAAAAGTTCATGTCAAAAACACTGGTAGATGCAGTGAAATTTTAAAACCAAATGCAACAGTTTTCCTAGAAGATTTTAGGAATAGGATGGGCTCTAGAAAGCTACCGTTTTCCCTAATCAGTGTTATCAAGGAAACTCCTGCTGGTAATCTTCATATCAATATCGATTCCCAAGCCCCAAACAAAGTGGTAAAAGAAGCCCTAGGAGCTAAAAAGATTATTCTTCCAGGGCTTGATGATTTAAGTTTAATTAAGCCTGAAAAGCAATATGCTGATTCAAGATTTGATTTTTACCTAGAAGATGTTTCCGGTCGAAAGGCTTTTGTCGAGATTAAAGGTGTTACCTTAGAAAAATCTGGCCTGGCAATGTTTCCAGATGCCCCTACAGTGCGTGGAAGTAAGCATCTATCTCATCTGGTATCTGCTACCAATGAAGGATATCTCTGTTTTGTAATCTTTGTAATTCAGATGAAAAATATCTTAGAATTTACACCTCACAAGGTTCAGGATCCACTTTTTTACGAAAATATCCTTAAGGCGAAAGAATCTGGTGTTACTATTCTGGCTTTTGATTCCATAGTTTCAGAAAACCAGCTAATCATAGATGCTCCCGTTCCCGTTAACATATAATTATTATATAGATCAACTACATAACACAACATTACTGACCACCGCAGATTTTACATGGTTCATAGTTTCTGGATTCGGCTATGGACTTATCTATTTCAATATAGTTTCTTTTAATTTGACTGCATTCCTTTCTGTGATATGTCCTACTGTCATTAATTACATAAACTTGTGACATGATTGGCATATTTTTAGACTTACATAATTTGCATGGTTTGTGGCTTTTTTTAAATTTTCTAGTAAGTATCTCCGCTCTAGCACCTTGCCTCAAAGTTCTGCAACTCTTCCCATGGTATTTTCTCCCTTCATTTGGAAAAATAATAACCGTATTGGCTGATTTTTCCTTGTCAAACTCTGATTTTGGAGTTGGATTTAGTTCTTTTTCAAAGCCTACAAAACCTCTTGAAATTAATTTCCCCTTAAATTTTATATTGCTGAATAGGCCTGTTAAAGTAGGTTGTTTGATCGTAGTTGACCAATTTAAATCAATCATTTCATCCATGTGGCCAGATTTGCCACGGTATATCCTATTATAGGCAATAAAACTTCTTATCGCTTTATCCTTACCAGACACTCTATTCATGGTTTCAAAGGGTAAAATTAGATTATTATTTCTAACCTGTGTCTTCACACATTCCAATCTCATCTCATCTACACACTGAAAAATTATCTCTTCAGACTTGCATATCGCCGGTATTATTGAGATTATAGCTACAATCCCAAGGATAAATAACGGCAGCAAAATAGCCGCTTCAATTAAATATACTCCTTTTTTATTACTAAGTTTTATGGGATTCCCCGACTTTTTAATAATAATCCTTTTTAACAAAAACCTCATCATTGTTCACCTTTATATTTAAACTAATTCCAGTGTGATATTCCTTCATCAAAAAATCATTGTAATATTTTAATTTCATGTTTAATTGAATCAGATCCATTATTCGAAGAAGTTTAACATGATCATCCATGATATACAGAAATAAGCTCAAATAATCATCATAACACTCGCCATAGGCATTATTCATGTCTATAAATCCGGTTTCTTTATTCTTTACTATGGACTCTATATCCACAGCCCATGTAGATTGATTCTTTCGTAGAGGTACCTTTTTCCCACGTATTAGAAGTTCATAATCATTTTCACTTTCTGCAAGAGCCCATCCTTGTATTAATAAGAGTTCTACCACAGCAGCCTGAGGCCCTGGACTAATAGCTACTGACGCAGCCTTTACCTTTGCATACATTTCAGGATTGGAATAAATAGTCGCTGTATTTAGAATTTGCCTAATTGCCAGAATTTTAAGCTTAATTGAATACCTATTCTTTTCATCTTCTTTCTTTCCCGAAATTATGTATTCCACCTCGTTAGACAGAACTTTATCCTCAGACATAGATTCTCTCCCATATGAGTTAAAGTTGCCTTTAATATACTGATCTATTAGATATTCCTCCCCTGCATACTTCAATACATCTGCAATTGATTTTTTCCCACTTAGTTTAGATACAAGGCCATCTACGCTTACTGAACTATCATATCCCTTCGATGGCAAATCATTTAGAATCGCCTGGTTGGTTATCTTATTTTCGTTCTTCTCAAAGGTATTGTGTTCTTTACTGCCTTCTCCTCCTTTGGAAGCAATTAGACTTTTAAATTTTTCGCTCACCACTACTTTTGATATCTGTTTTTTCAACACCTCTGGGTTATCTAAGGAATTAGATGAGAAATTTATGTCACAACCCCTATATTTCGCGTATTTTTTCCCCTTAAAAGAATACTTGGCCATTAGGTCGATATCTTTTTTTATGGTTTCACTATCTCCCCAAAATCCATATAGTCCATATTCTTCAAACAAATTTCTATCATACTTTCCTAACTCAGCTTGTAACCACAGGCTGCCCAAAGATTTCACCGATGATTCCATGGCAGCTTCTTTTATATGCTCTATAAATATAATTGTAGCCGAGATTATACAGACAAAAAATATAGCCAGATATATAGATAGGGATCCTCTTTTAGTCTTGAAAAATTTCACTAGTACTGTCCTTCATTCTTAACACCTTCTCCTCATTTATAGAGTAGCATTTATCCTCTTTATTCTTTTTAAATTTAAAGGGTATTAAGCTTCTGATATCTTTTTCGTAATAAGCTTGTTTTCTCTTTACTGTAAAAATTTTTTCACTCAAATTTGCCTCATCGATCAATTCGCTATGCAAATTAAATTGAGATATTCCAATACTGTAGAATATAACGACAAAAGATAATAACCCTAAAATTATAATTATAACTACTGGCAGAACCAATGTTGCTTCAATTAGCTCACTACCTTTCTTCTTTTTAAGTAGGTTAAAAATCTTGCAATTTATCAAAGGTGTCGTTAACAAAACTGGTTATCTCCGTTCTAAAAATTAATCCTATAACAATTGCAATAGCTATTAATATAGCAACCTGAACTAATTCCATCCCCTTCTTGTTTCCCAATGGGCTTTTTTTCATAACAGATTTAAACATTTTAAACATAATTTAATTTCCTTTCTCATAACTCCATCATAGCTGGAGCAGCTGTAATTATCATTAGTACTACTAATAAAAGTGATAGAGGGATAGCCAATTTGCTCTCTGCAAGATGGCCTTTTTCTTCTGCTGCCTTTTTCCTGTCATGCCATAGTATTTTGCTTTCATTTTCTAGCTTATACCTAATGTCCAAGCCTCTAATTTGTCCTTCTAATATTATGGCTACTATTCTTATGAATTCACTAATTCCCGAATTTTCAGCTTCTTTTGCCAAAAGATTTATAGGAAAAGTCTGTATGTTATTTCCTCTCTCACAGGCATTGATTACCATCTTTTCAATGGGATTTTTCCCTCCAGTGACCTTGTATCTATCATAAAGCCTTGGAATTATATCAGAAATTATAATTCCTGAATTCATGTATATTACAACCTGATGAGTAAAGTTAGGAATTCCCCATTTTATATCTTCCTTTAGCTTGCTCTTCTTATTTTTTTCTTCGGACATCCGGTATGAAATCAAGACAATTGGAACCATCGGCATCAGCAAAAGTGCCTTAGGGAAATAAAGCTTTCTATCAACTCTCCATGTAACCCGCTCTTTCCCCTTAAGTCTTGAGGGTAGCTTTATTAGCATTGATCTTTCTTTATCTAAAGCTCTGACTGCATGTTGCAGCTCCCTAGTAACTTCTAGTTGTTCCTGTTTATCTGATTTGTCTTGAATTTTCGATTTGGTCCCACCCTTATCTTCAGAGTCTTTCGTCTTAATTTTATCCTCACCAGAAATATGAATATTTATCGGTATTTCTTTTACTTTTCTATCGCTAAAAACTTCTGCCGTGATTTGAACATCTTCATTTTTACTTCCTTTTGGCCTAGATATTCCAATGATTTTACCGCTGCCATCTGTAACGAACCCTGATGTATATGTAAGCATTTTAGCTATTTCAATAATTAATATTAATGTTATTATCAATGCTGCAATGAGCAGAATCTTCTTGTTTTTCCCTTCAAGCAAAACATGCAAATATTTGTCCTTATATTTTTTAAAATTAGAGTTAAACATTAATATTGGTAATCCTTTCAATTAGATAAAACGACAAAATAGATAAGGCCAAAGATATTGTCATAAGTACTCTTCCTGCTAAGGTTTCATATAGTGGCTCTATATAATCAGGGGCCAATATATTCAAAAATAACAACAGTACTACAGGCATCGCTCCTATTATCCTTCCTTCCAACTTTTTCTGATAGGTTATTGCATCTATTTCTCTATCAATCGTAATTTTTTCTGCGATTATGTTGGCTCCCCTTGCCAGAACATCGGCAAAATCTCCCCCTGTTGCCCTACACGCCTTATACATCTCTACAAAATCCGCAACATCCTCACCATCCCTTCTGCTTCTAAATTCTTCAAGGACACGAATCTCATCTAAGCCTGTCATCTGCAGCTGATTCCTTATAATATTTACCTCTGACATAATCGGTGCCCTTGCATCATATATTTTGCTTAAATTTATATGAGCTTCATCTAACGCTTCCACCAAATGCCTTCCTGTAGAAAATGATCCACTTAGGGAATAAAGTAAGTCTTTAAATTCTTTTTTAAACCTCTTATCATCTCTGGCTATCTTTATGGATGCAATCTTCTTACTCAAAGAGTAATAGACAATTGGAGTAGCAATAGTGAACCAAAATGAATTGTAAACAAGGAAGCCTAAAAACACACAGGCAATTGCTGAAATTGTCAGGAGAATTATTTTGTTAGATTTTAAATTATTGTTCATCATTGTCTATCTCCTTAAAGGATTTGCTCAATTTAAGTGATTCTGTTAAGCTGAAAGCATCATGCTTCCCCGAAATATAATTATCTCCAGAAAACTGTCTAAGTCTCATTGAATTTTTCAATTTATTTCCAGTAGAAACGAGTTTTAAATTTTCATCCAGTTCATAGATATAATTAAGCTTGTATTCCCCATTTCTATATCCCACAAGTTCAGCCACAGATTCTACCGCTCTCTTTCCGTCCTTGTTTCTATTTAAATGAACCATGATATCTATAGCTTCAGCTATCTGCATCCTTATGGCATCAACGGGTATATCTATGGCCATCAAATACATTGACTCAAGTCGCCTTAACATTCCCTCAACAGAGTTCCCATGACCTGTGGACATGGAACCTGAGTGACCTGAATTCATCGCCTGAATCATCTGAAAAACTTCTCCACCTCTTACCTCGCCTACTATAATTCTATCTGGACGGAGTCTCAGGCTGGTCTTAATAAGACTTGCCATATCAACCTGCCCTTTACCTATGCTGTTAGCATTCTTGCATTCCATATATATGATGTTCTCAACTTGGCTCATGTTAAGCTCAGAAGAGTCCTCTATAACAATTATTCGCTCATCTTCTCCAATAAAATCTGATAAGGCATTTAGAAATGTAGTCTTTCCAGATGATGTGCCTCCGCTTACAAAAATATTGTAGCCCGCCTTTACCAACCTATGTAATTCATCACCGCATTCCTTACTGATGGATCCTATTTCAACCATATAATCCATAGTCATTTTCTCTTTTTTAAATTTTCTAATGCTCAAAGCTGGGCCACCAATAGCTACATTGCTGTAGACGCCACACACCCTCGATCCATCTTCAAGCCTTGCATCTACAATAGGGTTAAGTTCATTGAATTCTCGGTGAACCTTTCCTGCAATATATCTTATTATGTCAGTAAGCTCTTCTTGAGACGCAAAATAGTCGTCCACCTTCTCTATGTTGCCTCTCCGTTCAACGAAAATATAATGTATTCCATTTACCATTATCTCATTTATCGATTGATCCTGAACTAAAGGTAATAATATACCTAGAGGAGATCTTAGCCTCAGAATAGAACGCTTCTTAACTTGCTTCATTTCATCAATGCTCAAGTCTCTAAATTTTTCAAAAATGGTTTCCTCAATTTGCGATTCAATCCACTCTTCTTTGACGGGTCTGTCTCCGTACTCTCGCATTAACGTGCTCTTAACATGTCTAACTACAACATCGGATGCATCAACTTGCAAAAATCTCACCTTCTCCAGTCTTGCCTGTAATATTTTTAATCAGAAAATCAATATCGTTACCAAATTCATAGGAATATTCAAATCCCTTCTCCCTAACAACCAATACATTATCTATATCACTAGCAAAGAATCCTGTCCCTTCTTCCAAATTACCATTAAAAATTACATCGACTACCTTACTTTTATCTATATTCAAATTTTCAATTCCACCAGAAAATATTCTGTTGCCTCTAATAATTACATCACAATTATTTAGAATATCTATATTTTCTTTCGAAAGATTATCACCTATATCAAAAACAATAAAATTATACGCATTAGATTCTTCAATCCAGGTCAACAGACGTGCCATTCCAAAGGGTTCGCGCCAGCCAAGAATTCTATCAACGCCATAAGAGTACAAGAAATTCATCGAATTTACGCTATCTACTAACTCTCTCTTTTTAATAAAATCAGTTTCATCCATGTAAAACAACAATTTTGAAAGCCGGGTGATATCGGAATCATCCATAAACGACTTTTCATGACCAAAATAGCTTCTCTTCAAAATTGAAAATGGCTTATTGCAAATATATAGGCATGAACTACCATAGCGTTTTATCATCTTATCTAGCATAATAATCCCAAGTAGAGATATCTCATAAGAACTGTCTACAGAAAACATACCAATCTTAACAGTATTCTTCCTTACAACTCTATCTTCTTCAATTCGCTGTCTCATATCTAGGCCCATATCCCTAATTACGCTGGTACCATTATCTTTTTCATGTTCTATGGTTGAATTCATAACTTCTCCTTTATTATCTACGGCTTGTTTAAGCAAATTAATCAACTTATTCATCTCGCACCTCCTTTTCCAAGATTTTCCATTTCTTGAATAAAGTCTATAACTTTCCCCATATCTCGTCAACAGTAAATTTACATTATTTGAAAATAAATATTTATACCTAAAATTCACATATTTGTCCAATAAAATAAGTGCAGCAAGTAGAGAAGGTTCTCCATCTGATACACTTTTATGTCATAAAAAAACATCCAAGGGGCACATTAGCTCCCTCAAATGCTCTTGTCTGCCCACAAATTCATTCTAAACCCATCATTTAGATGTTGCTATTTATCTTAAATTCCCTAATCCAATGATAAATTTTATGATGTGTGAATTTATACTATACTAATTTATGCTATATGGCTAGATCACCCATGCACCGAAAGCATCGACCCTGTATCCGTCAATAACTTCGCTCTTAGCCATGTAGCCGCCACTCTTGAGGTAATACCACTTTCCTGGTGACTAAAGCCATTGGTTCTTAGATGAACTTAACAAATTAAATGCTTACACCAAATTTACACCAAATTTTTTATAACCCACGTAGATTTATGTAGATTTACGTAAAAACAGAAATTTTAAAAAATCAAAAAAGTACTTGAAAATAGCCTTATGTAGGGTTATAATGAAGTCAATCAACTAAATCAAAGTTTCAGGGCAGGGTGAAATTCCCGACCGGCGGTATAGTCCGCGAGCATAGAATTTTCTAAGCATGACTCGGTGTAATTCCGAGACCGACAGTAAAGTCTGGATGGAAGAAACAACTAATACTACAACTGTTTTGTAATATTATGCCCGGGATTATTCTCGGGCTTTTTTAATCAAAAACAGTAAGTGAAACTCTTCAAGTGCCCTGACACAGGCACTTGTTTTTATTTAAAGTATAATCGGAGGCTCTTATGGGAAACACCAATGATGTAAAATATATGGAGCATGCTCTTCGCCTAGCCGCTAAAGGTGAAGGATTCACCAGTCCAAACCCCATGGTGGGGGCTGTAATAGTTAAAGATGGAAAAATTTTATCTGAAGGTTATCATCATGCCTGCGGTCTTCCTCACGCTGAGCGAGTGGCCATTGGTAATGCCACAAACACAGAAGATTTAAAGGGCTCAACAATGTATGTCACCTTAGAGCCCTGCTGTCATTATGGGAAAACTCCACCCTGCACCGAGGCAATAATAGAATATGGTATTAGCGAGGTATTTTGTGCCATGGAAGATCCTAATCCAGTTGTAGCCGGCAAAGGCATTGCAATTCTTCGGGAGCACGGGATCAAGGTTCATACAGGTTTGCTGGAAGATAAGGCTAGAGCGCTCAACCAGGTTTTTATAACAAAACAGCTTAAGCAGCGTCCTTTTGTGGCCATCAAGGTTGCGGAAACTATAGATGGGAAAATTGCTTCTTTTAGCGGAAAATCCCAGTGGATTACCGGAGAGAATTCCAGACTTCACTCTCATAGTTTGAGACATAAATATATGAGTATCCTCGTGGGAATTAACACAGTTTTGGCTGATGACCCTATGCTAAATTACAGACTGGAAAATGGAGTTAGTCCAGTCAGGATTCTTCTCGACTCAAACCTGAGGATTCCAACCGATTGCAAACTTGTAAAAACTGCCAAGGAAATTTTGACCATCGTGGCTACAACCGAAGGTTGTATAACAGGAAATAGGACAACTGAAAAAATCGACCACACACAAGTCGTTGAGTCAACCTACAGTGCAGAAAACAAACATAAGATCGAGGAATTGAAACAGTTAGGAGTAAAAATTCTAACCCTCCCCTCGAACCAGAAAGGACAGATATGTTTAGATGCTCTTCTAAAAGAGTTAGCTGCTCACCCATATAATATTGACAGCGTCCTAGTCGAAGGTGGCGGAACTGTTCACGAATCTTTTCTTAGGTCGGGCCTTGCAGATTATGCTCACATCTATATGGCCCCTAAATTCCTCGGTGGAAAGAATGCTCTTTCAGGAATTTCAGGTGAAGGCTTTGATGACCCGAATAATTGTCCTCAGGTAGAGATTGATGAAATTAAAGAAATTGACAAAGATATATATTTTGAAGGAAAGGTGGTCTATCCATGTTCACAGGAATAATTGAAGAGATTGGGAGACTGAAAAACATTGAAACTAGGGGTCCTTCCGCAAGGCTAACCATCTCCTGCAGCAAAGTTTTATCTGATGTAAAGTTAGGAGACAGCATTGCAGTTAACGGCATATGCCTCACAGTAACAACTTTTACCCCAGGTCAAAGTGGGCACTTCACTGCAGATGTAATGAATGAAACCATAAAGCGAACTGCTTTTTCAAGTCTTCGAGTAGGCAGCATTGTCAACCTAGAACGGGCAATGATTGCAGATGGTAGGTTTGGAGGCCATATTGTATCCGGGCATATCGATGGCACGGGAAGAATAAAGGCCGTAGAAAAACATGGTAACGCTACCTGGTACACTATTACCCCACCGGCAAACCTGCTGAAGTATATAGTTGAGAAAGGTTCAATAGCCATAGATGGCACCAGCCTTACAGTGGCATACGTAGATAGAGATAAATTTAAAGTTAGCATAATCCCCCATACATCGGAGCAAACTATTTTGTCGTCAAAAAAGCCTGGTGATTTGGTTAACTTAGAAGTTGATGTAATCGGAAAATATGTAGAGAAAATGCTTGAAAGGAAATAATAAAATGACAGAGAGAAACGAAAATTTTTCAACCCTAGAGAAGGCCTTAGAAGATTTAAGAGCTGGTAAAATCATCATAGTAACCGATGATCCTGACAGAGAAAACGAAGGCGATTTCATATGTGCTGCAGAATTTGCAACGACTGAAAATGTGAACTTTATGGCTCACTACGGCAAAGGACTAATTTGTATGCCTATGAGTAAAGAAATTGCTATCGACCTTTCTCTTCCTCAAATGGTTTCAGAAAATACCGACAACCATTGCACAGCCTTTACCGTATCCATCGATCATGTTGACACTACGACTGGAATTTCTGCAGTAGAACGAGGTCTAACAGCACGAATGGTAGTTGATGGAAACGCTAAACCAGCAGATTTCAGAAGACCTGGTCACATGTTCCCTCTTGTTGCAAAGGATTTTGGGGTTTTGGAACGAAAGGGACATACTGAGGCTACCGTAGATTTAATGAAGCTCGCTGGACTTAAAGAATGCGGTCTATGCTGTGAAATCATGAATGATAATGGAACAATGATGAGAAAAACCGAGCTTCTTAAAATGGCTAAGGAGCACGATATATCTTTCATAACCATCAAGGATATTGCTGACTACAGAAAGCGTCACGAAAATGTTGTAGATCAGGTTGTTGACACCTTCCTACCAACAAAATACGGTGATTTCAGGGCATACGGCTATATCAACAAAATAAACGGTGAGCATCACGTGGCTCTTGTTAAGGGTAATATTGGCGACGGAGAAGATATTTTAGTAAGAGTTCATTCGGAGTGTCTAACTGGAGATGCTTTTGGCTCAACAAAATGCGACTGTGGCCAGCAGTTTGCACAAGCTATGACTCAAATTGAAGCCGAAGGCCGGGGTGTTCTTTTATACATGCGACAGGAAGGTCGTGGTATCGGATTAATCAACAAGCTAAAAGCTTACAAGCTTCAAGATCAAGGAATGGACACGCTCCAGGCAAATCTTGCCCTTGGATTCCCTGGAGATCTTCGTGAATATTACATAGGCGCTCAAATTTTAAGGGATCTAGGCCTAAAAAGCATGAGGCTTCTTACTAACAATCCTTTGAAGGTTTATGAACTCGCAGATTTTGGTCTCGAAATTAAGGAAAGAGTGCCAATCCAAATGCCAGCTTCTGCTCATGACCTTTTCTATTTGAAAACAAAAAAGGATAAAATGGGACACATTCTTGATTTTTAATTTAATCAAGCTACTCGATTCTGGCGATAAAGTGCTTGCTTAACGTAGCAGTATAATATATTAATAATGAATTTTATTGTTTTAATTGATATTAATTTAAATGTTTTTAGGAGGAACATAAATGAAAATTTTACAGGGACACTTATCAAGTGATAGGAACAAAACAGTTAAAGTAGCAATAGTTGCAGGTCGTTTCAATGATTTTATCACATCTAAGCTTATTGATGGTGCTTTAGATTGTCTAAAAAGACATGGAGTTCTTGAGGAGAATATCGATTTAGCATGGGTACCTGGAGCTTTTGAAATCCCTCTAATTGCCAATAAGCTAGCCAATTCAGACTATGATGGGGTAATCTGCCTTGGTTCCGTAATCAGAGGCGCAACAACCCATTATGATTATGTTTGTGCAGAGGTTTCTAAGGGGATTGCTCAGGTCGGACTAAAGACCGGAAAACCTATAATGTTCGGCATTTTAACAACTGATACTATTGAGCAGGCAATTGAAAGAGCTGGCACAAAAGCTGGAAATAAAGGTTTTGACTGTGCATCAGGCTTTATCGAAATGGTTGATTTGATTAATAATATCTAATATTATTAATCCATGTCTGCTATCTCGTAATTCTATAGAGTGTGTTTATTATTTTAAAATTAGCCGTCTATGATGCTTGTATATTACCATAGGCGGCTTAAATTAAGATTAACTCTTTAAAAATTCTTGCAAATTTACCCATTTATAGAGCTGCTTTATAAATTTCTAGGATATCTTTCTTATCAAGTGGCACAAAACTATTTTTGAATCTTCCGTCCAGTTTTTCTGCCATCTTCTCCAAGTTACTATCGTCAATATTGACCTCTGCAAGAGACATTGGAAGACCTAGAGATTTGAAAAATTTATAAGTATCTTCAATAGCTTTCTCCGCGATTTCCATATCTGAAAGCTCTGCTGAAATTCCCCATACATTAATACCATATTCCTTGAATTTCCATACGGTTTTATCAGATAAAACATATTTCATCCATCTTGGAGTAAGAAGTGCTAAACCTTCTCCATGAGTTATATCATAGTAAGCAGAAAGTTCGTGTTCCATATCGTGGACAGTCCAATCAACATCTGAACCGGAACTTAATAGACCATTAATGGCAAGACTCGAAGCCCACATTATGTTTGCTCTCGCCTCATAATTTCCAGGATTTTCAGCAAGTATTCGTCCATATTTTATACATGTTTTAAGAATTGATTCGGCAAGCCTTGACTGTAAAAAAGCCCCTTTTACTGGCGAAAAGTAATTTTCAAAAGTATGGCTCATTATATCTGCAACACCTGCTATTGTATGTTTTTTAGGCACGGAGAAAGTGTATTCGGGATCTAAAACTGAAAAAACCGGTTTAAGGCACTCTGCTCCCGTTCCTAGCTTCTCATTTCTATCTAAATCGGATATAACGGCAAAAGCATCCATTTCAGATCCTGTAGCAGCCATTGTAAGCACAGCAACAATTGGTAGGGCTCCCTTTATTTTTCTTGAATCAACCACAAGGTCCCATGGGTCTCCTGAGTATTTTGTTCCTGCTGCGATGACTTTAGCACAGTCTATACTTGATCCCCCACCTACGGCAATTACTAAATCGATATTATTTTCTTGACAAAGCCTTACACCCTCTCGTACAGTTTCAATCCTAGGGTTAGGATCAACACCGGCCAACTCTGTTACTTTTATACCAGCCTCATCTAATTGAGTCATCACCTGATTATATATACCAGTTTTTTTAATACTGGACTTTCCATACACAAGTAAAACATTGTCCCCATAATCCTTAGCCTTTTGGAGCTTTGAAACCATTCCTTTACCAAAATATATCTTAGTTGGAGTATAAAACATAAAATTATTCATTAATTCCTCTCTCTTTTAATTCTTCATCTATCTGAGCAATTTCCAAATTTCGCTTTGTTTTCTGAGTAGTAGTTTTAATAGTAGATTTATCACTTAAAAAATATTTATGCACCCGTTTTACCACAGGCATTGTCCTGTTTATTTCATCTAAGTCTCTTTCAAATATTTTTTCAAGTTGAGTTAAAGAAATTTTTTTCTCTCGTAAGTACTCTTTATCATATACTACTTTTAACCAAAGTACCACATCATTATGTTTATTTCTTGTAAATAGCATGCTCTCATTTACATAAGGTAGAACATTCACCAGGTTTTCAATCTCTTCAGGGAATACGTTCTTACCATTTTTCATTACAATTACATTCTTCTTTCGTCCTGTAATGAATAGATATCCGTCTTCATCAAAATATGCCAAATCGCCGGTATGGAACCATTCATCAACGATAACCTCTTTTGTTGCGTCTTCATCTCCATAGTAGCCCAGCATCACATTATCTCCGCGGACAATCAGCTCTCCAATACCATCTTCACCGGGTTGAAAAATTTTACCTTCTACATTTGGCATAAGCTTACCAACCGAACCTGTTCTAATATGCCTATAGCTTTCGCTGGCTATTGTTGGAGCTGTTTCTGTCAACCCATACCCATTAACCGTTAAAATTCCAAAATCGTTAAGTCCTTTAGCAACAACAGGATCTAAGGCTGCCGCACCATTAATGAAAAATCTGAGTTGTCCACCCAATTGATCCAATATTGGCTTAAACATTCGTCTTCTAAAGTTAAGACCAAGCTTCTCCCCTGCATTACAGAGTTTAAGAGCAAAATTAATTTTCTTTTCCATTCCCTGAGCAACAATTGCTTTATTGATTTTCTTATATAAGTTCTCAAGAAGCAGAGGAACGCTCATCATTACTGTAACCTGATATTCTTTTAAATTTCTACTAATGTATTTCAACCCATCACAGAAAGTGTTCTTCATACCTTGAGTTAGAAATGTTAGGAGCCCTAACATTCCATAGCAGTGATGAAGTGGCAGAATTTGCATATTTACGTCATCAGGATAAAATAGCTCCTCACAACACATTCCATATATGCAGCTCATATAGTTCTTATGGGATAGCATAACGGCTTTGGATTGCTGTGTAGTTCCTGAGGTAAATAGAAGGAATGCCATTTTTTCTCTATCAATCGGGTCATCCTCATAGGATTTAACTCCTTTGTTATAAATAGCTTTTCCTTCTTCGATAAGATCATTAATCCAGAGATATTTATTCTCAACTTGAGAATTAGATTCTTTAATATTTATCGATTTACCTTCGGGACTCATCATAATTGTAAGTTCGATCTTAGTTTCACCACTTTGAAAAATTTCCTGAACTAACTTTTCGTATTTCTTATCAAAAAATATTACCGTTGCCTCACTTCTGTTCAGACAACTGATAATTTCATCTTTTTCTAAAGCTTTATCCAGAGGAACGGTTACTCCAAGTCCACAAGCTGCTGTAAAATATGCTAAACACCAGTGGTAGCTATTCTCACCTATAACTGCAACCTTTCTATCAATATAGCCTTTTTCTCTTAGAGCTGTTCCAAGATATATCATCTCATTATAGAGATCCTTATATCCGGTTTCCATGTATGAAACCTCCTTGCTCCCCTTAGTTTTTATCTTCGTTACAAATGAAGTTTTATCCCCATATTTCTTAGCAGAATATTTCAATAATTCTCGTAAATCATCAAATTCAAAAAACCTACTTGCTAAATCAAATTCTTTTACTTTCATCAAATCCCCCCTAATGAAGCAAAATAATAGCTCTCCAGATTTGGAAAGCTATTAGATACTTTTTATTAATATTTGATAGCTTCCACAGGACCTACTAATAGGCAATGGCCCTTTCAGAAACAACTTTATATTATCTTGGTTAAATTAATACATCTATTTAGATTCATCCGGCCAATACAGGCAGTATACCTCGTAAAGTTCTCCGAAGTAAACCCACACATTTTCCCCAAGTTCAATCCCCTCATCTTTTCCAAAAACAAGGTCAGGAACGAGCAGCCTAATTGCTGTTCTCTTTGTGCCTTTTAATATCACACCTTCTTTGGTAGGATTGGCCCTAAACTCTTCAATTTTCTCTCTTAAATGTTCAATTCCTGTTTCCTTACCAAAATTGTCTGCGAATTGGTTAATATCTGCATAAACGATATTATCCGGATTTTTAAAAAATGTTGATCTCATATTGTCCTCCTAAAGGCATTTTCTATACTAAAAGCAATCTAAGAAGCAGAAATAATCTATATTATCTTCTAGTTATCTTTGTTACCAAAGCTCATTACAAGAGCCAAAACAAGATAAGCTGTCAATTTAACCGGAGCAAAAACAAATATAGCCCTCAAAATATTTGCATTTATATTAAAATATTCGCCAAGTCCACCGCACACGCCTAGTACCCATTTATCATCCTGACTTAACCTTGGAATACTAAAATCTTTCATTTCGACCTCCTTATTTACTTATACCATAGTCAAATTTATACACATATATTAAACCACTTTTCCCGATTAAATTCAAGTATAACAGGATAAATCCCTCTTTATAAAAGCTTTACCTCATGCTATCATATAACTATCGATCAAGGAGAAAACAATGAGGTATAGAAATTCAGGTAACAATAAAGTTAATCCACAGTCAAATCAAATATCATCCAGAGAACAAAACAGTCTGTTACGGGCTTTTATAAAATTTGTGGTACCTTCTATTGCCGCAATGTGGGTCTTTTCAATTTACACCATGGTGGACGGGTATTTTGTTGGGAAATTTGTAAGCGAAACAGCTCTTGCATCTGTAAACATTGCAATGCCTTACGTTAACAGCATTTTTTCTTTAGCCATCATCATCGCCATTGGTACATCCACACGGGTGGCACACCATTTAGGTGCTGAAAAAGTTGATTATGCTAAAAAAATTTTTTCTTTTACAATTTTAATCATATTGATTTTCTCTACAACGCTATCTTTGGTTTCCCTATTATTTGTGAACAAAATAGCCATATTCCTTGGTGCTCGGGGTGAAATTTTACCACTTGTAGTTCAATATCTATCTGTAATTATTTGGTTTATACCATTTTTTATGGTCTCATATCATTTTGAAGTTTTAGTAAAAATTGACGGTTTTCCCAGACTGGCTACCTATGGAGTATTAATTGCTGCAATATCAAATATTTTTCTCGATTGGATTTTTGTAGGATTCTGGGGATTAGGAATCAAGGGTGCTGCTCTGGCAACAGGTATTGCACAAGTCTTTTCTACCATTATCTTTTATCTCCATTTTCTAAAAGGCAGTGGCAAGCTTAAGTTTAATTTTACGTTAAATTTTCGGGATATGTCCAAGCAACTCCCTTCTATACTGATTCTTGGAACGGGAGATTTCTTATCGGAGCTTTCTACCGGATTCATAGTATTTTTATACAATCACTTTTTATTGATTTCTATGGGAAAAAACAGTTTAGTTGCCTATACTGTAATTTCATATTTAACCTTGTTTGTTGCATCTACCATGTCAGGATTAACTCAAGGAATTCAACCACTTATAAGCTTTTACAACGGCAAATGTGATGAAAATTCTTGGCATAAGATTTTGAAATACGGATTAATTTCCATGGCTGGTCTATCAACCATATCTTTTATAATCGGATATGTATTTCCGGATAAAATTGCTCTTCTATTTTTAAAAGAAAACAGTGATACCCTGCTATTAACTATACAAGCCATAAAAAAATATGTAGGATCTTATATAACCTTAGGCCTAAATCTTTTATTTGTCGGTGTTTTGGTCGCAATTGGTCGAGCAAAGTATGCTATATTTCTATCAGCTCTTCGTGGTTTTATATTGATTTATATAGTTATTTTTTTATTAAATTCAATTGGAAAAGCTCCTCTTATATGGTATAGCAGCTTAATTAGTGAAACCGTTGTGTTTATTATTGGATTATACTTTATGTTTTCTCATATCAGTCGAAGAAGCAAAAATGAAAAAACAAAATCTTAATATATTTTTTAACCTTATAAGGTGTGCTTTAAGGAAAAATGAGACCTTAGGTAGTCTCATTTTTCCTTTTCTGAAATTTATATATTTTAAGTTTAGACTAACTGAAGAAATCTCTAAGTTTTTCGCCAAAACTCTTTTTTTCTTTGTAACTTTCCGAAGTTAGACTATTACTCATTCTTTTAATTAAATCTTTTTGTTCATCATTTAAATTCCTTGGAACTTCAAGTTTAACTTTAACAAATAAATCTCCATACCTTCCAGATCTAACATTTGGCATTCCCTTTCCCTTAAGTCTGAAAACAGTTTCCGGTTGAGTTCCTGCAGGAATTTTATAAGTTAGCTTACCATCAATTGACGGCACTACAATTTCATCACCTAAAGCTGCCTGTTCAAAACTAATTGGAATCTCAAGATTTAAGTTGTCACCAGATCGCTTAAACATTTTATGAGGCCTTACGGAAATAATAATGAATAAATCTCCAGCCGGTCCACCCTTTTCTCCGGGTTCTCCCTGTCCTCTTATTGGAATAACCGTATCATTATCAACGCCCTTTGGGATTTTTACATTTAGCTTGACAGTTTTTCTGACTCTTCCAGTACCATGACATTCGTGGCATGGAGTTTCTATCTTCTCGCCAGTTCCACCACATTCATCACATTGTCTTGTAGTCTGAAATCTTCCAAACATAGTTTCTTGGACATGGGAAACCTGTCCTGTTCCATGGCATTTCTCGCATGTAACTTTGCTTGTTCCCGGCTCATTGCCTTCTCCATGACATGTTGGACACTCTACATATTTATTTAAAGTAATTTCTTTCTCAACTCCGTGAGCGGCTTCATCAAAACTAATGGTAATAGCCTTTTGCAAATCACGTCCTCTAATAGGACCGGATCTGCTGCCACCGAAGCCACCGCCAAAACCACTGAAACCACCGAAGCCTCCGGATGATCCACCGCCAAACATCTGACTGAATATATCTTCAAAGCCACCAAAGCCGCCAGCTCCTCCGAAACCTCCTGTTCCTCCAAAACCCGAATTTGGATCAACACCGGCATGTCCAAACTGGTCATATCTTTGTTTCTTTTCCGGATCGGAAAGTATACTATATGCCTCATTTACTTCTTTAAAGGATTCTTCTGCCTTCTTATCTCCGGGATTCTTATCCGGATGATATTTCATAGCCATTTTTCGAAAGGCTTTTTTTATTTCGGCTTCATCAGCTCCTTTATTTATTCCTAAAATTTCATAATAATCTCTTTTATTT
This sequence comes from Eubacteriales bacterium KG125, assembly GCA_050908895.1. Lineage (GTDB taxonomy): Bacteria > Bacillota > Clostridia > Peptostreptococcales > Anaerovoracaceae > S5-A14a. Next base: position 1,039,023 of record CP171222.1, on the reverse strand, counting down.
GCCATAATTCACCCTTTAAGGAACATGGCGACCACATAAAGTAGTCGCCTGTTCTAAAATTTGTCATATTTTCTTATTTATCTTCATCTACAACTTCATAGTCAGCATCTACCACATTATCATTGTTGGTTTCTGTAGCATTTGATGCGCCTGATGTTCCACCCATACTAGAATTTCCATCAACTCCTTGACCATTCATATCCGGAGCTGCACCACCTTGCTGAGCCTGCTCATATAACTTAGTTGAAATAATATGGAACTTCTCAGTTAGTTTATCTGTTTTTTCCTTAATTTCCTCTAGGTTATCCGCTTCTAATGCTTTCTTTAGGTCTTCTTTCGCAGTTTCAATTTCTGATTTTTCAGATTCTGACAGTTTATCATCTAAATCTTTTAAGGATTTTTCTGTGTCATAAACTAAAGCTTCTGCCTTATTTTTTGCTTCTGTCTCTTCTCTTCTCTTCTTATCTTCTTCTGCATATTGCTCAGCTTCTTTAACTTTTGCCTCAATTTCTTCATCAGAAAGCTTTGTTGACGAAGTAATTGTTATATTCTGTTCTTTACCAGTTCCTTTATCTTTAGCGCTTACATTTACAATACCGTTAGCATCGATGTCGAACGTTACTTCAATCTGAGGTATACCTCTTGGTGCCGGTGCTATTCCTGTAAGTTGGAATCGACCTAAAGTAATATTACCCGCTGCCATTTCTCTCTCTCCTTGTAATACGTGGATATCAACAGCTGTCTGATTATCAGCAGCCGTTGAGAAAATCTGGCTCTTCTTTGTAGGTATAGTTGTATTCCTTTCGATCAGTTTCGTTGCAACGCCACCTAGAGTTTCAATTGAAAGTGAAAGTGGTGTAACATCTAATAGAAGTACATCATGAACTTCTCCTGTAAGCACTCCAGCCTGGATTGCTGCACCAATTGCAACACATTCATCAGGATTAATGCCTTTGAAAGGTTCTTTTCCGGTTACTTTCTTAACCTCTTCCTGTACTGCAGGAATTCTTGTTGATCCGCCTACAAGGATAACCTTTTCAATATCGCTATTGCTCACTCCGGCATCGCTCATAGCCTTCTTCATAGGTTCGATTGTTCTCTTAACTAAATCCGCTGTCAGTTGCTCAAATTTAGCTCTAGTTAAATCTATATTAAGATGTAATGGGCCGTCGCTAGTAACGGTTATGAATGGCAGATTAATATTGGTAGTCTGTGCACTTGAAAGTTCTTTCTTTGCTTTCTCAGCAGCTTCCTTTAATCTCTGAAGGCTCATCTTGTCTTTCTTTAAATCTACACCATGTTCTTTTGCAAAACTATCAGCAAGGAAATTTAAAACCGCGTTATCAAAGTCATCTCCACCCAGTTTAGTATCTCCATTAGTTGCCAAGACCTCAAATACTCCATCTCCAAGTTCTAGGATAGATACGTCGAAAGTACCACCGCCCAAATCATAAACTAAAATCTTATGAGATCCAGATTCTTTATCTAGACCATAAGCCAATGATGCTGCTGTTGGCTCATTGATAATTCGCTTTACATCAAGCCCTGCAATTTTACCTGCATCTTTTGTTGCCTGCTTCTGTGCGTCTGAGAAGTATGCAGGAACAGTAATAACCGCTTCTGTTACCTTTTCACCAAGATAGCTTTCCGCATCGGCTTTAAGCTTTGCTAAAATCATTGCTGAAATATCCTGTGGAGTATATGTTTTTCCATCAATTTCAACCTTATGATCTTCACCCATGTACCTCTTGATAGATGCTATGGTTCTATCTGGGTTTGTTACTGCCTGTCTCTTTGCTGTTTCGCCTACTAATCTTTCTCCATTTTTTGCAAATGCAACAATTGAAGGTGTAGTTCTATTACCCTCAGCATTTGCGATTACTGTTGGGTCTCCACCTTCCATTACTGAAACTACACTGTTTGTTGTACCTAAGTCAATTCCTATTACTTTTGCCATGATTTCTTTCCTCCTAAAATTTATTCAAAATCAATATATCCTCTATATGTTATTTTCTAGTTATTTACTTTAACCATTGATGGTCTTAAAAGCTTACCATTTAGTGTATATCCTTTTTGTAGAACTTCTACAATAATACCACTATCATAACCCTCATCATCACACGTCATAACTGCATTATGAAAATTAGGATCAAATGGCTGTCCATCTGCATTAATTTCCTCTAAACCCGCTGTCGTGAGAGCATCTGTCAGTTGCTTAAAAATTAGCTTCATTCCTTCTACATATTGCTCATCCTTACTTTCATGTTCCAATGCTCTTTCAAAATTGTCCAAAACACTTAGTAAACTCATTACAATTTTTTCATTTGCCCAAGAATATATATCCGACTTCTCCTTTTCAGCTCTTTTCTTGTAATTTTGAAAATCAGCCATTAAGCGTATAAATTTATCTTCATTTTCCGATTCCGTAGATTCTGATTTTCCGGGATTTTTACTATCATTCTCATCAATATCTAAATCTTGATGTTCTTCATTACTAACCTCTGTCTCCTTACTTAAATCATCTTCCGGAAGTTTTTCAGCAGGAATATCGTCAGTTTCATGAATTACTTCTTTATCTTCACCTTTATTCGTCAATTTTATCTCCTTTCCAACTATCTAAACTGAATGTATCATTTATATTTTCCGTCAAATATTTTACTATTGAAGTAATCTCACCATACTTCATTCGTTTAGGTCCAATTACACCAATTTTTCCAACAGTGTGTCCATCCACACTATAGGTAGCAGTTATTAAGGAATAATCCTGTAAATTTTCGCTTTGATTTTCATCACCAATGGTTATAACTACACCCTCATCACGATTCATTATTGTCTTGGTAAGTGCCTCTTTATCATCAAACAATCTTAAAAATTCTCTTGCTCTACCGATATCACTGTACTCAGGTATATCAAATATATTAGATAAACCATCCATATACAAATTTACATCTAACATTTCCTCCAGTGTTCTCATAAAATCAGGCATAATAAATTCTTCCAGCTTGTTCATCGCTGATAAATCACTAGCGAAGGTTTCTATAATATTCTGCCGAAGAACTTGGCTTAAGGTCTGACCTTTGAACCTATATGTAATATTTTTCGACAAAATACTCAAATACTCCTCGGTATATGCTTCATCCAGTCTTAATGTAGTGTTAGATATTCTACCATTTTCTGCTACAATCATCATAACAACGGTATTGTTATCCACTGGCAGTATTTTTACAAACTCAAGCTTATTTTCTTCCTGACTAGGTGTCATAACAAAACTAGCTAAACTCGTTATATCAGAAAGCAATCTTGCTGCTTTTCTTATTGTCTTGTCAAATTCATTTACATCTGATCTTAACTGTTGTGCGATTATTTGCTTTTCAGATTCGGTAATCTCCTGTTTACCCATAAGCTCATTAACATACAACCTATAAGCTTTATCAGAAGGAACTCTTCCAGCGGATGTGTGCGGATGAGTCAAAAATCCTAAATCTTCAAGATCACTCATCTCATTTCTAATAGTAGCCGGACTAATTCCCAATTGATACTTCTTAGAGAGGGTTCTTGAACCCACTGGTTCAGCCGTCATAATGTAGTCACTTATAATCGCTTGCAATATTTTTAACTTGCGTTCTGATAACTCCATTTCCCCTCCTTCTTCTGATTATTCTCTTCTTTATTTGTTAGCACTCATCTCATCAGAGTGCTAACTTTATTTATACTTTACTACTTATTTGGTGATATGTCAACTATTTATGGAAAATATTTAATAAATTTATTCCAAGCCAAAATAACACTTATCGTAAGCATAATTGTAGAGAAGAGGCAATCAAAAAATATATTTTTACGGAAATTTTAATTTTATAATAAACTTTAGAATGCCTTTATTTTTGATTAACAAATATTTTAAGAAAGAGAGATTCTATGCATTATATTCTCAATTACAACGCCCTATACATGCCCTGAGCATCCTCTTTTTTGGTGCCTTCCTTGAGCTCAAGAATCTCTACTGATATTGATTTGTTTCCGAATTCAATATTTATGATATCTCCAATTTTAACTTCCGATCCCGCTTTGGCCTGTTTTCCATTTATTGAAATTCTTCCTTGATTGCAAGCCTCTTTGGCAATGGTTCTTCTTTTTATTAAACGTGAATTTTTCAAAAATTTATCTATTCTCATTTTTATTTTTTACCTTTCCTAGCATTAAGTATTTTATATACAATAAAAGGACGACCAAAGCCGTCCCTGAATTTTTAAATTAATAAATTTAATTGCTTATTTTGCGTTTACAGCATCCTTAAGAGCCTTACCTGCCTTAAAAACAGGAGCCTTTGAAGCTGCAATTTTGATGATTTCATCAGGTTTTCTAGGGTTTCTTCCCTGTCTTGCTTTTCTTTCTCTTGTTTCGAAAGTACCAAATCCGATTAGTCTAACATCATCGCCCTTTACTAGAGCTTCCTGAACTGTAGATAGCAAAGCGTTTACAGCTGCTTCCGCGTCCTTTTTCTTTAGATTTGTTTTCTCTGCTACTGCAGCAACTAATTCAGTCTTATTCATAATTCTCCTCCTAAAATACCTATTGGCTAATTTCCTTCTTGGCCATTCGCCAAAGTCTATCCAGCTGGTCAATGCTCATATCTTCTAAGCGTTTATCTTCTCTATCCGCTATTTCTTCTAAAACTTGGAATCTCCTTGTAAACTTATTAGTCGCTTCTTTAAGAGCCAATTCAGGGTTCAGCTTTAGGAATCTAGATACGTTGACAACCGAAAAAAGTAAATCACCTAACTCTTCTTCCACATAATCCATAGAGCCTTCTTCTATTGCTTCTTTAAGCTCTATGAACTCTTCATAAACTTTATCTAGTGCACCCTCTCGGCTTTCCCAATCAAAGCCAACCTTCGCTGCCTTTTTCTGAACCTTATAACTCCTTATAAGCTCAGGTAAAGCCTTAGGAACATCTATCAAAGTTTGTGATGCTGTAGTTTCTGAGTGTTCGTTACTTTTAATATTTTCCCATTTTTCCAACACTTTGTCAACTGTTTTTGCTTGATTTTGTGCATTTTCAGCCGAAAATACATGAGGATGACGCCTTATCATCTTCTCGCATTCCTCATTTAGTACATCTATGAGGTTAAAATTAGATTTTTCTTCTGCCAGGATACTGTGAAAAACTACATGAAGAGTTACATCTCCCAGCTCCTCTCTTAGGTTTTCCACGTCTTTTCTGTCAATAGCGTCTATAGCTTCATAGATTTCTTCCAGCATAGGGCCCTTAAGACTTTCATGAGTTTGCTCTTTATCCCAAGGGCATTTCCTTCTCAAAATAGAAACTATATCATAAAGTCTTTTCATTCCGGCATCTACGGAAGTAGCCTTTTCACCAAAGGATTTATATTCCTCTTTCATCTTGTATGACATATCTCCCCCTATTTCAAAATCTATATTCATGTTAACTTGCATTTATTTAAATCCCATCTTTCTTAATACTTTAGTTATTTTTCTGAGTTTTGGTACTGTGTCAATCTCGTCCAAAGTGATTGCCTTAATCATTATTATTACAACAAAATATGTTGCTGCCCCTAGTAACACTGCTAGGGCCGTGGCAAATTTTGTTCCGATGAAAGTATTCAGGACTTCCCAAGAGCCTCTCGCTACAATTGCCATAGCAATTGAGGCAAACCCAGGTTTGATAAAGGTCGCAATTGCATTAATTTTAATTGGAATCGCTTGCTTAATATCTTTAAAGTTAAGAAAGAATGAAATTGTATATGCAGCTATAGTACTCACAGCTGCCCCATTGATTCCAATAGATGTTATCCCCACAAGGACATATGTTAAAACTACTTTAAATATTGCTCCTATTCCAAGATTTTTTACCGGCTTATTTTGTTTATTTATAGCCTGTAAAATGCCGGCTGTAGTCTGGGATAGAGCAAGAAATATCACTCCTATTCCCATAAACATAAGTGCAGGAATAACTGCCTCAACTGAGTCTTCTTGATTAAAGTAGAGGGTTTTCAAAATAGGTTCTGCAAGAGCAAATATTCCAAAGGCACAAGGAAATGCCATTATCATTGTTGTCCTTATTCCAAGCTTGATATTCTCACGTGTCTCATCAAATCTTTTTGTCTGATACATTCCCGCAACAGCGGGAACTAAACTCTCCGCAACAGCAGCAGTAAAAATTTGTGGCAATCCGATAATTGGAATTACAAATCCTGTTAAAAGTCCATAAAGGCTCTTTGCTGTTTCAAGGTCTGCTCCACTTCCAGTTAATCTATTTATTATCAAAGTCGCATCAATTAATGACATTATAGGCATAATTTCTGCACCAATTACAATAGGTACCGCAATCACAACAATTTTCTTTAAAATTGCCTTATTACTTTCCACAAAAGGATCATGAGCTAAAATCTTTCTTTTAAAAACGGGCTGATTTAAGAACAAAATCAATGAAATTAACATCAAAGCAACAATTGATCCAGCAGTAGCTCCAAAGGCTGCACCCGCTGCAGCCGACGGAAGTCCTTTGCTAACAAGGGCAAAAGCTAAAGTTATACCAACAATGGCCCTCACCGACTGTTCCGTAACTTCTGACAGAGCTGACGGATTCATATTTTGACGACCTTGGAAAAATCCTCTCATAGCAGCAAGTAAAGACACAACTAATATAGCTGGTGATATGGCTCTTAGAGCTATCGCTGCATCCGGATTCCCCATTTTTGTTGCAATAAAATCACTTCCAAAGAAGCACAAAATAAATCCTAATCCTCCCAAAACTCCCATAATTAACATAGAAATATGAAATACTTTGTGAGCATTCTTATATTGACCTAAAGCTATTTTTTCAGCTACAAGCCTGGAAATCGCCACTGGCATACCTGATGTTGAAAGAACCAGCAAGGTGCCATAGATAGCATAGGCGTAGGAATAATAAGACATTCCGGTATCACCGATTAGGTTGGCCACAGGAATTCTAAATATCGCTCCTATCATTTTGACTATTACACCTGCTATCCCCAAAATCGCGGCGCCCTTAATTATTTTCTTCCCAGAGTTTTTATTTTCTTTCATACCGTCTCCGATTTTTAACTTCTTTTTTCTATATGTTATATTCTTGTGATTTCACAATATTTATACAAGATTTAGAATTCTATTGGTTTCTTTTCTTGTATTAGATATGACTTTTTCAACATCAATAGTTTTAAACTCACCATTCCTATACAAAATCTTGCCATCACATACGGTCATCTTTATTATAGATGGGTCAGCGGAGTAAACCAAATTATTATTCATATTGTGGACAGGATTTAACGATACATCATTTAAATCAATCGCAATGAAGTCAGCTCTAAATCCTTCTTTAATAAATCCACAATCTTTTCTTCCTTGGGCTAAGGCTCCATTCCTTGTCGCACTTTTCAAGATTTCCTTTGGCGAAATAACCGTAGGATTCATCTCTCTAATTTTTCCAACAAGCCCCATAAACTTCATGGTTTCAAAAACATTAAGACTGTTGTTTGAAGCCACACTGTCTGTACCTATAGATACTTTAAGCCCTTTCTTAAGCATCTTCTCTACAGGTGCAATTCCACTAGCAAGTTTCATGTTGCTTTGGGGGTTATGGGAAATTGTCACACCCTTTTCCTTCATTATTTCCATGTCTTCATCACTAATCCACACACAGTGAGCCGCTACTGTTGGCACATCCAATAGTCCGCAGCTTGCAAAATACTTACATGGTGTCATCTTTCTCCTAGTTATGCAATTTTCGTGCTCAGCTCTACTCTCCGAAAGGTGAATATGCATTCTCATGCCGTAATCTTTAGCATATCTAGCTAAATGTCTTACCGTGTCCTCATCACTGGTATATTCTCCATGAATACTGGCTTCAATAATAATTTTATTATTTTCTATGCCGTTAAAGTTCTTGAAAGCATGTTTCATTTCTTTATAGGAGTCCATATTCCTTATGTCTTTTCCATCAAAATTTACAAGAGCTCTTGAAATGTTGCCCTTGGTCCCGGCAGAAACATAAGCCTTCACCATATCTTCCGTAAAATAATACATATCGGAAGTAGAGACAATTCCGTTTTTAATGGATTCTACCATAGACAGTAAAGTACCCCAGTAAATGCTGTCAGCATTCAGATGTGCTTCAAAAGGCCATATTTTATTCTGTAGCCAATCGTCAAGTATCATGTTTTCTCCATAACCTCTAAGCAAAGACATTGGTGAATGGGCATGACTATTATAGAATGCCGGCATAAGTAACAGGTCTTTGCAGTCTATTACTTCCTTTTTTTCATCAGGATCAATCTCCTCGTCAAAAATAAACCTGGCAAATTTACCATCTTTGACTTGCAAGTATTTTGCAGTCTTAAGGTCAAAGTTTTCGTTCATATATGTTATATTCTTAAGTAGCATTGTTATCACCTTTTTCCCTTTTCTGCTAGTCTAACTTCAAGAATTTTAAGTAGTCTTAAAAGATTTGTAAGCCTTTCTTTTCTCTTGCTTTTAAGCCTTAGTCTCGGCTCTCTCCCCACATTTATTATTAGGTTATATCCAAACTCTTCGTTTGCTTTAGATAAGTTTTCCGGATTTAATAAATTCTGATTTTCTAAAACAACTACCAAGGTAGTATCTTCTTCAAAGATACGCTTAACACCTATGCTTTCAGCTATTGACCTTATATAGCTTATGTATAAAAGGTTTTCCGTTTCCTTTGGGAGATCACCAAATCTGTCTATGAATTCGTCAGTTAAGTCATTTAAATCTTCATCAGAATATACGGCCGATGCCTTCTTATACATTTCCATCTTCAACTCTTCTTGGCTAATATACCAAGATGGAATTATGGCGGTAATTACTATGTCAATGGTAAGATCCTCCGGCTTTTCTTTTACTACCTCTCCTTTCATAGCTCGCACTGCGTCATCGACCATTTTACAATAGAGTTCATAACCGATTTCCATCATATGGCCACTTTGCTGAGAGCCTAGTAAGTTACCTGCTCCCCTAATTTCCAGATCTCTCATTGCAATTTTAAATCCAGATCCGAATTCTGTAAAGTCTTTAATAGCTTTTAATCTCTTGGTTGCTGCTTCAGTAAGTGTCTTGCCTTTTTGATACATTAAGTATGCATAAGCCATTCTCGTTGATCTGCCCACTCTTCCTCGTAACTGATATAGTTGAGAAAGTCCAAGCTGGTCAGCATTTAAGATTATAAGAGAATTAGCATTGGGAATGTCTATTCCTGTCTCAATTATAGTTGTGCAGATGAGCACATTAGATTCTCCCTGAATAAAACGCATCATGACTTCTTCCAAAGCATGTTCCTTCATCTGTCCATGACCTATTACTACTTTCGCATCGGGAATAAGGTTTTCAATGCGCACTGCAAGGTTTTTAATTCCCCTGACTCTGTTATATACTATGAAAATTTGACCTCCACGAGCAAGTTCTCTATAAACTATATCTTTAATTAAAAAATCATCTTCTTCAACAACATAGGTCTGCACAGGAAGCCGATCCCGGGGTGGCTCCGAAATTAGACTCATAGATTTAATCCCTGAAAGGCTCATATTTAAGGTTCTTGGAATGGGTGTTGCAGATAAAGTCAGAACATCTACATTTTCTTTCAGCTCTTTCAATTTTTCTTTATGGGCAACTCCAAATCGTTGTTCCTCGTCAATAACAAGAAGTCCCAAGTCCTTGAATTTCAGATCTTTTGACAAAATTCTGTGAGTTCCTATTAAAAGGTCTATCTTTCCATTGTACATATCATCTATAATCTTTTTTTGTTCAGTCTTTGATTGAAATCTGGAGATAACTTCTACCCTCATTGGAAATCTCTGAAATCTGTCCTTTAGGGTGTAGTAGTGTTGAGTTGCCAAAATAGTTGTCGGTACCAATACTACTGCTTGTTTTCCTTCATTTAAGCACTTAAAAATACCTCGTGCAGCCACCTCAGTTTTACCAAAGCCTACATCTCCACAAAGAAGCCTGTCCATAGCAGATGGATTTTCCATATCCATCTTTATTTCCTCCGTCGCTGTTAGCTGATCATCTGTTTCTGCATAGGGAAAACTGTCCTCAAACTCCTTCTGCCAAGGTGTGTCCGGGGGAAATTGATATCCCTTCTTTGCCTGTCTTTTCGCATATAGCTCAAGGAGCTGTCCGGTCATTTCAGCAATTGCCATCTTAGCTCTTGCCTTAGTCGCCTTCCACTCTGTTCCAGACAGTTTATTTATCTTAGGAGCTATTCCATCAACTCCCACATATTTTTGCAAGAATCCCATCTGGTCTACAGGTACAAAAAGCTTGTCTCTTCCCGCATATTGTATCAGCAGATAATCTCGCTTTTCCTTATCCACAGAAATTTGCTCTATTCCTTTAAAAATACCAATCCCATGATTTTCATGGACAATATAATCACCTGGCTTAAGTTCAGAAAAGAAAACAGCTTTTTCTTTCTGGGAACTTTTCCTTTTTCTCTTCAGCTTGACCTTTCCGAAAATATCTTTTTCACTTATATAACAAATTTTATCCTCATAAAAATCAATACCTCGAGATAAATCACCTTCTTTAAAGACAATTTTTTTATCTGAAATTCCTTGCTCTTGGAGATACTTTTTTACATTTTCCAGCTTTTTTTTATTGCCTATTGCGATATTCACATCGTAGTTTTCTGTTAAATAGTTTTTAATGTTTTTCGAGAAAATATCCATTCTTCCATGGAATTCTTCCATAGTTCTGGCTTTTACATCGATAATGGTATCCAAACTAGGTACGGACTTTAATGTCTTGGGAAACGGCATAAGAAGAAGCGTATCTAAATTCTTATATATTTCTTTGAAGTCATTTAATCCTACGAGAAGATCTGATTCCGAATTTATAGCTCTTCCTGTCTCAAAGTATGAATTAAATTCTCTTTCATTCTCCTCTTCAAGGGATCTTATATATTCCTCTACTTTGTCCGGTTCTTCAACAAAAATAGCACCAGCTGAATAATCCCATAAGAAAGATGTTTCATCATAAAAATATTGAATGTAGTTTTCCATAAGGCTAAGGCTCATAACTGTCTTTAATCTGTCAGAAATTTCTTCCTTCTGCCTTCTAAGATTGTCTATTGCTTCACCATTTTTACTATAAATTTTTTCTAATTCGTTTATCCTCTTGTCGTAGTCCTTTTCTATCCTTCTTGCTACGTTTTGGAAAGTTTCTTCATCATGAAACACGTCTCTCGCTGGATATATAGTCATATCCCGTAAATTTTCAATTGATCTTTGATCATCCTTATCAAAAGTTCTAATTGAATCCACTTCGTCTCCGAATAGTTCTAACCTAATTGGATTTTCCCATGATGGTGAAAAAATATCTATTAATCCACCTCTGCTACTAAATTCGCCAATTCCATCAACCATTGGCATAGCCTCATATCCAAGTCGAACAAGTTCTTTTTTTAAATCGGTTAGAGAGATTGTATCTCCCACGCTAATTTTTATTTTGTTCTTATTATAAAGCCCCGCCGGGGGAAGTTTTCTCATAAGAGATGGAGTTGCAGCAACAACTATTACATCTTCTCCCGACTCCAACGATTTAAGAATTTCAATGCGCTTTAAAGCATTTTCTCTGCTCTTTGCTTGGTATGCCATAAATATATTTTCTCTTGGCGGCATAACAAAAACAGGCTTATCGCTGAAAAAATAAAGGTCCTTTGCCAGTTCCATCGCTCTATTTTGACCAGCGACTATAACAAGGTTTGGCCCTTTTAATTCTTTTTCTTTCTTAGCCTTTACTATTACCGAAGCTACACTGGTGTCACCTGCTCCTATGTATGCTATAACTTTATTCTTCATTTTTCTTTTTATTTTTGGTATTGTATCTATTCATAGCAATATCAAGACTTTCTGATAAAATGCATTCTAGAGCCATGGTGGTATTATCTATAGCCTCTCGCAGTATCGGCATTTCTTCTTTTGAAAAACCTCCTGTTACAAAGTTAATTATATCATCGCCCTTTTTTGAGCCTATACCCAGTCTAACCCTTGGGAACTTATCAGTATTTAGTTGATACACGACAGATTTCATACCGTTATGGGTACCGGCACTGCCTGATTTTCTAATTCTAATACTTCCTACAGGAATATCAAAGTCATCATAGATAACAATAATGTTCTCCAAAGCAACCTTATAATAATTAACAACTTCTCTTACGGATTCCCCCGAAAGATTCATAAAAGTCTGAGGTTTAACCAATAAAACTTTTTGGCCGGCAATCATTCCATCACCGACCAAAGCCTTAAATTTAATTCTATCAACCTGTATATTATGCTTCTCCGCCAACCTGTCAATAGCTATAAAACCTAGGTTATGTCTAGTATTTTCGTATTTTTTCCCCGGGTTACCAAGTCCTATTATAATATACATAAATCTCCTAAATATAATTATTTTTTATATACAGTGTGCAGAAATTTGAATGATTTAGGGGAAGCTTACACGAAAAGTTTGCTTACTGATCCATTAGTGAAAATTCTTGTCATAGCTTCTGCAAACAGTGGTGCTACCGAAATAAATTTAAATTTGTCAATTATATGATTTTCATGAACCGGAATGGTATTTAAAAGAACGATTTCTTTCAGTACAGATTTTTCCAATCTATCTATAGCAGGTCCTGATAAAACAGCATGAGTTGCACATGCGTAAACATCTTTTGCTCCCATTTCTTTGATTGCAGCAGCAGCATTACATATAGTTCCTGCTGTATCAATCATATCGTCTAATATAATACAGTTCTTACCTTCAATATTTCCAATGATATTCATAATTTCACTCTTGTTTGGCTCAGGCCTCCTCTTGTCAACAATAGCAATAGGACAATCAAGATGCTGTGCCATATTTCTAGCTCTGGTTACACTTCCATGGTCAGGAGAAACTACGACTACATCTTCGAGATTCATTTCTTTAAAATGTTTGGCTAGTATAGGCATTCCTACAAGATGATCAACCGGAATATCGAAATATCCCTGAATCTGATTTGCATGAAGATCCATTGTCACAACTCTATCAGCTCCTGCCGCGACAATAAGGTTTGCTACAAGCTTTGATGTAATTGGATCTCTTGCCTTTGCTTTTCTATCCTGTCTTGCATACCCATAGTAAGGGATAACCGCATTGATTCTTCCTGCAGATGCTCTCTTCATCGCGTCAATCATAATCAGAAGTTCCATCAAATTATCGTTTACTGAATTACATGTAGGCTGTACTATATAAACATCAACACCTCTAACAGATTCCCATAGATTAAGAGAAATTTCTCCATCGCTGAACTGAGATACATCACATTTACCCACTTCTTTTCCCATAATTGATGCAATTTCCTCAGCTAATTTTGGATGAGCATTTCCTGTAAAGATTTTGTACTCCGCAAATGAGCCATTTTTCATTATTTTTACCTCTTCTTTCATTATCTATTTATTCTTTCTGTAAAGGCCTCTTTTTTCTGCCCAGCCTTCAATAACCTTTTGTTTAGTTCTGCCTACACAAAGTGCGTCCTCCGGAACATCGGTTGTTACCGTTGTTCCAGCTGCCACATAGGCACCTTTTTTAACTTTAACAGGTGATACTAAATTAGCATTACATCCAATAAATGCACCATCTTCAACTGTGCTTCTGTGTTTGTTTGTTCCATCATAATTAACAAATACAACGCCACAGCCTAAATTGATATCATTGCCTAAATCTGCATCTCCAATATATGTTAGATGGCTTGCTTTAGTGCCATCTCCTAGGGTAGAATTCTTGATTTCCACAAAATCTCCTACCTTGCATAAGGATCCTATATCTGATTCGGGTCTAATATATGCGAAAGGACCCACAGATGTTTTATTACCAACCTTGCTCTCAAGTATAACAGATGATAAAACTGTAACATCATCAGATATGGTTGAATTTTCTATTCGGCTGTTTTGTCCTATCAAACAACCCTCTCCAATAGTTGTTTTTCCCTTAAGCTGTACACATGGTTCTATTTTGGTCCCCTTGCCAATTTTAACCTGTGGATCTATCCAAACCGTATCAATGTCCAAGAACTCAACTCCTTTATCCATATGCTGAATAATTATTTTCTTATTAGATTCTTTCTTATCTTGATAATCCATATAGCTCATAAATCTCCCCTACGAAAATTTGCCTTTACTATTTAAGCACCATATCTCCAATTTTGAATACATCTCCTGCTCCCATTGTAATTACTAAGTCACCGTCCTCAGCCTCCCTGTTAATCAGTCCGACAATCTGTTGAAAATCCTTCATATACCTCACATCCATTTCTGGATAGAAGTCCTTAATTCTCTCAGCTAGCTTATCTGATGAGATCTTATATATATTCTTTTCTCTAGCAGCATAAATGTCTGTAAGAACCAAAATATCCGTATTTTCAAATGATTTCGCAAATTCATCGAATAAAGCCAACGTTCTGGTATATGTATGAGGCTGGAATATAGTCCAGGTCTTGTTATGGGGAAGTTTTCTTGCTGCATCCAACGTTGCCTTAATTTCTGTTGGATGATGAGCATAATCATCTACAACCTTTATACCTTTATGTGTAATTCCCTTAACATCAAATCTTCTCAGGGTTCCTGTAAAGCCTTTAAGATTGGAAATAATGACCTCCGGGGATACCCCAAGTTGATGACAACACGCAAAAGCAGCCGTAGCATTTAGGATGTTATGTTCCCCTGGCATTGAAAGTTCCATCTTTCCAAGATCTTTTCCATCTTTATAAATATGTAAATTAGGCATACCATCTTTGTTAAAAGCTATATCTCGAATGGAATATGTACTGGTTTCGGCATAGCCGTATGTTATAGCTGAGGGTACTCCTTCCAACACCTGCTTTACAAATGGATTTGCATCGTACGCAATTACCATGCCTGTAGGTGGTAAATTCTTCGTAAAAGCTTTGAAAGATCTAACAATATGCTCAATATCCTTAAAGTAATCCATATGATCGGAATCTATATTTAAAATTACTTCTATTCTAGGTCTGAGTTCTAAAAAACTATCTCTATATTCACATGCTTCTGTAACAAAATACTCGCTTTTTCCTACTTTTACATTACCCCCTATTTCTCTCAAAGTTCCTCCAACCAAAATAGTTGGGTCAAGTCCTGCCTTCTCTAAAATTAAGGACACCATTGAAGTGGTCGTGGTCTTACCATGAGTACCACTTATAGCTATAGAGTCTTGAAACTCATCCATTAGCATCCCTAAAATCTCAGCTCTGGTAAACATTGGTATACCTAGCTCTCTACCCCTAATCATTTCAGGATTCTCATCAGCTATTGCAGCTGAATATATAATTAAATCCGCACCTTCAACATTTTCACTCCTATGTTCAAGATATATCTTAGCACCTTGAGTTCTAAGATTTTCCATAATTTCATTATCGTTCATGTCTGAACCGGAGACTTTATCTCCTCTTGCTAAAAGGATAGATGCGATTGCCGAAACTCCTACACCACCTATACCTATGCAATGTATATTTTTATAATCAGATAATTTAATTTCTGTCACTTTACTCCTCCAAAACGTAAGTCTTGATGGAAACATTATAACACAAAATTATTTGCATTTGGGCTTTTTTCTAGGTATATATGTATTTTAATTGCCTTTTAATTGACAAATTATCCCTATATCTCTATCATATAACTTACATACATCTTAAGAACAATTTAGGAGGAAAAATTTGAAAAGATCAGTAAGAATTGCCGCTATGCTTAAAGAGCTTTCCAGCCAACCTAGTAAACTATTTAATCTTCAATATTTCTGTGACCTTTATGATGTAGCCAAGTCGACAGTTAGCGAAGATATAATCCTGGCAAATGAGGCTGCTAAAGTCTCAGGACAAGGAGAACTTATTACAATTTCCGGACTCTACGGTGGAGTCAAATTTATTCCAACTATATCAGAAGAATATATAATTAAGCTTCAGGAGGAATTTTGTAATAGGTTAAAAGATCCAAGCAGAATTTTAGGCGGCGGTTTTCTATATACCTCAGATATAATGTACGACATAGGTTTTATGAGAAACTTGAGCAGAATATTTGTAACAAAATTTAAGGGTTTACATTCAGATTACGTCGCGACAGTTGAAACTAAAGGTATCCCTCTTGCCTCCATGGTTGCATTTATGCTAGATTTACCTTTAATTATAATTCGTAGAGAACCTAAGTTTTCCGAAGGCTCTACTGTAAGTATTAACTATTTTACCGGTCCTGATCAAAGAGTACAAAAAATGTCCATCGCCAAACGTGCAGTTACTGAGGGGGCCTCTGCCATTGTTATTGATGACTTTATGCGCGGTGGTGGTAGTATTAAAGGTATATGGGAAATACTAGATGAATTTAATATAGAAACCGTAGCTACCGGAGTAGCTATTGTTTCTGCAACTCCGAAGAAGAAAAAAATAAATAATTATACATCCCTCGTAACACTTGAAGAGGTTGACGACTTTGAAAAGATTATAATGGCAAAACCAAATACAAATATATATTAACACGTTTTAAAATTCTTAAAATGATTAATGCGGATATTCATTAACACATACTTGAAATATACTAAAAATAGTATTATACTATAGTTATAAAAATAGCATTTGCTAACTAACAAAGAAAGGAAAGTGTATATCAAGTGCAAATTACTGACGTAAGAGTAAGAAAAGTTACCAGTGAAGGTAGAATGAAAGCAGTTGTATCAATAACATTTGATGATGTTTTCGTCATTCATGATATCAAAGTTATCCAGGGTGCAGATCAATTATTCATAGCTATGCCTAGCAAGAAAATTGGAGATACCGGCGAATTCAGAGACATCGCACATCCACTAAATTCTGAAACAAGAACTATGATTAATGATGTGATACTTGAGGCTTATGAGAATGAACTTGCTACCAACGAATCTCAACTAAAATCTTAAAAGTTTGACCCTATGACTTATCGTCCATAGGGTCTTTTCAAAATAATATCCCGTGTAATATGTGTAGTATGGCAAAATCAAACAAAATTCCTATACTACCTTTAATTATGTCATTTTAGATCATATTAGGACATTTTCTACTATACTTCTTCAACTCTAATAATATTGGTATTACCCGGAATGTCCAGTGGCATTCCACAAGTAATTACAACCTTCGCACCTTTGCTAACAAGATTATTTTGTTTAGCAACATCTATGCAGTGTGTCATAAGCTCCTCTAAATTATCCTTGTAATCTACTCTCATAGATAAAACTCCCCATTCTAAAGCCATCTGATGGTAAGTTTTTTCATACGGTGTCATGGCTACAATCGGTGTTACAGGTCTAAATTTGGACATTTTAGTTGCAGTATATCCGGTTTTTGTAATTGCCATAATTGCACCTGCATTTATGTCTTGAGCCATGGTGCATGCACTATGACCTACAGCATTTGTCAAATCATATTTGTTTTCTTTGTTAATAACCATAGCACGTTCTGCTAAATCGGAAGTCAGCAAGTCTTTTTCAGCTTGTTTAACAATTCTATCCATTGCATCACACGCCTCTACAGGGTAAGCCCCCGCTGCTGTTTCCCCGGAAAGCATCACTGCCCCCGTACCATCAAAAACAGCATTGGCAACATCTGAAGTTTCAGCTCTAGTTGGCGATGGATTATATATCATTGATTCGAGCATCTGTGTAGCAGTAATTACAATTTTACCAAGTTGTAAACACTTGTTAATAATTTTTTTCTGAATTCCCGGTAAACGCTCGTATGGCATCTCCACTCCCATGTCGCCTCTTGCAACCATTATCCCATCGGCAGTCTGAAGTATTTCCTCAAAATTCTTAAGTCCTTCTTTACTCTCTATTTTTGCAATTATCTTTATTTCATTACCACCTACTGAATTTACATACTCCCTAAGTTTCTTTATGTCATCTTTGCTTCTAACAAAAGAAGCGGCTATGTAGTCAACTTGAGCTTTCACTCCAAATGCAAGATCAGCCTTATCTACTTCACTTAGATAATCCATTGAAAGACTAACATCTGGCAAATTAATTCCTTTGTTGTCTTTTAAAATACCTCCAACTTTTACACGACAAAACACCTCTCTGCCCTCTATCTTTTCACATACCATAGATATTTTACCATCGTCAAGAAGTACGGTAGTACCTACGACTACGTCTTTTGTAAATCCTGGATACTTAACGTGAACACGATTTTCATCTCCTAGAATTTCATCTAAAGTAAGAACATATAATTGACCAGGCTTTACTTCTATTGATCCATTTTTAAATTTCCCAATTCGGATTTCCGGGCCTTTTGTATCTAACAAAACAGCCCCCGGTAATGAGAATTCATCTCTTACTTTTCTGAAAGCATTTATCTTCTTTAAGTGTTCTTCGTGACTTCCATGGGAAAAATTAATTCTTCCTACATTCATTCCTACTTTAAATAGTTTTTCAATAACTTTTTCCGACTGGGATGCTGGGCCAAGGGTACAAATTATTTTTGTTCTTCTCATAAATTACCTTCTTTATTCTTTTATTTAAATATTTTATCTTTCTGCATAGTCTTATACACAGTATAACGTCTTTCTAAAGTTAAATCCATAAAAAAGAAAAATCTGCAAAACTATAAATATAGTCTCACAGATTTTCTTAAGAGTTAATGATTTATTTTAATGCATTTACAACGGCGGAGATTATGTCAGACAATTCATCCTTAGAAATTGATATTGTGTCACTTCCACTTACATTTTTGCTAGATGCTAGTTCCTTACCATGATAACACTGAAAAATTTCGTCATCTTGAGCTAAAGTTCTCACATCCTTGATTCCGTATGCAAGTACTTTCTTATTTATAAGATTAAGTGGTGTAACGTTGTCAGATACTGACGATCCTCCCATAGTGCCACATCCTAGTGTAAAGGCTGGAGCTAATCCTGTAGATGCTCCTGTTCCTCCCTGTGTACCACCTGTGTTAACAAGGATTCTTGATGCCGGTTTAGCAGCAAATTTCAATGCCATTTCAGGATCGTTTGTATGGATACTCATAGTATGTCCAATTCCATTTTGTAAAAGTTCAATAGATAGATTGCAAGCTTCTCTCCAATCTTCTACCGTGTAGAACGCTAGAACTGTTGTTAGCTTTTCATGAGATAGCGGACTATCAGGTCCAACACCCTTTTGTCTACCGACTAGAACTCTCGTACCTTCAGGAATCTTAATTCCTGCTGCATCCGCAATTACCTGTGGTTTTCTTGCCACAAACTTAGGATTCATAGCGGTACCATTTCTAAAAAGCAGTTGGCAAACTTTCTTTGTTTCTTCTTCCGTCATGAAATATGCTCCCTGTCGAACAAGTTCTGCAATTACTTCCTGCTCATTTCTTTTTTCACATATAATTGACTGTTCTGAAGCACAAACCGTTCCATTGTCAAACGTTTTGCTTGCCATGATTTTTTCAATAGCATCTTTTACATTAGCAGTATTTTCTATATAAGCCGGTGAGTTACCAGCTCCGACTCCAATGGCAGGTTTTCCGGCACTGTAAGCAGCTTTAACCATACCTGGCCCACCTGTAGCAATTATAAGTTTAACTGCCGGTTCGTGCATCAATGTATCAGTTGCTTGAATTGAAAGTGTTTTTAAACATCCAATAGAATGTTCAGGTGCTCCAGCCGCTCGAGCCGCTTCTTCCATAAGTTCTGCTGCTCTCATAGTGCATTTAGCTGCTGCCGGGTGTGGTGAAAATACTATAGGGTTTCTAGCTTTCATTGCAATAATTGACTTATAAATGACTGTAGAGGTAGGGTTTGTTGATGGTACAATTCCCATAATAAGCCCTACCGGAACTGCTAGCTCAACGGTTTTGTTAACCTTATCCTCGTTGATAATCCCTTGAGTTTTCATATCTTTAATATACTCATACACCATACCTGATGCCATATGATTTTTGTATACCTTATCTTCTACTATACCGAATCCTGTCTCTTTAACTGCCATCTTAGCAAGTTCTAGGGCATGCTCTTCTGCAACTTTAACCATATTTTTAATGATTGAAGAAATTTGATCTTCTGTATAGTCTTCAAGTTCTTTTGCCGCTTTTGCTCCATTCCTGGCAAGATCTCTCGCTTCTTGTATTGATCTTAAGTCTTTATCTAATTCCATACTATCCTCCTACTTATCAAGTATCTTCTCTAAGATTCCTCTTTCATCCAATGTTTGAATAATGAGTTTAACAATTTCTTCTTTTTTTAAATTTTCTATCTTATTTTTCTTCGGATTAACCTCCATAATACAGGTTGAATTATTTACTTCAGATCCTTTTGTATTAGATTTTTTTGATGCATATGAATTTTTTTCTAACTCTGCAGAAGAAATAAATTGAATTCCCTCACTCCTAGCAAGATCTTTTGCTGATGGTGTAATTAGTGTATTATCATCAATAAGATAGGTTTTGGCTCCACACTTTGCAAAATCAGCTATTGTTTTCTCTGTTATTAAATTTTTCATTTGTGCTTCCTTTCAGCTAATGTCAGCTTTTAAAAGAGTTTTTCAATAAGTTTCTTTGAAGGTGACGGAATAACCTCTGCATCAATGAGCATTCCATTTCCGCCAATTATTTCTTTTCCTACTTCTATACCGGCTTTCACTGCAGCAACATCACCAGTGAAAACAAAATATGCTTTTCCTCCAAGTCCTGTTGCAAGTCTAAGCTCAATTGCTTCCAGGTCCGCAACTTTAAGGACCGCATCTGTTGCTGTAACCATGGTAGCCTGAGAATATGATTCCAATATTCCCACTGCTTGAATCTCCTCAGGCATAGTTGCAGAAACTATTGCAGGAAAAACTCCATGATGAACATTTGGAATTACAAGAGAATCTACAAGAAACTCCCCTGAGATATCAAGTCCCCTTTTCACAGCTGTTTCAACTGAAGATACGTCCCCATGAATTATTGCTATGTATTTACCTGGACATACTGAATTAGCAGTTACAATTTCAACGTCTGAGGTCTTCACCATTTCGTCAGCTACGAAAATACCTCTAGCTATACTGTTAAATTCAATCATTCCTATGGCTTTTGCTGACATCTTATGACCTCCTAATAATTATTTTATCATCTTGAACTTCTTCTACCACACCATTTATACTAGAGTGGACCTTAGTTCCAAGCATGTTTTCATCGGTTTCTGCGATTAGCTGGCCCTCTTTAACCGCGTCGCCTACCTTAACACAGGGTGTTGCCGGTGCGCCAACAAAGTCTTTTATTGAGATACCTACAATTTCAGGAGCTATAGCTATCCCATCTATCAAAGGTGCCGGCTTTTCAAATTTTAAAATTCCTATTCTAGCCATAAGCCTTTTACTAGGTATAAGTCTATATTCTCTATTTGATCTAACCTCATATTTATCTTTTACTTCATGTTTGATTCCTTTTTGCCTAAGTAAATTTGAATAATATGTGTTTGCCATCTTCGGCTTTATACCTGCAGGACAGGAAAAATACTCGCACAAATTACAACTACAACATGTCAATGCGATAGTTTTTTCTTTATCCGGAATCAAGTCATACCCCATTGCTCTGACCATTTTATGAGGTTGAGTGCTGTGACCTAGAAGGTACCTAGGACACATATCTGTACATAATCTGCACTGCTCACAAGCTGTTTTGTTGAGCATTTGCGTGCTTTTCATGGTTACTTTCTTCTTCTGTATCAAAGGATGAGTAGCCTCTAAAACTATAAGTCCTTTTGTTTTTCTTGTGACATATCCGTCAAGATTATCCAGTAGGGGACCCATCATAGGTCCGCCATCTATAACAGCGTACTTGTCAAAGTCTTTTATCTGAGCATATTCTAAAAGTTGTTTAAGTGGTGTTCCCACAGGCACTTTCACTGTAATCGGCTTTGGAACATCTCCTGCAACTGTCACATACTTCATCGTTACAGCCTCATCCTGGGCTCCATGGAAAATATTCAGTGCAGTTTCACTATTTATTACGACACATCCCACCATAATAGGAATTCCTGTTTCAGGTACGACTCTTCCTGTTAACTCGTATACCAAAACTTGCTCATCACCGGCAGGATATACATCGGCAATTGGTTTTACAGAAACATGTCCCTGCAAATCAAGTTCTCTTATGTTCTCTCTAAGTATTTCTATTACTTTTCTGTGTTTTACTTTTATTCCGATAATAGCCTCTTTAGCTCCTACGGATTTAGATGCAAGATATAATCCTCCGACTATTTCTTTACCATAAAACTCCATAAGTTGCTGATCAACTCTCAAAAGAGGCTCACACTCTGCACCATTTAGAAGTATGTACTCGGCCTGTGCAGCAAGTTTAGCATGAGTTGGAAAGCCTGCTCCTCCAGCACCGATTATGCCGGCTTTTTTTACTTTTTCCACTAATTCCATTTCATACCCCATAAATTTAATATATTACATCACAATCTTCATCGATTATTCCAACTACTACTGCATCCACCGGTATATTATCATTTTCCAGCATCTTCCTTGCTGAAGATCCTGTAGTAATAATTACATTATCTCCGATTCCAGCACTGATTGTGTCAATGACAACCATTTGTTTGCCGGCATCCTTTCCTCCAATTAGTTCAGCAAGCATA
Source organism: Eubacteriales bacterium KG125 (assembly GCA_050908895.1). Lineage (GTDB taxonomy): Bacteria > Bacillota > Clostridia > Peptostreptococcales > Anaerovoracaceae > S5-A14a. The sequence goes on along the minus strand of CP171222.1, from coordinate 1,016,368 downwards.
AGTTTATAACCTTTAAGAGATTCTGCTTTTCTTGTAGCCCAAATATTATCAATAAGTTTACCTGTAATCACTGTACATTCCTTCTTTCAATTTATCTTCTATTTCACTCATAGCAGCCTTTACAGATGATGTATCACCAAAAATTGCAAGTAGTGTCATGTGTTGTGGACAGAGCCCCTTCACGTCGTAAACTTCAACACCAGAAGCTTTTTCTGCTATGTCTGAGGCACATACCATATCTATCATTTTCCCCTGTACAAGGCCTATGGTATCAGCCTTATCTACAAAGTCAGTATCTTCCTTATTAAAGAGACCCATTCTTCGTTTTATTAAATCTTTTGTGCCCTTAGATGGCGATTTTATAATTTTCAAGTCCATAAAATGTCACCCTAGTCCATTATTTCTGTTGTACAACCAAGAGCAATCCCAATAGGAGTAATAAACATGGGATTTTCCGGCTTATATGTTGGAATTCCCAAAATTGACTGAATCAAATTTTCAATTCCTGTCAAACATGAACTTCCCCCAACAAGATAAATCTCCTTTACTTCATGCCCCTCTATTATCTTTTCTATTATAGTTGCAATTTTTTCAATTACAGGTTTTACAATGGGGAATATTTCTCTGTGATTTTTCACATTCATCTTATATTTATCAGCCTCTTCAAAGTTCATCTTATATGACCCCGATATAACTAAAGACAAATGTGTACCTCCAGTCGGTTCATCATCGATAAGTTCTACCTTACCATCTTTAAAAATTGATATTCCGGTAGTTCCACCGCCAATGTCTACAACTGCTCCGTCTTTGATTTTCAGGAGATTATTAGCGGCTGTCGACTCATCAAGTAATGCGGTCACTTCAAATCCTGCTGCCTGTACAACATTCTTAACAGCGCCACCATCAAGAGCATCTGTACCCGGTGGAATTGCTGCCGCCGAATATACAAGTTCCACTCCTAATTTCTCTTCAATTTCCTCTTTCATCTCTCGAACAAGTCTTACAGCTCCTATATAATCAACAACCATTCCGTCTTTAACAACATCCGCAAATCTATAAGCTCCTGCCACGGGATTTTTATTTTCATCTAAAACAGCAATTACAACACAAGCCGTTCCTAAGTCCACACCGGTATAATAAACTTTAGATTTTGTTTTTTTAGGTTTTTTTATTACTTTTTCGAATTCTTGAACAAAAGAGTTACACTCCATAAAAATCATATCTATTTTTTCCTATTTATTTACTAACTTACTATTGATTCTGCCAATCTGCGGGGTATACAAAGTATGCATATCTAGCGGTTGATGGTGTTTGGAAATGAATGTGACTTCCCTTTGGAATATATATAATATCTCCAGCTGAACCTTTGACAACCCTGCCGTCAATCTCGATTTCTAGTTCTCCATCAATTACGTAATCATACTCATCATATGTTAATGTCCATTCAAAACTTGTATGATCAAGTTCCATAATACCAGCTCCCATTCTTGGAGCTTCTTCTAAAGTAACAATATCCTTTAGTAAAACACCTTTTTCCCCTGCAAATGGCTCACATTTAACTGTAGATGTTTTCACTTTAAGTATACCGCTTTTATCGACTTCTTTAGTAAAATTTTCTTCACGTTTTTTGCTTAAGGTTTCTTCAACTACCTGGGCAATTACCTCTCGTAAAACTTTTTCACTTATTTCCATAATCATTTTCTCCGTTTAAATTGTAAGAATCTATATTCTGTTGCCATTCTGTTGCCGAATATAAGTATACTTATGTTCGGCAACTAATAATATCTACTATGCTTCGATTTCTTCTTTCTTAACTTCTTCTTTACTAGCTTCAACTTTAGCTAATAAGGTTGGAGCTAAAATATTAGCTAAGATAAGAGCAGTAATACCTGCAACCAATTTGCCAACTACAACCGGAAAAATCATTTCGCTGTTTACACCGGCTGTAAAGCCTAGGTGATCACCAAATACAAAAGCTGCAGAAACTGCAAATGCAACATTTAATAATTTCCCCTTAGGATTCATTTCTCCCATGATGTTGAACATGGCAATGTTATTTGCTAAGTTGGCGATTAGACCAGCTGACCCTGCTTCATTCATGCCTAATTTACCACCAATGTGCTCAAGCTGTTTCCCAAAAGTTTTTGTAATCCACTTAACCATAGGGAAAGCTCCTATCAAGACTACTGCAATCTGACCGCAAACCAGCAGACCTGTTTCCAAAGGAATAGCACCTTCTGCATCTTTTTCGACCATAATGTTCATCAGCGGGAATTTGATTCCTGTTGTATATTGAAAAGCTGCAACTGCAGTAAAGAATGTAATTACAACTGTTACACCTGTACCGAACTTATTAAATCCGTTAATCATTTTCTGAGGCATAAACCATAGTCCCGCAACAATTAAAGCCGCAATTACAATAACAGGAATTAAATTAACAAGAATGGTTCCAATATTAATCTTATATGGTGTTAAGTTCATCACAAGTCCACCGGCAATACACCCAATTGGAATTGTAATAAGACCTGCTAAAATACCCGCTCCGAGATAGCTTCTGTCCTCTTTCTTTATAATGCTTAGAGCTACCGGAATTGTAAATACAATTGTTGGTCCCATCATAGTTCCTAGTATCAGTCCTGCAAAGTTACCAATATTTTCATCTGCCGCAAGTTGCATAGCTAATGGATATCCACCCATATCACATGCAAGAAGAGTCGTAGCAAACATTGATGTATCTGCTCCCACCAATTGGTAAATTGGTGCAATAATTGGTTTTAAAATAATTGCAAGCACAGGTGCTGCTGCAACAACTCCTGCCATAGCAAGTGCTAAAGGTCCCATTGCATTGAACCCTTCATCAAATTGTTCCCCGTATCCTAGCTTATTTCCTCTCATTTTATCAATTGCTCCAACAATCATAAAAATCATCATAATCATGATAATAACAGAGTTAACTGAAATATTGCTAATCCATTCGGAGAAACTATCCGTAAACACTGCGGTATTTGTAATATTATCAATCAGTTCCTTAAACATGTGTTCTTCCTTTCATGTTTCACTTAAAATTTAGTTGTTTACTTTTTTATCGTCAACTATTGCGATCACTGTAAGATCAAGGGGAATATCGTCACTTGAATCTATATTTCTTGCGCCACTTCCGCCGACCAAAATCACCCTTTCTCCTACACCTGCGTCAAGACTATCTGCTGCAATAACTATTTTGTTGCCATCGCCTTCGTCGATTTCCACCTGTAACAATTTATATGGTGATAAGGCGTCGGATTTTTGAGTAGCCCATATTGATTCAACTACTGTTCCGATTTTCATTCCCCGACTCCTCCTACAGTTTTTTTATTATAATGTTCATTCTCTCAGCGTACTCACTTGCTACATCAGTCATCTTACTTTGTTTTGAAATCAATATTTGCCGTCGACCTTGCAAATAAGCACCTTCAAGATCTCTTTGTGTTATGAATTTCCCGGTTAGCATCTTTCCATCTTGCCCAAGACTGCTAAAAATTAGACCGCCTTGATATTTTTTTTTTAACTCCTTTTTGATATCTGTCTTTGATAAAATCTTAATCTTCCAACTCCTTAGAACATTTAGTTTCTGCTTGTACATCCTTAAAAAATTTGTTGGAGAAATGCCCTCGTATTTGAGAAATTCAATTCCTTCTTTAACTAGGTAAATCTCTTTACCAGATTGAATTAAATCTTCTATCAACTTTAGCTTTTCTGAATCACAAAACCCAGATGAAAGCTTAGACAATTCTAAATTATTTAATTCTAAAATCACACCTTGACAAATACCTGTAAAATTAAAATTATCATTACCGATGGTTAGATGGCAGTTTGATTCTAAAAAATCATTATCTAAAAACTCATCAACAATAAGTTTTTCTTTATCCGAGGTTATTAACAGAATAGGTTTATTGCTAACATCCTCATTTTTCATGCATGTAGATAAAGGAGTGCCTTTGTCCATCGCACCCAGCTTTTCAAGAACGCCTTTTAAAATTTCTTCTATTAATTTATCTCGTTCCAACCGGTTTCCCTCCTCTACCTTTTACTTTTTGCTATAATCCCCTGCTAGGTTCTTGCACATCATTATATGTAGAGCACTTGAAAGTCTGTTTAACTCTTCTATAACATCGCTTCTGTCTAATGCTCTATTACGTCTAAATGCATCTACAGCTAAGACTTCACATTCTCTAATTCCGGTTCTGATTAAATTCAGTTGAGCATGCTCAATTCCCATAGTATAGTCCGGCAAAACCATCTGTTTCACCTTAAAATATTTCATAGGATAGTGAGAACGTTCTCTAAGTTCAGCGTGATTAAAACCTATTATGTATTCATTAGTCACAGGTTCATCCAACACTTCGCATCTAACCAGATTTCTTACAACATCCAAGACATTGCCAAGGTCATCGATCATTTGCTGAGATCCATTGCTGGCTTTGATAACACATTGTGCATTTACAATCATTGCTTGAAGGCTATCAATTTTCCCTCTATATTTAATTCTTGGATGACACTTATCAACGAGTTTATTAGAAAATAACTGAGTCATATGTTCCGGCTTGGATACATATCCGGCCCCTGTTTCGTAATCAATATATTTAGGAGCACTACACCTGTTATCATTAGCCTGTTTAGGTAAGTTTAATTCTGATTTTAGATCTTGAGCGTTCTTTTTTGATTCTCTTGCTTCCCTGTTTTTTTCAAAATCAATTTCAACCTGCAAACTCTGCAAATATTCCCTTGCTGCAGGAGATAGGAGCTTGCCTTCTTGTATATAATATACTTCCGGCTTTGTAGCTTTAAGTTCCGCTCTAACTAGGGCTTCTGTTATAACTTTCAACTACAGCACCTCCTTTACTCTAAATTAGATTATTCAACTGTTGGTAGAATCATTTCAACATCTGAATGTGGTCTTGGAATTACGTGAATTGAAACTAGTTCTCCAACTCTTTCCGCAGCTGCTGCTCCTGCATCTACTGCCGCTTTTACTGCCCCTACATCACCTCTAACCATTACTGTTACAAGGCCTCCTCCTACGTGTACCTTTCCGATTAAAGATACATTTGCTGCTTTTACCATTGCATCTGCTGCTTCAACTGAACCAACCAGACCCTTTGTTTCTATCATTCCTAATGCTTGTAAATTTGCCATTTTATCTTCCTCCTAAATTTTTAGACTTGACTATTTATCTCTCAATTTTTCTATTGCTTCAATAAGCTCTTTTTTCTTTGCAAACTTGATTTCATTTCTTGCTATTGGAAAATCGCCATATGTTCTTGCCATATTTCTCAACTCTCCAACTGTCATTTTCTTAAAATCTAAAGATGAATCGCTTGCTAAAGATTCTTTTTCATCCTTGATCTTATTATTTTCTATTTCTGACAATGTATCTTCTTTTGTGTTTTCCACACTGAGATTTTGCTTAATTTCTTTCTTGGCATCCAATTTCAAGTTCAGATCACGCGCCAACATCGCTCTTACTGCTTCGTCAGGCCTTGGTATTACATGCTGTGACACTAGATTACCTACTCTTTCAGCAGCTGCTGACGCTGCATCTATAGCTGCCTTTACTGCGCCTACATCCCCTTCTACAAATACAGCTGTCAGTCCTCCGCCAACTTTAATCATGTTTACAAGAGAAACGTTTGCACCCTTGAGAGCATTGTCAAGGCCTTCAATAGCACCAACACGTCCATATACTTCAATCATACCTAGTGCGTACATTTTTGCTTCTCCTTAAATTCTATCTAAAGGCACCTGTATTGCCTTCATCCGGCTGCAAAACTATTAAATATTATTCAACTGTTGGTAGAATCATTTCAACATCTGAATGTGGTCTTGGAATTACGTGAATTGAAACTAGTTCTCCAACTCTTTCCGCAGCTGCTGCTCCTGCATCTACTGCCGCTTTTACTGCCCCTACATCACCTCTAACCATTACTGTTACAAGGCCTCCTCCTACGTGTACCTTTCCGATTAAAGATACATTTGCTGCTTTTACCATTGCATCTGCTGCTTCAACTGAACCAACCAGACCCTTTGTTTCTATCATTCCTAATGCTTGTAAATTTGCCATTTTATCTTCCTCCTAAATTTTATAATATCTTATTAAAATGATGTTGGATTATCAGCTACAAACTCTACTGCTGCTGCGAAAGCATCACATGCTGACTTACAAGCTGATTGACTGCCTGTTAACAATGCCCCACCAAAGTTAGTTTCTGAAGGTGGTGCATATAGAACGCATAATTCTACATCTGCCGCCTTTAAAGCTGCATCTACTGCATACATTGCTTCAAGTGGAGGAGCGATAAGATATGCTAATGCCTGTCCTTCAGGAATTCCTGCACCTTCTGACAAATATGAACCAGTTCTTGAGATGCAATGAGCATAGTAAGCTATTGAATCATCATCGTTAGCTGAAACAAAGTGAGCCTTATTCTCGATGAAATCTACAGCTGCTTCTAATCCACTCTTTACTTCTGCAGGATTTGGACCTGCAAGGATTCCGATGATTTCGCCAGCAAGTTTTGTATTTGCATTTGCTGCACCACCGTAAAAACTCTTAGCATATGCTACAACGACATCAGCCTTTTTTGTTGCTTCATCAAGCGCTGTGTATGTTACATCGTCACAGTCTGCCGTAATTAATGCTAAAGACTTGTAGTTTTCTGGAATATTATCAAAATCTTTCAGCATTTCCGGACTTGCATTTGGAATTATCTTCGTTGCAAGCACACTTGTCTTTAATGGATCTCTCTTCATTTTTTTTCTCCTTTATAATTTTAGATCTGTTCCACTTGCTTTCTTTTCAAGCATTATTTTAATTACTTCTGCTACATGAGCTCCTGCTTCTGCAGGAATCGTTCCAGCTGAATGTATATTTGATACAACAGTTCTCCTCGCTTCCGGCATTCCTATAGTTGCTTTGTACGCGATATAGGCTGACATTGATGTGGCAGTAATAAGGCCTGGTCTTTCACCAATTAGCACGCAAGTTACATCTGCTCCGGTGATTTCGCTGATTTCATCCATAACACCTACTCTTCCATATTTTACAAAGAATGGGGTTCCAACTTTAATTCCGCTTGCTTTTAGACCTTGTGTAAGTCCTGATAGAACGTCTTCAGTATTTGCTGCTACAGCGGCTGAAGATAGACCATCCGATACAAAAATCTGTACCGTTGGATTCTTTTCGCACTTTTCCTTAACTGTTGCTGCTCCTTCTTCATTGAGCCTTCTTCCAAGGTCAGGACGAGTTAAGTATTCATCTTTACTTTCACATCTGGTCTGTACTGTAAATAAGTTCAATCCATCTACAAAATCTTGGTCAACGTCAGAAAATACTGCATCCTGAGCTGCAGAGTGAGCTGCTCTAAACATTAACTGAGGTAGAGTTTTATATCTAGCACCAGCTTTTCCTATTCCCAATCTGCAAGGGGCATGTTGCTTTAATTCGTAAAAGCCTTCCTTATCATATGGATTATCAACAATGTACTGTTCTTTGATATCAATAGTACTTAAATCTTCGAGTTCACCTGATTGAATATCTGAAAATTCTTTCTTACGCGTTAGTTCCTCCGGTACTTCATGTCCGGCTTTTTTAAGTTCTGCCGGTGTCGGTGCAGGTGCCGGTTGATCTCTTTTATTCTGATCCGAAACTGTATTTTCAACTTTTTTTGAATCTTCTGATGATTTAGGCTCCAAATCCAGATTCATATTATTTAACACATCTTCAATTATCGCTTTTAATTCTTTTGTATCCACTTGCTCATCCTCCCTTATTTCTTAAGAAATATAGATGCATCTCCAGCCAGTGGGGTCAACTTACCGTCTTTAGAAATGCCCATTTTCTCTAACCATTCATCAAATTCCTTAATAGGTCTTAGTCCGAAGACTTCTCTTAGTGCCGGTGTTTCGTGGAATCCTGTACACTGATACATAAGCATGCAGTCATCTCCTTCCGGAATTCCCATGATGTAGTTACATCCAGCCGCTACTAGTAGAGTAGCTAAATTTTCAATATCATTTTGATCTGCTTTCATGTGGTTAGTGTAGCAAGCGTCGCATCCCATTGAAATTCCGGTTAATTTACCCATAAAGTGGTCTTCGAGTCCGGCTCTGATTACCTGTTTAGAGTCGTATAGATATTCAGGTCCGATAAATCCAACTACTGTATTTACTAGGAAAGGATTGTATCGCTTTGCAAAGCCGTAACATCTAGCTTCCATTGTTAATTGGTCCCATCCATTATGTGCTTCCGATGATAACTCTGATCCTTGTCCAGTTTCAAAATACATTACATTCGGACCGGTCGCTTTACCATATCTTAATGCGTAATCGTGGGCTTCCTGAATCATTTCTGCGTTTATTCCAAAAGCTTCATTTCCTTTTTGGGAGCCTGCAATTGATTGAAAAACAAGCTCTAAAGGTGCATTTAATTTTTTTGCCGCTTCAATCTGTGTAGTTACATGAGCAAGCACACAAATCTGTGTCGGAATATTCCATTTATTTCTAAACTCATAAAATTGTTTTAGAATTCTTGCTACACTTTCAACTGAGTCATCTACCGGATTCAGACCCAAAACAGCATCTCCCACTCCCAAGCTAAAACCTTCCATGGTTGATGCCATAATGCCTTTTGGATCATCAGTTGTGTTGTTAGGTTGAAGTCTTGACGAGAATGTGCCATTTTTACCAATTGTAGTATTACAATGAGCAGTTATCTCAATTTTTTTTGCACCATAAACCAAATCCAAATTCCCCATCAGTTTTGTAACGCCTGATACGATTTCAGAAGTTATACCTCTTGAAGCTCTCTTAATCATATCTCCTGTGGTTTCATTGTCTAAAATCCACTCTCTAAACTCTGCTACAGTCTTGTTCTTATGTTCATCAAAGATGGATTCGTTTAAATCATCTTGTATAATCCTAGTTACCTCATCTTCTTCATAAGGAACAGCTGGATGATTTCTCAGATCATTTAGAGTTAGATTTGAAAGTACCTGCTTGGCAGCAACTCTCTCTTCAGCTGATTCTGCAGCAATTCCTGCTAGGGTATCCCCTGATTTCACTTCGTTAGCCTTGGCCATTACTTCACGAACCGATTTAAATTCGTATGTATGCCCAAATAACTTTGTCTTTAAAATCACTTCTTTCACCTCTTGCTTTCATTCATTTTAGCGATTGAATATTAATGTCTTTGTTACGACTGGCACCACACGGCCATTTGCTACCGGTTCGCCAATGTCTATGTAATCCCCGTCTTTCACAAAGATATTATCGATACTTATTACTTGCCTTTCCAAGCCTAGCATAATTTTGAGAGCATTCCCTAAAACCTTGCCAATATCAGCTTCACATACAATTATTATTGGAGTATTCAATTTATTGTATTTAGAAAGACCATTAACTATTGCTGAAGCCAATTCTTGAACAGCTTGGAAACTAGTATTGTTTCTACCGTCTATAGCTACAGCTACACAATCATCTGCTCCATTTTTCGTAAAAACTTCAATCTTATCAGAAAGTTTCCCCGAAAATGTTTCTAAGTTTTCTTCATCCTCGGCTGTCATTTTAACAACCGGAATATTTTTTATCGGCAAAACATTCGCTTCGTATCTAATCGTGCTACCACTTACTTCTGTAGTATGAGTACCGGCTCCGACAACAGTAGCTCTAATCGTCTCTTTTGCCAAATATCTTTCCACTGATTCAAACGATTTAGATTCATTAATCTCAGAACCTAGAACCGGTCCTATATCGCAAAACCTATACTCATTATCGTCTGTAGGATTATATATAATGTCTGCAACACCTCCCGAGAAGGTTATCGCATCTACCTTTATATCTTCACTAATTGGTGTCCCGTCATTGGTGTATAGTAATTTATGAAAATCATCTTTTGCTTCCAATCCTATCGCCATTGCTAAGTGCCTTGCCATCAAACTACACAACATGTGTAATTTACTTTCATCAACCTGGTCTCCTGGTTGAATCTGAATCCCCTTTAACTCAGCAAGTTTTTTTATTTTCTCATAAATATACGCAATTTTTCCATTTTCAACTTTAATTAATCTACCACCTATATCTAGGCAAGACGTTCCTACTAAAGTTCCTTTCCGGAATACTGCTATATTGCTGGTTCCACCACCTATATCAATGTTCGCAACTGTATTTCTGTTCTCTTTGGACATAAAGTCTGCTCCAGCCCCTCTCGCTGAAAGAACTGATTCTAAATCCGGACCCGCTGTTGCGACTACGAAGTCACCTGCCATATCACTAAGCACTGATAAAACATCATTAGCATTATCCTTCCTTGCAGTTTCACCTGTAATGATGACCGCTCCGGTTTTAAGCATTTCCGGTGTCATATTGGCTTTCTTGTATTCATTTTCAACTATTTTTTTAACTGCTTCCGCATCAATACTAATATTATCTTTAATAGGTGTAAAATATATATCGCTCCTGTATACAACTTCGGTGTCAACAATCGATATTCTAGGAACAGTATAACTGCTTGCCAAATTTTCTATTGTTAGCTTGCTAAATATCAGTTGTGTTGTGGATGTGCCTATATCAATACCAACACTATTTATTATTTCTTTCATAGATGCCATCTCCTCCGAAAAGCAAAAACAGCCCAACAAAACTTCATATTCCTTTGACATAATTATCGTCAAATAATGAAATTCCAGTGGACTGCATCGTCTCTATACACAGACTACGTCGTCTTGTGCATCATATGATTCAATTATCATCTTAATATTACCACAAAATTAATAAAAAAACTATTATTTTTTTTGCATTTATTCACATATTTCTATAAAATTATAGAGAAGAAAAAACAACTCTTACTTTTGTCCCTTCGTCACTTGATGTAACGATCACATGACCCTCTAATTTTTCCTTAACAAGTGATCTAATTATTGTCCATCCCATACCTCCGGATGTTGTTTCACCAACATCAAAACCTAATCCGTCATCAATAAATATGAGCTCTACATCGTTGGCTCTTCTCTGCATGGTCATAACTGTTACTTTTCCTTCTTTTTTTCCTGGAAAAGCATATTTAATAGAATTTTGCATAAGTTCATTTAAAATTAATGCTATTGCAGAAGCTTTCTCAGATGTAACGCTAAAGTCTCCTCCATGGCACTCTACATCAAGTTTGAAATTATCACTGGTGTAATAAGCCAAAGTATTATTTTTTACAACTGCAACAATGTCGTTTAATTGCACCAATTCAACGCCTGTTTCTACCATAATTTGATGAGTTGCTGCTATTGCAAGGATTCGAGTTACTGTGTCAGTTAGTGCTCTTTTCCCTTCGTTTGATTCTATGTTATTTCTTTGAAGTCTCAAAAGGGCTGCAATAGTCTGAAGATTATTTTTTACTCTATGATGCATCTCATGAAATGCAACAGATTTTAAAACCAGCTCTCGCTCCTGAAGTTTACTAGTTGTTACATCGCTTATAGTTACCAAGAATTTAAGATCATCCCTACCAACGATAGATGTTTTAACAGTGAAGTAATAGTCTCCAATTTTTACATCCTGCTTTATAGTTTGACCGGTTTCGTTTTTATCAGGGGGTCTTACAATGCATATATCCTTATAAGTTTTCCCTAAAATATCACTTATAAATCCTAGTCTTTTATATATTATTTCTGCCGATTTGTTCCTAAATATGACTTTATCATTGGTATTTATAAATATTAACCCTTCTTCTATATTATCAGCTAAATTCGGTTTCTCCCCATTAAGCAATATTTCTTCCACATCTGGAGCACCCGTTGTTAAGGATGTGTGCGGTTTAATTTGTTCCATGCTCTGTTCTATTATAAAAACTCCAATGACCCTATCCATATGATATATTGGCTCAACAGTTTGTACTACGGATAAGTTTTCTTGGGTCATCGCCTTCATAAATTTAGTCGGTACTCCAAGGTTAAAGCCTCTATAAACCGCCGGTTCGTTCTCTTTCGTCGCAACAAGGCCAACCACAGTTCTCTTATACGACGAAGGGTGGTCTACAGGTCTAGCTTCTGCCACAACAATTGCATCCCCACTTCCATCATTCATGGGACAATCAATAAATGCGTCCGCGTTGAAAAGATTAGCCATAGCTGCCAGAGATTTGCTCGCAACCTTTATTTCATCAACCTCTTCTTTGCTTAAATCAGTATACATTTCACATATATTTTCAATGTTTTTTTCATTGATCATATTTTGCTCCACTAATTTCCCATTCTCGACAGGACAAGGTCTGCAATTTTTTTCATTGACATATTTCTATTTTTGCTCAAGTTTCTCATATAGTTGTAGGCCTCATTCTCAGACATATTTCTTTTTTTCATGAGCATACCTTTGGCTTTTTCAACAATTTTCCTAATCTCAAGTTGTTCGCTTATTTTATCCAAATCTTTGCGATACTCTATTAGTTCTTTCTGTCTCGCCACAGCTAACTCAATATTTGGTACTAATAATGATTCATTTATCGGTTTTACAAGATATGTACTAATTCCATTTTCCTTAGCCTTATCTATATATCTGCCATTACTAAAAGCTGTAAGCATTATAATTGCAATATTAGGGCATTTTTCCTTTATATATGCAGCTGCTGATAAACCATCTAAATCTTTCATTTTAATGTCCAACAAAATAACATCGGGATTTTTCTTTTCGCATTCCTCTATAGCATCAAATCCATCAGCACCCTCTCCTATAACTTCATATCCTGCATTTGTTAACATTGATTTTAAATCTAATCTTATGATGGGTTCATCATCAACTACTACAATCTTCAGCTTTGGCATATCCACTCCTTTTCAGAAATACCAAGTTTTACTTTGCCTCCAGATACTTTTTTAGTTCATCGAGGCCTTCCTTGGTATAGTTGCTCACTCTAAATATTTTATCTGCTCCGGCCATGTGCAAATGACTTTCTGACTCCAAAATTTCTTTTTCTGTAGCATCATCAATTTTAGTTACAATTCCAATTACAGGTTTGGCAAAACATCCTGCATAAAATGGAGAAAACATTTTTCTTTCATCTGTAGCTGACTGAACAAAAGCAATAACCTCAGCTTCTGCTGAAGTTATCATAAGAGCTCCTTTATAATTACCCAATTCATGATATTCTCCCGGAGTATCTAAAATAGATGAGCCTACAACATCTACAGCCTGAGTCTTATGATATTCTATTGCCTGATTTGTTAGAGATTGACTTAAGCTTGTTTTTCCACAGCCAATATTGCCAACAAACATTATCTTCTTCATATATATTCCTTTTAGCTTCCTGTAATTTCTGCACGAGCGAACTTCATTTCATCGCAAAGCACCCGCATTACATCTTTCATAGACTCTTTAACCGCCGATACATCACCATATATTAGCAAAGATCCACTAAATCTATCTACAAATCCAAGCTTTACATCTGATGCTTTACTAGCTACATCGGCGGCAATAATCGCCCCTTCACTTGGCGTAATAGTAAAGATACCGATTGCATCTTTAACATCTATTATACCTAGTTTAGAATAAAGTTCCGGTACAGGATTGGCAATAACATGAGCTAAAGTAATTTGTCTGCCCGGTACAAACTCCTGTATTATTCTTTCCTTATTTTCAAAAGTACTCACCTTCATATATACCCTTTCATACAAAAATAAAATTTTTCTCTAGTCAAATTTTTTTACTATGTTGCCAAAGTATGCGTAAGTAAATAAAGACTTAATTTCCTCTAAAGAACAGTCTCTTGGATTAGTTTTTGTACATCCATCAGCCAGGGCTGCTCGACTCATCTCATCTAAAGCTTTCTTAAACTCTTCTTCAGGAACTCCGGCAGCCTTTATTGACTCAGGTATTCCAATTCTTTCATTTGTTCTTTTAATTGTTCTGATTAAATTTAAGCTACTCTGTCTAATGCTGCTTGAGTCCACACATATTAACCTGGCAATTCTAGCATATTTGATAGAGTTATCATTTAGCCTATCAAAACACCCTGCATTAAACCCTATAACATATGGTAACAAAATACCATTAGCCTTACCATGAGGTATGTGGAATCTTCCGCCTAAAGCGTGTGCCATACCATGATTTAAACCCAAGTTTGAATTATTAAAGGCTATACCTGCAAGACATGATGCATTATGCATTCCTTGTCTTGAAACCATATCAGATGGATTATTATAGGCATTAATTAAATGACTTCTTATAAGTTTTATGGCTTTTTCTGCACATGCATCAGAAAAATCAGTAGCTTCTTTAGAAACAAGTGCTTCAATTGCATGAGTTAGAACATCCATTCCTGTAGCTGCTGTTATATCTTCAGGTACAGTAAGTGTCAAATTAGCATCTAGCACAGCAACATCCGGCAATAACTTTTCATCAATAATAGGGTATTTGATACCTTTCTCTGCATTAGTAATAACTGCAAATTCGGTTGCCTCCGAACCGGTGCCACTTGTCGTCGGAATTGCAACAAATTTCAAATCATCGACTAAATTTTCTTTCTCAGCAAAATACATCATTGCCTTACAAGCATCAATAGCTGATCCTCCACCAAATCCTATAATTGTATCCGCCTGTGAATTTACTAAAGCCTTGATTCCTTTGGCAACTATTTCAATATCCGGATCTGGTGCAATCTCAGAATATACCTCAAACTGTAATCCAATATCATCAAGAACATCGGTTACGTAATTAATACCGTTGTTCTTTACAAGAAACGGATCACTGACTACAAAAACTTTCTTCCTATTATTAAATTCAGATTTTAACAAATCCTTTCCTATTAAAATCTTACTTCCACTCCTAAAATGTTTCAAATTAGTCACTCCTATAATATAATTATTTACATCTTGAATTTTTATTAAACAAAAAAAGCACCAATTCAACAAGGAATTGATACTTCTTCGTATCTTTATGGTGACTACATCGCCATCAATTACACTTTAATAATATCACAATGGTAATAACTAGTCAATCATAATATTTCTCTAAACATTGTATATGCACAATACATTAACGATAAAGCTAAAGCAGCATTGATGTACTTCCTGTAGTGTCCAAAAAATTTTAGGAGTACAGTTCCTAAATAAGCCCATGAATAAATCGCCGAAACGGAAAAAAGTGACAGGCATATGGAAAATCCAAACAGAATAAATGGAGACCTGTAGTAAGGCAAAATAAAGTTGCTGAAAACTGTAATTCCAAAAATTTGTGTCTTTATATTGCTAAACTGATTTAACATACCCATCTTAATTGTATTTTTCGCAGCAAAATTTTTTGTCCCTTCATCGCCATCATCTTTCCACATTAGGTGGGCAAGATATGTAAGATAACATCCACCAAAAACGTACATTAAGGGCTCTACTTTTGGTATTGCAGCAAACAAAGCTCTAGAAAAAGCCGCATCAAGGGTTAAAGAAATTACAAAAGCGATAAATACACCGAGAACAAATCTCCATATTTTTTCCACGCCAAGACGGTTTGCTAAAGACATAGCTACGATAATATTAGGACCTGGCGAATAAATTGTCGCAAAGCAATATAAAAAAAATGCAATTATATTCAAATATACGGCTCCCAAATTATTTCATTTCCAAGGCTTTCAATATACTTAACGAATTGTTTTTTCTTAACTGTAATCGTTGCAGTATTACGATTTGGATGAAAATTAATAAGTTCATTCTCATCTGCCAAAGCAATAGATTTATCTACAACAACAATAACATCGTGTTCACGGTTGTTCAAAAGGCCATAAGGACTTACATAGCCTGGACGTAAACCGGTTTTCTCGTATAGCTCTTCTTCATGAGCAAATCTAATTTTACCCCACCCGGTGAACGTCTTATAGTATTTATTATTCATGTGCCTACTATCTTCTATGATTACGAGATAGTACTTATCTGCTTTTTTATCTTTGATGAGTAGGTTTTTAAAATTGAGGCCCGGCATTAGGCAATCATTATCTATAACATCCTGCACAGAAAAAAGTGGAGGGTGCTCTTTTAAACTAAAATCTTGTATCCCCAGTTGATAGAGATAATCATATAATTCTTGCTCTGTAATCATAGTCTAATCAACACTTCGGAAAAGCCTTTCTCCTTTTTTTATCAAAATTCCTACCATTGCAATTGTGAAAACAACTAAAACACCCGTAATTATCCAAAGGTAGTTCATAAAAGTCATAATCTTCAAAAAGTAAATCGGAAGGAAAAATAAAATAATCAAAATTAACGATCCAAACGCTGCAAAGCTGGCAATAGTTGGACCCCCCGCCCTTTTGAAAGCTTCAGTTTCATTTATCCAGTCTAATTTATAATGTTTTAAATTAATATATAGTCCGTATACAGCAAAAAATATCATTGTCACACAGGGAAGCGTAACAAGCAATAATGATGGCAGAAGAGGAAAGCTTAATGCAACAGAAGACAGTACCGCTCCTATAAAGAATACCGGCCATAGGCATACTATCGGCACCATAATTTTTGCGAAGAAAATATCTTTTGTTGAAATAGGCAGACTCTTAAGTATCCAGAGCGTTTTTCCCTCTAAATTAATTGATGCCGATGTTAGTATACCGGAAGTTGCTGCAAATTGATACATAATCATTGTAAAGATTCCCGGAATTATTTTAGTATCTTTAACTCCATATACGGATAAGAGCTCCACCACATCCTCCATCTTATCTTTTTTCAAAATTAAATAAAAAATAACTAGTAGTACAAATAGTGTCGACGATCCATAATTAAGAAAATACATAGGTGTCTTTACAAATTTGCTGATTTCCTTCTGCAGAAGAGCTCTTTTAACTGTCCTTGTGTTGGCAACAGATTCTTTATATTCAACTTTTTTTGTAAACTTCTCTTTTAAAAGTATTCGAATATAGGATTTTTCCATAATCCAAAATATAGCTACCGATGGAATCATCATTATTGTTATAAACACAAGAGTCTTAAAAATGTTATGTTCAGTAGCACCCACACCCATGGTATAAAATGGCCAAGCAAAAGAACTAATTCCAGAAGCAATTTCTTCACCATGCTTTATTATTACGTCACCAATTTTATTAACCTGCATTATTCCATAAAAATATACACCAAAGAAAAAAATGTATATTACAGATGAAATTAGGGTATTATTTTTTATTTTTGATAGAAACAAGCTAAGCATCCATGCACATATACATGTAAGCATAGTTACAAAAGCGACCATAGCCAAATAATCAAAAAGCAGAAATGCTCCTGACAAAATTCCCCTTGCACTATTAGTTATCATAAGTCCAACGACTGTTCCAGTAAAAAACGGAAGTGCATACAAAAAGTTAAAACCTGCAATGGCAAATATTCTAGATATAAGTATTTGACTAGGTTTAACGGGCATAGCGAGTATCATTTCGTTATCCTTTGACTCATATATCTGCTGATATGCCAAAAATACACTGCCAATAAAGCATAAAGCAAATGCCATAATAATTGGCAATGTGGGAGCTAACCAAGATATATTAGTCCCAATTAAATTACCGGAAATTGCTCCTGTTGATGGAATCACTATTGCATTTACAATAAACATATAGTAGGCAAATCCAAAAATTATCAAAGCCATACCCTTGCCTCTCTTCTTTCCTTTGTTAAAAAGAGAAGACAGTATTAGCTTTATTCTAATTTTCACAAGTGTTTTAAGCATTTAAATCCTCCCCTTCAAGCTCCAAAAATACAGCTTCAAGAGATGAATCTCCCTTTATATCTTCCATTGTGCCGGAGGATATAAGCTTACCTTTTTTAATTATAGCAACCTTGTCGCATAGTTTTTCCGCTACGTCAAGGACATGAGTTGAAAAGAAAATTGCACCACCTTCATCGCACAACGTTCTCATTAGAACCTTAAGATTATGGGCTGCAGAAGGATCAAGACCTACAAAGGGTTCATCCATCATCAAAAGCTTAGGTTTGTGCACAAGGGCAGAAATTATTGCTAACTTTTGCTTCATCCCATGGGAATATGAGCTTATTGGTTGAGCCAAATCGTCAAAAATTCCGAATTGCTTTGCTAAATCTCTAATTCTAGCCTGTCTAATCTTCGGTTCAATTCCATATACATCAGAAACAAAATTCAAATATTCTATTCCTGACAAAACATCGTACAGATCAGGATTATCCGGAAGATATGCCATAATTTTTTTGCAGCTTAAAGGATTCTTCTTTATGTCCAATCCATCAATCAAAATTTCGCCTTTGTCAAAGTCCATAATTCCTGCACATGCCTTTAGTGTTGTTGTTTTACCTGCACCATTATGTCCGATAAATGCATAGATTTCACCTGAATTAATTTCCAAATTAAGATTATCTACTGCCAAAAAATCTCCGTAATTCTTGGTATAGTTTTTTATGGATAAAATCGTCATATTATTTCTCTCTTTCCTACGATATGCGAACTTTTGAACTTAAATTTTTATATATGAAAAAAACAGCTCCAACCCTACTATATTTTAGCATAAGGCAGAGCTGAATAAAATCAATTTCTTAATTTTCTGTTAATTTATCTTTGAGTCCTATATTTCAATTTATAAATGTAAAAACTTTCTTCCTTCATTTACTTGTTTTGACCTCATAGCAGATTTTATTAATGTGTTCAATAGCTGCTAATCCGGCAACAGCTCCATCTCCCACAGCTGTAGTTATCTGTCTAACTTTTTTTGTCCTACAATCCCCTGCTACAAATATTCCCGGAATATTTGTATTGCAATCTTCTCCTGCTACCACATAACCTTCCTTATTTATACCAACAAAATTTTTAAAGGCATCATTTTTAGGCATTTGTCCTATAGCAACAAAAACTCCGTCTATATCAATTTTCTTAACATCATCAGTTTTTTTATTCTTTACTTCAATAGATTCAATGAATCTTTCACCACTAAGCTTCGTAACAACACAATTTAAAAGCAGTTCAACATTATCTTTGCTTTTAACCCTTTCTACATTAGAAACTTCTCCTCTAAATTCATCTCGCCTATGAATCAAATAAACTTTTTTACATAGGCCGCTTAAAATCTCTGCATCTTCTAAAGCAGTATTACCTCCTCCAACCACAGCAACTATTTTATTTTTAAAAAAAGCACCATCACATGTTGCGCAATAGCTTATTCCTGCACCAACATACTTTTCCTCTCCCTCAACGCCTAAAGGGCGCGGAGAAGCACCTGTTGCAATTATTATAGACTTACAATGATATTCTTCTCCGGAATCAGTTACAACAGTTTTTACTGGCTTATCTCCATCCTTAATTTCAATAATTTTTTCATATCTCATTTCCGCACCGAGGTCTGTAAATTGTGCATATAATTTATTCGCAAAATCAAGTCCGGACATATTAGGTATGCCGGGATAATTTGCAATTTCTGCGGTGTTAATTATCTGTCCTCCGTAACTTGTCTGGTCGAACAAAACAGTTTTCTTTCCACCTCTTTGTCCATAAATTGCTGCCGTCATTCCTGCGGGACCTGCACCTATTATCAATATGTCATACATAATTATCCTCCCAAAATTTAATGTAATATTTTTACCCCTATTGACTAACGTTAATCTATAAACACAAAACCCCGTAAAAAGTACGGAGTTTTGATATTTAAGATATTAATTCACTTGATACTATTTAATTATTATTAGGTTAATCTTCGGTGCCTTAGATGCAAGCTCATCTTCTTTGGTATCTTGATCACTTGGAATCACAACTTTGCCCTCAGCAACATCTTTATAGACCTTTTCGTAATCATCCTTCTTAAAATTCTTGAACTGAGAAGTCTTAAGCGGAAGTCCAATTCTTTCATCTTTAGCTCCCAGTACCAAAGTTTCTCCGCCCTTAAATTCATCTTTCTTGTAAGCATCTAGCTGATCCTTTACAGCCTCTTTTAGAAATTTCATAGCCGAAGTCATAACAGTCTTAGACTGTGCACTCTGATCAACGTCAACGCCTATCAATTTGCCCTTAGACTCTTCTGCTGCAGCGGAAATAGAGTCAAAAATTCCTCCTCCGCATGAGAAGATAACTTCCGTTCCGTCTGCATACCATCCTGCTGCTTTAGCTTTTATATCAGGAGATGCGTTGAACGTTCCAACATAGTTGTACTTAATTGATATATCTTTGCCATCTGCAAGGGCCGCGTCATTGGCACCCTTCACAAATCCATATCCATATTTAACCACAGCCGGTACAGCCATTCCGCCCATAAATCCAAGTTTTGTATATCCTTCTTTAACAGATGCGTATCCTGCCAGGTATCCGGCTTCCTGTTCAGAGTAAACAATTGAAACAGTATTCTTAGCAACTTCCGGCTTTGATTCCGGAGTTTCAGCAGGGATACCGTCAATCAATACGAACTTTACATCAGGATACTTAGACTGTGCCTGGAAAATTGTTTCTTGAAATAAGAAGCCCGGAGTAGCAACGACCTTGGCACCGTTCTTAACCGCCAGGTCAATCTGCTCCATTCTAGCCTTATTTGAATCTTCCGACGGCTGATAATACTTATGTGTAACCTTATTCTTCTCAGCCCATTCTTTGACACCTTCCCAAGTACCTTGGTTGAATGACTTATCGTCGATGGTACCTGTATCTGTTATCATAGCAATTTCATAAGTGTCTTCTTTAGCCTTCTTGTCATCCTTGCTACCACATGCAAATGCTGTGAATGCTAGAACCAAACAAATAGCTACTGTTAACAATTTCTTCATAAAAATTCCTCCTAAACTTATTGTAAATTATTCAGTTCGGTGTAAATTATTATACTCTATTTAAATAAATATGTCTATAAGTATTAACTCCCATAACCTAATTCATTGACAATTGTTTCCAGTGTAGACACTGTTATTTTCGCTGTCATACCCCATATTGTTGCTTCTTCATCATTCAACTGTGAGTATACCGGTATTGACCACTTAGTATTTTTCCAAGGATTTCTTTCATCTACAAACAACTCCTCTGCATAAGGGAACTCTTCTTCAAATTCTGCACTGATATTTTCCCAATATATTTCCGGAGGATTTTTAATTAAATCGGATACTTTAACTAGAAACACTCTATCAACCTCCGATTTTGACCATTTAAGTCTCCTGTAATCTTCATAAGATATCGTTCCTACGTAGGTAAACAGCGTATAGTTAGAATATCCATACAAAATATCTCCACGGCCAAGAATTGTTATCTGTTCTTTTCTAAGTCCAAGTTCTTCACATGTCTCTCTTATGGCTGCTGTCATTGGACCTTCTCCTTCCTCGACCTGTCCTCCCGGAAAGCAAACTTCTCCGGGTTGCTTTCTGAGAGTTAAAGCTCTTACCTCGTACATTAAGTATAGTTCACTATCTTTCTCAATAAACGGTATAAGAACTGAAAAGTATTTATGTTTACCAATTGGTTTTGGAATTCTCTTTCTGAATACTCTGTTTACATCTTTTAATTTAATTTGCATTTTCTAATTCCTTTGATATTTCCAAAAATCATATTATTCCTTATTATTCAGTAATTGAAGCTTTCAACTGTAGACTAATAATTAAAGAAGAATATAAAAAAGGCAAGCCTAAGCCTGCCTCTAAATCTTCTAAATTAATTTAAAACCTCGTAGTCTTTAAATTCTACACCAATCATCTCTTCCATATCCGCAGAAAGACTAACCACAAAGTCCATTCCGTAATTCTTTGAAATATTCTTCAGCCTCGTTAAAAACTCAGGCAAATCGCCTAATGAGAAATCAGCATGCTTTAAAATGCTATCGATAAACACTGTCTCAATATCATGATCCGAACTAATAATTCCATAAATGAAGCCTATGTATTCATCACTGTTTGTAATATGTTCAAAATCTTCCATACAAACAACACGAATGCTATACTTAAGATCATACATCAAACGGGAATTTTTATTAATAAAAATAACACTTCCCTTGCTGTTATCTACTGTATCATTGGCTAACGCTATCATCTGCTTTGTCTTACCAGATCCTTTATGACCTACGATTAACTTAACCATGAAAATCACCTCACTTCAACTTATTTAATTAATTATACATCACTTATAATTGATTTGCAACATCATGCAACAAGTATTGCCAAATATGTCATTTGATACTATATTACATTTATCAATTCCTAAGAATTTCGTCTAAAATAAACAAAACTGGTCCGTCTCGGAAAGGCCCTCAAAAACCCCCATATTTTTTAGACCTTCTACCGCAACCTTGCTAAGCCTAGCTCTTTTAGTTGCATCCTCTATACTACTGAAATCCTCCTCCTTGTTTGCCTTATAGAAATTTTTTGCCGCATTTTCACCCATTCCGTTTACTGCTGCGTAAGGTAACACTACTTTATTATCATAAACAGTAAATTTGCTGGGCAATGATATACCTAGTACAGGCGGTGAAAAATTATATCCTCTAGCAAACATCTCAAGCACAATTTCATACACAGTTATTTTGTTCTTCTCTTTGTCCGTTGCAGCCTTGCCCTTTTCTTGGATTAACTTCACTTGATTCTCAACGCTATGTTTTCCTCCCAAAATAAGCTCTCCATCAAAGTCGGCAACCACACTACTTAAGAATGCAGCATAAAATTCTTTGGGATAGTACACTTTGTACCAGGCCATCCTCATTGACATCATAACATAAGCTACTGCATGAGCTCTTGGAAACATATACTTAATCTTTATACATGAGTCTACATACCAACCGGGAACATTGTGATCAAACATTATCTTAAGTTCTTCTTCGCTTAGTTCTTTATTTTTTCTTACTTTCTCCATTATGTCAAAGGATTTTTTATTATCAATTCCTTTTAGTATTAGGTAGTTCATGATGTCATCACGAGTTGAGATCACTTCTCTCATGGTAGCAGTTCCCGATTTAATATAATCTTGAGCGTTGTTAAGCCACACATCGGTACCATGAGAAAATCCGGAAATTCTAACAAGGTCAGCAAATTTATCAGGTTTAGTATCATCCAGCATATCTCTGACAAATCTTGTTCCAAATTCGGGGATTCCAAAACTTCCATGAGTTTGAGTGTATTCTTCATCTATTATATCCAAAGACTCTGTACCCAGAAAGATTCCCATAACTTTTTTGTCAGTTAATGGCACTGTAAGTGGGTCTACCCCTGTCATATCATAAAGATGTCTAATCATAGATGGAACTGTATGTCCTAGTATATCTAACTTCAATAGATTTTCATCAATTTTATGATAGTCAAAATGTGTAGTTATTATATCTGAAGTACTATCGTTTGCAGGATGTTGAACTGGACAAAACTCATAAATTTCGTGTCCCTCCGGAACAATAATAATTCCTCCTGGATGTTGTCCCGTTGTTCTCCTCACCCCTGTACAACATCTTGCAAGTCTGTCAACTTCATATTTGTTTACAGGTCTTTGAGTTTCTTCAAAGAACTTCATTACATATCCATATGCTGTTTTTGATGCAATAGTACCAACAGTTCCGGCTTTAAATACATTTTCTTCACCAAAAATTTCGCCAACATATCTATGAGCCTTTGCTTGATATTCTCCGGCAAAGTTAAGATCTATATCAGGCTCTTTATCCCCATCAAATCCCAGAAATGTAGCAAAGGGAATTGTAAATCCATCTTTTTTCATAAGAGTTCCACATTTGTCACATACTTTATCCGGCATGTCTATACCACAATCATATTCATTCATGTCTCCCCATTCCAAGTGTTTGCAATTAGGACAAATATAATGTGGTTCTAATGGATTTACTTCTGTTATTCCTGCCATGGTTGCAGCAAGAGAACTTCCAACAGATCCTCGGGACCCTACCAGATAACCATCTTCTATAGATTTTTTCACTAACATTTGAGCAGCAACATACATAACTGCATATCCATTGGAAATTATTGAATCCAGTTCTTTACTAAGTCTCTCTTCAATTCTCTCCGGTAATGGATTACCATATATACTATACGCTCTTTCCATACAAGTTTTTCTCAATGTTTCATCCGCACCATCGATTTTAGGTGGAAACTTTCCTTTTGGCACGGGCCTAAGTTTATCAATCTTATCTGCAATTAGATTAGGATTATCTATTACAATTTCTTTTGCACGATCACCTAAGTAAGAGAATTCATCCATCATCTCTTCTGTTGTTCTCATATATAATCCCTGCCCTTGTTCAGCATCTTTATAACCCATTCCCGCCATAAGTATATTTCTATATATGGCTGACTCTGCCTCATCATAATGAGCATCAGTTGTTGCAACAACAGGCTTCCCTAATCTATCTCCTATTTCTACGACTTTTAAATTGAATTTCTTCAGATCTTCATTACTTTCAACTGTGCCATTTTCAATCATAAACCGATTATTTATAAGGGGCTGAATTTCAAGATAATCATAAAAAGCTGCAATCTTTTCAATATCTTCATCGGTTTTACCTGTAGTTATAGCACGATAAACTTCTCCAGCTTCACATGCCGAGCCTATAATTAACCCTTCTCTATGTTCATTAATAATTGATTTAGGCATTCTTGGCTTTTTATAAAAATAATCCAGATGGGATAAGCTGACCAGTTTATATATGTTCTTCAGACCCTCCTGATTTTTTGCCAACAAAATAATATGATTTGTAGGCTTTGATTTGTAATCGATTTTCCCTTCAGCATCACGCATCCCCTCATCATCGAAAACATAACCCTCTACCCCGAAAATAACTTTTATATCAATACCGGATTTGGCTAATTGCTCAGCTTTTTTTGCGCCATCCGGAAAGCTTTGGACAACGCCATGATCGGTTATTGCAACTGCTTTATGTCCCCATCTTGCGCTCGTCTCTACTAGTGTTTCAACCTCATTAAGTCCGTCCATGGCACTCATCTTCGTATGTGCATGAAGTTCTACTCGTTTAAGCCCTTCATAATTATCTTCTCTTAATACAATTGGCTCTTCTTTAATTCCCCTTGCAATTACTGCAGTTTCCTTCTCGAATCTATCATATTCTGCGTTTCCACACACCAAAATATTGATTCCCTGCCTTAATCGTCCATAAAGTTCTTCCCAATTTTCTTTTTTAGCGAATAGCTTAACTATTACGCTAGAAGTTTTATCAGTTATATATACCGAAATAAGTCTACTGCCAGTACTTAGTTCTCTGATCTCATTGTGAAATATTAATCCCCTAATTGTGATTCCTTCCATTCCCGAACTAACGTCTTTAAGAGGAGTTATTTCAGCAAATTTCCCACGTCCAAATATATAACCGGCGCCTGATTTCTCTGAATTAGCTATTTGGGAGGTTATATTCGATTTCACTCGAGCAGCCTCAATTTCTTCTACATATTTAACGACTTGTTCTTGGGCTTCTTTTTCTTGAATTAATTTTCGCTCTTTTATCTTACTATAAGCCTCTTCGTCATGAGAAAAAATCACTTTTAAATTAAGGTTAAATTTCTTACTTATAGCATTAGAAACAATCGTTGCTGTCTTCTCATTTAGAATTTTCGTTGCATTAATTCCGCAAGAGCTTATTGTCAATACGTCATCCTCAATAGAAAAATCATCTATGTTCATAGCATTTAACCACGGTGATCTATCATGAGGACTGTTCTTAATATTCTTCAAAATTGCTGCAATAATCTCGCTTTCATCCTGGCACATTTTCTCAGCATATTCAAAGCTTATATTTACTTTAGAAAGACCCGGTACAGCCGATATTATATATGATTTTAGTTTTTCCACGTGAAAAAAGTCCATGACAAAATTTGTTTCAAGGACTAAATTCAATGCTGAAGATTTCTTATCTAAGCTAGCAGAAATTACTCTATACTTGTACTGTTTTCTAATTTCTTTTGGTAATTGTTCTAAGTTAATGGATTTTTCAATTAGTTGTATCATTTTTTATAATTTTAATTAGCTCTTGCAGCAGTTCTTCCTCTCTAACAGTTTTGATTACTTCTCCCTTGGAAAAAATTATTCCTTTCCCGACTCCTCCTGCTATACCATAGTCGGCTTCCTTAGCTTCACCCGGTCCGTTCACTACGCACCCCATAATTGCTACAGTTATAGGATTATATATCTTCTCTTCTTCCAATTTATCTTCAACTTTCTGAGCTAGACTTTGTAAATCTATACTGGTTCTACCACAAGTAGGACATGATACCAGGTTAACTCTATCTCTCCTAATGCCTAAACTTCTTAAAATATTTTTTGCAAATTTAACTTCTTCTATAGGACTAGCAGTGAGGGAAACTCTCATCGTATCACCAATACCCTCTAACAAAAGTGCACCCATACCGATAGCTGATTTTAATTTCCCCATTTCAAGAGTCCCTGCTTCAGTTATACCAATGTGTATCGGGTAATCTGTCATTTTACTGATTAGCTTATGAGCCTGGTAATTTATTACAACATCCGATGATTTCAATGAAACAACAAGATTGTCATATCCCATATCTTCAATCTTTTTCAGATTGCGGAGAGCACTTTCTGCAAGCCCTTCAGCATCTACACCACCTCTAGACATGACTATATCTTTTTCTAGAGATCCTGAATTTACCCCTATCCTTATCGGTATATTCCGTTCCATTGCTTTTTTTACTACTTTTTCTAACCTATCACTGCTTCCGATATTACCCGGATTAATTCTAATTTTATCTGCTCCGTTTTCCATCGCTAAAATGGCTAGCCTATAGTCAAAATGGATATCTGCAACCAAAGGAATTTTAGATACCTTCTTTACTTCTCCAAAAATCTTGGCTGCATCTTCATTTGGAACCGCTAGGCGAACTATTTGACACCCTTCTTCGGTCAATTCTTCAACTTGTTGAATTAAGCCTTCTTTATCTAAGGGATTAATATTTGTCATTGATTGAATTGCGACAGGATTGCCACCACCGATTAAAACATCTCCTATTTTGACTGTTTTTTTGCTACTCATAATAAATTCCCTTAAAGCTAAATGAGCTTACCAACATCATTAATAGTGACTAAAATAGCTAGCATCAAAAGCAATGCCATGCCTATCATATGCACTATACCTTCAGTCTTGTCACTTATCATTTTACCAGTAATCTTTCTGATTATAACAAATATTATTCTTCCGCCATCAAGAGCAGGAAGCGGTAATAAATTTATTATTGCCAAGTTTAGACTAACAAGTGCAACAAGGCCTGCAACATATTGAATTCCTAGCTTACTTGTTTGCCCAACCATAGAAACCATGCCAACAGGTCCTGCAACATCTTTCATAGATACACCTCCAGTGATGAGACCTTTAAATCCCACAAGCATAGCCTTTCCCATTTCATAGGTTGCTATTGTTCCATTAGAAATCGCAGTCTTTGGTGATCTAACCAGCTTGCTTTGTATTCCTATCACCTTTTCTCCATTTTGATTATGAGGCTGCACATTAAAACTTATTTTTTTGCCTTGCCTGTCTACAACCAAAATTAAATCTCCTCTTGAGGATTTTATTTTTTTTACGGACTGCCCCCAGCTTTCTACCATTGACCCATTTACAGATATAATTTTATCTTCTGCTTTTATCCCGGCTATCTCAGCAGGGCTATCCTTGTTTACATCTGCAATAGTCGTCGATGCTGATCCCACGCAGAAAGAAAGGATTACAAGTATCAGCCATGCAGTTATTACATTCATCATAGCCCCCGCCAACAAAACAGCTATTTTCGCAGGTGCAGATTTGTTGTTAAATGCACGAGGATTATCACTTTCGTCATTTTCTCCCTCCATCGCACAAAATCCTCCAATAGGTACTAATCTAAGGGAGTATATCGTTTCGCCTTTTTCCTTTTTCCATATTGTAGGACCCATTCCTAAAGCAAACTCATTTACTTGAACTCCCACCCACTTAGCAACCGCAAAATGCCCTAATTCGTGGGGAAATATCATTAGTACAAATAATAATATAGCATATATAGCTACCATAACTCTCTCCTAATTTTAGCTTTAATTTCAAAATCCATACTTTTTATATCTTCAATATTGTTGAGTTCAACAGGATTATGTCTTTCAAGAATTTTTTTCAAATTGTTTTGAATATCGATAAATGTTATTTTCTCATTTAAAAATAAGTCTACAAGGGCTTCATTAGCCGAGTTTAACACAACGGGATAACTCTTTCCTTCCTCGGATGCAGCATATGCCATCGCTAGACATCTGAAAGTTGATAAATCAGGTTTCTCAAAAGTTAGCTGCCCTATTTCAAAGAGGTCTGTGTAATTGTGAATATCGTTGGAAATAACTTCTCTTTCACAATAGTTTATTGCGTATGCTATCGGCACCTTCATATCAGGCACACCCATTTGTGCTATAATTGCTCCATCTATAAATTCTACAGCCGAATGAATAATACTCTCAGGATGAACGTGTACATGAATCTTATCAAGCGGCATATCAAAGAGCCATTTAGCTTCAATTACTTCTAGCCCCTTGTTCATAAGTGTAGCTGAATCCACAGTTATCTTCTTTCCCATACTCCACTTAGGATGATTCAGAGCCGCATCTAAATCAACATTCCCTAATTCATCCGGAGTTAATCCCCTAAAAGGACCGCCTGATGCAGTTAAAATAATCCTTCGAACTACATCTTGCTCTGATTTTTCACCTCTATAACTTTGAAGGCATTGATATATTGCACTGTGCTCACTGTCAACAGGAATTAAAGAGACCCCCCTTTGCTTAACTGCATCCATTATTATAGAACCGCCCGCTACAAGAGTTTCTTTGTTGGCCAAAGCAATATCTTTTCCCGACATTATTGCTCTGTATGTAGGCTCCAGACCAACCATACCCATTACTCCGTTTATGAGCATATCCGCATTGCATTCTGCGACAGCCTTTAAACCTTCTTCTCCCCAAAATACTTCAACTTCAGGATATTTTGTTGATAAAAACATCGCATCTTTTGCCGTTTCCACGGATACAATTTCAGGGGTATATTTTTCTATTTGCTTTGAAATGAGATTTATATTTCTCCCACAAGCCAAAGCAACAATTTGAACGTCCTTTTGTTCAAGGACTTCAATGGCCTGTCTTCCTATAGACCCTGTAGAGCCCAGTATTGCTATCTTTTTCATAGGAGTTTCTCCTTTTACTTTCTACCTAAAATGCTTATATATTTATTTTCATACGTATGTTATTTTAATATTTTCTTATGGGCCTGTTATAGAATAAAAAAATGAATATAATAAAAAACCACCGGAGCCACAAATAATACGCTATCAAATCTGTCCATGATGCCTCCATGACCAGGTATGAGATTTCCATAATCCTTGATTCCCATTTTGCGTTTAAACGCCGATGCAACTAAATCTCCTGCCATAGATATTGGACTGCAAACCAATCCTAAAATCACACAGTGAATAACATATTCCGGTACAAAGATTAAACCAAATGCGAGAGCACATATTCCACTTCCCATTATACCACCAATTGCACCTTCAACCGTTTTCTTTGGACTAAGTGCCGGTGCTAGCTTATGTTTTCCCAAAAAATATCCTGTAAAATATGCAAAAATATCTGATCCGAAAGCTGCAATAAATATCAACCACACAAGTTTATGCATTGCATTATCTACTAAATAAACGTGATAGGAAAAAAACACAACATATATTATGCCGAAAGCTGTAGCCATAGAATCCTCTACATTTCGCTCATCTATCTTAAACATATATATTGCGGACATCATAATCATACAAACTAACCATGCTAAAAGCATATCAAAAGGCTGTTTTGAGATTAATGAAAGCACCGGCAAAATAAGGGCTGAAGCAAAACCAAGTGATTTCCATGGTTTTACCCCCATAGATTCTAGTCCACTATAAAATTCCTTGATTCCCTTGATTGCTATTATTGTACATCCCGCCAGTAGAAAATTTCCGCCTAAAGCTACAAGTATCAATAGCGGTAGCATTATTAGTCCTGATATAACCCTTGTTCTCACTATTTTCGTCCTCCAAATCGCCTATCTCTGTTTCCATATTCCTCTATTAGATTCTTAAAAATATCTCTTGTAAAATCCGGCCACAAAACAGGTGTAAATGCAAATTCGCTGTATGCAGCTTGCCATAATAAAAAATTTGATAATCTTTCCTCTCCACTAGTTCTAATTATTAGATCCGGCTCTTTTATATTTCCGAGTTCATTTCCGGTATACAGATATCTACTTATAGCTTCTTCGCTTATAAAGTTATCTATTTCATCATCACTCATATTCTGATTTTTAACATCTAATATAAGTTTTTTTACAGCGCGAACAATCTCTGCTCGACTTCCATAGTTTAAAGCTATATTAAGGTTTAATCCTGTATTGAACTTTGTAGTGTCTATAGTATGCTCTAGCTTTATAAGGGCAGCTTTTGGTATATGCTTATAATCTCCAATAACATTTACTTTAACATTATTACGATGAAGTTCATTCAGTTCACTATCTACAAACTTAATTAAAAGATTAAAAATTCCTCCTACTTCTTCTTTACTTCTTTTCCAGTTTTCAGTAGAAAAAGCATATACAGTCAAGTGTTTGATTCCCCAATCTGATGCTGCTCTCGTAGCTTCTATCATCGATTTCATCCCTGCATTATGCCCTAGAATCCTAGGTACTCCCTTTGCCTTTGCCCATCTACCGTTACCGTCCATTATTATAGCAACATGTTCCGGGATAACATCACATATTGGTAAATCTTTATTACTCTGATTATCTTCTTTATTCATTACCTCATTAGCAGATTGCCTCATAGCTATATCCACTTTGCCACTACCTAATAGTCCCATAAAATTATTACCCATTAACAGAATATGGCTGCCAAGCAGCCATATTTCCTATACTTCCATAATTTCTTTTTCTTTGCCAACCACTACAGCTTCTATATCTTTAATTGCTTTATCTACAGTCTTCTGCACTTGTTCTAAATAAGACTTAAATTCATCCTCAGAAATTTCTCCTGCTTTTTCACTTTTCTTGAGAGCATCATTAGCATCCCTTCTTAGATTTCTTACGGCAATTTTGGCATCTTCACCCATCTTCTTAACGGTTTTCACAAGTTCTTTTCTTCTATCTTCTGTTAGCGGTGGAACTGCAAGTCTTACCACTTTGCCATCGTTTGTAGGTGCTATGCCTAATTCTGCTAAATTAATTGCCTTCTCAATATCACCAATTGACTTAGGGTCAAATGGAGTAATCATTATAGTTCTAGGATCTGGCACTGAAATATTAGACAAGTTCTTTAATGGATTTGGAGATCCATAGTAATCAACCATAACCTTGTCAAGTAGCGCAGGATTAGCTCTACCGGCTCTTACCGTATTCATATCTGATTTTAACACCTCTATAGTCTTAGCAATTCTTTCTTCCATACTCTTATGTGAATGACTCATTTTTATTTCCTCCTGAAATATTTAATTTCTAGTAATCTTCATGCCATGAATATACACACTTATCCTATAAAACATAAAGCACAAAATAGGCAACATTTATCTTATAACTACTTCCTCATACATGTAAATTCTTTTAAGATATAAAAGTACCAATCCGTTCTCCTCTTACTGCTCTAAGTACATTTCCATCTTCAGAAATAGCAAATACGTGTATTGCAATATTATTATCTCTGCAGAGCGTAGATGCAGTCTGATCCATAACCTTTAAATCCTTATCAACAATTTCTCTATGACTCAAACGTTCATATCTTATAGCATCCGGATTTGTCTTTGGGTCGTCAGAATATACAGCATCGATGTTCTTTGCTAAAAGAATAATATCCGCTCCTATTTCAGCTGCTCGAAGAGCCGCTGCAGTATCTGTAGAAAAAAATGGACTTCCCGTTCCACCACCAAAGATCACGATATCTTTATGTTCCAGCTGGCTTATAGCTTTTCTTCTTGCATATGGTTCCGCAATTTCCATCATTTCTATTGCAGTCTGTACTCTGGCATTAATTCCTATGGCAAGAAACGCTTCTTGAAGTGCAAGAGAATTCATAACTGTTGCTAACATCCCCATATAATCAGCTGTCGCCTGATCCATATTTGTGGTAGTCCTCCCTCTCCAGAAATTGCCGCCTCCTACAACTATCCCTACTTCAACACCAAGTTCTTGAACCTTAGCAACTTCTCTGGCAATTTTGATCACCATATCATTATCTATACCAAATTTGCTTTTACCAGCTAAGGCTTCTCCACTTATTTTTAAGAGTACTCTCTTATATTTTGGTTCCATATGTAGCTCCCACTTTTAAATTTTTTATCACCATTAATTCTAACAAAAATACAAAAATTTTTCAATCGAAAAATTAGTCAAAAGGTTGGAAACCATATCCTCTTACATCACTATAATCTAAAATTATTACAAATGCATTAGGGTCTATTTCTCTAACTAAATAATTAACTTCCACTTGTTGTGCTCTACTACATGCACATAACAGAACTTCCTTATTAACTCCTGTATACGAACCTTTTCCCATTAATCTTGTTGAACTTCTGTCTATTCTTTCTGAGATTCCTTGTGCAATTTCTACCGAGTAATCAGAAATTATCATAGCAAGTTTACCAGCTGTGAACCCAAACATCATCCTATCAATAACCATGGTTTCCACAACAGTAAATAAAAATCCAAACAGCACAGCATCAATATTCCTAAAGACCGCCCATCCGGCAAAAATGATCAACCCGTCTATAAAGATGGTTATTTGCCCTATAGAAAGATGTGGTTTAACTTTTCTTGCAGACATAATTACCAGATCTGTTCCCCCCGTACAGGTATGATTGTTATATATAAGAGCCAGACCCGCACCTGCAAATGCACCGGAATATATTGCGGCCATCAGAGGAGCACCTTCATATGCCCCAAATTGTGGTACAACAATGTCCATAAAAAAAGCACTTATAATCAACGTTCTTCCCGTTCTCATTAAGTAACCTAATCCTAAATATTTATATGATCCAATTATAATTGGAATATTTAAAAATAACGATATAGTACCAATAGGTAAAGATTCGAAAAAATGATTAATAATTATTGCGGCACCAGATATACCTCCGGGAGCAAAATTGGCATTTTTCGCAAAGTAATAGATTCCAATAGCATAGAGAAATGAACCAATACAGTCCATAAAAATTTCCTTAAATAAATTTCTTCCACGAAAATTGTCTGCAATTTTTTCTTTCATATAAACCTGCCTTTCTTATCTGTGAACAGATACAATAAAAATTTCTTGTCGTGGTATTTGGTCTCGTCCACCATTTCCACAGTAAAAAGACATAGCTAAATCACATTTTCATATCCTAAAATAATTATAAAGTATATTCTAATTTTTTTCAATTCTTTCATTTATGGACAAAATTTTGTAGTTGCCTCCCGTAGCATTTTTTATTTTATCCAGCAAAAAATCTTTGTTTTCCGGCTCAGTTTTTAATTCTATATTAACCTGCTCAGTAAATCTTTCATTTAAAATCTCTGCCTTCCATTCAGGGAAAAACTGAACTAGTTTAGAATGGTATGAGTAGCTCAGTATTACTTCTACTATTGTCATGAGTTTTACTTCAGCAATTCCAGCTTTCGCCAATGCCAGTTTTGCACTTGAAGTATATGCTCTAACAAGTCCACCGGTTCCTAGTTTAATTCCTCCAAAATATCTCGAAACAATAATTGCTACATTAGTAACTCCCTCATTTATTAGCATTTGCATCATTGGCACGCCCGATGTACCTTGAGGTTCTCCATCATCACTAGCCCATTGAAGTTGAAAATTATCTCCGATCACCATTGCCGGAACATTATGGGTCGCATCTCGATGTATTTTCCTTATCTTTTTGAAAAATTCTTCAGCTTCCTCTCTAGTTTCAACTGGTTTAATGTATGCTATAAATCTTGATTTATCTATAACTATTTCAACTGAAGTCTCCTCTGCAACAGTCTTATATTTCAACATATTCCTTCACCAAATCTATTTCTTTTGACTTTAGCATAGCTTCCATATGGATGCCATCTTCTCTATATTCCATGCACAAAATATTAGATTGATCCAGAAGTCTACTTGCTAAATCGCCTCTTTCAAAAGGAAGAATAAACTTTATATTTTTCTCCTTTTCAAAAATTTTATATGAAATTTTTTCAAGAAGTTCCGTCATATTCTCACCAGTTTTAGCCGAAATAAACACAGGTCCATTTAATTCGACACCAATAGGTAACGCAAGTTTCTGAGTTAATAAATCTATTTTATTATAAATCATTATTTTATCTTTATCGCCAGCACCAATTTCATTTAAGACTTTTTCAGCAACCTTCCTTTGGAACTCGCTGTCATTTGACGAAGCGTCTTCCACATGTAAAATTAAATCTGCAAAAATCACCTCTTCTAAAGTTCCTTTAAATGCATCAACCAAATGATGTGATAACTTACTTACAAAGCCTACAGTATCAACAAGAATAAATTTTTTATTGTTCTCAAGTTCAATGAGCCTATGTTTTGCATCTAGCGTAGCAAATAACATATTTATTTCATCAACCTGCTTTTCATGATTTCCGTAGTTTGATACAAAGTAATTCATTATTGCTGATTTCCCAACATTTGTGTAGCCAACAAGAGCAACCACTGGTAGTTCGGACTTCTTGCGTTTTTCTCTTTGTAAAACTCTGGTCTTTGAAGTTTCTTCAAGTTCATGTTTAATATCTTCTATACGCCTTTGAACATGTCTTCGATCTGTTTCAATTTTTTTCTCCCCAGGGCCTCTGGTTCCTATACCACCACCCAAGCGAGAAAGAGATTTCCCAAATCCTGTAAGTCTAGGAAGTCTGTATCTAAGCTGAGCAAGCTCAACTTGTAATTTTCCCTCTCTTGATTTCGCTCTCCTTGCAAAGATATCCAAAATTAAAATAGTTCTATCTATGACCTTTATGCCTATTTCATCCTCAAGATTTCTAATCTGCATCCCTGAAAGTTCGTGGTCAAAAACGATAGTATTAGCTTCCATATTTTCAGCCATTTCACAAAGTTCTTGAACTTTTCCGCTACCTATAAAAGTAGCTTTATTGGGTCTATCCAGATTCTGTATTACTTTCCCCAACACCTCTCCATCAGCGGCTTCAACTAAATGTCCCAATTCTTCCATTGAATCAGATATATCCTCATTTATTGCCACACCAACAGTTATAGCTCTGAAAGTTTCATCAATTATTACATTGTTATCATTATCAAAATTAACCATACTCCTCCACAGTCTTATTGGCTCAACTGGACTAAAGAATATATTTATCTATGTCATCTTCTGCAATCTTTTCTTTAAATTTATCACAAACATAGTCTCTATCTATATTTATTTCTTTTTCATTTATATCCGGAACACTAAAAGAGATTTCTTCCAACAGTTTCTCTAAAATTGTATAAAGTCTTCTTGCACCTATATTTTCCTGTTGTTCATTGAGGATAAATGCCATGGAAGCAATTTCCTCTAAAGCTTCATCTGAAAAATTCAATTTAATCCCTTCGGTTTCTAGCAGGGCCTTATTCTGCTTTATTATAGCATTCTGTGGTACTGTTAAGATTTTTAGGAAATCTTCTTTATCTAAATTTTTAAGTTCAACTCTAATTGGAAAACGCCCCTGAAGTTCTGGTATTAAATCTGTTGGTTTTGAAACGTGAAAAGCACCTGCACCAATAAATAAGATGTGATCTGTTTTAACCGGACCATATTTTGTATTGATAACACTACCTTCAACTATAGGCAATATATCCCTTTGAACTCCTTCTCGAGAAACGTCCGCACCTTGCCTAAAGCTTCCTCCACTAGCTATTTTGTCAATTTCATCTATAAAAATTATGCCATTCTGTTCTGCCGACTCAAGAGCTTCCTCGGTTACTTGATCCATATCAAGTAGCTTATTGGCTTCTTGCTCTCTTAAAATTTTCCTCGCTTCACTAACCTTAACTTTTCTAGTTTTTTGACGTTTAGGCATCATGTCTCCAAAAATATTGCCAATTGCAATTGTCATGCCTTCATTGCTCATATCGAGCTGATTACCTTTTGGAACATCATCAACTTTGATTTCAACATACTGGTCTTCAAGTAAGCCATCTCTAAGTTGTTGTCTTACTTGCTCCCTCGTCATTACAAGATTATCATCTGATAGTTCTTCTTGTTTTTCTTTGTTTGCAATACTTTCCTCATATTGTGCTTTTTGACTCTTAAAACCACCGCTATTCCTTAAAAAATCAA
This sequence comes from Eubacteriales bacterium KG125, assembly GCA_050908895.1. GTDB lineage: Bacteria > Bacillota > Clostridia > Peptostreptococcales > Anaerovoracaceae > S5-A14a. The sequence goes on along the minus strand of CP171222.1, from coordinate 980,113 downwards.
GCGGATTCGGAGTAGAATTAGAGTTTATTTTAGATTTCTTTGAAGGTACAATAGCTTCTAAAATTATATCCTCTACCAAATTATCAGCTACCTTGTATTTATCTACAAGTTTTTTCTGCTTAATCTGACGAACGGCAGACTCCACTAAATCTCTAACCATTGAATCTACATCTCTTCCTACGTATCCAACTTCCGTAAATTTAGTTGCTTCGACCTTAACAAAAGGAGCATCCATAAGTCTAGCTAGCCTTCTTGCAATCTCCGTTTTACCTACACCGGTGGGTCCCATCATTAGAATATTTTTCGGAGATATCTCATCTCTCATCTCCTTTGGCAAAAGATTTCTTCTATATCTGTTTCTGAGTGCCACTGCCACAGACTTCTTCGCTTCATCTTGTCCAATTATATATTTATCGAGCTCCTTAACAATCTCTTTAGGGGTCATATTTTTAATGGTCATTTTTACCTCCAAATCAAATTACTACTTTCTCTTATAGGGTTTCAACAGTGATATTATTATTTGTATAAACACAAATTGAAGCGGCTATATTTAAAGATTCTCTAACCACCTCCTCTGCACTCATTTCCGTATGATGAAATAATGCATTTGCTGCTGAATAAGCAAAATTACCACCGGACCCTATGGCAACAAAAGGCTCATCCGGGGCTATTACTTCACCATTTCCGGAAATTACAAGAAGGTCATCTTGATCTGCTACAATCATTAAGGCTTCAAGATTCCTCATTCCTCTATCAGACCTCCAAAGTTGAGCTAAATCAACCGCCGCTCTTTTAAGATTCCCCCCATGCTCTTCTAATTTCTTTTCAAATTTTTCCGTTAATGAAAAAGCATCTGACACTGATCCTGCAAATCCTGTCAACACTTTTTTCCCATATATTTTCTTTACTTTTTTTGCTGTATTTTTCATTATTGCAGTCTGTCCCATAGTAACCTGTCCATCTCCACCGATAGCAATATCATTAGGTCCTCTCTTAACAGCGCATATTGTGGTTCCTCTGAATTCCATACGTCTCCTCTTTCTTTAACAAATCCCTTTTATTACTGACAAAAAAATACCTGTATGCTAAATTTGTTGACATCACAAAATTATCTTCAACTAACTAGCGTAATATAGTTAACATAACACATTCTTAAAAACTGTGTCGTTTATTCAAACCAATAGATATAGAAATATGCTCTTTCCTATTCCTTATATTTGCACCCTGGATTAGAACATGATAACCTACTATTTTTTAGCTTATGTTCAAGAAGCAAGCTTCCACATTCTGGACATTTTTTATTTGTAGGTTTGTACCAAAATACCTGATCGCACTCAGGATATCTTGAACATCCATAAAAAACTTTTCCTTTTTTGCTCTTTCTTGCAACTATATCTCCGGTTCCACATTTAGGACATTTTACATCTGTCTTCTTTACAATCGGTTTAGCATTCTTGCATTCAGGATAGCCTGTACATGCTAAAAATTCCCCGTATCTGCCCATTTTTATTGCCATGGGTCTTCCGCAAAGTTCACATTTTTCATCACTTAGTATTGGTGCTCTTTCAATTTTTTCAATTTCTTTATTAGCAATCTCTAAGTCTTTTTCAAAGCCTGCATAGAATGTCCTGATGATATCTTTCCACGGTAATTCCCCAACTTCAACATCATCAAGCTTATCTTCCATATTGGCTGTAAAGTCAATGTCTAAAATCTCTTTAAAGTATTCTTTCAACAAATTAGTCACTGTTACTCCCAAATCAGTGGGAACTAAAGTTTTCTTTATACGCTTAACATATTTTCTATCTGTAAGGGTGGCAACAATTGGAGCATATGTACTTGGGCGTCCTATATTTTTGTCTTCCAGTTCCTTAATGAGTCCTGCTTCAGTATATCTATTAGGTGGCTGAGTAAAATTCTGCTCTCCATCTATCTTAGCGGTCTTAAGTTCCTCTCCCTGTGAAAGTTCAGGCAAAAGTGTATCCTTTTTCTCCTCACCTGTTTTGTATATCTTCCGAAATCCATCGAATATAATTCGGGATCCGCTTGCACGGAATAGATAATCTTTTGCTAACAAGTCCGCGCTAACAGAATCATAAACAGATGGAGCCATCTGGCTTGCAATGAATCTTCTCCAGATTAAATTGTATAACTTATACTGATCACTGCTTAAAGAATTTTCAATATCGTCAGGTAACAATCTGATATTTGTCGGCCTAATAGCCTCATGGGCATCTTGGATATCTTTCTTTTTATTGGAATAGAAATTTGAATTATAATATTCTTCACCCATTGTATTGACTATAAAGGTTTTGGCATTTGCTCTTGCCTCCTCAGAAATCCTAACCGAGTCCGTACGAATATATGAAATCAGACCCATTGTACCATGCCCCTGTACATTGATGCCTTCGTATAATTGTTGTGCTATCATCATTGTTTTCTTTGGGTTAAACCCTAATTTCGCAGATGCATCCTGCTGTAGACTACTAGTTGTAAATGGTGCATAAGGTCTTTGAGTTTTGTTTTTCTTATCAACCTTATCGACAATAAAACATGCACCCTCTAGTTCTTTTAGTATATTGTCATTCTCTAACTTGTTGTTAATTCCGATTTTCTTATTTTTATATTTCAGTAGTTTAGCTGTAAAATCCTTTTCTTTTTTAAATAGAGCCACTATATTCCAGTATTCTTCAGGAATAAAACTCTTGATTTCTTCTTCTCTATCACAAAGTATCTTAAGTGCAACGGACTGGACTCTGCCGGCACTTAAACCTCTTTGAATTTTTCTCCATAAAAGTGGACTAATTTGATAGCCAACCAGTCTATCAAGAACACGCCTTGCCTGTTGTGCATCAACAAGTCCCATATCAATAGCTCTAGGGTTACTTAAAGCTTTTTTTACAGTGTCCTTTGTTATCTCGTTAAATTCTATGCGATTTACTGCATCTGAAGGTAACCCCAAAATATTAGCTAAATGCCAAGATATAGCTTCTCCTTCTCTATCAGGGTCAGTTGCAAGGAATATTTCTGAAGCATTTTTTCCTTCTTTTTTTAATTCCTTAATAATATCACCCTTACCTCTGATATTAATATACTGTGGCTCAAAATCATCTTCAACATCAATACCAAGCTTGCTTTTAGGAAGGTCTCTAATATGACCAACTGAAGCTACAACTTTATATGACGTTCCCAAATACTTGCCTATAGTCTTAGCTTTCGAAGGTGACTCCACTATAACCAATTTCTTTTTCCTTGTATTTTTCTTTGTAGCTGCCATTAAATCCCCCCTAATCATCTTTCCCAAATTCCATTATATATAGATTATGCACACATTTCATAAAATTTCAACAAAAAATTTTCCCATAGATGATGTAATAATCCCTTTAATTTCCATAACTGTGATAATCCCTGCCAGTTTTGCCTGATCAAATTCTGTCTTTTGAAAGATTTCTTCCATAGACACTTCCCCATTCTTTTTTATTATATCATATACTATTTTCTCATCCATTCCTAATTGTTGAATTTCCATAGATTCATGCGAGATATTGATTTTTAAATCCATAAAAATATCATCTATTACAGATATTATGTTTGCTCCATCTCTTATTAATTTATTACATCCAATACTGAAAAAACTCGTTATGTTACCTGGAACAGCATAGACTTCTTTTCCTTGTTCCACAGCCATTTCCGCTGTAATCAAAGCTCCACTTCTTAAAGGAGCTTCTGAAACTATGACAGCCTCAGAAATACCACTTATTATCCTATTTCTATTAGGAAAATCATACTTCTTACATATGTGTCCTAAAGGATTTTCAGAAATTATTAACCCTTCTTTAATTAATCGATTATATAAATCCCTATTACTAGCAGGATAGCATTGGTCTACTGCTGTTGCTACTACAGCAATAGAACTTCCCCTCCCCATTAAACTACCTAAATGGGCTTCTCGATCTATTCCACGAGCTAGTCCACTAACTATAGTAACATTATTCCTTGATAATTTTTCTCCTATTTTATTTGTGACTGTTTTGCCGTAAGCAGTGCACTTTCTTGATCCAACAAGGGCAACTTTTCTGTTTTTTAAAAGATCAATATTTCCTATGCAATAAAGCTTCTTGGGAGGATTTTTAATTTGCTTTAATTCATCAGGATATCTTGAATCTTCAAAACTAATTTCAATTATATTCATCTATATTCCCTCTATATCTCAACGCTTCTGCAATGTGACTTGCACATAAGTTTTCAGATCCATCCATGTCTGCAATAGTTCTGGCAATTTTAAGAACAATTTGATGAGTGCGAGGTGTAATTAGATGTTTATTAAAAGCATTTTCCAGCAAAACATCTCCATCATGATCAGTTTTGCAAAATTTATTAATCATTCTTTCGTCCATACTACTGTTTAATTTAATTTTTTCATCGCTAAATCTTTCCTTTTGAATAATTCTTGCGTTAATAACAAATTTTCTCATATCCCGGGATGTCATCCCTGTTTTTTGGGTAAATTCATTATAATTTATCGGTTTAAGATTGATTTGCATATCTATTCTTTCTCTGATTGCTCCTGATATTTTTTTCAAATATAAGTTTACTTCCCTAGGGGTGCATGTACAACTCCTATATGGATCTCCATAATAGCCGCATCTACAAGGATTCATTGCGACTATGAAATGGATACAATTACACGATATAAATTGTAAATGCACCTACTTAACGAAAAGACAGTGTCACAGAATGATTAAAAATGATAACGTAATACTACTTTTTTTCAGAGGTTATATCTATAAATACTCTCGTTTTTATCTTGTATTTAATAATTATCATTTTATTTTTTAACATCCTTATAATTTATGTGTTTTGTGACATATTAATTATATCAAAAAACAGCTTTCTCTTTACGAGTCAGCTGTTTTCTGTATGGACTAATTTGGAACATCCGCTATGCTTTTTTTATTTGTCTTCATCTTCTTTTCTTTTCTTGATTCCAAGAAGTGTTAACGCACCACCTGCAAGTGCCATAATACCCGCATATACACTTGGATTAAATCCATCTCCTGTCTTTGGCAATGTTCCGGGCTTTTTAGGTTCAGTCGGAGGTACTTCTTTTAGTTTATCTACCATTACTATGGTATTACCTTTTACTTCAGTCCCTGTTACCAATACTTTGCCATCTTTTACTTCAAAAGTAATTGCTGTTGCGACCTCATATTTATCAGGGGCTGATACTTCTGTAAATGTATAGCTACCTTCTTCAAGTTCAAATTCTCTTAACTTTCCGTCAGTTTCCCATTCTTTAACTACTGTACCATCTTTTTTAGTAAGCTTAATCTTAGCTCCTGCTAATTCTTCACCATCTTCTGTTAAAGCTTTCTTTGAGAAGTTCACTTTTGTTTTTGGTACTTCTTTCAGCTTATCTACCATCACTATGGTATTACCGTTTACTTCAGTTCCTGTTACTGATACTTTTCCATCTTTTACTTCAAAGGTAATTGATGTTGCTACTTGGTATTTATCAGGTGCTGATATTTCTGTGAATGTATAACTTCCTTCTTCTAGTTCAAATTCTGTTACTTTTCCGTCAGTTATCCATTCTTTAACTACTGTACCATCTTTTTTAGTAAGCTTAATCTTAGCTCCTGCTAATTCTTCACCATCTTCTGTTAAAGCTTTCTTTGAGAAGTTCACTTTTGTTTTTGGTACTTCTTTCAGCTTATCTACCATCACTATGGTATTACCGTTTACTTCAGTTCCTGTTACTGATACTTTTCCATCTTTTACTTCAAAAGTAATTGCTGTTGCGACCTCATATTTATCAGGGGCTGATACTTCTGTAAATGTATAGCTACCTTCTTCAAGTTCAAATTCTCTTAACTTTCCGTCAGTTTCCCATTCTTTAACTACTGTACCATCTTTTTTAGTAAGCTTAATCTTAGCTCCTGCTAATTCTTCACCATCTTCTGTTAAAGCTTTCTTTGAGAAGTTTACTTTTGTTTTTGGTACTTCTTTTAGCTTATCTACCATCACTATGGTATTACCTTTTACTTCAGTCCCTGTTACCAATACTTTGCCATCTTTTACTTCAAAAGTAATTGCTGTTGCGACCTCATATTTATCAGGGGCTGATACTTCTGTAAATGTATAGCTACCTTCTTCAAGTTCAAATTCTCTTAACTTTCCGTCAGTTTCCCATTCTTTAACTACTGTACCATCTTTTTTAGTAAGCTTAATCTTAGCTCCTGCTAATTCTTCACCATCTTCTGTTAAAGCTTTCTTTGAGAAGTTTACTTTTGTTTTTTCAGGTGTCGGTTGTTCTAATAATCTGGCACTAATTAAATTTTGCACTCTGGAGTTATCAGAATGATAAATAATTATCTCCATTGATTTCTCTATCTCGCTGTCATAAGACGGATCTTCTATAAAAGATCTCAATTTATTTTTTTGTTTTTCTAACTCTGTTCCTGCCCCCCAATTTGTATCGTATTTTTTATTTCCTTGTTGAAAGTAATACTCGTGTTGAAAAACTGCATAATTAAGATTAGGATTTTTCAATTTATAAAACAGCATTCTTTTGATTTTCTGAAAATCTCCTTCCCCTCCATTATCAATATGTGTTGCCTCTGTAGCATTTTCAATTCTTATATACTTTCCTGTAGCTTTGGTATTCGTTCCCGGTGATAATTTATTTTCATTCATGCATAATGACCAGTCTGAGTCAGTTACCCCTGTTTGATCTACAACCTGTCTCTGTCTACTGGAATCATAAGCACTATAAGTAGTCCCATCATTTGCATAAACCATGCTAAACGGTAATAAATTTAAAATAACCATTAAAGCTACAAATATACTTGCTAATTTCTTACTTTCTTTTCCAAACATTCACTTGTCTCCTTCTCTTAATTGCTTATTTAATTCTGAGAATTCCCTTCCTTATTCTTTATCAAATTATTTTAATAACTGTTGTACCCCCCCATTTTTTGGGGAGGGTACACATCAAAAAGCTTATAGTTTTGCAATTTTCTACTTTGTTTTTTCTCTACGTCTGATACCTAACACAATCAGCACACTGCCTGATATTATAACTCCTAATGTAGGAATATCTTTAGCTTCATCCACACCGACAAAACTATCACCTTCACCTGCGGCATCAGACATGTTTCCTCCATTAAAGAAATACGCTCCGTCAGGATAAGTTCCTTCCAATCCGGCAATATTAGCTGTTACTTCTACTTTTGTCCCGTTTTCACGAGTGATTGTGGTGCTAGCTTGTGTATGTGCTTGCCCAGTATAGTAATAGCCATTATGAACTTGAAGTGTATCATATTTTAACCATGCATCTGATTTGTCATACTCATCATATTCTTTTACAAGGTCGAATTTATTAGTCTCACTATCATATGAACTTGGCTCATTATTAGCCGCAAATACATTTATTGTACTGGTAAATACACCCAGCATAATCAGTAGAGCCATCATTAAGCCCATAAATTTTTTCATTATTTTTTTCCATTGCTGTATCCTCCTTTGTATTTGAAATATATTATAAAAATTTGCAGAAATACATACCTATCCATCAGGTACATATTCCTGCCAACTATAAAAATCTACATCACAAAAAGACAGAGCTATTTGTTTGTCTGTCTGTCTGTCTGTCTGTCTGTCTGTCTGTCTGTCTGTCTGTCTGTCTGTCTGTCTGTCTGTCTGTCTGTCTGTCTGTCTGTCTGTCTGTCTGTCTGTCTGTCTAACAATTGTCTTCAACTGATTCATAACTGTCAACTCTTTTCGCATCTACTTAAACTAATATATTATAACAAACCCATTTTATTTTTTCCAGTGCTTTTTGTCGTAATTTTCTCTGAGTTATATGTCTATTGCCATGCCATTTTTAAACACTACTGCATACCTTTCTATATCTTTCACCAAGATATAATCTATAAGCCCTGACCATAAATCATTATCAAACTTAGTGATTGCGCCTTCTATTCCATCCAGAGTTTTTATAAAATTCTCAAGCATAGTTTTTCTATTTTGCTTGATTTTTATTTGATTTTCAACTTCTGTAAGTCTAGAATTTACTTCTGAATATTTTTCTCTTATCTTATTTTCCTTCTGTAAATATTCTTCTTGCTTTTGAACCGTTCTGGCATTTTTTCTTATGAGACTTTCCATCTCAGATATTATATTATTAAGTTCTTGTTCCAACCTAGTCATTTCAATTTCTATCTCTGTAGTTGCACATATAGTGTCTATGAAATCATATACTTCGTTAATAACAGTTTTCTTAACCTTTGACATTGAATTTAACGCTTTAACAAAAATATCCTTAATTTCTTCTTCCGTAATATGTGGTGACTTGCAAGGCTTTCCCTTAGTCTTATATTTATCATTACATCTGTAAATTTCTCGTCTATATTCATCATTGGAGTGCCAAGTTTTGAGTCCATACCAAGCACCGCATTTTCCACATTTTATTTTGTTTGAAAATATAGTAAGTCCACTGCACCTACCATCATTTTCTCTTCTTGCAATTTCTGCCTGAATAAAGTCAAACTGCTCCGGCGGAATGATAGCCTCATGATGTTCTTCAACATAATATTGTGGTATTTCTCCTTTATTTTCTTTCCTAGTTTTCTGTAAAAAGTCTGATATATAACCTTTTTGCCATAAGGCATCGCCTTTATATTTTTCATTTGTGAGTATAGATTTAACTGTGCTTACGTGCCACTTACTCTTACCAAAAGGTGTCTTAATACCTCTGTTTGTAAGTTCTTTAGCGACTGCATAAAAAGAAAGTCCACTCGCATAAAGCTTATAAATCAGTTTTACGGTCTTTGCTTCTTCCGTATTTATAACAAAACCTTTATCATATCCAAGAAAATGCTTGAATCCTAAGCTACCCTTACCATCGGCAAATTGTTTTCTTTTGCCCCATGTGGTGTTTTCTGATATACTTCTGCTTTCCTCTTGAGCTAATGAACTCATGATTGTTATAAGAAGTTCTCCCTTTGCATCAAGTGTCCAGATATTTTCTTTTTCAAAATAAACCTCTATTCCATTTTCCTTTAGCTTTCTTACGGTCTGAAGAGAATCTACTGTATTTCTCGCAAATCTACTGACTGATTTTGTAACAATTAGATCGACCTTTCCATCAAGAGCATCTGAAATCATCTGCTTAAACCCATCTCTACGCTTTGTGTTTGTAGCACTGATGCCTTCATCAGAATACATACCTACAAATTCCCAATCACTTCTGCTTTCTATATAATTTTTGTAATAAGCCATCTGTGATTCATAACTTGTAGCTTGTTCTTCGCTATCCGTTGATACTCTGGCATAACCTGCTGTTTTTCTTTTCTTTGTACTAACTATGGGTTCAAGGCTAAATCGGTTTATGGTTGCTGGTATCGTCCTCACTTTCTTTGCCATATTTTCACCGTCCCATCTTTAAAGGTAAAGGTTACAGAATCATCTTTGATATAAATTTTATCGATATATTCTACAACCTTTCCTCCGTAATCTTCGCCAAGAAAACTTTTTGAAGCTTCTATAATCTCATCTTCTCTTATTTTCTTTACCTTGCAACTACCGTTTCTCTTACTACAAATCCATACCTTTCCTTGTTTTTTCCAATTTGTCCTATGGAAAATATCACCGCAATAACCACAGTATATTTTGCAGAAAAATGGATTGCTTCCTCTTTCTCCGGAATACTCTCTTTTAATAGAAGAAACTTTTCCGCTAAGTAATATGAAATCAATTCTATCTCCATATACTAAAATTTTTTCTACTCTTTTCGTAAAATCTGCTCTAGAAAATTTCGATTTTCCCATAATTTTTATAGTAGCTTCTTTTAGTTCTTTTTCTAGTATCGGTCTACTTGTGCATGATGTTTTTCCCTTACGCTCTCTCGTATTACAAATCCATCTTCTTGAAGATTGCCGCCTGCTTATGCCACCTCCACAAACTCCACATTTAACAAGTCCTGAAATCGGAGTTAATTTAGGATTTTTATTAGGCATACTTTCAGCACGTTTTTTCATAATTTCAAGTGCTCTTTCATGAACTTCTTCTGAAATAATAGGTTCATACATATCATCCACCAGATACATAGGAAGCTCACCTTTGTTTCTTTTCCTCGTTTGATTTTCTGATATATAATATTTTTGTAGTAATCTTGTACCTGTGTATGATGGATTGGCTAAAATAAGCTTGACCGAGGTTTGTTCTATAGGATTTCCAGTTTGTCCTCTTACTCCATGTTCAGCTAAGTTCTTTGCTATAGAATATGCTGACTCGCCATCAAGATATCTTCTAAAAATCTCTTTTACTATCGCAGCTTGATCCTTAATAATCCTAAATTTTTCTCCATCCCACCTATATCCATAAGGTGCTTTAGTAGAGTTGGCTATTCCTTTTTCAAAGTTTTTTCTAATTCCCCACTTTACATTTTCTGAAGTACTTCTACTTTCTTCCTGTGCAAATGATGCCAGCAAGGTTAATAGAAGTTCCCCTTCGTTTGAAATAGAATTAATGTTTTCTCGTTCAAAATATACATTGATACCAGTTGTTTTTAATTCTCTTACCGTATTTAAAAGGTCTACTGTATTTCTTGCAAATCTACTGATGCTTTTCACAAGTATCATATCGATTTTTCCATTCTTGCAGTCTTCTATGAGTCTATTAAATTCGGCTCTGTGTTTGGTATTTCTTCCAGTAATTCCTTCATCAGCATAAACTCCTGCATATTCCCAATCAGGATTATTTTGAATCAAGGTGCTGTAATAGTTTATTTGTGCAGATAATGAGTGATGAAGCATATCAGTTTCCATAGACACACGGGCATATGCAGCAACTTTTTTCTTTGATTTTTCTATTGTTTTTTTGCCATCAATTCTAGTAATTCTAGGCATAAAATCATCTCCTTTCCCAGTCACATATTCCCGTAACTTCCGCACTATATCAAGTCTATTTCGCTATAAATAGGCCCAATTATTGGTTTATATTTTGCTGTCATCTTCTTTTCAAAATTCATATATTCGTCTCTTGAAATTAGATTGTTTGTGAGCATTTTCTTTGCATTTTTCATAATGATTTGGTAGGTTAATTCCCTTATATCTAAATCCTTATCCATGTATATCACCACCAAATCTATTTTTAATATAACAACTATGGCTACAAAATTTTCTATTAGAATTGCCATAGGCAGAAAAGTCTTTTCCACATTGTTTGCAGGTGAATTCATATATTGCCTTATGATTTATCATATTTTTATGATTGTTCCACCAAGTATTTCTACATTTATCTGAACAAAATCTTTTCTTTTTTCTCCCCGGTTTTTGTATGACAGGTTTTCCGCAATACTCACAGAGAGATGTATCCTCATCACAAGTTTTAGTTCCACCAAGGCCATGACGCTTACAGTAACTTTTGATGGTATTTACAGAAATATTTATCTCTTTTGCTATCGCTGTATATCCAAGCCCCTTTTCTCTTAAAATCTTTATCTTTTCTTTTTCTTCTAATTTCATCGGTCTACTCCCTTCTCACTGGCTAAGGGAGTTTCAAAACAATTTGTCCGACTTAATGTAAAATCTTCTCCCTACAAATCACAGGCAAAAGAAAAGAGAGGATAGTAAACCCAAAATAAAAAAAGCCTGAAGATTATTCCAGTTAAGGAATAGCCTCCAGGCTCATTTCACTACTTATAAAATTTCATTCACTCGTCTTTGCACTGCGTTATAGTCATATCCGGCTCTTTCAAGTCTGTTTTTTCTATCTTGACCATTACCCCAGTCACCTCGGATAACTTCACGTGCTAAGGTATCAATGGATTTTCCAGTTGGTTTACTTGCACTTCCAGATAGGATTTCATTTACTCTATTTTGAACAGCATTGTAATCATAACCTGCTGATGTCAGACGGTTTACTCTGTCCTGTCCATTACCCCAGTTTCCTGCAAGCACCTCCCTTGCAAGTGTATCGATGTTCTTTGTTGGAGTACTTGCTACCGGATATACAGATCTACCATTTGCATCATAAACAGAATATCCTGAATTTACATTGGCACACTTCTTAGCATTATCAAGATTTTTAAATGCACCTTTTTGACTCTTTGCATCAGACCATGATTTTCTCACCCTATATAAAGATGAGCCTTGTGCCACTGGTGATGCTGAACTTCCACCATGTAGTCTTTTGTTGACCTCACTAGCAATGTAGGTAAATTTACTGCCAAGATAAGGTCCTGGACAGTTGGTATTGGCATACCACTCATGTTTTTGTAATACGCCATCTTTTCCACCTGTATAGGTGCAATTCTTGATGCCATTTCTTCTGCAGATATCTGTAACTAAATCAATCAAGGTAGCAAGGACTCTATCGCTTACAGGCCAATTGCCTCCGTTACTTGAATTGGCTACTTCAATAGTAATGGCTCTATTATCACACCAAGAACTTGATGTACACCAAGAACGGTTACTCTCATCTACACATAAAACGATTTTGTTATCATTTCCGATTCCATAATTACACGATGCCTGTCTTGAGGTCGGCTTAAAAATCTGACCGATAGTTGCTGCACTAATTGCACCTGCTGTATGGTGAATAGCAATTTTTGTAATGGGCTGATTTCTTCGTCCACTATGGTTTGGACTGTAACTTACTATACTAACTAATGAACTGTTACTCATGATTTTCCTCCTTATCGTTTAACTGCTTTAATACTGCCTTTAGCTTTTCAGGAACAGGTAGTCCTAGATGAACGGAGTTTTCAATAAGTGATAGACCCTCATTTGAAAGGTAAAAGAAAACCACTGCGGTTCTTAGTACACTTCCAGACTTAATCACCTGTACATCAATGATGTTGGCAATACCAACAAGCATAAAAATAAGCACCTTTCTAAAGATGCCTTTAAATCCTACTGCACTGGATAACTTCCTATCTACTACAGCACACATCACACCTGTGATGTAATCAATGACTACAAATAAAACGAGTGCAATTATAAGCCCATCGCACCCTCCTAAAAAATATCCTAGCCATCCTCCAACTCCAGCAAAAGCAAGCTGGATCATGCTCCAAAATTCTTTCATATTAAATTCCTCCTTTGTAATAAAAAAACAGCTATTTCTAGCTGCTACTAACTAATCCTTTCCCACATATATGTTGTAATGTACGGTGTTAATTTATTGTAATTGGTAGGTTTTCTCACATTCGGCTTAATTTCATTACTAGCCTGGATATCCCATCCTCTACCTGTGCTACCATACTTTGTCATTGTGGTTGTGTTCAAAAAATATCCCTTTCCAGTTCCATACCCCATTTCACCAACTAAAGGTAATGGAAGATCTTTACTTCCCCCAGTCTTTTTAGAGTTCTTAAAGTCAGCATCATTTTCATCAACCCCGATTAAAGTTCTTCCTTTAGCAAACCTGCTCCATTTTCCTCCTATAAAATTTGATGGATTAACATTATTAGTCGTAATGAAAATACTTCCTACGGGATAAGACTTTAATATTTGGTTTTTAATATAAGTTTCTATAGTTTCACCTTTCAGCTTAACTTCAAAATCTTTGGCAATTTCAAACATCTTCTCTCGCTCTGAAACCTTACCAATAGCTATACCTCTTCCAGACTTATGAAAATCCATAAGCACATAGGCAGTACCAACTTTTAGAGACAAATTAGCTGTTGTAAAATCATCCTTTAAGTCAATTTTTACATCCCAGGAATACTCTCCACTTGCAGGTATGACTACATTTCCAGATTTTGAATAGCTACTTAGTGCAATATCCTTTATTGTCCATGAAGTATCTGATTGTTTCTTATATCCATACTTTAAAGACTTAGCGTTCTTGTTATTAACAGGTGCAACTTCAACCGAATAATCAAGCCTAATATAATTACCGACTTCATCACTGTTTCCGCTTGAGTTACATCTTTCAGAGCGAAAGGTTCCTATCTTTGGAATAAACCAATCATAAACCGTTGGCTTTACACTAGTAGATCCTGTAAGACCACGAGCATCTGTGACTGATGCACTTATATTCTGTGAAGTACTTATAATCACCTCAGAAACCTGCTCTGAAGTTTGATAGTTAACACCATTTAAAGACAGTGACCTTGAGCTTACAGTCGTTCCAGCATATAACTTTTCAGTTACTTTTGCTCTAATCTTTGACTGTCCTTTTACAAAACCGCCATATTTATCCTTATATTTCATATCATCAGAAAGAGAAATTGATACTACAGGTTTCATATCTGATGTAGGTGAAACACTTATTGAACTGGCTTCTTTCGTACCTATTTGCGTATTTCCAGAATAGGTTATTGCTCTAACTCTAATTTTATGAGATTTAGTTGGTAGATACTTAGCCCAGTCTTTTGGAATTATCCAAGTATATGAAGTTCCTACTCTTGTGGCAATATTCGTAAAAGATAGTTTTCCGTCAACACCTGCTTGAATTGTATGTGTGAAATTACTAGATGCTCTTGGAAGATTAATAACAATTTGATCCTCATATGTAGCACTTGTTTTACTAACTGTTGGCTGAGTAGCCCTTGCAATTGTAGGTAATGACCATGAACCGCTACCTGAGCAATTAACTGCGTATGTGTAAATCCCCGCTTCTGCACTTGCACTAAAACTCTTAGTGCCATCTGAATTATGATTAATTTTAAATGAACCACTAGCTACAGTTGTTCCATTGTAAAGTTGTATTCTTGAAGATGAACTATACACAACAGAACCATTTATAACTACTCTAAAATTACCTGCCATGTACCATGAATAGCTATTGCCACCACCTCCTTTAAGGCTCCAATTTATCACCGTTTGATTGCTATCTATTGATTGACTAGCTACGCTCCAATAAAAATTTAAATATCGTACATCATAACTACTTGTACTAAATGAACCACTGCTTGCCATTTAATCCACCACCTTTGTAAAACTTAAATTCCCAGTTGGCCTTGGAATAAAGGCAAACTTTCCAAGCTTCAAACTATTAATAAATTCACCGTCCACTGCATAGAATTTTCTATTCTGCCAATAAGCACTACTTGCACCATTTTCTATAAAATTAATTCTGTCATTTTCTATTCGAAGAGTTAATGGATTACCTTCTTCACCCAGCAAAATATCTCCATCAACAAATCTTATATATTTCGTAATTTCAGCAAATCTGTTTGATGTATCACCATTAATCTTGGCTTGCTCTGATTTATATTGATTGAAGGTTAGCTCTATACCACTTGCAGTCTGCGTAATAATGGTTCTGATGGACTCTAATAATTCATCAGCTTTTTCCTTGTTATAGTAGGCATCTGATACTTCACTTCTAATTTGTTCTGCAGACTGATTAATGTTAGAGTTTGCCTCTCTTACAGCACGAACTATAGATGCAGCACTAGCTGATTTAATGTTTTTTTGTAAATCACTATTTACATTTCTGATTATTTCCTTAGTATTAATCTGCTCCTGTGTAAATGACCTTTCCATGCTACCAATAGTTATACTATTACTTTCAGGACTTAAAAGATCTATTGAGATTGAGTGGATAAGCATCTTCTTATCAATAGACAAATTAGACACTTTAACAGGAATATATGTCCCAATTGAAAAAGGCGAGACTTTGTATCCCGCCCTTGAAAGATCTGCAGCTGAAAGTGTTATCGTAGTTGTGATGCCAAGTGCATCAGCTAAATCTCTTTTTCCAGCTTTTAATAGATTCGTTTCATCCGTTATATTTTCATGATGGACTACTTTTGTAATAAGACCATAGCTTTCAATTCCTTTTTTATCTTCAACTGTAATCTTTCCTGTTAATTTTTTTAGAGTAAGATATTCATTTGTATCTTCTCCATCATCGTTTTTAAGTCTTGCGCCAAGAGGAATAATCACTGTCGCAAGATTGTCTGAAGTAACTTCTTTTTTAGCGTCAATCAAATTTATACACTGCGTCACTTCTTGATTTCCTATGAAGTTTAAGTCTTTAAGATAATCAATGTAGATCTTAGTTCCTTCATGCCTTATCCAAAGGTATCCTCCTAAAAGCTTTAGGAACTTCTCTTTTAGAACATCCCATGTTGAAAGATATTCAATAGAGCTTCTCACAATATTTCCTTCTACAGTTTCATTTGTAACATTTACATTCCCAACAATAAACTTCTTATCTTCCGACACTGATGCGTTATGATTTTCTATTATCTTAGTAAAAAGCGTTTTAACATCACCAACTTCATAATTAAATGGTTGCTGGATAGTATCGTTAAAAAAAGCAAGTTCACCTTCGCACTCCACCCTATCGTTGCAAAACAAATCTATAGTTGGAGCATAAGCTCTTCCTCTAAAAAGAAGTCTATCATCATCATACAGAGTAATAATAGACTTCATTAATTTTATCCTGCCATAACTTGGATTATCTTTTGGAATTGTAAATGTAAGCATTCCGGAAGTATTAAGTTCTAGTTTAAGTTCACCTTCTGTAATCATGTATTCTGGATTTGACGGATCGTAAATCAGCTCTTTATCGCTATAGATTTTATACATTACATTTCACCCCTCCTATATGTCACTTTTATCGTGCCATTTCCTTTAACTTTTAAAGTATTATTCCCCTCACTAAACACAATTCCGAGTCTATGTACTCCTTTTTCAACATTGAATGTTTTATCTTTAAATTCTATTGTTGCTTCTGCACTTGTTTCTATCACTGGAGAAACCGGCATAATGGTATTAACACAGATTAAATTAATAGGCGTTTCTGTTAGGTTTCTTGTTTCTACTGTCTCAGTATTTTGATACCTGTATGGATCACATGAAAAAGACAGGGTAAGCGTATGATGAGCAAACTCTCTAGTTATTGAAACTGGAGTACATCTGCCTAAAAAATATCCATCAAGATGAGTAAAACTTAGTTTAACTTTTTTACCTGCAGTAAGCACTAGTACTTGCTGTTTCTTTTTCTCGCTCACCTTGTCATCTCCTGTAATACCAAGCTGAATCGTAATTTCTCTATTACCATAATTAATATATCCACTTAAGGCTTCACTCATATCTAGTTCTCCATCTCTTCCTGGAATTTGAACCTTTACAAGTTTTGGCTCTGGCATACCAATTTCAAAACTCTCAAGTGTCACCTTATATTTTTCACAGATATTTATTCCATCAATAATTACACTTATCAACCTCTCTCCCTCCTTAATGCAAGTTTTCCTAGGCCTTTATCAATTTCAGGAAGAAGATGACCAACTAAAGTTCCATCTTCCAGGTAAATTCCCTTGGTACTATTATCAGCAATAATAGATAGATACTTTTCCATTCCTGAAGTATTAAGTTTCTGATCTAGCATTCTTTCAAGCTGATTATAGAAACCTCTAAGAGGAAGAATTGCTTCAGGTCCTGCTTCTCCTCCTGCCATCAGTGAGCTACCATTCATTCCAAACAAGGTGGGACTTTTCATGATTCCACCTTCCTTATACCAGTTAATAGACAAGTGTGGAACTGATGGTGGCATAATGGATAATTTTCCTGTAACGCTAAAATGAGGAAGTTTAATATGTGGCAGCTTTAAGCTAATACCAGCAAAGAAACCTTTAATTGCATCCACCACATTTTTAACCTTATTCTTTGCAGCCTCAATTGGTGTAACAATAGCACTCTTTATACCATTCCAAATGGATACTGCAGTACTTTTGATTCCATTAAATATAGAACTTACAATACTTGATACAGCATTAAAAACTGAACTTACCCTATTCTTAATCCCATCTGCCACAGTAGAAATAACTGATTTAATTGCATTCCAAACTGTAGTAGCTACATTTTTTATGATGTTAAAAATAGATGTAATCACAGATAAAATGGCATTTATTACAGTAGTAACGACTGTTTTTATAGCATTCCATGTAGTACTTATAAAAGTAGAAATGTCAGTCATTATGGTTGTAATAACCTGCAAAATAGCATCAAGCGCAGTGCTTACTACAGTCTTTATAGCCTCCCACACAGCCATAATGGTTTCTTTGCAGTTTTCCCAAATAAATCTAAATGGAAGCGTGATTAGTTCAAAGTAAGCAGTAATAAGTTCTACAATAAACATCAGTGCCACAGTAAGTACATTTTTTATAGTTTCCCAAACTGTAGTGAAGATACTAACTAGACCTTCCCATATTCCTTTAAAGAAGTCGGATATATTCTGCCAAATACTCATGATTGCAGTGGACACTGTTTCCCATAAGCCTTTGAACCATTCTGTAATAGCACCCCAATTTTTTATAATGGCAATGATGGCCACTACTGCTGCTATGATAGCTGCAATAATTCCTATAATTGGAAGAAGTGAAACATTAAGTGCTCCAAAGCCAACCGCCGCTCCACCAGCGGCAGTCCCTGCAGCTGCTGTTCCTGCTGCACTTGCACCTCCTGCAACTCCCGCAGCTGTAGTTGCTACTGTCGTTCCCGTAATAAGGCCAATTAAACTTCCTAGTGCAGATGTAATTGTTCCCACTGCTGTGATGACTTTTCCTATGACAACTAAAACAGGTCCTACAGTTGCAGCAATAAGGGCAATTTTTACAATGGCATCTTGCATACCAGGAGATAGACTATTCCACCTTTCATTTAAGGATTTCATCATCTCTGAGAACTTGGTAAGCATTGGTGCAAGAACGCTCATAAGAGAATTACCAACATCAGCTCCTACTATCTTTAAGCTATTAAGGGAAGTCTGAAACTTATCGATTGGATCAAGTGTTTCATTAAATGTGCTATCTACATTTCCAATATTATCTTTTAATGATGTACCTAATTCTTCAAATGATAAGGAGCCATTTTTACAAGCTTGATAAATTGCACCACCTGCTCTTTTACCAAAGAGTTCATAAGCCGCTTGTAGTCCTTCCGTTTCACTACTAGCATTCACCATGCTGTCTTGGATTTCTTTTAGTGCCTCTTTCATAGGCTTTCCATTTGCTGTAGCATTAGCAAGTGCCTTTGTAAGTCCTGTCATAACCTGTGAAGTATCTGCACCAGACATTTCAACATTTCCGAGGAAGTTTGCTGCATCACTTGCAGAAAATCCTAGTTGCTGAAGTGCTGCAGAGTTTGTCACCATACTCTTTGCAAGAGTATCCATACTGATACCGGTTCTTTGTCCGACAGCATTCATGGTATCAAGTAAGGCTCCTGCATCTTCTGCCTTTAGTCCAAATGCAGATATGACTTTCTGCGTATTATCAATAGCAGTGGAAACATCTGTATTATTAAGCTGAGCAAATTTTATAAATTTACCAGAAAGTTCTTCTAGCTTTTTACCAGTAAGACCAAATCTAGTATTCACCTCACCAATTGCAGCACCTGCTGTTTCAAAGTCTGTAGGAATTGAAGTCGCAAGGTTCTTCATGCTGTCTTGCATTTCTTCAAGTGCTTTACCAGATGCACCTGTTTTTTGGACAATTATATCCATACCAGCATCAACATCATTAAATGCCTTTAAAGAAGCAGCACCCATCGCTACGATAGGTGCTGTTATATGTGTAGATAGACCTTTCCCAACTTCAGTAGTCTTATCTCCAACTTCCTTAATCTTATCCCCTGCCTCTTTCATGGAAACAGATAAAGCAGAGGGTACTTTCTTCGCTTCTTCCTGAAGGGATTTCAGGCTATTTTCTGTTTCGATGATTTCTCTTTGAAGGGCATCATACTTATCTTGACCAAGTTCTCCATTTTCAAGCTGTACTTTTGCCTGCTTATCTGCCTCTTTTAAGGCATTTAGCTTTTCACTGGTTTCAGAGATTTCTTTTTGCAGTAACTGTTGTTTTTGAGCAAGCAACTTTGCATTGGAAGGATCAAGTTTAAGAAGTCTATTTACATCACGAAGCTGTGACTGCGTATTTTTAATGGTTGAGTTTACACCCTTTAAGGCTTTGTCAAGACCGGTAGTATCTCCACCAATCTCAACGGTAATTCCCTTTATTCTATTAGCCACTTACATCCCTCCTTTCTAAAAATGGACATAAAAAAGACACCTACCATTAAGTAAGTGTCGTAAAAACAGTTTAATATTCAGTTAGACAAATCTCTAATTTAAATTTCTTTTTTTGCTCAAAATATTGGAATCTCGCCTTTATAATTTAGAGATTTTTCCAACAAAGGACCTTTTGCTCCCATAGTAAATGCAATATCACTACTTCGAATAGAAAGTAATTCCATACCTATTTGTAAGTCCAAAAATTTCATCATTTCTTCCGTTAATTTTATTTTGCCATCAGGTGATATGTTTACCCAACAGTACCATCTACCTTTATACTTCACAAACTCACCTGAATTAGTTGTATATTCTAAAAGTGATGGTGTTTCTTGCAATATATGTCCTAATTTTGAGGGATAAAGTAATTTTTTTGTAGTAACACAGAATCCACCAGTTCTTTTACTTCCAGTAAACAAATAAATCTTATCATCATTGGTGATTTTATATTCTTCTATTGCCTGCGTCGGAAATTGAATAGTACCATCTAAACGAATAGTTGACTTTCCAAAAATAAACTTACCTCCTTTATTCATTTGCGGCATTATATTGACTCACCTCCCCCAAATTCACATTTATCTCATTGATTATTATAGCATATTTTACGATAAATTAGAACTTATCAAACTCAGCTTGACCTGCTACTTTGCTGTATTTCACGCTGTCATTTGATTTTTCAGTCCAAATGTCTAGTACCATTCCAATTGTAAGTAAATCAAGTTCAGAAATGCTTATCCCTATTTCTACGCATCTTAGTAGAAATAGGGCTGTTGTCATCTCCCTGCTACTTTTGGGAAGTTTTTTTTAGACTGAACTTCCGTTTCAAGGTTTGCTCCCCAAAGTTCAAGAATCTCAGGGAGTATTTCATAGATTGAAAACATCTCAAATTGGTCAAGCCAATCATCAATATTTCCAGCAATACTCCTATCTGCATGGTAAGCCATAATATAGGCTACATTTTCAAATATCTCAAGGTCATCTATTTCAAATGAACCCTCACTTGCTTTGAAGGTTTTTTCTAGCTTTGATAGGTCCTTGAAAATATCTCTCTTAAATTTAATTCTGTATAGTCTTGGTATTGTAGCAGATGAACGAAACTTTACATCAACTTCTCCCACTCTTACTGTTTTTTCTAGCATAGTTATTCCTCCTACTTAGGTTTTACTTCCGTTTTAGCCTGTGGAACATAAACGCTCTTATACCAATTATTATAGGTATCAGCGGATGTAGTATCTCCGGTTCTTGATTTTACAAGTCCATCTTCTCTTGGATCTGCTGTAAGTGATAATGTTTCAGTTCCCGGTTCAATCGTATCTTCCTTGGTTTCAGATTCAATTGATGGACGAGATGCGGAACAGTTATATAAGACGTGCCTGATTGCATTGATATCACCATCAAATTCAAATAACAGTGCAAACTTTTCTGTTTCTGATACATTTGCCTTTTCTACAAGCACTCCATTTTTATCCAGTTCTTCTTTTAGAATTTCCGTTCTAAACCATTCCGGAATCAGTGCAATCTCAAGGTCACCGCTATATCCATTGTTTGCAGTAGACCTAAAATAGACAATTCCATCTGCATAAAAAGGACTGGATTCGCCTTCAGCATCAAGACTGATACTTACAGCACCTGGAATTGCCTTTGGCGTTTCATAGGTATATGCACCAGCTTCCCCTTTTGTAAGTTTTGCTGCATGAACATTTTTAAGGTTATACTTTACCTTATTTCCCATTTGTCTTTACCTCCATTTCAAAAATATATAAGACTTCATAGAGCTTTTCAGACTCTATATAAACTTCTGTTTTGTTGTAAAAAATGCCGTACTCATCTAGTACGACTTCTACCTTCTTTTCTATATCTAGATTTTTGTAATCTGTATAAACTTCAATATGAACTTCATTTGCTTTAAAATACACCCTTCCATCTGCTGAAAAATTATCACTTGCTGGCAAGATGTAAATAAGAAAAGGCGGCTCTGGTGATTCACCTTCAGCAAAGTGATGATATGCACTAGGAAGTCCAATTCTTTTTATGATTTCAAGTAACCTATCCATTTGAAATAGCCTCCTTAATCTCTTCTTCAAATACTTTTATAGCCTTTTCTTCAGCAGCTGCAATATGTGGTCTAGCAGACACTCTACCTCCACCACGCTTTGCATGACCAAATTCAAGAAGGTGAGTAAGCTGATATCTATTTTTAGAATGAACAACAAGCTCTAAGCTGCGAGATGTTTCTCTCACAGTTTTTACGGTCCAGCTTTTAGAATACTTACCTGTATCACTTGGAGCATTAGCACTAATTTCATCACGCACTGTCTTTCCTGCATTTTGAACTGCCTTTTTCACATTTTCAGTTGTAACATCTGCGTATTTTTCAAGCTCCTTCATCACTTCAGATGAGAGGCTATCTATTTTTACCTTACTCATCTTTCCACTCTCCTGCAGTGCAGTTTCATACTTTTCTTCTTGTAATTCATATGGTCAATCCCCTTTATTTCATAAATAGAATTATGAAAGATTACTCTAAAACCTATTGATGAAATATCAGACACCTCTCTACTGTAACGAATAGTAAAATCAATCTTGCTTTCATCCCATATAGCACCGCTACTTGTTTCCTCCTGCGGGCTTTCACTGCTGATAGTTGCATAGCAAGAATAGTATTTACTCCACACATTTTTATGATTTCCTATTTTATCCACTTCAATTTTGCTTTTTTCTATAGTAATGCGTTCATTTAATAGTGAAACTTTCATTAAAATCCCGCCTTTCTTACTCCAAATAACATGGATCTAAGTGTAATCGTTAACTCATGATGGTCTGCCTCTTCCCTGTGTTCATAAAGATAGGCGGCAGCATATAGCACTGCCACCTTATATTCTTCAAAGCTTTCACCAATGATTTCTTCTTCATCTTTTCTTGCAATAGCAAGGCACATCTTCTCAGAAGACTTTATAAGGGTGCTAATCAGATTATCATCTTCACTGGTATCTACTCTGAGATAATTTTTCATTTCTTCAAGACTTACAACCATAACTAGCACCCCCTCCTTTATTTTGCTTTAATAGTTAAAAGATGAACCGCCTCAGGAAGAATCAGTTTTCCATCCACTCTTTCCTTTGCAATAAAGCCTGTCGTATCTGTTTCAGCATAAAGCTCCGTAAGTTCCTGCATAGACCTTGTTCCTCTGTCTGCAATGTTATAGTAACTAAAATCACCGAATGCAATGGCAGGTTTTCCCGCTTCTACAAGAGGTGCATACGCTGATGTGAAAATAGGATAACCAAGCAGTCTATCCGGTTCTCCTTCTTTAATGGAAGGCTGCCACATATAGTTTCCGTTACCATCTTTCAGTTTTCTAATGATGGCAATGGTCTGGTCATTCATAATGAATTTAGCCTTTTGACGATATGGTCTTCCAAGTGCATACACGAGACTGATAATATCGTCAGATGAAATAGTTGCTCCTGCTGTTGTTACATCACTAATTGCACCACCATCTTTATGGAAAATTCCAAGTGGCTTTTTCTTTCCATCTCCATTAAGAAACGCATCTTCCTCGGCATTACCGATTGCCTTACCAAACTGCTCAATAATATAATTTTCAAGCGGGAACATACTGTCATATAAAAGTTCATTTGTAATCTTAACTCCAACAGCAAGTTTAAAGGCATCAATGGTAATTTGACCGAATGTCGCATCATCAAATGGAATCTTGCCACCTTCTTCAACCCAAAGTGCTGCAGGTTTTGTTGCAGTCACCGTAATTCTATGAAGCCCGGATGTGGTAATCTTTGTTCCAAGAGTTCTCATGATGTTATTTTCCGTTAATACATCAATCAGTCTCTTATCATATTCCTCCGGAACAAGATATCCTCCATCAGTGTCCACTCCTTCCTGCAAAAGGTTTGTAACCTGCTTAAAGTTACTTCTGATTGCCTTAAGCATATCCCTTTTGTATTCATCGGATGCTCTTCCCTTTTTCTCCGGATTATCATCAACCTTCATTGGTTTTGTTACGATAGCATCAGACAGAGGCTTAGATAGTTCTTTATCCATTTCCTCAATCTTCTTAAGACGCTCAATCTCCATACTGTAGTTATGGACTTTCTTTTCCATTTCATCATAGCTTAAAGCATCTTCTTCAGAAATAAGGCCGTCTTTATCTCTCTTACTATCAAGAAAAGCCTTAGCACCTTCCCAAGCCTTATTACGTTTTTCAATCATTTCTAAAATCTTACTCATAGTGTTCTACCTCCAATTTTTCATTAAAAAAAGACGGTCCATTAATTCGTCCGCCTTAACACCTGTATTTGTTTCTTTATTTTCTATCCTGCATTTTATAGCTAATTTATCCATAAGTGAATTAACCACCTGTGCTTTTGAATACATCATGCTCACCTGTGAAACTTCCATATCGATGGTTTCACTTCTTTTTAAGATGTCATCTGCAAAGCCAAGCTCCACTGCTTTATGTGCATCCATCCAAGTTTCCGAGTCCATCAGATGGGATAGTTTTGCTCTAGACATTCCAGTCTTAATTTCATAAGCATTAATGATGGATTCTTTCACTTCATCTAGCATGGAGATTGCTTTTTCCATTTCTCCTTTATTTCCAAAAGCTATGGTCATAGGATTATGGATCATAAGCATAGATACTGGACTCATCAGCACTTTCGTACCTGCCATCGCAATGACTGATGCAGCACTTGCTGCGATACCATCAATTTTTACTGTAACATCACCTTTATATTCCATCAGCATATTGTAGATTTGAGCTGCTGCCACGCAGTCACCTCCTGGAGAGTTAATCCAAACTGTGATATTTCCATCGCCTGAATTTAATTCTTCCTTAAAAAGCTGTGGAGTCACATCATCATCAAACCACGATTCTTCAGCTATCGTTCCATTAAGGAATAGGATGCGTTCTGGTTTTTCCATTTTGTCCTCGTTTGTTGCTTGGTTCTTCCACTTCCAAAACTTCTTCATTTTCTGTTTCCTCCTTTCCATCATCATTTGCAAATGCTCCTGCGTTTTTAAGAGGGAGCATATTTCCATTTACTAAATACAAATCCCCGCCTTCCTCACTAGGAATACGGTCAAGGTTTTCTAATTCTCTAATATCATTGGCAGACATCCAACCATTTTGCCTGCCGATAGCATAGCCATTCATACGGCTTTGGTAATCTCCACGAAGTAGCCCATCTACATTGAATTTGACATAGTATTTTTTCTTTTCTTCTTCAGTAAAAAGTCTACGAACAATAGATTGCTCCCACCTTGATACCCAAGGATCGAGGGTGTACTTCACAAACTCAAGTGACTGCTGCTCGATATTAGAAAAGCTAGACTTTTCAAGGTCCCCTACCATATGAGGCGGGACTCTAAAAATTCTAGCTATCTCATTAATTTGAAATTTTCTTGTTTCTAAAAATTGTGCTTCATTTGGAGATATGGAAATCGGTGTATACTTCATCCCTTCTTCCAGTATCGCTACCTTATGTGAGTTACTTCCTGAAAAGCCTTTAGACCAGCTATCTCTCATTGCCTGTGGGTCTTTTACCGTTCCCGGATACTCTAATATCCCGCTAGGTGTTGCTCCATTAGCAAAGAAACTTGCTCCGTATTCTTCTGTGGCAATTGCCATACCAATAGCATTTTTAGCCATTGCAATTGGACTATATCCAACAAGTCCGTCAAAACCAAGTCCCGGGATATGAAGGATATCTGATGATGTGAGCTTCACACTTCCCTGTTTTCCAAGGCTTGCATCTGAATCACTTACCATATATTCATAGAAAATTTGACCTTTATCATCTCTATCCACCTTCATTCTGTCAGGCATAAGAGGATAAAGACCTAATACCTCACCTTTCCCATTTCTGATAACCTGTGCATAGGCATTACCCCATAAAAGTAAATGCGTCATCATAGTTTCCCTAAAGACAAAACTTGTCATTTCAGGATTCGGTTCATCGTGTAGTATCTTATATAACGGGTGTGCTATAGCTTTTTCTGTCCCTATATCGATTCTTTCATACACATGAAGTGGCAAACTTGCAACTGCCTCTGATAATATCCTTACGCAGCTATATACTGCAGTCATCTGCATAGCTGAGCGTTCGTTTACTCTTCTTCCAGATGATGAACCACCCATCAAAAAGCTATATGATGAACCATTTGTTCTATTTGTAGGCTTATCCCTACTCTTAAATAGGCCACTTAATACGCCCATACACATTCCTCCTAAATTTCTGTACTAAAAAAGCATCTCCTTAGAGATGCTCCTAATAACAAATTATTAACTAAATACTGGTTCTACTTTTTCTTCCAAAAGACAAATATCTAGTCCAATCTTCATGGCCTCGTAAACATCTGTCATTGTGCCTCCAAGGTTAAGGATCTCATTTTGAATATCTTCTTTTGTCCATCCTTTTAAACCATCATTTTCTCTTGCAAACTTATCCATGACTTTTTTAACTACAAGTTCTAATACCTCTTTTTCCAACATTATATTTCCCTCCTTTAATCCGTTTTACTTGGTTTGTATAGGTTAAACGAAGTTGAATATGAGTACAACCCACTTGTAAGAAATAGGGATTTAAATGTAAGAATTAAGTATTTTAATGTTGTTTTTTAAATGAATAGAATGCCCCTGTCATCATATACACTTTCTGTATTTTGATTTCCACATCTAATTGCTCTATCAAGTCCCATAATGGTAGCGATGGCACCATCTATCTTTTCTGTGGACTTTTCTTTATCGGCTTTGATGTTTCCAGCAGGATCGGTTCTAATAAATATATTATCCATCATCCATCTAAGAACAGGATTTCCACCATGAGCAAGCTTTTGCTCTAATGTTAATTTCATAAGTTCCTTAGTAGGTGGACTCATATCCTTAAAACCCTGTCCAAAAGGAACTACAGTAAAACCCATATTTTCTAGGTTTTGTACCATCTGAACAGCACCCCACCTATCAAAGGCAATTTCTCTAATATTGAATCTTTCACCTAGCTTTTCTATGAATTTTTCAATATAACCATAATGAACAACATTACCTTCTGTTGTCTGAATGTATCCTTGTCTTTCCCAAACATCATAAGGTACATGGTCACGCTTTACTCTTAAATCCAGTGTTTCTTCAGGTATCCAAAAGAAAGGCATAATGCAAAATTTATCGTCTTCATCCGTTGGAGGAAAGACTAAAACAAAAGCTGTAATATCCGTTGTTGATGAAAGGTCAAGACCTCCGTAGCAAACTCTACCTTCAAGGTCATTTTCATTCACAGCAAATGAGCAAGCATCCCACTTTTCCATAGGCATCCAGCGTATTGCTTGTTTCACCCATTGGTTAAGTCTTAATTGTCTGAAGGAGTTTTCTTCTCCCGGATTTTGCTTTGCTGATTCACAGGCTGCCTTTACTTTATCTATTCCAACTGTCACACCAAGCGATGGATTTGCTTTCTTCCATACTTTTGGATCTGTCCAGTCGTCTTCCTCATCTGCTCCATAAATCACTGGATAAAAAGTAGGATCAATTTTTCTTCCTTCTAAAATATCCTTAGCCTTTTGATGAGTTTCATAACAGATAGAATGCGTGTCCGTTCCTGCTGTTGTAATAAGAAAATATAAAGGCTGAGTTCTGGCATCACCTGAACCTTTAGTCATAACATCAAATAGTTTTCTATTTGGCTGGGTATGAAGTTCATCAAAAACTACACCATGAATATTAAAACCGTGTTTGGAGTAGGCTTCTGCTGATAAGACTTGATAGAAAGAATTTGTTGGCTGAAAAATAATTCTTTTCTGTGATGCTAATATCTTAACTCTTCTATTTAATGCCGGACACATACGAACCATATCGGCAGCTACATCAAATACAATCGTTGCCTGCTGTCTATCAGCAGCACATCCATATACTTCTGCTCTTTCTTCATTATCCCCGCAGCAAAGAAGGAGAGCTACTGCTGCTGCAAGTTCACTCTTTCCCATTTTCTTTGGAATTTCAATGTATGCAGTATTAAACTGCCTATAGCCATTTGGCTTAATCACACCAAATAAATCTCTAATAATCTGCTCCTGCCAGGGAAGTAACTTAAATGGTTTACCTGCCCATGTGCCTTTAGTATGGGATAGACATTCAATGAAGTTTACTGCATAATCAGCATGGTCTTTGCTATAAATAGAATCTTTTAATTTAAATTTTGTAGTCTTGTATTTTGCCATCAAATCACCCCCTTTTAGGCATAAAAAATACAGCCCACTGGCTGCTACTACGAGAAACAGAGCCTAAGCTCTGAAACTCCTTTGTTTTTTAATTTTGCTTTAATGCCCACTCTATAGCGTGTCCATCATCTTTGAATCGTTCTTCGCTTACTTCTCTTAGCCCAATAAATCCTTCGCATGTATGGTCATCATCTAGAAATTCATAAACTGCTGCAAAGTAGCAATTTCCATCTGGGTGATAGTAGTGTCCTACAAGAATCACCCGCTCTCCAAAGGTTATGACCTTACCCCATCTAGTTTCTAAATCTTCCGGTGTTGCCTGTGTTGGTATCTTGTACTTGTTAGCTAAATCTATCATTTTGCTCATCTTATTTTCCCTCCAATTCTAAGAATTCATCGTAGGTGATAAGACCTGCATCGTAAAGTTCATAGTTTTCATTTTCCTTGTAGAATTCTCTTTCTTTTTCTTCCCTTGCTTTGGCTCTTTTTAGGTATTCATTCCAGCCAATCTTGCCTTCATCATAAAGTTTTCTTTCAGGCTCTCCTTTATAAAGGGCTGCTTTCTTCTCGTTTAGCTTTCTTGTCGCTTCTCTAAAAATTTCTTGCTTTGTCATTGTTTTTTTCCCTCCTCTTGTTTTGGTATGTGTATATTCCCGTACTTTGAAGGATATAGCAAGTCATTTTTTTAAGAAATGTGTGCTTTATTTTTTGATTTCTGTGATAAATGAAATTTACATTATTAGCATAAATTTCATAGTAATAACCATTTTACTTGCCGTATAAAATGAAATTCGTATAAACCTTTTTGTCAGTTTCAATAAAGTCAACAAGTTCATAGAAGTCCATTTCGTAAGCGATTCTTTGAACAGTATTTACATCAAACATATTTGTGAATCCTGTATCCCTTATTGCTAGGATTTGTTCTTTAACCTTATCGTTCATCTGAAACCCTACTACAGGAATCTTCACCATAAGCTACACTTAGGCTACTTCCGTTATCCCAAGAAACCATAATAGAGCCAATATCATCAACACCCCTTACTGTTCCTTTTGTACCAATAGGCGGTGCCTGGATATCCTCCATAAGGACAAGTTCTACTCTAGTTCCAACTGGATACCTTTTTCTTAATTCTTCAACAACCTCTTTACTTGGAAACTTCATCTTTATGACCTCCATTTCTAAAGGCTGATGATCCTGAAAGCTTTTCAAGAAGTAATTTTCTATCCTTCTTAAATTCATCTCCGATAAAACCAAGTCTTAAAAGAAAACATCTAAAGGCATACTTTTCATTCACCACTTCTTTGGAAGATTCGTTGATGCGTTTCGCATTGATACTCATCTTACAAAGTGATGCAATAAATTTTGCATAAGTCATAAGGTGTTCGTTGTCAATGTCCTCAAACCAAGAAAAACTTATTTTTTCATCATTTTCCTTAATCTCAAGGCTTATAATCCCTAGCGCCTTTTTGATTAAATCCCCCTTATTTTCAAGAATTTTATTGAGTTTGGCTAAATCTACCTTTTCCCTTGGTATTGCCACTGTATGGCTTTGTGTGGCGTCGTGTTCGCTTTTACTTTCTTCCTCGGGTATAAAGCCGTCTCCGATAAGATTATGCACCAATCTTTCTAATGCAAAATCATCTTCACATAAAACTGTCCCCGTCTTATCAATTGTAAAGATTCCAATTTCATACGCCATGCTTGGCATTCCTAAATACTTGGATTTTTCATTTGTGATTCTTTCAATCCCTTTGACAAGCTCTTTTCTCTCTTTACCTGTAACATTAAATTTTACTTGCACTTGTCTTTCCTCCTTTAGTTTTGGTATGTGTATATTCCCGTACTATCAGAGATTTATCAAGTTATATCTGTTCTTTATTCAAAGTAAAAGTGCTTAATTCCTGCAAGTACAAAGCATACATTAGGAAGTGCTACACCATTACCCCACATTTTGTATTCTGCTGAATCTGTATGAGGATTAGCTAGCCACTTTCTTATTTGCTTTTCACTTTTAGATTTACCTGCTTTGGTTACAGTTTTTCTATAGGTTTCAAAAACTTCTTCCCAAAACTTCATTTCTTCATCTGTTGGATTTTTAGTTTCAAGGTCATCACACCAGCCATCCGGAAAACCCTGCAGCCTTCCACATTCCTTTGGTGTAAGCCTTCTAACAATATATCTTTTACCCTCCATGTCATTTACAACAGGTGGATCTTTATAGTCACTTGCCACTAAGGTATTAGCTAGATTTTCCATTGCCTCAGTATGATGGGAGTTTTTGCTGGTTGAAAAAATTTCCTTTTCTACGATAAGTTTACCTTGACCTGCCATCTCACTATGAACACCCTTTGGTCCATCCATCGCACATAATGTACCTGCTGTTTTGTCACAGTAGACAATGGCAAGTCCGCCTTGATTAGCTTCCGGTGAATTTTGACCCGTGTTAATAGTTCTTGCCACATCGGTTTCATAGATATTGGCTCTGTGATTTTTGGTGTTTTCTGAGGTAATACGGACATCAAATGTTCTGGTACTATCTTCTACTACAAAAGGCTGATTGTTTCCTCCCGTTCCAAGACTTGCTCCTATAGTATTACTCACAGCAAGAGGTCCTTTAAATCTGGAATCTTGTCCATGATTTTCAAATACCAGTGGCGGATGATTTCCTACACTTGCAGTGATTGTTCCAGTCTTTTTTTCATGAACATCCATCCTCTGACCACCTTGGTCATTTAAGCACAGATTTGTGACTGCATCTCTAGTGCTTTCTTTAAGACCTCCGGCAGTTCTTTTCCACGGGCATTTGCTCTTTTCAAGATGCCAAGGCATGCCTTCGGACTCAAATAATATTTTTCCGGCACTTTCTCCATTAAAATCGCAGACAAGGTAGATACGTCTTCTTCTTTGGGGAACTCCCCAGTACTGAGCATCAAATACCCTCCAGCTAAGTGAGAAATCTCCTGCCACGATAATACCTGCATTTTGCCATTTCTTAGGTCTAGCCTCATCAATTTGATGTCCTTTGATCCCACAGATTTCTTTGAGGACTGAAAAGAAGTCCTCTCCTTTGTTTGAGGAGAATGCACCTGGCACATTTTCCCAAACGATATATCTTGGTTTTTCTCCATGCGTTTCCTCCCTCATTTCTTTAATAATTCTTATTGCCTCATAAAATAAATTAGAGCGAGAACCATTAAGCCCCGCTCTTTTTCCTGCTATGGACATATCTTGGCATGGACTTCCAAAAGTGATGATGTCCACAGGTTCTATTTCATTTCCTTTAATACCAGATATATCTCCTAAATGTTTTACATCCGGCATTCTTTTTGTAGTTACCCTAATTGGAAAAGGCTCAATTTCTGATGCCCATATAGGTTTTATTCCTGTAAGTATTCCGCCAAGTGGGAAACCTCCGCTCCCGTCAAATAAGCTACCTAGTGTAAGAGGTTTATTCTGTTTTTTCTCCATGAGTTTCCACCTCTTTCACCAAATCTTTATATGATAATTTCTTACCACTACGAATCACATAGACATTTTCACTATCTCCGGTATCTTCCACATATCGTCTTAAAATAACTGATGCATACTTTTCATCAAGTTCCATCGTATGACAGATTCGATTTGTCTTTTCACAAGCCATTAAGGTTGAACCACTACCTCCAAAGGTATCAATGACGATGGCATTTTCCTGACTTGAGTTTTGAATCGGATAGGAAAGTAAATCTAGTGGCTTTGATGTCGGATGATTTTCATTTCTCTTTGGTTTATCAAAGTTCCAAATAGTTGTTTGTTTTCTATCGGAATACCATGAATGCTTGCCATTTTTAAGAAAGCCATAAAGCACAGGTTCATGTTGCCACTGATAGTCACTTCTACCAAGAACAAGTGAGTTCTTTACCCATATACAACAGCCTGCAAGATGAAATCCTGCATCAATAAAAGCTTTTCTAAAATTAAGTCCTTCCGTATCAGCGTGAAAGATATAGGCTGCTCCACCACTTTCCAAATGCTCGGCCATATTTTGAAAGGATAGAAGAAGGAAATTATAAAACTCTTCCTCTTTCATCGAATCGTTTTTTATCGTAAGTCCACTGGCACTTTTAAATGAGACCCCATAAGGGGGATCGGTAATAATGAGATTGGCTTTTTTACCACCCATCAAAGTATCTACATCTTCCTTACTTGTTGCATCACCACACATCAGAGTGTGTTTGCCAACAGTCCAGATATCACCTTTTTCTACAAAGGAGGCTTTTTCAAGTGCTGATGTCAAGTCAAATTTATCATCTTCCACCGTTTCCTTTTCAGAGTTTCCAAATAGCTCATCCAGTTCTGCTCCATCAAAGCCTGTTAGGGTTAAATCAAAATCCATACCTTCCAGTTCTTCAATCTCAACTCTAAGTAGCTCTTCATCCCAGCCAGCATCCAGTGCCATTTTGTTGTCAGCTATGATATAGGCTTTCTTCTGTGCCTCAGATAGATAATCAACCAGTACACATGGCACTTCTTCCATCTTTTCTTCTTTAGCTGCCATAACTCTTCCGTGACCTGCTATGATATTAAACTTGGAATCAATGATGACCGGATTGATAAAACCAAATTCTCGTAAAGAGGATCTAAGTTTCATAATCTGCTCTGGGGAGTGAGTTCTTGCATTATTCACATAAGGGACTAGTTTACTAATTTCCACCATTTCCATTTTTGTTTTCATAAACTCACCCCATTAAAAAAGACCCCATTCAGCGAACTTTTCAAATCCACCAATAGAGTCTATATACTTTCTTGCGATATTTACGATTTCGCTATACGGCTTACCATCAACTACTTCATCACCAATGGCACAGCTAAGTTCAATCGGTCTTTGTTCCACCTGTGCTTTAAGAAAAGCATAGATATTTACTGATACATCAACTTTGGATAAGTCCTTACCATGAAGGCCTCCACCTGTAACTGAATCAGCCATATCCGATCCAAGTTTACGGTTTGTTGCTCCTGTATCTACATCAGTTCCACCAGTCCAATCACCTAGTGGATTGATTTCTGCATAAGGATAATCATTTTTTAAAGCCTCTGTACTTGCATTACTTTGACAAATAATAAGCTTTGTATCATCTAGGATATATTTGCCATCATATGGATATTTAGAATGAATTTTTCTTGCTATCTTAGATAACTGTTTTTGTTCAAGTGTAAGAGGTACTCCTTTAAATATGCCATTATCCCCACATCGGATAGTTTCTTCTTGGTTTTTAGATAGGTGTTTATCTTGAGGAACGATTACTATATCCTTTTTTACATTTCCTGCAATACGAGCTATTGCCTCTTTAATATCCTTATACTTAAAATTGACCGTGCTTTCTATAATCACATGGCATACGCCATGACCGATTAAGACTTCTACGGCAACTTTAGGATTATCACAATTTTTATATGCAATATCTACAATCGCACCTGCTATTCTATCTGCAATTTTATCTGGGTGTTTTGGATTTACTTTTTCTATCATTTTTCTTATCTCCTTCTTCTTAATAGCTGCTCCATAAGGTCATCGCTATCTTCTTCATAAATTTCTGTACAGTTCTGTTTGACGATGTCGTATATCTCATACCAAATCAGATTTGCTGTTTTTTGAAACTGTGATGACATCTGAATAAATGGCGAAGCAATTACTCCACCTGTTGTTGGATGCTTTCCAAGCATTCCATACCTGCTAATAGCATCCTCGCATTGAATATATCTGGCAAAGGCCTGTGAATATGACTCAAGCAATCTTTTATTTACTAACTTTTCGCATTTTCTCTCCTTTAGCCACAGCCATGTTTCTTTATATATTTCATCTGCGCCTAGTGGAATACCATCCTTTTGTTTTGCAGATAGGTACTCACCAGGTTTTGGCATATCTATTCCATCAAGTTCTACACCATCAGGTAAATCTACAGAATCAAGTTCTGCATAGTACATATCCGGTATATCATTTGCAAGCAGTTTTACTTTTTCTCCATTTTGTATTTTTTCAGCTATTGGCCTTGGTTTATCTCCTGCTTTTACTCTTCTGCCACCTCTGTATGTTCCGTCTTTGGCCACATTCATCACTTCCTTTCCATTCATATTTTTTAGTTTTCTTTAATACCCTCTTTGAACCTACGTTTTTGTGCGTGAGACCCCACGCCCGTTCCCCAAAGGATAGATTCGTAGAGATAATGACCGCCCCTACCCATTTACTTTTTATTCCAACGGTCTCCTCTTTGGGCATGAATTCTCGCATGACAGGATTTGCATAAAGATATCAAATTACTTTTATTATGATTTCCACCTTCAGAAAGAGGTTTGATGTGATGCACTTCTTCTACAGGAACAATGATTCCTTTCTTAAAGCACTCCTCACAAAATGGATGCTCCTTAACATAAGCATCTCTCACTCTTTTCCACACTCGTCCATACCTACGGCGTACAGCAGGATTCCTGTCGTACTTCTCGTAGCGTTTGTTTTCTTCCCTTTGATGCATTTCACAGAACCTACCATCGGTTAAATTAGGACATCCTGGATAAGAACATGGACGCTTTGGCTTTCTTGGCAAGTCTTCCACCTCCTTTTGGGCATAAGAAAAGCCCTGAAAGATTTCTCTCTCAAGGCTTGTATTCTTATAATTTTTGCTAAGTATATCATACCACAAAGGCAAAACTATTAAAAGATAGTCAAACAGTATTATTTAGTCTCAAAGTGTCTCAAAGCGTCTCATTTTGTATCAACTTTTTATATCTATAGGATTTTCAGGCATTTTTAACTTAACTAGTGCATTCCCATGCCACCTTAAAACTGTAGCTCTTGAAGCATGAAGTTCCTTTGCTATTTCATCCCATGTCATATTGTTTAAATAACGATAGGTAAGTAGCAGTTGTTCATCCACACTTTCAAGTTTTGAAATCATGTCAAGAATTTGCTCTTTAAGCCTGATAAACAATATAAGTTTCTCATTTATCTTTGCCTCTAAGTCCATTATTTTATTTAAACTTTTCACAAAAGGTGCTTCAGTATTTTTGCTAGTTTGAACTCTGTCTATATCATATCTTGGAGAGGATACACTTGTTGCCATTAACCTAAGTCTTTTTATATCTTCTAGGTAATGCTGTATTCTTTTATCAAGCAGATATGCTTGCTTTAAATATTCTTTTATTTCCATTCTTACCTCCAACTTGAGGTAAGTTCTCCATAGAACCTCTTTTCCTCGTTACTTTAATCTTGCTTTCACTGAATCAATCAGTGCATCTTGCATTTTCTCTTTTGCTTTTAGTGCTCTCATCACATCTTCATCAATAGTACCTTTAGAAACAATGTGATGAATAACTACTGTGTCTTTTTGTCCTTGTCTATAAAGCCTTGCATTGGTCTGCTGATAAAGCTCAAGACTCCAAGTAAGTGAAAACCATATAAGTGTTGATCCACCTAATTGCAAGTTAAGTCCATGACCAGCACTTGCAGGATGAATGATAGCTATAGGAATTTTCCCTTCATTCCAGTCCGTTATATCCTTACCTGTCTTAATCTCTCTAACATCAAACCTTTCTTTTATTCTAGTTAGATCATGTTTAAACCAATAGGCTATAAGGACTGGTTTCCCATTAGCTCCTTCGATTAAGTCTTCAAGCGCATCAAGTTTTCTATCGTGAATATGAATACTTTCCTTATCATCGTTATATACAGCACCATTTGCCATTTGAAGAAGTTTACTTGATAGGGCTGCAGCATTTATAGCATCGATTTCTTCATCTTCAATGGATAGCACCATATCCTTTTTTAAGGAATCATATAGTTTTTGTTCCTTTTCCGATAATGAAACCACCACCTCATTCATAATGCATTCTGGCATCTTCAGAAAATCTTTTGATTTCATAGAAATTGTGATATCCGATATAAGCTGATAAATTACTTTCTCTGCACCATCTTTAGGTTTATATGAAAATATCATCTGCTGATTTCTTTTATCTGGTACAAAGAAGTTTTGTCTGTAGTGAGTGATATATCTTCCAAGCCTTTCTCCCATATCAAGGAGTCTAAACTCTGCCCACAAATCCATAAGTCCATTACTGGATGGTGTACCTGTAAGTCCTACGATTCTCTTTACCTTTGGTCTTACTTTAAGAAGTGACTTAAACCTTTTTGCCTGATAACTTTTAAAAGAGGATAGTTCATCAATGACTACCATATCAAATGTCCACTTGAATCCACTTTTTGTAATAAGCCAGTCTACATTTTCACGGTTAATGATATAAATATCAGCTGAATTGGATAAGGCTTTTTTTCTTTCTTCTTCTGTTCCAATCGCAATAGAACATCTAAGATTTTTAGTGTGTTCCCATCTTTCGCACTCTTGTTTCCATACATTCAATCCAATGCGAAGTGGACATATCACTAAAACTTTACACACATCAAAATAGTCATACATTAAATCATTTATAGCTGTAAGAGTTATTATTGTTTTTCCTAAGCCACATTCAAGCAATACCGCTGAAACAGGATGAGTTACTATATGATTGCTTGCAAAGTTTTGGTAATTATGCATCTGACTTTGCTTTAACAAATCTCCCAAATCTATCTCTCTCCTTTCCTGCTGCATGAATTTTTGCATGTTCCGATTTTGATAAAATAACTATATTTTCAATTCGGTTATTATCATGATTTCCATCAATATGATGCACTTCCTCATAGTGATGTAATTGTCTTCCCATTTTCTCAGATGCAATAACTCTATGAACAGGAATTCCATCAATTACAGGGGCTTTACCAGACAATCCTGTCCATCGTTTATAATCATCAGTGCATTTATGCGAACAATAATTATGCTTAGTTCTTGCTATATCACTTCTCTTTTTCATAAATTCTTTACCACACCAGTCACATTTCACCTTAATTTTTTTAGTCTTAAACGCTAAGTAGCATTCATATGAACAGAAAAAATTATTATTTCTATTACCATGCCTGCCTTTATATTCAAATCTGGTGCCACAGTTACTGCAATTTTTTAATTTCATCAATAACACCTCCGATTTGCTCTTTATCATCAATCACAAAACATTTAAAACCTAACTTCCTAAAATCAGCCATTCTTTTTAGCTGAAGAGGTCTTGGTTTTTTACCTTTTGCCTTAAGTTCTACAAAAGCAAACTTCCCTTCTGGGAGAAGAAGTAAACGATCTGGAATACCAGATAGACTAGGACTTACAAATTTTATTGCAAAACCACCTTTTTCTTTCACCTTACGAACTAAGCATTTTTCAATATCACTTTCTCTTAAACAGCTCATCTGCTCTCTCCTTTGCCATAACCTTTATTTTTTCATCAATATCATTTCTTGTCTCACTAGCTAAATTGCCGTAAAACACATCAACATATTTATTTCCAAGATTAGGATAGTCAGAAAACATATTACTATCAGCCTTTGAACAGATTTCATCAATAGTATTTAATGCCTTTAATAACCTACCTGTATCCTTGGCATGAAGTACAGGACTAATTGCAACTACCGCTTTTGTCCCTACTGTCTTAAGGAGTCTCATATACGCTCCTGCATTTTCATAAACTTCAATTTTTCTTTCATTTCTTGTAATCATCGTATTTCTATTCCTTTCATCAAATTGTTAAAAATAGTTTTGTCCTATTTTGTCACGCTGTCGCTATATAGATAGCTTTTTTAAATTAATTTATTTATATATAAAGTATTGCTACATATAGAACTGTGTATGGGACGTGGGAACAGCGTGACAAAACCCTTATATGTGTGACAAAAAAATCTTTTACTCCGATAAAACGCTCGGATTGATGGAATACACCACATTCTTAGGTCTTCCATTTCTCATTTTTTCTGCCGGATCTATTTCTGAAAGACGGATATATCCATAGTCTTCAAGATTGTCCAGTATGCTCTGTGCCTCTTCTGCACTTCCAACCCACCTGCAAAGTCTCATGACTTCCCTTCTTGTAATGTTTACAAGTTCTTTTTCTTTTAATTTTTCAAGAACCATAAGAGCAGCCTTAAAGTCTGAACGAACTCCCATATCTCCATAGGCATTAACTGCATGGACTAAAAAATATTTTCCAATTTTAACAGCATTAGAAAAAACTTCTTCATCAATTACAATCGGTGAATCTTCTTCTAAAAGAGCATCTCCCACATCTTTTTTTATCACACTACTTCTTGCAAGTATCCCTGCAATGCGAAGCGTATTTCCCACTAGTTTTCCGAGCCAATCGCTGTACATAGTAAATTCACCTACAAGCTTTTGTTCCACCCAGTCAAAATACTCTTTTAAGAGTTCCTTTGCCTTTTCACTCAGCTTTATAATTTGTGTATTTCCCGTCTTTTCTTCCATCAGAATATTATCGATTAACTCCTTATATTCCCTATATACATTTTTGGAAATGCATTCTGATTCTAAGGTTCTTTTTCCAACAAAAGATTGTGGTGTAGTGTATAGAAATCTTGCGGTTAGCCCTCTATGGCGAAACTTCTTATTTCTCATTAGCTCACCAATCACTACAGGTTGAACAGACAAAAGAATGCTAAGACACGCATTCTCAACATAAATAGAATTTCTCATAATTCTATCTACGGATATATTTTCTCCGGAGTAGGCTTTAAGGAAAACATCAATATTTACCTTGCTGGAATAAGTGCCTGATATGACATCAAAAATTCCACCTTCGGATGAAATAATAGAAATAGCATTATTATTTTCTGCCAAACTTTCTGTGAGTTTTTCAGTAGTCGTATCATCCACATAAACCTTTAAAGGCTTACTTTCTGTAAAATTTACAAGTTCTTCTACCACACTTCTGATTTCATCATTAAATTCACTAGCAGTTTTGTCCTCTCCCTTTTTCTTACTTTGGCTCAGAAGACTGTTTTTCTTGTTTTCTAGTCTCTGTTTGATGACTTTAGACATTTCAAACTCCACTTTATGAATTTGGTTATATTTTTTGATATATTCATCCACAGGTTTTATGACAAGCGAAATAACTGCAGACTTTCTTTCCGAAGGCTCTGCTATAATTACGCTGTAAATATTAGTTGGTTCATGCCAATCCGCTTTTCCCTCAACTTTATATAAATTTTTCATACAAGCTGATACAGTAGCAAGAACTCCAACTGCTGCCATATCCACAGGAGTCTGTGTTGATTTTCCTACAGCAATTGCATAGTTTCGTAAAGCCTTAGGAAGGGCTTCAATAGGAAAATCTGGCATCTTTTCTCCCGTAAACGGTAATGGCTTCTCCCAAGAAACTTTTTTATATTCGTCTGGAGGTATATATCCTTTTTGTTTAGATATATTTTCATAAAAGCTGATTGCACTCTTCCAAATGAGTGAAAGTTCTTCCCTATCCAAAGGAGGGTTACACTTTTCAGATTCCTCTAAAAATGCTTTTTTTGCCTTTTCGCTTTTCCCGTATCGTTTTAAGATAATTCCTGCAAAATGGCTTAATGTAGAATTACGGCTTCCTTCTTGTATTTGGCTACCTAATATAGGTAGATCTTCAAATTTTCTTCTTCCTAAATAGTCAGTAACTGTTAAATCCCCTTCATAAAGTTCTACTTCCGGATTTGATGTTCCATAAATAAACCTTGCGGCATCTAAGGCATTATCATCAAAGTATGGAAATTTAGCTTGAATTTGCACTTTATAATCAGCGTATTCATCAGCATCCTTTATTTCTTCAATTGGAAAATAGACATGAAACCTCGGTCTTGCAGATTTACCTGCTTTGTCTTTCATGTGGTTTCTGCTATACGATGCAAAAAAGCATACTCCTGGAAAGGCTAATGCCACATCAAAAGGTGTAACCCAATCATCTGGGTCATCAGAATGGTCATTATCACAATCCATCGGTATACAGTCTGACTTTATGAACTTATCTTTACTTCTATAACTGCCTTGAAACTCTGCTGTAACATGGTCAAAAGAGATAGCTTTTATAAAGCTATCCCTATCAGATACCAAGACCTCATTTGGATATATACAATTGCTACTATTTCCAATACAAGTAGCAGTATGAATTTCAAAATTTAGCATTTGTCTTAACCTCCAAACCCTCACTTGTAAAATACTTAATAACCTGTTTTCTTTTTTCAGCAATTTCAATTTCTTTTTTCATGCCTTCAGTCGTTTGACTGCCAAACACCCATACTTCCTGGCATTTACCAAGAAGTATGATATCCATGAAAAGTGCATCTTTTCTTTGTTCTAAATCTCTATCATCCATAAAAGGGAACAAGAGATGTGGTGTGACAGGAATTGCACCATTCTTATAGGCCAACTCTGCATAGCGAATTGCTTTCTTAATGTTTAAATCTTTATCACCACTATATGGAGAGCAGATATATGCAAGTGGTCTGAAGTTTGGATTTTCAAGGTGCTTCTTGTATGTCTTACTCATAATCTGCCTCCTTTGAAATTTTTGTTAGATACCACTCAAGTTGTCTTTTTCTTGCTTTATAATTTGGAGTAGAAATCAAAAGACCTGCATCAATTTTCTGTAATCTATCAATCAGATACATTTGTCCAGATGTTAGGTACGGACGGATACTTTTACCCTTTTCAATCCCGTAAAGTTCTCTTACCTGTTTTGCTGACATTCCAAGAACTAGGCGATTAATCATGTCACACTCATTGCTATAGTGATAAGCCTTTGGATTATCATGAATTAAGGCAATATTTTCTGTTAGAATTGAGAACATTTCTCTAGCAGAGATAATCGTTGTTATGAAGTCCTCCATTTCGTTGAACTTCTTAATATAAAGCTCTTTAAACTTCATGGCTTTTTGTCCTGTATATCCCATTGCCAAAATGGTAAAACCGTCTCTTGTTAACAGATAGCATGGTAGTTTTCTTCCAGTAGCATCTCTATATTCACTGAGCGCAAAATTGAGCTCAGTGAATTCTTCACTTAAGCCAGAGTCAGTTGATACTACTTTTCTGATATCCCTTAGCA
Source organism: Eubacteriales bacterium KG125 (assembly GCA_050908895.1). GTDB lineage: Bacteria > Bacillota > Clostridia > Peptostreptococcales > Anaerovoracaceae > S5-A14a. Next base: position 938,871 of record CP171222.1, on the reverse strand, counting down.
CTTCTTTATGATTCTTCTCAAAGAACTGTGCAACAAATCTGCTGTCTACTCTGGCGGTGTTGTGCTTGTCAGCCATAATGCCATAATCATTCATTGGAATCATTGCTTTCATGATTAACACCTCCATTCACACATCCGCTTAATTCTTCTACTGCCACTTGGAGCTCTTTTATTTGCTGGTCTCTTACCTTATCCATTGTTTCCAAGTAGGCTATTCTTTCTTCTATAGTCATCTATTTGACCTCCTGTAATTTTTTTGAAGGCACTATTACCTTCTAAATCACAGGCAAAGAAAAAGAGCGGATAGTAAACCCCGCTCAAAATTTTTCTAATCTTTTTTATAAAATTCGCATTCGTAACCATCTGCACGAAGAAGTAATCCCTTCGCCCAAGGTGGTGTTCTTCCCATTTGCTCACATACTGCAGTAAGACTCATTCTTTTATCAGCCTCTATAATTATTTCATCGTGAACATGCGCTACTATCTGGCAGTTCCTTAATGTCTTCATAGCAAAAATTAGAATATCTCTTGCAGTTCCTTGAATAATGTTTTCTACAAATTTAGGACCATAACTTTCTAGTCTTTCCCACTTTTTAGCATTACCGACACCTTCATAGGTTACGGATTCTCCACCGAATTTATTCTCGCCAATTCTAGGTTTTACATAGGCAAGTTTTCTACCTGAAGGAAGTTCTATAAATAAAAATCCACTTTTCCATGAGAATTTTATGCCATGAGTTTTAGTATTTATTCTTTGCTTTATACAGGTTTTGACTGCTCTATCCACATTCCACCAAAGGCTAGTAATCATAGGATTTGAATTTCTCCAAGCATCAACCAGTGGCTGAAGTTCATCTTCTGTAAGTCCCATATCAAGTGCTCCCATAGCTTTTAAGGCACCTACCGAACCACCATAGCCAAGTGCTAGTTCTGCGATTTTTCCTTTTTGTCTAAGGTGGCTATTTACCCCATGCTTTTCAACAGGAACGCCAAACATCTGACTAGCCGATGAACAGTAGATATCTTTACCTTCTTCAAAGACCTTCATTCTCCATTTTTCTCCTGCAAGCCATGCAAGGACTCTCGCTTCAATGGCTGAAAAGTCAGCTACAATAAATTTGTTATTGTTCTGTGATACAAAGGCTGTTCTAATCAGTTGAGATAAGGTATCTGGGATATCTTCATATAGCATTTCAAGTGCATCCACATTTCTCTCTCTTACAAGTGCTCTTGCTTCAGCTAGGTCTGGTAGATGATTTTGTGGTAGGTTTTGTAACTGAACAAGTCTTCCTGCAAATCTTCCGGTTCTATTCGCACCATAATATCTAAACATTCCTCTTTCCCTATTATCTGTGCAGGCAGCATTTTTCATGGCTGTATATTTTTTTACAGATGACTTGGATAACTGCTGTCTTAAAGTAAGAACCTCTACTAGTTCGTCTGATGCAGTCTTTAGTTCTTTTGCCACTTCCTTTTTGCCTAAAGACTCCATCTCAAGTCCATGTTCTGATAGCCAAGTTCTCATCTGAAGAACTGAGTTAGGATTTTCAAGTCCTGTAATATCTACAAGTTTTTTCATAATGTTTTCTCTAACATTACTATCGATTTCTATCGCTGATTCAACAAGTACAGGATCAATAGCAATGCCTCTATCATTGATTTCCTGGTCTAAATAAAACTCATCCCATATGTCTTCTGAAACAGGAAACTTTGATAGTTTTGCTTGAATTCCCATCTCCACTTCCACATCACGCTTGTTATATGATTTGAATTGTTCCCATTTTTCTTCATCATGAAAGTACAGATTCCTTGTTCTTCCTCCGTTAGTTTTTGTTGGAGTACAAGGTACACAGAAATACTTGATTAGGTTTTTACCTTCGCTTAATTTCTGCTTATCAAGTCCTAGCACAGCACCTACTCCTTCAAGGGATAATGGAAGTCCCAGTGTGGCTGACCAAATCATGGTGCATTTCCAAGAAGTAGGATTTAAAAACATCGCCATTGATGTACTAAGTTCATGATTATCATAAAATGGATCTAAACTAATACCTTTATCCCTTAAAAATCTTGATAAACAAATCCTTTCAAACTGTGCATTAAATGCCCATTTACTTATGTTTTCATTGGTAAGAGCATCCAATATTTCAACAGGGATTTCCTCTCCTTTTGCTAAATCTATGACTTTAACTTCACTCCCATCAATGCTGTAAGCAAATAAGAGTATTTCAAAATCATCGGATTCGGCATATTTATATACACCACATTTTTTAAGGTCTACGCTGCTATAGGTTTCAATATCTATAGAGATGTTATCCATCTTCATCACCTCCAATAAAAATAAGGGTGGCAGATTAGTGCCACCCACCTTACTACTTTCCATTTATCTTTTCTCTGATGTCTAGATAAAGACTTACCAGTGTTTTTGCTACAAAATCGAAGAGCCATGTGCCGATGAAAATAGCGATAAACCAATCAATTAATGTCATAATGACCTCCTATGCCAAGAAGTCATCATCTTCTAGGCTTGTAAAATCATCAGCAGCATTACTTCTTCCACCAAGTGGCTCACCATCTCTAATCTTTTGAATATTTCCAAGACCGCAGGCAATACCTTTATTACCATTTGAGTTAAAGGCATAAAAGCTTATGGATACACGAGCATAACAACCTGAATATACTTCACTTCTATCAAGGATTGGTTTTACAGCTTTATCTACAATTTGAGGTGCTGTCACGCTATTTGCGTTGATGAAATAATGACCCTTATAGGCCTCATCATCACGCTCAATATCTCCATCACGAAGAGGTAATTTAATAGCAGCCTTGTTTGGTTTCTTTCCACCAAACTTACCAATTCCTTCTTCGATTGCAGCATCAATCGCCTTTTCAATTGCCGTAATTGTTTCTTTATCATCTTTTGGAATAAGAAGAGATACACTATACTTCTCAGGTCCTCCATTGATTGATTTTGGCTCCCAGCCGTTAAAATATGAAAGTCTTGTGTCTTTTCCTGTGATTACCTTTGTTCTACTAATATTTGCCATTTTAATTTTCCTCCGTTATTTCATTAAATTCGTTTTTAGCATTTGTTACATTTACTTTCTGACGCTTATCCGAGTTTGGTACAAGTGTCAGTTTTCCAGGTGGTTTGATAATGAGGTCCCCTAGAATTTCCTCAAATTTCTTCTTTCCCATTAGTTTTTGCATTTCGGTAAGAGTAATAAGACTGGTTTTAAAGATATCGGTATATCCGTTTTCTTTTGCTTTTTCGATTACAGACTCCTCATCCTTATACTTTCTTACAGACCTACCCTCTACAACCTTAAAACCATCCCACTCTTTACCGTGATTAACTGCCATATCTGTAGCGTATGCTAAGATGCTATTTGCCCATGAAGTCAAATCCGGAATAACCACTAGGATTTCTTCTACTTCAGCATCTGTTAATAGTGGTGGCAATTTAAACTCATCCTTTGCAAGTTTTAGCTTTTCTTCAGCTCTTGCTCTACACCTAACTGCAGCCTTACAGAATTTGCACCAATCACCTGAGCAATATTCTCCCTCGCCTTTAATAGCAAGCTCTGCCCTAGGTTTTAGGACTTCCTCTGCCCACTTCTTTAGTTCTTCTGTAGCAATTATCCAAGTAGACACATTTTCTCTTCTAGGCTGAAAGATTGACATACTGACTTCCTTTATGTCATATAGGCTTTCATAAATTGCCAGTGCTCCAAGTGCATAACATTTCATCTGTGAATTCTCATAGGCATCCACAAGAACTCCCTGTCCATACTTAAAGTCAATTATGGAAAGCGTATCATCTGAAACGATCAAGCAGTCTGCCGTTCCGAATCCATCTGGGACATACTCTGAAAAATCCACTTTCTGTTCAATCAAAATAGCCGGATCCTTACATTTCTGCTTGGCTAATTCATATTGCTCCAAAACAAAATCCACATAGGCATCAGTACATTCCTGCATTTCATCGGAATCATAATCAGATACAGGTCTTTTACTTCGCATCTTCAATGCCTTTTTCAGCTTATGCTCACAAAAGGCGTGTGCTGCCGTTCCTTCCTCGGCTGCAGATGAACTGGTATTTTCAAACTCTAGTTCAAGCACAGCACTTGGTGTACAGTTAAGCCACCTATGGGAACTTGATGAAGATAAAATTGCGTGGCCCAGGCCAGCCTCTCTTGCACCTTTGGTACAATTCACCTTCTGTCTAGTCAATTTTGATTTCCTCCGCTTCTTTTAATAGCTGACTGTAGTTTTCCTTTGGTACATCAGATAACTTCGTTCCGCCAAACTTTACAATCAGCTCTTTAACCTCTGCAGTCTTCCCATGCTGACTTAAGGTAGCAAGTACAGCCCTTAGGTCTTCCAGTTTTACCTCTTTTGACTTCGGTACTTTTTCTTCCTTTTCATCTTTTATCAGATCCTTTAGATTTTTCACGAGCGATTCTAAGTCTGTGATGATGTTTTTAATTACTTCTTTTTTCATGATTACATTTCTCCTTTTAATACTTCTTTGACATCTACAGATTCAACGGTTTCTCCGGGCTTAAGAAGATAGACCTGTGTATAATCTCCAAACAGCCACTTAATAATTTTTGATGGAAGTTTTCTGATTGCACCTTTAAGCACAGGTGTCTTTTTTCCCTCTTCATTTGTTACATTAATTACGACTTTGTGTTTCATAGCTTTGCCTCCTTTCTGTAGGGCTCGTATGCTCCCTTACAAATCACAGGCAAAGAAAAAGGCAAGGTAGTAAACCCTGCCTAAAAATTTTTTATCTTTTCATGTTTTTTCTGATTACATCATACGCAGATGCCAGTCTCTTTGTTATTGCCATCTTGGTTACGCCAAGCATATCTGCAATTTCCTTTTGTGTGTATCCGTCAATAAACTTAAGATCAAGAACCTCCCGCTGTTTATCTGATAGAAGTTCCCTTATATCTTCCATCTCCTCTGACCATTCAAACTTGTCATCAAATGGAACTGCTGTTGCTGCAATAACGCTGGACTTGTCTTCATCAATCTCATTTTCAAAAGCAAAATCTAAAGATAGATTGTAGTTTGATGGAAAAGCCTCGCTGACAGCATCTTTGATAGCGTCCTTATTTGGTTCATAACCATGTTGAAGTTTGAATTTTTGAACATACTCTTTTTTGAACGCCTTAATTCTTTCTTTTTCTTCATCACTTCTTTCCGGTCTAAGATTCTTACAATTGTAATAAACCTCACTATCATCCAGTGCATGGAGTCTTTTAATGTCCATCTCAGTTACACCATTTTCTCCCGGTCTAAGTACTACCGTTTCTGTTACATACTCACCATTTTCTGCTCTTACTTGATATGAGTATTTATATACTCCACGCTCATCTTGTCTTGTTTTACGAATTTTCATTTGAAATCCCTGCCTTTCTGCTGATTGCAGTAGGACGAAGGGATACAAAAAGAGCCGATGCTATATGAAGCACCGACTCCTTGCCTAAAAATAGCCATAGAAAAATAGAGGTACCTCACATAGCACCCCACGAATAAATCCGTGAGTGCCGTATGATGTATCCCATCGCCCTATAGCTAATCAGGCTCTGTGATAATTTAGTTGTGCAGGCCGATTATTAATCAGTCACTGCTTAGTAAGTGAGTTTTCTAAACCCCCCCTAATTTGCAAAGTACTATTTATAAAAGAGTTACTAGTACTTTTTGGCACCTACCTGCCTTTTTTGGTTTGTGCTAGTGCACTACCAGCTACAGACTTTGCTTTACTTCCATAACGACCATCTCTAAGAATTGAACTTGCTTTAGAAGCAACTCGTTTAGAAGTCTGTTTTGAATTCTTTACCATTTATGTCACCTCCCTCTTTGCACAGAGTTTCTTGTTTATTGCCAAGAATTCTGATATAATATTTTTAATAGAAAATATTAGAATTTCTATACCTATATCCTACCAATTCGACCTATTTGAATTCAGGAACTTACGGAAGCATTCGGAAGCTTGCGGAAGAAATAATGAAAGGAGGTTATTTCGTGGAATTCAAAGATTATGCACAAGGACTAAAACCATATTTTTCCTTCGGAAAAAACGATGCAGATTTTTTTGTAGACATGATTGGAAATTTTATAAAAGACTCTGTTATGGATAATTGTAAAATTTTAGACAATATGCCTGATACTCAGGCAAGATATATAAATGGAAACTCTATCAGTAAAAAGGATGCCTTGTTTCTCTTTGAAAATAAAGATATAGACAAATATATTCAGTGGGTTCATGAATGCATTGAAAAATCTGATTCTTATACAGACATATGTGAATGGTTACAAAATAACGGTTTAACTGGTTCTGCTCCCGACATCGAATGTTATGAGCTTTTAGCATCGATTTTTCTGTCTATTGCTAAGAAATCCAAAGCGAAAAAAAAGACCTCCTCCCCCTTCGAAGAAAGTCTTAATTTAATAAAGGATATTAATACAAAAGTTGCCTCTTTACCCCGCCCAATATTTGTTCAAGTACCAGATATTGCTTCTCCCATCGAATCACCATATATTCAGGAACTTTATGCAGCATATGGTGATGCAGAAGCAGTTAAAAATTTTTCTAATAAGGATCTTCCGCATTATCCTGACTACGAAGACGATTTAAATGATCGCAGGATTGATTTCTATGCCGCAGTTTCTATTGAACGCAGTTTATTAGAATTGGATGCTGATAATCTGTCCAATCAATTTGACGTTCTAAAGGAAGAAACGCTTGATGGAGTTAAAGATACAAATAGGAAAAAGTACGCTAACGGATATGAAAAAATGCTATCTGTCATGGAGCAAGCCTCAACTCTACAATATAGAAATTATTTACTAAGCCAGTCACCTTATTGGATAAGTAATAAAATACAGAAAGGCGTTTGTCATCATTTAGTAAATGACGGCAAGCTTAGGTGGGTGAAATAAAATGGCTAAAAAAGAACTATTTGGATCTGTTTTTGAATCTTCTCTTCGTATACTGTTATTACTGGATGTACTCAATGATATTCCATTGAATGAATCACAAATTACATCTATTGATTTCATTGCCATATATGGTAATGATTATGGAATTTCTGATGAAAATTTACATGGGTATGGAATATTTAGACATAGCGAGTTTTCTGCAAAATCAAGGTCCATTTCTCTAGCATTAAAAACATTAGTTTTAGAATCATCCGTAGATTTTATTTCTAATAATAACGGATACAGCTATTCCATCTCACCCCAAGGGAAAAGAATAGCAGATGCCATCAACGATAGATACAGTAATGAATATAGAAATGCAATAAAATCTATAATGAGTGAGTATCCTAATCTGAATTTTATAGAACTACATTCTACTATTCTTTATAACTCTATTGATTCATTGGAGGATTAACATGAATGGATTCATAATAAAACGATTAACAGTATCTGGAGGAGGCCATTCTCCTTCTACTATTGATTTTTCAGACAGAGTTAATTTAATCATAGGCCCATCTAATACAGGTAAAAGTTTAATCATGGACTGTATTGATTATGTTTTTGGATTTACACCTAAGTCAGATAAACCATCAAAAATTGTAGATAACAATAACGGATATACTCATATTGAATTGTTACTGGATTCGGATAATGGTAGTCTAACACTTAAAAGAGAAATTGGTTCTACCAAAATTGAAGTTATCAGTGGTATATCAAATATTGATTGTGGATTTTATAGCGCTGACCACAAAGCAAAGAAAAACATTAGTGATATTTTACTTTATTTAATAGGTATAGATACAACTCATAAATTATTAGCATCTCAAGCAGGTAAAACTCAAAAATTAACTTGGAGAACTATATTACATCTATTCCTTATGAAACAAAAGGATATTGATAGAGAGACTTCTGCTCTTTTAATGCCCGATCAAAGAGGTAGAACTCCATCAGCTTCTGCCCTTCTATTTCTATTAACAGGATTAGATGCCAATGATGTAAAAAAACAAGAAGACCCTACTATAAGCAAGGCCAAACGTGAAGCAATAATTATGTATATTCGTTCCAAAAAGGATCAACTAATTGCTAAAAAGGAATCTATAGAAAAGAAACTACCCAATCATGATGTACAAGATTCAAAACGACTAGTTGATTCTCTGCAAGCAGAGATAAATATTCTTCAAGAACAATTAAATGAAGCAAATGATAAAGGTAAAGAATTACTAAATGACTTGTACAATAATAACTCATTACTTTCTGAAACTAATACCTTACTCAGAAACTTTGAGTCATTAAATAACCAGTATAAATCAGATATACGAAGGTTGGAGTTTATTATAGATGGTCAAACTGCATCTATAGACATAATACCTCATAAAAACTGTCCTTTCTGCAATAATGAATTAAAAAATCCTCCTAAAAAGGATTACATTGAATCTGCTGTTTCAGAATTAAACAATCTAAAATCGCACCTTGTTAATCTGGAAAATGCACAGAGCAGTGCTTTAAAGAAAAAAGAAATTGTTGAAAAGAAAATTATTGAATTAGAAAAATCAAAAGCTGATTTGGATGATTATATTAACTCTTCTTTAAAACCGAAATTAGATACCTTTAATGAAGAACTAAATAAACATCTAAAAATAATGCAAATGCATTTTGAATTAGCTTCATTAAAGGAGATTGAAACTGAATTTGGTACAGATTTATTTATTCAAGAAACTAAAGAAGATGAAGCAATCAACAAGTACAACATATTTAGTCAATTCGACCTTCAGTTAATACAAGCATTTGAAGAAAAATTAAAATACGCTTTAGAAAAATCAAAAATTGGAGGCGCTTCTTCAGCTAGACTTAACATGAAATCATTCGACATTGAAATTGATAATATAAACAAAGCTTCTAGTATGGGTGGTGGATACTGTGCAATACTAAATGCTTTAGTATCCTATTCAATGCATAGCTTCATATTAGAAAGAAATGGGTACTCCCCTAACTTCTTTGCAATTGACTCTGCCTTAACTCAATTATCTGAAGCAGAATACGTGGAAGCAATTAACTCAGTTAAGCAAGGTTTCCTAGAATTTATTCTCAAACAGAATCATAATAGACAAATAATTATGATTGAACAGAAGGATGAGTTACCTTTCGTACCAGAGCATTGTCCTGATAAAGGCATCAATGTAATAGAATTTACAAGAAATCCAAACTCTGGGAGATATGGTTTTCTTAATGACGTTGTAAACGCTGAACATAAATAGATTGGGAGACAATATGAAAATAACTTACGAAAAACTATGGCACATACTACTAACTAAAAACATGACACGTGAAGATTTAAGAATACAAAGTGGCGTTAGTTCTAACACAATTGCAAAACTAGGTCGTGGAGATAATCTAACAACAGATGTTTTACTAAAAATATGTAAAGTTCTTAAATGTGGCATTGAAGATATTTTAGAAACAAAGTTTATAGATGAGGAAGATGAACAGTAACATCCAATCAATGGCTATTATGCATCTGCATTAAATAAGGTCATCACTTTAAGGTAATTATTAAACACTAACCTAATACACAAAAAATCGTTAAGGAGTTAAATAAAATGAGCACGACAAATGAAAGAAATAAAAAAGTATCATCTATTTTAGATAGTATTTATGCAAATGCAATCAATGATGATTATTTAGTTGATGAATCGAAATATAGCAATTCATTAAACAAACTATTTACCACAAGTGCATGGGGATTCAGAGAAATTTTACTCGTAGTAATTGTAGGAATGAAATTAGATTCATCATTCAAAGCCTCTATGGGCTTATATGATTGTAATCCCAGAGCAATATATGAAGGACCTATAAAAGAATTTTTAATCAATAAAGAAATTCCACATAGAAAGTCTGGTCCTTTGAATGTCGCTAAAGCAACTGTAGGCTTAGACATGACTTGGGCTACTCAGCGCAGACCTTCTAATGTCGCTGAAGAAGTTGTTAACTTGGTAAATTTACTCGAATCAGATAAAACAATAATTGATGATGTTTCTGTTTCATTGATTCGTAAATTAATTGGAGAATCCAAACGCATAGAAGCCCTTAGTGTTAATGTGGAACCTTCTTCTGATCCTCTATTTCTATATAAGCTTTGTTATGAATTAACTACAAAAGTCCCTGATTCGGGAAATACTCCACAAAAGATAGCAGCTTATCTTCTAAAAAACTTTCATCTTGCTATGAATACTGGAGTAATAGTTACTGGAGAAGAAGATAGAGCTTCTGTTACAAGTACCACTAGCAAAAAACCTGGTGATGTTAATGAAGAATCTATTGACGGCATAATTTATAAAGTCTATGAAATCACCGTTAAACCTTTTGACATAGCTAGAATCCGTGATTCATATGACTGCATCCATATATATAATGATAATAATGGAAATAATGTAAATGAGGTAATTGTGATCTGCCGTGAAGAAGATTGTCCTAAAGAAATGACAAAAAGTAATCTATCTTTATATATGGGAAACTATAATTATCAAGACATAGTATACTATTATTGGAATATTTTTGAGTGGATGTCAGATACTTTACAACGAATGACACCTCTAGCCAGGAAAAATTTCTATTTCGACTTGAACAATTATATATCTGATATAAATACTGCGGAAATTGTAAAAATAAAATGGCAAGAATTACATCAGTAAATTTTTTACAGCCTCTTTATATCAATAGAGGAGCATTTTTTATGCTCCTCTATAACACTAGCAATATTTTTTTAAATACTCCATTATCGCTTTGGCGACAGCTTCAGCTAATTTACAAGGAACCGCATTACCAATTTGAGTATAAATCTTACCTTTGTTTCCACAAAAAATATAATCATCTGGGAATGTTTGTATTCTAGCAGCTTCTTTGATCGTAATTCTTCTCAATCTTTTGGGAGCTTCCACAAATTCAGGTTCTATAGTTCCTTCCATAAGCCCTTTATGATAATTTACTACCCAATCACTTTCCGAGTTTCCATATAAATAGTCTTCATCTACAAAAGGGGTTTTGTTTCCTCCCATTGAGGCAGGGAGTGTATTCGAATATTCATCAACATTTATAGGTCTTCCCTGACCATTAAAATACATACCTGCATATGGAGATTTTCTCATAATCGGCTTAGTAGCAAAAGTAATTTTTGCCGTACAAGTATTTGGATTAACCTTAGTTCCTGCTTTACCAAGATCCTTTAGAGTTTCCCTTATGAAAGGAGCTTGATTTTTTTGCTTCTGTAAAAGATTTCGAATATTAAATTCAAAATTATCATCTTTACAATCTTTTATTCCTATGAAGAACACTCTTTCACGTTTTTGAGGCACCCCATATTCAATTGCATTTAAAATATAAAGCTCACATCTATACCCCATTGCTTTGGCTTTATCTAAAAATTTTGTTCTAACCGAACTCCATTTGTCTAACTTACCTAAAGCTTTAACATTCTCCATTACAAACATTTTAGGTTGTACTTTATTTACGGCATCCAAAAAAGTAAAAATTAATTTACTCCTCTCATCAGAAGGATTCATTTTCCCCGCCACTGAAAACCCTTGGCACGGTGGTCCACCAAAAACAAGATCAATCCCATAATACTTATCTAAAGTATTAATTATGTTGTTAATATCATCGTTAATAATCCTTGTATGTGGATGATTGGCACGATATGTTTCACTAGCATCACTTACAATTTCATTAGCCAGTAACACAGACACTCCTGCATTCTCAAATCCTACATCCATTCCTCCTGCACCGCTAAATAACGAAATCGCTTGAATTTTATCCACTAATTTTCACCATCCTCATCATGTATTTTTAGCAATAAACATTCACTTTCTGAATCTAAATATATATCAAACTTTGTTTTTCCTTTTTGAATATTCAAATTGGATAAAACTGCTTTAGGTAACCTTATTCGCATATCCTGCTGTAAGACATATGTATCTAAAAATATACATTTCCCCTTCATAAATACGCCTCCTTTAATTAGTCTTATTTTAACCTATTTTTAGTCTATTATCAACCTACTATTATCTTTTAAAGGTGGGTGCAGGTGGGTGCATTTTTGCAAATATCCATTCTGTCTTGTCGACCTTTTGCTGTCGATAAGTTTCCACACACCTATTTTATAGTCCAAAAAACAAGGCTTATTCCAGCCCACCTATACCTTTTAACGATAGCAGTTGAATAAGCCTTTTATTTCTACACTTTATTTACTTAGTGTGTGCAACTCTTGTCATCAATACGACACTCTCAACATGTGGGGAGGTGAAAGTCGGGGCAATGATCTGCTACGACAGAGAATTTCCGGAAAGTGCAAGGATTCTGATGCTGAAAGGAGCAGAACTGATTCTTGTTCCTAATGCCTGTCCCATGGAGATAAACCGTTTGTCACAGCTTAGGGGAAGGGCATATGAAAATAAGCTTGCCATTGCCACCTGCAATTACCCGGAAACAGTTCCCGACTGCAATGGTGGTTCCAGTGTTTTTGATGGTGTGGTTTATCTCCCGGAACTGGAAGGCTCACGGGATACTTGTATTTTACAGGCGGATGGAGCAGAAGGAATTTATATTGCAAAGCTTAATTTGGAGCAGCTTCGCAGGTATCGTGAAAGCGAAGTGCATGGGAATGCATACCGTCATCCGTATAAGTATAAATTGCTGACAAAAGAAGAGATTAGATATCCTTTTACTAGAAATAATTATAGAAGATAAAAACGACGGAGGAAATAATGATGTTAAGACCAAAAGAAGTAGTATGTAAATGGGTAGATGCCTTTAATGACCACGATGTTGACGCAATCGTGAGTTTGTACCATGATAACGCAACCAATCATCAGGTAACAAACGATCCTGTGATTGGAATTGAAGCAATCAGAGAAATGTTTACGGCAGAATTTTCTACAGCGGATATGACTGCCATTGTAGAAAATATTTTTGAAGACGGACAATGGGCGATTTTAGAATGGAAAGACCCGTTGGGACTGCGTGGATGCGGATTTTTCCATGTAGTGAATGGGAAAATTCTGTTTCAGAGAGGATATTGGGATAAGCTTTCTTTTTTGAAACAGCACAATTTGCCTATTGAATAACTACGATAGAAAGGGTATTGGAGGAGGGGCATTTATGAAACAGGGAAGGATTGTTATCATCACAGGTTCGCCGGGAACCGGAAAGACCACGATATCAGCTATTGTTGCGAAAGAATCCAGTATGGAAAAATCTGTGCATATGCATACAGATGATTTTTATCATTATCTTAGTAAAGGTGCGATACCGCCGTATTTGCCGGAATCAAATGAGCAGAATATGATTGTGATTGAGGCTTTTTTGGAAGCAGCAAAGTGCTATGTACGCGGCGGATATGATGTGATTGTGGACGGGATTATTGGCCCGTGGTTTTTGAAACCGTGGTTAAACATCGTTCAGGAGGGTTATGAAATACACTATATCATTTTGAGGGCAAGTAAAGAAGAAACTATGAAACGAGCGGTTGAGCGTACAAAATTAGATAAAGAAACAAATACGGACTTAGTGGAAGTAATGTGGGAACAATTCCATAATATTGGAGAATATGAGTCAAATGTTATAGACACAACAAATTATTTAATTCAGGATACTGTTTCCGCAATTCAGGAAAAAATTTCAAATAAAACAGCTTTACTCAGTAATTAAGCAATTTGGATTATAAATTTCGGGCATCTCTTCGGAGATGCTTTTTTTTTAGCATTTTCAAGGAAGAAAGGGACTCTTGTAATTTGGTGATTTATATTTGGAACAAGTATTGACCGAATCGGTTATTTGTGGTATTGTGGATGTAAGATAACCGATTCGGTTAATGAGCATTTTGAAGGATACGAGCCAAAGGAGGATATTGAAGTCGCTATAGTTAGGAGGGAAAAGATAGAATGGACAAATTTTTAGCACTTTCAGAAAAAAAACAAAAGACGATTATCAATGCAGCACTACAGTGTTTTGGAAAGTTTGGGTATGAGAAAGCTTCAATTAATGATATTGCTGTAGCTGCACATATTTCTAAAGCATCCGTTTTTCAGTATTTCGGCAGCAAAAAACAATTATATATTTTCTTGCTTGAATACTGTAAAAAACTGATAACAGAAATATTTGATAAAACAGCTCTTGATGCAGAGTCAGATTTGTTTGACCGGATTTTGGCTTCCAGTCGGATGGAAACAGTAAGCTTAAAAAAACAGCCTTTTATTATTCCGTTTATTACCAGTGTGTGTGAGGAAAAATCCCCAGAAGTGAGTGGAATCCTGACAGTTATGCTGGATGAAGTCGGAAAATACAGAGATGCATTGGTTCTGAGGAAGAGGGATACATTAAAATTCAAAAATCCTGCCGATGCGGAGCCGGTTTTCAAAATGCTGCTTTTGATGGCAGAGGGATATGCTGCTCGTTATCGTAATGAAGAAGTGTTTGATTTTGATACCGTGATGGATGAATTTGAAAAGAATATTGCAGTATTGCGGAACAATTTTTATAAGGAGGAGTATCTTTTATGAGCGACCAGATGATTATTTTAAACGAATTGACAAAGCATTATGGAAAACACAGAGGAATCGACAGCTTAAGTTTTTCTGTGAACCAGGGGGAAATCTTCGGATTTATTGGACCGAACGGTGCAGGAAAATCCACAACAATCCGTACTCTGATGGGGCTGATTCGTCCTACAGGAGGGAGTGCAACAATATTTGGACTTGATTGTCAGACTCAGGCTAGTGTAATCGCAAAGGACCTTGGCTATCTCCCTAGTGAAGACAGCTATTATGAAAACATGAAAGTGAAGGAGCTTTTACAATACACTGCTGATTTGTACGGAATGAATTGTGAGTTAAAGATGTATGAACTGGCAGAACGTCTGAATCTGGATTTATCACGTAAAATTGCAGATTTGTCTCTTGGAAACAGAAAAAAAGTAGGAATTGTCTCTGCATTGATGACATCTCCTAAGCTGGTGATTATGGATGAGCCAACTAGTGGTCTTGATCCACTGATTCAACAGGAGTTTTATGAAATATTGAAAGAAGAGAATGGGAATGGAACAACTATTTTTCTTTCTTCCCATGTTCTGAGCGAGGTGCAGAAGCTTTGTGACAGAGTAGCAATTCTAAAAGAAGGGAAATTGGTCGATATTCAATCCATTAAAAAACTTCGGGAAAAGGGCTATAAAAAGATATCCTTGACTGTAGAAAAACCGATAGCACAGGACTACTTTAATATCCCAGGAGTTGCAAACTATACAGAAAATGCGGGAAAAACAGAGATTTCTTTTATGTATAACGGAAATATCACTCTTATCATGGATAAGATTCATATGCTTTCTCTTGAGGATGTGCTGATGGAAGAACCTTCTCTTGAAGAAATCTTCCTGCATTATTATGAATAGGAGGTGTCGGTTATGACAATTTTCAAATATGAACTGAAAAGGCATAAGAAATACATTCTTGGCTGGGCAATCACTCTTGCAGTATTTATTCTCATGATGACACCTGCTTATTACAGTTTTATGGATGTATCACAATCATCAAACGAACTTTTTGAAACATTAGGTAACAATGATTTTTATAAAAGTGTGGGCGTATCCATGGAGCATCTGACATCACCCATGGGAATTTATTCTTTCCTGACGAGCTTCTTTATGATTGCATCGGGTATTTTCGGATTACACTTTGGGATTTCCATACATACAAAAGAATTTGAGGAAAAAACATCGGAATATCTTTATACAAAACCGCACACCAGAAAAGAAATCTTCTGGGCAAAGGCAGGAACAGTTTTTGTGGGGGTCGTGATTGTGGGAGTGATATATGTGATTGCCTCATGGCTGGCAATGGTACTGTCCCGCCCAGAGGGACCGTGGGGCGAATTTTTCCTTGTTTCCATGTCCCTGCTTTGGGTGACTCTGCTCTTCGCAGCAATGGGGATGTTGGTTGGAACAATCTTTTCTAACAACAGAAGTCCGCTTCTGACGGCAGGTCTTGTTATTTTAGTAGAATATTGTATTAACAGTTTTTCGAATATTGTCAGCAGCAAAGGAATCAGTTTTTTATCTCCGTATTCTTTTTTCAGTGGAGCTAAAATTTCACAGAATGGATTCTATGAAATAGATTATTTAATATGGTATCTTGTGTTGTTTGCGTTATTCATGATTATCGCATACAGGCATTTCCTGAAAAAAGATATTCAGTTCCGGGTATAAAAGGAGGGGGCATTATGAAAACATTGATAAAAAAAGAACTGCGCCAAACGAGGAAAATACTGATTATTTGGCTGGCGATTATGCTGTTGCTATGTGGTTTCTGCTATTTTGAATTTTTATCATTGAAAAGCAGTATTGATGAGATGGCACAGACAGTAAGTCAGTTTCCACGTCTGCTTATGATTATGTTTGGTGTAAAAACCGATCTGAATACAGCGTTGGGATGGTATACATGCCTTTACTTTTGGACAGGAATTTTGGCATTTGCTTATGCCATGTATCTGGGAATTTCCTGTATTGCGAAGGAAGTAAAACAGGGAACTTCTGCATATTTGTTTACAAAACCTGTCAGCAGGAAAGATATTGTATTATCTAAAGTGGCAGCATCTGTTTTGAATCTTTTGACTTTTGTAGTTTTTACAGGGATATGTAATTATACTATGATTATTCTTCCGGCAGGAGGTTTAGAACAGGCTGGTGCAGAAGTTACAACAACCATAGGAATGTTCCTGACACAGGTAATATTTTATGCAGCAGGGCTTTTCATTGCAAGCTTTATGAAAACTTATAAAGCAGCAGTTCGGATTGGTGGGTGTTTTGTGTTGGTGGTGTATACGATTGCAATTATAGCAGAATACACAGGGATTCATTTTATGGATTATCTGACACCACTGCGATATTTTGATGTATATGAGGTATCATTGCATGGAATAGGTATTTCGTTTTTGATTTTGACAGCAGGTATTATGGCAGTCTGTATCGTAGGTTCTTTGATACGATGGGAAAATAAGGAACTGTAAAAGGTCTGTATATGTAAAATTTCATAATTAATTTGAAAATGTAAAAGAACTAATCTGAGTTATTTGGGTTGGTTCTTTTTTGTTTATAATGAAACGGTGCATGTCGAGACGGTTGTCTTGCTTTCCAAGAAAGACCGCTAAATCAAAGGGTTTCAGCGATTTTGGACAGAGATGAAGTTGTGTTTTTCTGTTTGGATGGACTGAAATTTGTTTGGTGTTACCGAGGTGGGGTAAGAAAAATGAACGTTTTGGCAAAAGGTTGGAAGTTTGTCGAATAAGTGCATAATTAAGATAGCAGAGCGCTCTGTTTATGGATATTGGCAAAGGTGGTAAATGATATGAAATATATATTCCTTCATGGTTTGGGACAGACGGCTTCAAGCTGGGATAAAACCATTGCCTCCTGCATGGGAGAAAAAGAAAACATAATCTGCCCGAATTTGTTTGAGTTACTGCAGGGAAAGGAAGTAACCTATGCGAATCTGTATGAGGCTTTTTCAGAATACGGCAGGGGCTTTTACGAACCATTTGTCATTTGTGGATTGTCCTTAGGCGGCGTTCTTGCATTACAGTACAGTATCGAAAATCCTGAAAAAGTAAAGTCAGCAGTATTGATTGGTACACAATATATTATGCCAAAAGGATTATTGAAATTTCAAAATGCTGTTTTTCATTTTATGCCACAAAAAATGTTCGATATGATGGGGCTTGCAAAACAGGATGCTATTAAGCTGTCGAAATCTATGATGGATTTGGATTTTCGTCAGAATTTTCAGGAATTAAAGTGTCCGGTACTTGTTATTTGTGGGGAAAAGGATAAGGCGAATAAAAAAGCATCATCGGAATTAGCTAAACTTCTTCCTCAGGCAGAACTGAAAATAATAGAAAACGCAGGACATGAGGTAAACATAGATGCACCGGAAAAATTAGGTGAAATTTTAAATTCTTTTTGTGATGAAAAGTCATGAAATAGGGGTGAATCATAATTGAAAGGTTTTGTGCGGAAAGATAGTTTTCTTTCACTATGTGGATTGAATTGTGGTTTGTGTTCAATGCATGTAGATGGATATTGTCCCGGATGCGGCGGAGGAGAGGGTAATCAGTCCTGTAAAATAGCAAAATGCAGCTTAGTACATGAGAAAGTAGAATACTGCAGTCAATGCTCTGAGTTCCCTTGTGAAAAATATGAGGGAATTGATGAATATGATTCTTTTATTACACATCAAAATCAAATGAAGGATTTGGCGAAGGCAGAGAAAATCGGAGTAGAAGCATACAGCACAGAGCAGAAAGAAAAGGCGGAGTTTCTAAAACTTCTTTTAAGCAATTATAATGATGGAAGAAAAAAGACCTTTTTTTGTCTGGCAGTAAATCTGTTGGATATTGCGGATTTGAGAACAATAATGCAGCAGATAAAGGATGTAATAGAAATGTCCGACCTTCCGCTAAAAGAGAAATCAGCTAAAGCAGTAAAGATTTTTCAGGATATAGCGGAGCAGAGGCAGATTACTTTAAAACTAAAAAAGAAATCTTTGAAGAAGTGAGATGTGAAGGTTGCGAGCAAGTAGTGAAACGGATTGTGAATATCTGCTTAAATGTGTAAGGAGGAAAGTAATTGTGAATTCGTTGAAAATTGCGTTGCTGCAAATAGCACCATGCGGCACTTTAAAGGACAATTTGACAAAAGGAATAGAAGCATGTAAAAAAGCAAAAGAAATGGGTGCTGATATTGCATTATTTCCCGAAATGTGGAGTAATGGATATCAGATATATGACAGACCAGTTGAGGAATGGAAGGAGGAAGCAATCCCAGCAGATTGTGATTTTGTTAATTCTTTCGGGAAACTGGCGAAGGAACTGGAGATGGCGGTGGGAATTACTCTGCTTGAAAAATATGATGAGGCTTCTCGAAATTCCATGGTTCTTTTTGACAGGTATGGCAGGAAAAAAATCACTTATGCCAAGGTACACACCTGTGACTTTGATGTGGAGCGGAATTTGACACCTGGCGAGGATTTTTACGTCACTGCTTTGGATACAGCCTGGCACGAGCTGATACCATAGCTTACAATGACACATTTTTCCGTTTTCATAGTTCTTGATAAAATATCAATCCTATTTTTATATGATTTTCAGTTCGTGGAAACATATCTGCTTAATTCACTATTTTAGACAATCCGACAAGCTAAAATTTGTTAGTTTATATATTACTGCATTTTTCATTATCTGTATCCAAAAATAGTAAAACATTTTTCAATATCATCATATTTATAAGTAATGTTAAATTTATTAAGAATGCATTCTATTTCTGATTTTTTGTCAGTAACACATATCTTTGGCTCAATCAAACTCCCTTGACCAACATTTTTTCAAATTCACTTCCAATTTTAAACCATTCAACAATACTCATATTCATATAAAAAAATGTTCATCAGCATCTATCGTCCAATACATGCTAGGCTCTTCTTCATCAAAAACCGTCTTGTATTTTATTGGGATGCCTCTCATTTTCTCCATGATGGAATCAATAAGTTCTTTCCATTTTGTGTTGTTCATAAAAAATGTTAGATTTCTTTCTTCAACAACCTGTTTAATTTTTTCTTTTTCAGTTCTTTTGTTGTTATATTTCCCATTTTCAATTTCGTCTATAATGTACTGCATAACAGATAGCACTCTATCATCTATTTTTTTATAAACATAAGATGGTGATATAAATTGTTTATCTCTTTGCACATAATACCTTGAATCCAAACTTTTCTAGCCACTTACCTTTCATCATGATAGTTGGCATATCATTGTATCGTTTTCCACTCATTTCATAAACTTTTAGTGTCCGATTATTTTTCTCCATAATCAACTCCTTTTCTAAAATACTATCGTTAAATTATGCACCCTATTAAAAATTTTCACTTGCTGAATTTATATGTAATTATTTTGATTTCATAAATCTTAGGCACTTTATGCTCTTAAAACTTCCTCAAAGCCCTTGAAATACAAGTATTTTACATAAGCACCCCAAAATATCATTGTATCAATTTGCGTGTTGCTTTGTTCATTGGGACTCACAAATGGATACAATTATACGATATAAAACTCTAATGCACCTACTTAACGAAAAGATAGTGTCACAGAATGATTAAAAATGATAACGTAATACTACTTTTTTTCAGAGGTTATATCTATAAATACTCTTGTTTTTACCTTGTATTTAATAATTATCATTTTATTTTTTAACATCCTTATAATTTATGTGTTTTGTGACATATTAATTATATCAAAAAACAGCTTTCTCTTTACGAGTCAGCTGTTTTCTGTATGGACTAATTTGGAACATCCGCTATGCTTTTTTTATTTGTCTTCATCTTCTTTTCTTTTCTTGATTGCAAGAAGTGTTAACGCACCACCTGCAAGTGCCATAATACCCGCATATACACTTGGATTAAATCCATCTCCTGTCTTTGGCAATGTTCCGGGCTTTTTAGGTTCAGTCGGAGGTACTTCTTTTAGTTTATCTACCATTACTATGGTATTACCTTTTACTTCAGTCCCTGTTACCAATACTTTGCCATCTTTTATTTCAAAGTTGATAGCTGTTGCTACTTGGTATTTATCAGGAGCTGATACTTCTGTAAAGGTATAGCTACCTTCTTCAAGTTCAAATTCTCTTAACTTTCCGTCAGTTACCCATTCTTTAACTACTGTACCATCTTTTTTAGTAAGCTTAATCTTAGCTCCTGCTAATTCTTCTCCATCTTCTGTTAAAGCTTTCTTTGAGAAGTTTACTTTTGTTTTGGGTACTTCTTTTAGTTTATCTACCATTACTATGGTATTACCTTTTACTTCAGTCCCTGTTACCAATGCTTTGCCATCTTTTATTTCAAAGTTGATAGCTGTTGCTACTTGGTATTTATCAGGAGCTGATACTTCTGTGAAGGTATATTTGCCATCTTTTAGTTCAAATTCCTTTACGCTTCCGTCAGTTACCCATTCTTTTACTACTGTTCCATCTTTTTTAGTAAGCTTAATCTTAGCTCCTGCTAATTCTTCTCCATCTTCTGTTAAAGCTTTCTTTGAGAAGTTTACTTTTGTTTTGGGTACTTCTTTTAGTTTATCTACCATTACTATGGTATTACCTTTTACTTCAGTCCCTGTTACCAATGCTTTGCCATCTTTTATTTCAAAGTTGATAGCTGTTGCTACTTGGTATTTATCAGGAGCTGATACTTCTGTAAAGGTATAGCTACCTTCTTCAAGTTCAAATTCTCTTAACTTTCCGTCAGTTACCCATTCTTTTACTACTGTTCCATCTTTTTTAGTAAGCTTAATCTTAGCTCCTGCTAATTCTTCTCCATCTTCTGTTAAAGCTTTCTTTGAGAAGTTTACTTTTGTTTTGGGTACTTCTTTTAGTTTATCTACCATTACTATGGTATTACCTTTTACTTCAGTCCCTGTTACCAATACTTTGCCATCTTTTATTTCAAAGTTGATAGCTGTTGCTACTTGGTATTTATCAGGAGCTGATACTTCTGTAAAGGTATAGCTACCTTCTTCAAGTTCAAATTCTCTTAACTTTCCGTCAGTTACCCATTCTTTAACTACTGTACCATCTTTTTTAGTAAGCTTAATCTTAGCTCCTGCTAATTCTTCTCCATCTTCTGTTAAAGCTTTCTTTGAGAAGTTTACTTTTGTTAATTTTGTATTAGTAAATTCTACAGATCTTTCATATTTAATTTGAGAATCTGTATTATCAGATTTTTCTTTTATAGTAGAACTTGTGACTTTTCCATAAACAGGTTCATTAGTCGTATAACCTTTACTATTCCAATCATTTCCATATTCATCTACTTCTTTAACTGTATAGTCTTCTATATTACCATCAACTTCAAATACTATTTCGTTTTCTTCGTATTTACGAGGTTGTCCTTGTACAACATTATTTTTCAAAAGTTGGAAGTAAACATCAGGGTGACTTTCACCTTCTTTCAATATGTCTCCTTCCCATTTCTTTGTAACTTTAATTTGGCCTTTAGAAATTTCTTCCTTAGTATTCGTAAGTTTAACTTCTAGTGTCTTTGCTGGAACAAACTTCGCACTTAATAGATTTTGATATGTATTATCTTCACTTCCATCATTTTTATATGGTTTGAAAATATTAAGAACCATATTTTTAGGATGATTAGGTAATTCTTTATAATTCACTAATTCATTATATGCTTTTTTCATTTGATCAGTCCAAGTTCTATCATCATTACCATTATCAGTAAATTTCCATATGGCAGTTTGAGTTATCTCTCTGAACTGTCCTTCTGTTAAATTATATTTTTTTTGTATACTCTTCTCTTTGCCATCTCCACTATAACCGTTCCATACAACTTTCATTATGGCTTCATTTATATCATCAATAACTTTTCCTTCAGATATTTTCGAATACAAATCATCATTGTAGTTTAATTTTTTATATACTGTATTTTTATAATTTGTTAGATCTTCTGATTTTCCATTCGGAAATGATTTTTTTAGATTAAAACAATACGCTACAACATTGTTATCCTCATCATCTTTTATAGATATGTATATAGGATTTTTTATTTCATTTGCTCCGCTATACTTGTTTGGATTAGTCCAAGCCGTATATTCATTATTATCAGGTTCCGTATTTACTTCTTGAGCAGATACAGTAAATTCTTTAGCTTCAGCTTTTTTATAACCTTCTGGAGCCTCTACTTCGACCAATTTATATTTTCCTTGATCTAATTGAACAACTTTTGCATTTTTTGTTGAAGTCCATTCAGAAACGACTTCTTTGCCTTCTTGGTCTGTAACTTTTAATTTAGCTCCTTCTAAAGGTTTACCATCTTCATCTACTTTTAATATACTTACAGATGTTTTATAGGTATCTGGTGTTGGTTCTTGTTTTTCGCTGCTTTCTGGCTCTTCTTTCTTTACTCTTTCCGCTGTTGCTAAAGGTTGAGCCTTATCTACGCTGCTTGTATCATCAGTTTTTGTCGGAATAAACAAAACCATATTATAAGTATAACCATCTTCTTTTGCTAAAATTTCTTTTATAATATTGATAGGTTCATCTTTAGTAGTAAATATGTCTTTTCTGTCACCTAAATTTTCCCCTACCGCTACCCAGTTTATTGCATTTTTCTTATTTTGTGGATAATCCTTATAAGGACTTTCATTTTGTAAATAGTAAATAATTTTACCTAATTTTGACTGTAAACTTCCTTCGAATGGACTATATAAATCATTCATATAACTTTCTTGCAAGTCATATTGTCTTCTATTTCCTAGACGAGTATATTGTTTTACTTCGTTATCACTTGATCCTGTTATTTTTTTGTATTGCCAGTCCTCCGCATTAGGCCCAGGAGCACTTTTATTTTCATCCATACAAAAAACAGGGATATCCAAATTATTAGGATTCCTCCCAACCTTTATATCTTGTTCAAAGGTTTCTCTTCCATCTGTGTCATTTCCGTAATAAGTTTCTTCTTGAGCTTGCACCATGTTTAATGGCAGCCCTCCCATAGCAATGACAATCGCTAATATAAAGCTTAGCAATCTATTAATTTTTTTCAATATTTCATCCTCCTTAAATAATTTTGTTCCTATTTGTCATATTTTGTATAAAAAACGTAAAAAATTGGCAAAATCACATACCTATCCATCAGGTACATGCTCTTGCCAATCATAAAAAACTATATCACAAAAAGACAGATCTTTAGTTCTGTCTGTCTGTCTGTCTGTCTGTCTGTCTGTCTGTCTGTCTGTCTAACAATTGTCTTCAACTGATTCATAACTGTCAACTCTTTTCGCATCTACTTATACAAATATATTATAACAAACCCATTTTATTTTTTCCAGTGCTTTTTGTCGTAATTTTCTCTGAGTTATATGTCTATTGCCATGCCATTTTTAAACACTACTGCATACCTTTCTATATCTTTCACCAAGATATAATCTATAAGCCCTGACCATAAATCATTATCAAACTTAGTGATTGCGCCTTCTATTCCATCCAGAGTTTTTATAAAATTCTCAAGCATAGTTTTTCTATTTTGCTTGATTTTTATTTGATTTTCAACTTCTGTAAGTCTAGAATTTACTTCTGAATATTTTTCTCTTATCTTATTTTCCTTCTGTAAATATTCTTCTTGCTTTTGAACCGTTCTGGCATTTTTTCTTATGAGACTTTCCATATCAGATATTATATTATTAAGTTCTTGTTCCAACCTAGTCATTTCAATTTCTATCTCTGTAGTTGCACATATAGTGTCTATGAAATCATATACTTCGTTAATAACAGTTTTCTTAACCTTTGACATTGAATTTAACGCTTTAACAAAAATATCCTTTATCTCAGCCTCTGTAAGATGTGGTGACTTGCAAGGCTTTCCCTTAGTCTTGTATTTATCGTTGCACCTATAAATTTCCCGTCTATATTCATCGTTGGAATGCCAAGTTTTGAGTCCATACCAAGCACCGCATTTTCCGCATTTTATTTTGTTTGAAAATATAGTAAGTCCACTGCCCCTACCATCATTTTCTCTTCTTGCAATTTCTGCTTGAATAAAGTCAAACTGCTCCGGCTGAATGATAGCCTCATGATGTTCTTCAACATAATATTGTGGTATTTCCCCTTTATTTTCTTTTCTAGTTTTTTGTAAGAAATCCGAGATATATCCTTTCTGCCATAGGGCATCACCTTTATATTTTTCATTTGTAAGTATGGATTTAACTGTGCTTACGTGCCATTTACTCTTACCAAAAGGTGTCTTAATACCTCTGTTTGTAAGTTCCTTGGCTACTGCATAAAAGGAAAGTCCGCTGGCATACAGCTTATAAATTAGTTTTACAGTCTTTGCTTCTTCCGTATTTACGACAAAGCCTTTATCATATCCAAGAAAATGCTTAAATCCCAAACTACCCTTACCATCGGCAAATTGTTTTCTTTTGCCCCATGTGGTGTTTTCTGATATACTCCTGCTTTCCTCTTGGGCTAATGAACTCATTATAGTTATAAGAAGCTCGCCCTTTGCATCAAGTGTCCAAATATTTTCTTTTTCAAAATATACTTCTATTCCGTTTTCCTTTAGTTTTCTTACGGTCTGAAGAGAATCTACTGTATTTCTCGCAAATCTACTGACTGATTTTGTAACAATTAAATCGACCTTTCCATCAAGAGCATCTGAAATCATCTGCTTAAATCCATCTCTACGCTTTGTGTTTGTAGCACTGATGCCTTCATCTGTTGCCGTGTCTAATTTGATACAACATAACGGAGCGGAATTTCTATCCCATAACGATGCACCCGCACAGGTGCATTTTTGCACACCCCTCATAACGATGCCGTATGCACCGTTACGGAGTAAGGGATTCGGTTTTGTTGCTGCCTGTGCGTACATCTCGTCTCCTCGTGAAACTTGAATTTATTTTAAGCTATCACGTTTTACCTTCTTAAGCCTTACTATCATTACCATAGGAATTTCTTTGTTGGTTTTAAAACATTCTTCATAAAATCCATCAATGACAAATCCAGCTCTAAAACAAAGGTTAAAAATATCTTGTATGGAACGATGATAATAAATCTGCTCTTTCGGTTGCCCTTCAATCGCTATATCATAGTAACTGTGCGGTGTCATATATTTTTCAGTCAACGTGACAAAACAAGGGTGTTGCGTTGCAAAGACAAAAATTCCGCTTTCCTGCAACAGTTCATAAACAGCCATAAGAAGTGGTTCAATATCCGTAATATCCATAATTGCCATATTAGAAACTGCTTTCGTAAAGGCTCGATTTCTTTTTAATTCTAATATACTTTTTCTATCGGTCGCATCCGCCACACAAAATTCAATTTGTTTTGCATATTGTGATTGCCGTCTTTTAGCCAATTCTATCATTTTTTTGCTGTAATCAAAAGCGACAACCGAAGCGCCTCTTTGTGCAAGATACGAAGAATAATTTCCATTGCCACACGCAATATCCAAAATGTAATCCGCAGGATTAGGAGATAGAAGTTCCGTTACTTTGGGACGCACTACCTCTCTGTGAAATTCATTAGATTCGTCACCCATTGCATTATCCCAAAATTGTGCGTTCTCCTCCCAGATTTTTTTACTTTCCTCTGTTCCCATGTTCTCTCCCACTCCCCAAATTTGCTTTTTTGCTTCCATTAAATCTTCCTTACTATATTCCATTGTTACCCTCCATAACTTCTGATTGTTGCCGTCTTGACGATTATGTATCTTTACATTACCTTCTGAAACATATGGCGCACCTTGTCCAGGCGGCTGTTTGGACGGCGGGGCTGGATGACCGGCTGACCGACAGCGGCCTGATATCCTTTCAGCTCTGTAAGGCATACGCTCCGCCCGTTGGTGTAAAAGGCCAGATCAGTACGGTATGCCTGTATACAGCGGGCGGGAATCTCGCCAGTAAAGACAACTTCATCCTTTTTTACCTGGGCCGTTTCGATGGTGGCACAGTATTTCGGTGCATCATGATAAGCCCTGGAAAGGTATTCCTGGGGCGCATAGAGGATGAAGGAGAGATAAGGTTCCAGCAGCTGCGTCCCCGATTCCTTCAATGCCTGTTCCAATACAATCGGGGCCAATGAGCGGAAGTCCGCCGGCGTGCTGACCGGACTGTAATAAAGCCCGTATTCAAAGCAAATCTTACAGTCCGTTACGTTCCAGCCGAACAAGCCCTGCTCCAGCCCGTAACGGATACCATCCCTGACAGCGTTTTGAAAACTCTGGTTCAAGTATCCCAGCGAAACCCGGCTCTCGTATTGTACACCGGAGCCAAGCGAGAGTGGTGTAACAGACAGTCCTATGGATGCCCAAAACGGGTTGGGCGGCACCTCGATATGGATGGTGTGGCTGGCTGCTTTGAGCGGCCGCTCCATATAAATGACGGAGGGTTCCTTTACCACTGTTTCAAGCTTGTATTTTTCCGACAGCAAAGCGGAAACAACCTCCAACTGCACCCGGCCCAAAAAAGAAAGAATGATCTCATGGGTGATGGAATCCACTTCGCAACGCAAAAGCGGGTCAGTATCCGCAAGTTGCGTAAGAGCGTCCAGCAGCCGTTCTCTTTGCGCTGCCGTTTTCGGCGCAATCGTCGTCCGCAGCATGGGGAGGGGGTCCTCGCGCCACCTTTTACGAGGGAGCCGGGTTTGGTCCCCTAATACATCGTTTAACCTCACGCTGTCGCTGGGAAGGATAACAATTTCACCCTGATAAGCGGTGTCTGTCCGAACAATTTCCCCTTTGGATGGAATACGCATCTCTGTGATTTTCAGCTTTTCTCTCCCGGCCAGGGCCACCGTATCCCGCAGGCGCAGCGTTCCGCTGTATAACCGTAGATAGACACGCCGCTGGCCGCAATCGGTGTACTCAACCTTGAAAACGCTGCCGCATAGGGCGGCGCCCCCCTGTTCCCCAATCGGTTGGAACAGCCCTGTCACCGCATCCATCAACGGTTGAATGCCAAGGCCATTTTTGGCGCTGCCATGATAGACTGGGAACAGGGAGGCGTCTTGAACCCGCTGCTGTTCCTCCCGCGCAAGTTTTTCCCGGCTGATTGGTTCTCCTGCGATATACTTTTCCAATAATTCATCGTTATTTTCGATGACCGCATCCCATGCTTCTATGTCGGTATTTTCCTCCAGGACTATTTCCGGGGACAGCGACACCGTCTGCTTGATGATAATATCGGCGGAGAGCTTATCCCGAACAGACTGAACCACGCTCTGCAAATCAACGCCAGCCTGGTCGATCTTGTTGATAAAGATAACGGTGGGAATGTTCATTTTCCGCAGGGCATGGAACAGAATACGGGTCTGGGCCTGCACGCCATCTTTAGCGGAGATCACCAAGATGGCCCCATCTAAAACAGCCAAAGAGCGGTACACCTCCGCCAAAAAATCCATGTGGCCGGGCGTATCCACAATGTTAACTTTACATCTGTGCCACTGGAAGGAAGTGACTGCCGCTTGAATGGTAATCCCACGCTGCCGCTCCAAAAACATGGTGTCCGTCCTCGTTGTCCCTTTTTCGACGCTCCCCGGTTCTGAAATGGCTCCGCTGGCATATAGCAGGCTCTCCGTCAAGGTCGTCTTTCCAGCGTCTACATGGGCAAGAATTCCAATATTGATTATTTTCATGTGATTGTCCTCCCTTTACAGCCCCAAAGGGCATAAAAATCCCCAGCAGTAAAATACTTTTACCACTGGGGATTATAAGTTGCGGACATACACATATACAGCATACACCTGTTTGTGATTGCTGTTTTTGGGGATATGTCAAAATTGATAAGGCAAAAGTATTCTTAAATTGGGTACAAAAAACTAAGCCCCTACAAAAGGAGCTATCATAATCCTTTGTTCCCACGTAACTATTCAGTCCCCCTCCTGTTTTTCAGGAATATGATCTAAATCATCTTGAGTTTCTGAATTTATATGTGAAAAATATGATCGTTATAAATCATTATTAAGCATAAAATTCCAGAAAAGCAATATGATAATTGTGGCTTTTAGGTGGGACTGAATAGTTACGTTCCCACTATTTGATTATAGTTTTATTTAAGAATACCTTGCCGCATATTTTTTACTCCTTTTCTGGATTATATCATTGTATCACATCAGTTTTAGGAAAGCAAGTACCTAAAAGAAATTTTTCTTCCCCTTATATGTAACAATCATACCGGCTTCCTAGCGTTCAGAATGTTTTCTGCTGTCTGCTGTGGTGTTTGGTTGGAATTGTCCAACCAAAAGCCGATCCGTGGTGTTGTCTGCATTTTACTAAATACAAATTCAATGTATACAGAAAGATATAAGGAGTGGGAGGGATTCCGCCGTAGTTGGCATTGTAGGAAAATCCAAAAGTTTAGATTTTCCCACAATGCTTATCTTTTGGTCTTTGGTTCGGAATAGTGTAGTGCTGGCGGTCTATCTCTTGTTTTCGGTTGCTTGCTTCCTTACCGTACATGAGCATTGGTTCAAGTATGTGAAGCGTGACGAGACAGGACAGCAGACCATTGCAATCGGCAGACAGGTCACGGTCAACCTTGACGATTACTCATATGGACGGACGTTGGAAGGGCAGTTCATGACGTGTGACGAGTATTACTTATGTACTCGGAGCGGAAAGCACCTTCTGACTCGAAGCGGAAAGAATCTTACCATCTATAAGGAGGCGGTTTAAATGGCAGATCAGAATATAACTGCATTACCTAAAAAGACAGCAAGCGGACTTGCGGCTACAGACTATCTGCTGGGCATTGACTCGGCAGAAGGATACCAGATGCTCATCCAGGATTTGGGAGATTACATAATCCAGCACGCTACCTCGAGCCTTGCCGGAAGTAACCAGACTTTGGCGAGCGCAATTAGTGCGTTAAATTCCAATTTATAGTCTTGTCTGTTCGCTCTGCTGCCTTGCCATTACTTCGAGCATATGCCTACCGATTTTCTCAGGATTGTAGTCATTTGCCTGACAGATGAACCGCAGTCCATCCGGCGTCAGTATGCGACCGTTATTTTTATCACGGAGATACTTCTGGAATTCCTCGTACTCCGAATTTTTAATCTGTTTCATTTTGCTTCTTCTTTCTTCACATAGGTAAGCTGAATATCGTAGCCGAGAACTTCGAGCATCTGCACAAAGGTCTTGTTCACAATGGAATCACCCTTCTTGATGAGCCGATTTACATACTGACCCGTTGTACCGACCTCTTCTCCGAGTTTCGCCTGTGTCATATCAGCTTCGATGCATTTCACCTTGACATCGACTTCAAAATTGTTCTTGACCATATTTCAATTCCTCTATTGTTTCTAACGACATTATTGTTGTTTTATTGCACTCACAGTGTTATTTATTATATCACAAATTTATGAACATTTCTACCCCTTAGCAAAAAAAGGCACCCGACCGTAGCCGAGTGCCATTCCTGCCTGTATATCTTTTATGCTTGTATCTCCGTACCGTCCCGGAAGGTGACCGTGATCGATTTGTCCCTGCCCACCGTGACGAACTCGACCATGCCGCCCCAAAGGCTGCCGTCAAACTCGCTGATGGTGCCGTCCTGGGCTTTCAGCACCTTGATGAAGTCCGCCAGCCGTTCGCTCTGCGCTTCCTTGGCGGAGATGGCGGCCACCACCTCATCGTACCGTGCCTTGGCTTCATCGTAACGCTTGACCAGTCCATCGTAGCGTTTTTGGTACTCGTCCTGGTCCTGTGCAACGCGGGCATTCTCCGCCACGATGTTCTGCGTCATTTCCACAAGCACCGCCATCTCTTCCTCCAGTTTGCTTTTCTCTTCCTGCAGGGCATCGGTGACGCAGAGCGTTTTGCGGATGATCTCCGCATTGGCGATGATTTCCTTTTTTTCCGTGACCAGCTTGTTGTACGCCGAAACGAACGCCGCCTTGACCTCTTCCTCCGTCACATGGGGAGTCTCGCACTTCTCGCCGTTGTACTTACGGTTGCAGCGGTAGATGACCCTGCGGTAGCGGTCTGTGGAATGCCAGACCTTCGAGCCGTACCACCCGCCGCAATCGGCGCACTTTATCTTATTGGAGAAGATGCTCACACCGCTGTAGCGTGAACCGCCCTTCGTGCGCTTGGCAAGCTCCGCCTGCACCATGTCGAACACCGCAGGGCTGATGATTGCTTCGTGGTTGCCCTCTACATAGTATTGCGGGACTTCGCCCTCGTTCTTCTTCATCTTTTTCTGCAGGAAGTCCACCGTGAACTCCTTCTGCAAAAGGGCATCGCCCTTGTACTTCTCGTTCGAGAGCATCCGGCGCACTGTCTGTTGGTTCCACACATCCTTGCCCGCAGGCGTCTTTATGCCACGGCTCGTCAGTTCAGCGGCGATGGAATGCGGCGTCATGCCCTCAAGGAACAGATGGAAAATGAGCCGCACAGTTTCTGCCTGTTCGGGATTGACCACGATCTTGCCCGTTTCTTTATCCTTGTCCAGTCCGAGGAAGCGACTGTATGCAAAGCTGACCTTACCGTCCGCCATGCGTTTGCGCTGTCCCCAGGTGACGTTCTCGGAAATGGAACGGCTCTCTTCCTGTGCAAGGCTCGACATGATGGTGATGAGCAGCTCGCCCTTGGAATCCAGCGTCCAGATGTTTTCCTTCTCGAAATAAATCTCGATACCCTCGTCCTTCAATTTTCGTACCGTGGTAAGGCTGTCCACCGTGTTCCTTGCAAAACGGCTGACGCTCTTGGTAACGATGAGATCGATCTTCCCGGCAAGGGCATCCGCGATCATCGCTTTGAAACCCTCGCGCTTTTTGGTATTCGTTGCAGAGATTCCTTCGTCCGTGTATATGGCAACGAACTCCCAATCGTCCCGGCTTTTGATGTAACTGGTGTAGTAATCGACCTGTGCCTCGTAGCTCGTGGTCTGGTCTTCATGGTCGGTTGAAACGCGGGCATATCCGGCAACGCGGCGTTTCTTCGTGCTGTTAATCGGCGTGGCCGTGTACCGGCTGATGGTAGCCGGTATCGCCGTTACTTTTCTTTGCGCCATGCTTTCCCACGCTCCTTCCGTAATTGTTTCATGTGTTCGCTCATCTGCTGCCGCAACTCCGGCGTGTACCTGTCTTTTATAGATTCCATGAACTTTGCTCTCTGCTCGTCCGTCCAAGGTCTGCCGACCCGTTTCGGCTGCTCCCATTTACGGCTGACCGTCCTGCCATCCTTGAAATGGAAAATCATCTCCGCAGCGGAAAGCACATCGATATGGTCTATCTGTCTGTCGAACTCTCCATCGTCAAATTCGGCAATGCCAAGTGTCTCCGCTATAAAAGACTTCAGCACATCCTCACGCAATCCGACCGTTCCGCACCCATTCCTCTCGGCGCACCGCCAGTAGTAGGCTTTTCCGCTTTCTGATGTAGCTGACGGCTGCGTGGCTCTGCGGAAATTGCAGCCGCAGTGTACGCACTTGATCTTGCCCGTCATGACGGAGGAGCCTTTGCAGTTCGGTTTCTTCCTGCGCTTCTCGGAGGTCTTCGCTCTGTACTCAGCCGTCCAGCAATCCCGGTGTCCCGTGTTCGGACAGTCCTTCGAGACAATGCCGCCGTCCTTCAGATGGAACTCCAGCACATACCGCTCCGGCACATTTATGAAGTCCACATTGTCGCTGAACGCATCCTCATCGAACTCATCCAGTCCAAGAACCTCGGCACACGCCTTTTTCAGATTCTCGTGGTTGATGCTGCCGCCGACAGGACACCTGCCGCCTTTTTTCTTCCGTGAGCCGCAAGCCCAATACTCCATGAAACCTCTGTCCGTGCGCTTGTTGTGGGCATAGCTGATTCCGCAAAACGGGCATTTCAGCTTTCCCGAAAAACAGGTGAGGTTCAGGCTCTTGTTCGCCCTCGGTCCCAGTGCTTTTCGCCGTGCAATTTCCGACTGTACATAATCGAAGGTTTCCTTGTCGATGATAGCGGGATGCGTGTTCTCTACAAAGTATTGCGGAAGCTGACCCTTGTTCTTTTTCCGCTGCTTTGAAATGGGATCGGAAATGAACTCTTTCTGCAGGAGAAGGTTTCCCGTGTAGGTCACGTTCGTAAGAACCACCTTGATGTTAGAATCCACCCATCGGCAGCCCTCTCTCGTTGTGATGCCCTCGGCGGCGAATTCCCGCTCCGTTTCCAGCCTTGACTTTCCATCCAGGAAGTTCTGAAAAATGCGTCTTACGATTTCCGCTTCCTCCGGCACGATGACCAGGTCATCGCCCTCCCAGCGGTACCCGTACACCCGGAAGTGTCCGTTCGGTATTCCTTTCTCGAACCGTTTCCTGATTCCCCATTTGCAGTTATCCGAAAGGCTACGGCTTTCTTCCTGTGCAAAGGATGCAAGAATAGTCAGCATCAACTCGCCGTCACCGCTCATGGAACTGATGTGTTCCTTCTCGAACCTTACCTCCACGCCGATGTCTTTCAAGTGCCGCACCGTTTCCAGCAAGTCCACCGTGTTCCTGGCGAACCTCTGGATCGACTTCGTGAGGATGATGTCTATCTCGCCCTTCTCGGCGGCTTCAACCATGCGCCTGAACTCGTCGCGCTTGGCTATCCCCGTACCGGAGATCCCATCGTCCGCGAACACGCCTGCGTACTGCCAGTCTGGATTTTTCTGTATCAGGGAACTGTAGTAGCTGATCTGTGAGGAGAGGGAATGGTTCATGCGTTCCGATTCCATCGAGATGCGGGCATAGGCAGCGACTTTCTTCTTCGTTTTTATGGTCGGCACTGCCTGTTCGACCCTCGTGATTTTTGCCATGAAATCACTCCTTTCCGACACTATACATCACTCTTTACGCCCCGGAAGTCAACGATATATCCGAAAATAATGTGCCGAAAACAGGCTTATATTTCTCAAGGAAAATTGTATCAATTTGACGATACTCATCCTCGGAAATAATTCCCTCATCGAGCATCTTCCTGGCAAGGTGCATGGTGGTCTGATAGAGCTTTTCGTTTCTGAATTCTTCCTTACTCATCGCCGCCACCGCCTTTGAACTTGTCAGCGATGTAGCACTCGTGGCTGCAATACTTCCTGCGCTTATCGCCGTAGATGTGGAACTCCTTACCGCAGTGCGGGCATCTGAAATCATAGACAGCTTTCCGCTTTACCTGGTCGAGATGGCTGTTCCACCATTCGTTCCTGCACTTGTCACAGCAGAATCGTTTTTTCTTCCGCTTGGCGATCTGCTGAATCTCACGCCCGCAGTTCTCACAGACGGTTGTCTCGCCGGTGAGCGTGACGGAAGGTTCAGCCGCCGTGTTCCCATTGATATCGTTCCTTCGGCAGAAAGACTTCACCGTGTTCAGAGATATGCCAAGTGCCTGGGCAATCTTGCCGTAACCGTTGCCCGCGGCGCGGAGTTTGATGATTTGCGATTTTTGATTGTCGGTCATAATCCTTCGGCTCCTTCCGAGGGATGCGTCTTGTGGTATCTCCCTCACTCACTACCGAAAAATTCAACCCCCACCGTTACGGCATAAAAAAAGCGGCCTGCAGGCTCTCTGAAGAGAAACCCACAGGCCGTACCTGTTCCAAAAAACCTTCATTTTCAGCCATTGGAACACGAGGAACACGAAAAAACCTATTACAACATAAATTTCGTGGACGAAAATAGGGTATATAAAAAATGTGTATTATATACGGGAAGATAGGAATTTGCTGTTCCTATGTGTTCTCGTGTTCTGATTAAATCCTCGTGGCGAAGTCAAGGCTGATCCATCCCGCGCCGCTCTTCAAGCGTCCCCATCCTGCAGTCGAGCCTTTGCCGGCCTTGACCTCCACGATGGTGTACACGCCCACGGGAATGAACTGCGTCCTGTCATAGTCCGTTCCCGGTCCCTTGCGGATATTGAGGTCGCTGATGGTGATTCGCACGAGGAACGGAACATCCGGCGCGGCGGGAGTAGTTGTTTTCGGTGTGTAGATGTTTACACCATTTACATCGAACACACTATATCCCGGATTGGCATCCGCGCACTTCTTGGCGTTCTCCAGAATCTTAAACGCTCCCTTCTGCGACTTGGAGTCCGCCCAGGTCTTACGGACACGGTACCAGGCGA
This sequence comes from Eubacteriales bacterium KG125, assembly GCA_050908895.1. GTDB lineage: Bacteria > Bacillota > Clostridia > Peptostreptococcales > Anaerovoracaceae > S5-A14a. The sequence continues at coordinate 904,217 of CP171222.1, read as the reverse complement.
TAGCAGTCTCGCTTTCCTTCACATCGTACTGCGTGAGGTTCCACCGCTCGATGATGGAGCAGAGGTTCTGAACATAGGTCAGGCTCGTGGCATAGCCGCCATCCTTGATGATCTGCACGGCTTTCTCGTAGTCGGCGCATCCCTTCAGACCGTCATAGCGGAGTTTGCTGCCGTTCTTCGCACCGAGGAGGTATGCGGAATGGTCTGCAATAGAATCCTCCACGCACGGATACTTTCGGAAATCGGCCGTGATAGTTTCATAGCTGCCGTCAGCGTTCTGCTCCTTTGTTTGCTTGGTGTACTTGCTTTTGCCGTCCCAGGTAGAGCCGCTCCAGGTGTTGCCGGAGAGGGAACATTTCATGCCGAACACGTTATTGGCGTTCTGCGCCAGTTCGCTCTTGCCGTAGCCGGATTCGAGGATGAACTGCGCCATAGAAACCGATGCAAGGATGCCCGTTTTCTTCTGATCCGCCGTAAACAATACCCCTACACTCTTTACAACATCTGTCTCGGAAAGCCCGGAAAAGGCAGAAGCCTGTGTTCCCTGTGTAGTTGTGGCACCATCTTTACCATAGGTACCACTACTGAGAGCCGCCGTGACCTTCTCGGCAAGATCGCCCATCCTGGCATACATCCAGTTGCCGGGACAGCTTTTGTTTGCAAACCAACGATGGACAGTCAGGATCATCTCGCCGGACTTCGGCTCATAGTTCAGAGTCTTATCCTTATCGCCGAGCCACAGGAGCTTCGTCTTGCCGTTGCGCTTGCAGATATCCACGCACAGCTTGATGAGCGTCTGATAAACGATGTCGCGGAACGCATACGGCTCCGTAGTGTCGGAAGCGCACTCGATGGTGATTGCCCTCTGGTCGTTGGCACTTGAAGAAGAACACCAGGAGCGGTTCTTCTCCTCCACATACATACCGACACGACCGTCCCTGTCGATGCCGTAGTTGGATGATGCCTGCGTGGAGGACTTGGCGAACCAGTCTCCAAGTCCCTCCGCCGTACACTGACCGACCACACAGTGGGGAGTGATTCGGTCAATGGAATGCGTCCGCTGCCCGGAATGATTCGAGCTGAGTTTGGTGTATGCCACCATAGAACTGTTTGTATAAGCCATGTCACTCGTCCTCCTTTTCCGATCTGTCATGTAGCTGCTCCAGCACCGCTTTCAGCTTTTCCGGGATAGGCAGTCCAAGATGTGCGGCATTCTCCGTAAGGCTCACGCCTTCGTTGGAGATGTAAAAGAAAATGACCGCTGTTCGCAGAACGCTGCCCGTGCCGATGACCTGCACATCGAGGATGTTGGCGATCCCAACGAGCAGGAAAATAAGCACCTTGCGGCAGATACCCTTGAAGCCCACCTCGCTGGAGAGTTTGTGGTCGGCGATGGCACACATGACGCCCGTGATGTAGTCGAGTGCCACGAACGCCACAAGAGCGATGAGCAGACCGTCACAGCCGCCGAGGAAGTAGCCGAGCCATCCTCCGATTGCCGTAAAAATGACCTGAATGGTGTTCCAGAATTCTTTCATGAGATTTGTCCTCCTTTGCGTTTTTGGTATGAAAAAAGCGACTGCCCGTAAGCAATCGCCGTTTCCCGAAAGATATTGTGTTATAGTGTCAGACCTGTTTCGGCAGCCACTCCCACAGCCGTAAGTCCTCCTGCCCAAGGGACCACATACACATCCCACGCAGCTTCCACCGATAAGCAGCCTCGTTCGCCCAATAGACGAGGGAATCCACGTCCTGGTAATAGAGGATGGAAAAGCCGTCCGCATCGCCGAGGAATAGGCGGGAAATCCAGATGTTGATGTCCACGGGGATGACCGTAGCTTCATAATCGTTCCCGCAGGAAAGCGAGGTCATATCATCCGAATGGAAGAAGTCGTAGTCCATTGAAATGTCCTCGCTCCGAGTGCTTGATTCTTCAACATCGGAAGTCAGCGTAAACACCTGGAACTCGCTGTCCCATGTGCAGTTGCTCCTGCTGATACGGCCGTAGGATTTCTGCGTCCCGTCAGGCATGATGACATCGAACCGCTCATACGGCTCATATGTCCAGGCGTCTCCAAGGCGCATCAGTTCACAGACCGTCCGATTGTCGGATCGGTAGCCTGCGTAACCGCCGGAGAAACCGCTGACCGTTGCTGTGAACCGCAGCGTATAGGAGGAGCCGGAATAAACGCGCACCCTGTTCCCACGGATACGCATCTCCACCGTGTACATATTCGGATCAGTCCGAAGGTCGGCGTTCGGCGTCCTCGCGATTTCCTGACTGTAGCTGCCAAGGAGCGTGGAGCCGTTGTATAGTTCCACCGCCTGGTTATCGTAGTTCAGACAGCAGAAAAGGTTCCCACAGAAAACGCCCGCCCGTCCGCTGCCGTTTGCCGGGAACGCCAGCCTTGCACGAAGGTGGATGTCCGAAAAGCCGTCATACCGCCACGCAAGCTGACCGCTGCCGTCAAGCTGGGAGTAGACGCGCTCCGTGGAATATTCCTCCGACCGCCACACTTCAAAGGAGCCTGACAGCACCGTCCAGTAGTTCGTCTCCAAAACACCGTAGTCCCGGAAGTCCTCGTACCATACGAGCGCCGAGTCGGGCTTTCTGCGGAGCATTTCAAGTGTCAGCCGGAAACCCCTGTCGGGACCGGCCCAATCGCCGTTCACGTCCTTGAACTGGCGTGGGGAGAAAGAATAGACCGCTTCTCCTGCGGACGGCTCTTCGGTGAAAGAATCACAGACTCGGAAACCGTAAAACTGTACGCCCTTCACATCCACGGAAATCTTCAGCGTATGCCTTCCTGCCGAAAGGCTCACGCCGCTTGCAAGCGTAGTCCAGAAGGTGCTTCTCCAGTACGGCCACCACAGGCGGCTCTCCGTGAAGTGCGTGGTCGCTCCGTCAAGTGATACATAGACGCCGTTCTTATCCCAGAAAGGATAACAGAGCCGCACCGCCACATCGTAGATTCCCGCCGTGCTGATAGAAAATTGGTATGTGACCGCGCCGTCATCACCCAGCGTAGCCACGCCGTTCTCAATAGACACGATGCCTGACGCGCTGGCATAGTCGCTTGCATCCCTGTCAATGATTATGTTGTCGAAATCTGTCGATTGCTGCTTGCTATAGGCGGTCAGATAGTGTCTACCGTTGTATGTCCCACTCATTTGCGGATACTCATAGCTGTCGGCGTCCCGTCCTTCCATATAGTCGTACACATGAGGAAGCGCCCACGGCACCTTGTTGTTATCGTCCCAATAGCCCACGAACGGGATAAACGGCTGCGGCGGCTCATCATCCGTAAAGTTATACACGCCCTTGAGCCAGTTCTGCGCTGCATAGTAGGTCTGCGATGTGCCGCGATAGGTCTTGCCGATGTTCGCAGGCTTGTCGTATATCTGCCAGTTCCACCCATAAGCAGGCATTCCGAGGAATACCTTCTCGGTATCCATGACCTGGGACGCATAGTCGTAAATGCCCTCAAGCCACGAACGAGGAGACACCGGTCCCGGAGCAGAGCCTGCCCATGCCATACCGTAGCTCATGATGGATGCCGTATCGCAGTAATTGTTGAGATCGGCATACACGCACCAGTTCTCGCCGCCGACCGAGCCGTTGACGCTCGTCATACCCGGCAGGCAGATGTTCATCAGCTTGGAAGAATCGTATGTCTTGACCGTGTTGTAGATATTGGCAAACATCTGTGTTGAGGCTGCGTGAGTGGAATAGCCATCGCCTTTCTCAAGGTCTATGTCGATGCCGTCACACCACGGGTACTTCTCCATGATGCGGACAAGCTCCGAGAGGAACATATCCTGCGCGCCGTCCGTGTTGTCACGCAGAGCCGCAAAGATGCTGTTGTAGCCGTCATTGGAGATGGTCAGCAGCCATTTGATGTGCGGATACATATTGATGTAGGTGAGCATATCCGATATGGCCACACCCGTTTCATAAATCTCCCCGGTCGCCCTGACTTTGAAGGAGAACAGACCTATCTGGCTGATACGGTCACCGTAGTTCCGAAGAGCCGTGTACATACGGGTATTGCCCATGAAAGTCCACACCATGATTTTCTTTCCCTTTAATGTGTCCATCAGAGCAATTCACCTCCATCGTCCATTTCCTGCATTGAGTATAAAAGCTGTGCGGACTTGCCCTGCGGCAGGGACACGATGTGCTTGGAATCCCACGCCGCGCTGTACTGGAAGAATCCGTACTTCGTTTCTTTTACGCCGTTCCTCGTGCATTCCCTCGTTGACGCAAGAAGAGCCACATCGTCCCCGGCATACATAGTGTTTGGGAAGGTGGCTTTTTGACCGCCGACACCTTGCGCCAGCGTGACCGAGCCGCCCTCCATGTCCTTTTTCGGATAGAGGTGGATGTCCAGTCCCGCCGAAGTGCCGCCGAGGTTTAACAGGATTACCGTCTCTTCCGAGCGCACCACGCCGTTGAACCATGCGGGATCGTTCTCCGATTCTTTGAGACAAATCTCCGTGTGCGGAGCGTAGCCCGTCAGAGCAGAACCTTCCTGCAGCTGAAGGTCTGTGAACCAGATTGTGCCGGAGCAGTCGGTGACGGTAGGAATGACCGAAACGCTCACTACACGCTTGTCCTGCTTTTTGTTTACGACCTCCGCAAGGCGGATAAAGCGGATATCACCCATCGAGCGTCCACTTAATCTCACAGGGATGTCCTACCCATCCCGTAGCGACCGCTCCCGCCTGGAGAAGTATGTCCGTCACATAAAGTTTGCCCGTGCAGTTCGTGATACATATGCGGACGGTGACGGACTTTACCCTTTCGCCGTAGTTCTCAGGCGAGATCTTCGCCTGTGTTTTAGAAAAATAAACCATAGCCCACCTCCGTCAGTACAGATCGATGAAACGGCTCTCTGTCGTGCCGTCCTCATATTCGATGACCACCTCGATGCCGACCTGGGAGGAATCCGAGAGCTTCTCCAAATCCTCCGAGCCGATCTGCGCCGAAATGGTATAGCTGTCACGGTTGGCGGGATACACGGTCTGTGAGAGGCTTTTCGTCATGCCGGACACACCCTCCGCCTTGAAGGACGCCGTGCCGGACGCGCCGTTCTCGCCGTCAGCCACAAAGCCGGAACTCGTCCAGTAGGCAAGCCCATCGTCAGCGCGGGAGTTTCGCAGAAGGTTGAACGGCACCATCTCGCGGATATCATCATTGGATACCATGCTCGTGCCTTCCAGCGTATCGGCTGCATTGTCCCATTGGCTTGCGGAACTGCCAAGGTTCTTTAATGTCGTGGACAGTTCAAGCACCGTGTTCCACGGCTCCTGCAGGTTGTATTCCCGGCGCACGATGCGAGTCGTGACCGAGATGCCCAGTTCCTTGTCCTCCACACGTACATAATCACCAAGTTCCCATGCTTCATGCTCGTAGCCAGTCAGCACCGACAAGTCCATAGCATTCAGCACATAGGAAATGGTCGGCTTGGCATACTGCGCAAGGCGCATCTCCGTATACTCCTTCATCTGGTACGGATTCGTGAAAGACGAACAGTCCAGCGTGGAGATGCGGATTTCGTTGGTATAGGAGAAGTCCTCCACATAGGGCTTGCCGTTGTTGATGTCGGCAAAGGTCAGCCCGTCCGCACCCACGGCATAGAGCCTGGTCACCAAGCTGCGGGTATCGACCACCCTCTGTATGGACTTCATGTTTTTTCTGTAGGCGAACAGCGCACCGCTGTCCTTGCCGTTCACGGTCAGCAGATGCACGAGCCTGTTGGCGCAGTCAAAGACCAGATCGCCCCCGTGCAGGTCTGCCACATTGCGGAGGATGGACAGAGCGTTCTTCTCGCTGCTCGTCCATGTTCTCTTGGTACGCACATTAACCGTGCCGACCGCCCATTCCGTGCCGGAAAGAGCATAAGCCATCGCAGTTTCCGGGTACTCTGCCTCGAAGGTTCGCTCCTCTTTTCTGACAGAGAAAGTAAGATCGTAAAACTCCGCCTCGGCATACACCTCCGTGACGGAACTGCCGTCCGTGTCCTTGCTGTCCGTGACCGTGCGAACCTTGTAGATATCGTCCACGATCTGTATCTTCTTTTCGCTGTCTATATATGACCGCTTGCCGTCTCGATATGGAATCTTGAAAGAAAGCGTATCCTCACCGTTGATCTCGCCCGTAACAATGATGTCGTAGGCATTTTCAAGAACAGCCTCCCACGCTCCGTTGCTGTCGAGTACAACGGGACGGGCATAGCCTATCTTTTCATACGGAGAGCGAGGGATATCGTAAAGCCGGATATCCACCACTTTCGGCGTCAGGCTCGTATCAGTCGTGGTCAGCGTCACCCGGAAGCGGATGTACTCTCTGTTGGGAGATTGCAGCTTTCCGTCTGCGGGAACAGCTACCCAATCGCTCCATGTGATGAGGTCATCGCTTGTGGAAGTCTCAACAAGAGAGACAGCGGTCGTGCCGGAAACATACTCGCTCGTCACGGATACACGCCCCGTGCCGGACAGATTGCACTCCGCAGCCGCAGTAGTAAGGACGCCCTCGGTCGGATAAACGCCGGAGGACGCTCTTAAAATAACGGCGTTTTCTTCCGTAAGACCGTCCACATCACCCGTAGTATCTCCGGCATTCGCCATGATAGCGGAGCGGAAATAATCCACGAGATCGTCGGCTGTCAGTTCCGAATCACAGTCCAGGAACCAGTCGTCAAAGCCGCCTGCGTACCAATAGGAACTGTTCAACATTCCCCAGATAAGGTCAGCCGTGCAGGAGCGGTTCAGTTCTCCCGTAAAGGTCAGTGCGGAGGATTTCCACACCGTGCCGCTGTCCTTATCGCCGACCACATACCAGGCTTTCTTGTTGTCAGGCTCGATTACCGCCGCGATGAAGTACCACTTGGCATTTTCCAAAGAGAAGGACGGTGTGACCGAGGTGTCCAGTATCAGAGTGCCGGAGGAATTGTAGAGCATGATCCTTGGCTTACCGCGGATAAGCGACAGATAAAATATCGGATTGCCCGTGCCGCCTCTGGTGGATAAAATCGGTGTGTATGTGTTGCCCACAGAATAGGTGGTAGGCCGCATCCAGCCGCCCACGATGATACGCTCCCCAAGGTCAGAAAACATCGTGCCGTCATTCTCGACTTTAAGGTATGTTTTTTCTGTGGACGGATTGTTGATGTTCATGCGGAAATACGAGCCGAAAATGCCGTCAATAAGCGATGCGGTCGTTCCGCTCCAGTTGTTAATGTAGGCATCCCTGCCGTTCCCGGATGAGTCGGAAAGATAATACTCCCCGGACGGAGCATCCTCATTGAACCGCCACAGACCGCCCTTGGCATACTCGGCAGGAAACTCGCCTGTGAAGTCTGTCTGCTTGTTCAGTATCGTTTTTAAGGACATACACCGTCACCTCCATCTGCTCCTTGCCTGTATCTCAAGGCTCGTAAATGTGGCGTTATTCGCCGCCACAGCGATTGTATTGCTGCCGACAGAGAGTGCCGGAAAGTTCAGTTCCGAAAGATACGGCAGCCCGTTCCGCAGCACATTGCCGTTGGCATCCTCCACCCAGGCGGTCATCATGTCCGTATCGACCACCAGCGTTTCGGAAGAAGTGAGCGTTGCGTTTACGATTTTCAGTTCTGAACCGTTAGTGGTAATGGTGATGTAATTGCTCACGCCGGAAGTGATAACGCCCTTGATGCGGTAAACGGGATTTGATTCTATATTTCCTTTCGTCCGTCTGACCGTATGCGACCCTGTGGATGATATGGTGAACTCCTCGTCCTCCACGGCATAGGCAAACGGATCGGGACAGAAAAATTTCAAATCGAAGCTGCCCGCCGAGCGGACGAGCCGCCTTTCACAGTCAACCTTTTCGTAGAGTCTCGCCATGAAGTACCTGTCCGGCACATCATCAAACACAAGCTGTTTCAGCCCGTCCGTTGGATCAAGCCAGAGCGATATATCATCCAGCAATGAAACAAGGGATGTAAAATTCCTCTTCGGAGCAATACTGCAGGAGACATTGATTTCTCTGTAGTCGAAATCCGCTCCGAAGTCCGCCACGCCGCTTTTGCCCGGAATGGACGCGGTATAGTTGCGTAGTCCTCCGCACACCTGCCAGGAGGTGAGCCGTGCTTTCAGCCCCATATTGGCAGACGCCGTATCGTTGTATGTAAAGCCCATTCAGCACACCTCCTTAAGCCGTTGAAAAGCGTCCCTGCGCACGGGAGCCTGTCTGTATCAGGTTGTAAAGTTCCTGTGAAATCCTGCGGATATCGTCCTCGCTGCGAACGATCATCTGACCGACCGAAACGAGCGAACCATAGGAACCGCCACCGTTTGCGCCGGACACACCGCTTGCCACGGAGCGTACCGTAGCGTCCGCATCCAGGTTGAAATTGCTCGGCACGGCAGACTGCATATCGTCCGCCAGACCGTCCATCACATCCATGATGCCCTTGTTCAAATCCTGCGCGGCATTGATAGCGACCTTCGCCGAAGCATCGATACCTCCGGCAAGCCCCGCCGTGAGCATATCGCCGACCCAAGCCATCTCCTTGGACGGCGAGGATATTCCGAAAAAGCCCTTGATCTTACTTAGTAGGTTCGAGCAGAAACCGCTGACCTTGCTCCACAGCCAAGATGCTGCGTCACCGATACCGTTCCAGATACCCTTGATAAGGTTCAGACCGACCTGCGCCATCTGCGACACGCCGCTCGCAAATCCCTTCACGATAGAAGTGATGATTTGCGGTACGGCTTTTACAATTGCCACGATAATCTGCGGAAGGTTCTGTATCAGAGCCACGAACAGTTGAACGCCCGCCATGATGATCTTGTCGATGTTCCCAATGAGCGCGTTTACAATGCTCGTGATGATCTGCGGTATGGCGTTCACAATCGTAGTAATGATGGTCGGCAGGTTCTCTATCAGAGCCACCAGCAGTTTTATACCCGCTTCGATAAGCTGCGGTATTGCACTGAGTATGGCATTCAAAATCCCGTCAATGATTTGTGGTATAGCGGCTACGATTGCGGAAATTATCTGCGGCAGAGCAGTGATCAGGGAAGTCAAAAGCTGTATCCCGGCATCGATGATCTGAGGGATAGCTCCGATGATAAACTCCACGATAGCCGTGATAATATCCGGCAAAGCTGCCACCAGGACAGGAATCGCGTCAAGGAGCCCCTGCGCCAGTCCCGTTATAAGCTGCAAGGCAGCGTCAAGCACCATCGGCAGATTTTCAATGAGCGTCTGCACGATCTGCGTCACCACAAGTACCATCTGCGGAATGAGTGTCGGCACAGCCTGGGCAATGCCCTGGATAAGCGACACGATGATCTGCATACCTGCGTCCACGATCTGCGGAAGGAGTGTCACAAGAGCGCCGACAAGTTCCGTGATGACCTGCAAAACGACAGGAACGAGCGTAGGAATTGCTCCGATGATGCCCTCCGCAAGAGCGGAAATGATAGACGGCGCGCTCTCAAGTATCGCCGCCGCAATGGTGGAGATAAGGGAAACCGCCTGCGGTATCATACTGCTTACGGTCCCAATCACACTCGTGACACCGTTCTTGATTTCTTCCCCGGCCTGTTCGTTTCCCGCCACAAGGTCGGAAAGGCCGTCCATGATCTGCGTGATGCCGGGGAGCAGTTCTCCGACCATGCGGTTCTTAAGGCCGCCCAGCGTCCCCTGCAGTTTTGTCAGGCTGTCCTCGAAAGCGGCGGAGGCTGCCACGGCTTCGTTGCTCATGACCATGCCGTAGTCCTGCGCTTCCTGCTTTAAGGCTTCCGTCTCCTCGGCGGTCATGTTGAGGACTGCCGCCATATCCGTAGCGGAGCGTCCGAGAAGGTCGGTTGCAGCAGAGGTTCTTTCCGCACCTGCCTCCATGTCCTGCAAAGCGGCGATTACGATGGAAAGCTGCTCGTCCTGGCTCTTGCCGTTCAGATTGTCAATCGAAAGACCGACCGCCGCCAGCTTTTCTGCAGCGGAGGAGGAGCCGTTGCCCGCGTCCGCGATAACGCCGGAGAGCGTTTTCATGCCCGCCTGCAGATTGTTGACGTCCGTTCCGCATCTCTGGAACACATAGTCCCATTCCTGGTAGGATTCCGCACTGATGCCGATCTTCTGCGACATCTTGTCGATCTCGTCCCCGGCTTCAGCGACATCGTTCGCCATGTCCCACAGCTTTTTCCCGGCAGCGACCGCAGCCGCGCCGATGGCGGCAACAGCGGCGGCCATAGCCTTGCCGACCGTTTTAGCGATCTCTCCGAGCTTTTGGAACTTGCTCCCTGCATCCTCGGTCTGGTCACCGGCATCGTCCACTTCCTTTGCAAACTCGCCCGCTTCATCGCCTGCCTCGTCAAAACCGTTCTCGGCGTCCTGGAGAGCCTTGTTGTTGTCCTCCAGTTCGCGTTCCATATCGTTCAGCGCGGCTTCTGCGTTATTCAGCTGAATCTGCCAGTTCTGTGTGCGCTTGTCGTTCTCGCCGAAAGAAGTGGCGGCGTTGTCAAGCGCCGCCTTCAATGTCTCGATTTTCTGTTTCTGTGCATCGATCTCCTTGTTAAGCACCTGATTGCGGGAAGAGAGAGCCTGCACGGATTTATCGTTTTTGTCGAACTGCGAGGATACCAGCTTCATTTCCGAGCCGAGTACCTTGAACGACTGGTTGATATCGGACAGGGCTTTCTTGAATTCCTTCTCGCCTTCAACACCGATCTTCAGACCGAAATTATCAGCCATGCGTCTTTACCTCCTTCCCGTCAGATTCCATAGGGGATCACATCGTCAATCGTGAGATTCTGTTTCGGCTTTGAAATGCCGTTATACTGCTTATGGCATTCCCACAAATCCATAAACAGGCCGAACGGCATCAGCCAGAACTCATCCTGTGTAAGATGAAGCTGACCGATGCCGTAATATAAAAGCCGGGTAAATAACTCCTCGTCACTTACCCGACCTGTGCGTTTTTTGAGTCGTTCTCGCTTTCGATATTGCGTTTCGTTCCTCTGTACATAGCCTCCATGATGGCGTCCTTGTAGTCCGTCAGTTCCATCGGCGAGGTAAGAAGCTCGACTTCCTCCGTGGTCAGTTCCGGCTTTTTCTCATCGGGATGCTTAAGGTTATGCACAAGGATGGTCTGGTTGCAGAGCAGCGTGATGAGCCACACGATCTCATCGAGAGCCATCTCGAAGTTCTCCGACTTCATCAGCTTATCGCCCAGGTTCTCCAGTCCGCCGTATCGTCCGGCGATCTCCTTCGTTGCCTTGGTGGTGAGGAGCATTTCATATTCCTGACCGCCGATTTTTACAATTGCGCTTCTTTCATCCATAATGCGTTACCTCCTTAGCCCTCGCCCTCAAAGGTCGGTTCATAAACATTCGAGTACCAGCCCGTGATTGTTTCGGCGGCCACGCCCGTATCGTCCTCGGACACCTCTGCTTTCCAGGGATGGTTGCCCTGCGCATCCACCTTGTTCCTACGGTAGACCGTACCCTCGATGGTAGGCGTGGAGAACTCGATGCTCTCGCCCTTGGTGGTAAGGTTGGTGGCAGGGATGCCGAAAATGACGCGGTAGAGCCAGAAATATCTGTACTTACCGTTTGCTTTCTTCGCACGGAAACCGATAGCCACAGGATCGCCGCCGTCCTCAGATGCGGATACAAGTACGCCGTTGTCATCCACGGTTGCCCCCGTGAGGTCAGCAGCCACGGAAAGCCCGATGTTGTCCACGCCGAGGGAGAGCGTCCCGCTTTGGAACTCCTTCACGACCTCCGCCGCGCCGTCATCTGCGTAGAGCGTAGCCTCCGCAAGTTCCACGGACAGTTCCGCCGTCATTGCCTTGGCGAGTGACACGGGAGTCGCATAGGTCTCATCACCGTTTGCGCCTTCCGTGATCTTGGAATAGTAAAGTTTATCAAGACCGATTGTTGCCATAATGTTCAATCCTCCGTTTCATAAAGTTTCGCCACGTCAATGGCGTAGTGGTGGAAGCCGGTATCGTCCTCGTGTCCGATGTACCGCCTTTCCGTGATAACAAAATCAGCGGTAAGAAGAGCCTTGCAGAGCCGCTTCTTCCGCTGCATATAATTGCCCTTGGAGAACAGGGAGAGCCTTGCCTCCTGCGTCTCGTATCCGGGAGCATCGTCCGCATGAAGCTCGTAGGTGTCCGCAAGCGGAGTCACCACCACATATTCATCCGGCGGCTCATCCGAAAACACTCCCGTCTCCACAGGCAGGCCGCAGTCCGTGACCACGGTCTTTATTTCAGATAACAGGCTCATATGCCGTTCACCTCCGATTCCAGTTTTGCCTTCATTGCTTCGATACAGGCGTTCTTTGATGAGGATTTCGCAGGCTTTAAGAACGGTCTTGCAGGCTGTCCGCTTTTGCCGTATTCGAGTATGGTCGCAATCTTTGCGTTGCTCTCGCCGTCAGACCTCGGCTCGGCAAATCCGACCTTCACATTGAAATCGCCGTTCTTATCCTGCAGGGCAGGCGAAGTGCCGAGCGCGGATAAAAGCTGTCCCGTGGAACGTGACGGTTCCTTCGTGCCCTTGCCGATAACGGACGCAAGGTTGGAGCGTACCTTGCTCTCAACGACCTCTGCGCCCGCCTCCAGCACCTTCGGAAGTATCTCGTCCGTCCTGTCCGCCAGTTTGGATACCTTCATGAGGAACTCCTCCGGCATTTTGAATGTCGCTTTAGCCACTCTGTTTCACCTCCTGCACCAGCACCTCAAGGTACATCCCCCTGCCTTTCACATCCTCCACCGAGAATATCTCGAATGTATGCCCGTCGCAGAGTATCTTCATTTCCGTGGTGACCGTGACATTCGGTATCACGCGGAAACGGAAAAGGTCGGTGGCGGTCGAGAACTGAGCCATGTTCGCCCATTTCTCGCTGCCGTGCCGGCCTTCCCGGTAAGCGCGTACCTCTGCAACGGTCACATCCGTTTCCGTCTTAAATCCCTCATCATCCGTTGTAGGCTGTTTCTCCACGATGGTGATGAAGGTATTCATCTTTCCGAAACTCATAGTCACACCTTCCAATCCCGGTCGAGCCGAAGGAGGAGGTTGACCGTGTTCCATACCTGCTGCGCCGCGTTTGTGTTGTCAGCGAAGAAGCCGCCCGTGGAGCCGTCCCTTGACTCATAGAAGTGGCTTGCCAGCATGATGATCGCCTGCTCCGTGGTCGCGGGCATGGCGTTTTCCGAGTAGTATCCTTCAGCGATATGCTGGTAGCTTTCCGCATAGGAAACGGCGGCGGTAATGTACTGCGAGAGCAGTTCATCGTCCGCCGAATGCTCCAGTATCAGATTGGCTTTTACCTTTTCGAGCAGAGTATCCATCACCGCCGCCTCCTTTCCTTAAGCCGATTCCGCAGGTTCCACGATCTTGAGCGTATAAGTGGTTTCAGCATAGCCGTCCGCCCAGAGCGTGAAGCTGTCCACGGATTTCTGCGTGTTGTCCCCGGCAAGCACAAGGTCTGCCGCCACCCAGCGCACAAAATACCCCACCGAAAGGTCGCAGGCGGTCGCTTCCGCGACATCCTCCGCAGTCAGAGCGGAACCGTTGTAGTGCAGTCCTGTGATAGGAGAAATGCCGACACCGAGACCGATGCCAAGCCACTTATGCTTGCCCCAGCCGTTGCCGCCGTCAAAATCCTTAAGGTTCTTTACCTTATCGGACAAGGTGATGGTGATCGTGTGCGCGTCATTATCCACCGCCACACTTGAGATTTTGCCGGTGTTGTAGCTGCGGTCTGCATGACCTGCCACGCTGTCCGTAACTGCTGCGTACTGCATCGTAAATGCATCACCGATCATAAGACCGGCGTTTTTCAGTTTGGTGATCAGGGCATTCAGCGTAGTACGGACTTTTGCCACCGTATCGCTCGTCACATCTGCGGTACTCATGTTCGGCATCAGACCGTTGTCATACACGATCTTGCCGCCGATATGGGTAACCTCGCCGCCCTGTTCCGTATAGTTTTTTGCGTTATATTCGCTCATATTGCACCTCCGTAATAAGGGCTGCCATACCTTCCGATACAGCAGCCCCGTTATCCGTTATCCTCAAGCCTTCATCTGCAGGAGCTGGATGCCCTCTGCGAGGATGACCTTGCCGTCCACACGCTCCGTAGCCACATAACCGATCTGGCCGTTGGTAGCGTACAGTTCGTTCAGACGCTGAACCGTTCTGCCCGCACGGTCACCGATCCAGTAGTTCTTGAAATCGCCGAATGCCACGGTGTACGCCGAAGACGCCATCGTAGGCACATACGGAGAGGTATAGAGGTCGTAGCCGAGCAGCTTGTCAGGCTCACCCGCCTGGAGGGAAGGCTGCCACAGGTACACGCCGTTGCCGTCCTTCAGTTTGCGGATGGCGGAGATGGTCGCATCGTTCATGAGGAACTTTGCGTTCCTGCGGTACGGAGCCTTGAGCGCATAGACAAGGCTGATAAGCTCATCCGCAGTGATGGCGTTGTTTGCAGCCGCCGTAACTCCGACAGTACCGCCGTTTGCGGTAAAGATGCCCGTAGGCTGATTGGAACCGTTACCCACGCAGAAGGCTTCCTCCTCGGCAATACCGAACGCCCTCGCAAATTCCTTCATGAGGTAGTACTCAATGTCGAAAGCGGAGTCCTGGAGAAGCTCCACGCTTACGCGGCAGAGGTCGGTCAGCTTAAACGCATCGATCTGTTTCTGACCGAAGGTCGGATTGCTTTCCTGATAGGCGGCGTTCTCCGCAGTCCACTGCGCCACGGAATGCCCGGTCGCAACGGGAATCTTACGCTCGTGCTGAGTGGTGATGATCTTTGCAAGGGAACGGATCACGTTCTCCTGCTCAAGCGCGGACACGATGTCGCGCTCGAAATCCTCCGGCACGAGGTAGCCGCCGTCAGCATCGGTGCCTTCGGACAGCACATTGTGGACGAGAATCTTGCCGCGAAGGTGACGGTCGAAGTCCTCCTTGTAGGCATCGGATGCACGACCGGTCTTTTCAGGCTTGAGGGACACAGCCTTTTCGGGAGTCCCGGTAAGAGGCTGGTTCACCGGCTTGGAAAGTTCCGCTTCAATGGCATCCCTGCGCTCCATGCGCTTGATCTCGTTGGTGAGACTGTCCAGGTCATGCTCCATCTTGGAGTAGGTGGCATCATCCTCGGCGGACAGCACTCCCATGTCGTTCCTGTGGGTATCGAGGAATCCTTCCATCGTGTTCCACAGCTTGGCTCTCTTGTTTCTCATCTCTGTAATAGTCATGGTAAAAATCCTCCTTGCTTAAAGCAGTTTTTTGTAAAGAGACGCCCTCAGTTCATCGACCGGGCGTCCTTCGGGTTTCTTTTCAGGCATGACTTTCGCCTTGCCGGAAATCTTGTTGATGAGGGAGCGTTCCACCGCCGATGCGGAGAACTCGTAGCCCTCTGTGTCCGCTGCGGATTCGCGCTTGGCATCCGTCAGGATATCGTCCGCAAATCCAAGTTCGATGGCTTTCTTGGCGTTCATCCAGGTGGTATCGTCCATCATGCGGGCAAGCTGCTTATGCGGCAGCCCCGTCTTGATCTCGTAGGCGTTGATGATGCTTTCCTTGACTTCGGAGAGCATATCGATTGCTTTTTCCATGTCCACGTGATCGCCGAACGCCATCGTTGCCGGGTTATGGATCATCATCAGAGCGGTAGGAGCCATCAGCACCTTCGTTCCCGCCATAGCGACCACCGATGCCGCAGACGCCGCGATACCGTCCACCTTGACGGTCACATCGCCCTTGTAGTCCATCAGCATGGTGTAAATCTGACTGGCCGCGATGCAATCGCCGCCGGGCGAGTTGATCCAGATGGTAATGGGACCGCTGCCCGCGAAAAGCTCCTCCTTGAACATTGCCGGCGTGATATCGTCATCGAACCAGCTTTCTTCGGCAATTGTGCCGTACAGTTCAAGAACTCTCTCTGCGGATGGATCTTCGTCCGTCTGATTTTTCCAATTCCAGAACTTCCTGTTCTTCATCGGATTCGTCCTCCTTTCCGTTGTTTTCTGTATCTGCAAAAGCGCCCGCCTGTGACAGCGGGAGCATATTGCCGTTTACGAGGTAGAGATCGCCGCCGTCCTCCTTGGGGATTCGGTCGAGATTCTCCAGTTCCCGGATATCGTTTGCCGACATCCAGCCGTTCTGCCTTGCCGTGGCATAGCCGTTCATGCGGCTCTGATAATCGCCGCGGAGCAATCCTTCCACATTGAACTTCACGAAGTATGTCTTTTTCTCATCGGCGGTCAGGAGAGACCGTTGTATTGACTGCTCCCATCTGACCACCCAGGGATCGAGTGTGTACTTCACGAACTCAAGGCTCTGCTGTTCTATGTTGGAAAAACTGCTCTTTTCCAGATCGCCTACCATATGGGGAGGCACACGGAAAATCCTCGCTATCTCGTTTATCTGGAACTTTCGTGTTTCGAGGAACTGCGCCTGTTCCGGCGATATAGAGATCGGCGTGTATTTCATGCCCTCCTCCAGCACCGCTATCTTGTTGCTGTTCGCCGACCCGCCGAAGGTCTGCTGCCAGCTTTCACGCACCTTGCTGGGGTCCTTTATCGTGCCGGGATGCTCCAATACGCCGGAGGGAGCCGCTCCGTTTGCGAAGAACTTGCTGCCGTATTCCTCCGTAGCAATTGCAAGCCCTATGGCGTTCTTTGCCATTGCAATCGGCGAGTAGCCCACCAGACCGTCAAAGCCGAGTCCTGGAATGTGCAGCACATCGGACGGGCTTAATATGACCGTATCGCCCTTCATTGTCTGCGCTTCATCGGATGACCGCTGATACTGGTAGTAGAGCCTGCCGTCCGTGTCTCGGTTGACAGTCATCTTGTTCGCCATCAGCGGATAAAGACCGATGATCTCGTCCTTGCCGTTGCGGATAATCTGCGCGTAGGCATTTCCGTAAAGCAAAAGATGAGTCATCAGCGTTTCTCGGAACACAAATGAACTCATCTCAGGATTCGGCTCGTCATGGAGCAGAAGGTATAACGGATGATCGATGGCTTTTTCCTTGCCGCCGTCCTCCCGGTATCGGTACATATGGAGCGGCAGCCCCGCGATGGCTTCAGACAGGATACGCACACAGGCATACACCGCCGTCATCTGCATGGCACTCCGCTCGTTCACGATCTTGCCGGAAGAAGTACCGCCGAGGTAAAAAGCGTAACTGCTGCCGGGAGTCCTGTTCACAGGCTTATCCCTTGACTTAAAAAGCCCCGAAAAAATACTCATTTCACATCACGCTCCTTCCTAAAACACCAGGAGTCCCCTGGTGTCATATACGCTTTCGCCCGTGTCGTTCCCACAGCGGATGGCACGGTCAAGTCCCATGATGGTCGCTATCGCGCCATCAATCTTTTCTGTCGATTTTTCCTTGTCCGCCTTGATGTTTCCGGCGGGATCGGTACGGATATAAATGTTGTCCATCATCCATCTCAAAACGGGATGTCCGCCGTGAGCGATCTTCTCCTCCAAGGTCAGCTTCATCAGTTCCTTGGTAGGCGGACTCATATCCTTGAAGCCTTGTCCGAACGGCACGACCGTGAAGCCCATGCCCTCAAGGTTCTGCACCATCTGCACGGCTCCCCAGCGGTCAAAAGCAATCTCACGGATGTTGAATCGCTCTCCGAGCCGTTCGATAAATTTCTCGATGTATCCGTAATGAACCACATTGCCCTCCGTGGTCATGAGCAAGCCCTGACGCTCCCAAAGGTCATAGGGAACATGGTCGCGTTTCACACGAAGGTCAAGCGTATCCTCCGGCACCCAGAAGTACGGAAGGATACTGTATTTGTCCTCCTCGTCCTGCGGAGGGAACACCAGCACGAACGCCGTGATATCCGTGGTGCTTGAAAGGTCAAGACCGCCGTAGCAGATTCGTCCTTCCAGATCGTCCTCGGAAACGGGGAACGCACAGGCGTCCCACTTGTCCATAGGCATCCATCTGACCGACTGCTTCACCCATTGGTTAAGTCTTAACTGCCTAAAAGCGTTCTCCTCTCCGGGATTCTGCTGTGCAGACGCACACGCCGCCTTCACCTTGTCAATACCGACCGTGATGCCGAGTGAGGGATTGGCTTTCTTCCATACCTCCGGGTCCGTCCAGTCCTCGTCCTCCGCCGCGCCGTAGATAACGGAATAGAAAGTCGGATCGACCTTCCGTCCCGCCTGAATATCCAGAGCTTTCTGATGCACCTCATAACAGATGGAATTCGTGTCGTTGCCCGCCGTGGTAATAAGGAAATACAGCGGCTGCATCCTTGCATCGCCGGAGCCCTGGAGCATGACGTCAAACAGCTTTCTGTTAGGCTGCGTGTGAAGCTCATCGAAAATGACTCCGTGTGTATTAAAGCCGTGCTTGTTCGCCACGTCCGCCGAAAGCACCTGGTAGGAGGAATTGGTCGGCTTATACACGAGTTTCTTCTGCGATTCCAGTATCTTTACTCGCTTGGAGAGAGCCGGACAGAACCGCACCATATCTACGGCCACATCAAACACGATCTTCGCCTGGTTGCGGTCTGCCGCGCATCCGTACACCTCGGCGCGTTCCTCGCCGTCACCGCAAAGAAGAAGGAGCGCCACGGCCGCCGCAAGCTCGCTCTTGCCCTGTTTCTTCGGAATCTCTATGTATGCCGTGTTGAACTGCCGATAGCCGTTGGGCTTCAAAATGCCGAACAGGTCGCGGATGATCTGCTCCTGCCAGTCGATCAGTTCAAAGGGCTTACCCGCCCATGTGCCTTTCGTATGGCAGAGCGACTCGATGAACATGACGGCGTAGTCGGCGGCGTCCTTGTCATAGCGGGAGGTCTTCGCCATGAACCTGGTGGGCTTGTATTTCTTCAGTTTTCGCATTTGCACCACCTCCCGAATGGCATAAAAAATGACCTGCCTTTCGGCAAGCCGTCCTCAAATCTATCTGTACGAGAGACAGAGCCTTCCGGCTCGTCCCTTTGGTTATTCTTTTCGCTGTGTCTTACTGCTGCATTGCCCAGGCGATTGCGTGACCGTCATCCTCGAACTCGACCTCGCTTGCCGCCCTCAGTCCGATTGTTCCTTCGCAGGTATGGTCATCGTCAAGGAACTCGTAGGTTGCTCCGAAGTAGCAGGGCTTGTTCTGCCCGTTGTAGTAGTATCCCGCGATGACCACCTTGTCTCCAAAGGTCAGCAGCTTGCTCCAGCGGCATTCCAAATCCTCCGGCGTGGTGGGATTCGGCAGTCTGTATTTTCTCATTGCTTCGTTGATCGTCATTTTCGTGTCTTCCGTTTGCTTTTTTTCCCTTTTGGTATGTACATATATCACTCTGAAAGCACATATTATCAAGTCTTTTCCGGGAATATATGTACCAGATATCCGCCGCGGGAATTGTGTATTTTATTCCTGCGTGTGACGGTGGATCGTCTCGATGATCTGCTCTTGTTCCTCGGCATCCACACCAATGGACTGGAGCGCCTGTCTCGTACCGCAGTCCGGGCAGATGAGAGTTTCATTGTCCGTCCTCGAAAGAGCCGGAACGCCGTGGTAGGTCTTTCCGCACAGCGGGCAAACCGCCATCCTTATCACGTTATCCTTCATAGCCGCATACCTCCCTGCATTTATCGTAAGCATCGATCAGAATGTTTTTGTCGAAGTAAAAGGTGTCGTATCCCTCAAGGCAAGTCCTCATGTAGAAATTGCTCGGAACGCCGATTGGCCTGTCCTCGTGCATGATGTAGGCGAACGCCGTCACCGACCTGCGCTTTCCCGTTCGGATGCCCTTGTACTTCAGCTTGATGTCCTTTTTGTAGTAGAAGGTGGGGAATCCCTCGTAGCGGTCAAGCGCCGCCTCATCCGATTCCGTCACTTCCCAGATCACCACGGGAACCGTGCCGCCCTCGCGCTCCTCAATGGTGAGGTAAGAGCCTGTCTTGCTCCCTTTGAAAAGCAGCTCCCAGCCTGTGAGGTTCGCCGTACCAAGGATTGTGGCGCGCGGACAGCGCATGCGCATCTGCGGTACGTTGAGGTTGCTGCCGTAAGCGATGTAGTATCTCTTTGCCATAGTCGTTACCGTCCTTTCCGAAGGAAATGTCCTTCTACCACCTTAAGCCCGCCGTGGCGGGTTAAGATGTGCCTCTGGGCTGCGTCCTTCAAGCGGCGGCTCTGCCGTGCCTGAATGCCGTGTCCCCGGAAAGGTTGCGGGTAAGGAAATCCCTCGCTGTGGCGAATTCTTCTCCGATGAATCCGAGACGGAGGAGCCAAGTCCTCATGGCGTATTTCGGATTCTCGTTCTGTTGCGGTTTCGGGCTTGCCGTTCTCACATCCTTTGCCATCTGGCTGAGTGCAAGGCAAAGCTGAATGTAGCTTTTCAGCTGTCCTGCATGGATGCCGCCCTTGCGTTCCGCTGTCGGCTCATCGAACTGGAAGAGTCTGAATTCAATGGTGCCCTTCGTGAAGGTCGCATGGTAGTTGAGCATATGGTAGCGGCTGTCGTTGTAGTGTTGGCTCCTGCCGTAGTCGGCGTTCTGTGAGCCGTACCAGATATCCGCAAGCGCCGCCATCGTCTTGGGCTTTCGTGCGTTGACCTTCTTAAGGAAGTTCGGGTCAACCGTGCGGCAGTACCTGTCCATGCGGTATCGGTCGAGTTTCAAAGCCTCGGCAATCAGGCTCTCATGGCTTGCCATGATGTTTGCGAGGTTGCGGAGCGTCTGCGGCGTGTGGCCGTTCGCTCCGATGTGGATGTGTACTCCGCATCCCCGGCTGGCATCGCTCTTCGCTCCGTTGTGCCTAAGCTGTCTGCAAAGTTCCTGCAGAGTTTCGATGTCGCTGTAATGAAGGATCGGCGTGACCAGTTCGCATTTTTCATCGTCCGGCCCGCTGATGGAAACATCCCTCTGGAATTTCCACTCCCTTCCGTCTGCGTCCCAAGCCGACCAGGTGTAGTAACCGTTGCGGCCTGCCGTGTTCTCGTACCTGCCTGTTCCGAAGAAGTCGGCGGCAATCTTCGCTGCCTTGCTCCTCTTGATGCTGTTCATCTCGACCTCGACCCCGATGGTCTGTTCCTTCATCTCGGTGATCTGTCTCTCTGTCCTTGCGTTCATGGTGTGTGCCTCCTTAAAAATCCCTTATTTTCCGAGGGTTTCGTTCCCTTCGGTGTGTCTATATATCACTCTGAAGCACACTTATATCAAGTTATTTCTCGCAATAATGTACACGAATATCAGCCTTATATTTCGGCTCGAATTGTGTAGATCAGCCCGTCGTTTTTCGGACGATATCCTCGCCGTAAACCACGTTCAGACCGCTGCCCGTGTCCCACCTCATTAGCAGGGAGCCGGTATCGTCCACACCGAGGACGGTTCCTTTCGTTCCGGCAGGAGGAGCCTGAACATCCTCCATCCTGACCAGCACCACCCGTGTGCCTGCAGGGTACTCCCTGCGGATGCGGTCGACCGTTTCCTTATTCGGAAATCTCATGCTCGGCACCTCCGTTCTTGAAAGCCGAGGAGCCTGTGAGGTTCTTCAGCAGGATTTTTCTGTCGGTCTTGTAGTCCGCTCCGATGAATCCAAGGCGGAGGAGAAAGCAGCGAAATGCGTATTTCTCGTTGTCGACCGCCTTTTCGGTTGCCGTCACCCTCGTGGCGTTCTTCGCCATCTCGGAGAGCTTGCTGATAAAAGTGGTGTAGGCGTGTACCGCAGCCGCATCGACCTCGGTGAACCAGGGGAAGGAAACCTTCTCGTCCGTTACCTCAATCGGAAGGGCATCTGCGCCGACCGCTTTCTGTATGAGCGCAGCCTTGCTTTCCACAATCCGCTTTAGATTGTCGAGTGCGCCATCCGTAAAGAAGCTCCTCGGCATCTCGACCGTAAGCCCGTCTGCGGCGGCCTGTGTTGCGGTTTCAGCCGGTTCTTCGGATTCTTCCTCGAAACCGTCCTGCGGCTCACATTCAAAGCCTGCGGCGGCGATGGCTTCAAGCACCTGCTCGACCTCCTCGCTGTCGGCTCTGTCATCGAAGAGGAGCGTCCCGTCCTTAGTGACTGTGAAGTAGTCGATCTCATAATTGCAGGTCGGCATGAATTTGTATTCTGCCTTCGCCCCAGTGGTGTCAGAAATGACTTTGACCAGTTCCTTGCGTTTTGTGCCTGTTACGTTGTACCTGATTTCCATGTGTGAAACCTCCTTTGTGTTTTTTGGTAGGTACATATATCACTCTGAAAGCCAGGAATATCAAGCGTTTTCGGCACATTTAGCTGTAGAATAACCACCCGATTATCAGCCCTCGAACTGTGAGTAATACACAATGCCCGAAAGCACGAAAACCACGCAAGGCAGAGCCACACCGTTGCCCCACATCTTATATTCCGCAGAATCGGAATACGGATCGGCAAGCCACTTCTTTATCTGCTTTGATGACTTGGGCTTGCTGTCGGGAACGGTAGCCAGCCGCCATGTCTCGAATACCTTGTACCAATAGTACAGTTCCTCATCGGACGGCTTTTCCGTGCCGAGATCATCGCACCACCAGTCCGGGAATCCTTGCAGCCTTGCGCACTCGGTCGGCGTGAGCCTTCTGACAATGTAGTACGGTTCCTCGGAGATGGTCGGCGGGTCCTTATAGTCCGTAGCGACCAGCGTGTTCGCAACATCCTCCTCGGCTTCCGTATGATAGGAATTTTTACTCGTGGTATAGACGGGATGCGCCACTGCGCCGGGTCCCTTCGCCACCATCGTAGGCTCGACTTCCTCCTCGACCGCAATACCGAACTGTGCGTTCTGCCCCATGTTATAGGTAGCCCGGTCGATGCCGTAGGCCACGCCGTGCTGTTCCGTAGCGTTCAGCGTGAAGCTGACATTATCTTCGGAGTAGCCGCTGCCCTTATGGGACGGCCTTGCGCCGTTGCCCTCAAGAGCCACCACAGCCATGCCGCCCTGGTTGCAGGTGGGATTGCCGCCGTTCCCGTCAAGCGTCCGCGAGGTATCGGCTTTATAAAAACCGCTGTGCGGATTGTCCGATTTCATGGCGTTGCTCTCCTTGGAGCAGATGCCGAAAGCGGTCGGAACGAAAAGCGTCTGGTCGTTATTGCAGCCGAGCGTGGCGGATTTATCGTCCTGGATCAGCGCGCCCTTGCCGCCGCCCTCACAGCCGGAGCGTATCTTGAGCGTCTTCGGCGTCTCCACCACGAACGGCTGGTTGTTGCCGCCCGTTCCGAAAGTGGAAAGGACGGTCTGCGCCACATCGAGCGGTCCCGTGTACCTGGAATCCTGCGAATGGTTCTCGAATACCAGCGGAGGATGGTGGCTTTCCGCACGGAGCGTATTCGTCACATCCTCGGTCAAGTCCATCCGCTGCCCGCCCTGGTCGTTTAGGCAGAAAGTGCCTGTCTCTCCAAAGCCCTCGCCAGCATCAGCGGCAGCTCCTTGCCACGAGCGGAAGCCCTCCGCAGAATACCCAGACAAGCCTTCTGACTCAAATAGTATTTTTCCGGCACTCCCGCCTGCAAAATCTGCGACAAGGTAGATGCGTTTTCTTCTCTGGGGAACTCCCCAATACTGAGCGTCAAGGACTCTCCAGGCAACGGAGAAACCGTCTCCCACGATGCATCCGGCTGTCTGCCACTTCTTAACCGAAGGAACAGATACGGTTTCGTCTGCGATGCGGCAGACGCTTTCGAGGACGCACCGGAAGTCCTCACCCTTGTTTGAGGAGAATGCCCCAGGGACGTTCTCCCACACGATGTATCTTGGATATTTGCCATTAGTGGCACACCTCATTTCCTTGATGATTCGGACGGCTTCATAAAAAAGCCCGGAGCGGTTTCCGTCCAGACCTTCACGCTTGCCCGCAATGCTCATGTCCTGGCAAGGCGAACCGAACGTGATGATATCCACAGGCTCGATGTTCCCGCCGTCCATCCTGGAAACATCGCCGTAGTGTTTCATAAAAGGCAGCCGCTTGGTGGTCACCCGAATAGGAAACGGCTCGATCTCCGATGCCCACACGGGAGCAATGCCGGAAATCAAGCCGCCTAAAGGAAAACCGCCGGAACCGTCAAACAGGCTGCCGAGCGTCAGTTTATTCATCCTGCACCTCCAGTTCCGCGAAGGTGTATGTCCTGCCGTCCCTCTCCACGGAAACTTCGTCCGCAGAGCCGACCTGCTCGATGTACCGTTTCACGATGACATCGCAGTATTTCTCGTCCAGTTCGATGGTGTAACAGCTTCTGTCGGTCTGCTCACAGGCAATGAGCGTACTGCCGCTGCCGCCGAACGGA
This sequence comes from Eubacteriales bacterium KG125, assembly GCA_050908895.1. Lineage (GTDB taxonomy): Bacteria > Bacillota > Clostridia > Peptostreptococcales > Anaerovoracaceae > S5-A14a. The sequence continues at coordinate 879,934 of CP171222.1, read as the reverse complement.
TCGAGGATGAGCGTGTTGCTCATGGAAGAATTCTGTATCGGATATGCCAAAAGCGGTATCGGCTTCATGGTCGGATGATCCGTGTTCTTCTTGGTCTTCTCGAACTCCCATATCGTGGTCTGCTTGCGGTCGGCGTACCATTGGTGCTTTCCGCTTTTCTTCCAGCCGTAGAGACACGGCTCGTGCTGCCATTGATATGGCGAACGCCCAAGCACCAGGCTCGGCTTCTTCCAGATACAGCAGCCGGAGAGATAGAATCCCGCATCCGAGAACGCCTTGCGGAAATTCAGCCCTTCGGTGTCCGCGTGGAACACATAAATGGACGCATCGTCCGCCATGACCTTTTCGATATTGGAAAAGGCATCGAAGAGGAACTGGTAAAACTTCTCGTCAGCCAGGTTGTCGTTCTTTATTTTCCCGGCAGTCCCTTCGTAGTTCACGTTATACGGAGGATCGGTCACCACGAGGTTCGCTTTCCGTCCCTGCATGAGCGTCTCGAAGGTTTCCGCTTTCGTGGAATCGCCGCAGACCAGCCTGTGCCGTCCGAGCGTCCACACGTCTCCGCTCTTGGAGAAGGTGGGCTTTTCCAGTTCGGCGTCCACATCGAAATCATCCTCCTGAACATCGGCATCATCCTTGAACAGGTCGGACAGTTCCTTCTCGTCAAAGCCCGTGAGGGAGAGGTCGAACGCCTCCGCCTGCAGAGCTTCAATCTCCACGCGCAGAAGCTCCTCGTCCCATCCGGCATCCATCGCCATTCTGTTGTCGGCGATGATATACGCTTTCTTCTGCGCTTCCGTCAGATGGTCGGCAAAAACACACGGAACCTCCGTGATGCCTTCCTCCTTCGCAGCAAGAATACGACCGTGGCCAGCGATAACGCCAAAGTCACGGTCGATGATGACGGGATTGATGAAGCCGAATTCCCGGAGGGAGGATCGCAGCTTGTTTATCTGTTCCGGGGAGTGGGTACGCGCATTGTTCACATACGGCACCAGCTTCGTTATCGGAACGAGCTGCATTTCACTCGTTGTCTTCATATCGCTTCACCGCCTCCCTCAATTCTCTGTATTTGTCGGTATGCTCCCAGGTGGGATAACCGTTGCCGAAATGCCCATAAGCAGAATACTCCGCAAAGGAGCAGCTTCTAAGGCAGAACTCGTTGATGATCGCCGCCGGACGCATATTGAACACATCGTTTACGGCTTTGGCAATCACCTCATCGCTGACCTTGCCCGTTCCGAAAGTATCGATTTGGACAGCCACGGGATCAGCCTTGCCGATGGCGTAGCTGATTGCGACCTGGCACTCGTCAGCCAGTTCAGCAAACACGATGTTCTTTGCGATACACCTCGCCATGTACGCGCCGGAGCGGTCGACTTTGGTGGGGTCCTTGCCGGAGAACGCGCCGCCGCCATGAGCGCCGAGTCCGCCGTAGGTATCAACCATCAGCTTCCTGCCCGTAAGTCCCGTGTCTGCCCTGGGACCGCCCTCCACGAATCTGCCGGAGGGATTGACGAGGATTTCGGTATCAGCGTCAAACGGGAATTTCGTGAACACGGGATGCAGCACCTCGGCAATGATCTCGCTCTTTAACACATCCAGGTCTTTACCTTTGTCGTGCTGGACGGATACCACGATGGTCTTTACACGCTTTGGCTTTCCGTCCTCATACTCCACGGTGACCTGTGCCTTGCCGTCCGGCTTGATGCCGTGGATGAGGTTGTCCTTCCTGACGGTGTCCAGTCTTTTACATATTTTGTGTGAAAGAAGGAGCGGCAGGGGAATGTACTCGTTCGTCTCGTTGGTGGCATAACCATAAACCGTACCCTGATCTCCCGCGCCGAGGTTGGCGTAACAGGAGGTATCGCCGTTCCTTGCTTCGATGCTCATATCCACGCCGCCCGCGATGTCGCGGCTCTGCTTGCGGATGAACACATAGATGAGGAAACCATAAGGATTGTACCCGGCTTTCTCCAATGCCCTACGGACGGTGTAACGGATATCCACGGGCTTTGAGCAGGTAATCTCACCCGCAACGATGATGCGCCGTCCCGCTGCCATGACCTCGCAGGCCACACGGGAGGATTTGTCTTTGTAAAGGCAGGCGTCCAGTACGCTGTCGGCGATGAAGTCGCACAGCTTATCGGGATGTCCTGCACACACGCTTTCCGCTGTCTTATAAGTTTTCATGTCCATATCTCCATTTCTTTTATTTTCTGTTCCTTGCGCGGAGCAGCCGCTCCATCAGATCGTCCTGCGGAGAAGAACCGTCATATTCCACAGAGCAGTTCTCGCGCACGATCTGATAGATTTGGAACCAGTCCGCATTGACCTGTTTCTTGTAATCGCGGCTCATGGACACATAAGGCGATGCGATGGCGTTCCCAGTGGTAGGATGCTTGGCAAGATAGCCGAACTCGGATATCGCTTCCTCGCACTGAATCCACCGCGCTACGCTCATCGCATACTGCTCGATCAGCTGGTTGTTTACTAACATTTCACAGCCTCGCCGCTTGAGCCACAGCCACGTCTCTCTGAAAATCTCCTCGGCACACAGGTCGCTGCCGTTTTTCTGCTTTGCCTTGAGGTAGTCCCTAACGGGAGGAACATCCTCGCCCTGGATATCCGCAGGCTCCGGCAGATCGTCCGGCATCACAAGCGTTCCCTTTGCCGTGCCGTCCTGTATCTTGTCCACGAGCGGTTTCCTTTTCGGACCCGTTCCCGGTCTGGGACCGCCCCTGTTGGTACCGTCTTTTGCCACATTCTCACCTCCGATCTGTACCCGCCGGGTTAATACCCCGTTTGAATACGAAAATTTGCACACGAAGCCCCAGGCCGCTGTCCGCATAAGGGACCCGCAGAGATTTTGACCGCCCCTCCCGGTCAGCTTCTAATCTGCCTGTCTCCCATCTCAAGATGAATCTTGGTGTGACAGGACTGACAAAGGCTCATCAGATTGCTTTCCCGATGATCGCCGCCCTGTGAGATGGGGAGGATGTGGTGTACCTCCTCCACGGGAGTCAGCCGTCCTTCCTTAAGGCACATCTCGCAAAGGGGATGAGCGGCGGCGTAGCGGTCACGTATCCTCTTCCAAGCCCTGCCATACTTCTTGTTCGTGTCGGGACTGCGTGTGTGTTTGTTGTACTGCTGCGCGGCGAGTCGTTGATGCTCCTCGCAGTATTGACCGCCCTCGACAGCCAGCCTTGGACAGCCGCTATAAGCGCACCCGCGCCGTGGTTTCCTCGGCATACAAATCACCTCGCTTTCCGGGCATAAGAAAAGCCCCGGAAGGATCGCTCCTCCGAGGCTCGTCTTACTCTACTTTGCTATTGTAATCATACCATAGGTCAAGTGTGCCATACTGTGCCAAACCGTGCCAACTTTCAATCCGGGACAGAAAAATTCTGAAGAGCCGACCCGTGTATGCGATGCACCGTGCGCAACGACACGTTCAGCATCCGGGAGATCTCCTCCCAAGTACAGTCGTCAAGGTAGCGGTAACGGAGTACCAGCTGTTCGTCACGGCTTTCCAGTTTATCTATCGCCGTGTTGATTTCTTCCTTGAGCCGTACAAGGTACGCGATCTTTTCCTCCACGCTCCGCTGAATCTCGTCTATCTTTTCAAGACACCTGACGAAGGGAGCCTCTGTCGGACGGTTGGGATTGTGCGGCATTCCGTCAAACCTCATGCCTGAGACGCTGCTCGATAATTCTTTCCAGTAGTCAATCTCACGCAGGCGGCAGTTGATGAGTGCGTCCAGGTGCCGCGCCTGGTTCAGATATTCTTTTGCGGTCATGCGTCCACCTCCATTTGCAGGGAGCGGATCAGCATCTCGCCGTCAACACTCGTTAATACCGAGAACCACCCGGAACGGAAGAACCTCTCGATCTCTTCCTTGTCCGTCATCGCCGTCCTGTTCCTCGGATTCGCCTTGAGACTCTTCAGAGCCATGCGGTAATCTTTCACGGCCTGCAATATGATGGCGTTTGCAAGGTTCTCGTAATTTGTGATGTCGCTCATATGCGTCTGCCTCCCTTTTTCGGAAATAGGCATTGCTGCAATGGAGCGATGTATCTTCGTATCAGCGCAGGGAGCCGTTTACCACGGTTCGCACCTCGTCCACCGAACGTACCACCAGGGCAGTACCGCCCGCCGCGAGGATTTTTCTAATAGTCGCTTCTTGGAGCTTCGTAGGCTTGCCGCTTTCGGTCTTGACCTCGAATCCGTAGAAATGACCGTTAATGCAGGCAATGATATCGGGAATGCCCGCCGTCCCGTACATACCGCTATGCTCCTTCCAACAGAAGCACCCCGGCACGTTCTTAAGGTACTTCATGATGGCTTTTACAATGTCCGCTTCTTTCATCTGTTCCAAAAACCTCCGTATTTTCAACACTTGGAACACATGGAACACGAGAAATCCTATTTTCATATATTTTTTGTGGTGGAAATTAAGGGTATATAAAAATATGTGTATTATATATGGGGAGATAGGATTTTGGTGTTCCTACGTGTTCTCGTGTTCCAAAGATGCTCGTGGATAGGCTGCCGGGATTCATCATCCCAGCACCTCTCCGAGCCTTATCCCCATTAAAATGCGCCTTTTCGCCATGCGGTCGATGTCCCTCGTCACATCGGGGAACGCCGCCGTGATCTGCTGCACGAAGTTCTTCTGCGAGTACGGTTTCAGCCCGCATTCCTCGCAGTATCCCTTATATGCGTTGAACAGTTCCGTGGACCCGGCGCTATATTCGGCGTCCAATTCGCAGTAGTCCTTCACGAACGACAGCACGGAATCCGACTCTTCGCGGTACTGCTGAAGCTCGTCCGCGTTGATCTGCGTCTCGGAGAACACATAGTGATTGTTCATCAGCCTGCGCAGCCCTTCCAGAGCGAACAGGAAAATGCCGTCAGCCTCCATGCGGAACTTCTCAAGCAGTTCGGGATCACGCTTGTCCTGCGGCACGGTGTGATTGAACCTTATGATGATGAGCCTGCGGTAAAAGCCCTCCGACCTGTCTCCGTAGTTCTTCGGTATGCTGTTGCAGGAGAACAGGAGCCTTGCGCTCGACTGGAAGGAAAACGGATTCTTGTTCTTTTTCTCCACGGTCAGATAGTCCTCGCCCACAAGCGCCTTGAAGATGCCGTTATCGTCAATATTTTTCGTGGGCAGGTCGGCGAAGATGTTAGCCAGCTTGCCGAAAAGCTCCGCCGTCTTGAAACGCTCGTTCAGAGCCTGCCAGGACACGTTCGACACATTCTGCTTGCCGAGAAGCACATCGTTCAGCACCCGCAGCAGCACCGACTTTCCGGCTGACGCCACGCCCACGATGACAAAACACTTCTGCGCCGAGTTGACCGGGATGAGGAAGTATCCGAGCATCTCCTGAATCAGACCGACCTGCGCCATATCGCCGCCCATCGACTCCGCAAGGAACTTCTTAAACAGCGGGCAGTCCGCCTTTTTGTCATAGGTCACGTTCAGCTGCACCGTAGAGTAATAATCCGGCGTGTGTTCCGTCAGCGTATCCTCCAGCACATTGTATAAGCCGTTGCGGACATTAATGATATAAGGATTTGCATTCAGTTCGCGGATGTCCCTCTGCACCAGGAGCCGCCACTGCTTCTCCGCGTCAACGATCTGCGACATCTTCGTCTCGCGCACCAGCATCTTTTCCTGCACGAGCCTTTGCGCTTCCATTTCGGACATCTCCACATACACGCCGCCCCGGTAATTAAAGTGCTGCTCCGCCGCGTAGAACACCTGCTGATGCTCCGACATATCGTTCGCAAGCACTCCGGGCAGGAAACGCAGACCCTTGTCGGTAGGCTCGTACCAGTCCGGGATGGCGGTACCTGCCTTCGCTCGCTTTGCAGCCTTGCTTGCCTGGTACGCCTTGCTTGCGTCCTTGAACACCTGGTTCAGCGATTTGAGGAACGATGCCTTCAGCTTGAAATGGTCGCGGATTTCATGGTTGATAATGACGTCCGCCGTCACCACGTCCTGGTTATACAGATAATCCGACACGAACTGTTTCGCCGCCTGCAGGTCTTTTATCGCCTCGCCAGTCACGGGTATGCCGTGCAGGACGTCAAGCAGATCATCTGCGGACAACGGCTGATAGCACCACGCCGCAGGAGCTTTCACCGGGCATTCGCCCGCCGCGAATTTCGGACACTTGAAGCCCTTTTCACAGATAGTCTTGCAGGTGATGGGATTCGTTCCGCTCTCCAGGAAGTGATTGATCTTTTTCTGTGTGTTGCCCTCGCTATAACCGGGATACGGAGCGGACAGGTCGTGTATCATCTTCGTGCCGCCCTCAAAGGGAGCGAGATTTGTAATCATAGCGTACCAGTCATGCTCCGACAGGGACGCCGCGTCATCGCGGCAATGCTGCATGAAAACACACGAACGCATGACCTGGTCGATGCCTTTTTCCGTGCCGCTCTTACGCTCCACGGGTACAAGGTCGACCTCCGGCAGTACGTCCGACAGCTGATCCTGCGTGTATTTGCGTTCGGGATGGAAACTGACGCAGGTCACCTCCACGGGAGTGTCCTTCTTGCAGTGCATGAAACCGGGAAGGCGCATGACCCTCGACTCATTCACGCACATCGGATCACCGTCAAAATGCTTTACAAGCTGCGTCTGTATCATGCGGAAGCGCTCCACCTTGGCGGTCGAATCCATGAACCAGTACACATGGTAGGATTTCTGTGTTTTCATAATCATGGACGGAGGGAGCGGGAACGCATCGATCTTTTTTTGCTGCTCGTCAAAGCTGTCGTTGTCCATTTCCACGAATTGCGCATTGATCCTCGTAATGGAATCATCGTCTTGCCCGCCGTAGTTGACCACAAAGAAGATGCCGCGGTTCATGGCATTGTGGTTCTTGAGCGTTTCTTCTATGCTTTTGTACTTCCCGCATTCGCAGGAAAGCTTCGAACCCTGGAACACGCCGCCCTTCTTATCGTCAAAGACGCGGAAGCAGACGGTATCGGTCGGATTAAAGAGAGAACCGAGTACATCGGTCACCGTTACGTTCATGCGCCCACCTCCTCAAAATATCTGATCTGCTTCTTCAGCCGTTTTGCCTCCTCAATCTCCTGTGCGACACCCGGCGATATAGCGCCGAACACCCACACCTCATCGCACATCCGAAGGAGCGCAAGTCCGAACAGAAGGCCAAGATCCCGTTCATTGGGATCGTTATCGTTAAGTATCTGCGGATACAGAAGGTGGCTCGCCACCGGCATATATCCTTCGTCTATCACGCGGCGGCAATATGTGACCGCCGCCGCGACATTCGCATCCACATCGCCCGCATATCGGGAAGCCACATATATCTTCCTGCGGTTCTTGTCGGCATAGCGTCTTTTCTGCTTCTGCCGGTACTCCTTCATTATCTGGCTCATTGCCGACCCTGCAGTCGGATCGGCGTAGCCCTCGCTGTTTTTGTACATAGTCAGTCCTCCAGTTCTTCCATCATTCCAAAGGTCGGTCCGGCAGATGCCTCCGCGATCAGCGGAAGGTCAAACTCCGGGAAGGGCTTCTCTTCCATGCAGGCACGGATAAAAGCCACCGCCTCCGACAGCCTGTCCTCCGGGATAATGAAAGTCAGTTCATCGTGTATCTGAAGGATGGGCTTGAGCCATTCCCGCTCCGGCAGTCCGGCAAGTATCCTCGTAATGGCAAGTTTCAGGATGTCCGCAGCCGTTCCCTGGATAGGCGTGTTCAGCGAACACCTCTCCGCAAATGACTTCTGACCCCAGTTGTCCGAGGTGATGCCGGGAAGGTACCTGCGCCGTCCGAGCCAGGTTTCCGAGTACATACGCCTTGCGGCTTCTGCCTTCGTCTCTTCCTGCCACGCGGTCAGACCCTTGTATCCGTGCTTGAGGTTGAAAAGTATCTCCTCACACTCACTCACGGATTTTTCAACCCCCGCCTTGAACTTCAGCGTTTTCTGAAGCCCTCGCGGGAACAGCCCGTAGAAAGTGCCGAAGTTCACGTTCTTGGCAATCGTCCTGTGTTCCTTGTAGTTTTCCGAATGCTTGTCCTGCGCTTCCTCATAGCTCACGCCGAAAATGACGCTGGTCGTGGCTCCGTGGATATCGCCGTTTTTGCGATAGGTGTCCATCATCACCTCATCACGGCAGTAGAACGCGCCCACGCGCAGTTCGATCTGCGAAAAGTCAAGCGAGAGGATAAGACAGCCATCCGGCGCTTTGATAAAGTTGCGGACGCCGATAGGATCGTTGGTCTTCCTGGGCATATTCTGCGCGTTGGGGTTCCGGCAGTTCATCCTGCCCGTATCCGTTGAAAGAGCGAACAGTTCCGGATGGATGCAGCCCGTCACGGGATTTAAGTATTTCAAATACCCGTCGATATAGGTGGACTTGATCTTGCCCCACTTGCGGTACTCTTGCACGAGCGTGAAAAGCCCCGACAGTTCCGGACGGTTCTCATCGCACCACTCCTTGAGGAGCGTCATGGTCATATCGTCAGCCGCCTCGCGGTTGGTTTCCGTGGTCTTCAAAATGGGCAGCCCAAGGTCTTTATACAGATAGTTCTTGAATGCCTGCGTGGAGCAGTTCGCACCGATGTTCACATCGCCGATGATGAACTCGATCTCCCTGCGGATGCGTTCCATCTCGTTTTCAGCCTCTGCCTTGCGCTCCCGCATGAGCGGGAGGTTGACCGGGATGCCGTTTGTTTTCATGATGCCGAGGTACACGGCGGTCGGGCTTTCGATCTCCTCCACGATGTACCTGTGTTTCGGAAGGAAGCGGTCGAACCAGTCGTTGAACTTGTGATAGAGTCGAAGAGCAAAATCGGAGTCAGCGGAACCGTAGCGGACGGTCTCCTCGTCCTGCGCATCCAGTTCATCAAAGTGCTTTCCGTCCGTGACGCTCGAAAACGAAGGGAGCGGTTCCCCAAACAGTTCCTCCGCCAGCCGTTTCAGACCGCTCTCGTTCAGCTTGCGGAACTCGTATATACTTTTAAGGCTCATCTGTGACGCGCATATCGTGTCATACACGGGAGCCTGGATCACAATGCCTCTCGCATACACCATCGAAGATTCAAAGGCGATGTTGTGGGCAATCTTTATGGTTGTCGTATTCATGAGGAACGCCGTAAGAAATGCGAAAAAGGCATCCCCGTCTATATTGGTGCCGACACGGTGAGCAATCGGAACATAGATGCCCGTACCTTCCTTGACGGAGAAGGAACATCCGACAATATGCGCCCTTGCGGGATCGAGAGCCGCCTTGTCCTCCTCACGGTACGGATCATCGGGAGCAGTCTCGAAGTCGAAAGCGACAATACGGCTGCCTCCGATGTAATCCTTTATCCCGTCCACCGTGGTCACACATTTATATTCTGTATTCATGCGTAATCACTCCTATGGGAAATACCCGGAGGAGCGTTATACCCCTCCGGGCTTTCGTGTGCTTTACTTCAAAGGTTCGATGATTTCTCCCGTTTCGGGATCGACAAGCGGCTCATCGTCAATGAGGGACGCCGGAGTAAGGTTCGCGGCATACGCCTTTACCGTTTCGGATACACCCGCCACGGCGTTGCGCTCCTCGGCGGTAAGCATACGCTCAAACGAGAATACCGCCTGGGAGAAAGCGATGCCGGATGCGTTGGTGGCCTTCTTCAACGTAATCTTCGTGACCACTTGGTTCAGCTTGCGTCCGCGGGAAAGCTGACTCTTCACATAGTTCGTGAAGGACTTGAGCGACCCGGTCGGCAGGGAAAGCGTGATGGGGAACAGTTCTCCCTCGCGCAGGATGTAGAGCATACGCTTGTTTTTGCACAGTTTGCTCTGACCCTCGCCGCTGCCGAACTTGTTATACGGACAGCTTGCGCAGTTCCCGCCGGGAGTGCCGATGCCCGTCACGCCGTCAAAGGAGCCGCAGTCGGGAGGATTGTTCCCGCCCGTATACTTGTCGTGGTAGTAGGCATAAGCCGGATGGTTGTAGACGATAACGCCGGTGATGTCCTTCGCCATCTCGGACTCATCGCTCTCGGCGGAGGGAATCTCGAAAGCTGTGCCGCCGCCTGCGGGCAGCTTCACGCGGTCAAAGGAAAACTCAAGCCCCTGGCAATCGTCCGCCATCGCCTCGTTCAGTACGTCTCTGTTTGCAAGTGCAGCGAAACCCTCGTTCACTGCAATCTCAGTATTCTTCTTATCTGACATGATCAATGTCCTCCTATGAAATGAAATAAGTTGTGGTTTTTGCATTGGTGCAGTGAATCGGTGTTCCTACGACTTGCGGATGCCGACCGACACTTTTTCGTAAGTACTGACGGTATCGCCGAGCCATGCCGGGACGTCCTCGCCCGTGGCTTCCCGCTGCTCCTTGATGAAGGATGCGAGTGTGTTTGCGTTGACCGTCTCCACGACCAGGCTGCCGTATCCGTTTTCTTTCAGAGCCTGCATCATCTCGTCCTTGCGGCCGGATGCCGGGGACGCGAACAATCTGCTCTTCAGATAGAACGTGCTGCCGTTACGGGAGAAGCGGTCAAGTTCGGCTTCTGTCATTGCATCGGAAAGCTGCTCGTCCAGTTCGGCAATCTCCGCAGCCAGAGCCTTGGTCTGTGCTTCGAGGTCCTTCTTCTGTTCCTGCAGAGTCTTGAGCCTGTCAGCCATTTCAAAGATTTGTGTGTTCTCCATCGGTGACTACCTCCTTTCACTTACTACCGAGGAATTCAACCCCCTGTGCGAAAGGTCAGTTCTTAAAGGGATTCCTGCCCTTGCGGTAATCGTCCACGAGCATCTTTGCGAGGTTCATTTTCTGACGGAGCGCATATAAGACCTTGCGGTCGACCGTTCCCCGGCACACGAGGTAGATGTAGTGGCAGTTCTCTTTCTGACCCGCTCTGTGGATACGAGCCTTCGCCTGCTCGAAATTGCTCATGCTGTAGTCGAGGGAATAAAACACCATCGTGCTTGCCGCCGTGAGCGTGATGCCGAGTCCCGCAGCCGCGATCTGCCCCACGAACACGCGGCACCTATCGTCATACTGGAAACGGTGGATTTCATTGTCGCGGTCCTTCACGCCACCGCGAACCACGGCGTAGCCGATCTTTTTCTTTTCGAGAAGCTCCTGGATATCGTCCAGTTCCGGCACGAAACGAGCCATAATAACGAGCTTCTTATCCTCGGCCATAGCGGAATCGATAATGTCGGAAAGAGCGTCCAGCTTGGCGCGGCTCACGGTGTTGACCACGCCATCGTCATCGGTAAGGTGGCCGCCCGTAATCTGCGACAGGCGCAGGAGCCGTGTGAGGATGTTCGCCGTGGTGACCTCCGACTCGTCCAGTTCGGCGTAGCTTTCGTCCTCAATGCTGTCATAGAGTTTTATGGCATCCTTCTCCAAATCCACGGTACGGACTTCTTCCGTAATCGCGGGAAGGTCAAGGCACTCCGCTTTTGTCACGCGGTACGCCACGGAGTGGAGCTTCCGAAGGAAGTCCTCGGTCATCCATTTACGGAAGATCGGCGTGTGATTGCCGTAGCCGCCCATGTCAAAATACTGATTGCGGAAGGCATAAAACGATGTGCCAAATATCTGCGGATTAAGGAATCGGTACTGCGAGAACACATCCAGTTCGCGGTTCGTGATGACCGTGCCCGTGAGGAGCAGCTTGTACTTCGCCTTATCGCCGATGTGGTGCATCCCCTTGCTCTGGGAGGTGCGGTTCTCCTTCAGCTTATGCGCTTCGTCCGCGATCACCAGGTCGGCGTTATATGCCATCAGTTCCTTTTCGAGCCTCCACGCCGATTCATAATTCACGACCACGACCTGCAAGCCCTCGTCGGGCAGTTTTGTCAGCTGCTCCTTTTTCTTCGCCGATGTGCCTTTCAGAATGGTAAGCGAATAAGGGAAGTCGGCGAATTTCTCGAATTCTTCCTCCCACACGCCGAGGATGGAAAGCGGCGCTACCACCAGCACCCGGTTGACTTTGCCGTATTGGTACATACATCCGGCAACGGCGATGCTTACTATCGTTTTGCCGGTGCCCATCTCCATCAAAAGCGCCGTGCCGCGGCTCTTAAGACGCTCGTCAAATACACCGAACTTGTCGCAGGCGAATGCAAAGGCCTTTTTCTGATGGTCATACGGAGCAGCCTTTATCGGCATCATCAGTTCGATGTTCTCATTCATTGCCGTCACCCCGCATTTCCTTGATCTCGATGCCCTGCACGGTTTCACCCGGCGTCAGCACGAGAACCTCGCAGAAATCTCCGAAGAGAAAGGTGAGCAGCCTTTTTGGAATGCTCCTGTGTTCGCTCTGCAGGACTTCCTGCTTATGCCCGTTCCTGTCTGCAACATTGATTTTTATTTTGTGTTTTAACTTCATAGGTTCGTCCTCCTGTTCCTGATCTGCATTGCTGCGGAGGATGGATGTATTTCCTTCCTCACTCACTACCGGGAAATTCAACCCTCCGAAGAGGTGCGGCCGGGGAGGACTCCGACCGCCGTATGTGCCGCCGCTCACGGCTCAGTCCTTCTTCGGGTACTTGTGGCGTTTCACACGCTCGACCCCAAAGGACTTAGCGACCTTGTCGATAATCTTGTTCTTGCGGTTGGTCATTGCCGCAGAGGACGGCAGCTTGCCCGTCTGCTCAGCTTCAGCCTGACGCATCTCCTCAAGCGGAGTACCCTTGCCGAAATGCTCGAAGAAGAAGTCCTGCTGCGACTCCGTGCATTCCTCATCAATGACGCGGCGCGCCTGCTCCGCCTGCGGATTCTTCGGCTCCGGTTCGGCGAACATGGCGTCTTCCGGGCTGCCGCCCTTGTCGGCAAGCGTGTCCCAGGGATCGACCGCATCCTCGTTGTCGGGATCGGCCTTGTAGCTGTTCACCTTGGCATCAAACAGGGGATCGCGCAGTTCGCCCTCGTAGCGATCCTGCAGATCCATGTCGTGATCGGACTCATCAAGCATGATGGTCAGTTCGAGCGACAGGTCTTTGCCGACCTCAAGCCGCTGTGTAACCACGCACTTTGCGTCATCGTCCCAGCGTTCGTAGCAGTAATACTTGCCGTCCGCCGTTAGATAACAGGTACGGTTGGGATTGAACCCACTCTTGCGTTTCTTTGAATCGTTGCTCTTCATTGCAGTGTCCTTTCCGTCCGAGCGGTACGGAGGGACACAAAAGAGCCTGCGGTTGAAGATGACCACAGGCTTCGATAGCCGAAAAAAAGGCGCACGAAACTACGGTGGGAGCATCTTCGTTCCAAACACAGCCGTCATCGCTGTGTTCCGAACTCTTATGCATCCCTCCGTCCTTATAGCGCTATTCGGACTAAGAGATTGATTTTGCCGCCACCATTGGCAGCATCTTTATTGTACTCTGCAAGGAAGAGTAAGAAAATTTCCCAAGAAAGCCCATTATTTTTAACATCTTATATAATGGGTTTATATTGTATTTCCCATTACTTTTGTGTATAATAAGAGAAAAGGGCTCCCGAACGGGAACCCCAAAGCTGTCAAAGATAATGGTTTCTGTAAAAGCGGAGCCTGTTTTGGATAGCCCCACGGAAAGGAAAATGTCGTTATGGACGAAAAAACATCTGGAATTTCATTAAAAACAATGTTTCAGCACGAGGGATACGGCTGTCTCTGCGCAAAAGATACGGTAAATACTTCTCCCGACGAGGCTCCGACTGTTACCCTCAAAGTTTGCCCCGACACAAGTACACAGCTATTGTTCTCCTATGCGCCGAAAGACGGTTTGAATATGACCGGCATTGCCGGCGGCATTCATGAGAAAAATATCCTGGGCAAGCTGCTCGCCCTTCCCAAGGGAGACATAGACAAACATATCGAGTTTATTGAAAAATATGGATTCTTATATCCGCTGCCGGAAAATGAGTACACGGCCATTGAAGCAAGCGACCTAATGGAAATAATCAACAGAATTAAGTCCACCATAAGGCTATACAGTTGCATCAACAAAAAGGATTACAAGGGAGTCCTTATTCATGTAGTCTATTTACTTTTTGCTCCCGTGACTGAACTTCGGATCGGCGATGAGGTTTTTTCGACTTGTTCCCATCATTTCAAGAATCTGCTTGACTCCTATAATCTGTTCCCGGATTTGAGTAGGGAGCCGGAAGTTACTGCGAACGGAACGTACTCTGTAGACGATGCATTTCTCGGAAAGAAAAATGCTGTCGACATCAGTTTTTATAACGCTGTGAGAAGCGGCTCCGATACGAATCTGCAAGGTAGCAAAGACCCGTGGTTTAAGAACTTAATGGCAATGTACATGGGATGTAAGGATGTGGACGAAGAGACCCGGTTCCTTATAGATTTCTTTTATCATCTCCAGACAGAAGTGTCCGTTATAAAAGAGGTTTATTTCGGCGGCTTCAAATCATATACGACATTCAGCGAGGATGCGCTTGATGATTCCTTTAAGAAGGCTCTGTTGAAGATCGCAAGGATTGTCGTGGCGGAGGAGATCAACCACAACATTCGTGGCATCCATCCGAAGTATAACGGCGGCAAGCTAACCGCTACATGGCAGGTCGATACACTCATAGAAGCCCTTTATTTTTCGATTTTCTATATGAGAAATGGCGAGATGTATAAAGAATGCGAAAACCCGAATTGTAAGCGAGATAGGTTCTTCCTGGTAGAAGCAACGAGGACGAATAAACACTACTGTTGCGAACAATGCAGAAATGCAGCCGGCGCGCAACGATACCGAAATCGCCAGTTATAAACGGGCAAAAAAATAAGGCTCTACCTCTCATTGGTTGAAAGGTAGAGCCTTTATTCTTTATGTTGCCGGTCTCGGAATGGGAGCCCTGGTCTCCACTTTTTCTATTGCTTCCGCAAGCTGCCGTTTCTGCTGATCTGGCATACCGATATAGTTATACATGAGGAATCGAGTATCAATCACAATGCCTTGGACGCGTTCATAATTCTTTGGATTGGGTTTCCAGTCACCGACCGCTTCACCGATGTTGCCAATATTATCTGTAACGCGCGGTATCGGATTACCATCTGGCCCCATCTCAAAGAAGGTGTTATCCTCCCGATTGAACGGCATAATGAATGCGTTATACAGATTAGCACTCGGCACACCCTTGGCACGTTCAATGTACTCTCCGTATGTAATCTGCTTATTGATATCGGGACCATTCGGCAGATGATCGGGATTGCCACTATATCCATAACGGTACAGTTTTGCATCGAGGACATAGACCTTTCCATTGTAAATCATGATAGTATCCGGTTGGAGCGGAGTTTTTGACCTGTTGGGACCATAGTCAAGCAGCCACCTGGTGCGCGGGAAATATTGATCCTTGTCCTCAATCCCGAATGCCTTATCTATCATCTTTTCCCAAATACGCTCAAAGAAATCCGTGCCGAAGAAGTATTGCTTTTCGGAAGACTTCTCGTCCATATATTTGAGCATGGATACCATTGCCGAAAACAGTTCTTGCTCCACATCGTTGTGAGTAGATGCCAGCTTCTTTTCCAAGATGTAAATGGCTTCTCTGTTGTCAGGATGCGGACCGGGCTTTTCCGGCATATAAGGGACATAGAGCCATCCCATTTTATCGAATGCCTCGTACACGCAGTACCGATGAATCTGAGTGATTTTCTTATCGGCATTCGGCGTTACGGAACGCACGGTCATATTTGTAAAAATCAGAGAGCCGTTCTTCTGTACCAATGCCCGTTGTTCACGGACAGTACGAGGCCAAGATGCGTTTCCCTTGGTATCCGTCTTAAACCGCGGATCAGTCTCGATGTAATAACGACCTGTTCGCAGGAAATCCCGAATCACCTTGAGGTATGCGTGCATCGGAAAGTCAACCGTTCTCGGAGCAGCAAACTTCGATTCCTCTATCAGCTTGTCTTCTTTCATGAATGCGGCAAGCACATAGAACAAGTTGTTTATGTCCGCGCGGAGATCATCGTCATTCGGAGGAAGCTGATAGCCAATCGGAAAATAGATAACGGCATCATCCGTATCCGCCTTTACACCGACAAAACTGTCTCCTTCGTCATTCTTGTTGACGTGGCAGCGTTCTCTAATATTCTTTTGTAAATCCATAGCCACTGACCACCTCGCTTTCCATTATGCACATCATCATGCCTGCGAATCAGGATAGAATGTCGAACGGACAGTGGGCTTGAATATTTTGAAGCGATCCCGTCCAGTTGAATACACAAATGTACGGATAACCTGCTCAAGGCTTTCCATATTATCAGTATCAAATAGGGCTTCGGGATTGAACTTAAAGGCATCATCCCACAAGTATTTAATGACCTTCTCCGGGAATTTCCGAATTTTCTTCAGTGCTTCTCGAATATCATAAAGCCTTCCTTTTTGCTCTGGTGTCAGATTACCATCCCGTTCCGCTTTCAAAAGAACATTGTACTCACCACGGAGATCATTATCCGGCGAAATAGCTCTATCATCAAATTCAAGATCACTCTCATGAACAAAATATACACCGAGTCGCTTATCCTCTGCGGATGCCATCTTCGCTCTGTTTCCAACCACGAGTTTATTGATGGTAGTACAGAAGGTTTCCCAAGTGACCTCTGTATCCAAAATCTTGGCGTTTGCCAAAGAAGGACGAACATTCTCGAACGTGTTCTCTATTAAGCGCATATTCCATCGTCTTTGAAATGCCGTGTCAAGCGTGAACACATTCTGGTCGGAAGTGTTCATGGTTCCGATAACAGAAAGATTGGACGGGATGCGTACCTTATGCCCACCATCGCCATAAATCACCGTTGCCATATATCGATTTGTAATTCCGTACTCACTCGTACCAGCAGGATATACGACCTCGTGATCCTTCTTCGGCTCTAATGTTCGATCCAACAGCTGGAAAACCTCTCCGAAAATTGCCGGTGCATTTCCACGGTTGATTTCTTCGATTATCAGAATATATTCCTGAGTCGGATTTCTGTACGCCTCGCGCATAATTGTCGTAAACGGTCCAGGCGTAAATTTATATGTCACAAGACCTTCATCGTCAACATCCGGCAAAATCTGTCCGACAAAATCCGAGTAGGTGTAATCAGGATGGAACACAAGGCGTTCCACATAGCTGTCAACCTTACAATATTCATGCTCTATTGTCCAGCTTTTTCCAGACCCCGGAACACCGTACAGAAGGATATTCGTGCCAGAATTGATACGGGACTCCTCCAAATCATCAAGTGCAATCCCCTCGGTATCCGCATCTAAATCCTCAAGACCGATTACCTTTGTTGCATTCAAACGAAGGAGCGTGTCGACACGTTTCTGGTAATCTTCGATCTTTTCGCTGTTAGGAGCAGCAATAGTAACGGTGCCGTTTGAATACTGAAGGTATGGATTCATCCCTTCGGACAAGAGCGATTTTAGAATACGGAGCGGTCCCTTTGCTTCCTTATCGCCATTTACATCTACGGCATCTGCGGTTTCAAGTAACTTACGATAAATACTGTTTTGGTTGAAGATAACATCTTTAGTTCCATCCGAAAGTTTGAAAACCGCACCTTCCGAAAGAGCTGTCAACAAATAAATTAATGTCTTTTCGCACTCTGGATCGGCATTGATATTGAAACCAGTCCACGCCAACAAAACACGAAGGAATGCACTTTCGTTTCCGCTTATGACGCTATGAATAATATCGATGTTAACAGAATAGGTGAGTTTCTTCGGAAAACGAACTCCGCCGGTTCTCTCCGCACTTGCCGCTTTTGTAGTATCAACAAAGTTGACCTTTGCAAGTTTCCATACCAATTCAAAAGCCACCATCAAAGCTTCCATCTGCGACTTGAAAAGCTGGTTTTGATTGAGTCCATTAATCAGATCATCTGGTGATATGTGTTCTTCCTCACAGATATCGGTCAGATAATCAATTACCCATTGCTCAAGCTGACTGGCCATTACGGTCTCGTCCCCGTTCTGTTCCGAATAAATCAGTTCAGCAGGATGATCCGAACACTCCCAAAGCAATATCGCCAAGGCGAGAGTGCTTTTGACGTGTGGAAGAGATGACTTAATTCCCAGCTTCAAATCCATCTCATCATATGCGAGAATGTTATCAGGCCTGTTCATTGTTTATGTCCTCCTCTATGTCGTTCATTATTACTTCAGCAATCGCACCTGCTAACAGTGGTGGAACCGCATTGCCCACCTGTTTCATCTGCGACCCTTTATTTCCAACAAACTGGAAGCTGTCTGGGAACGACTGTATTCTTGCCGCTTCCCTTACCGTTATAGCGCGATCAAGGAATGGATGCGTGAACTTCCCGGAGGATGGCGTATCAAACCTTGTAGTGATAGTAACGGATATTTCATCCTTACGCATTCGTGTCCATGTCCCGCTATAAATAGACTTTGTCAAGTGTTCCTCTGGCAGAACTTCTTTTCCTGCATTAGGAGGAATCATCGCCAGACGTTCCAGTGCTAATGGTGAATGCTTTGTTGCCACATGATTGTGGAGTATCGTACTTCCTGCTCGAAGTTTCTTCTGGTATTCGCTTTGTGGCTCATTGCGATAGGGCTGAGTCTCTTCGCCTTCTCCAGAATTCAAATATGCCAAATCACTTATAGCGTCCCAAATCGTAACGCTGATGTCTTTTGCCACAGGTAGGTTTGGAGCTTCACCGCCGCGCTTTCCGATTATAACTGCTCTCCGCCTGTTTTGCGGTACACCATAATCCGATGCATTAAGAACTCCCATTTTCAATTGATATCCCATTGAATTGAATAGTTCTTCAATTTCCTTTCGGAAATATCCACCTTCAGCTGTCAAAAGGTTAGGGACATTCTCCATCACAAAGTAGCGTGGTCTTACAAGTTCTACTACCTTAACATAGTATTTGAACAGGAAGTTGCGCTCGTCATGGATAGTTTTTCTCTGTCCTTTTTGAGAGAACCCTTGGCAAGGCGGTCCCCCGATTATCACATCGACTTTTCCCGCATAATCAGAAAATGTCTTCTGCAAATCAAGCGAAGTAATATCACCGCAGATCATTTTCGTTCCTGTATGGTTCTGCTCATATGCTGCGGCTATTGAGGGATCATACTCGTTCGCAAGAACCACATCAAAGCCGCTGTTTTCAAATCCAAGAGACAGTCCTCCAACCCCGGCAAATAAATCTATCACCTTTGGTTTCATCGTCACGCCTCCTGAATTCTTTCTTGGGCAATTTTGAAGTATTCCTCATCCAGCTCAATTCCAATAAAATCGCGGTCAGTTCTTTTTGCGACCACGCCAGTCGTACCGCTTCCCATAAATGGATCAAGCACAGTATCCTTCGGATTTGAGAGTATCTCAACAAAGTGCTGAATAAGACCCTCTGGCTTTTGCGTAGGATGCTTTCCGTACTTCCTTTCGCCATTAGGAGTCACCGAAGTTTCAATAAAATCATGGAACATAGCGCCACCATTATTGAATGTGCCTGTTCTTTTTTTGTATGTGAAATAAACCCATGCTTCTGTAGAATTTACGAAGTGTAAATTCATATTCCTTGGCATCGGATTTGTTTTATGCCATATCCCTGTGGTCTTGTAATAAAAGCCATGCTTCTCAGCCAGCTGTATTATTGTTTCAACCTTGATGATTGCCATGAACATAATCATGGTTCCACCTTTTTTCATAACACGGGCAGATGCCTTGAAAAAGTCATCCATAGACTTTGACCACTCATCAAACTCCATGTCATCCCAACCAGCGGACCCAAAAAAATTGTCACGCATCTTCTTAAGGTTTGTATCTCTTTTTTTCATAAAGTTGCCAAGATTATACGGCGGATCAGTGACTATCAAATCAATAGATTCCGCATCAATTTGCTGCATTGCAGCTATGCAATCCTGGTTATATAATGTTGTTTCAGCCATTTTAAACAGCCCTTTCCATCGCATTTTTATTTCGTGGCGCTTTTCCCACTGTTCACCCATGCATCCAGTTCGGAGCGTTTGAACTTCCATAAGCGTCCAATCTGATGTGCCGGAAGGTCTGTCTTTTGTTTTATCCACTTCCGTAGAGTTACCGGCTTGATGTTCAAGTATTCAGCTGCATCTTCAAGACTGATGTAGTTGTCGTCTGCTCTCTCGCTCATAGCGTACACCTCTCAAGCTTTCAAAAGACATAATCACACAGTTTCAAGTATAGCACATATCAAGCGATATTTCAAGTCCTCTTTTGATATTTATTGATATACACCGATACCTATTGACCTCATTTTTCATTTTCAAAGATTGCATACGCTCATAACGATACCCCCTTCAAATCGTTACGGGACAGGACTTTTCGTTATGTGCGTGTGCAAAACTGAATAGCTGCACACCCCTCAACGCTGAATGAGGGAAGGCTTACCCTCATGCCGGACAAAAAAATAAGCCTTCTGCACACCCCTCGGTGTGAGAAAGGCGGTAATTCCTATGTATCGCAAAACGCCCTAACGAAAACGAGCAGAAATCCTTGTATCAATCACGCAACGGCTTCATCTAGTTTCTTACTGTCTTTGATACAATTAAACTTTTCCTTTTAACTCTGAAACTATGGCTCTGTACTCTGAAACTTTTTATATTGGGGCATAGAAAAAACACCTACTAAATACAAGTAAGTGCCTACCTATGATTATTGATATTTATTATTTAGATACTGTTCATTTGCCTTTAACAACTTCTTATAGTAATTATCATAAGACTTGCTAAATTTTCTAATAAGTGGAATTGCTATTTCATAATATTGATTTTCCTTCATAAAGTTTTTAAGCTTTTCCTGGATCTGTTTCATCAAGCTATTTTGATACTCTTCACTAATTTTATAGCTTTCATACGAAGAAATTGCATCTTCATTATCTTTCATCCACTTTTCTGGATTATTGACAGCATCGAGTTTAGCTTGATTTATATCCTTTAAGGTTTCCATATCAAAGTGTGAGCTAAGCTTCTCAATATATTTTTTCTCTTCTTCACTTAATTCAAACGAAGGGAGCCTATCAAGATAATCTATATATTTGTAAAAAGAATTCTTACCATCATTTTCTAATGGCTCATTCAAAAATGGTTGATAAGCAGCAAATAACATTTGTCCAAAATACCCTGGAAAAGCAATTTCTAGTTTTTCATAGATAGTTTCTTCCGCCTCAAGTAATGAAATTTTATCATTAATAAGTTGATTACTTTCACCTTTAACAACCATTTCTAGTATTGCTTTTCTTTTCTCATCAACCTCCAATTGATGCTCCTTTTTTCTTAAAACAGAAGACAGTGTATCCCCACCTGATGATATACACTGATTAATCTCTGAAATGCTCATTCCCAACTTTCTAAATATAGATACCTTTTTCAAAATTTCTAAATCCTTGGTACTATAGTCTCTATAACCATTCTCAGATTTCTGAGGATGGATAAGTCCTTTATCCTCGTAATATTCTATTGCCTTCCTAGTTAGACCCGTTTCTTTTTGAATTTCACTTCTTAGCATGGTTATCTACCTCCTTTGATTAAAGGATAACACGGTCCCCAACGGACAGGTCAAGCCCTATATATTATATAAATTTCCCACTAGCCTATAAAGCAAAACAGACACCTCACCAATTTTAGTGAAGTGCCTTTCTTCTTTTTTATCTATTTAATTCTACCTGGCTGCCATCAAGAAAAATAAATTCAATTCTTCCATCATGATACACTGTAAGGAAATCTACCATGCTAAGCCATACATTTTTATCAAACTCTGTCATAAGTTCTTGCTTTTCAAGTTCATGTATAAAGTCCTCTACCTCATCACGCTTGGATTGTTTTTCTATGATGGTCTGCTTGATTTCATCCAGCCTAGTCTTTGTAGTATTAAATCTATTTACTAGGCTTGTGTATCTTACTTCATACTCATCTTGATTTTGAACTTTTCTAGCATTCTCGTTTATACAGTCATTTACCTGTTCAGCTACAATGTTAAGTTTTTCTTCAAGCTCTATCTTTTCTTTCTCAAGCACTGAAGTATCAAAGATTATCTTTGCCATTTCTTTATGGTTGCTGATAATTTCCTTCTTGTTCTTGACCAGCTTATTAACTGCCTGTAAAAATAAGTTTTTGATTTCTTCTTCAGTTAAATGTGGAGTACTACATTTTTCTTCAAACTTATGATTACACTGCCAAACCTTCTGACGATACTTACTGGTTGAATGCCATGTTTTTGAACCATACCATGATCCACAATCCCCACATTTAATCTTACTGGAGTAAATGCTAACGCTTGAAATTCGGTTCTTACCGGCTTTTCTTTGTTCTAATAACCTCTGTACCCTATCAAATGTACTCGGTGGAATAATGGCCTCGTGGTTTCCAGTTACATAGTATTGAGGTATTTCACCCTCGTTCTTTTTCTTTTCCTTGGTTAAGAAATCAACTGTAAATGACTTTTGTAGCAGTGCATCGCCCTTGTATTTTTCATTGCTAAGTATTGCCGCAACTGTTCTGGCTGACCATTTCTTCTTCCCACCGGGTGTTAATATTCCTTCACCAGTCAGCTCTTTTGCAATTCCAAATGGTGAATAGCCTTGAAGGAAAAGTCTATATATCTTTTTTACAACTTTTGCTTGTTCAGGATTAACCACTAGGTTTCCATCTTCTCCTCTGTCATAGCCTAAAAATCTTTCAAAGGGAACTGTTACCTTACCATCAGCACATCTTTTTCTCCATCCCCATGTACAATTTTCTGATATTGACCTGGATTCTTCTTGAGCAAGGCTGGACATGATTGTAATTAAAAGTTCTCCCTTACTATCAAAAGTCCAGATATTTTCTTTTTCAAAGAATACTTCTGTTCCATGTTCTTTTAGCTTTCTGATGGTTGATAAACTATCGACCGTATTTCTTGCAAAACGGCTGACTGATTTTGTAACGATTAGGTCTATCTTTCCATCAAGGGCATCTTTTACCATCGCTTTAAAACCATCTCTTTTTTTAGTGGAAGTAGCAGAAATTCCTTCGTCTGTATACACTTTTACAAATTCCCAGTCCTCTTTTCCCTGAATATAATTAGTATAATAGTCAAGCTGTGCTTCGTAGGAAGTTTGCTGTTCTTCACTATCAGTCGATACTCTGGCATAGCCTGCAACTTTTCGCTTTTTTATTTCGGTAATCGGAGTTTTATGGTATCTACTGATACTTGCAGGTATGGTGGTTACCTTCTTTGCCATAATACACTTTCCCCTTTATAAAACTCATATTCTAAATCTCCATTCTCATGTACATAAATACGTAGCACTTTCTTTTGGAAAATTTCTGCATTGAATTGTTCTAAGTTCAATACTTTAGCTGAAATTACTTCAAGCTCACTTTCCTTAAAGTTGATACTATTACAATATGTTGCCTTTGATTTTTTGCTTCTGCAAAACCAATATATATAATCTCCATACTTCAAATGACCTATTCTTCTGGTAAAATGATTACCACATTTCTTACATATGATTTTGCCTGTGAATGGATAAGTTGGAACGCTCTGTGCTCTTTTATCCATAATATCTTGCACTTTATAAAATATATCTTTATCTATAATAGGTTCGTGGCAATTTTCTATATAATACTGTGGAAGTTCTCCTTTATTTTTAACTTTGTTTTGCTTTATAGGATCTTTTACGAATGTCTTTTGCATTCTTCTATCACCTATGTAAATTTCATTTCTTAAAATGATGTTCAAAGGTGTATAGGTAAAGTCATTACCTTTCCATGTTTTGATACCTTTTTCATTAAGCATCTTCAAAATATCTCTCGGCTTTATACCGTCTACTATAGACTGAAACATAAATCTTACAGCTTTTGCTTCATCTTCCTTAATCTGATACATTTTCCCATCATATCTATATCCATACACTTTTTTATTTCTTGCTACATCGATACCTTTTTCATAACCTTTCCTAATTGCCCATTTGATGTTTTCTGATGTGGATCTTGATTCTTCCTGTGCAAATGAAGCTATGATGGAAAGCATCAGCTCTCCATCACCACTTAATGAATTGATGTTTTCATTTTCAAATCTAACTTCAATGCCTTTTGATTTAAGGTGTCTTACTACTTTCAGTAAGTCAACTGTGTTTCTTGCAAAACGCTTGATGGATTTTGTAAGGATAATGTCGATATTTCCTTTTTCACACTCTTCCATCATTTCCATAAATCCTGGCCTTTTAGATGTACTTGTTCCTGATATACCATAATCAGAATAAATGCCTTTAAATTCCCATTCAGGATTATTTTGAATAAGTTTGCTGTAATAACTTACCTGTGCAGATAAGGAATGCTTAAGTCTATCAGTTTCCATAGATACTCTGGCATAGGCAGCAACCTTTTTTCTTGCTTCGATGAGTGGCTTTTTCACATCGATTTTTTGTACTTTTTTCATCGGTTTACCTCCTTTGTCAGTGTATATATATGCCTCTAAACGCTTAATATATCAAGTCATTTAGTAAGAAAAGTTCCCCTATAAATGGATGATATTTTTCCAATAAGATACAATTCATTTCTTCAAATTCTTCCTTATTTATAATGTGATTTTTGAGCATCTTTATAGCAACGGAGATAGATAACTGATACATCATCTCATCGTGTTCCTCTTTATTCATCACCATCACCACCTCTAAACCTATCCGCTACATAGCATTTGTGGCAGCAATATTTTCTATTTTCATGAGGATAGGCCTTAAAAGTTTTATGACAATGAATACAAGTATGTTCTTCAAGTTTTGTCTTATCTAGCTTTATCCTATTTTTGTTCCACCATGATCTTTTGCAAGATTCACTGCAGAAGATTCTTTTCTTAGTATGCTCTTTTTGAATGATTTCTTTTCCACACTCTTTGCAATAACATTTCTTAGGAGTAAAGGATCCAGCTAAGTTGTTATTTCTGCAGAACGATTTAATGGTATTTACACTTATTCCAAGTTTATTTGAGATTTTCTTATATCCAAGACCTTCTTCTCTCAGTTTTTTTATCTTTTCTTTTTCTTCTAAATTCATAAAGGCTACCTCCTATTAGGTAGCCTTGGGAAAGGTCAAAATCTGACGTTTCTATTAATCTTTTTTATAAAATTCGCATTCATAACCGTCAGCACGAAGAAGTAAGCCCTTCGCCCAGGGTGGTGTTCTTCCCATTTGCTCACATACTGCAGAAAGACTCATTCTTTTATCAGCCTCTATTATTATTTCATCGTGAACATGAGCTACTATCTGGCAGTTTCTTAATGTCTTCATAGCAAAAATCAAAATATCTCTCGCAGTCCCTTGAATAATATTTTCTACAAATTTAGGACCATAACTTTCCAGTCTTTCCCACTTTTTAGCATTCCCGACTCCTTCATAAGTAACTGACTCACCACCGAATTTGTTCTCACCAATTCTGGGTTTCACATAGGCAAGTTTTCTGCCTGAAGGAAGTTCAATAAAAAGGAATCCACTTTTCCATGAAAACTTTATGCCATGAGTTTCCGTTTCTATTCTTTGCTTAATACAGATTTTGACTGCTCTATCCACATCCCACCAAAGACTTGTAATCATAGGATTTGAATTTCTCCATGCATCTACAAGTGGCTGTAGTTCTTCTTCAGCAAGTCCCATTTCAAGTGCTCCCATAGCTTTTAAAGCACCAACCGAGCCACCATAGCCAAGTGCAAGTTCTGCGATTTTACCTTTTTGTCTTAGATGGCTATTTACACCATGCTTTTCAACAGGAACTCCAAACATCTGGCTTGCTGATGAACAGTAGATATCTTTACCTTCTTCAAAGACTTTCATTCTCCATTTTTCCCCTGCAAGCCATGCAAGGACTCTCGCTTCAATGGCTGAAAAGTCAGCCACAATAAATTTGTTATTGTTTTGAGGTACAAAGGCTGTTCTAATCAGTTGAGATAAGGTATCTGGGATATCTTCATATAGCATTTCAAGTGCATCTACATTTTTATCCCTTACAAGTGCTCTAGCATCAGCTAAATCTGGCAGATGGTTTTGTGGCAGGTTTTGTAATTGAACAAGTCTTCCTGCAAATCTTCCAGTTCTATTCGCACCATAATAACGAAACATTCCTCTTTCCCTATTGTCTGTGCAGGCAGCATTTTTCATGGCTGTATACTTCTTAACTGATGACTTTGATAACTGCTGTCTTAAAGTAAGGACTTCTACCAGTTCTTTAGATGCCGTCTTTATTTCTTTTGCTACTTCCTTTTTCCCTAAAGACTCCATTTTAAGACCGTGTTCTGATAGCCAAGTTCTCATCTGTAAAACTGAATTAGGATTTTCAAGTCCGGTAATCTCTGATAGTTGTTTCATAAGACTAGCCTTTACATCGCTATCTAATTTGATTGCTGATTCAACAAGAACTGGGTCAATAGCGATTCCTCTGTCATTGATTTCCTGGTCTAGATAAAACTCATCCCATATATCTTCTGAAACAGGAAACTTTGATAGTTTTATTTGAATGCCTTTTTCTACTTCCACATCACGCTTGTTATATGATTTGAACCTCTCCCACTTTTCTTCATCATGAAAATGCCTATTTCTGGTTCTGCCACCATTAATCTTTGTTGGAATGCAAGGTACACAGAAATACTTGATTAGGTTTTTCCCTTCGCTAAATTTCTGCTTATCAAGTCCAAGCACAGCACCTACTCCTTCAAGAGATAATGGAAGTCCAAGTGTTGCAGACCAAATCATGGTACATTTCCAAGAAATCGGATTTAAAAACATTGCCTTTGATGTACTAATTTCATGATTATCATAAAAAGGATCTAGACTGATACCTTTATCCCTTAAAAACCTTGATAGACAAACCCTCTCAAACTGTGCATTAAATGCCCATTTACTTATTTCTTCATCAGTAAGAGCGTCCAATATTTCAACAGGGATTTCCTCTCCTTTTGCTAAATCTATGACTTTAACATCACTACCATCAACGCTGTAAGCAAATAGAAGTATTTCAAAATCATCGGATTCAGCATATTTATATACACCACATTTTTTAAGGTCTACACTGCTATAGGTTTCAATGTCTATAGAGATGTTTTCCATCTTCGTCACCTCCAATAAAAATAAGGGTGGCAGATTAGTGCCACCCACCACGTTACTTTATGTTTATCTTTTCTTTGATGTCTAGATAAAGGCTAACCAGCGTTTTTGCTACAAAATCAAAGAGCCAAGTTCCAATGAAGATAGCAACGAATATATCAATCAAATTCATGTTACTGTTTCTCCTTCTTTTTCTTCTTTTCTTTGCGTTCCTTTAGCCAGTCTTTAATTATGAAACCCCATGAACTTAGTAATAATCCTGCAAACCCACCAAAGGTCGCATATAACATCAAACTTTCTATCCTAGTCATATCAGCACCTCCTAAGCTAAGAAGTCATCATCTTCAAGACTTGTAAAATCATCAGTAGCATTACTTCTTCCACCAAGTGGCTCACCATCTCTAATCTTTTGAATATTTCCAAGTCCGCAGGCAACACCTTTATTTCCATTTGAGTTAAAGGCATAAAAGCTAATGGATACACGGGCATAACAGCCTGAAAATACTTCACTTCTATCAAGAATAGGTTTTACAGCTTTATCTACAATTTGAGGTGCTGTTACGCTATTTGCGTTGATGAAATAATGACCTTTATATGCCTCATCATCACGCTCAATATCCCCATCTCGAAGAGGAAGTTTAATTGCAGCTTTGTTTGGTTTCTTTCCTCCAAATTTACCGATTCCTTCTTCGATTGCAGCATCAATCGCCTTTTCAATTGCATTAATTGTTTCTTTGTCATCCTTTGGAATAAGAAGAGATACGCTATACCTCTCAGGTCCTCCGTTGATTGACTTTGGCTCCCAGCCATTAAAATATGAAAGTCTTGTGTCTTTTCCTGTGATTACCTTTGTTCTATTGATATTTGCCATTTTAATTTTCCTCCGTTATTTCATTAAATTCGTTTTTAGCATTTGTTACATTTACTTTCTGACGTTTATCCGTGCTTGGTACTAGTGTCAGTTTTCCAGGTGGTTTGATAATGAGGTCACCTAGAATATCCTCAAATTTCTTCTTTCCCATCAATTTTTGCATTTCAGTAAGTGTGATAAGACTGGTTTTGAAGATATCGGTATATCCGTTTTCTTTTGCTTTTTCAATTACAGCATTTTCATCTTTATACTTTCTTACAGACCTACCTTCTACTACCTTAAAGCCACTCCACTCTTTACCGTGATTAACTGCCATATCTGTTGCATATGCCAAGATGCTATTTGCCCATGAAGTCAAATCCGGAATAACAACTAGGATTTCTTCTACTTCGGCATCTGTTAATAGTGGTGGTAGTTTAAACTCATCTTTTGCAAGTTTTAGCTTTTCTTCAGCCCTTGCTCTACATCTAACTGCTGCCTTACAAAATTTACACCAATCACCAGAGCAGTATTCTCCCTCGCCTTTAATAGCCATCTCCGCCCTGGGTTTTAGGACTTCTTCTGCCCACTGCTTTAGTTCGCTTGTAGAAATCGTCCATGTAGATACATTCTCTCTACGCGGCTGAAAGATTGACATATTGACTTCCTTTATGTCATAAAGGCTTTCATAAATTGCCAGTGCTCCAAGTGCATAACATTTCATTTGTGAATTGTCATATGCATCTACTAAAACTCCCTGTCCGTATTTAAAGTCAATGATGGAAAGTTTATCATCTGAAACTATCAAGCAGTCGGCAGTTCCAAATCCATCTGGGACATACTCTGAAAAATCCACTTTCTGTTCAATCAAAATAGCAGGATCCTTGCACTTTTGCTTGGCTATTTCATATTGCTCCAAAACAAAATCTACATAGGCGTCGGTGCATTCCTGCATTTCATCTGAATCATAATCAGATACAGGTCTTTTACTTCGCATCTTTAATGCCTTTTTTAGCTTATGTTCACAAAAGGCATGTGCTGCTGTTCCTTCTTCGGCTGCAGTCGAACTAGTATTTTCAAACTCCAGCTCAAGCACTGCACTTGGCGTGCAGTTCAGCCACCTATGGGAACTTGATGGAGATAAAATTGTGTGTTTAGTCAATTTTTATTTCCTCCGTTTCCTTTAGTAGCTGACTGTACTTTTCCTTTGGAACATCTGATAGTTTCGTTCCACCAAACTTTACAATCAGTTCTTTAACCTCTGCAGTCTTTCCATGCTGACTTAGTTTTGCAAGAACTGCCCTTACATCTTCAAGGTTCAATTTCTTATCTTCCACTAAAGCCTTTGCTTGCTTTTTCTCAATAACTTTTGCCTCTGCCTCAATATAAGTAGTATCCTTATAGGTAATTGCAATTGACTCTACTACATCAGCCAATGACCTAAGTAATTTTGACGCATCCATCATTAAGTCATATTTTTGTTTGGTACTCACTATCTCTCACCTCCTTCATTTTGAATGGAAATCTCATCAATTCTATTGCTTGGAATAAAAACCATAATGTCTGATTTCTTCCCAAGGAAAAATCTGATGAGTCTTTCCCTTAGTTTGATGGCCTTGCAATTGGCATATCCATCTGCTTTTGGTTCTTTTGAAACACTGATTAGAAGTTTATGTTTCATTTTTCTACCTCCGTTTCTGAAGAACTTTTCTTTTGTCCTTCTATTAGGTAGCCTTGGGAGAAGGTCAAATCTGACGGTATTTATAAGAAATTTCAAAAAAAAAATAATGCCTACCCTAGATTTCTCTAAAGTAGGCATTGTTTTTAATTAATTATAGAAGTTCATTTACTCGTCTTTGCACAGCGTTATAATCATATCCAGCTCTTTCAAGTCTGTTTTTTCTATCCTGACCGTTACCCCAGTCACCACGGATAACTTCACGTGCCAAAGTATCAATGGACTTTCCACCTGATGGGCTGTTGCTTTTGCCGGATAATATTTCATTGACTCTGTTTTGAACAGCATCATAATCATATCCTGCAGCTCTAAGACGATTAACTCTATCACTTCCATTTCCCCAGTTACCAGCAATCACTTCTCTGGCCAGTGTGCCAATACTCTTTGATGGCGTACTTATCACCGGATACACTGCATTACCATTGGCATCATAGACAGAGTATCCTGGATTTGAATTGGCACACTTCTTTGCATTATCAAGGTTTTTAAATGCTCCCTTTTGACTCTTAGCATCACCCCATGATTTCCTTACCCTGTATAAAGAAGAAGTGCTCGCTCCACCAGAAGATGAAGCGCTTCCGGAAAGTCTTTTATTTACCTCACTTGCAATATATGAAAACTTACTACCTAGATATGGTCCCGGACAGTTTGTATTAGCATACCACTCATGTTTTTGAAGTACCCCATCTTTACCACCGGTATAGGTGCAGTTTTTGATTCCATTTCTCTTACAGATATCTGTAACTAAATCAATAAGAGTAGCAAGAACTCTATCACTTACCGGCCAGTTTCCACCATTACTTGAGTTTGACACCTCAATGGTGACCGCCCTGTTATCGCACCACGAACTTGATGTACACCATGAACGGTTGGACTCATCAACACATAACACAATCTTATTGTCATTTCCAATTCCATAATTACAAGAGGCCTGCCTTGATGTTGGTCTAAAAATATTACCGATTGTTGCTGCACTGATTGCTCCTGCCGTATGGTGGATTGCAAGCTTTGTAATTGGCTGATTTCTTCTTCCGCTATGATTTGGACTCAGCATCGTCATATTCACTAAACTACTGTTACTCATTGTTTTTCCCTCCTCTTTCCTTATCATGTAACTGCTCTAAAACTACTTTTAACTTTTCAGGAATTGGCAATCCCAAGTGTCCTGCATTTTCTAAAAGGCTGATGCCTTCGTTAGATAGATAAAAGAAAATGACAGCACTCCTTAGAACACTGCCACCACCTATAATCTTTGTATCAAGGATATTTGCAATGCCTACCATCATAAAGATAAGCACCTTTCTGCAAATCCCCTTAAAGCCTACTTCGCTAGATAATTTTTTATCCGCTACCGCACACATCACACCTGTGATGTAATCGATGACTACAAATAAAAGAAGTGCGAGTATTAGTCCATCGCACCCTCCTAAAAAATATCCAAGCCATCCTCCAACTGCTGTAAAAGCAAGTTGAATCATACTCCAAAATTCTTTCATTTTAATTTCCTCCTTAAAATTTGTAATAAAAAAACAGCTGCTATTAGCTGCTATAAACTATTTCCATCTGCCATATACGATTAGATCCACTCCAAATGTCAGATTTGTCTTTTCTTGACACCACACCGTAACAGAAAAAGATGTGGTTGTTTTATCTGTCTCCCCTTTCTTTCCTACATAGACATAGTCTGCATAATTTCCTGTTCTTGTAGGCGTTGCACTTACTCTATAATTAGCATCCTTAAACGTAAAAGGAAGGTTAACTTTACTGGTTCTATATTGGTCTTGATTTACGGTTGGAAGTGTTGTAGCTCCCCAACATTCAGCGATTCCACTGTGCCACTTTCTCCAAGTCCAGATACCCGTTGTCCCTTGCGATTCTACAAAATCACCAACTATAACTCCCTTATATTGAACAGACCACCCCTTTTCTATTTCTACTACTTTCTCTTTTTCTGCAACCTTTCCTATTGCAAGACCTCTTCCTGATTTATGAAAATCCATAAGGACATAGGCCGTTC
Organism: Eubacteriales bacterium KG125; assembly: GCA_050908895.1. Taxonomy (GTDB): domain Bacteria; phylum Bacillota; class Clostridia; order Peptostreptococcales; family Anaerovoracaceae; genus S5-A14a. The sequence goes on along the minus strand of CP171222.1, from coordinate 848,281 downwards.
CAACCTGTAGCGAAAGAGTTGCTTTTGTAAAGTCATCCTTAAGTTCAATATTGATATTCCATGAATACTCGCCACTTGCAGGTATCACCACATTTCCAGTTTTAGAATATCCACTAAAAGATATTTCCTTTGTAGTCCACGAAGAATCAGATTGTTTTTTATAGCCATATTTCAAAGATTTTGTGTTCTTGTTATTTACAGATGCAACCTTAACACTATAATCAAGTCTAATATAATTACCGACTTCATCTGTTTTTCCGTTTGCATCACATCTCTCGGCATAAAATGTTCCTATTTTGGGAGGAAACCAATCATATACAGTAGGACTAATGCTTGCAGAACCTGTTAATCCTCTGGCATCGGTAACGCTTGCACTTACCATCTGTGATGTACTTACAATCACTTCTGATACCTGCTCTGCTGTTTGGTAGTTAACCCCGTTAAGAGATAGTGTTCTTGAGCTTACGGATGTTCCTGCATAGAGTTTTTCCGTAACCTTTGCTCTAATTTTTGATTGTCCTTTTACAAACCCTCCATACTTATCCTTAAATTTCATATCATCAGAAATCGTAATTGAGACTACAGGCTTCATATCAGAAGTCGGCGATACACTTACAGAGCTTGCTTCTTTCGTTCCGATCTGCGTACTTCCTGAATACGTAATAGCTCGTATCCTAATCTTATGAGATTTTGTAGGAAGATATTTGGCCCAATCTTTTGGAATGGTCCACGTATATGATGTTCCTACTCCTGTTGCAATATTCATAAAGGAAAGCTTACCATCAACTCCCGCCTGAATAGTGTGAGTAAAACTGCTTGATGCCCTTGGCAAACCAATAACTACGCTATCACCATATGTTACACTTGTCTTATTTACAGATGGCTGTGTTGCCCTTGCAATTGTTGGAAGCGACCAAGAACTGCTACCTGAACAATTCACAGCAAAAGTATAAATTCCTGCCTCAGCACTTGCGCTAAAGCTTTTAGAACCATCTGAATTATGGCTGATTGTAAACGAGCCACTTGCTACAGTCGTACCATTAAAAAGTTTTATTCTAGTAGATGAACTGTAAACTGTAGAACCGTTAATCACTACCTTAAAATTACCTGCCATATACCAAGAAGTAGTACTCCCACCCGCCCCTTTTATATTCCAATTAATAACTGTTTTATTGCTGTCTACCGATTGACTGGAAACACTCCAGTTAAAGGTAAGATATCTAACCTCATATTTACTTGTACTAAAAGAACCGCTACTTGTCATCTAATCCACCACCTTTGTAAAACTTAAGTTTCCTGTTGTTCTTGGAATAAAGGCAAATTTACCTAGCCTTAAGCTATTAATAAACTCACCATCTACTGCATAAAATTTTCTATTTTGCCAGTAAGCACTACTTGCTCCATTTTCCATAAAATTGATACGGTCATTTTCTATCCTAAGTGTAAGAGGATTCCCTTCTTCACCTAGCAAGATATCTCCGTCAACAAACCTTATATATTTTGTAATTTCTGCAAACCGATTAGATGTATCTCCGTTTATCTTTTCCTGCTCTGCCTTATACTGATTAAAGGTAAGTTCTATTCCGCTTGCAGTCTGCGTAATAATAGTCCTTATAGACTCAAGTAATTCATCTGCTTTTTCCTTGTTGTAATAGCCTTCTGATACTTCGCTTCTTATTTGTTCTGCAGAATGGTTAATATTTGAATTGGCTTCTCTAACTGCCCTTACTGTTGCAACAGCACTTGAAGTCTTGATGCTTTCCTGCAAATTGCTGTTTACAATCTTTATGGTTTCTTTTGTATTTATCTGTTCCTGTGCAAACGATCTATCTGAACTTCCGATAGTGATGCTGTTACTACCTGGATTTAATAAATCTATGGAAATTGATTTAATCAGCATCTTCTTATCGATTGAAAGGTTTGATACTTTTACAGGTATATATGTGCCTAAAGAAAAAGGCGAGACCTTATATCCCGCCTTTGATAAATCTGCTGCTGATAAAGTAATAGTGGTAGTGACTCCAAGAGCATCGGCTAAATCTCTTTGACCTGCTTTCAGCAGATTACTTGCATCTGTAATATGGTCATGATGAACAACCTTTGTAATCCTACCGTACGTTTCTATCCCATTTTTATCTTCAATCCTTATATTTCCGGTTAACTTTTTTAGTGTCAGATACTCATCCGTATCTTCACCATCCTCATTTTTAACTCTTGCTCCAAGTGGAATAATTACTGTAGCAAGGTTATCAGAACTTACTTCTTTCTTTGCATCAATAAGGTTAATACACTGTGTTATTTCTTGATTACCTATAAAATTCAAATCCTTTAGATAGTCAATATATGTTTTACCACCCTCATGCCTTAGCCTAAAATATCCACCTAAAAGTTTTAGAAATTTCTCTCTTAATATTTCCCAAGTTGATAAATACTGAGTTGACGAACGAACAATATTTCCTGTAGCAGTATCATTTGTGACAGTCACATCCCCTACTATAAATCTTTTATCTTCAGAAACTTCAGCGTTATGAATCTTAATTACATTTTGAAATAGGGTTTTTACATCACCAACTTCATAATTAAAAGGAGGCTGGATACTATCATTAAAAAAAGCAAGTTCTCCTTCACACTCAATATCATTATTACAAAACAAATCGATTGTTGGTGCGTAGGCTCTACCACGAAACAAAAGTCTATCATCGTCATATAAAGTGATGATAGACTTCATTAGTTTAATTCTGCCATAACTTGGATTTTCTTTTGGTAGTTTAAAACTTAGCATTCCAGAAGTGTTTAATTCTAATTTCAAACTTCCTTCCGTAATCATATATTCATGAAGAAGTGGATCATAGATAAGCTCATTATCACTATATATTCGATACACTACATTACCCCCTTCCTATATCTTACTTTCAACGTTCCTGTTCCTAGTACATTCAAAACATTATTTCCCGACATAAACACAAAGCCAAGTCTATGCGTCCCCTTTTTTAAGTTATATGTTTTTTCCTTAAATTTAACCGTTGCATCAGCACTTGTTTCAAGAACCGGTGAAACAGGCATTGTTGCGTTTGAAAAGGTAATATCCTTTGCTGTATTTGATAGTGTAATTGTCTGAACTGTTTCTGACATAAAATACCGATATGGATCACAACTAAAAGATAAATTTAGTGTGTGATGTGCCATTTCCCTCGATATGGAAGAAGATATACACCTTCCTAAAAAATATCCATCAAGATGTGATAATTGAAGTTTTATCTTTTTCCCACAAACAGCTACTAACACCTGCTGTTTTTTACTTTCACTTATCTTATCATCTCCTGTAATGCCTATACTGAGATGAATTTCTCTATTTTCGTAATTAACATAACCACTTAGGGCTTCACTCATATCAAGTTCCCCATCACGACCCGGTATCTGAACCTTTACGAGTTTTGGCTCAGGCATTCCTATTTCAAAAGTTTCAAGAGTAATTTTGTATTTCGTACAGATGTTTATTCCATCAATAATTACACTAATCATCCTCTTTCCCTCCTAAGTACCATTTTTCCAAGCCCTTTATCAATTTCAGGAAGTAAATGTCCTACTAAAGTTCCATCCTCTAAGTAGATTCCTTTCGTACTGTTATCAGCTATGATAGATAGGTATTTTTCCATAACAGATGTGTTTAATTTTTCATTAAGCATCCTTTCAAGTTGTGTATAAAAACCTCTAAGCGGCAAGATTGCCTCGGCTCCTGCTTCTCCTCCTGCCATCAATGAACTGCCATTCATACCAAATAAGGTAGGTCTTTTCATGATTCCACCTTCTTTATACCAATCAATCGATAAATGTGGCACGGATGGTGGCATGAGTGAAAGTTTACCTTTGATACTAAAGTGGGGTAACTTGATATGTGGTAATTTAAGTTTGATACCTGCAAAGAACCCTTTAATCGCATCAACTACTGACTTCACTTTATTTTTAGCTGCTTCAATCGGTGTAACAATGGCATTTTTAATTCCATTCCATATAGATGTGGCTGCATTCTTTATTCCATTAAACACTGAGCTTACTGTACTTGATACTGTATTAAATACGGAACTTACCTTATTTTTAATCCCCTCTACCACAGTAGAAATAACTGATTTAATTGCATTCCATACCGTAGTTACTACATTTTTTATGCTGTTAAAAATTGTAGTAATCACCGATAGGATGGCATTTATAACTGTAGTAATAACAGTCTTTATCGCATTCCACACTGTAGTAATTACAGTTTTTATAGCATTCATTATGCTTGTAATAACCTGTGAAATTGTACTTAACACAGTGCTTACTACAGACTTAATTCCCTCCCACACCGTCATAATGGTTTCTTTGCAGTTTTCCCAAATAAACCTAAAAGGAAGTGTGATAAGTTCAAAGTATCCTTTTATAAGCTCTACAATAAACATCAGTGCTACAGTTAATACATTCTTGATAGTTTCCCAAACTGTAGTAAAGATAGTAACCAAGCCTTCCCATATTCCTTTAAATAAATCTGAGATGCTTTGCCAAATACTCATGATGGCAGTCGATACTGTTTCCCATAAGCCCTTAAACCACTCTGTAATTGCTCCCCAGTTTTTAATAATGGCAATGATAGCCACAACTGCTGCGATAATAGCTGCTATGATTCCTATAATTGGAAGGAGAGAAACATTAAGTGCTCCAAAGCCTACGGCTGCTCCTCCTGCTGCAGTACCGGCAGCCGCTGTTCCCGCTGCACTTGCACCTCCTGCAACACCTACTGCTGTAGTTGCCGTTGCTGTACCTCCAAGTAGTCCAATTAAACTTCCAAGAGCAGAAGTAATAGTTCCAACTGCTGTAATGACTTTTCCAATGACTACTAAAACAGGGCCTACTGTTGCAGCAATAAGAGCTATCTTTACAATAGCCCGCTGCATACCCGGAGATAGGCTATTCCACTTTTCGCTTAAAGACTTCATGCTTTTAGCAAATTTCTCAAGCATTGGCTGAAGAACTGTCATTAGAGAATTTCCGACATCCGCACCCACAATCTTTAGACTGTTCATAGAGGTCTTAAACTTATCAATGGGATCTAAGGTTTCATTAAAAGTGCTATCTACATTTCCAAGATTATCTTTTAGGGAGGTTCCCAGTTCTTCAAAAGAAAGTGAGCCATTTTTACAAGCCTGATAGATTGCAGGACCAGCCTTTTTACCAAATAGACCGATTGCTACTTCAAGTCCTTCTGTATCTGATTTTGCATTCACCATACTGTCTTGGATGTCTTTTAATGCTTCTTTCATAGGCTTTCCATTTGCTGTTGCATTAGAAAGTGCCTTAGATAAACCTGTCATAACTTGTGAGGTATCTGCTCCTGACATTTCAACATTGCCTAAGAAGTTTGCTGCATCAGATGCAGAAAATCCTAGTTGCTGAAGTGATGCTGAGTTTGTCACCATACTCTTTGCAAGAGTATCCATACTGATGCCGGTTCTCTGCCCAACAGCATTCATGGTATCAAGTAAGGCTCCTGCATCTTCTGCTTTTAGTCCAAAGGCTGATATGACCTTCTGGGTATTATCAATAGCAGTAGATACATCCGTATTATTTAATTGAGCAAACTTAATAAACTTACCGGATAAGTCTTCTAACTTTTTACCTGTAAGCCCAAATCTAGTGTTTACTTCTCCGATAGCTGCCCCTGCTGTTTCAAAGTCTGTAGGAATGGAAGTGGCAAGATTTTTCATACTGTCTTGCATTTCTTTTAAAGCCTTACCGGATGCACCTGTCTTTTGCGTGATGATATCCATGCCCTTATCGACTTCATTAAAGGCAGCAAGTGAAGCAGCGCCCATCGCTACAATAGGTGCTGTGACATGAGTAGATAAACCTTTACCAACTTCGGTAGTCTTATCTCCAACTGCTTTAATTTTATCTCCTGCCTCTTTCATAGAAACAGATAGTGCTGACGGTACTTTTTTTGCTTCTTCCTCAAGAGCCTTTAGGTTGTTTTCTGTTTCAATGATTTCTCTTTGCAGAGCATCATATTTATCTTGACCTAGCTCTCCATTTTCAAGCTGTACTTTTGCCTGCTTATCTGCCTCTTTTAAGGCATCTAGTTTATTTCTCGTTTCCGAGATTTCTTTTTGAAGTAACTGCTGCTTTTGAGCAAGCAGTTTCGCATTGGAAGGATCAAGTTTAAGTAGCCTATTCACATCACGAAGCTGAGACTGCGTATTTTTAATGGTAGAGTTTACTCCTTTAAGAGCTTTATCAAGGCCGGTAGTATCTCCACCAATCTCAACTGTAATTCCTTTTATTCTGTTAGCCACTTACATCCCTCCTTTCCTAAAAATGGGTATAAAAAAGACACCTACTTTTTGTAGATGCCTTATCTTAAATATTTTATGATTTTAGATTATAAAATTTTTTAAACTCTTATTCATACTAATAGCAAAAGGAATTGTGATGATTGTTGTTATCAAATCTGAAATTGCTTGAGCATATATAACACCATTTAATCCCATAAATTTAGGCAAAAATAAAATGATAGGGATAAATACAATTCCTTGTCGTAATGAGTTTAGAAATACTCCACCTAATGCCTTTCCTATAGACAAATACAATGTAGAGTAGGTGAACTGAAATCCAAATGTTATAAACATAATTACAGCTGCTCGTAATGCTGGCACCGCTATATTTAACATATTTTCATCAGTCCCAAATATAGATAATATACTTGGTGCAAATATATAAACTATCACAGTCCACACTATACAAAATACATTTGTCCATTTAATACTTGCCTTTATGGCACCTCTCACTCTTTCATAATTCTTAGCTCCGTAATTAAATCCGGCTAATGGTTGCAATCCTTTCATATATCCAAACACAACATTTGTTCCCAATGTTACAATCCTAAGAACAATACCCATTGCAGCTATTGCTTCTTCTCCATAGAAGGACGCCGCATAAGATATTTTGCTGATAGATATGGTTTGTAGGACCTGAAGTATTAACATAGAGATACCTATCTTTAATATCTCCTTGTAAATTGCAAATGTAGGCTTGAAGTTAGGTAATTTTATCTCAATTAAATTTTTATCTCCTATAAAGTAAACAAGATACATTAAGCTTGTTATCACTCTGGCTATGAGTGTCGCAATGGCTGCACCTCTCACTCCTAAATTAAGTCCGAATATAAATATCGGATCTAAAATCATATTTGATATAGAGCCTACAATCATAGCCTTCAAAGAAATTCTAGCAGCTCCTTGTGCAACAGCTAAATTTCCAAGCGTTACATTGATTGCTCCCAAAATACCACCCACTATGAATATTCCTGTATAAGATTTAGAAACTTCCATAATAGATGGAATGGCGCCCATAAATTTCAAAACACCCTCTAAATAGCAAAACAATGCAATAGCCGTAATGATTCCTAAAATCGCACTGGATAGCAGGGAAACTGTCGCTACAATATTTGCCTCTTTTTTATTATTTCCTCCAAGTAATCTTGATATATAAGAGCCTGCTCCCGCACCAAATGTTAATCCTATTCCTAAAAAGATAAGTTGAATCGGAAATGCAACTGAAACGGCAGCTACTGCCTCTTTACCAAGACTGGACACAAAATAGGTATCAACAACATTGTATAAAGCGGCTACCAATAAACTGATAACCATAGGAATACCTAACTTAAAAAGTGCTTTGTCAATATTTTCTTCTTTCAAAATTTTTATTCTACTTTCGTTCATTTAAAATTTCTCCACTTCTCAATATTTTATTTTTTGTATTTACGCAACAAAAAAAGGCATAAATACAAAATAGTATCTGCCTTTTGCTTAATAATTTACAAAACAAAAGGCTACAGACAAAACATTGCCCATAGCCCTTTACATTTTAATTACATATCGAGAAATGCGTACAAAAACAAAGCCAACTAAATGACCTAATTTTTTGTATTTCCCGATGAAATCTTAAATGCAATCTATTTGCTATACTCTGTACAATGTTTCATCGGTTTCATTTGTACAGAGCTAAGTTTGTTCTTAGGATGATTTTTCAAATATTTGTTCATTATGCTATCCCTCTATTTTTTATAAATTATACTATATAAATCAGAATTTATCAAATTCAGCTTGTCCTGCCACCTTGCTGTATTTTACTCCATCATTCGATTTTTCAGTCCAAATATCTAGTACCATTCCAATTGTAAGTAAGTCCAGTTCAGAAATGCTTATCCCTATTTCTACGCATCTTAGTAGAAATAGAGCTGTTGTCATCTCCCTGCTACTTTTTGGAAGTTTTTTTTAGACTGAACTTCCGTTTCCAGATTTGCTCCCCAAAGTTCAAGTATTTCAGGCAAGATTTCATAAATAGAAAACATCTCAAATTGGTCTAGCCAATCATCAATATTACACGGAATACTCCTATCTGCATGGTAGGCCATGATATAGGCTACATTTTCAAAGATTTCTAAATCATCAATTTCAAAAGACCCATCATTTGCTTTGAAGGTCTTTTCAAGCTTTGACAGGTCTTTAAAGATATCTCTCTTAAATTTAATTCTGTATAGTCTTGGTATTGTAGCTGATGAGCGAAACTTTACATCTACCTCTCCTACTCTTACTGTTTTTTCTAGCATAGTTATTCCTCCTACTTAGGTTTTACTTCCGTTTTAGCCTGCGGAACATAAACGCTCTTATACCAGTTAGCATAAGTATCTGCAGATGTAGTATCTCCAGTTCTTGATTTCACAAGTCCATCTTCTCTTGGATCTGCTGTAAGGGATAATGTTTCTGTTCCTGGTTCAATCGTATCTTCTTTGGTTTCAGATTCAATAGATGGTCTTGATGCAGAACAGTTATATAAGACATGTCTTATTGCATTCACATCTCCATCAAACTCAAATAGCAGTGCAAATTTAGCTGTTTCAGATACATTTGCCTTTTCAACAAGCACCCCATTTTTATCCAGCTCTTCCTTTAAGATTTCCGTTCTAAACCATTCCGGAATGAGTGCAATCTCAAGGTCACCACTATATCCGTTATTGGCAGTAGACCTAAAATACACAATCCCATCAGCGTAAAAAGGGCTAGACTCCCCTTCAGCATCAAGGCTGATACTTACAGCTCCCGGTATTGCCTTAGGATTTTCATAAGTAAATGCACCACTTGTATCTTTTTTCAGCTTTGCAGCATGAACATTTTTAAGGTTATACTTTACCTTATTTCCCATTTATCTTTACCTCCATTTCAAAAATATATAAGACTTCATAGAGCTTTTCAGACTCTATATAAACCTCTGTTTTGTTATAAAAAATGCCATGCTCATCGAGCACAGCTTCTATCTTTTCTTCTATCTCAGGACTCTTGTAATCCGTATAGACTTCAATATGAACTTCATTTAATTTAAAATATACTCTTCCATCTGCTGAAAAGTTATCACTAGAAGGTAGCAAATATATAAGAAAGGGAGGCCCCGGTGATTCACCTTCTGCAAAATGATGATAAGCACTAGGAAGTCCAATTCTTTTTATGATTTCAAGTAACCTATCCATTTGAAATAGCCTCCTTAATCTCTTCTTCAAATACCCTTATCGCCTTTTCTTCAGCTACTGCAATATGTGGTCTAGCAGACACCCTGCCTCCACCACGCTTTGCATGACCAAATTCAAGAAGGTGAGTAAGCTGGTACCTGTTTCTTGAGTGAACTACAAGCTCCAGACTGTTTGATATTTCTCTCACAGTTTTTACAGTCCAGCTTTTAGAATACGTACCTGTATCACTTGGAGCACTTGCTTTAATTTCATCACGCACCACCTTTCCTGCGTTTTGAACTGCCTTTTTCACATTTTCAGTTGTAACATCAGCATATTTTTCTAGTTCTTTCATCACTTCAGATGAAAGGCTATCTATTTTTACCTTACTCATCTTTCCACTCTCCTGCAGTGAAGTTTCATACCTTTCTTCTTGAAGTTCATATGGTCAATGCCCTCAATTTCATAAATAGAATTATGAAAAATCACTCTAAAACCAACAGATGATAGTGCCGATACCTCTTTGCTATACCTTATGGTAAAATCAATCTTGCTTTCATCCCATATAGCGCCACTACTAGTCTCTTCCTGCGGACTTTCATTACTGATGGTTGCATAGCAAGAATAGTATTTACTCCACACATTTTTATGGTTTCCTATTTTATCCACTTCAATTTTGCTTTTTTCTATAGTAATGCGTTCATTTAATAGCGAAACTTTCATTAAAATCCCGCCTTTCTTACTCCAAACAGCATGGACCTAAGAGTAATTGTCAGTTCATGGTGGTCACCTTCTTCCCTGTGCTCATAAAGATAAGCAGTTCCATATAGAACTGCCACCTTATATTCTTCAAAACTATCTTTTATGATTTCATCTTCCTCTTTTCTTGCTATAGCAAGGCACATCTTCTCAGCAGATTTTATAAGGGTGCTAATTAAATCATCATCTTCACTTGTATCCACTCTTAGATAGTTCTTCATTTCATCAAGACTTACAACCATAATTAGCACCCCCTTTCCTTTATTTTGCTTTGATAGTTAAAAGATGAATGGCTTCTGGAAGAATGAGTTTTCCATCTACCCTTTCTTTTGCAATAAAGCCTGTAGTATCTGTTTCAGCATAAAGTTCGGTAAGTTCCTGCATTGACCTTGTTCCACGATCAGCAATGTTGTAATAAGAAAAATCACCAAATGCAATAGCAGGTTTTCCTGCTTCTACAATTGGTGCATATGCAGAAGTAAATACCGGATAGCCAAGCAGTCTATCAGGCTCTCCTTCTTTAATAGACGGCTGCCACATATAGTTTCCGTTACCGTCTTTAAGTTTTCTTATAATGGCAATAGTCTGGTCATTCATGATGAACTTTGCCTTTTGACGGTACGGTCTTCCAAGTGCATACACAAGGCTGATAATATCATCAGATGAAATAGCTGCTCCTGCTGTAGTTACATCGCTCATAGCTCCACCATCCTTATGAAAGATTCCAAGAGGTTTTTTCTTTCCATCTCCATTAAGAAAGGCATCTTCCTCGGCATTACCCATTGCCTTACCAAACTGCTCTATAATATAGCTTTCAAGAGGGAACATACTGTCATGAAGAAGTTCATTTGTCACCTTTACTCCCACAGCAAGCTTAAAAGCGTCAATTGTAATCTGTCCAAAAGTAGCATCTGAAAATGGAATCTTGCCACCTTCTTCAACCCAAAGAGCAGCCGGCTTTGTAGCTGTTACTGTAATTCTATGAAGACCTGATGTTGTAATCTTTGTTCCAAGGCTTCTCATGATGTTATTTTCCGTTAATACATCAATCAGTCTCTTATCATATTCTTCCGGAACAAGATATCCTCCATCGGTGTCCACTCCTTCCTGTAAAAGGTTACTTACCTGCTTAAAGTTACTTCTAATTGCCTTAAGCATATCCATTCTGTATTCGTCCGATGCCCTACCTTTTTTCTTTGGCTCCCCATCTTTTCCGACCATAGGTTTAGATACAATGGCTGAATTGATAGGTTTAGAAAGTTCCTTATCCATCTCTTCAATCTTCTTAAGACGCTCAATTTCCATACTATAGTTATGGACTTTCTTTTCCATTTCATCATAGACTAAAGCATCTTCTTCAGAAATAAGTCCATCTTTATCTCTCTTGCTATCAAGGAATGCTTTCGCACCTTCCCAAGCCTTATTTCTCTTTTCAATCATTTCTAAAATCTTACTCATTTTTCTACCTCCAATTTTTCATTAAAAAAAGACGGTCCATTAATTCGTCCGCCTTAACACCTGTATTTATTTCTTTACTTTCTATCTTGCATTTTGTAGCTAACTTATCCATCAGTGAATTAACCACCTGTGCTTTTGAATACATCATGCTTACCTGTGGAACTTCCATATTGGTTTTTTCACTTCTTTTTAGGATGTCATCTGCAAACCCAAGCTCCACTGCTTTATTTGCGTCCATCCATGTTTCTGCATCCATAAGGTGTGATAGCTTTGCTCTAGACATCCCAGTCTTAATTTCATAAGCATTTATAATAGATTCCTTAACCTCATCAAGCATGGCTATAGCTTTTTCCATCTCCCCTGCATTTCCAAATGCTATAGTCATAGGGTTATGAATCATAAGCATGGATACTGGACTCATGAGTACCTTTGTTCCTGCCATAGCGATAACAGATGCCGCACTTGCTGCAATCCCATCAATTTTTACTGTTACATCTCCTTTATATTCCATCAGCATATTGTAGATTTGAGCTGCTGCTACACAGTCACCTCCTGGAGAGTTAATCCAAACAGTAATATTTCCGTTCCCTTGGTTTAACTCTTCCTTGAAAAGCTGCGGTGTCACATCATCATCAAACCACGATTCTTCTGCTATCGTTCCATTAAGGAATAGGATGCGTTCTGTCACTTCCTCTTCGCTTTGGTTTATCATTTGGTTCTTCCACTTCCAAAACTTCTTCATTTTCTGTTTCCTCCTTTCCATAATCATTTGCAAATGCTCCTGCGTTTTTAAGAGGTAGCATATTGCCATTTACTAAATACAAATCCCCGCCTTCTTCACTAGGAATACGGTCAAGGTTTTCTAATTCTCTAATATCATTGGCAGACATCCATCCGTTTTGCCTGCCGATAGCATAGCCATTCATTCTTGATTGGTAATCTCCACGAAGTAAACCGTCCACATTGAATTTGACATAGTATTTTTTCTTTTCTTCTTCAGTAAAAAGTCTACGAACAATAGACTGCTCCCACCTTGATACCCAAGGATCGAGGGTGTACTTCACAAACTCAAGTGACTGCTGCTCGATATTAGAAAAGCTAGACTTCTCAAGGTCTCCTACCATATGAGGCGGGACTCTAAAAATTCTAGCTATCTCATTAATTTGAAATTTTCTCGTTTCTAAAAACTGTGCTTCATTGGGAGATATGGAAATTGGTGTATACTTCATTCCTTCTTCCAAAATTGCTACCTTGTGTGAGTTACTTCCTGAAAAGCCTTTTGACCAGCTATCCCTCATTGCCTGCGGGTCTTTCACCGTTCCCGGATACTCTAATATTCCACTAGGTGTTGCTCCATTAGCAAAGAAACTAGCACCGTATTCTTCTGTGGCAATCGCCATACCAATAGCATTTTTAGCCATTGCAATTGGACTATATCCGACAAGTCCGTCAAAACCAAGTCCCGGAATATGAAGGATATCTGATGATGTAAGTTTTACACTTCCCTGTTTTCTAAGGCTTGCATCCGAATCACTTACCATATATTCATAGAAAATTTGACCTTTATCATCTCTATCTACCTTCATTCTGTCAGGCATAAGTGGATAAAGACCTAATACCTCACCTTTCCCGTTTCTGATAATCTGTGCATAGGCATTTCCCCATAAAAGCAAATGCGTCATCATAGTTTCTCTAAAAATGAAACTTGTCATTTCAGGATTCGGCTCATCATGAAGCACTTTATATAACGGGTGGTCTATTGCTTTTTCAGTTCCTGTATCTGTCCGTAAATAGACGTGAAGTGGAAGGCTTGCGACTGCTTCAGAGAGTATTCGGACACAGCTATATACAGCTGTCATCTGCATAGCCGAGCGTTCATTTACTCTTCTTCCGGAAGATGAACCACCCATCAAAAAGCTATATGCACTTCCATTTGTTCTGTTGGTCGGCTTATCTCTGGATTTAAATAAACCACTTAATATTCCCATTCACACTCCTCCTAATTTTTGCATCAAAAAAGCACCTACTCTTATTAGTAGATGCTTTCCCTTATATCTGATATTTTCCCTTAATTTACGATTGCTTTTAAGGGATTTTTATGTCTTTCAGTTGTCTATCTTGATCCATCCTTGTGTAGATAACAGAAATAATGTGAACCGTCTTTGTTTCTTCCTCAACCCAAAAGTAAATATAATAATTTTTTACCCTTATTTTTCTAAAACCCAGTTCACTCCAAGGTTGCTCATCAATACACTTAACTCTATATGGCATAAACGACAACTTCTTCATATTTTCCTTTAGCAAGGCTAACATTTTCTTTGCTGTTTCCGGCTCCTTAAATTCTAAAGAAATGTAATTTTTTATAAGTTGAAGATGGTCCTTTGCTTGACTTGTAATTTTTACCTTATATTCATCCATTACAAATCTTTCTCCAGTTCATCAAATACCTCATCTATATTATATGAATCACCTTGAAGTGCCTGTGAATAGCCATTTGCCATCATGAGGTTAAAATCCTTCTCATTCATATCTTCAAGAATTGGTACATTTTTAGGTACTGTAAGTGAAAATGGAATCCCTTTATTTAATATAATCTGCCTGTAAAACATATCTATAGCAGTCGCTCTTGGAATACCTATCATCTCAAGAATATCTTCAGCCTGTTTCTTTATATTTTCTTGTATTCTTACATTTACATTTGCTGTTTTTCCTAGTGCCATAATAATCACCTTCCTTTGCTCATATTATACAATATTGTGTCGCATATTGCAATACAATGTATTCCTGTTGGAACGAAGGCGCATATTTCAGAATAATACAGACCATTATATCGGAAAAATATCCTACATAAATAAAATACCCCTACTATCATACACACTTTCGGTGTTGGCATTTCCACATCTAATCGCCCTATCAAGTGCCATAATTGTAGCTATAGCACCATCAATCTTTTCTGTGGATTTTTCCTTATCTGCTTTAATGTTTCCTGCAGGGTCTGTCCTAATAAATATATTGTCCATATTCCATCTAAGAACAGGATGTCCACCATGAGCAATTTTTTGCTCTAGTGTTAATTTCATAAGTTCTTTCGTAGGTGGACTCATATCCTTAAATCCCTGTCCAAAAGGAACTACGATAAAGCCCATGTTCTCTAAATTCTGAACCATTTGAACAGCACCCCATCTATCAAAGGCAATTTCTCTGATATTAAATCTTTCTCCTAGCTTTTCTATAAAACTTTCTATATATCCGTAGTGAACAACATTGCCTTCAGTCGTTTGAATAAAGCCTTGCCTTTCCCAAATATCATAAGGTACATGGTCTCGCTTTACCCTTAAATCAAGTGTATCTTCCGGTAACCAAAAATAAGGAAGCACTATAAACTTATCTTCTTCCTCTATTGGAGGAAAGACTAAAACAAAGGCAGTAATATCTGTGCTAGATGAAAGGTCAAGACCACCATAGCAGACTCTTCCCTCAAGTTCATCTTCATTTACTACAAAGGAACAGGCATCCCACTTATCCATCGGCATCCATCTTACCGCTTGTTTTACCCACTGATTTAGTCTTAATTGTCTAAAGGAGTTCTCCTCACTCGGATTTTGTTTTGCAGACTCACAGGCTGCCTTTACCTTATCTATTCCAACCGTCACACCAAGTGATGGATTTGCTTTTTTCCATACCTTAGGATCTGTCCAGTCATCTTCTTCATCAGCACCATAAATTACTGGATAAAAAGTGGGATCTATCTTTCTTCCCTCTAATATGTCCTTAGCCTTTTGATGGGTTTCATAGCAGATGGAATGCGTATCAGTTCCTGCTGTTGTTATAAGGAAATATAAAGGCTGAGTTCTTGCATCTCCTGAACCTTTTGTCATTACATCAAAAAGTTTTCTATTTGGCTGAGTATGAAGTTCATCAAACACAACGCCATGTATATTAAATCCATGCTTTGAATAGGCTTCTGCAGATAGTACTTGATAAAAACTATTCGTTGGCTGAAATACGATTCTCTTTTGTGATGCTAATATCTTAACTCTTCTATTTAATGCCGGACACATACGAACCATATCGGCAGCTACATCAAATACAATTGTTGCCTGCTGTCTATCGGCAGCACAGCCATAAACTTCTGCTCTTTCTTCATTATCCCCGCAACAAAGAAGGAGTGCTACTGCAGCTGCAAGTTCACTCTTTCCCATCTTCTTTGGAATTTCAATGTATGCTGTATTAAACTGCCTATATCCGTTTGGCTTAATCACTCCAAATAAATCTCGTATGATTTGTTCTTGCCAAGGGAGTAACTTAAACGGCTTACCTGCCCATGTGCCTTTGGTATGGGATAGGCATTCAATGAAGTTTACTGCATAATCTGCATGGTCTTTGCTATATTTAGAATCTTTTGCTTTAAACTTTGTAGTCTTATATTTTCCCAATGCCATCCCTCCTTCCAATAAAAAAAGACGCTACCATGCGCCAATCAAACTACGAGAAGCAGAGCCTAAGCTCTGAACCTCTTTTCTTTATTTTTGCTTTAATGCCCATTCTATTGCATGGCCATCATCTTCAAACCGTTCTTCTGAAACTTCTCTAATTCCTATGAAATCTTCACAGGTTTGTTCGTTATCATCTAGAAATTCATAAACCGCTCCAAAGTAGCATTTCCCATCCGGGCTATAAAAATGTCCCGCAAGTAAAACTCTATCTCCAAAGGTTAATACTTTGCTCCATATCATTTCCAGATCCTCTGGTGTCGTAGGATTAGAAAGTTTATATTTTTCTGCAAGCTCTATCATTTTATTCATTTTAACGCCCTCCTTATTTATTTATTTCTTTCCAAAAATTCATCGTAAGTAATAAGTCCTGCATCGTAAAGTTCAAAAGCTTCGTTTCCTTTGAATTTTTCTCTTTCCTTTTCTTCCCTTGCCTTCGCTCTTTTAAGGTATTCAGTCCAAGTGATTTTGCCTTCATCATAGAGTTTTCTTTCCGGTTCTCTTTTGTAAAATTCTTCTTCCTTCTTTTGTAACTTTGCCATTGATTCTTCAAAAATTTCTTGCCTTGTCATATTCGTTTCTCCTTTACTTTTGGTATGTGTATATTCCCGTAATTTCCAAGAAATAGCAAGTCATTTTTAAAGAAAAGTGTAGTATTTTTTCAAGTGAATTATGATGTTTTCCATAAATGAAAATTACATAAATAATGTAAATTTCATAGTAAGGTTATTCTTCATCTCCATGCATAATGAAATGAACATAGGCTTTTTAATTTTCTTCCAAAAAATCAACTAGTTCATAAAAGTCCATTTCATAGGTAATTCTCTGAACTGCTCTTACATCAAACATATTCGTTAGTCCTGTATCTCTTACAGCTAGTATTTGCTCTTTAATCTTCTGATTCATCATTACACCTCCTAAAGGTATCTACTCCATAGGCTATGCTTAAGCTACTTCCGTTATCCCAAGAAACCATAATTGAGCCGATATCATCAACCCCTTTTACCGTTCCTTTTGTACCAATTGGTGGTGCCTGCACATCATCCATAAAAATAAGTTCTACCCTAGTTCCAATAGGATACTTTTCCCTCAGTTTTTCAACTATTTTTCTACTTGGAAATCTCATCTTTATGACCTCCGTTTCTAAAAGCTGAAGAACCGGATAACTTTTCCAGAAGAATTTTTCTATCAACCTTATATTCATCTCCGATAAATCCGAGTCTTAAAAGAAAACATCTAAAAGCATACTTTTCATTTGCCACCTCTTTTGAAGAATCATTGATGCGTTTCGCATCTGTACTCATTTTGCAAAGGGCTGCAATGAATTTTGTGTATGTCATAGCGTGGCTTTCATCAATCTCATCAAACCAAGGAAAGCTTATTTGTTCTTCCTCTTCTTTTATCTCAAGGCTTATAATGCCAAGAACCTTTTTAATTAAATCCCCCTTGTTTTCAAGAATTTTTTCCAGCTTGGACAAGTCTACCTTATCTTTTGGAATTGCCACTGTAAGCCCCTTTGTTGCCTTACGTTTGCTTTTTTCTTCTAGCTTGAATCCATCTCCCATTAGGTTATGAACAAGCCTTTCAAGGGCAAAATCATCTTCACACTTAACTGTTCCTTCCTTATCAACAATAAAGGTTCCTACCTCATAAGCTACTGATGGCATTCCAAGATACTTTGATTTTTCTCCGGCTATTGATTCAATCGCCTTGACCAGTTCTTTTCTTTCTTTGCCTACTACATTAAACTTTACTTCCATGCTCTTTACCTCCTTTAATTTGGTATGTACATATATCGCTCTAAAAGCTGTAAATAGCAAGTTATTTCTGTAAGTTTTCCGTTGAAAAAAGAGCAATTCCTGCAAGTACAAAGCATACATTTGGAAGTGCCACGCCATTTCCCCACATTTTGTATTCAGCTGAATCTGTATGAGGATTTTTAAGCCATTTTCTTATCTGCTTTTCACTTCTTGGCTTTGTAGCTTTGGTTACAGTTTTTCTATAGGTTTCAAAGACTTCTGTCCAAAACTTCACCTCTTCTTCTGTTGGATTTTCAGTTTCAAGATTGTCGCACCAGCCATCAGGAAATCCCTGAAGTCTTCCGCATTCTTTTGGAGTGAGTCTCCTTACAATATATCTTTTACCATCCATATCATTTACAACCGGAGGGTCTTTATAGTCACTGGCAACTAAAGTATTAGCCTTATCTTTTAAAGCCTCAATATGGTGAGAGTTCTTACTGGTAGAATACACTACAGCAAGTCCTCCTTGATTGGCATCCGGAGAATTTTGCCCGGTATTGATAGTTCTTGCTACATCCGTTTCATAGATATTTGCCCTGTGATTCTTGGTGTTCTCTGATGTAATTCTTATATCAAAACATCTTGTTTCCTCAACTACAAACGGCTGATTATTTCCTCCTGTTCCAAGACTTGCTCCTAGTGTATTACTTACATCAAGTGGACCTCTAAACCTGCTGTCCTGCCCATGATTTTCAAATACCACTGGTGGATGATTACCTACACTTGCAGTAATTGTTCCGCATCTATCTTCATGAACATCCATTCTCTGACCGCCTTGATCCTGCAAAACCATGACTCCATTTCTTCCTGTGGACTGTCCACAGTTTTGTCCAAGGGTTGATTCTATATCACTGATAGTTGAATTATATCCATCTACACCAAAGCAGACTGCATCAGAAGTGCTCGCTCTAAAATACCCGGCAGTTTCTTTCCACGACTTTTGGCTCTTGATAATATCCCCTGGCAAGCCTTCGGACTCAAATAGTATTTTTCCGGCACTTTTTCCATTAAAATCTGTGACAAGGTAGATGCGTCTTCTTCTCTGGGGGACTCCCCAGTACTGAGCATCAAATACCCTCCATGCGAGACTGAAATCATCTGCCATGATAAGTCCTGCGTTTTGCCATCTATAAGGTCCAGCCTCATCAATTTTATATTCTTTAATTTGGCAGATTTCTTTGAGGACCGAGAAGAAGTCCTCCCCCTTGTTGGAGGAGAATGCACCTGGGACATTTTCCCAGACAATGTATCTTGGTTTTGTTCCATTTGTTTTCTCCCTCATTTCTTTAATAATTCTGATTGCTTCATAAAACAAATTAGAGCGTGAGCCATTAAGCCCTGCTCTTTTCCCTGCTATGGACATATCCTGACATGGACTTCCAAAGGTTATGATGTCCACCGGCTCTATTTCATCACCTTTTATTTTTGTTACATCCCCTAGGTGCTTTACTTCCGGCAGTCTTTTTGTGGTGACCCTGATTGGAAATGGTTCAATTTCTGAACTCCAAATAGGATTAATGCCTACTAGCTTTGCACCAAGTGGAAAACCTCCACTCCCATCAAAAAGACTGCCAAGAGTTAATTCGTTACTCATCAGCAGTCACCTCACTATATGAATATTCTTTTCCATTTCTTAATACGGATATGTCCTTATCAGAACCGACCTGCTCTATATATCTTTTTACGATAACATCACAGAATTTCTCATCAAGTTCTATGTTGTAACAAGAACGGTCTGTTTGTTCACAGGCAATAAGTGTACTTCCACTTCCCTCTCGTGTCAAGCGACTGACACAAAATATATTGTCTATTTTTAAACAGCAAAAAGAGAGTGATTTCTCACTCCCTCCCCTGTCTATTTCCATATGATTTTTTGAACTATACTACCTTCACAGATAACCGACTCAACATACTTTTCCATAAGTTCTCGTGTAAGCTCATTATCTGTTACTACTTCTGTTTCGTTAGAAGATAGTTTTATCTTTTCTTCCAGTCTGTCAATTTCCTTGTCTATCTGGTTTTTGCTTTCTACAAACTTAACTTTCGTCATTTTATCAAGTTTATATTTTTCAAAATCAGACATCTTCTTTTCCTGAAGCTTTTCTATCTTCTTCTCTATATCTTTAATACTTATTTTTTCTTTGGGTTTTACTTCTACTTCACCATATTTTTCTTTAATAAGTGCAAGCACCTGTTCCTCTAACTTTTCTACTCTCGAGTTTTTATGTTCTACATTATTACACTTGCAAATCCTACAATGAAAATACTTGTGTATTCTCATACTTCCATCTGGTCGCTTAAACTTTGATTGAGTAAGTCCAAGAATATGGTTACAAGTAGGACATCTTGCAAATCCTTGTAATGGCGATTTTGTCCTCCAAGGATAATCGGTATTCTTTCCTTTTAAGAAGCTATTCTTCTCTTTAATTTCTTGAACCTTATCAAACTCTTCTCTTGAGATAATAGCTTCATGATGATTATAAACTCTACCCCATTCTTCTTTAGGATTAAATTTAAAACTACCAGGAGTCAATACCGACTTTTCTTGCATATTGAAGACATAAGTGCCTGTGTAATTTTCATTGGATAAAATATCTACCACTGTACCATTTGTCCATGTTGGTGCATCTCTTGTATCTGATGACACTATGTTATATTCGTAATCCATATTGGTAAGTTCTTTTTTACGCTCGTTTGGTGTTGGTATATTCTCTTCATTCATAACTGCTGCAATCTTTCTTGATGCAAGTCCTGTAAGTGCTAAGTCATATACCTTCCTCACAATCCAAGCTGTCTTTTCATCGATAATGATGTTGTGCTTATCATCCGGATCTTTCATATAACCAAACGGTGGACTCCAAGCAAGAAACTTTCCTTGCTTTTTAAGTTCAGTAGTAACTGTCTTTACTTTCTGCGAAATATCTTTTGTATAAAAGTCATATAGCAAACCTTTAAACTGGATATCAAGGTCTGTTAGGGTGTATAATTGCGCCCTTGTAACCAAGGGACAATTATATTATTTTATTTTCTACATTCTCATCATCTACTTTTACTTCTCTACTTTCTAAAATTTCCATTATATAAAGTCTAATTTCTTCATCATTTAATGATGTGATTAGCTTATAAAATTCATCTTTTGTTAAATCAATACTTTCTTCAAAAACACTTTCAAACACTGCCCCTTTTTCTATAAGCCTTTTATTTCTTGCTTTCCTCTCTTTTTCATTAAGCTTTTTCTTTAGCTCTCTTTTTTGATTTTGTAATTGTCTAATACTTTCTTCTTTCTTTTCTATCTGCTCTTCAATACTTAACTTTGTTCTTTTTCTTGTCATAAAATCTCCTCTTTTGAAAATAAAAAGACGACTAGATTTTTATTTTCTAATCGTCTTGTAACTTACCTTAAATAATTATTAAGCACATCGCTTATTTTTTTATTTAAGTCTATTTGATTTTCTTCTAGTTTATGAATTTTCTTCTCTAAGTTATAAACTTTTTCCATTTCATGATTCTGTAGTTCTATATTAGGAACACTAATGTTGATACTTTTAATTCTGTCTATTGATGCCCTATGTGATCTTGAAAAGCCAATAGCTTGTCCCTCTTTTTCTAATACATGGGTCATATATCTTGGATTAATCTTACTTTCATCAACCGTCATCACTCCACAATGGTCAGTAGGGTAAAATTCATATCCTTTCGGAAGAATATTTACCATCCAATCTCCATCAATTCCCCATATTATATGTGGTTCTTCAAAATTATTTATAAGATACTTATCTATGTTTCCCATTGGGTCAAATACATTGGCACTATAAACTGGAATTCCATTTTCGGTGAGTTCATTTTGTAACACTCTCTTTCCAATAGAAAGGCTGAATACGTTGGAATCACTTAGTCTGTACCCCCCCCCATCAGATTTTACGACTTCAAGGTCATTAAATATTTTTTGTATTTCTCCCTTATAGTCCTCTATTTTCATACGAGTTTTTTGATATTTTTCTTCAAGTTTATCACATTCAGAAATTATTTTTTCTTGAATAGCAATCGGTGGTATTGGAATTTTTATAGATAAATATCTTCCCATATTTAAATTCTTTAGTCCACTACTACCTGTTTGATAATCAAATGTAAAACCACTTTGATAAATATGATTTAGTATTAAAAATATATAATATGGTTTTATTTCATCTTCTCTTGCTTTTTTTATACGCAATCTATTACAAAAATTAGAAAAAGAATAGTCATTATCTGTTTCATCAAAATATATAACTCTTCCTACTGCTTGAGTTTCACTTCCACCTGACTTTTCTATTACTATATCCCCTTTTTTCAACTGTCTATTATCAAACTTTGTTTTTTCAACATCAATAGTTGCAACATCAGTATAATCAGTATGACCAGTCATAGTGAAATTAGTTCCTCTCAACACTTTAACTCTTATAAATGGCTCTTTTTCACCTTTCCAAAGTCCACCAATAGTATCTAATATATCTGATAAAGGTTCTAAACTATATTTACTATCCAATTCCAAGTTTTTAATCTCTTGCAACAAAATATATCTATCAAATTTTTCTCTTCCAAAATCTATCATATTCTTTGTCTTTAAAACTGAAGCAAATTCTTTAAGTGCTTTATTGATTTTAAAGTTATGATTATTATATTGTTGTCTAATAAGCGGAGCTATGCGTTCATCATTTTCTTTGTAATTTGGGTCATATAAAATTCCACCCATGTTTTCTATTTGTATTCCCTCATTACCTTTACTGTCAGACCACTTATAACCTAAATAATTATATTGTTCTGTTATCTTGCTCGGAGCTTTAACTACTAAAGTCTCTTGTTCTCTTACTAGTGCAAAATAAAACAACTTATCCCTTTCAATGTTTTTAGCATACAGATAAAATTTTTGATTCTTTTTAGTTGACTGCTCCTCATTACTAATTTTCTTAAAACTTATCTTGTTTTCTAAATTTTTAAGTTCAGTTGATTTATTAAATTCATCTACATACATTTTAAAATAGTCATTTTCTGAGAATTCTTCATAATATGGTTTTTCTTCTATAAAATCAGAATATATATCTATATCTACTCCTATGTGGTCGAGATAATCATTTAAAATTTCATCATCTTTCCAAAGACTTAATTTTTGATTAGAAAAAATAGCTTGTATATTGTCTTCAATTATTCTAAAATATTTTGGTGGTTCATTATATTTTTCCAAAAATAATATTACTGTGTTTTGACCTGTTTTTCCAAAGGTTTTACTCCCAAACTGAGCAATTGACTTTATTTTAAAATTCTTTAAAATTTCTTCTCTTGCACCTTTATAACTATTTGACGCATTAGTCAATATTGTTGAGGGTAAAATAACTGCAGCGATTCCATTAGGCTTTAAAAGTTGTGCTATTCTTTCCACAAATAAAACTTCTATTTCACTACCGTCGTTAGAAATAAAGCCCGTTAATTCAAAATCATTTTCTTTTAAATCTAAGTGTGATTTAAAGGCTTTTACAGAGTAGGGAGGATTAGCAACAAGAATATCAAAAGAATCATTTTTAATTCCCTTTTCTTTGTGATTATCCAATCCATCTCCAAATATAATATTTCCCTCTCCTGCTCCATTCATAAAAAGAGATATCTTAGATACTCTTGCAAGTCTATAGTCTTTTTCTATCCCATAGATGTTTTCACTAACCCAATCATTGTTAGAGTTTCCTTTTACTTTATTAATTAAATCTATTCCCTCTGTCAAAAAATGTCCACTCCCACAAGCATAGTCAATTACTTTAGGATAAGCATCTTCTTTAGAAAGACTTTTTAAATTTTCAATTGGTAAGGATTCCCATATGAATCTTGTAATTGGAATAGGTGTAAAGAATTGCCCCTCATTTTGTTTAAATCCTTGATTTAAAAGTTGCTCAAATAAATCTCCTAAAAACTGGTGCTTAGAAGAGTATACAATCCTATAATGTTCAAATAATTTTACAACTTCAACTAATATTTTCCCATTCTGCTGAAAAAGTTCCTCGTTGTGTACATCCTTAAATGCAAAATCGCTATTAGAATAAAATTTTAGCTTTCTAAATGTTTCTTTTAAATCTTCAATAGCATTTTTTCTATTCTGACCCTTGTAGGTAGAAAATAAATTTAAAGGATATTCTGAAGATACATAAAATATCTCTTCTTTCATAAATTTATCCATACCCTCTTTATAAAGCCTTTGAAGCCTATCTAATAGGGTTTCATAGGTATCAGTTCCAAATTTATATTGAAAATCTACAATGTCATCTTCATTTTTTGTTATTTCATCTACAAGTTTACATATAAAAAGAGCCGTGAGTTTATTAAAAGCATTCTCTTTGTCTGACACATTATTATGTCTTAAAATTTCTTCAAATTTATTTACAATTTTATCTCTTGGATTGAATTCTTTTAAATCTTTTTTTCTTAGTGGTTTTTCTCCAATATTATAGGCTATGGTATCTTCCGAAAAAATCAAATCATCATACAATTTTTTATCATATGTTTTTTCCCATGTTTCAAATGCTTTCTCTTTAGAATTTGATTTTTCGTATAAATCTATACTTTTATTCTTTTTGGATTTTTCTAATATGTCTTCTGTATCAAATACTGGAATAGTTTTTATCTGATAGAGCATTTTTTGATTTTCAAGGTTTGACGCATATAACATAAGCCATTTAGCAGACTTATCTTGTTGATAATATGAAAATAACTGTCCACCATCAGCTTTTAAAGTCTTTAGTTCTTTATCAAATTCTTCACCATAAGTTTTGCATTCAATTATAAATAATAGGTCATTTCCCGTAGCATTCATAACACAAATATCTGCACGACCACTCTTTTGGGAATGACCTAACGACCATCTTCTTTCTATTTCAATGTGTGATGGTTTATAGCCCTTTTTAAGTAGTCTATGAATACATTCTAAAACTACAAAATTTTCATTATCAGAAAAATTACATGTTTGTCTTTCATTTACTATTAATCCTTTATCTGTGGGATATATAATTTTTTCATTATTAAAATCTACTATAATTTCACAATTGAAGTTTTTAAAATGATAAATATAATTTCCTTTTTCTTCTTCATATCCAAGATACTTTAATAGATCTTTTAAATTATCTCTTGTAATCATGTCCTATTCCTCACTACCAAAATTATCTTCAAAACTAATCACGTCATTAGGTGTACAAGATAGAGCCTTACATATTCTTTCTAAATTCTTAAATGTAATTGGTTTATCCTTGCCCATTTGTGCCATAACATTTGTTGTTAGTCCTGCCATAGCTATTACATCTGTTTTCTTTAATCCTTTTTTTGCTAACTGTATCCATAATGGTTTATAGTTAAGTGCCATAATATCCCTCTTTTTCTCTTTGTTAGATTTATTTAATTATAGCATAAATATTGATTTCATTCAATCTTACATTGATTTAGTGTTTTGTTTTAGAGAATTTGTTGTGTTATTCCGTCCTTATTTTGCCATAAATTGCTTAATACCCTGAGATTTTGCTCCAGGGTTATCATTACCATATCCCTCCATAAGGTTGATAACACCCCATGCTCCAAGACCAGCACCTACTGCCATTACCAAAATCTTTAATACATTAACTGCTTGTACGAAAAAATCCATTATTTATTCCTCCTCGTTTTCTTCTTTCTTTTCAATTTTGTTCATAGACATAACTACAAAATTCTTATATGTCTTTCCATTTTTAGCTCGTTTATTGAAGTAGCCATATACATGAATAAAATCACCTTCTGAAAATTCCTTAGCTACTTCAGATTTATTGCCATAGGCTGCACAGTTGATATACTCTCTACCTTTTCCATATCCTTTCGAAAGAGCAAAATTTACAACTTGAACCTCTTCATCACCTCTTGTAAAAGTTCCAAAAGTAGGTTCTTTTAACAGATTGGCATTGATATTAATCATTTCTTTATCCATTTTTTCCTCCAATTAAAAAAGCGACTGAAAAGTTAATTTCAATCGCTAAGTATTTGTATATTTAGTTATCTATTACGCAATATGAAGAGTGCATTTGCATTAGATTCGGTTTTACATAAAATCTCGTCTTGCCTGAGCCTGAACCACCAATAACAAGTACATTTTTGTTACGAGCATACTTTGGATTAGCAGGTCTTCCATTCATTGTTAATCGTTCAGTTTGGGTAAGCAAAATGTTGTTTTGAAACTTTTCATCCATATATGGCTGAATATCTTTTGTCGTTCCCCAGGAAGCGTTTTGTCAAGTACCTTTTTATATTTATGGACGCTTTTATTGAAAAATTGAGTAAGAAAAAACAGCAAACCTTTGTGATTTACTGTTTCTGTATAAGTTATTCATTTTAAATTCACAGTCGCTAACTCATCGATTAGAATTCTCATTTTCATAGTATCTTTTCTTAAGCCAACACTTTCATATAAGCTTATTGCAGAAAAATTGTTGTGCAAAACTTCTACTCCAACATCATTAATATCATTTTCTTCAAACCATTTAATATGAAGTTGCAGAAGTTTTTTCCCAATTCCTGCTCTTCTGCAATTCTCCTCTACATATAATGTTGCAATCTCACCTAATTTTGCTTCAGTTATTATTGACATACAATAAGCTATAATTTGCTTTTCTTCATTTTCTACAATTGTTATCTTTCTCTTTGTCGATTTATTAAATAAGACTTCCATTCTTTCCTTAAAACTTAGTCCATCATAGTCAGTTGAAAAACCGTTAGAATTTTCTTTATGAAAAAGTCTATTTTTCTCCCATAAATCTTTTACACAATCAATTTTATCTTCTATCAAGTCTTTATAGGTAAACATTATTAAACTCCCCTCTATTACTTCTTTTGTCTGATAATTATACCACATTTAAGCCAAGTTTTATAGGTCTAACTCGTTCCGCTTTACTTGTGATAGTTTCTTTTCTTGTTCCTGTAACTGCTCTATACAGTTCTTAACTTTTTCAGCTTGTTCCACTTCTTTTCGTATGTCTATCATTTGAGAATATAGAGTATCTTTTTCTTTCCTCAAAGTGCCTATTTCTGATTTCCATTTGGATATATTTAGGGTCTTGTTTTCTCCTAAATGCTCTTTCAGATATTTCTTTGCACTCTCAAATAAAATAATCTCTGCTGTATGTTCATTGTAGAAAGTATCTTGTTTGTTTTTCTTTAGCTTGGTATAGGCTGTATAGGTATCTTTATGCTTCAAATATTTTTCGGCATGGTCGATAAGTTGTACTCTATCATCTATTTTCTTTTCGGTATCTTTTATAGCTCTTGTGGTCTTATAGTTCTTATCTCTTAAAATAACTATACTTTCTTTCAGTTCAGATACGGAAGTGATATTTTTCTCTTTTAAGAATTGATAGCTTTCGATGTATTGTTCTAAATCTGTATTATGGTTATCTGCATTTTTACGGATAAGATTTTCAAAAACGGATAGCAAATTTTCTTTGGGTGGGAGAGGGGATGTGAGATTATCATTTTCTTTTTCTTCTTTGCCTATTCTCCTTACCCAATTTAACAAGGCTTTTATTCTTAACTTGATTTCCTGTAATATCCTATTCTGTTTTCTGATTTCTCGGTTGATATTTCCTCTGTCGGTGGCTATGCCTTTCTTTTCCATTTGGGTGGCTGATACGCCTAAATGAATGGTCGGTATTTGCTCTATACCTTGTCTTTGATAAGAGCGGTGATCCACTTTGTCCTGTATGCTGTTTTCTTCAAGACATTTGTTTATAATATCTGCCCATGCCTTTCGCCAATGCTCTGCTTTGTCTTGTTCATTCCAATCCACTGTATTGATTTTCCTTGTTTTGTAGTTGCCGTTTTTGAGTTTTACTTTCTCTCCGTTTTCATCAAGGATATATTCCTTTTTCGATTTTGCTCCCCATGTTTTATCTTCGTTTAACGGTCGCATAGTTAATAGAATATGTGCGTGTGGGTTTCCGTCATTTTTATCATGTATAGCAATGTCGGCACACATACCGACATCTACAAAATTTTCTTTCACATAGTTCCTTACAAGTTCAATCTGTTTTTCCCTGTCTAATTCTTTAGGCAATGCAATTTCTATTTCTCTTGCAAGTTGTGAGTTTTTACTTTTTTCTATTTTCTCTACACTGTTCCATAAGACAGAACGGTTTGCAAATTCCTGTGGTGCATTTTGTGGTAATAGAATTTCAGTATGGGCTATTCCGCCTTTTCTTGTAAAGTCGTGGACTATGCCGTCATATTCATTTTTTATCTTTTCGCCACTTCGATAGGCGGAAGCTGCAACTGCACTTTTTCCTTTGCCTCTTGAGATAATTTTGATACTGAGATGATATATCGCCATAAGGGAACACCTCCTTTCGTTTCTCTGATACTTTGGTGTGGCGATGAATAAGACTTCCTAAAAAAATCGGATAGCTTTTTATCCGATTTCTTTTGGGAAGTACACAAGGGGTAGGAAATTTATTTCCGTAGGGGAGTGTAGCTCCCCTGTATCAGCGTTAGCTGATATGCTCTCTGCAAGAGCCTTCGGAGAACGCACACACCCTTTAGGGTGTATAAGTGCGCCCTTGTAAACAAGGGACTATTCCTCTATGTCCGTTTCTTCCTCTTGGTTTTCTGTATTTTGATTTTGACTTTCTTCTCTGCTCTCTATGATTTTCTTGATTTTTTGATTGACTGCTTCTTTGACATTTGGAAATGTGATTAGCTGATAAAATTCATCTTTGGTAAAGTCTTTGCTTTCAGTAAAGATACTTTCAAATACTCCTCCTTTTTCATAAAGGCGTCTATCTCTTTTCTTTCGTTCTTCCTGTTTCTGTTGACTGATTAGCTTTTTTCTTTTATTTTGTAACTGCTTAATTTCTTCTTCTGTCATTAAGATTTTTTCATCTATGTTTTTCATTTTCTGTTTCCCTCTCTTTCAAATTTTGAGCAAAGAAAAAACAGTAAACCGATTTGATTTACTGTTTCCTTGAATTTTAACTATATTTTTTGTTAATCTACTATTTTTTATTTATGAATTGTCCAATAATCTTTATATGAATATCCATCATGCGTTCCTACTAAAAAATTATCCGATTTTGTAAAACCAATTCCAGATACAGCAGATATTCTTTCAATGGCATAATTAGGAACTTTAGTGATAACTTCTTCGCAATCAAATAGTTCATAAGTTGGCGAAACTATAAGCTCTAAAATTTCTTTAATAACTTCTTCTTTTTCATATTCGCTTTTCAAATCCAGTCTAAGTACGCCCATTCCATTAAACTTATCTTCTGATGTTCTATTAAACAGTTCAATAGTTCCAATCGCTTTTAATGAAATCTTATCAATGATGACCCAACGAACGAACCATTTTGTCTGATATGATTTTATCCAAAAATCAATAGCTTCTTCCATCTTATCTTTTGTTGGATAGTAAAAATTATCCCCATCGCAATTATCACTATTAAAAAATGGCAATGAATTTTTGTCACTATAAACTGCGAATAAATCTTCTACATCATCTTTATCTACAAATCGGAGTAAAAATTTTTCACTTTCAAATTTAGGAACATTCTCATATATATTTGACATAGTTTAGTCCTCCTAACCAATATATCTCTCCTAGAATTTGTTATATATTATACCATTTTTAAGCCATTTTTTCTACCGTCAGATTTCCTACTTGCTTTCAGGACTTCCACAAAAACAGATATGAAAAGAATAGGAATATCGTTATTAAGGGGGCTATTTCACCTTATTATTTCTGTTCCGATTTCACTATCTTTAACAGCTTATCTTGAAATGTTTCTTTGCTGTTTTTATTAAAATATATCTCCGTTACAAAGGTCTTCCCTCTAATCTTTTTTATCATAATACCATTCGGTTTTTGGGGTGTGACTCGTTCTTTGTTGGTCTGTATTTCACTGCTTTGTGCTTTTTCATTTTCTACCATTTAGTTCTCCTTTCGACTTGCACAAAAAAAGATTTCCTGTAATTAGGAAACCTCTTTTCATATTGGTTTATATTTAACTTTGGGTATTGTTTTTAAGTTGTGGCTTGTAGCTTCTTTCTTGCTCGGTATTCCCTTGCTTTTATCCGTTCGTACTCTCTAAACTTTTCAATGTTTTTTGCTCGGTATTCTTTGGAATATGCCCTATGATAAGCTCTTGATTTTTCTTTCTTTGTTTCTTCGATTTCTTCCCTCATCTGTATCATTTCCTGCTCTGTCGGCTCTATATCTTTTGTGAGTTCATTTTCAAATCTGCCGATATAGTTGAAATAGACTTCGATACGCTGAACGGCATATTTTGCTCTTTTGACATCTCGCTCATGCACAACGATTTTACTGATAAATTCGTTGATGGCGGTAGGGGTAAGTTCTTCAAAGTCTGAATAACTTTCTGCAAGTTTGATAAAGTTCTTTGCTCTTTGGTTGGCATTTTCAAATTCGGATAAGCGTTCCTCTATTTTTTCTTTTTCTTCTTTTAAGCTGTAATATTCTTCTGCATATTTTCTTGACAGTAATTCATAACGATTTGCCTCGATATTTCCCAGTGCGTTATCTTCATACAGCTTGTTCATAACTCTTTCAATCTGCTCCATTCGGTCTGTAATTTGTGGAATACGCTTTTTCTGTTTTTTGATTTCTTCAGTCTGTTCTTTAGCAAGGCTATTTTTTATCATGGCTTCAAATTCTTCCTTATTTTCTAATGAAAACTTGGCTATCTTTCGCAATACCTCTGTGATATTTTCCATAACATCATCAACATCAATACGGTGTGGAGAATGGCATTTGGGGTGTTTAGCTTTACCTTTAGCGTATTCACTGCAATAGGTTACATGCTGTACTTTATTATTCTTGTGTATGGTGCGTATGTGCATTTTCGTTCCGCAATCTTTACAATACATCAGTCCGGATAAGGCGTGGATTTCTCCATCTCCATTTGGTCTTTTAACTGGTGCATTTTTTAATATTCTCTGTACATTTTCATAGGTGCTTCTATCTATGATTGGCTCATGCACATTTTCTATTATCTGCCATTTGCTTTTATCTACATAGTGGTTTCTCTTATCTCTGTAATGTTTTTCGGTCTTGAAGTTGATTACATCGCCACAATACTCCTGTCTTTTCAGTATTCGTGTTAGGGTTGCTTTGTTCCAGTTATAGCGGTTTTCTTCATTCAGCTTTCTGTTTTTTGCCGTTCCTCTGTCTTGCTGTTTCATATAAAAGGTTGGGGTTAGTATTTCTTTTTCTTTCAAGCAAACGGCTATCTGATTGCGGTTTTTCCCCTCCATAAAGAGCGTAAAAATGAGTTTTACGACTTTGGCAGCTTCTTTATCGATGATCCAATAATCTTTGTTGTTCGGGTCTTTTATATAGCCGTATGGGGCTTCTGTTGCAACAGGCTTTCCGCTTGCTCCTTTGGTCTTAATGCCTGTTGTTACTTTCTTACTGATGTCTCTTGCATACCATTCGGACATAATATTGATAAAGGGGGCAAATTCCAATGTATTTTGGTCTTTGCTGTCGATACCGTTGTTGATTGCAATAAAGCGTACATTGTTTCGTCTGAATATCTCCATTGCATTTCCTACTTGAAGATAATCTCTTCCCCATCTTGTCATATCTTTCATGATGACAATACCGATTTTGCCGTTTTCCACATCGCTTATCATCTGTGTATAGGCTGAACGGTCAAAGAACCTACCGCTTTCGTCATCGTCGATATAGTGGCGGATATTCATCAGCTTGTGCTGTCTTGCGTATCTCTCTAAAAATGCCTTTTGGTTTACAATACTGTTGCTTTCTCCCCCGTCCCTGTCCTCATCACCAACTGAAAGGCGGGAGTATAGTGCTGTGATTTTATTTGTGTATTCTATCATAGCGTTATTCTCCTTTTTTATGTCTATATACATTTCCTTACAGTTGATATTATGCAACCCATCGGGCTGATCCATACTCTTTCCCCTGTCTGAACTTTTTAGCATTTTTCCCTTTGGTATAGACTATAAATTTAATTAAAACAGCTACTCCTACGCCCATTAAAATATCAGTTGGATGAATACTTGGCAGTAAGCTCATAGTATTAAGCTCTAATATTCCCTGAAAGATTTTATCTATAACATCGCCACCCGTATATGCTCTTACATGGTGAGAGAAGATATTGCCAACATAGAAAAATGCAAGATAGGGAATGTTCTGCTTTAGAAACTTTGCCTTATCTTGCACATTAAATAAGCCTTTGATGTCTTTTAGTATCTTATCTATCATAGGCTCTGCTCCTTTTGTTTATTCTTGACTTTATCTTTAGAAACAGTATTCTTTGCCATCTCCTTGAATTTTTCTATGCTTTTATGAATGGACTCCTTATTTTTCTCTTTTTTCTCAATTTTAGAAAGCACATTTTGAAAAGCTTTATTCAGAACTTTTGTATCTTTTGCTTGGAAAAATACCGAATGTGTTCCTGTTTCCTTATCTTTCATCACTGAGAATTTAACACCATGTTTATTCAATTCTTTTTTTAATTCTTTTAATTCACCATCTTTAACATTGATTTCTTCAAGCTGACCTTTCTTAACCATATCTTTTAGTTTGATTTCATTTCCCTCAGCCTTGATAAGTTTATCTAAGCCACCATGTTGTTTTGACCTCTGTTGTAACTTCTTTACCTGACTTAAGATTTCTTGGCAGGTTGCCTTTAAGACATTCACTTCAATATTAATTACTCTATTAGAAATTTCTTCATTTATCATTAGTAACCTCCTTCCCTCATATCATAACTAACAAGTGCTGTATAATAGGCATCCATATTGCTTGGGGCATTATATGCTGCCGTTAAAATAAATGCTCTTACATTTCTTATTTTTGATTCGTTCTCTGATAAAGCATTTACAAGATACTCCATATGCGAAGAATCTAATTCTTTAAATCTCTCTTGAACAACATACGCTGGTAATTTCGTTTGATTTATTGTTACTGTATCTTCTGCATTTAATACCATAACATCAGCTAAAACTTTAATTATTTCATCAAAGGTTTTAGCAGTAATCTTATTACCCAGCTTCATGTGTTCGTTATATCCTGTACTTTCTCTTAATTCTTCTAAACAAGATTTATATGATTTTATTTTTTTACATCCTTCCTCCATTCCGTCCCTTAAATAAAATGTGTCTTTTTCATAGATGGGTTGGTGGGAGGAATTCTCTGTAGAAATATATGAAGTAATCTTTGATGAATTATTTGTAGTAATCTCTGGTAATGGTTCATGCAAGTTGCCATAATGCACTGGTAGATTTTCATCAAATGCATCGGTGCTAAATGCCTCATTGCATTGGTTGATTTTGCCCTCTTCCATTGGTGCATTTTGCCCTAATGCATTAGGCATATCTCTTTTACTTACTTGTTCTATTATTTCTCTTTCTTTCTCTTGTTTTCTTTGATTTAATTCGAGATAAAGTTCTTCTAATTTCTTGTCATTTATTGTGTACCACTTCGTTTTGTCTCTAGGATCTTTATTATAGTTCCCAACTAAAAGATATCCCGCTTTTTCAAGCTTAGAAAAAGTTCTCTTTACTGTATCAACACTTAAATAATCGAAATTTTTTTCTTGCCATGCTCTTATTGAGTTATATGTCCAATACTTGCCATCATGATAATTGTTACCAGACTTCTTATTTATCTCAATCCAGTAATTTATTTGTTGAAGCACAAGAGCTTCATTTAAACCTAGTTCTCTGGCTAATGCTTTATTTGCCAGTATTGGTTGTTCATCAAATAAATACATACTCATATCATCGCCTCCTTTCGCTTAAATTTAGGCATAGAAAAAGACGATAGATTTATATTCCATCGTCTTAACTCTCTCTTATATTTCCCTTAATGTATCTTTCGCTACTTCAAGGTATGCTGTGATCCACAGTGCAATTTTAGGTAGTCCATAAGGACTTATTAAGAAAGATAGTAGTAATGCTACCATTCCTGTTGCCATATCTTTTTGTATGAAGCAAGCTACTGCTCCAATAAATACTAGAAAAGATATTATACCTAAAATCATTCCACTAACTTTTATAATAAATTTTAGAAAAGCAATTAGTATCGACAAGAGCAATATTATTGGAAATAAGATAATTTTCAATGCCCATCTTATAACAGACCTCTCTATTTCTTTGACTTATCTTCTAAGCTCTTAATTCCTGTATTGTTCAACTTTTCAATTGACATCAGCTGAGTTCTGGCAAGCTTTCTAAGTTCTATCATTCTTTCTTTTTGATCCATACCTTTACCGATAAGAACTGCATTATAGCTTTCCATATTCGCAAGCACCAGCAACTCATTTAGACTTGCATAGTCTCTCATGTTACCCTTTAAGTCAGGATTTTCTTCACGCCACTGTTTAGCTCTTTTATTAAATAAAGCAACATTTAGCATATCTGCTTCACTTGCGTACTTATAGGATAGCTGTTCGTTGGTAAGATCCTTTAAGAGATACTCTTTGATTGCATCCGTATGAATTTTATAGTTAATCTTGGAAATTTCTCTATTCAGATTCCATCCCAGTGACAATCTTGAGTTTTCATCTGATTTAAGTCTCTTATAATCTTGAATAATGTAAAGCTTAAATTCTGGTGAAATCCATGAAGCAAATTCCATTGCTATATCACTATGAGCAAATGTGCCTCCATATCGTCCTGACTTAGAAACAATGCCTATCGCATTTGTCTTTTCAATCCATTTTTGTGGTGATAGTGTGAATACATTACTACCTGCTTCATTTCTAAACCTATCGAATTCGATAGGTTTAAAATCAGGATTATGCATTGATTCCCATAAACCTAAAAATTGAATATTATCTTTGCTTCTCAACCAGTTATTAATAACTATAAATGGTTCATCACTTTTATATCTAGCAATATCCGTTAGACTTATATAGTCGTTTTTAAAGTCTTCAGTATAAATTTGAATAGCAAAACCTTTTGCTTCAATCGTGTCTTTTTTTGCCTTAGACATGTGAGTTCCTCCTTTATGCTGATGTACTGTTTACAACATTTATTTTCGTAATAACTGCTCTAAACAGCACACCAACGATTCATTTTTTTGATTTTAAACTTTGGTAGAAGCTCTAAAACCCTTGTATTTACTTGACTATTTGCCTGTGTCATTATTATGACACGAAACCCTCCAAATGGATCAAGTATAAGGGTATTACTCATACTTGAGTTGGTAATCGGATAGGCTAGTAAGGGAATTGGTTTCATAGTTGGATGTTCAATATTTTTCTTAGTTTTTTCAAACTCCCATATGGTTGTTTCTTTTCTTCCTGAATACCACTGATGTTTCCCTTTCTTCTTCCACCCATATAGACAAGGTTCATGCTGCCACTGATATGGACTTCTTCTAAGTACAAGAGATGGCTTTTTCCATATACAGCATCCGGATAGATAAAAACCTGCATCATTAAAGGCTTTTCTAAAATTTAGTCCTTCCGTATCTGCATGAAAAACATAAATAGAAGCATCATCTGCCATCACTTTTTCCATATTAGAAAAGGCATCAAACAGGAAGTTATAGAACTTATCGTTAGCCATGTTATCATTTTTAATCTTACCGGCACTGCCTTCATAATTGACGTTGTAAGGTGGATCGGTTACTACAAGATTAGCTTTCTTTCCTTCCATCAAAATCCTATATGTTTCCTCTTTCGTAGAATCCCCGCAAATGAGCCTGTGTCTTCCAAGTGTCCATATATCACCCGTTTTAGAAAATGTCGGCTTTTCCAGTTCTTTTTCTACATCAAAATCATCGTCTTTAACTTCCTTATCTTCTTCAAAGATACCGGCAAGCTCACTCTCGTCAAAACCAAGTAAGTCTAAATCAAAATCTGCTCCTTGAAGTTCAGAAAGTTCAATAGCAAGCATATCTTCATCCCAGCCTGCATTAAGTGAAAGTTTATTATCTGCAATGATATATGCCCGTCTTTGAGTTTCAGTCAGATGACTTTCCTTTACACATGGCACTTGCTTTAAACCTAGTTTCCTAGCAGCCGCAAGTCTACCATGCCCTGCTAAAATTGTATTATCTTCAGCTATAAGTATAGGAGATAAAAAGCCGAACTCTTTTATACTTGCCGCAATCTGTGCTACTTGGCTCTCTGAATGTGTACGAGCATTTCTGATATATGGAATGAGGTCACTTACATTTGCTAGGTAATACTGCATTTCTTTTTCCATAAGCTCACCCCCCCACTAAAAAAGACCCCATTCGGCAAACTTTTCAAATCCACCAACAGAGTCTATATAGTCTTTTGCTAGTTTTACAATTTCTTCATAAGACTTACCATCAATTTCTTTATCCCCAATCGCACAGCAAAGTTTAACTTCTTCTCCTGTTTCTTGCGCTTTAAGATATGCATAGATGTTTACAGATACATCTGCTTTGGATAAATCTTTACCATGAAGTCCTCCACCAGTTACGGAGTCTGCCATGTCCGATCCAAGTTTTCTGTTGGTAGCTCCTGTATCTACATCAGTTCCACCGGTCCAGTCTCCAAGTGGATTTACTTCTGCATAAGGATATTCCTGTTTGAGTATCTTAGTATCTGCATTACTCTGACAGATAATCAGCCTTGTTTCATCTAAAATATACTTCCCATCAAAAGGATATTTATTATAAATTTCTCTTGCTATTTTTGATAGTTCCTTCTGTTCATCTGTTAAAGGCACTCCCTTAAAGATACCATTATCTCCACACCTAAATTCATTTGACTGATTTTTAACAAGGTGCGTATCTTGAGGATAAATTCTAATATCACATCTGATTTCCTTCTTCCCACCTGCTATTCTTTCAAAAATCATAGCAATATCTTCTTTATTAAAATCCACATTTGTTTCTATAATAATGTGTCCATACTCATGTCCTAGCAAAACTTCAACGGCAATTTTAGGATTTTCACATAGTCTATACGCTAAATCTACAATAGCACCTGCTATCCTATCTGCTATTTTATCCGGATGGCTCGGATTTACTTTTTCTATCATCTTCTATCTTCCTCCTCTTAATAAGCGTTCCATAGGATCATCACTATCTTCTTCAAAAATCTCTGTACAATTTTGTTTTACAATGTCATAAATCTCATACCAAATCAGATTGGCTGTCTTTTGAAACTGTGATGACATCTGTATAAATGGAGATGCAATTACCCCTCCTGTTGTTGGATGTTTTCCGAGCATTCCATATCTACTTATAGCTTCTTCACACTGAATATATCTTGCAAAAGCCTGTGAATAGGATTCAATAAGTCTCTTATTTACAAGTTTTTCGCACTTTCTTTCCTTGAGCCATTGCCATGTTTCTTTATATATACGGTCTGCTCCAAGCGGAATCCCACTCTTTTGTTTAGCAGATAGATACTCGCTTGGCTTTGGCATATCTACACCTTCCAGTTCTACACCCTCAGGCAAATCAACTGATTCCAGTTCTGCGTAATATTCGTCCGGTATATCATTTGCTAGTATCTTTACCATTTCACCAGCTTGTATCTTTTCAGCTACAGGCTTTGGCTTATCTCCAGCTCTTACTCTTCTTCCGCCTCTATATGTTCCGTCTTTTGCCACTCCCATCACATCCTTTCTATTCCGATTTGGTGGATTTTCTTTAATACCCTGTTTGAACCTCCCTTTTTGTGCGTGAGACCCCACGCCTGTTCCCCAAGGGATAGATTAGTAGAGATTTTGACCGCCCCTCCCCATTATTTTTTATTCCAACGGTCTCCTCTTTCTGCATGAATTCTCGCATGACACGATTTGCATAAAGATATCAAATTACTTTTATCATGTGTTCCACCTTCTGCTAGTGGCTTGATATGATGTACTTCTTCTACAGGTACAATGATTCCTTTCCTAAAACACTGCTCACAAAACGGATGCTCTCTAACATAGGCATCTCTAACTCTTTTCCATGCTCGTCCATACCTACGGCGTACAGCAGGGTCTCTGTCATACTTCTCGTAGCGTTTATTTTCTTCCCTTTGGTGCTTTTCACAGAACCTACCCTCAGTTAGGTTAGGACACCCTGGATAAGAACATGGACGCTTTGGCTTTCTTGGCAACCATTCCACCTCCTTTTTTGCATAAGAAAAGCCCTGAAGGTTTTCCTCCAAGGCTTAACTCTTTATACTTTTTGCTGATTATATAATAACACAAAGTATAGGTGGACATTCTAGGACATTTCGGGCGTTTTTATATTTTTATCGGCTTTTCTGGTAAAACTACTTTTTTAATAGCTTTACCATGCCATCTTCTGATAGTTCTTGCATCTGCATTTAGCTTTTCCCCGATTTGTTCCCATGTATGGTTTTGGATATATCTATATATTAAAACCATTTTTTCATCTATATTTCCAACGTCCATTATAGTATCTCTAATTTGTTTCTTCAGCTCTACCATAAGTTTTACTTCCTCATCTATCTCAAGTCTTAGTTCATCAATCTTGGCTAGACATTTTACAAAATATGCTTCTGTATTTCTTGTAGTCTGAACTACTTCTCTGTCATAGCATATGGCTGAAACACTTAAAGACATCTCTTTTAGCCTTTCAATTTCAAATAGGTTAGATTCTATCCGTTGGTTCAACCTGTAGCTTTGGCTTAAATATTCTTTTATCTCCATTCTTACCTCCATCTGAGGTAAGTTCTCCATAGAACCTCTTTTCCTCGTTATTTTAATCTTGCTTTCACTGAATTTATCAGTGCATCCTGTATTTTTTCTTTTAGGGTAAGTGCTTTTGTAACATCTTCATCATGCGTTCCTTTTGTAATAATATGATGAATGACTACAGTGTTCTCTTGCCCTTGTCTATACAACCTTGCATTAGTTTGCTGATAAAGCTCCAAACTCCAAGTAAGACCAAACCATATTATGGTAGATCCACCTGCCTGAAGATTCAGTCCATGACCTGCACTTGCAGGATGGAGAACTGCAGTGGGTATCTTTCTTTCATTCCAGTCAGCTATATCCTTAACTGTTTTTATTTCTCTAACATCAAACCTAGCTTTTATTCTTTCCAAATCATGTTTAAACCAGTAAGCTACAATAACAGGTTTTCCATTAGCACCTTCTATTAAATCCTCTAGGGCATCTAGCTTTCTATCATGAATGACAATACTTTTTTTCTCATTGTTATATACAGCACCATTTGCCATTTGAAGTAGCTTATTTGAAAGTGCAGCCGCAGTTACTGCATCAATCTCATCATCTCCAATGGATAACACCATATCTTTCTTCAATGAATCATATAGCTTTTGTTCCTTTTCCGATAATGAAACTATGACTTCATTCATGATGCATTCAGGCATCTTCAGAAAATCTCTTGCCTTCATAGAAATCGTAATATCTGATATCAGCCTATATATGGCATCTTCTGCACCCGGTCTTGGCTTATATGAAAATATCATATGTTGATTTCTTTTATCAGGTACAAAGAAATTCTGCCTATAGTGTGTGATGTATCTTCCTAGCCTTTCTCCCATATCAAGCAGTCTAAATTCTGCCCATAAATCCATAAGTCCATTACTCGATGGTGTTCCTGTAAGTCCTACAATTCTTTTTACCTTTGGCCTTACCTTTAAAAGTGCTTTAAACCTTTTAGCTTGATAGGACTTAAAAGAAGATAGCTCATCAACAACCAGCATATCAAACATCCAAGGCACTCCACTTTTTGTAATGAGCCAGTCTACATTCTCTCTATTTATCACATAAATATGAGCAGGTTTTCCTAAAGCATCAAGTCTTTCTCTCTCACTTCCTGTTACAACAGAATAGGTAAGGTACTTTAGGTGCTCCCACTTATCTATTTCCTCTGGCCAAGTAGTGTTAGCTACTCTAAGTGGTGCAATAACAAGTGTCCTTGAAACATCAAAATAATCTAGCATAAGCTCATAAATTGCTGTAAGGGTGATAACACTTTTTCCAAGTCCCATTTCAAGCAGAACTGCAGATACCGGGTGTTCCATTATAAACTTAGTAGCATATTTTTGGTAATCATGTGGAGAGTATTTCATCAATGACACCTCCAATCTGTTTTTTATCATCAATGACAAAAGATCTAAATCCTAGTCTCTTAAAATCGTCCATTCTTTTTAGCTGAAGTGGTCTTGGTTTTTTACCTGGAGTCTTAAGTTCTACAAAAGCAAAGTGACTTTCAGGTAAAAATACCATTCTATCTGGAAGTCCATCCATACTTGGGCTTACTAGTTTAAGACAAATACCACCAAGCGCTTTAACCCTTTTCACTAGAGCCTTTTCTACTTCTTTTTCTAGCATAATTTCAACCTCCATTCATAAGAGGTGCAGGTAGGTGAAGGGTATTTACTATTATTGTCTATAGGACTAAAAAAATAAGTATATATATTAATATAGGTAAATACCCTGCATATCCCTGCACCTTTAATCCTCAAACTCCGATTTTAGGCGCAATCCATGGACTATAATGCCTTTTTTAGTCTTTTTCTTTTGAAAATTTTCAATTTCTAAAACAGAATAAAAATCACCGGCACTTCTGGTAAACTCGCCCGTACGAAGACAATAGGCACGATAAGCCGTATAAAGCTCCCCACTTTTTTCCGTAAAGGTAGCATCAATTTCACAGCAATCATCTAGAAAATGTTTCATCCAGTCATTATTTTCCTTATATGCTAAAATAGCATCTTTAACCCTCTTTGGCGGATCAATATGATACTCATCATTGATTACCTGTTTTGCCCCTTCAATAATCCAAGAAAGAATAGCTCCACCTGCATTTTCAAATAGGTACTCCGTATAATTTTTAATATCGTTTTGACCTTCAATTTTGGCATCAAATGGAATAACAATGAGCCTACGCCAAGTTCCTTTATCAACAGCACCTACCCTTGGTAGATGATTTGTATATAAGACAAGGGTATGGCTTGGCACATAGCTAAAGGGTGACTTGAATTTCTTTTCTGCAAAAATTTCATCTGTAGAACATAACTGCTTTACATTTGATGTATTCATTCGCATACCTTCTTCAAGTTCAGCAGCAATAAGTAGTCTTTTACCTTTTGCCTCTGCTAGTTCCGGTTTTACATTTCTTCTACATCCAACGGTTAACATATCTGCAGACATATTCCCGCTATATGTTCCAAGAACCTTTGACACTACATTCCAAAATGTCGATTTACCATTTCTTCCCTCACCATATGCAATAATAAGAGCCTCAACATAAACCTTTCCTATTGACGCAAGCCCCACTATTTTTTGAACATAGGAAATAAGGGCATCATCATTTACAAAGAAAGTATTAAGTGCATCATTCCAGATTGCCTTACCATCTTCACTAGGTGATACCGTTGTTTGTTTTGTAATATAGTCAGATGC
Source organism: Eubacteriales bacterium KG125 (assembly GCA_050908895.1). Classification (GTDB taxonomy): domain Bacteria; phylum Bacillota; class Clostridia; order Peptostreptococcales; family Anaerovoracaceae; genus S5-A14a. The sequence continues at coordinate 806,843 of CP171222.1, read as the reverse complement.
CTCATGGTTGTTTTTACTTCCAGTAACAAGATTTATAGTTTCATGCGGTGTGTTTAGCAGAAATTCATCTGCATCAAGCATCGACTGTTCGATTTGAACCATAGGTCTAACTTCCTTTAGTGCTGCAGAGATATATTTTGTATCTCTTCTTTTAATTGCATACTTACGATAAGTTTCAGCCTGCTCATATTTTTCAAAAGACCTTACTTGCTCCCTATTAAACTGAGCACTCGCTTTCTTTGGACCCATTGCAGCAATAAGTGCCCATGCACCATTTTTGCTCATCTCTACTATTGCCTTTTGAATTTCAACTTCTGCCTCTTCTAATTGTCTTGAGGTTAGCTCTTGAGCTAAAGCTTGGGCATTCGGTTGAGATTCCTCCCAAAAGCTACCGTTATACACAAGAAAATCCGTTGCAGGAGAATAACGAAGTTTATTTCCATATTCTCTTGCTAAAATCGTCGCTTGACCAACATCAGAGAAGTCTTCCGGCAGAAGCTGAAGTTCAAGATTGTACTGCTCCGGTGGTATATATCCTTCTTGATTTGAAACCTTATCTCCAAATTTTTTAGCACTATTCCAAATAGTTGATAGTTCTTCATCAGATAGAGGGGGATCACATCTAGTTGCCTGTTCTAAAAATTTCTCATATGCCTCATCACTTGCCCCGAACCTTTTTATTAACTTGCCAGCAATATGGCTCATAGTATTATTTCTACTGCCACTCTCTATGACCTTATCGTCTAATTTTGCAAATGCATCTTCCTGTAGAAAGTCAATAATTGAAGACTCACCTTCATAAAGTTCCACCTCCGGATTTGATGTTCCATAAATAAATCTGGCAGCATCCAAAGCATTATCATCAAAGTATGGAAATTCAGCTTGAATTTTGGCCTTGTAATCAGTGTACTCATCAGCATTCTTTATTTCCTTAATAGGAAAATACACATGAAATCGTGGTCTTGCCGATTTAACACCTTTATCCTTCATATGATTTCTACTGTACGATGCATAAAAGCAAACTCCAGAAAAGGTCATAGCAACATCAAATGGAGTTACCCACTCATCAGGATTATCAGAATGGTCATTATCACAGTCCATTGGAATACAGTCTGATGAGACGAAGTTATCCTTGCTCCTATAATTCCCCTTAAAACTTCCGCAAACATGGTCAAAAGAGATAGCCTTTATAAAGCTATCCCTGTTAGTGACCTCAGTATTATTAGGATAAATACAGTTACTACTATCTCCAATGCAGTTGGCTGTGTGGATTTTACAATTTAGCATTTGTCTTAACCTCCAAACCCTCAAAATTAAAATATCTAATTGCCTGTTTTCTTTTTTCAGCCACCTCAAGTTCTCTCTTCATGCCTTCAGTAATTTCATTTCCAAAAACCCACACTTCTTGGCACTTACCAAGAAGTATGATATCCATGAAAAGTGCATCCTTTCTTTGCTTAATATCTTCATCATTCATAAAAGGAAATAGGAAATGAGGCGTAAGAGGAATGGCATTATTTTCATAGGCATACTTGGCATATCCTACTGCAGCATTTATATTCCTTTCCTTATCACCACTATAAGGAGCACAGATATATACAAGTGGTTTAAAAGCCTTATTCTTTTCTGTTAGCACTCTTGCATTAGATTTCCCCATTACATTCCTCCTGTTCAATCAGTGGATACACTCCGTTTTGTTTCATAAGTTCATAGATAAAAAGTCTCCCTTTCTGTGTCCAGTAGGTATGAATCCTTGAGTGATACTCCCCATTATTTCCCAGATAGTTATGTGTTTTGGTGCTGGTATATCCCTTATCTGCATACCTTTGGTACAAAAGCCAAATATCCGATTGCTTGAACTGAATCCCAAGTTCATGCAGTAAATTGTTCATCCACTGAGCCGACTTTCCGTAGTCTTTTGCAATTGCCCTCATAGAAAGAAGGTCTTTACAGTTAAGAACCACATCGTAGTAGCTTGCTTTTGGTTTCATCTCCGAAATCTGCTGATTTTGTACAGCAACCGTATCTAGAAGTTCTAAGTTATGATGTTTCAAAATTTCAAGCTGATGATTTGCAAATTGTAATGCTCTTGCCATCACAGCTTCAGGTGAGTTCCATGCCTCCTCCACTTCAATGAAATACCTACGAAATTTCCTACCAATTTCAGTTCTTTGAATCATGCACAGCTGTTTTGCCATATCAATGGTAAGTAAATGGTCTGTTAAGCCTTTACCTGGAAGCCCATCAGACCTATTTCTCAAAATTGAGCAATAGTCCTGTCCTTCAGAAAAGCCGTATTCACACATTCTTGGAAACCAATCTGCATACTTGGTGTTGATGCCAAGTGCATCGTGCAAATCACGTCCGTTTACTGTAGGGATTTCTCTGTCATAGTTAATTCTGATTAATTCGTCCATAGCGAATCCTCCTTTAAAAATTAAAAAAAATATAGACAGAAGGAAAGTGTCCTTCTGTCTATAAGCGAAGATTCGTCTTAATTCGAACCCCCTTTTTTAATCTTTTTTATAAAATTCGCATTCGTATCCATCCGCCCTTAAAAGTAACCCTTTTGCCCAAGGCGGAGTTCTTCCCATAATTTCACAGATAGAGTCAAGACTTACATCTTTATTTGCCTCTATAATAATTTCATCATGTACATGGGCAACAATCCTGTAAGTACTCAAATTTTTCATAGCATAAACCAATATATCTCTTGAAATAGCTTGAATAATATTTTCTACAAACTTAGGTCCGTAGCTCTCTAACCTCTCCCATTTTTTTGTGCTACCTACTCCCTCATAAGTAACAGACTCTCCTCCAAACTTATTCTCACCAATTCTTGGTTTTACATAGGCAAGTTTTCTTCCGGAAGGAAGTGTAATAAAAAGAAATCCACTTTTGTAACTAAACTTAATACTATGAGTTTCTGTAGTAATCCTTTCTTTAATACAGTTTTTTACTGCCTTGTCTACTTCCCACCATAAAGCAGTAACCATAGAATTGGAGTTTCTCCAAGCATCTACAAGTGGCTGAAGTTCATCTTCCTCAAGCCCCATCTCAAGAGCTCCCATTGCTTTTAACGCTCCAACTGATCCCCCGTATCCAAGTGCTAATTCTGCAATTTTTCCTTTCTGCCTTAAGTGCCCGTTTATCCCATGCTTTTCAACCGGAACTCCAAACATTTGACTAGCTGATGAGCAGTAGATATCTTTACCTTCTTCAAAGACTTTCATTCTCCATTTCTCTCCTGCAAGGTAAGCTAGGACTCTTGCTTCAATCGCTGAAAAATCCGCTACTATAAATTTATGATTCTTCTTTGGAACGAAGGCTGTCCTTATAAGCTGGGATAAAGTATCTGGGATATCTTCATACAGCATTTCAAGAGCCTGAACATTTTTCTGCTTTACTAAACTCCTAGCCTCCGCTAAATCAGGTAGATGGTTTTGTGGCAGGTTTTGAAGCTGAACTAGCCTACCTGCAAACCTACCGGTTCTGTTTGCTCCATAGAAACGAAACATACCTCTTTCTCTTTTGTCATTACACGCAGAATTTTTCATAGCTGTATACTTTTTGACCGATGACTTAGATAGTTGCTGCCTTAAACGTAAAACCTCGACTAATTCATCCGGTGCTGTCTTTATCTCTTTTGCCACCTCCTTTTTACCTAGAGATTCCATTTCAAGTCCGTTTTTAGATAACCAGCCTTTCATTTGAAGTACAGAGTTTGGATTTTCAAGTCCAGTTATAGCAGATAGTCTTTCCATAAGATTTTCTTTAACTTGTGTGTCTAACTGAATTGCAGAATCAACAAATACCGAATCAATAGCTATCCCTCTATTGTTGATTTCTTGGTCGAGATAAAACTCGTCCCATACTTCATTTGATACAGGAAACTTTGAAAGTTTTGCTTGAATTCCCACCTCTACTTCAACATCCCGCTTATTGTATGATTTGAACATTTCCCACTTTTCTTTATCATGAAAATATCTGTTTCTAGTTCTTTTGCCGTTAGTCTTTGTCGGACTGCATGGCTTACAAAAGTAATTGATGAGGTTTTTACCTTCACTTAACTTTTGCTTATCAAGCCCAAGTACAGCTCCTACACCTTCAAGAGATAGTGGAAGTCCAAGTGTGGCAGACCAAATCATCGTACATTTCCAAGAAACAGGATTTAAGAACATGTCATTAGATTCACGATTATCATAAAAATTATCCAGTTTTATTCTCTTATCTCTTAAATATCTTGATAAACATATCCTTTCAAATTGTGCATTAAATGCCCATTTTGTGATGCTATCATCTGTGAGTGCAGCTAAAATTTCCTTAGGTATATTCTCACCTTTCGCCAAATCTATAACTTTGATGTCGTTTCCATCCACACTGTAAGCAAACAGTAGAATTTCAAAATCATCTGACTCAGCATATTTATATACGCCTGCTTTTCTTAAATCCACACTACTATATGTTTCTATGTCTATACTGATAGATTTCAATTTTTCCACCTCCAACAAAAATATGGGTGGCAGATTAGTGCCACCCTCTCTTCTATCTTTTTATCTTATTTCTAATATCTAGATACAGGCTCACAAGTGTCTTTACTACGAAATCAAAGAGCCATGTGCCGATAAAGATAGCAACAAACCAATCAATTAGATTCATAATTCTTATCCTCCAGCTTTTTCTTTAACTTGCGATTCTCTCTCCAGTATTTTATTAAGATACCTATGTTAGCTATGAGTTGTCCCATAACAGCTCCAAAAGATATGGCAAGCATTAAACTTTCTATTTTCGTCATCTGGCACCTCCTAGGCTAAGAAATCATCATCTTCAAGACTTGTAAAATCATCCGTTGCATTTGTTCTTCCGCCAAGCATCTCACCATCTCTGATTTTTTGGATGTTACCAAGCCCACAAGCAACCCCTTTATTTCCATTAGAATTAAAGGCATAAAAGTTCAGAGACACCCTAGCATAACAGCCTGAATATACTTCACTACGATCCAAAATAGGTTTTACAGCCTTGTCAACAATCTGTGGCGGTGTCACGCTGTTAGCATTGATGAAATAGTGCCCTTTATATGCCTCATCATCACGCTCGGTATCACCATCTCTAAGTGGAAGCTTAATCGTTTTTTTATTGGGCTTTTTACCTCCAAATTTACCAATCCCTTCTTCGATTGTAGCATCAATTGCTTTTTCAATCTGCTCCAAAGTTTCTGTATCGTCCTTTGGAATTAATACAGACACACTATATCTTTCCGGACCGCCATTTATTGATTTAGGCTCCCAACCATTAAAGTATGAAAGTCTTGTATCTTTACCTGTAATTACCTTTGTTTTGTTCATTGTCATTTTAGTTTTCCTCCGTTATTTCATTAAATTCATTTTTAACATCTTCTAGCTTAATAGCCGGTCTCTTATCTGCTATAGGTACAAGTGTCGGCTTTCCTTTTGGCTTTATAATTAAATCACCCAAAAGTTCTTCAAATTTCTTCTTTCCCATCAGTTTCTGCATTTCTGTTAGAGTAATGAGGCTGGATTTGAAAATATCTGTATAGCCATTTTCTTTTGCTTTCTCTATAACAGCATTTTCATCCTTATACTTCCTAACCGATCTACCTTCTACAACCTTAAATCCAGACCACTCTTTACCATGATTTAATGCCATATCGAGAGCATAATTTTGAATATCTGCTGCCCATTTAGTTAAATCCGGTATAACCTTTAGAATCTCTTCAATTTCTTCATCACTTATGAGTGGTGGCAACTTAAATTCATCTTCTGCAAGCCTTAGCTTTTCTTCTGCTCTTGCTCTGCACCTTACTGCTGCCCTGCAGAACCTGCACCATTCTCCACACCTGTATTCACCTTCCCCTTTAAGAGCTAATTCAGCTTTAGGTTTTAATACATTCTCAGCCCAGTCTCTTAGTTCCTTTACTGTAGTTTTCCATATTGAAACATTCTCTCTTCTTGGCTGAAAAATACTCATGCTTACATTCGTAATGTCATAAAGGTTACCATAGGTTTCAAGTGCTCCAAGTGCATAGCATTTCATCTGCGGATTGTCATAGGCATCTACTAAAATGCCTTGTCCGTATTTGAAATCAACTATGTGAAGTTCATCATCCGAAATTATCAAACAGTCTGCTGTTCCAAAACCATTCGGTACATATCTTGAAAAGTCCACCTTTTCTTCAATTAGGATAAGAGGATCCCTACAACGCTGTTTTGCAATTTCCAGCTGTTCATTTACAAAATCCACATAAGCATCGGTACATTCCTGCATTTCATCACTATCGTAATCAGATACAGGTCTTTTACTTCTAAGTTTTAAGGATTTACGAAGTTTGTGTTCACAAAAAGCGTGTGCTGCCGTTCCTTCTTCTGCTGCCTCGGATGTCTTATTTTCAAATTCTTGCTCGAGCATTGCACTTGGAGTACAGTTTAGCCACCTGTGTGAAGCCGATGGGGATAAAATAGAATGTACTTTACTCAACTTTTATCTCCTTTGCATCCTCTAATAAATTCTGGTAATTTTTAGGGGCTACATCTGATAGTTTTGTGCCACCATATTTTTCAATCAATTTTTTAACTTCGCCCGCTAAACCATGTTGACTGATTTTTGCAAGCACTGCCCTTACATCTTCAAGTGATATATCTTTTTCTTCACTTTCAATCGGTTTAACATTTTCTTCATTTGCCAAAGCCTCAATCGAATCTGCAAGTTTTCGCATTTGCTTTGCTACATCAAGTATTAATTTTTTGTCCATCTTACTCACCTCCATTTTTAAGTTCTCTAATCTCAACGGCCTGAACAGAATCGCCACTGGATAAAACAAGTACATTTACCTTAGGACCAAAGAAAAAATCTAAAATTTTTCTTCTAATACTAAGACTCTTGCTTCTAACCACTGGCTCTGCCATACCATCCGATTTTGCAACTTTAATACATACCTTATGCTTCATATTGCTTTCTCCTTTCCGAAGGATTTTTTCTCTCCCTCTGTGTATATGCAAAAAAAGAAGGGGATTCGAACCCCCTCTTCTTAAATCTTTTTCTCTAAATTTTTGTATATTTTTGCTAACCTATTTCTAATGGCTGTTTCACTTACACCTTCTTCAATAGCAATAGCTGTATTTGTCATATTTCTGAAAAATTTTTTATCTATCGTTTCCCTCTGTTTTTCCGTAAGTGTAGATAAAGCTGATTTAAGATTACTAATCTTTGTTTCCAATTCTTCCTCTTTAATAGCCTCTAACAGCTTTTCAAATGGATCTGCTGACGAATCAGCAAGATATGAGTTTCTGCTTTCAAGTTCTAAACCCTCATCATCTGAATAGCCTTCAAAACGAACAGGTGCATGGTAATCCTCTCTACGTTCTGCATCCACTTCCTCATCATCATAAGTATGAAGGAGTGTAATCATCTCTTCCGTTACACCGTTTTCCCCCGGTTTTATTACAATTTTCTTTCCATCTGCTGTGTAATACACATAGTTAACACGATTCTTCTCCGCTGTTTTAAATTTTCTAGTCATAAAATTTCCTGTCCTTTCTGCTGTTAGCAGATAGGGCCGGAATACAAAATAGGTCGATACTATGCGAAGTACCGACCTTGATATAACTAAAAATAGCCATAGGAAAATAGAGGTACTTCACATAGCGCCTCATGGTTAAATCCATGAGTGCCAAATGATGTATCCCAGTTGCCCTATAGCTAATCAGGCTCTGTGATATTTTGTTTTTGTAGGCCGATTACTGTAAATCAGTCACTACTTAGTTATATATAAGGTTATTTTTTTAGAGCCCACCTTTTGCTCTTTGTTCTTCTAAAGTGAAGTAATATACCTCCCCTTTTCTCATTCATAATTTCTCCATTGTAATTCCTCCTTAGGTTTGAAATTAAAGTAAATACACACGCGGAATATTGCATAAAAATGAACCATCATTTATTAACCAGCAACCATCCTAGTGAGCTGACTTTATATTTTGTAAACGATAAACCACTAAATAATTTTTTTGACATATATCACATAAAACATATCCGTAGTGAATCAAGACTCGTTTATGACTATTTATACTATTTTTACAAACATTAATGTGATATAATAAATATAATAAAATTTGGCTTAAGCATTTATTATCTATAAATATGATACTTGGGGAATTTTTTACATAAAATATATAACCATGGTTAAATAAAGGTTCTTTGGTTCTTTTCATGGTTCTTTTTATAAAAGAGGTGATATTAATGATTTTTTCTGAATTTTGCACTCATGTATCCTCGCAAAGCATGGGATACGAATCACAATATAGATATTTAAAACAACTATTTAGGTCTGCAAACATTAAAAGAAATTATTCAGACGATTATCTTAAGTCCATATACAATGGCACAAAACATTTCACATACAATATGAAAAGACACTTCCCTTCTAATATAGATATAGTTTCCATAAAAGATTTTTTTGAGAAACATTTGCAAGATGATAAACTCGAACAAATTGCAGATTCTTTTGGAATATCAAAACTTGAAAATATTGATAAATCGAATTTTTGCATGGCTTTAGCCATTCAATTTCAATCATTTATAAAAAGTAAATCTGAAGATATTGAATGTTTAGTATCTTCAGAGTACAGAAAACAAATTCTTATATCTGAAAAATCAAATTGCGGACCAATTAAGCCACTATATTCAGGTGATGGTATTTGGATTGAAAAGGTTCCATTTAGATACAACCTTAATTGCTATGAAAAAGTCACACATACCTGGGTTATTCATAATGATGGGACAGTTATTTGGCAAAATAGAACTTTAAAATTAAAAAACACCAATGAATTAAAGCCAAAGTTTTCGGAAACACAAATTACTATTCCGGAAACAAATCCACATACAATAATAAAAATAACCACAAGCATTGATGCTCGCGGTTCCGAAGGTATACATAATGCAATTTGGGAAATGCAAGATAGTGATGGTAATAATTGCTTTCCAAGCAACAAAAAATTATTTGAAGTTGAAATTAATGTCACATTTAATGCTAACTTAACGGAGGAAACTAATGACTAATAAAAGTATTGAAAATTGGGTGACCGTAAAAGATGTACAAAACTATCTTGGTGTAGGAAGAGAAACCATCTTACAGTGGATTTCAAAACGAGATATGCCCGCATATAAAGTGGGTAGATTATGGAAATTTAAACTTTCAGAAATAGATGAATGGATTAAATCTGGTGGGGCTGATGATAGAAATCAAGCTTCGAAAAATGAATCTCCTATTTAAATTGAGGTGACTGCATGCTTGATAAAACAATTCAAGGGAATGATTTTGGTAATGTTTTTACAGAAGTCAATCATAATGAAATTATAAAAATTAATAACCCACAACAGCTACGTCTTTTTCACTTGAATGTAAAAAATAATAAATTTGACTATTCTATGTTGCAGTCATTCATTAGAAAAAATATTGGCAGATATGTTTTCTCACGAGCTAAACGTGATGAATTTATAAAATCAGGTGATATAGAAAGTATTGGTTTAGAGGCTGTTTCAATCATGGCTAAAAATGGATTTCCTGGTGACATAGGAACAGGTAATGCCTTAGGCGAAGTCTTACTTTACGCTTTTTTAGAGCAAATCTTAGAAGCCCCTAAACTTATGAGTAAAGTAGAAATTGCAACATCTTCATCAGGGACAAAATGTGATGCTATACACCTTCTTCCTTTTACAGATACTGCTCCCTCTTACTACCAGTTAGTATTTGGTGCTTCATCCGTTGAAGGAGATATTCTTGATGCAATTAACAATGCATTCGACTCTATAGAACAAATACAAAATGGTAATGATTTGATGCCGTTACTTGATCCATCAAATTTAGATAAAAGATTTGATGAAGAAACATCACAGCAAATCAAAAATATTATTATACCAAGCAAATCTTCTCCTTCATGTTATGACAATGCATACGGAATATTTATTGGTTACAATTTGGGATTGAATCCTGCAGGTTATGGCAACATAGAGTACAGGAATTTATTAACCAAAAAAATGGATTTTGATATTAAACATCATGCTAATCATATATACCAGGAAATTATAAAACGCGGGCTTTCCATGTATTCATTCTATTTTTATATACTGCCATTTGATAATACTTCCCTAGATTGTAAAAATGTAATGACGCATGTGATGAATGGAGGTGTATAACTATGGATAATCACTTCAAAAGTATAGGAGATATAATTTACTCAGATATATCCGATAACGAATACCTTAAAGAAATTCATGAGAATTTGCTCTATAATTATGCCCTTTCACTATTCCAAATACCTAGTGAAAAATATAAAACGATAAATATTTCAGATGCGCTTAGATTTGCAGATATTTTATCAAAATCAAATCATCGTATTTTGGGTGATCAACATAAAATGCTTTCACAAGAAGTGATAGCAACTCTAAATCATATATATCCTTACGATGATAAGGTATCATTCTATGCTGGTTCAGTACTAACCAACACTGGAAATTTTCAAGGTCTTAATATTATTAATCATAATTACCATAGCATAGCGACCTTAGAAAATGTATATACTGAATTTGCAAAAGACTACCTAACAATTCCCGCTCTTCCAGAATTAAAGTTTATGAAATCGCAAAGGAAAGTATATGAACACCTAAAAGATAATTTTTTTAGTTATTCTGGACCAACTTCAATGGGCAAATCCTTTATTATGAGAATGTATATAAAGGAAGAAGTCCAGGCTGGAATTCAAAAAAATTACGCAATAATCGTACCAACAAAAGCATTAATAAATGAAGTTTCAAGTAAAATAATCAATGATCTTACTAACAGTTTAAAAGAAAAAAACTATAGACTTATTACTTCTGCAGGTGCATTAGCTTTAAATGAAGACCACAACTTCATATTTGTTCTTACACCAGAAAGACTATTGTATCTTTTGATTAGTAATCCAAAAATTAAGATTGATTATTTGTTTATTGATGAGGCACAAAAACTTTCAGAAATGGATAGCAGGAGCCCTTTCTACTATAAAATTATAGACAAGCTGATTGAACGCACAAATAAACCTCAACTTATCTTTGCTTCACCCAATATACCTAACCCTTGGTTATATTTAAATGACATTGACGAAGAAGCTTCATACAATCAATTTGCAACTAAATTCTCTCCTGTAACACAATTCAAATTTCTTGTGAATTTTGAGAAACACTTGGTCAGTATTTACAATGAGCAAGCCACTAAATTTATACCATCTATTAGGTTAAGAGATAATTGTAATTTAAATGATTTTATACACCTAGTCAGTGGTCATAATCATGAAAAAGTAAAGCAAAATATCATATATTGCAACTCTATACATCATGCAGTAGATCTAGCGCGTTCCTATGCCGAAACGATTGAACATAACAATACAGATAGCGAGTTACTTACACTTTCAAAAGAAATTGCTAACCAAGTACATGGAGATTATTACCTAGCAGAAATCATAAAAAAAGGTGTTGCCTATCATGTTGGGTATCTGCCTTCAGCAATTCGTATGCAGATAGAAGAATTATTTAGACAGGGGCTTATTACTACAATTTTTTGCACTAGTACATTGGTCGAAGGGGTTAATATGCCTGCCGATAATTTATTTGTATTACATTACAAAAAAGGACGTTCTTATATGAACCCTATCGATTTTAAGAACTTAATCGGACGAGTTGGAAGAATAGAATATAACTTATTTGGTAATGTTTTTTTAATTTGTGGTAGAGACAAAGTCAAGGAAGAAAACTACATAGAACTCATTACTACTGAAATTCCAGAACAAAAGCTTTCAATTGATTCTGCGCTTACAAGTGGACAAAAAAGGAAAATTATAGAAGCGCTTGCTTCTGGTAATGTTGAATTTGAAAAACACCCTAAAAATCAAACCAATGATAATTATGTTTTAATGAGAAAATTTGCACTTATTCTACTCAAAGATATCATGAGCAAAAGAAACAGCCTTGTATATAAAAATTTTTCTGAATATCTGTCTGAAGAACTAGAAGAAAAAATCAGAGAACATTTTAATCAAGGCATAACAAAACCAGATGATGATATCAATGTTTCAGTTGATCAAACAGAAAATCTAACTGTTGCTATTCAAAATGGGCTCTCATACCCTACTTTTGATGAGGATGGGCATGTAAGTTATGAGGCCATAGTAATTTTTTTAGAAAGGTTGTGTAAAATTTTTAAATGGGAAAAATATGAACATAAAACATTAGGATATAAAAATAAGGATACTGGAAGTCATAACAAATTACGCTGGTATGCTGTAATACTGCTACAATGGATTCAAGGTGCAGGACTTAGTTTTATAGTAAATAAAGCCATAGAGTACCAACAAGATAAACCTAATTCAATCATTATGGTTAATAACAAACCTGTAGAATATAATGATTCAAAAGAACATAGAAATGTTGTTATTTCTGATACATTGAATGTTATAGATGGCGTAATTCTCTTCAGTATTTCAAACTATTTTTTACGTTTTTCAAATGAATATAAGAAGTTTCATAACGTAGAAAGCTTTAGTAATGATTGGTATGAATATGTTGAGTATGGAACTCGTAATCCACTAACTATATTCTTGCAAAGAAATGGATTTTCAAGGGAAACTTCAAATTATATTAAAGAGCATAAAATCATATATGTAGCTATGTTAGATAATGGTGAAATAAAGCTGAGCCGTTCATTATTAAATTGCAATAATAAAGGTGTTTGTAAAGAAGCTAAAGATATTCAATACAATGCACCAGACATATTTATATAATTTAAGGAGGTGGTTTATTGCATGACAACATATAAAAAACTTGAATTTGATGGTTCTTGCTTTAAAACAAATAATCCAAAACAATTTACTGATGTCTTTGAATTCAAATCAGAGACCATAACGAAAGTTTTTAATTTTGCATATAATATGACTTTTGGTGAAAAAGGTGAACACAGGGATCACAGAAGTAATGGTAAAAAAAATAGAAAGCCTGGAGAGATTTTTTCTAACACATTCCAAGGTAAATTAGCAGAATGTGCTGTAGCTAATTTTTTATATCCTTTAAGATTGGATATAAAACTGGATTTTAGTGAAAAGAAACTAGGATATTGGGATCAAGGAGACATTGATATTTGTGGCAAAAAAATTGCAGTAAAATCCACAAAAAGTTATGGGAACTTACTCTTATTAGAGTGTGCCGATTGGAATAAAAATGCTGAATACACTCCTAATCTTGAATCCGAGAGTTATATATATGACTATTTTATTATGGTTAGAATTGAACCATCCTGCGATGATATAATGAAAGGAAATAAGTGTCTCTATTCCAAATTCTGCGACAGAAAAAATCTTCTTGAATTATTAAAAAAGCAAATATGGAAATATGAAATTTCAGGATATATTACTCATTCAGATTTTAAAAATATAATAGATGCTAGAATGATAATAAAACAAGGATCTTATTTAAATTCAACTAAAACAAAAATGGATGCCGATAATTATTATGTACAGCTTGGCGATTTAAGAAACCCATCAGAACTATTAAACGAATTAAAATTATTAAAGGAGAAGAAAAATGCCAATTTATAATGAATTTAACCAAATCGTAATTGATGATGCCCGAATTGATGAAACTTGCAACGCCTACTTCAAATGGAAAGATCTAAATACTTATATCTCAAATAACAGTCATAGAGGTATGAATATGCCTGATGCTATCAGCGAACCTATGGCTTGTTATTGCCTTGGTTTTCTATGGAATAGAGGTAGTGAAGTTGGAGATGCAACCGATCCAAAAACCAATAGAAAAATTGAATTTAAAGCAACTTCCCGCTTTGATGGAGATTTATCTTCGTTTGGTCCAAAATGCCAATTTGATGACTTGGTTTTCTTAAGATTTAAGTTGGATGATAATCTTCTATACATTTATGATTTAAAAATAAACTCAGATGAATTTGGAAAGTACCCTGCAAATAAAACACAAACTATCCAAGAACAAAAGGATCAAGGGAGAAGACCTCATGTTAGCTTACAAAGTTTATTTGTAGATGCATATAATCTGGTTCCTGATATTATATTCGATATTAGGCGTTGTCGCATAATTGAAGATAATAGATAATAAAAAATGAAGTGCTTATCAATAATTTTGAATAAGCACTTCATTTTTTATAAATCATTTAATGAATTTGCAATGTTATGAGCTATTCTCTCAATAACTGAAACACAAACTGAATTTCCAGCCTGTTTATAAAGTCTTGCATCACTCATATTTTTAGGTAATTTAAATTTTGAATCAAAGCCTTGTGTATTAAAACACTCATGAGGAGTCATTTTCCTGATTCCCTTTTTAGTTTTTACCAAACAAACATTATGTCCGCCTTCACCTTGATTTGCTGTAAGAGTAGGAACAACCCCACTTTTATTTTTTCTGACATATGTTCTTCGCCACTGATAAATCGCATTGCTATCATCCATAGCTTCTACAAGTTTCTCATAAATATCACCTTTATATTTACCTGGTGTGTAGTAATACTTATCATCAACTTTTTTATTAAAATCAATAATATCACTTAATTTTTTATCTAAAACAACTGGCATTGGAAATTCAAAATTTTTATAAGCTTCTACATCCTTAAAAGCCACTATATATATTCTTTCTCGGTTTTGTGGTAAGTTTCCATATTCCATAGCGTTTAAAACTGCGTGTTTAATATAATATCCTTGTTTTTGCAAAGTTTCTATAATAACTGCGAATGTATTACCACCATCATGACCAACTAGATTTTTAACATTTTCGAGAAATACTATAGAAGGATTCTTTTCCTTTATAATTCTTACTAACTCAAAAAATAAAGTACCTCTACCCTTTTCATCATTAAATCCTTGTCTATTTCCCGCAACACTAAAAGCTTGGCACGGAAATCCTGCAAGCATTACATCAAAATCTGGGATTTCACTTGGCTTAACTTCGTGAATATCTCTACAGTCAACTTTTATTTTAGAATTTAATTCATATGTTTTTACTGGATATGGATCAATTTCATTTGCATAAACTATATCAAAGGCATCTATTGCTTCAAAGCCTTTATCTATTCCACCTACACCGGCAAAAAAAGACGCACATTTCAACATTTTTTACCTCCATTCTATGGTCTAAATTATACCATAAATCGCGGCGTGCTGCAATTCTATTTTTTTGTTTTATTAGATGCATCTAATCCTTTTTCCTCCCAAAATATAATAGAGAGTATTTTTTACTCTAAATATAATAATGGAGGTAAAAACATATGATAATCGATTACTTACTCATTGGGATGAGAGTTCGTGAAACAAGATTAAGTGCTAAGTTCACACAAGAGATGCTTGCTGAACTATCAGATTTATCACCGGTGTATATCTCAAACATCGAGAACAATAAGAAAAAACCTAGTCTAGAATCTGTAGTAAAAATAGCAAATGCCCTTGGCATTACTGTAGATGAACTATTAACTGGAAATCTTCTATCTCACCCATCTGACTATCAGACGGATATCGATGCACTAATGTTTGACTGTGACAAATATGAAAAGCGATTATTTTACGAAATTCTAAAGTTCACAAAGGACATCATCCGTAAGAATCAGTGGTATATAGGTAAAAGATAAGCCTATATATAAAGAAACCATAAACCGTGGGATAAGACCTTAACCTTTGGTTTATGGTTTTTCTATTATGAAAATAATATGATAAATATAAATTTCATAGGAAAGGAATCGTGCTAATGAATGAAAATGAAGTAAGGCTTAAGACTACCGAAGATAAAAAACAAAAAATAAGAGAAAGGTATAAAGGCATTGACTCAGATAAACTTGATGTAATCCCTGCTGTTCCAGTAGAGAATATCTTCAGCGGAACTACAACTAAGCGTGTTGCAGTTTATGCAAGGGTGTCTACAGATGATCCAAACCAGACTTCATCCTATGAATTACAGAAAAATCATTACACCGATATGATAAAAAGATACCCTAACTGGAATCTTGTAGATATTTATGCTGACGAAGGAATCTCAGGCACTTCTCTTCAGCATCGAGATTCTTTTATGCGAATGATGGATGATTGTAATAATGGAAAAATAGACCTTATCGTAACAAAAAGTGTATCCAGATTTGCAAGAAATATAGTTGACTGTATTGATTATGTGAGAAAACTTAAGAATATGAATCCGCCTATAAGTATATTCTTTGAGTCGGAAAATCTTCATACACTAGACTCTCATAGCGAAATGACCCTTGCCTTTATGGCCACCATAGCCCAAGAAGAAAGTCATACTAAAAGTGAAGTCATGAACTCATCCATAGAAATGCGTTTTAAGAGAGGCATTTTCCTAACTCCCCCGCTACTTGGTTATGACCATGATGAAGATGGAAACCTAGTCATAAATGAAGATGAAGCGAAAGTTGTCCGTCTCATCTTCTTTATGTACCTATACGGATATAGCTGTCAAATCATAGCAGAAACACTAACGCAATACGGATGTAAAACTAAAAAAGGAAATACAAGTTGGTCTTCCGGTAGCATCTTACAAATTCTTCAAAATGAAAGACACTGTGGTGATGTTCTTGCTAGAAAAACCTATACACCAAACTTCTTAGACCATAAATCCAAGAAAAATAAAAAGAACAGAAATCAGTATAGGCAAATAGGTCATCATGAAAGTATCGTATCGAGAGATGACTTCATAGCTGTTCAGCATCTTATAAACAACTCCAAATATGGAAACAAAGGCATTCTCCCCTCGCTTCATGTGGTAAAGGAAGGATCACTTCTTGGCTTTGTATCTATCAATCCCAGATGGGCAGGATTTAAGCCTGAAGAATACACTGAAGCCTGTTTATCAGCATATGAAGAATTAGATGAGGAATATATCCAAAATAATAAGATAACTGCTCTAGAGGGCGATTTCGACCTCAGAGGATATGAAATAGCACATGGCCAGTTCTTCAATTCAAGTGGTCGAGCAGCAATCAACATTTCTTCAAGTGAGATTAGCTTTTCTGCAGAAACGGTAAGAAAGTTTGGAGATATTTCTCATGTAGAGCTTCTGATACATCCTGAAAAAATGATACTTGCTGTAAGGGCTTCTACCCCTTCCAGTAACCAAGCTGTTATTTGGTCAAAACAGAAAAATGGGAAAACACTACCAAAGATTATTCGTGGCAAAGCATTTCTCCCTACCATATTCAGACTGCTAAACTGGAAAACAAAATGCAAATATAAAATGCTTGGTATCCTTCATGAAAAAGATGATGAAAAGGTCCTTTTATTTGACTTAAAAGATACAGAAATAGTAATGCCTAGCTCTTTTGTAACTCCATCAAAAGAAACCTCTATGAAGCCTTTTACTTCTGGTACATCTCAAAAGGTTCTTGCCTATCCTGCTGACTGGAGCGAAGGGTTCGGTAAAAAATACTATTCTCGTGCAAAAGAAAAGGAAATTGAAGAAGATGCTTTATCTGATTGGAATGTTACTACGGAAAGTATACCTTATAAGGAGCCTGAACTAAAGGTAACTGACAGAAACACCCTCAATAAAGAAATCAAAAGTATCATGAGCGAAATGGAGGTTAATACTGATGCTTGAGCAAAAATTTTCGGAAAATATCAATAATAAAAAAAGACTTCCGGAAATAGAAGTAACCGTGACTGAGTCTTTCAACTATGATGGATTTCAGGTGGTACGTGGAGAGTTCTTTTCACACGTCTTTGAACCATCATTTACCCTAAATAAAAGCAAGGTTTCTGTAAATAAAGCGTGTATTCGTAAACTGCCGGAAATAGAATATGTACAAATTTTAGTTAATTCTGCAGAAAAGAAACTAGCTGTAAGACCATGTCTTGAAGAAGAAAAAGACTCTGTGAAATGGTGCTCTTCCGGAGAAAAGAAAAATCCCAAGCAAATAACCTGCAGAATCTTCTATGCCAAAGTTATAGAACTGATGGGCTGGAATCCTGACAACAGATATAAGCTACTTGGGAAACTGATGAAATCAAATGATGAGTACCTTTTTATCTTTGATTTAAATAATCCTGAAATATATAAGCCAAAGGTAAGAAACGATGGTAAATCCGTCATTTCAAGAACCCCCTCCTACCCTTCAAGCTGGCAAAATCAATTCGGTGTTACAGTTGAAGAACATAAGAAAAATCTACAAGTAAATATATTTGATGGTGTTGCTGTATTTGGAATTTTAGAAAATAGCAATGAAGCACCATCAGGAAGCGAGGTATAACATGAATGCTTATGAAAATCAAAAGCCTATTGTATGTATAGATCTGAAGAAAAACAGGATCAGAATTCACAAAACCACTCTTCATATGATTGGCGATCCTTCTTTTATAAATCTTTTAGTAAATCCTAAAGAGAAACTTATCGCTATAAAAAAATCCTCTGCTAAAGACAAATCCGCCCTTAGAATAAGGAGCAATCAATTAAATGATGGAAACTGTGTTGAGTTTGGCTGTAGAGACCTTATTTTACTTCTAAAGGATATAGATAATTCATGGCAAATAAACTCCTCTTATAGGATATATGGAAAATACAACAAAGGAGAATGCTTGGCACAGTTTTCTATAAAAGATTCCATACCAACGGAGGAAATATAATCCTATGAATAATGTAGAATGGAATTTACCAAAACTGGAAAAAGATGAAGAATTCATGTTTCTCATACAGCCTTGCTCAGAATCTGCTTATACAAAACTTGAGGAAAGTATCGTTGATGATGGCTGCCTATCTCCAATCACTATATGGAATGAAATCATAGTCGACGGTCACAAAAGATATGATATTTGCAAAATATGGGGTATACCCTTTAACTTAAAACAATTACAGGTATATACAAAAGCAGAAGTATATTATCAGATATGTTCTGAACAGCTAAAACGGGAAGACCTCACACGAGAAATGCGTAAATATCTCATAGGAAGAGCCTATCAAGCTGAGGTTGAAAAGAACGCAAATTTATATGTGCGTTCTAACGAAATGAAAGATAGCAAAAGTCATCCCTTTATTCCTCCTAAAGCCTACAACAAACAAGAAATATCCCATAAGATTGGAAATACATTTCATATAGCACCCGGCACAGTTTTTAAATATGAAACCTATACCAAAATAATAAATAGTCTAAGAGACAAAGACCTTAACCTAGCGGAAAATATATTATCTGGTAAAATACGAGTTTCTCATGAAAATATGGTAGAACTTAATAGACTTCCTGCTCATGAAGTAAAAAGTCTAAATCAATATATCATGGAAAATAGTATTGCACATATAAATTATGCTGTAATAAGGCAGTCACTTCAGTGGAAATATACCTATACGGAAAAGTCTGAAACTCGCAGAAGAAAACAGGAACCTTCAAAACTTGCTGCCATAAAAAAGATGCCTAAATATGATCCGGACTCAAGTCTATCCAGTCTTGTTTTCACTTCCCCTTCATGGAGAAGCATTATCGACCGAGCAAGAATAGATACAGATTTTTCAAAGGCATCTAAAAATACTAAAGAAAAAGTATTATACCAGCTTAGACTACTTAAATTATCGATAAAGGAATTAGAAGATATTATAAAGGAGGATACTACAAATGGAAGACCTACTGAATTATGTGCCGAATGTTCACTTCGAACAGATACCAATAAAGAACCTGGTTTCTAACCAAAATTATCAAAGGAATTTATCCACTAGGCACGTTCAACGAGCAGCTGCTAACTTTGACTTATATCAGGTAAATCCTGTAAAAGTAAGCCGTAGAGATGGTATAAACTATGTTTTTAATGGTCAGCATACCATTGAGATTATTGCCCTTGTTTCAGGTTCTAGAGAAACTCCTGTATGGTGCATGATATATGATGAGCTGGAGTATACCGAAGAAGCTGATATTTTTGCAAACCAAATGAAATATGTAAAGCCACTACTGCCCTATGAAACTTTTATGGCAAGTATAGAGGCTGGAAGTGATAAGCATCTCATTATTCAAGACTTGGTTGAATCCTATAACCTTACTCTATCATCAGCCAAAATACCCGGTGGCATCTGTGCTATTTCCACTTTAGAAACAATATATGATAAACATGGCTTTCATGTCTTAGACCATGTCCTAAGGCTCCTAATTGGCACTTGGGAGGGTGAACTTAATTCCCTTAGTGCAAATATGCTAAATGGTGTAGCAAGACTTGTGGTGGCTTATGGAGACCAAATAAAGGATACCATTTTTAAAGAAAGACTTGGCAGAGTATCCATCAAAACTCTAAGTCAGACCGCCAAAGACAGACGTGTTGGCTCTCTTGGCTATGCTGAAGCTATCCTCATTTTTTATAACAAACGTTCCAAAGTTCATCTCACTTGGGATAAGCTATATGCAAAAAAGACTCCGAGGAAAAACAAGGCTGAAGATTTGATGGAATATGAACCACCTGATGATTCTGATGATGAAACCATCTAGTATAGTTAAATATGTAATAATAAAATAACAGGGATTATTTTTTCTATTCCCCTGTTATTTTATCGTTATTCGTTATTCATTCTTTGTTTGGAAATTTCACTAGCTTCATGAATCGTATCAGCAGTCAATAATGTATCAAGCATTGCCCATTTGCGACCAGATGCGTATATGTTTCCTGTCTTAACGACTTTTGATGGTATAATTGGTTTCCCAAGGCTGTACACAAAATGCTCATATTTATCTTCCACATTAGGCATTTCCTCAATCTCATCATGAAGATTTTTTACTATCGAATAGCTTTCAATATGATAAATTGACTGTAATCTTCCTCCATACCGAAAACCTATATAATTAGGTGGTTCTTTAGGCCAACCATTAATTCCAAATGGGTGAAAATATTTCATTTTCTTTTCTACTAATTCTATCCATGTCAGATCACAATTTTCTGGTTTTGCAGTTGAAAGTGAAACCACATATACCCAATTTGATTCTTTTGCCTGCATAGTCATTATTCCTCCCAAATATCTCATTAATTCTTTTAACAAATTTTTTTGTGATATACTAGAACCAACTTTTGCAGAATTTGCTAGTTCATATATTCTCTTCCAGGACAAATGATTTACTGGAATATCATTTATAACCTTAAAAGGCAAATATGCATTTGCATAATCTTCACTACACTCTGACATTGAAATAATAGCTTTATATGAGACTGGACTTTCTATAATATTTCGTCTTTGTGAATATAAAGCAAGTTGCTCAGCACCTGGTAAAATCCAGCCCCTTTTGGCTTCAATAATTATATAAAATGAAGTATCATCAGTTATTTCCAAATCCGTTATACCTTTATTCTTCTCAAATTCCTGGTACTTAATCCTAACATTTTGTGTATTAATCTCTAACGACATCACTTCATTGATTACTGCTTTAAGAAATTCGGGACAGCGTGCTAATGCCCAAGCAATACTTTTAGTTATGTCATTCTCAAGATTTCCTATTAACTGAAAAACACTACTTACTTCAGTTCCATATGCAACTAACTCTGACATATCTCCTTCTCCTTGAATACCTCTTAAAGCTTGGGCTTTGGCAAATCAATATCAAATTTACCACCTAACGCTGCGGCACCTAATCCTACGATCGAAATCACAGCTACTGTCCCTGCACCTATAACTTTCCAATAAAACGCTTTATTTTCACTATCTTTCTTTTCTGCCATCCGAGCAATTTCCATCATATTATCCAAATAATATTTTTTCTCTTCAAAAGAAATCTCCTCTTGAGAAACACATTTTTCTAGTGCGGAAAGTACCTTGTCATATAAATTAAAACAATCTTTGCTACTTTCCTTGCTTGCATCTAATGTTTTCTCTAAAACTGTTCTATATTCCTTAAAAGCTTCTAATGACATCTTCGCAAATTCGGGGAACTGTTCAATTGCTTTTTTTGCAACTTCTGGATCCATATTTTGTAGCATTGATGCGAAGTTAATAACTTTATCTTTAGTCATATGCCTAAAATCTGGTATATCTAATTGCTTTAATACTTCCACTTCACTAAGTTGTTTACTCATATTCTTCCTCACCTTCTATAGGATTTACATTAATTTCTTCAAAATTAAATGCCCCCATTGGATATTCGCTTATGTATCCTGAAACACGAAATTGTCTACCACAATTTTTGCAGTAATTATCTTCTGTATCAAATTCATATATGGTTTCTGGACCCATTTGCCTCTCATAGGAACTTTCATCACATTCATCAACTAAATCTATTTTATTTTTACTTGAACAATATGGGCAGTCAACAATACGTTCCAAACTAATACCTTCAGCATATTCTTCATAATAAGAGTCTTGATTTTCATTCATATCAAACTCTCTCATCCTGAGCATACCATATGCTTCTTTCAAAGCTGCACGAAAAACATCTGATTTATTTTTTAATTCTTTTCTATCACATACATACTGCAACATCTGTTCTTCTTCATCATTAACCCGAACACGATACATTTTGTCTCTAGCATCATCTATTTTAGGTCTCGCCATTATAACAAACTCCTTTCTTTATTATTGTAGCCACACTTATTATAAATGTAGCTACAATAATTGTCAAGTTTTTGTTGCCACAAAAACTCAATTTGTATTTTTCTTTATAGAAATAATCAATTTCCCATTCTGACAATCAACATGATATCTCTGCCCTACCTTAAATCCAAATTTTTCTAACCATTTCCATTTCATCATGATGGTAGGTGTATCATTATATCGATTATTGCTCATTCCATATACTTTCAATGTCCGATTATTCTTCTCCATAATCAACTCCTTTTCTAAAATGCTATCGTTGAATTATGCACCCACTAAAAAATTTCTGGTGATGCAATTCATATGTAATTATTTTTGTTTCAGGATTCTTAACTATTTTATGTCTCGTAAACTTACTCAAAGCCTTTGAAATACAAGTATTTCACATAAGCACCCTAAAATATCATTGTATCCATTTGCGTGTTGCGTTGTTTGTTGCTGCTACGAAAAGAAAATCTGCTGGATAATCGATGGCCATTCCTCGTCTTACAATTGTCACTTTTTTCTCTTCAAGTGGAGTTCTTAGAGCTTCAATAGTTTCTCTTCTCAACTCCCCGATTTCATCTAAAAACAAAACCCCTTTCGTTGCAAGGGATAGTTCTCCAGGCACAGGTACATTTCCGCCTCCAATAAGTCCTGATCTGGAAATTGAGTAGTGTGGATTTCTAAAAGGCCTCTTATTTATGAAAGGCAACTCATCAGACAGGTTCCCAGCAATTGAGTGAATCATTGTTGCCTCAACCATTTCTTCATATTCCATTGGTGGCAGTATTGAGGTTAGCCTTTTAGAAATCATCGTCTTGCCGCAGGACGGACTACCCACAAGTAATACTCCATGTCCGCCTGCAGCCGCGACTATTATGGCGCGCTTTACCGTCTCATGCCCCTTAATTTCTGCAAAATCTAACGCCTCATCGTTAAGCCCACTGTCTAAATTACCTATCTGCTTTGTATTAAAAATATTATTTCTCTTTCGTTTGCCAATCAAAACTTCAACAACATGCCTTAGATTTTCCTCTGAATATATCTCAATATCTTTAATTAAAGATGCTTCCGTTGTATTCCTTTTAGGTAAAAAAAATTTAGTAATTCCATTCGACTTCAGGGCTGTTATGAGAGGTAGAACTCCTTTGACGGATTTAATTTTACCATCTAAAGACAGTTCTCCTAAGAATGCTGTTTGATGACTAAAGTACTTTGTTATTTGTACTTGCCCTGATGCACAGAGTATTGAAATTGCCAAAGGCAAATCAAAATGTGTTCCTCGTTTGTGAATATCTGCTGGAGAGAAATTTACAGTTATCTTCCTATTGGGAAATTTAAAATTTGAATTTATTATTGCACCTCTTACGCGTTCCCTTGCTTCCTTAATTGTCGTGTCAACCATTCCTACAATTTTAAAATAAGGTATTCCGTTAGAAATATCTGTCTCAATGTTTATTATTTCTCCTTTAAGACCCTGCAAGGTTCCCGTCTTAATTAAATTAAACATATTATCTCCTTATTATTAATTAGTAATGTAAGTTATTAATTAATATTTCCAATATTTCAATGTGAGGTTCTACATAATCTAATTTTCGGGATTTCATAAACTTATAGAAGGCTTTATTCATACTATATATTTTTCTTTTGTTAATTGCCTCCGATGGATATCCAAAGTCTAAGCTTGATCGGGTTTTTACCTCAGTTATATACCACTTACCTTTTCTAGTTGAAATTATATCGAGCTCTTCTCCTGTTTTTGCTCTCCAATTTCGCTCAATTATAAGATGTCCCGATAGCTCAAGCATGGATGTTGCCATATTTTCACCTAAGTTTCCCAAATCTTTTGACTTCAATTATATAGTCCCTTCTCACACCTAATGCATTTTCCATATTTTGGTAAATTCAATTTTATATTTTTCCTCAAAGACCGTCAACAGTTTAAAATTTTTTTAGGAAATTTTTTTCAACTCACAAATAAAAGTAAATTTAAAAAGCAATATATCTAAATTTATAGCTAATTCTCCCCACTCCTGTCTTAAATTAATTTGCTGTTATAAACATAAAAAAAGAGCCACACCGAACTTACTTCATTCGTCATAGCTCCTTCATGGTGCGGTCAAAGGGATTCGAACCCCCATGAGTTTCCTCACACGGACCTGAACCGTGCGCGTCTGCCAATTCCGCCATGACCGCTCAATATGTCGAAATCAAGAGACGATAAGAGTATACTAAAAATTTTTCATTTTTTCAATAGTTACATGGTATGTATTTTGTTAAAATTGGAAAATCAACATTGATTTTGGGAATTAACAAATCAGGATAGTTTTTCGGAAGTTAATAACCACATACCCTTTAAAGGCTGTCAAATCCGCGTATATTTTGCAATCGTTAACATCCAGATTCTACAATATTTCTTGCCACCTGAACTCCACTCGCTGAAGCCTGAGAAAGAGAATGAGTCAGTCCTGATCCATCCCCAATTGCAAATAGGCCTTTGACTTTTGTCTCCATATTTTCATCAACCATCACCTTAGAATTATAAAATTTTACCTCAACACCATATAAAAGTGTGTCTTCATTTGCTGTTCCTGGTGCAATTTTGTCCAGTGCATAAATCATTTCGATTATACTATCTAGCTGTCTCTTAGGAATTACTAAGCTTAAGTCTCCCGGCGTTGCCTTTAATGTAGGTCTGGTAAAGCACTTTTCCATACGCCTTTCGCTGCTTCTTCTACCTTTTTCAAGATCTCCAAAACGTTGCAACAAAACACCTCCACCAAGCATATTTGATAAGCGGGCAATTGACTCACCATACTCGTTGCTGTCGTCAAAGGGCTCAGTGAATTTATTTGTAACTAAAAGTGCAAAGTTAGTATTTTCCGTATATAAAGATGGATCAGCATAGCTATGTCCATTTACTGTTACTATGCCGTTTGTATTTTCTGCAACTACTTCTCCATATGGATTCATACAAAACGTTCTGACCATATCGTTATATTTATCCGTTTTATACACAATCTTTCCTTCGTATACAGCATCTGTTATGTGCTTAAAAACTTCAGCTGGGAGTTCTACTCTCACACCTATATCAACCCTGTTTTTCTCTTGAGGTATATGAAAATTTGAACATACATCACCAATCCATTTTGAGCCTGATCTGCCTGTAGCCATAATTACTTTGCTACATACATATGCATCCTTATTTGTTTTAACCAAATATTCCCCATTGCCGGTTGCTGTAACGCTTTCACAATTTGTATAAAACTCAAAATCAATCTTCTTTGATATATAGTCAAAAATTTTTCCTAAAATTCTAACATTTCTATCTGTTCCTAAATGTCTAACTTTAGCAGATAAAAGATGTAAATTGTTCTGCAAACATTTTGTTTTTATGTCAGAATTTGCAGTTGAGTAAAGTATAGCATCTGAGCCTCCCATTGAGCAAAGAACTTCATCTACATATTCCATAAGTTCCATAGCTTTCTCAAAACCAACTACTTTGTGCAAGTCTCCACCAAATTCTGTTGTTATATTGTATTTGCCATCTGACAAAGTACCAGCTCCACCATATCCATTCATAATATGACAAGGATTGCATCTTATACACTGAGGTGTCTTACCTAACTTAATTGGACAGTTTCTCTTTTCCAAAGGAGCACCCTTATCTATAACTAATACTTTTCCACTATATTTTAATTTGGTGAATTCATATGCTGCGAAAACTCCTCCAGCACCGGCACCTATAATAATTGCATCATATTTTTTCATCTCATGCATTCCCTATCTATCTTTTCTAATTAATACAATTGAAGATTATAACCCAAACTAAATAAACCAATATTTCTTTATAAATTATAGATTTAGCAATACAAAAAGCGCCAGAAGTCCGGCGCTTGATCCCATGATTGGATTTTGAATTAGTTGAGTACTTCTGCCTCTTCTTCTTCAGCCATGATGCTGTCAAAAGTTTTAACAACTTCATCAAACAATTTATCATCTTCGATATCTATTAGTTCAAATTCAACCCCATCTTCATCGCTAGACACTTCTTTGTATCCATAAATATAAATATCATCAGTGTCATCCAGGGGAATTAGAGCCATATACTCCTTACCGTCGTGCTCAAAAATTCCCATCATCTCGCACTCAACGGAACCATCATCAAACTCTAAAGTAAGGATTTCTTCTTCATTTAGCATTTCTTTTTCGCTCATTTAAATTTCCTCCATATCTTTAAGCGGTTTAACTTTAAACCCTCTTTGGATAATCTAACTATAACATGTTTACATGTTTTTTTCAATGGTTATAAAATCAGTATTTTTCTCTTTCTACATAAAATTCCTTCCCTTCGATAGCGATTATCCTATTTAGTGAAAAAATCTACTATTGCCCTGGCATTCTTCTCAGTTATACCCTTTACTTTTAGCAGTTCTTCTTCACTGGCTTTTTTTATCTCATCTATAGATTTAAAATATCCCAACAAAGCATTTCGCTTTATCTGACCGATTCCTTCAATATTGTCTAATACTGATCCAATTGAATTTTTCCCTCTTAGTTTTCTATGATACTCAATGGCAAATCTATGAACCTCTTCTTGGATTCTACCGCAATATCTAAACAAAATAGGATACTGCTCAAGAGATATTTCTTCGCCATTTTCAAATACCATTGCTCTAGTTCTATGACTGTCATCCTTTGCTAAACCAACTATCGGAATATCTATACCCATTGCTTCTAGAACTGATTTCGCAGCAGAAACCTGTCCTGTGCCGCCATCCATAAAAATGATATCCGGCATTTTAACAAAGCCTTTATCTCCTGACTGAGCTCGTTTAAATCTGCGATAAATAACTTCTTGTAAACTTCCATAGTCATCATGAGCGTTAGCTGTTCTGATTTTAAATCTTCTATAATCTTTTTTTACCGGATATAATCCTGAAAAAACCACCATGGCTCCGACAGTATCCACTCCATTTGTGTTGGAAATATCATAGGCCTCAACTCTATATCCCTCATGAGCACTTGTTTTCTGCTTATCAGTGTCTTTGCCTTTAGCTTTCTGAAGAACTGTTTTCATAATAGATTGCAGGTTATCAGACTTTTCCCTGCTGCTTTTATCTTTCAAGTTAATAGTCTTCATTAGCTGATCTCTGTCTCTTCTAGCCATGTCTAAAAGTCTTTTTTTTACACCTCTTTGAGGTACAAATATCCTCACATGTTTATCGTCTCTTGATAGAAATTCCTGTATTATTTCTTTTTCTGATATAGGTTTTTCAATTAAAATTTCTCTTGGTACTTCTGCCCACTGACTATAGTACTGTTTGAGAAATCCTGAAACAAGTTCTTCCCTTGTGTCTCCATCATTTGCCTGAAGTTCGTGGGTTTCTCTACCGCTTAATTTGCCATTTCTGACCGGAAATAAAACCACAAAGAATTTATTTTTTGTGACTAATGGCAAAACCATGTCGAGGTCCTCATCTTTAATCATAGTGACTCTCTGTATTTGATGTAATGACTCCATATCTTTTATCAAATCTCTAATCTGTGCTGCCTCTTCGAAAGCCAATTTTTCTGAGGCATCTCTCATCTTATTTTCCAAAGATTTGCGTAATACTGAAGATTTTCCTTTGAGAAACTCAAGGATTCCGTCTATTTTTTCCCGATATTTAGTCACATCCACATTTCCTAGGCATACTCCCGGGCATACGCCTATATGATAGTTAAGGCAAGGTCGAAAACCTTTGGGAAAGGTATTCAAATTGCAGCGTTTCAGCTGAAATGCTTGATTTAAAAATTCCACCATTCTATTTACTGCTCCAACATCTGTATAAGGTCCAAAATACTTATTACCGTCATTTTTTATAACTCGAGTTTTTATAACTCTTGGATAATCATCAGAAGTTGTTACAACTATATATGGATAGGTTTTGTCATCTCTAAGCAACACGTTATACTTTGGCATATATCGCTTGATTAGATTATTCTCTAAAACTAATGCTTCCATCTCACTACTACAGGTAATCCATTCAAAGTCGTATATATTGCTTACTAATGCCTTGGTTTTTGCATTTTTTGATGCAGAATTCTGGAAGTACTGTCTAACCCTATTCTTTAACGAAATTGCCTTACCTACATAAATTACCTGTCCCAACTTATCTTTATGTAGATAAACTCCCGGAAGATCCGGGAGTCTGTTTAAATTTTCCTTAATCCTATTTGTCATAAATTCCAGCCTCTTCGTCTTCTATCAGCCTCTATCTCTAACTCTTTCATTGCTTGCTGATAAATTAACTGACGTCTTTTTCTAGCTGCCCGTCTTCTATGTTGCATTATTTTAATTTTTATAAGCACACATAGAGCAAATATAGTGAAAAACCCAGCAATAATGAGTATAGTTGCTAGATTTGATATGCCAATTTTAGATGGAAACCAGCCCTTTGCAACATCTTCTTTTATTACAAGAGGAATCTTATTCACAGGATCATCAGCAACATATACTGTATACACTCCAACCTGGGTCCCTTTTTTTAATGGTGCCTTCAGGTCTTCTCTCATAGTAACTTCTCCACTTATGAGTTCTTTTGACCCTTCTTTTGGTAGATATGCGTATCCATCATCTGAAGCATAAGCTGGAACTCTTGTCTTTGCTCCCCCTTTAACTGACGCTTTATCTAGTTCTTCACCCTTTGAAATAACTTTGATACCGCGTACTGAATTTATGGCATAATTAATCAGCATTTCAGCATCTTTTTCTCTTGAAGATGCATCCGGCGATTTCATAACCGATACAACAAAGCGAAGACCTTTATAATTATAAGATAAAACCATAGATAAATCTTTCCCGGAAGAACTGTCCCCCTTATGTACGGCAACAATACTCTTATCTTTTGTTATCCCCGGCCACACATTGTTTAAAGTTCTTGGTCCACTTAAATTAGTTCCCTTAATTTCTTTAGCATCAGTTGACGAAATCTTTGCAAACACCTCATTTGAAGATGCAACCTTCATTATCATCATCATATCGCTGGCTGTCGTATAATTATTACTATCTTCAACACCTGTTGGGTTTACAAATTGGGTATCTTTGCATCCCATATTTTTTACCATTTGATTCATCATATCGACAAACCTGCTCATATCTTCCGATACTGTTTCACCTAAAGCATAGGCCGCATCATCACTATTTGTCATAAGCATACCATAAAGGAGATTCTCTACGGTTATTTTTTCGCCTGCCTTTAGGGCCATTGTTCCTCCCATTGAAGCTGCTGCAGAAGAAATTTCTATTTCCTTGCTCAATTGAAGATTCTGAATAGCCAAAATTGCCGTTACTATCTTGGTCGTAGAAAGAGGAGCAACTCTGCTCCTTGATTTATTATCAAAAAGTACTTCTCCGGTATTTTCACAATAAACAACTGCTGAGTCAGATGAAATACTTGGTTTACTTATTTGCTTAGTTTTATTTGTCTTTTGATTTGCCTTTTTCTTAGTAATTTTAGCAACTATTTTATCCGTACCACCATCTGAGGCATATATAATATTTGAGCAAAAGAAATTAAGCAGCCTATCATTTCCAATTCTGATTGCAGAATCTACTGTATAATGGCATATAATACTTCCTACAAAAAAAACTAAAATAAGGGTCACAATACTTATGACCCTATATTTTTTATTAATAACAGCTGTAATTCTATTCATATAGTCTTACTCCCTTAAAAAAACCTCCGCAATCTTCCATCCTTCTGAGATTAGTGGGCCTTTTTCTGCTGAATCTTCCGTATAAAATCTTTCCTCGTCATAGCCATTTTCATTTGCACTATCATAAATCAAAAAAGGTACCGAATCCGCAGTATGAGTCCTAAGTTCAATCGGTGTATAATGATCTGGCATTACTAAAATTTTATATCTTTCTTCGGAATTTTTCAAGTATTCTACTACAGGTTTCAGAATTTTTTCATCAATTTTCTCCAAGGAATATATTTTACCGTCTATATCACCTTGATGTCCGCATTCATCAGGTGCTTCTACATGAACAAAGACCAAATCATGTCCATCCTCAAAGGCTTTAATTGCAAAAATTCCCTTAGCATCAAAGTCGGTATCCTTTGTCCCTGTAATTCCAGGGACATCTATCACATCCATCTCTGAGAGTATACCAATTCCTCGTATCAAATCCACAGCACTTATCACTGCACTTCTAATTTTTCTTCCATTGCCATAAGGAATAAGTGCAGGCCTCATTCCAGCCCCCCATAACCAGAGACAGTTGGCTGGTTTATCTCCTCGTTTCTCTCGCTCTAGGTTTACAGGATGATTTTTAAGGAATCCATAACTTTCAGCCATAACTTCAGCTAATTTTTTACAAAGATAAATATCAGATTCTGAGTTAGTTTTATTTAATTTGAATCCCGGAAGATAATTTTTAATCTTTTTATCGACGATATTATGTGGAGGTTCGGCTCCCACTATATTAAAATTAATTTTGGAATCACAGCTTCTAAGAAGAAAAGCACCCCTATATCCAACTCCATGTTGCATGTACATTGATGGCAAAATATTTTTCTTCGCTAAATGTTTTGCTAAATCATCGTAAAGGATTTTCCCTTCTATAGTTGATATCTCCCCACTGCTATGGTCAATCATCTGCATTTCTCCAAAATCAGAAAAACTGGAGTCAGATTGTATCGTTGTAAGATTGCCTCTAAAAATTAAATCATTATCGCCCAGCTCAATCCCCATACTAGCTGCTTCTAGAGGTGCTCTACCTGTATGAAATTTCAATGGTGAATAACCTAGAAGTGATAGATGTCCCACATCGCTACCCGCTTCTTTTCCGTCAGGAATAGTTTTGCATCTACCAACAATGCTATTATGAGCCAAATCACTTACAACCGGAACTTTAGCAAGCTGGAGAGGTGTTTTGTTTCCTCTGTCCACCAAAGGGTAATCTCCCGCTCCGTCTGTAACCAAAATAAAATATTTCATTTTAATTGTTTTCCTCTTCAAAATTTTTCATAAAGCTAATAAGTTGATCTACCCCTTCTTCAGGCATTGCATTATAAATACTAGCTCTTAGTCCACCTATCGATCTATGGCCCTTTAAATTGATAAGTGAACTTAACTTGGCTTTTTCAACGAAAGACTTATCTAACTCCGGATTGCCTGTAACCATAACTACATTCATAAGAGATCGATCTTCTTTTCTAACCGGGCATTTAAATAATTTACTATTGTCTATAAAATTATATAGTTTACCGGCTTTCTCTTTATTAATTTTTTCCATCTGTTTTACACCACCACTTTTTAGGAGATATTTGAATACTTCTCCTGCAGCATATATTGCAAAGCATGGTGGAGTGTTGTACAGAGAGTCTTTCTCCGCGTGTATCTTGTAATTCAAATATTCCGGTGTCATAGGATGTGCTTTATCAAGCATATCTTCCCTAATAATTGCAATGGTCATGCCTGCTGGACCTACATTTTTCTGTGCTCCTGCAAAAATTACCGCAAATTTTGATACATCAATTTCTTCAGACAAAATGCATGAGCTCATGTCTGCAACAAGTGGAATATCTCCCGTATCCGGTATGTACGGGAAATGTGTCCCGTATATTGTATTATTATAGCAGATATAAACATAGTCCGCGTCACATCTAATGTCTTTTTTTGTAATTTGCGGTATGTATGAAAAATTTTCATCTTCAGAAGACGCAATAATCTTTGCATCTCCATATTTTGTCGCTTCTGTATAAGCTTTTTTTGCCCACGAACCTGTTATTATATAATCTGATTTGTGATATTTGCTCATAAAATTCAGAGGAACCATTGAAAATTGTAATGTAGCTCCACCTTGTAAAAAAAGTATTTTGTAGTTATCCGGAACATTAAGCAATTTTCTCAAATTATATTCTGCCTCTTTGATTATAATACCAAATTCTTGAGATCTATGACTCATTTCCATAACAGATTGACCTGAATTTTGGTAATTAGGCAATTCATTAGCCATTTTTTCAATTACCTCAATGGGTAACATTGATGGTCCTGCTGAAAAATTGTATACTCTGCTTGTTGTCATGATTTCACCTCACCTTATTTTTAATTATTATATTATATTTCTTATGGATATTTATTTCCCAAAATATTATCTGTTTTGGCTTAATTGTTATTATCTACAAATATCACTAGCGATTTCTGTTTGATTATACCACATTTTGTATTGATGTCAATCAAATTACATGATATAATTTTTAATGCTTTAAATCGTTCGAGTATTTTTGTAAATTTACCCGTATATTGATTTATATAAAATAATATTTTTTATAATAGTAAGGAGATATGATATGTATAAAATTGCTACCCTTAATAAAATTTCTCAAGTTGGATTAAATCGTTTAAATAATTTATATGAACTAATTGATAATCCAGCTAACGCAAACGGCATTATTGTTAGAAGTCAGGATATGCATTCTTTTAAAATTGGTTCATCATTACTTGCTATAGCAAGAGCCGGAGCCGGAGTAAATAACATTCCATTGCAATATTGTGCAGATAATGGAATTGCTGTATTCAATACACCTGGTGCTAATTCCAACTCTGTAAAAGAACTTGTAATTGCAAGTATGATTATGAGTGCTAGAAATTTATATGAATCCATTAACTGGGCGTGTTCTTTATCTGATGATATTGCCACAAAAGTTGAACAAGGTAAAAGTCAGTTCTCAGGCACAGAAATTGCGGGGAAAAAATTAGGTGTAATAGGCCTTGGAGCAATAGGTATCAAAATTGCGAATGTAGCATATGATTTAGGGATGCATGTTACAGGTTATGACCCATATTTAAGTGAGAACTATGCTAAACTTTTAAATCCTAGTATTGCTATTTGCGATACAATCGAGGAGTTACTCTCCGCAAGCGATTACATAACTGTTCATATACCTGCTAATCCTAGTAACAAAGAATTATTCAATAAACATGTTTTTTCGATTTGTAAGGATGATGTTGTGCTAATTAATTTTTCTCGAAATAGCTTAGTACATGAAGAGGATCTTCTTGATGCGATTAACAGTGGGAAAGTTAAACAATATGTAACTGATTTTCCAACAGAGGGCATTATGTGTAAGCCAGGTGTACTCTGTGTACCCCATCTTGGAGCCTCAACAACTGAAGCTGAAGATAACTGCGCTTCTATGGCCGTGGAAGAACTTATGGATTTCATTGAAAATGGTAATATAACTAACTCCGTCAATTTCCCAAATGCTACCCTTGGTCCGATATCAAATAATGAAGCCCGCGTTGCAATTATGACAAAAGGTATTAACAATCCGGTAGATCTTGCCATAAGAATGTGTGATAATAATGTAATTACCGGAGCAGCAGGTGGTCTTAAAGGTGAGTACGGTTACGCACTTATCAGTTCCTCTGAACCTTTCGTTAAAATTAAGGATGCAGAAGGTATTTTGAAAGTTAGAGTGATGCAAGATTTATAGTATACCATTTAAAACCTTTTAATATTTATAGGTAAAAGGTAGTGTGTCAAAATAAACTGTTGAAGAGTCCCATTTTTGACACACTACCTTTTTATATTATTTGTGATGTTTACTTGATTGGATTACACTTTTCTTTGATTGTATACCTTCCATCTGTTTTTATTATGATTCATTCCACATTATACTATTCTTTTACAAGTTCTTTCAAACTCGTTGCAAGGCCTGCCACACTTGCAATCTCTGATGGTATTATAATCTTCGTTGCTTGTCCATTGGCCGCCTTCTCAAAGGAGGATAATGACTTAAGGGCTATAACCTCTTTACTAGGATTTGATTCTACCAGCATTTTAATTCCATCCGCAGTAGCTTTCTGTACCATCCTAATAGCCTCAGCTTGTCCTTCTGCATTTTTGATTGCAGACTGCTTGTTTGCCTCAGCTTGCAGAATTAAGGCTTCCTTATTACCTTCAGCAATAAGTATTGCCGATTTCTTTTCCCCTTCTGCCTTCAAAATGCTTTCTCTTCGTTCTCGTTCAGCTCTCATTTGTTTTTCCATAGCAACCTGTATATCTCTAGGCGGAGTTATATTCTTAACTTCTACCCTATTTATTTTAATTCCCCACGGATCAGTTGCTTCATCTAACACAATTCTAATTTTTGTGTTTATATGTTCTCTTGATGTTAGTGATTCATCTAACTCCAACTCTCCAATAATATTTCTGAGGGTGGTCGCCGTTAAATTCTCTATTGCCTGCATTGGAGATTCCGATCCATAAGTAAATAACTTTGGATCTGTTATCTGAAAAAACACTACCGTATCAATTTCCATAGTTACATTATCTTTTGTAATTACCGGTTGTGGTGGGAAATCAATAACTCGTTCTTTAAGTGAAACCTTTCTTGCTACTTTATCAATAAAAGGTATTTTAAAGTGGAGACCCACCCCCCAAGTCCCGTTATATGCACCAAGTCTCTCAATTACATATGCCTGTGCTTGTGGAACAATCCTAACATTAAAAGCGAAAAGTCCTGCTAAAATTATAATAATTATTATTAACAAAATACTTCCAAAAACACTTCCTACCATTTCTTCCTCCTTTTAATATCTTGTTATCATCTATTTTAATTGTCCATATAATAACAATAAAATCCATTATCTATATCTTTTCAACGATTATCTTTACACCTTCTACAGCAATAACTTTTACCTTACTACCTTTAACTATTACATCATCACATCTTGTTGCTGCGGTCCATGACTGCCCCCAAATTTTCACTAATCCGGGTTTGAGAGGAGCTATATCTGCATCGACAATTCCAGATTTACCAATTATAGCATCCAAGTTAGTTTTCGCGGTTCCCGTTTTTAATCTATCGACAAATATTTTTCTTGTCAGCATTAATGATAAAATACTTGTAATCAAAAACACACCTATCTGTATATATATTCCCAAATCCAGTAGTGCTGACACCATCGCACAAATAGATCCTACTCCGAACCATATTGTTGTTAAACCCAAAGTTATGGCTTCAATTATAAAAAATACAATTGATGCAATAAGCCACACATGCCACATATCTAATCCCATAATCGACCTTCTTTCTTTTATACATCTCCTATAATATAACTTTTAGTCCACCATATGTAAATATAGATACGAGAAGTCCAGCAATAATAACACCTATGGTTATAGCCGGTAATGCTCTTCTCATCCTCATATCTAAAACAACTGCAACCAAAGCACCTGTCCAGGCACCTGTCCCGGGAAGAGGAATGGCTACTAGCAGAACAAGACCTATCCACTCATATTTTTCTATAATATGTTTTTTTGAATTTGCTCTTTCTTCCAGTCTAACAACAATATTTTCTAATTTCCCACTAGTGGCGCGCATATATTGGAAGACTTTTCTCAAAAAAAGCAATATGATAGGCATTGGAATTAAATTTCCGATTATAGCATAAATCATAGCTTCATGTATTGACAATCCCCCTGCTGTTCCAAAAGGTATCGCACCTCTTAACTCTATTACCGGCACCATAGCCATTGCGATTGTATATAAAATTATTTTCATTTATTCGTAATCCATCATTTTCTTCAAATTTCTACTTTAATTATACTGTTTGTCAAAAAAAATGTAAACAATTTATGAATAATCTCTTGACAAATGCTCTATGTTGTCTTATGCTAACAATATCATTTGTGTAAGCTATAGCTAACCAAAATTGCGCATAACAACTTACTTAATTATGCTAAGAAATATAAACAGAAGGAGAATAAACATCGCTATGAGTATTGTTATTATCGGTGGTAACGATTGTATGGTTTGTAAATATAAAAATTTATGTAAAGATTATGACTGTGATGCCAAAGTCTTTACTCAGATGAAAGGAACCATGAAGAACCGTATAGGGAGTCCTGACTTAATGGTACTATTTACAAATACGGTATCTCACAAGATGATTCGAGTCGCTACAAGTGAAGCAAAAGCTTCCAATTTATTAATAGAAAGATGCCATTCAAGCTCACTATCTGCGCTTAGAAGTATCTTAGATAAGTATGCCCGCGCTTAATTTTAAATATTTTGTTAAGATTTTAATGGAGTTAATATGTCTGAATATCAAATTGTAAAACACTGTGCACCTACCCTGGCAGGTCTGAAAGCCGGAAACTTAATACGGGTTTCGTATACTTCTCTTACACAACTTAATAATCAAGTTAAACATTTAAATAGTAAAATTAATCCAAAGGGAATCTATATTACAAAACTATTTGCATCTGATAAAGATGCTTGGCTCTATACATTTAGACCCGGAAATCTCAATACCATTATGAAAGATCAGATTGCTTTGAATTTTTTGTCATCTTTCGGTTATGATACATCCTCTATTGGAACATTGCTTAATTCTTTGAGATTGAGGCTATCAAAATATGATGAAAAAGATAATTTCCCCCATGAAATCGGAATCTTTCTTGGTTATCCTGTAAATGATGTAATCTCTTTTTACAATAACAAAGGAAAAAATTATTTACTTAGTGGCCCTTGGAAAGTTTATCACGATGTCTGTTCAGCCAAATGTATATTCGAAAAACACCGTAAATGTACTGAAATTTACTGTGAAAGATATCAGGCTGGCATAAAACTAGAAAAACTTGCAGTACGATCTTCTTAACGAATCGTACATATAACAAAAGGAGGAAATTTATGAAAAATATTGCAATTGTCTATTGGAGTGGAACAGGTAATACAAAAATTATGGCTGAATCAATTAAAGAAGGAGCCGGTGAGACTGCTTCATTATTCGCAGCTGAGGAATTTTCTGCTGATATGGTAGATAAGTATGATTCCATTGCATTTGGCTGCCCATCTATGGGAGCAGAAGAACTGGAATCTGACGTATTCAAGCCACTATGGGATAATATTATAGATAAACTTGGTGGGAAAAAAATAGCTCTGTTTGGCTCATATGGTTGGGGAGACGGAGAGTGGATGCGTATTTGGGAAAGCGAAGCTCAAGATGCCGGTCTTGAATTAGTTCAACCAGGTTTGATACTTCATGAAACTCCTGATGAGGGTGGAATGGACGAATGCAGAGCCCTTGGAGAAGCTCTCGCTTTCTAAAAACAGATTTTCAATATATTTGCATATAAAACCTAAATTTGTATAATATCTTTCCAAAGACTAGCTGATAAATTGCCATTCTCTCATCTCTCAGCTAGTCTTTTTATACCTCTACAGTAACCTCACTACCTCGATATCCTTGTTTTTTTACTATAAGTTTTTTAGGAATCCTTTCTTTTAATCCTTCTACATGTGAAATAATTCCTATAAATTTATTGCCTTTGCTCAAGTCTATTAAATTATTAATCGCGTAATTCAAAGTATCTTCATCTAGAGTTCCAAATCCCTCATCAATAAACATTGTATCAATAGCAATGCCACCTGATGTGCTCTGTATCTCGTCAGCTAATCCTAGAGCTAGACACAGGGAAGCTTGAAAGGATTCCCCTCCAGATAAAGATTTTGTACTCCTATATGTATCATTGTTTAAGTCATGTATATCCAGATCAAGTCCGGACTGACTCCTCTTATTTTCAGCGTTTTTTCTTCTAACTAAATTATATTTCCCTTGCGTCATACTCATCAATCGTAAATTAGCTCTCTGTAATATTTTATCTAGATAGGTCATCTGTACAAAAGTTTCAATTTGAATTTTATCCTTCCCTTGAAGATTCCCACTACATGTTAAGTACAAATTTTTATACTCATCTCTTATTGCTATAGATTCTTCTAATCTAGGCATTATGTCTAAAAATATATTTTTTGATTTTTCGGATACCTGTAATACATTCTTTTTTTCATTGAGTGCTTTCTCCAAAACGTTAATTTCTTTATTACAACATTTCAATTCGTTTTGGATTGTGTGAGATTCATCTATTACATTCTTCTTAATTTTACCTTTAAGAGATTTATTTAGACCTTCTAATTCGCCTAATAATAAGTTGATCTTTTCCTGCTGATTTTGATATTTTTTTCTGGAATTAGCAATTTTAGTTCTTATTTGAGATAGCTTATATTCCTCCTCATTTATTTTATCATTTAATTGTTCAATTCCGTCAAATTCAAGATTGATAGATGTATCAAAAATAAGTGTTTTTATACTATTGTATTCGCCTAATAAGGAATTATATTCATCCTTGAAACTTTCATAATCCCCTTTCCCTTTCTCTAAATACTCCTGTTTTTCCAGTACAGATGTCCTGAATTCTTCCAGTATTTTTTCTTCGTACTCAATTTCTTTAATATTTATTTTGGCTCTATCCAAATCATTTTTTATTTCCTCAAAAATACTTTTTGATTGAATTTTTATCTTTTCAATATTAGTCTCTTTTATTATATTTAAATTTGAACTAAGTGTGATAATCCTATTTTCTATAGAATTAATTGATCCTATTTTTTCAGAAATTTTATTTTTTATATTATTTCGTTTCTGGCTTGTATTCTCAAGGTTTAATTTTAACGTATCTAACTCCAACTTAGATAGAACATTTCTTGAAAGATCAGCAAGTTTAGGATGTATCTCAGACCCACAAACAGGACATGGTTCTCCATTCTTTAAGTCCTTTGCCAATATCCCTGCCTGATGTCGAAAATACTCACTCTCAAATTGGTTATACTCTCTTGCCATATTTAAATATTTTTTATCGATCTGTAGAAATATTTCTTTTTCTTTATCATAATCCCTATTAATTCTGTTGTATTCATCTATATTGCGAATCAATTCAGATATTTTTTCAAATTTTATTTCTTTCGCTTGATATTTTTTTATTAAATCCCCTTTTATTTTTATATTGATTTCCAGTTCTGAAATTTTCTCAATTATACTCTCTTTTTCCTTACTGATTTGAGTTATGCTATCAGCTATATTCTGTATCCGTACTTTTAGAGTAGACAGTTTGGTTTCTCTTTTTTGATTTTCATCTTTGAGTTTTGATAAGTTTTCATATTGTGGTCTACTTGCATTTAAACTATTTTTTCGCTCTAATAATTTAGTTTCATCAACTTCTAAAATAGGAATCTTATTATAATTTTCCTCTATTTCTTTACTAGCCTGTTTAAGAACATCAAATGTTTTTTGAGCCTTTTCTAAGTGATTAAAATTCTCAATTATGGTTTCTAATTTAGCTAGTTTTTCTATATTACTATCTCTACTGTTTTTTACAGAGACTAATTCCAGTTCTAATTGTTTGATTGCTACCCTACTCTCTTTGTAAAGATTATCTAATATACTATACATATCTGAATAATCTAAATTATCTCCATCGTAATCCGAGACAGCAAATTTATAACTTTCATCTAATTTATTTAAAAAGCTTTTTACCTCCTGTTCTTTCTCAGTTGTCTTCTTTGCTAATAAATCTTGTACTAACTTAAATTTTTCAGTTTGAAATACTCTTCTAAAAATGCTTTTGCGCTCTTCTGTGCTGGAATTAAGAACCTTAATAAATTCACCCTGGGCTATCATGGTAACTTGTCTAAATTGTCCTGCATCCAATCCAATTATATCTTTGATTTCCGATTCGACTTCAGATTTTTTTGTCACCGGTAACCTATTATCCGGATATTCCAGGTAGACCTCACTGGGAATTTCTATATACCCATCACCTCTCTTTTTTCTTCTTGTTTGAGGAGGTTTTCTGTATATTATATATCTATTATTTCCACTTTCGAAAGTTAGTCTTACAAAAGTTTCTACATCATCTTTTGCATAAGTACTTCTCATCATTGATGGTGTTCTAAATTCACCACTTGGTACCCCGTACAGAGCATAAATAATTCCATCAAAAATCGTGGTTTTGCCAGCTCCTGTATTACCAGATACGAGAAAAATGCCTTTTCCACCAAATTTTCTAAAATCTATTTCTATCCTATCTGCAAAGGGTCCAAATGCTGATATTTCTAGTTTAATTGGTTTCATTATTACTTCTCCAAATTTCCTCAACTATTTCATCTAATATTTGATTTTCAGTAATATTCAATTTTCGATTGTTTTGCTGTAGAAAAAGCTCTTCTATCAATTCTTTTGGATTTTTTTCTCTATGTGAAATATTATTTTCTATCACGTTATTTCTCTCAGTCATCCTATTCTCATAGGATAAATACAAAATATACGGATAATATTTTCGCAAATGATTAATTGCATCTGCTCGAACAATCTCATCGGTTAAGACTGCTTTCACAAATGAGTCCCTATTTACAGAATCTAAATAACTCTTGCTGGTTAATTTATCAAAAGAACCTTTTACTTCAATAACATCCTGCATAGGAATTAGAGGAATTTCATCTACTTGCAGATTCCCTTTTTCTGCAATCTCAACAACGGTAAGAGATTTAACATGTGATATTTCTGAAAAAGAATACTTTAGAGGAGTTCCTGCATACCTTACCGCATTTCTGCCTACACTCTGAGGTTTATGCAAGTGACCTAGAGCAACATAGTCAAAGTCATCAAAAATGGTATAGTCTACATTTTCACTTCCACCGACATAAACTTCTTCAGAATCTGAAGTTATGGCACCTGTAACAAATTGATGACATATCAGTATATTTCTCTCAGACTTATTTATATTCATCTTATCTATCACAAACTTAATTGCATCGGTAAAATCATCGCTAACAAAATTTTCAAATACCTTCCTAACATTTATCGGTCTTATGTATGGAAGTAGATAAAAATTGATTTTACCCCATCTATCTTCTAGCACAACTTTTTCCATCTTGGAACTAAACACTGATGAAATGTAAATTCCATTACTGTCAAGCATTTTTGCTCCAAAAGAAAGTCTGATTTGTGAGTCATGATTTCCACTTATTACGAAGATTTTTATCCCTATCTTATTTAACTCTGTTAGAAATTCATCTAATAGAATAACTGCCTCCAATGAAGGCATGGATCTATCATAAATATCTCCAGATATCATAATTCCATCTAATTTCAGGTCATTAACTAAATTTATAATTTTATCCAAAACATCCCTTTGATTGTCTATCAACGAATGTTCATATAATTTTTTGCCTATATGTAAATCTGCTAAGTGGGCTAACCTCATTGCATCTCCTTTTCAAACATTTGTTCTAATTCCAATTATACTCTTTAAAAGGAGTAAATAGCAACTGAATTTTTTTACCATTTTTTACTTTTTTTTACACTTTTGTCCTAAAAATAATTATATATTTCTCATTCTATTATTGTAAAATTGATATATAAAACATTTAAGGAGGAAAAATCATGGATAATAAATGTATACCCTAACAAAATTCCAATTATTTCTCGTAGTATTTGTGCTAATATAGATCAGTCAAGTATTCTAAAAATTGAACGATATAACAGAAAGATAAATGTTTTGACTGATGAACAGGACTACTGGTATTATGGCAAAATGGATAATTTAGAAATAATGCTCAATGATGATTTTTATCGGTGTATGGACGGTTGCTATTTAAATCTCCACAGAATCCGATCACTTTCTGAACAGACAGTAGTTTTTGATAATGGAATGACATATTCCATGGGTCGATCGAATTTTATAAAAACAAAACAACGCTTTGCTCGTCATCTCATTGAAACGTATAGTATCAAAAAAAACGAAAATTCAAAAAATTGAGAAAGCATCTTAATATTATCTCTTAAATCCCGTTTATCACTTTCTTAATTGGGAATAAACATTCAAGGAGGCGAAAAACATGAAAATATACTCAAATGGGCAAAACGTCAGTCTAATTTACCTTGCCGGAGGATGCTTTTGGGGAGTTGAAGGCTATTTTAAGAAAATAGATGGAATCTTGGAAACTGAGGTAGGTTATGCAAATGGAAAATCAAAATCTCCAAACTACAAAGATGTCTGTAGTGGTAATACCGGACATGCCGAAACAGTCAAGCTCAAATATGATAGGACAAAAATATCTATTGAAGAAGTCTTGCTACATTATCTT
This sequence comes from Eubacteriales bacterium KG125, assembly GCA_050908895.1. Lineage (GTDB taxonomy): Bacteria > Bacillota > Clostridia > Peptostreptococcales > Anaerovoracaceae > S5-A14a. The sequence goes on along the minus strand of CP171222.1, from coordinate 764,268 downwards.
AGAATTATAAATCCTTACTCTGTTAATAAGCAGGGAAATGATATCGGTATACAATATAGAACCGGAATATACTATGTGGATGATATTACGAAGCAAAAAGTCAGCTCATTTATTAAAAATTTACCTAACAGTAATGAGTTTGTAGTAGAAATATTACCATTAGACAACTTTTATCCGGCAGAAGAATATCACCAAGATTATCTCGATAAAAATCCAAACGGCTATTGCCATATAAATTTGGAATTAGCGAATAAGCCGATTTTTGACTCTAACTATACCCCTGAAGAATATTTTATAGAAAACGAACACGATAAGGAAGAAGCTCTAATTCGGCGAATAGGCAATAATTCATATCAAATAACTCAACATTCAGCAACAGAAATGGCTTATACCGGAAAATATAACGATAATTGGGAAGAAGGGATATACGTAGATGTTGTTACAGGAGAACCGCTATTTAGATCTACAGATAAATTTGAATCTGGATGTGGATGGCCTTCTTTTTCTAGGCCAATTACTTGGGAATCTATAGAGTATAAAAAAGATAATTCTCACGGTATGACTCGTATAGAAACTGTAAGTAAATCCGGAAATTCTCATCTTGGACACGTTTTCCACGATGGACCTGAATCATTAGGAGGTTTAAGATATTGCATAAATAGTGGAGCCTTAAAATTTATACCAAAATCTGAAATGACAAAAAAAGGATATAGCAAATATCTCCCTTTATTAAACGAATAGACTATCTTAAATTACAATGTAATAAAAGCCCTGAACTTCTGTAAAATACAGTAGTTTCAAGGCTTTTTCTAATGGTGCGCCTAGAGGGACTCGAACCCGCAACCTCCGCATTCGTAGTGCGTTACTCTATCCAATTGAGCTATAAGCGCATAACTTAAGGTTATAAAACCCTCAAAGTAAGGTTAATTATACTAAATAAATTCATATAAGTAAAGAACAAAATACCATTTGCAACTTGAAAAATATGGTGAGAATAATTCGGCGAGATTAGTAAGTGGCATGGATTGAAGCAAAACTCGTCCTTGCCCTGTTACCACTGTATTGAAGACACTTTCAGTAATCATATTTTCAGACTCATCGGGATGACAAATTACAACCGGCGTTATCCCCTTTAATTTCGTGCTCTATCTGCTCACCTCCATATTTAAATCATATATTTATGTGGCGGAGAAGGTGGGATTCGAACCCACGTGCCCTTACGGACAACCGCATTTCGAGTGCGGCTCGTTATGACCTCTTCGATACTTCTCCAGACACAATTATTATATCATATTTAATGAACACTCTCTACTTATTTATACGCTAAATAACTAAGTGTATATTAAAATTATTTAAAATGTAGTAAACATGTATTTTTTATCAATTGAATTGGCCATACTGTTCCAAATATTTGAGAATTCTTCCATATTTTTTTCTTTTTCGCATAAAAATAATTTTTCTTTGTCGCAGTATGTTATCATATCCCATTGTAAAGTAGGAAAAAATTTTATTTGTCCGCCGACTAATTCCTGCCTAATAAGTCGCCTTGTACCAACTCCAACATTACCATTTACAATCCAGCATATATCTTTCCCATTACGTCTTATATATTCAATAGATTTTATATCCTCTCGAGCATCAATTATTCTATATAAAAACGGGCTTGTTATTCCCACAATAAAATCCATCTCATTCATCAGCTCTTCCTTTCCATATCCATGACCTAAATCACATATAACAATCTCACATTCAGGATTATTCTCAATCACATTTAAAATTTCTATAGATTTTCTGTATATATCCTCATCATTATTGCTTCCTCTTTTGTTTAATAATGAGATAGAATTGTATCCCGGTACAACCCATACAATTCTATTCCATTCATTGTGATTCACTAAATTGAACTTATTATCAGATTTAACGCCATTATCCAAATTTTTAATAAAAGAAATAGAATATATATCTATGAACTTGCTTTTTTCAAAACGATTTATAAGGTTATATCGGTTTATAAAATTTGAATTCATTCCTTCCCAAGGAGCTAAATGGCAAAAGGAAATTTTAGGATTTCCAATGTTTAGAAAATATCTGTTAGAAACCCAAAACGCAAGGGCTACAGCGAACTCTGTAGTTCCAACGCCGTTTCCGGCGCCAACTACACCAATCCTCATAGGTCTTGCGTTTCTTTCTCTAAAACTATACTCTTTATTATTTGAATCTTTAGCAAAAAACAATAAATTTTACGCATGAAATTTTGCAATTAACTCCTAAATAAATTCTAAGAAATTCCTCATACTTTGTCAATAAAATTTTAGGATTCAAATTTTTGAGGGGGCAATTAACTCACTTTCTGAATATATGAATAAGTTTACAATAATTTGCACTTTACTTATCAAAGTATTCATATACTTCATCACAAATATCTTCCCAGGTCATTCCATACTTTCTTAAGAGCTCCTCCGGCTTTCCAGATTCACCAAAAGTATCGTTTTGCCCTACAAATCTCATCTGAGTGGGAGCACATCTAATCAATACTTCTGCGATTGCTGAGCCAAGTCCGCCTATAACAGAATGTTCTTCACATGAAACTATAAGCTTCGTCTCCTCCGCTGCTTTAACCAAAATATCTTCATCAATAGGTTTGATAGTATGCATGTCAATTACTCTTGTGCTAATGCCTCTATTTTCCAGTTCATCAGCTGCTTTTAATGCTTCGGCTATCATAATTCCGGTAGCAACCAAAGTCACGTCTCCTCCATCTCTCAACAGAACGGCTTTTCCAATTTCAAAGTCAACGACATCTGAAAATTTATCTTTACTGTCTTCATCAATCACCGGTTTTTCACCTGTATATTCATCATAAACTACCGGAATGCCTGAGCGGCCAAGACGTACATACACCGGGCCATCTTTAAGTATAGCCTGACGCATAAGCTCTTTTGTGCTAGTAGCATCGGATGGACAAATGACAGTCATATCCGGAATGACTCTCATTAATGCAAGATCTTCGAAAGTTTGATGAGAAGCTCCATCTTCACCAACAGTAATGCCTGAATGAGTAGCACAAATTTTAACATTAAGTTCAGGATAAGCTATCGAATTTCTTATAATTTCGTATGCTCTGCCGGTTGCAAACATTGCAAACGTTGATGCACAGACTATTTTACCGGTATGAGCTATACCTGCAGCTGTCCCATATAGGTTTTGCTCTGCAATTCCCATATTAAAAAAACGCTCTGGATATGTCTTAGCAAAATTTTTTGTTTGAGTAGATGAAGATAAATCAGCATCCATAACAACCAAATCAGGATTTTCGGCACCTACCTCAACCAATACTTCTCCATAAGCCTGGCGTGTGGCTATCTTGTCACTATTTGAAATGTCTTCTCTTATCTTTAATAATCCCATTACCATTGTCCTCCCAGTTCCTTGATAGCCTCTATTGCCTGCTCTTCAGTCGGAGCCTTTCCATGCCATCCGGCTTGATCAGCCATGAACGAAACGCCTTGACCTTTGTGAGTTTTTGCAATTATTACAGTAGGTTTACCTTTAAAATCACAAGCATCATCTAAAGCTTTAAATATTTCTTCAAATTTATGCCCATTAATTGAATATACATTCCATCCGAAAGCTTTAAATTTCTCGTCAATTGGCTTCACAGTCATTACATCGTCATTTGCACCATCAATCTGAAGGCCGTTCCAGTCGACAAATGCGCACATATTATCTAATTTATAATGTCCCGCTGCCATTGCTGCTTCCCATACAAGCCCTTCTTGCAACTCACCGTCACCTAAAATTGTATATACACGCTGTCCCTTATCATTTAACCTTGATCCTAGGGCCATGCCTACAGCAGCGGAAAATCCTTGTCCTAAAGAGCCCGTTGAGTGCTCTAATATTGGTAGTTTATGTGAACTTGGATGACCTTGAAACTTGCTTCCTAATTGTCTCAACGAGTAAATTTCTTCCACAGGATAAAAGCCCCTTACGCCCATTGTGGCGTAGAGACTCGGCGCTGCGTGACCTTTTGAAAGTACGAATAAATCCCTATCTTCTTTATGTGGATTTTCCGGATCAATATTCATCTCCTTAAAAAAAAGAGCTGTCAAAATATCAGTCGCAGATAAAGACCCCCCTGGATGTCCAGATTTACCGTGGTAAATCGCCTTAATTACATGTTGTCTTATTTCTTTGGCAATTTCCTCATATTTAAAATAATTCATAAATTTTACCTTCTTCCATTGAATATACCTTTGAATCTATTTTCTCAGTGATTTTAACGCATGAGCAGTTTTCCCCATAATATCTCTTGCAAGCATGCCATAAATTCCCAATTCTTCTTCTGCCTTGTCACCTGCCAATCCATGAACATAAACGCCACATACCGCAGCATCAACCGGGTCTAACCCCTGTCCGGCAAAAGATGAAATAATGCCGGTTAAAACATCTCCTGATCCTGCCGTAGCCATTCCTATGTTGCCTGTGGTATTAACAAAATAGTCACCTCCGTTATATACAATGGTTCCTGCACCTTTCATAACTATAGTTGCACCAAATTTCTCATGAAGCTGTTTTGCCAATCCCCTTCTCGATACATCGTGACCAAATCTTTTACTTTCTTTAACGTTACTGTTTATATCAAGTCCTTTAAGTCTTCGAGCTTCTCTAAAATGTGGTGTCAAAATAGTTCCATAGCCCTTTTCAACACGACTTAGAATTTTTTGCCGAAGTTTCTCATTTCCCGCAATTACATTAAGTCCATCTGCATCTATAATTAGTGTTTCAGGAAAATTTTCGCATAAAAATTCAAGTTTCTCAACTGTATCTTCTCCGGTTCCCATACCAGGTCCAAAACCTATGGAATCGTATCTATCTATAAATTTTTTCACTTTGTCCCAACTAGTATATACAACCTCAGGAACCCAACTTTGCACAGCAACGTGCAGCCCCGGATTAGTAGATAGGTAAACAATGCCTGCTCCAGACCTCATAGCTCCGCCGGAAGCAAAAATTGCAGATCCAAACATCGCTTCTGATCCCGCAATAATAAGTGTCTTCCCCACTTCAGCCTTACTAAAATGATCAGGATGAATAGGTAATTTTTCCATTACATAATTTTTTTCAATATTCATATTAAACCCCCAAAAATATAGCAGCCATAGTAAAATATGTTATACATGTAACCGTATCTGAAATTGAAGAAATTGCCGGATTTGCAATTAATGCCGGGTCAATTTTACAAATTCTTGCAAGAAGTGGAATCATGGATCCTAAAACTTTGGCAAATATTACAATCGCTAACATAGATGCACACACTGTAACCGCAATAGACACCGGTAGACCCTCAAATAGCCATATTCTAGCAAAATTCAAAACACTAAGAACAACCCCTATAATAAAACCTACTCTAGATTCTTTACTCAATACTTTGATTACATCTCGAGTCTCAATCTCACCCGTAGCAAGACCACGAATAACCAAGGTAGCCGCCTGTGAACCGGTATTACCGGCTGTTCCCATAAGCATTGGCATATACACCACTAAGCTAGACTGGTCTGCGATGAGAACCTCATATTTTGATATAACCGAACCCGTAACGATGTAAGATACCATTAGGATAACTAGCCAAGGCAATCTATTAAGAACATGCTTATACACCGGTATATCTAAATATTCTCTTTCAACAGTGTCAAAATCAAGGACACCGTTCATTCTCTCAAAGTCTTCCGTTGTTTCTTCTTCGATAACATCTAAAATATCATCTACTGTAACTATACCCACTAGTCGGTGTTCATTATCAACTATAGGCAAAGCAATAAATCCATACTTTACGAAATCTGCAGCAACTACTTCCTGATCATCATATACACTTTCGTATACATAATCGGTTCTCATAAGATCTTTAATCATTACATTGTCATCACTAACCACGAGAGTAGACAAGGACACTATACCTATTAATTTTCGACCTGCATCTTTTACATAACATGTGTATATAGTTTCCGCATCCATTCCAACTTCTTTAATATGTTCTTTTGCTCGCTCTACAGTCCACTCTTTTTGTAGACTAATATAGTCGGGTGTCATCAGACTTCCTGCACTGGTGTCAGGATAATTTAAGAAAGTATTTATCATTTTCCTTTCGTTTTTAGGAGTGTTCTCCAAAATCTTATCCACCACATTAGCCGGTAATTCTTCTAGAATATCAATTTTATCGTCAAAATCAAGTTCATTGATTATATACTCCAATTCCTTATCAGTAATTATATTTACAATCTTTATCTGATCATCACTTGACAGTTCAGCAAAGACATCAACACTTATATCTTTAGGTAAAAGCCTAAACAAAATAACTGCTTTCTCGCCCTCTTCTTGCTCAATTTCGTCTAAAATATCTGCAATATCAGGAGCATTCAACTTCAAAATTTCATCTCTGGCTTTAAAGTATTTCTTATCTTCCAAATCCTCTAGGATTTTTCTAATAGTCTCATCTCTGATTTCTTCAAAATCATAGGAGGTGTTATAGTTCATATGTATACACCCCTTTCTCCACATAAATTTTTATCGTAAAATCTCTTTTTAATTATACATTTTTTTAGTCCTCTTTACAACCGAACAGTATAAAACATTCGCAAAAACTCGAAATATACACTAATTATTAAATATTATTTAATTACACTAAAAAAATACATTGCAAAAGAGGGTTATTTTATTGACAAAAAAAATAGTAGTGTTATATTTAATGTATAAAGATTACTTATATCAATTTCAATATAGAATAGGAGATTTGAAAATGGAAAAACTTGTTCAGCAATATATCGATATTGCTAAGAAGAGAAATCCCGGGGAACCTGAATTCCACCAGACAATTGAAGAAGTACTAACTTCTCTTGAACCTGTACTAGAAGCTAACCCTCAGTATATCGAAGCCGGTCTGCTTGAAAGACTCATTGAGCCTGAAAGAATGATTACATTTAGAGTTCCTTGGGTTGATGATGAAGGAAAAGTTCAGGTTAACAGAGGATTTCGCGTTCAATTTAACAGTGCAATAGGTCCTTATAAGGGTGGCTTACGTTTTGCTCCTTCAGTTTATTCCGGAGTGGTTAAATTCTTAGGATTTGAACAAATTTTCAAAAACTCACTAACTGGTCTTCCAATTGGTGGCGGTAAAGGTGGTGCTGACTTTGATCCAAATGGAAAGTCTGATGGTGAAATCATGAGATTCTGCCAAAGCTTTATCACTGAACTTTACAGACATATTGGACCTGACACAGATGTGCCTGCTGGAGATCTTGGCGTTGGTGCTAAGGAAATCGGTTACATGTTCGGTCAGTATAAACGTATAGTAAACGAGTACGGCGGAGTTCTAACCGGTAAAGGAATCCCTTATGGTGGTTTAATGGGAAGAACAGAAGCTACAGGATATGGAATTGTATTCTTTGCTAGAGAAATACTTTCACACTTTGGTGAGTCATTAGAAGGCAAAACTGTTGCTGTATCCGGATTCGGCAATGTTTCTTGGGGTACAGTTCAAAAATTAAACGAACTAGGTGCTAAGGTTATTACAATATCCGGTCCAGATGGATATATATACGATGAGAATGGAGTTTCAGGCGAAAAAGTTAACTACATGCTTGAACTGCGTGCGAGTGGACGAAATATAGTATCACCATATGCAGAAAAATTCCCCAATGCTAAATTCTTCAAAGGTGAAAAACCTTGGGGCGTAAAAGCTGATTTATATATTCCTTGTGCAACTCAGAATGAAATTCACCTCGAAGATGCTAAGGCAATGGTTGAAAATGGATGTAAGTATCTATGTGAAGGTGCAAACATGCCTACAACTAATGAAGCAATCGAATATCTTCAAGAAAACGGTGTGGTAATTGGGCCATCAAAAGCTGCAAACGCAGGTGGAGTTGCTTGTTCTTGTATCGAAATGGGACAGAATGCTGGACATACTGTATTTACTCCTGCTCAGGTATATGAACAGTTAGAGCAGATTATGGTTAACATCCACAAACAGGCTGCCGAAGCTTCAGCAAAATTCGGATATGGCTATGACCTGGTTAAGGGTGCAAATATAGCCGGTTTCCTCAGAGTAGCGGAAGCAATGATGGCTCAGGGAATCGTTTAATCGTAACATGAGATTCTTTATAAATTAGCCGTCTACGATAATTTATAGAAAATCTTGCTTGTTACAATAAACTTACTAAATTAACAGACTATTGTTTATTCAAAGGCCGCTTTTCTCGAGCGGCCCATTTTATATTTTTATAATTATATAAATATATGCATATTTTTAGCTGTCATACAATTCCATATCAATTTTTTACCAGTAAATAAAAAATGACTAGAAGCTGAAAAAACCGGGTTTTTCACACATATAAAAATGAAACTTTTTATATTCTTCAAAATTTGTTTCATCTAATTCATCTACTTCATCCGAACAAGCTTAAACCATCAGTCCATTCCGTAATACATTCCACCTTTTGTTAAAACTCTTCCGGATGAAGTCCTTTTGCCAACTTTAGTAACGCTAACTATCTTGGCTAGTTTAGCCTAATGCATTGTCTTATTTTTGTCAAAATATCTTTAATAATTTTCAATGTTTTATGATTTGAAAATGATATTGTCTCATTGTATAACCAATTAAATTATCGAAATATATATTTCTTTAAAATAACAGTGTTTTGAAAACATTGTTAAATATTCTCTCATTATATGGAAAAGCCTATTTACTCAAAACAACGTAAGAAAACATTAATAAATCACGATTTAACCGTATAATAATATAAGGGGGGTGACTTTCGTCATCCCTCAATTTTAATTCTTAAATTTATCTGTATTATTTTAGTTTTTTCATTTAAACTACTCTGTCCAAAGTTCTCAGAAATTGAAACTCTATCAAAAACCCGGATAACAGGCTTCTAATTTGGCTAGCAATATATAATATTCACCTTTTAATATTTAACATCCACCACATCAAAATTTTCTATATCAAATTTTTCTTTTATTACACCATTATCATAAGCTTCCATAAGAGCTTTTAAATCATCAACAAGCTCCACAAGATTTTTTCCTATATCGGTATCAATAACCATTAATCGTTCCGGCAATGTTTCAACTATATGCATTACCGGTGAAGAAAATTCCTGTGTGCCATCTGACTTTAATCTTTGATATGGCTTATGCTCTGATAGCGCCATAAATCTCGAATTAAATATAAAAGTATACCCTGCAATACCTGTTTTTTTCTGATAAGCTTTCGATATTCCGCCATCAATTACATAGAGTAATCCCTCACCTTTTATTGGTGATTCTCCATCTTTTATTTTTACTGGAACATGTCCATTTAAGATCTTTGATCTAGAAGGATCAAGTCCAAACTCTCTTATAATTTTTTCACAAGGTTCCCTTCGCTTAATCAACTCATAATATGGTCTTACAGGCTCTTTGTGAACTTTTTTGTCCTCAATAAAAAGTCTCTCAAAAGTAGTCATTTTTTCTTTTCCAAAAAGGGGAGAATTATATCCAAGCCATAAATACCACATTATATCTCCAGGATATTCATCCGTTCCTGAGTAAAGTTCTGGTTGAAAATATGCTTTCCTCACTAATGTATCCAGATAATCCATCAAGGCTTTACCTTTTAAAGTTTTCCCAGCTATTTCAACTTCTAAGAACTTCCCTGATTTTCCATCATCTTCCATAGGTATACACCCATGATAAAGCAAGTTACCATTGCATATTGTATATAGAGCCCCTCTATTGTATAAAAATTTAATATGTCTTTGTAATTTTTCAGACTTTAAAAAAGAAGCGGAAATAGCCTCCATAACTTGTTCTTCTTCTTGAGATAGTTCATACGGACATTCTGGATTAATTGTTGGAAAGTTCCACTCTCTAAGAGCATATATCTCCCCTTCAATTTCAACTGTACCTTTTTGCATATCTATTTTGTGAAGAATTAGTCTGTGGTCCAAATTATATTCAGGATGAGCTTTAATTCTCTGTCCTTCAAGTTTAAACTGAATTATTGCAATGGCCTTATGCATCTTAGCTGCTAGTCTTTCATCTACAGGATCGAAATTATTCCTATCAAGTATGTGTGGCATAAATTTTTCGCATGGATCATCAGCATAGAATTTATCCGCAAATATAGCAAGTGGCCTAAGATTAATTCCATATCCAACTTCAAGCATATCAAAGTTGTTATAACTTATATTCATCCTGAGAACATTAGCAATACTAGCCCAATGACCAGTTGCTGCACCCATCCAAACTATGTCATGATTACCCCACTGGAAATCCACTTCATTTCTCTGCATTAAATAGTCCATTATATAATCTGGATGCGCACCTCTGTCAAAAATGTCTCCTATAATATGCAAGTAGTCAACAGCAAGGTCGCTTGTTGCATTTGCCATAGAGATAATAAAATTTTCTGCCATGCCCGTATCAACTATTGTATCTATAATTGACTTATAGTAATATGTCCTATTCTCTTCATCATCTGCATGTAAAAGTTCATCCATAGCATAGGATGCATATTTAGGCAATTTTCTCCTAACTTTGGATCTGGTGTATTTTGTACTTACAGATCTGCAAATGGTAACCAATCTGTAAATTACTGTAACTGCCCATTTTTTAAAATCATTTTCGGAAACTTTTCTACGCTTAATTTCATTAACAGGATCATATATAAGTGATGCTAACGCTTCTCTATCTTCATCGCTTAATATTCCACCATAATGTTCATCAATTTTACTTTTTATTGTTCCCGATGCACTCTTTAGCATATGAATAAACGCATCATGCTCCCCATGCAGATCGCTTAAAAAATATTCCGTTCCTTTAGGCAACGCTAAAATGGCATTTATATTAATAATTTCTGCCGCCGCCGCCATGCTGTTTGGATAATCTCTCGAAAGCCTGTTTAGATACTTGATATCAGCCATTTACTCCTCCATTTTGAAGATGTTTGCACCTAATCCTCTAAATTTATCAGCAAACTTCTCATAGCCTCGCTCTATATGATATATCTCGGAAATTTCTGTAGTTCCTTCAGCGACAATTCCTGCAAGGACAAGTGCTGCTCCTGCTCTAAGATCTGTAGCAATTACCTGAGCACCTTCGAGTACTTTGCTTCCAGTTATATATGCTCGGTTACCTTCCGTCTTTATATTAGCTCCCATTCTATTCAGCTCTGCGACATGCATAAATCGATTTTCAAAAACAGTCTCTATGACGGTGCTATTTCCTTCAACAGTTGTTAAAAAACTCATAAATGGGCTCTGTATATCTGTTGGAAATCCAGGATAAGGTAAAGTTTTGATATCAGTTGACGTCAATTTCCTGTCAGAAGCATCTGCAATTACTCTCATACCTTCTTCTTCCAAAAATACATCTACTCCACATTCCCTAAGTTTTGCTGCAATTGGCATAACATGATCCGGCACAACATTTTTTATTAAAATATTTCCTCTAGTTATGGCGGCAGCAAGCATAAATGTGCCGGTTTCAATTCGATCCGGTATAACATGGTGCTTTGCTGACTTAAGAGCTTTCACTCCTTCAATTTTTATATGGTCAGTTCCCGCCCCTTTAATTTTGGCACCCATTTTGTTTAAAAAATTCGCTAAATCAACAATTTCCGGCTCTTCAGCTGCATTGAAAATTGATGTATTCCCATTAGCCAAAACAGCCGCCGTCATAATATTTTCCGTAGCTCCTACGCTCGGGAAATCTAAATAAATACTATTTCCAATTAATCCCCCTTCAGGAGCAACACATTCTACGTAGCTGTCATTAATAGCGAGTTTTGCACCAAGAGCTTCAAAACCTTTTAAATGTAAATCTATAGGTCTTGCGCCGATTGTACATCCTCCCGGCAAATAAACTTTGCCCTTTCCTGTGCGCGCCAAAAGGGGCCCCATTATTAAAAATGAGGCCCTCATTTTATTCACAAGGTCATAACTACCTTCTGATTTTGTTATTTCTTCTGTATATATCCTAAGGTGACCATCTCCAAGAGACTCTACTTGAGAACCGACGGATTCAAGAATTTCTCTCATAACTTTAACATCGCGCAGCTCAGGAACATCCTTAATTTCACATGGTTCTTCCGCCAGTAGTGCTGCTGCCATAAGAGGTAGCACTGCATTCTTTGCTCCACTTATATTAACTTCTCCCTTTAATGGTCCGCTTTTTTGTACTAAAAACTTTGCCATTCATTCCTCCAAGAATTTTTCTAACCTCTATTATAATAGAAATCAGTTATTTTTTCAAGACTAAGGGGAATAGATATAATTTCAAAATATTTAAATATTTGAGTTTATAGGCTAAACGTTTTTAAAATTAAGTTTAAGGGAAACAGGGGATTACATCATTCCACCCATGCCACCCATACCACCCATACCACCCATAGCAGCCATATTTGGTGTCTGAGCATCATTGTTCTTAATGTCTGAAACTGTTACTTCTGTTGTCAATAGCATTGAAGACACACTTGCAGCATTCTGAACTGCAGATCTTGTCACTTTAGCAGGATCAACTATTCCCTCGCCAATCATATCCACATATTCTTCCGTTGCAGCATTAAATCCAATTCCCAAGTCTCTTGTCTTAACCTCTGCTACAACTACAGAGCCTTCATATCCAGCATTTTCAGCAATCTGTCTAACAGGTTCTTCTAAAGCTCTTAGAATAATATTCGCCCCTGTTTTTATATCGCCTTCCTGTGCTTTTGCATATTCTGCGACAGCCGGTAGAACTGATATAAGAGCTACTCCTCCACCAGCTACGATACCTTCCTCCACAGCAGCCTTTGTCGCATTTAGAGCATCTTCAATTCTAAGTTTCTTTTCTTTCAACTCAGTTTCTGTTGCTGCACCAACTTTGACAACGGCAACCCCGCCTGATAGTTTAGCAAGTCTTTCCTGTAATTTTTCTTTATCAAATTCAGATTCAGTTTCTTCAATCTGTCTTTTAATAGATGATATTCTGCTCTGAATTTCCTCACTTTCACCTTGTCCACCAACTATGACAGTTCTGTCTTTATCAACCTTTACAGTAGCAGCTTGTCCCAAAAGATCTAAAGTGGCTTCCTTGATATCATAGCCAACTTCTTCGCTGATTACAGTACCACCGGTCAAGATAGCAATGTCTTCCATCATCGCCTTTCTTCTATCACCAAAGCCCGGCGCTTTCACAGCTACAACATCGATTGTACCTCTCAATTTATTTACTACTAGTGTAGCCAGTGCCTCACCTTCAATATCTTCTGCAATTACAACTAGCTTTCTTCCAGCCTTAACAACTTCTTCCAGAAGAGGTAATAGTTCCTGAATATTTGAAATTTTCTTATCCGTTAATAAAATATATGGATTTTCAACTACCGCTTCCATTTTTTCAGCATCGTTAACCATATATGCAGATAAATAACCCCTATCAAACTGCATTCCTTCAACAACTTCTAAAGTTGTACCTGTTGATTTAGATTCCTCGACGGTTATAACTCCATCTGTACCTACTTTTTCCATGGCATCTGCAATAAGTTGTCCAACATTTTCATCATCAGCAGAAACAGATGCAACCTGGGCAATTTTGTCTCTTGAATCTACACCCTTTGCAATTTTGGCAATTTCCTGAGTCGCTACTTCTACAGCACCATTAATTCCTCTTTTCAGTTCCATAGGATTTGCTCCAGCAGCTAGGTTTTTAAAACCTTCCCTAACTATAATTTGTGTTAGAAGAGTAGCTGTTGTGGTGCCATCTCCGGCAACATCATTTGTCTTTGTAGCAACCTCTCTTACTAACTGAGCGCCCATGTTTTCAACTGCATCTTCAAGTTCAATTTCTTTTGCAATTGTCACTCCGTCATTAGTAATTAGCGGACTTCCAAAAGATTTTTCAATAAGTACATTTCTGCCCTTTGGACCTAATGTAATTTTAACTGTATTTGCAAGCTTATCTACTCCTGCCTGTAATTTCTGTCTAGCATCTTCACTGTAATAAATATCTTTAGCCATATTTTACCTCCTAAAATTATTCTACTATTGCAAGAATATCACTCTGATTCATAATTGTATATTCATCACCCTGGAACTTAATTTCTGTTCCGGCATATTTTGAGAAAACAACTTTATCTCCAATTGCTAATTCCATCTTTTCGTCTTCTTTGCCAGGTCCCACAGCAACAACCTCTGCCAATTGAGGTGCCTCCTTAGAAGCGCTTGTCAATATAATACCACCGGCTGTTTTTTCTTCTGCTTCCACTTTTTTAATAACAACTCTACTACCTAGGGGTTTAATTCCTATTGTCATACCATGTCCTCCTTTATTATTTATTCAGATAATTTTTAATTTTTGTTAGCACTCATCTCATAAGAGTGCTAGCTCTAACTTTATTTTACCACTTTGATAATGTTTGTCAAGACAAATTTACCAATTATTTCTTACTTAATTCTCTCATATAATAAAACAAATATTGCTGTGCATATCCTCCAAGAGCTCCAAATTTTTCCTCGGCGAATTGTGCAATAACTTTAACATTATCCTCCGGCAAGCCATAAACACGATTCATTACTCTTTTCACCCAAACATCTATAGGGAAACTGTTTCTTTCACCCAACCCAAATAGAGATATACAATTTGCTACCTTTGGCCCTACACCGGTTAAGGATATGATTTCCTCATAACATTTAGGCATCCCGCGATCTATTACTTGCTTGGCTGCCGAGATAAGGTATTTGGCTCTATATCCCAGTCTAATCGGTGCTAAATCATCTACTGTCAATTGAGATAAAACCTCTGGAGTCGGCAGGCTGTATGGAATAAATTGTTCAATGCACCTTTCAGTTACTCCTATTTCATTGCGAAGTGAAATTTCATCATAGCATTCTAATCTTCTACCAAAAGACTTTGACAAATTAGCTATGCACCCCTTTATTCTAGGTATATGATTATTTTGAGAGATTATAAATGATATTATAATTTCCCATAAATCTTGATTCAAAATCCTTATCCCACTTCCAAAACAAATTGCATCTGAAATAGTATCATCCTCATCGATAAGAGTATTCTTAATTTCTCCATAATCTCTGTCAAGGTCCAGATAATTTCTCCAAAACTCTTGGCTGCCCGTACCAGTGATTGTCAATGATTTCGTTTTCTTGTTAAATTCAATTAAAGCAAAATGCTTATTAGCAGCACCCAAATACCTCTGCAAGTGATTTTTTGATTTCGAAATATCGTAAAGATCATCAGCTGGAGCTATTTCTCTTGCCAAATGGCATGGCTCCCAACGGAAAGCTTGACCACATTGAAAAATATGATCTAAATCACAATCGTTAACTTGAGGAAACACTATTTTATTTATATTCATATCAAACAACTCCTTTGACTTCAACCCTCAAGTTATCAACATTAAAGGCTGTCATTTTCTCAATCATATCAAATAACTTATCTTGGAAGCGAATAGCTGTGTTCCAAGGGTCTACGCTACGGTCCACAAGAATATGTACAGTTATTTCCAAGGCATCTATAGATGTATTTCCATAAACTTTTCCAACATTACGAACTCCGATGGTCTTTCTTCCCACACACCTAGCAATGTCTGATACCACTTTATCTGATATAAAGAATTGTCCTGCATAACTGTATGTAGGTCTAACTACTGATAAGTCACGCCTTACAGCTTTTCTCTTATTCTTATGCCGGCCTGTGTTGGAGCTAAACCCCGGAACGGGAATTGAAGGAAAGTTATTTGATAGGTCTCGAAAAACCTGTAACGGATCAATAAAATAGCCTGCGAAATCACGTTTAAGCTGTAAGGTTGGTACAGGAATTACATGCTTTCCATATATATGTCTCTGTTTACTTGCCATAATACGCTCTTCTTCTGTGGTCAAATCCTCTATGCAGATTTGGTTAGCCGGTTCAGGAGAAGGTAAATCAAGCCTGGTAATGATTTTTTTAACCATTCTATCTGAAGTTCCAATGATTAATATAGAATTTGGCTTTATTTTTTTTATCGCTTCTACTACTTTATCTCTGTGTTTATCTAATGTGAACAAGGCAGTTTTAATAGCCCCAACAGTAGTTGATTGTCTTTTAGCCGAAATGCCCCCAACTACTTGAGAGCGATATATAAACAATCCATCATCAATTATAGATTCTATATTTAAATCTTTACATAAACTAAGGGCCTGATAACTTTTGCCTGTTCCTGATTTTCCCACTAATGTAAAAACTTTCACCTTTACTTATTTATTCCCTTCTGCTATAATGAAGACGGTTAAGAACATTTTCAAAGGAGGATTTAAAAATGGCTTATAAAATTACAGATAGCTGCATCGCATGTGGTGCTTGTGAAGCTGAATGTCCAACCGGTGCTATCAGCGATGGAGACGGTATCTTCGTAATCGATGCTGATACTTGCATCGACTGTGGTGCTTGTGCCGGAGTTTGCCCAACAGGAGCTCCTGTTGAAGCATAGTTTAGGGGAATTTTAGTTCACTTTTACAGCTAAACTTTAAAGATTAACCGCTTCATAAGTGAAGCGGTTTTTTCTATCTCCGGTATTTTTTATAATTATATATTTCTAAATCCTATACCTAATCGAAGTTCTAATTATCTTTCTTTTATCCTTATTTCTTTGACTTATTAGCTGCTTTACCAGCTTTTTCTGCTGCTTTCGCCTTATTCATTTCTTCCTGCTTTTCGATATCTTTCATATAATAAGCTAGTGAATGAAGACTATCAGACAAATGCACATTTTCTACTGCAACCCTATCCGGTACCTCTATATCAATTGGTGCAAAATTCCATATAGCTTTGGCTCCAGCAAAAGCCAACTTATCAGCAATGGCCTGTGCATTTTCTTTATTCACACAAATTATACCAATATCAATTTTGTTTTTTTCGACATACTCAACTAAATCCTCATTGTCAAGTATATCATAACCATCTAATTTACCACCTATAAGCTCGGGCTTCACATCGAAAGCCGCACATAGTTTAAATGCACCCTTGTAGGTATGAATGTATTTTGTTATTGCCGTACCAAGATTACCGGCCCCGACCAATACCATAGTGTACTCTTTATCCAATCCTAAAATTCCACTAATTTCATCATATAAACCGCTAACACTATATCCGTATCCCTGCTGTCCAAAACCTCCAAAATTATTTAAATCCTGCCTTATTTGACTTGCGGTGTAACCGATAATTTCAGAAAATTCCTTGCTTGAAATTTTCATTACACCCTTTTTCTTTAGCTCATATAAATATCTTCTATACCTAGGAAGCCTCTTAATTACCGCACTTGAAATTTTAGTTGTTCTTTTCATAGCCTATCCCTCTTTCCCAAATTTTTACAAATTACGCTCAATAAATTATTATCTTTTGTTAATTATTTTTTATTTTACCCTCTTTGACACAATTGTAACATATTTTTTATAAAAAAAAGAAAATACCAAGCAATAATCCTGCTCGGTATGTCATATTTCTTATAAAAATATTCCCTTTTTTCAGAAAATCTCTCTTGCAAATTAGTCAAATTTCTGATTAGTCTAAATCTTCCGCATTTTCTTCAACGTACTTTACTAAATCACCAACTAACTGGAAATGTTCAGCTTCTTCGTCAGGAATTTCAATATCAAATTCTTCTTCAATTCCCATGATAATCTCTACTGCATCCAGTGAGTCTGCCTCTAAATCCTTCATTAAATTAGTATCCATAGTTACCATTGATTCTTCCAACTTTAACTGGTCAACTATGATATCTCTAATCCTCTCAAAAGTCATATCTTCCCTCCAAATTATACTAAATTATTAGTTTTCACTTTTAATTTCCATTCATATCATTAACATCAAACATTATAGTACATAGACAAATTCAATGCAAGCCTTAATTTTATATTTAATTAATAAGGCATTCTACTACTTGTTAAACAAAATTTCTTATTAGATTAATCAAGTAAAATCCATTCCTCATATAGACTATCCAAGTCGGACTTAAGCATTTCATTTTCTTTTGCCAGCTCTCCAAGGAGCTGAAAATTCGTACTGTTGGCCTGAGCACACATCTCTTCATCATTGGATTTTATTTTTTCTTCTCGGGCTTTTATTTCAGCCTCCAGCTTTTTCTTTTCTCTTTCTTTACGTCTTTTCGCAGCCTGCTCTTCTTTCTTTTTAGCCCTAATAATTGCTGACTCCGTCATGTTGGATGCTTCATTCACAAAAAATTCATCGCTTGAAGCGATATTGCTTCGTTCAAGATTATTGAGCTGCGATATCCCCGTTCCAGCTTTGTAGTCATCTAAATTTATAACTCTTTCCGGCACTTTATCAAGGAAATATCTGTCATGACTTACAACTATTACCGTGCCAGGATAATCAGATAGTGCCTCTTCAAAAGATTCTTTAGAATCGATATCCAAGTGGTTTGTAGGTTCGTCTAGTATTAGTACATTAGCGCCACCCATCATAAGCTTTAAAAGGGATAGTCTTGCTTTTTCTCCTCCGGATAAGGAAGAAACTCTCGCGAACACATCTTCCCCCTTAAAAAGAAATCTTGCCAGTAAACTCCTAATCTCACCCTCCGTATATAACCTAAAGTCCTGATGGACTTCTTCTATAACGGTATTTTGTTCATTCAAAAGTAGCTGTCCCTGATCATAGTATCCAAAAGCAACATTATGGCCTACCTTAAGATGTCCATCTTTAATCGGCAGCTGTCCAAGAAGGGTCTTTAGAAAAGTTGTTTTACCAACGCCGTTGGCTCCCGCTATGGCAACTCTTTCCCCTCGCTTTATCAAAAAAGATAGATTTTCGACTAAAGGCTTGTCAAAGCCAACTGCAAGATTTTCACCAATAAGCACGTCTCCTCCAGAAGGGAATTCTTCCTTGAATCTGAGTTTCATTTTATCATTAAAAGCTTCGGGCCTTTGTAATTTCTCTATTGATGCCAGTCTTTTTTCCCTAGAAGCTGCTCTTTTTGCCAGCTTTTCGGTACCGCGTTCTTTAAACCGTCTAATCATATCCTCTTGTCTTGCAAGTTCCTTCTGTTGGTTTAAATATGCGCGCATTTCCGTATCCCGCACTGCTTTTCGCTCTTTTGCATAAAATGTATAATTACCGTTATAGAGCCTTGCTTTTCCCCCTGAAATTTCCAACATTTTATTTACTGTCTTATCGAGAAAATACCTGTCGTGGCTTACAATGATAACTGTTCCCTTATAGGATTTTAAATGTTTCTCTAGCCAGTTGATTGTGTATAGGTCTAGATGGTTTGTGGGCTCATCTAAAAGCAAAATATCTGGTGCTGAGAGTAGTATACATCCTAGCGCTAATCTTGCTTGCTCCCCTCCAGAAAGCTCATTAACTGGTTTCCCATAATAATCTTCTCCAAAGGACATGGCCTTAAGCATTCCATCTACTTGGCTGTCATATTCATATCCATCAACCCTTTTCATAGCTTGATATACAGTTAAATCATCTGAATATTTGGAATAAATACCCGTGGTGAAATTATTTCTCTGACGTAAATAACCTATTTTTTTATCATTTGATGCGAAAAATTCTCCCTCGTCAGCATCTATTTCTCCACTTAAAATATTAAGCAGAGTCGTCTTTCCTGCTCCATTTATTCCTACTACACCTAATTTATCGCCTTCATTAATATGAAAAGAAACACCTCCAATTATAGGTATCCCTCCATAAGATTTCCCTATTGATTTTGCAGAAATTGCTATCATATATCTAATCCCGGTAGAGCATCAAGAAATAAATCGTCCGCTCCCATCTCCATAAATTTATTATAGGCTGCAATGGCAATCATTCCAGCATTATCTGTGCACATAATGATGTCTGGCCTATAGAGTTTAATATTCTCATTTTCACACTGCCTTTTTAGCAGATCATATAATCTTGAATTGGCTGCTACTCCACCTGCTAAAACAAGAGTATCCATCTTTTCAGCCTTGACAGCTGCAATGGTTTTAGTAACAAGTACTTCAAGGGCAGCCTCCTGAAACGAGGCCGCAACATCGGCTAAATTTATATCCCGACCTGCCTGTTTTTCTGTATTCACATAATTTAAAACCCCAGTTTTAATACCACTAAAACTGAAATCATAGCTTCCTTTTTCAAGCCATGTACGTTTAAATTCCACAGCCTTTGGGTTACCCTCTTTTGCAAGTTTATCAATCTTAGGTCCGCCAGGATAACCAAGTCCAAGAACCCTGGCTACTTTATCATAGGCCTCTCCAATAGCATCATCCCTTGTTGATCCAAGGACTTCGTAGTCATTATACCCATTAACCTTTACAATGTTAGTATGTCCACCCGATACAACCATAGAAATGAATGACGGTTTGAGATCAGGATAGTTAGCATAGGCAGCAGACATATGTCCATACATGTGATTAACTCCAACGATAGGTATTCTCTTTGCAAAAGAATATGCCTTGGCCGCTGCAACACCTATTACAAGAGCCCCTGAAAGGCCAGGTCCATTAGTTACCCCAATCAAATTGACATCATCCCATCCTAAGTCTGCTTCATTTAAAGCCTGATCAACAACTTTATTTATATTTTCCAAATGATGCCTCGAGGCGATTTCTGGTACAACACCCCCATAAGCCTTATGTATATCGATTTGAGAAGAAATTACATTTGAAAGTATATTTCTTTCTCCTCGTAAAACAGCAACGGATGTTTCGTCACAGCTTGTTTCTATCGCCAAAGTTATGAAATTTTCGCAAATCTTCTCTTCATTCTTCATGACCATATCTCCACATTATTATCCCATCCTCAAAGCTACCATCTCCATTATGATAGTAGTTCTTACGTATCCCCTGTCTTACAAATCCAAACTTTTCATAAAGCTTTATAGCAGCAAAATTAGATGCTCTCACTTCCAGAGTAAAATCGAATATCCCTTCTTCTTGACCTTTATCTAGCATATATTCTAAGAGCATGCTCCCCAGATTTTGTCGTCTTTCAGCTCCGATAACTCCTACGTTGTTTATGTTACCTTCCTTTACAACATCCCAAAAAGACACATATCCAAGGATTCTTCCATCATGCCCCTGGTCACATTCATATGCAACAAAATACCTTGCTCGCGAGTTAGTTCCAAGATCTCTTATAATTTCATCCAAGGACAAAGGCGAATTAAAGCATTCTTTCTCAATCCTTGCAATTCCCTCTGCGTCCTCTAGAGTTGCTCTCTTTATTTTAATATTTCCTACCGACATTTTCTATCCTTGGCTTAGCCTTACTTTTAACTCCTAAAAGACCTGCTTTTAACTTCTGTTCAGCTTCAGGAATTCTCATATAATTCGGCAATACCTTTTCATAATCCATTGTTTTTTTCTCGTACCATACAGTGGCAGCATATCTAGCAACTTGCTCAGCATTTTGATATCTACAGTTCACATCTGCAAATTCCACCTGGGCAAAAGAGCTTTCCCTATCTATAGAGTTTTTCCACTCTCTTAGTTTCTCCTCGTAGGCATCTATTCCGTCCCCATAAAATTTTATTTTATTTTTATGAGGAGAGTTAGATAAATCAGATTCTAATATATCTAGAAGTTCATCTAACATTATGCAACTTCCAGAATGAATTTCCACTCGCCCATTAGAACTTGATTTGAAGATTGAACCATAGACCTGTCCTCTACGAGCATTATACAGGGGAACAACATATTCTGTTATTTCTATTTCTTCATTATTTATATCGTTTTTATTATCTAATAATTTTTCGTGCCACATTTCAAGAGAACCTACGGAAACAATTGGAATATTAAGGATTTGTGCTATGCTTCTTGCGGTTGTCACACCAATTCTAACACCAGTAAAAGATCCTGGTCCAACAGAAACTGCGACAGCATCGATATCCTTTGGTGTAAGGCTATTTTGTTGCAATAGCTTATCCATCATTGGTGTAAGCTCCCTTAGATGAGTCATAGGAACCTCCGTTTGATCTGAAACTATATAATGGATCTTATGGCTGTCTGATATTTCGGGTATATTCATAATTGCTACTGATCCGATTTTCCCGGTTGTTTCAATGGCTAAAATATGCATTTGTAAATCCTTTCGTTGTCACGACCCCATGTAATTTCAATTATATTGGCGTCTTCTGGGATAGATTCCCATATTAGATCTGCCCATTCCATCACACATATACCATCTCCGTTCAAATATTCTTCTCCACCTATGTCGAAAAATTCTTCTTCGCTGCCTAATCGGTATACATCAAAGTGATGAAGTGGTATCCGTCCTGAGTAATATGACTTTACAATAGTAAAAGTAGGACTTGTAATTGATTCCTCAACCCCAAGTCCTTCTGCAATATACTTTGTTAATGTAGTTTTTCCTGTTCCCAAATCTCCTACCAGCGCGTACACAGATCCTGGTTTACAGGTTTCGCCAATTTTTCTTCCAAATTGGGCTACTTGTTTTTCATTTTCAAAAGTTTTTTCAAACATTCCAAAAGGCTCCTTTACTTATGAAGGAATGTGGATATTCTTTTGTATAAAACCATTGTTAATGCTCCATTAATTCCTGCTTTTAAAAGATTAAAGGGCATAATGACTGGCAATATCATTGGCATAACCGCTGACCTAGGTATTCCAAGAAATAATGGTGTAATTACCATATTCGCAAAGCACATGATCAGTGTCATTCCTATTACTCCAGCTATTATTCCTCTCAATGCCACAGCTTTAGTCTTATGTCTTGAGTATATAGTTGAAGCAATTATTACAAAAGTTCCTGTTGCAATTACATGCATAAGAAAACCATATAAGCCATCTTCTCCTAATGCAAATGCCTGAATTAAACTTACAACTGTCGTAACTATCATACCAGCGACAGGTCCAAAAGCAAATGCCGTAATAAATATAGGTACATCCGCTGGATCGTATTTCAGAAATGGTGCTGGCGGAAAAGGTATCCTTATTATAAGCAAAAGAACACAAGAAATTGCCGTCATAATTCCAATTTTTGCAATGGTCTTGCTGCTATATTTTTTATCCATCTATTCAAAATCTCCTGTTATATTGGGACTAGCATTATTAAATCCATCATAAATTAACCCCAAGTTATATTTAATTGCAATCTCTTCAAATATCGGAAAAATCTCATCTTCTCCAATATATGAACTATCTAATTCAGAAATATCCATAGTTTGAAGATTAAGGTATAAAATCAGCGCATCTTTCTCTTTCTCAATTTTAATTATAGATAGATCTAACCCCTGATTCTTCGACTTGCCATAAATATTTTCATTAAAGATAAAATCTTGTTTTATCATGTCCAGAAAGTCAACAACGCTGTCGTCTCCAAAGGCGACTTGTGCTAGGAATTGAAAGAAATCCCTAAAGCTACTCCCTTTTATTTCCATGGATTTCCCGATTTTTCTGATAGATATAGTATCTAAAGTTTCAATCTTAGATATATCATCATAGGTAGATATATCTTTGTTAAAAACTACACATCTTTGAGCAAAACTCTGGGCTGACAGCTTGCTTAGCCTCAGCCCAGATATGTTATTACTACTTATTTTCTTAACAATCCTTACGGAGTGATTAAAAATCAACTGATTCAACTCCCTTAATTTCAGGATATGACTCCATTAGGATTCTTCCTATAACACCCTGAAGTGTCATCCTTGCACCTGGGCAACCTGCACAATGGCCCTTAAGCTTTACCCAAACGATGTTATCCTTATATTCAATAAATTCTACATCTCCTCCATCATTTTGAAGGAAAGGTCTGATTTTATCTAATGCTTCCTGAATTTTAGCTTCCATTTCCATAAATGTACCTCCTTAAACTATCTTACATCTAAACATTATATTACTAATACCCAAAATTGTAAATAAAAACCTCGATAAAGTCATCCATCCCCTTGTCCACAAAACTACTTTGCTTGCTTTTAACTTAAGGTATGGAGACCTATCGAGGTCCCATAATATTTTAATTAATTGTACTGAGCTAATTTAGTCTTAGTATTTATAGCTCTGTCCCATAGATTCAATGATGCTTTCCGCTAAATCATCTAGCTCTGCATCCGTCATCTTATTTACTGAAGATAGTACGCTAACCTGTTCGTTTAGTACTGTCATCTGCTTCATTCCCTGAAGCATTTCGACCATCTTTGAACCAGCCTGAGGTGCCCATGAACCATTTTCGACTACTGCGCAAACCCTCTTTTGTAGATTCAATCTCTGCATATCTCTTAAGAACTCTTCCATTGGTGGGAAAATCTCTAAGTTGTATGTGCATGATAGAAGAGCAAGGTGACTATATTTAAATATATCTGAAATCAAGTATGACATGTGAGTCTTTGATACATCGTACATCTTGATATTTGTCATTCCTTTTTCCACTAGTTTAGAAGCAAGAATATGTGCAGCATTTTCTGTATTTCCATACATTGATGCATAAACTAAAAGCACGCCCTTTTCTTCTGGTTCGTAGGTAGCCCAATGAACATATTTATCTATGAACCATCCGAGATCTTTTCTCCAAATTGGTCCGTGAAGTGGGCAGATTACCTTAATATCAATAGTTCCCGCTTTCTTTAGCAGTTCCATAACCTGAGGTCCATACTTGCCTACAATATTAGTATAGTATTTTCTGGCCTCATCGAGCCAATCATGTTCAAAGTCAACTTCATCTGCAAAACGCACACCATCTAGTGATTTAAATGAGCCGAAAGCGTCTGCGGAGAATAAAACCCCATTAGTCTTATCAAAAGTCACCATTGTTTCTGGCCAGTGAACCATAGGAGCAGCAACGAATACGACTTCGTGCTTACCAAAGCTCATAGTATCGCCTTCTTCAACCTGGATAAAGTTGTCGGTCACATTAAATTGGAACTGATTCATCATCATAAATGATTTCTCAGTAGAAATTACCTTTACATCAGGATATCTAATAATAATTTCTTCAAGAGATGCTGCATGGTCAGGTTCCATATGATTTACAACAACATAGTCAAGAGGTCTGCCGTGAAGAACATACTCCACATTCTCAATAAATTGTCTTCCAACAGCCCAATCAGCTGTATCGAACAAAACAGTTTTCTCATCAAGCAACACATAGGCGTTGTATGATACGCCATCTTCTAACGGATGGATATTTTCAAATAGAGATAGTCTTTTTTCACTAGCTCCAACCCAATATAGGTCATCTACTATCTTTCTTACACAATGCATTTTTTCTCCTCCTTTTAACCCTGTTATTTCTTAGACTTCTTTTTACTAGCCTTCTCTTTAGATTTTTCTTCTGATTTTACTTCTTCAGTTTCTGTATCTTTTGTTTCATAGCCATTGCTTACCTTAACAAATGATGTCTTTTCTTCTGCACACATTGGGCACAGCCATTCTTCAGGTAGCGATTCGAATGGAGTTCCTGGGCTTACATCAGCATCTGGATCTCCAAACTCAGGGTTATATTCATATCCACATCCATTGCATACATAAGTTGTATATGGTGATGGATCTTCAAGGATTGTAGCCTTCCTCATCTTTACCATAGGAGGAGCTGGTTTCTTCTCTTCACCGTTGTCTAAAGCTGCTGTTAGTAATGGTAGAATTTCTTCAACATCCCCTACAATTCCGTAATCAGCATTTTTAAATATATGAGCGTTCTTATTTTTGTTTATTGCGACAATAGTTGTGGCATCTTTGATTCCTTTTAAATGCTGTCCTGCACCGGAGATCCCACAGGCAATATATAGATTGCCTTTGAATTTCTGACCTGACATTCCAACATATCTATCTAAAGGCAAATACTTCAATGTTTCTGCAACTGGTCTTGATGAACCTACAGCCGCACCAGCCTGTTTTGCTAGAGCTTCAATTAATTTCATATTTTCCTTTGGCCCGATACCTTTGCCAGCAGACACAACTCTATCTGCTTCTACAATAGGAGTGTTTGGATCTATTCCAACTGTAAAATCAAAGCCATCAGCTTTAAGAGCATCAACTAGCTGATCTACTCTTTCCTGAGCAGTTCCTTTATCATAAATAATCTTTTTTCTCTGGCCAGTTATTGGTCCTTTTTCTTTCTTACCAACAGACACCTTTGGAGCTTTTCCTAAGATGTGAGCTGCTATTACTACTCTCTGAATTTCACTTGTACCTTCATAAATCGTAGTAATTTTTGCATCTCTATATGCTCTTTCAACTTCCATACCCTTTAGGTAACCATTTCCTCCAAATAATTGGAGCGCATCATTACATACTTCCAGTGCAATCTCTGAAGCATATGTCTTAGCCATTGCGGATTCTACACTGTAGTTTAGATGATGTTCTTTCATGTCAGCTGCTGAATAAATTAGAAGACGAGCAGCCCTGAGCTTCATTGCCATATCTGCAATTTTAAAGGAATTAGCTTGCTGATGAGCAATTGGAATACCAAACTGAATTCTTTCAAGTCCGTACTCTACTCCATGTTCATATGCGCCCTGAGCAATACCAAGAGCTTGAGATGCAATACCAATTCTTCCACCATCCAGTGTAGACATTGCAATCTTAAATCCCTGACCTTCTTTCCCAAGGAGATTTTCAGCTGGTACTTTAACATCATTGAAAATAAGCTCAGCCGTAGAAGACGATCTTATTCCCATCTTATCATAGTGATCACCGAATTCGAAACCTTCCCAATCCCTTTCAACAATAAACGCTGAAATACCTCGTGTACCAATGTTAGGTGTTGTAACAGCAAATATGATATATGTATCAGCTATTGGTGCATTTGTAATAAAGATCTTACCACCATTTAAAATATAGTGGTCCCCTTTCTTAACAGCAACGGTTTCGGTTCCACCTGCATCAGAACCAGCATTAGGCTCAGTAAGCCCAAATGCTCCAAGTTTCTCACCCTTTGCAAGAGGAACTAGATACTTTTTCTTCTGTTCTTCTGTACCGAAAGCAAAGATTGGGTACGATCCCAAAGAAACGTGAGCAGAAAGAATTACGCCTGTTCCACCATCAACTCTTGAAAGTTCTTCTACTGCGATTGCATAGCTAATTGCATCAAGTCCTGCTCCACCGTATTCCTTTGGATACGGAACACCCATAATTCCTAGTTTACCCATCTTTTTCACTACTTCATGAGGAAACTGGTTTTCCTTATCCAACATAAAAGCAATCGGCTTAACTTCCTCTTCAGCGAAAGCTCTCACCTTTGCTCTAAATTCCTCATGAGCATCTGTTGTTTTAAAAAGCATCTTCTACCTCCTCATTGTTTCTATTTCTTGAGTATATTATATTAAATATTTCACAGGTTGTTTGTGACATATGCAACTTTTGTAAAATTTTGTTTATTTATTTTTATATTACAAAAGCTTAACTCTTGCTCTTATTTAGAAGCACGCTCCCTATAAAAGCGGTTATTGGTATTATTAATACACATCCAATAGCACAAATTAACATAGAAGTTAGTTCTTGATTTAAAATTTTAGAATTTATCATTGACGTAATTGTATAATCATTATGATAATAAAGGAAAAAAACTAAATTTTGTCCTAAGAAAATAAAAAACAATGTGTTAATTGTAGAATTTAAAATATCGCGCCCGACCGCAAGTCCTGATTCAAAGATGTATTTCGTCTTATAAACCTTTGACACTTCTTCCATGGCAGCTACTACAGAAATAGATGTATCAACCATTGCCCCCTCTAACATGATAAGGACTACTCCTATTTGAAGAATTTTAAAATCTATTCCCACGTTGGA
The DNA here is from genome assembly GCA_050908895.1 of Eubacteriales bacterium KG125. Lineage (GTDB taxonomy): Bacteria > Bacillota > Clostridia > Peptostreptococcales > Anaerovoracaceae > S5-A14a. Next base: position 736,501 of record CP171222.1, on the reverse strand, counting down.
TAAATACCCGTTACTTTCTCTTATATGGTATTGGCCAATAGGAAATCCTTGAAGGTTACCCGAAGCAACAAAATAATATGAGCATGCGCCAAGTAAAATCATCATTATTCCAGTAGAAACAAAGGCTGTTTTTGTTTTCTGGTTTATCTCGTTTTGATAAAACAAACATACTACGGCCATTAAAATACAACTAATTACTATAACTATCCACGGGTTCAACCCCATCCAAATTCCTAAAACAGTGGCTAAGAGCACAATAATGTTACTTAAAACCCCAATGAGTGCTTTCGCGGTATTATCTCTTCCAATTACTAATGCTATGCCAACAAATATTATTGAAAAAAATGCGATTATCATTTTGCATCACCTCTTCGAAAAAACAACTTGCCAATAAGTGTCGAAAGCGGTATGGCGGCAACAATTCCAATCCCTCCTATTAGAAATCTTATCATAGGGAAAAACCCATGATTATCAAGAACTGTCCATAAGGAAAAGTCATTTTTCATTGAAAGAACAATAGTTGGAAGTAGCTCTGCAATATTAGTAAAAAAAACTACATTAATCATAAGCCCTGTGATGTCATCAGAAATTCGTCCTACTGAATTTAGCAAATCTGTCTTCGTGATATTAGTATTTTTCTCAACAATCTCTTTTGTTGCTGCGATTATAGTTACACCAATATCCATAACTGCTCCAAGGGCACCTATTAGAATTTCGCTCAAAAGCAAGCTATTAGCTTGGGACAAAGTATACGGTTCAGGCAAATAATCCAGAAACTCAAATTTAATTTTAGGTGCAACGAGAATTACAACAAAAGACATAACTCCCAAACTAGCTACAGTAGCCAGCGTTGCAATAGATGCAGCCAGCGTTTCTTTTGTTAGTCCATTAACCATCGTTAGAATTCCAAAAGTAAATATTATCATCAGAATAACTACTCCCCATAAAATATTTTCTCCCGTGCCGAATAATTTAACAGCTCCAAAAAAAAGGAGACTATTAATTATCAAACCTACTATGGTTAGAATTCCCTTTTTATTTCCAATCAGAATAAGTAAATCAATTAGTATGATTGCTAAAATACATACTAAATAATCTCGCTTTTGGCCTGTAATCGTAATTCCTTTCGCTGTTTCTTCTACAAACAAAAAATCTCCCCTGTGATATTCTTGTCCGTATACCTTTTCTTCTTCAAAATAATTTTTTATAGTTATAATTTTATTCTTTCTCAAATTATTACTTGTATCATTTTGCATCTCCAACTCTAACTCCTGCACTTTATTAAAATTTCTTTCTTGATTCTTGGCTTGCTGAACTTGGTTTTCTAGTTCAATCGCTTTAGTTACCTTTGCTACTGGTATCTGATATAAATCACTGTTAAAATAGCATCCTATCACTGGAACAAAGCTAATTATAATAAAGGCTATATATTTAATTATTTTTTTTCTATTTAAAATTTTTTTCATTAAATTATTTCTCTACTGTTTTAAATACGTCAATTCTACTGTTAGCATGATTTTTTAATTACTAAATTATATCAAATGGTATATTCCTTTTCAAATCTATCTGGCTATCATCCAAGTTAGCATAAAAATTAATTCGCAATATTGGACTGTAGCATTTTCTCGAACAGATGTTTACTTAGCTGCGAACATATGTTATAATTTAAAAAGAAAACCAGCTACGAAAATGGAGGTTTTGAGATGGCAGATAAAATAAGTAAAAGTCAACTAAGAGAAAATAAAATTTTAGAATATATTGCTAAAGAAATTAAAATAAAAGGATATCCACCAACTGTTCGAGAAATATGTGATGCTTTAAACATTAAGTCGACTTCAACGGTTCACAAAGATATTGCAAGCCTTATAGCTCAAGGACGCCTAAAGAAAGATCCATCTAAACCTAGAGCTATCACAATAGTGGGAAATGACGATGGAGAAATTGCTGGTTCCCAATCTAATCACGATAGCTTAATTAAAAACTCTGAAATTTCTAACCCAAATGATAATTACAGAGATGATGTTATAGATGTCCCCATTGTTGGACGTATAGCAGCTGGAACTCCTATCTTAGCAGACCAAAATCTGGATGATATAATACCCGTTCCAGCGCGTTATGTAAAGGGTGAAAACTTTATGCTTAGAGTCCGCGGGGAATCTATGATTAATGTTGGAATCATGGATGGTGATTTGATACTCGTGGAAAAATCAGATACAGCAAGTAACGGAGATATAGTAGTAGCTATGATAGATGGCTTCGAAAGTGAAGCTACTGTCAAAACTTTTTATAAAGAAAACGGGAAATTTAGATTACAGCCAGAAAACGATGAAATGTCACCAATTATAGTCCACGATGTGAAAATTTTAGGCCAGGTAAAAGGAGTTTTTAGATTTTTCAGTTAATCCAGTATTTACTTGTGAATTTACATGTTTAATTTTTAGCATTTATGGTATATATGTAACATAAATAAATTGAACTCCAGTGTAAACAGATCTAAGTTATGTTAATTGGCTTTAAAGCTGATATTATAAATTTAGATAGAAAGAAAGTGAGGAATACTATGGGAATTATAGCATGGTTAATTGTTGGTGGCTTAGCAGGATGGATTGCAAGTATGATTATGGGCAAAAATGAACAAATGGGCCTATTTGCTAATATCTTCGTAGGTATACTTGGTGCCTTTATTGGTGGATTTGTAATGAATGCACTTGGTGGAAATGGTGATATGACAGGAATAAATATTGGATCTATATTAGTAGCTGTTCTAGGTTCAGTGATTCTATTATTCATTCTCAAGTTAATTAAGAAATAATTTATAAATTTAATTAATGCCTTATAGAAAATCGAATTTAGAAACCCCCTTTAGGTTGACAAACATAGTTGTTTTCAGTCAATCATGCAAGGGGGTTTTTGTTAGAATTAAAATTTATGCTTACCTATTTAGGATCATAGAGCCCTATTTATCATTTATTTTAATAGTTCTTTTGCAAGAGAATATCTTGTCTCGGTTCCACATAGGTGTTCTACAATTGTCAAAGCAAAATCCATAGCAATGGCTGGACCTCTAGCCGTGATCAAATTTCCATCAACAACAACAGAATCTTCAATATACTTTGTACCTATTAGCTCTTTTTCAAATCCTGGATAAGATGTAACTCTCTTGTTTTCTATAATTCCAGCCTCTTGAAGGACTATTGGACCTGCACAAATTGCAGCAACTAGTTTACCTTTATCCATCATATCTTGAAGCATATATCTTGTTCCATCGGAATTCTTTAAGTTATCTGCTCCCGGCATTCCTCCTGGAATTATCACTCCAAAAGAATCTTCAATATCTACCTCATCTAAATTATCCAGAAGTTCATCACATACTATTTTTACACCATGAGAACCTTCGACAACTTTCTTTTTATCACAGGATATTGTTAGTACATTAATGTTAGCGCGTCTTAATACATCAACTACTGTTACTGCTTCAACTTCCTCAAAACCTTCTGCAAAGCAAACAAATACTGTCTTATACATTCCTGTTATCCTTTCCAGCAAGAGTCAAATCATACGCAGCTCTTTCTCCACCTATGAATTTAGGTCTAGTACGTGCGCAGGTTAGATGAGCATGGCCAATTTCTTTAATAGAAAGTCTAACGGGAACTGCAACATCCCTTAAATGCATTCCTATCAAAGTATCTCCAATATCAATACCCGCATCCGCCTTTATGCGTTCTAGTGCAACAGGATTTTTAGCATTTTCATAAAAAGTAACACTAAAAGATCCTCCTGCGTGGAGTTGAGGCACCACGTTTACAATTTCTTCCCATGGTCTTATTGCCTCACGTTCTATGAAAATAGCCCTATTTATGTGTTCGCATCCTTGTACAGCTAAATATATTCCTTTTTCCTTAAGGATAGGATATATACCTTCATATACAGCCTGAGCAGCATTAATGTCAGAGCCTTTACCAATTCTTGCGCCTTTTATCTCACTTGAAGAACAACCTATAACAAGAATATTTCCTTCTTTGAGTTTTGCAATTTCCAAAAACTCTTTTAAAGCTTTCGCTGCAGTATCTTTTATTTGTTCGAAATTAACATTGTCCTTGTTCATTACAAACCTCCTTTACTATTTTATACATCCCAAGACTTCAAATACTCTTCTTGTTCTTCAGTCAATTTATCTATCTCTATTCCCCATGATTTCAGTTTCATTTGAGCAATTTTTTCATCAATCTCTCCACTTACATCTACTACATCTTTTGGAAGCTCTTTATGGTTTCTCAAAATATACAAAGCTGATAGTGCTTGCACTGCAAAGCTCAAGTCCATGATTTCTGCCGGATGTCCATTGGATGCTGCTATGTTAACCAGCCTTCCTTCAGCTAGAACATGTACAGTTTTCCCATTCTTTAATGTAAATCCAGTTATATTTTCCCTCGAAGGAGTTACTTCAACCGCAGCTTTCTTTAGTCCCGCCATATCGATCTCCGTATCAAAATGTCCCGCGTTTGCGAGAATCGCTCCATCTTTCATTGAAAGCATATGATCAACAGTTATTGTTTTGCAGCAACCTGTTGCCGTTACAAAGAAATCTCCAAAATGAGCAGCTTTTCCCATAGGCATTACACTATATCCGTCCATCTTTGCTTCCATAGCTTTTACTGGATCAATTTCTGTTACTATAACTTGAGCTCCCATAGCAGCTGCTCTCATTGCAATCCCCTTTGAGCACCATCCATATCCAATTACCACTACTTTTTTGCCAGCAACAATTAGGTTTGTATTATGCATAATTGATTCCCAAGTAGACTGTCCAGTTCCATATCTGTTATCAAAAAGATGCTTACAGTCAGCATCATTAACCGCGAGCATTGGGAATTTTAATACACCCTCTTTACCCATTGCCTTAAGCCTTATTATACCTGTTGTGGTTTCCTCACAGCCGCCCCACACATTCTCTGCTAAATCAGGTCTCTTTTTATGTAAAAATGTAACAAGGTCACATCCATCATCTATTATGATATTAGGCTTATGTTCTAAACACATCTCAATATGTTTTACATAGTCCTCTTGCGACTCTCCGTGAATTGCATATACCTTAAGTCCAGAGTCAGCCAGAGCTGCAACTACGTCATCTTGCGTAGATAAAACGTTAGAACCAGTAATACTCATATCCGCTCCACCGACTTCTAGAACCTTACATAAATATGCAGTCTTCGCCTCAAGATGTACAGATAGACAAATTCTAACATTTCTAAAAGGTTTGCTTTCTCGAAATTCATCTTCTAAATTTCTCAAAATCGGCATATTTTTTCTAACCCACTCAATCTTTTGATGTCCGGAAGGTGCTAATCTAATATCTTTAATATCGTAATTATTCATATGATGGCTCCATTTTAAAATTTAATTTATTAACAAATTATTCTACTGTCACACTTTTTGCCAAATTTCGTGGCATATCAATGTTCTCGCCTCTAGCTTTAGCAACAAAATAGGCAATTAACTGCAGAGGTATAACTGAAAGAAGTGGTGATACTTCATCCTTACACTCAGGAATAAACAAAACATCCTTACTTGCATCTTTAAAGAAATTATTTTTTTCTTTTGTGATGGCTACTACGCTTGCATCTCTAGCAGATACTTCAACTATATTAGATAAAGTTTTTTCCGCCAACTTGTCCTGCGTTGCTAAGGCAAATACAATTGTATCTTTATCCATAAGAGCAATAGTTCCGTGTTTTAGTTCACCAGCTGCAATTGCAAATGAGTTTATATATGATATTTCCTTTAATTTCAATGACCCTTCAAGAGCCACATTTGCATCAAGGCCACGTCCGATATAAAAAATTTGTCCCTTATCCTTAATTTCGTTAGCTAGTTTCTCAACCTCTGACTCATCCGAGATCATTAATCTAATTTTCTCAGGTATCCCTTTTAACTCCTCGATTATACTTTTTTGATACTCTTTGGAAATAGTTCCCTTGATATTACCCAAATAAAGAGCTATAAGGTAAAGACACATGAGCTGTGTTGTATAGCCCTTTGTAGATGCAACGGCAATCTCTGGACCTGCCCAAGTGTAAAAGACATCATCCGATTCCCTGGCAATTGAACTACCAACGACATTAACTATGGATAAAACTCTAGCACCCTTGCTTTTGGCCTCTCTTAAGGCCATAAGAGTATCTAATGTTTCTCCTGACTGAGTTACAGCTATAAACAAAGTTCTTTCATCTACTAGCGGATCTCTATATCTAAACTCTGACGCTACATCAACCTCTACAGGAATCTTTGCCCACTTCTCAATTAAGGCTTTACCAATCATCCCTGCATGATATGCCGTACCACAAGCTACGATATAAATTTTATCAATATTATTTAAATCTTCTAAGGTTAAACTAATTCCGTCAAGTTTTATATCCCCTGATTCTGTAATTCTTCTAGCAAGTGTATCTCTTAAAACCTCTGGTTGATCATGAATTTCTTTAAGCATAAAGTGATCATATCCACCTTTTTCTGCAGCTTCTATACTCCAATCAACATGGAAAGACTCCCTGTTAACCTGCTGTCTATTTTTATCAAAAATCTTCATAGAATCTGCCTCACAGATAACCAAATCATCATCTTCTAAAAAAACAACATCCTTTGAGTATTTTAAAACAGCAGTCATATCCGATGCAATAAAGCTTCCCTCTTCATTATGACAAACTATCATAGGTGCATCTTTTCTATATCCAACAATCCTAGTAGGTTCTTCTTCATGTATCGCTCCAATCGCATAGGCACCTTTCATCTTATCACTTGCTTTAAACATAGCATCTACTAGATTAAGTCCCTCTGCACAAAATACTGAAAGTAACTGAGCAATAGTCTCACTATCAGTTTCGGTTTTACACCTAATACCATAGTCCTTGGCTAATTCTTCGCGAATTTCCACATAATTTTCTATGATGCCATTATGCACAATAGCTATTTTACCATCATTACTAATATGAGGATGGGCATTTAAAACAGATGGAACACCATGAGTTGCCCATCTAGTATGACCAATTGCCATGTTAGCATCATTATATTTATTAGCCGTAACCTCCTTCAGTTGCGCTATTTTTGACTTATTTTTATCATCTGATTCTGCAATTTTTTCAGATGCTATTTTACCATTATTAATTAATGCAAACCCTGCAGAATCATAACCCCTGTATTCTAGTTTTGCTAGACCATCAAGGACAATATCTTTAGCATTGTTTTTACCTATATATCCAACTATTCCACACATAATATAATCTCCTATTTAAATTTATTTCAATGAATTTATCGCTTTATTAAAAGTTGAGCCCAGTTATGCATACTTGCTACTAATTAAATCTGCTAAGTCTACTGCTAGCTTGTGTATGATTTCTATATCTTCTCCTTCAATCATTACCCTAACTACAGGCTCCGTTCCCGAAGGCCTTATCAGTAGGCGCCCTTCACCGCTTACAGCCTTTTCAACCTCTGTCATAGCTGCAATAATCTCTTCATCCTTCATAAATATCTCTTTATTTGAATTAGCTACTTTAGCATTTTCTAGAACTTGAGGGAAAAGTTTAACCTCCCTTGCAAGCTCAGAAAGCGTTTCGCCTGAATCCATAAGAATTTTTAGAAACTGGAGGGACGACAATACGCCATCTCCCGTTGTCGTATGATTTAGGAAAATAATGTGCCCTGATTGTTCTCCACCTATAATTGATCCTGTCTCTATCATAGATTCAAGAACATATCTGTCACCTACTTTTGTAACGTCTACAGATATACCATTTTTCTCACAAAACTTATGGAATCCAATATTACTCATTACTGTAGATGTGACTCTATCATCTACTAATTGTCCGGAGTCTTTTAACATTTTTGCGCATAGACAAATTATTTTATCTCCATCAACAACATTCCCATTTTCATCAACAACGATAAGTCTATCAGCATCACCATCAAAAGCAAGGCCTATGTCCGCACCAACTTCAACAACTTTTTGCTGAAGTTTTTCGGGATGTGTTGATCCTATTTTTTCATTAATATTTAAACCGTTTGGATTATCTCCTATTACAGTCACTTCAGCTCCAAGCCGTCTGTATATATCTGGTGCTATCTTATATGAAGCTCCGTTGGCACAATCCAATACAACTTTAAGCCCATCTAATTTCCTGTCCATTGTATTAGCTAGAAAATCTTCATAAAAATCTAGAGCATTCTGACTTCCATCGATGCATCTACCAATTTCATCTCCAGAGGATCTTCTTATCTCGGTATCTCTATCTAAAACCAAAGATTCTATTTTGGCTTCAATCTCATCATCCAACTTAAAGCCTTCTCCATTAAAGAATTTTATTCCATTGTATTCAAAAGGATTATGGGATGCAGAAATTACAATACCTGCATCTGCATTATAATGCCTTGTTAAAATCGCTACAGCTGGAGTCGGAACAACTCCTACTTTAATAACATTTCCTCCTACAGACAAAATACCTGCTGTAATTGAATTTTCTAACAAGTCCCCAGAGATTCTTGTATCCATACCTATCACAAATACTGGTCTCTTGCTGTTTTTTTTGAGAACTGTAGCTCCTGCTTTTCCTAATCTAAATGCCAATTCTGGTGTCAAATCAATGTTAGCAATTCCCCTAACACCATCTGTTCCGAATAATTTCCCCATTTTTATTCTCCTTAATACTCCCTATTTTTGAAATGCGTATTATATCTATTTTATTTCTACCTCAACCTTTTCAGGCTTCACAGTGTATTTCTTTATTGCCTTTTTATTTGTAACCTTCACGCTCACCTGATGTGTACCTTGAGTTAATCCTTGAAGATCAATAGATAAAGAAAAGTCTTCTTTGCTGATATCCGCTAGTACAGATTTCTTGCCTTCAACCAGAATACTCACTTGTTCTAAAACATCTGCATTAAGACCTTCCCCAAGACCATTAATTTCTATATCTTTTTTGTCGAAAGAAATATTTTTTGATTCTATTCCTTCAACTATAATCTTTGCTTTTAAATTATTCCCCGATGCTACTTTCACACCTTCCGGTAAAATAGGCTTTATATCCACAGTCGTGTTTTGTTCATATCCAGAAACATCTATAGCCTCGGTTTGAATTTTGGTTAGTCCCTTTACTGCATCGCTAAATCCTTTGACGATAATATACTCAGGGACTTCCACTTTAACTCCGGGATTATTTCCTTGTATAGAAACTTCCAGCTCAACCTTCTTAGTCTTGGTGATCACGCTTTTAATTTTCGCTTTTGACGTTTCCAAAGTAACCCAATTGACAACGTTTCCATTTTTATCTACAGGAATTAACTGTGTTTCAACCAAGGTTTCCTTATCTCTTACTTGATCTTGTGGTACTTTAGCCACAACTTCTACAACCTTATCTACATTACCTCTCGCTCCCTTTACCGAAACTTTTTCAGGATTTACAGAAACAGTATAAGGCTCTTCACCTGCTCTCCTACTGCCCGAATAATGTATCTTAACGGGCTTAAATTCAGAAACAAGTTCTCCTATTATAACTGTCGACTTGCTCATATTTTTATTTTCCAATGTAACCTTTTCCGGAGTTTTCACATTAACTACCAGCTCATTACTTCCGAGGTCTGCTGTAGAAACATCAGCCTCAGCATATATATCTTCTTTTCTTAAGTTTTGGATTCTTGATCTCTCACCCTTCACTGTTACATTAATAGCATCATGGGTAATACTTTCAACTGCCAAGCCTCTGTTTTCAAGAGCACCTTGGTTCTCAAGATTAATCTTAATGTTATTGAATGTTTTAGTAGTTGAAGGGTTGATTTGTCCAATTACATAAGCCCATAAAACAACAGCTATCGCAAATGAGAATAGAAGATTGTATCGTTTATCCTTAAACATTACCATCATCTCCTCTCTCATTAAGGTGCTTATCTTTATTATCAGAGCTATAAATTTTTTCCTTTATATGTCTTATGAAAGAGGTATCAGCTTCCTCCTTTGGTCGATAAAAGTCAACCAATAAAGAGCCGACTTCTTCTCTTGACAAACGCCTTGTTAGTCTTCCTTCTTCAGCTTTTGAAATTATTCCAGTCTCTTCACTAACGATTAACACAAGAGCATCTGAGTTTTCTGTAATTCCTATTCCTGCTCTATGTCTGGTTCCTAAATCCGGATTCAAATTCTTATTAGAAGTCAAAGGAAGTACACACCCTGCAGCACCTATTCTTCCACCCTTTATGACAACTGCTCCATCATGCAATGGTGCACCCTCATAAAATATATTTCCAAGCATTTGAGCACTTACAGCAGCATCCAGATAAGTCCCCGTCTCCATTATATCTTTTAGAGGTGTACTCCTTTCAAATACAATCAAAGATCCTGTTTTTGATCTGGAAAAGAAAGTTACAGCGTCTTGGATTTCTTCAGCTACATGCATATCAACCCTTACATTATTAGTTCCAAAAGGTGTCTGAACAAGCTTTGATCTTCCCATATACTCAAGTCCTCTTCTGAGTTCCGGTTGAAAAACAACAACCAATGCAATGACTCCCAATGTAAACGTTCCTTTCAGAATCCAATGTAAAGTATACAGATTAAAAAGATCTGATATAAAAAATACCATCACAAGAACAAGAACTCCCTTAACCAGCTGTTGTGTCCTGGACTCCTTTATAAAGCCTAAAATTCTATATATTACATAGGTTACAATCAATATATCAAGTACATCAGTTATACCTATACTTGATATTATATTATCTATGAATTCTTTCATCATTTACTACCTCTTTTGAGTTTTATCCACATATTATTTTACTACAAATATGGATTTTTTTCAATCTTGCATGACTCAAAATATTCTAAATGCATTTCATACAGAATTCAAGTCAAGCTGAAAGTTCTCCCAAGACGCAAAAAGAGCCCTTTCGGGCTCGATAAGATTTTCGATTATGTATTTATTGAGTTTTTAAAAGGCCATAGTTTCCATCTTTTCTTCTATAAATCACATTTACTGTACCCTCATTTGCATCTAGATAAACAAAGAACTCGTGGTCCAACATTTCCATTTGTAACATTGCTTCCTCTGCCTCCATAGGAATAAGTTCAAATGACTTAGTCTTAACAATTTCGCCTTGTTTTTCTTCTTCCTCTGCCTCAGGTAAAAACTCAAATTTTAAAGCTCTATTATCATGGTATCTCTTCTGTAACTTCCCCTTAAATTTCGACATCTGTCTTGAAAGCTTATCTACTACCCTATCAATAGCTTCATGGACATCATCAGAAATTTCCTCAGCACGGAAAATCGTACCCTTGGCAGAAATTGTTGTTTCCATTTTATCCTTGCCTGCTACATGAGATAAAACTACGTTTGCAGTAATGTCGTCAGAAAAATACTTTCCCAATTTCTCTAGCTTGCTCTCGATTATTTCCTCGAGCTTGCCGTAGATTCTGTAGTTTCTTCCTAAAATATTAACTTTCATACTGCACCTCCTTGTTTCCTCTTTCAAAAGGATATCTTGAGATTATCCAAGAATGTCCTTTTATTTTATATACCCTAACGCAAGAATTTGTAAACAAAATAGTTAGATAAAATAACTTGTAAATGTATATTTGATGATCTTTTCAATCTAAATTCACTTTAAGAAACATTTCTCTGGCTTCCTTTGTCCATCCAAATAAACCGCCAGTATGTATAAACAGATGATTATTATTATCTTTAAGTATTCCATGGCTTATCTCGTATAAAAACCCTCTAAAAGCTTTACCTGTGTAACATGGATCAAAGATTATACCTGTAAGTTCTGCTATTTCTCTTAGTTCTTGAATTTCATCTGCTGTGAATTGTGCATAGCCTTCTCCAATAAATTTATCATTTATAGTTATATCCTCAGGAATATATCTTACAAAAGTTTTATCGGTGGATTCATCTAGAATCTTTCCAATAATTTCCCTAAATGAATTCTGAGATCTAATTACACTTACGCCTATAATTTTTTTGCCATATCTTCCTCGAAGATTCTCCTGGAATAAACCCGCATAAGTTCCACCAGATCCTACAGCACAAGTTACCGATGAAAATTCCAATCCAAGTTGTTTTTCGTGACTAACAATCTCTTTAAAACATTCTTCATATCCCATGGATCCTAATGCATTTGAGCCCCCAATAGGAATAATATAAGGAGACTTTCCCTCGCCTTTTAAAGACTTAGCAAGTTCCTGCATTTTTACGTCAACATTTTCTTCTTCTGAGATAATATTAACCTTAGCTCCTAGGAAACTCTCATAGAAAAAATTTTGTTCAAACTCTTTCTTTTCTCCACTTAAGACTAGTTGGACAGATAAACCTAGACGAACTGCCGCTGCAGTTGTAGATCTAGCATGGTTAGACTGAATTGCACCTGCAGTTATTATTGTGTCTGCTCCCTTATTTAGAGCATCTGCCAGAAGATATTCCAATTTTCTGATTTTATTTCCACTTATTTCTACTCCCGTATAATCGTCTCTTTTTATAAAGATTTCTTTGCCTAGTTCATTGCTTAGTCTGTCCAAACGGTATACCGGTGTAGGTAAATTCGCTAAATTTATTTTTTTCATAAGCACCTCCATAAAACAAGTGGCCCATCATCTATTACTTAAATTGGAATTTATTTTCTTTTGAAGAATTTATCCACCTGCGGATAGATTAAATATAGAACAATTACTGTAATAACCAGCTCTGGAAGCATGTAACTTCCATTATAAATTATTGAATACTTTAGAGGACTAACTCCTTTCGGTGCATACGCTGCCCATAGAAGAATGCCGGATAAAACAAGCAATATAAATCTAGCTATAATGCCGACAACAGCTCCAATAATCGCTTTATTCTTACTTCCGTAAAAGAATCCGGCCAAACCTAGAACACCAAATGACAAAAGATAGTCTAATAAAAACGACCATGGACTAATTGAAAATCCTCCTTGCAATAAATACTGGAGCAGTCCATAAACCATTGCTGCAATAAGACCATCTTTGGCACCCCATCTCGTGGCATACAAAATAATTGGGAGCATGCTCACAGCTGTTATTGATCCTCCCTGCGGCATTTCATAAACTTTTAGATAGCTAAGAATTGTGGCCATTGCAACCATAATCCCACCCTCTACCAGAACATTAAGTTTTCTCCTATCCATATTATAATTCCTCCTATAAATTTAATAATAAGTCAGCAATATACTAAAAAGAAAAATGAGAAATCATACATGCTTATATTAAACTCACTACGTCGGCATTATCCGAATCAGTTCAAGGGTCGGAATAAGGTCAAATTATTCCCTCTCAGCAAAAAGCTCCCCCGTTTTTCTCTTTGTTATATTATATTTTACTTTAAGTAATAAAATTTTCAAGGGTGATTTTATAATTGGATATTTTGATTTAAAATTACTATATATCTGTGTTACAATTAATTCTAGATAAACGTAAAATATATTTTTAAAGGTTGGTGAAGTTTTTAAGATGAATTGCAATGATAAAAAGTTCTATCTCGAATGTGAAAAGCACTGGATTTTTATTACATTAATTTTTGTTGGAGGATTCTATGGGGCTTACACGTATTCAGTCCGTGGCGGTATTTTCTGTAATGCACAGACAGCGAATATAGTACTTCTTGGAATGGCTTTAGGCAATGGACAGTGGATGAAAACCCTTTATTTAATTACATCTTTAATTGCATATCTACTAGGGACTGTAATATCCGAAATATTAGCAAAAAAAGTAAAAAAATTTAAATTTTTGAGATGGGATACAATTTTAGTTGGTATCGAGATTTTAGTTATTGCCTTTCTTGCTGCACTTCCAAAATCCGCTCCTGATCAGATTTGTCAAATCTCTTTAAACTTTATATGTGCTATGCAATTTAATACTTTCAGGGCAAGTCAAGGCATCCCCATGTCCACTACCTTTATAACTAATCATGTAAGACAGGTGGGTTCAAATATAGTAAAAAGCCTTAGAGACAAAGATAAAAATGCATCTATAAGATGGAAAAAACATTTGAGCATGCTCGGAACGTTCCTTATGGGAGCTATTATTTCTACCATAATGTGTAAATTCTTAGATGTTCATGCTTTGTGGGGCGCGCTTCCATTTCTAATTTATGCCTTTATAAGACTTTTTATTGCTGACCGTACCGTTGAAAGACCTTATCTCCACAAAACACCTTTGGGTCATTAGTTTATATATATTCATTTCAATACTAGATTCTTATTCTAATCAATTACCTTTCAATTTTTTCATATTATTAGGTTAGTTTCTATATTTTTTGAGAATATATTGTTGACAGGCCCCAAAATTTGGTCTATTATATCTATAAACTGTTGAAGAAGAATAGTACCTTTAATCAACTTTCATTAAGAGAGTCACGTATGGTGGGATGTGATATGAAAGTCTAAGGGGAATGGACTTCCGAGGGCAATCTGAAACTAAACTTAAATCACTTAGCCTTGTATAAATATATTTAGTATTTATATGACATTCAGTTTAGAAGTAGGTGCGACGAGTTGATTCTACGTTACAGAAATCAGCGTGTGATGGCACGTGCTAGAGTGAGTATGTCGTAATGACATGCTAAGCCGGGTGGCAACGCAGGAGAACTTACACTCCTGTCCCAGCAAGCTGTTGGGACAGGAGTTTTTTATTTTTACAAAACAACCGTCCTTGGGAACAGTTATTCCATCGAAGAGAAATATTTTGTTGTATAAGGAGAAACTAATATGAAAGACTTAAATACCCTACCAAAAAAAATATACCTAGATGAATCAGAATTACCAAAGACATGGTACAATCTTCGCTCAGATATGAAAGTCAAACCTGCCCCTCTCCTAAATCCTGAAACAATGAATCCTGTAACTTTGGAGGAATTATCCACGATTTTTACACACGAGGGCGCAAAACAGGAACTAGATGAAGATACACAGTATATCCAGATTCCCGAACAAGTTAGAAAAATGTATGCTGCATATAGGCCAGCGCCTCTTATCCGAGCAAAAGAACTGGAAGAAGCAATAAACACAGGTGCAAAAATTTTCTATAAATTTGAAGGTAATAACACAAGCGGTAGTCATAAGCTAAACTCATCTATTCCTCAGGCATTCTATGCAAAGGAGGAGGGTCTAACTTCCCTTACAACAGAAACCGGAGCCGGTCAATGGGGAACCGCCCTCTCCATGAGCTGTATTCAGATGGGAATTGATTTAACAGTTTATATGGTTAAATCCAGCTACATGCAAAAACCCTTTCGTAGAGAAATAATGAAGACATATGGGGCCTCAGTTGTTTCATCTCCATCCTCTACTACAAAAATAGGAAGGGATCTAATCGAAAAACTCCCTGATACCCCCGGTAGCTTAGGTGTTGCCATAGCCGAGGCTGTAGAAGCTGCTGTAAGCAAGCCAAAAGCAAAATATGTTCTTGGCAGTGTCTTAAATCAGGTAATGCTTCATCAGACCATTATAGGTTTAGAAACACAAGCCGCGCTAGAGAAAATAGGGATCACTCCTGACATAATCGTAGGATGTGCGGGTGGAGGCTCAAATATCGGCGGTCTTATGGCACCATTTTTAGGCAAACAACTTCGTGGAGAAGAGAGCTATAAGTTTATTGCTGCGGAGTCATCATCCTGCCCTTCTCTGTCTAAAGGAGAATATAAATACGATTACTGTGATACGGGTAAAGTTACTCCTTTAGCCAAGATGTATACATTAGGTTATGATTTTATACCTCCTTCAAATCATGCCGGAGGTCTTAGATATCACGGAATGAGCCCAATTATATCCGAAATTTACAATCAAGGTCTTATAGAGGCAAGAGCATATGATCAGCATGAAGTATTTGAAGCAAACACAATTTTTGCTAGATGTGAGGGAATCTTACCAGCTCCGGAAAGTGGACATGCTATCAAGGCAGTCTTAAAAGAGGCAGCAAAATATCCTGCTTCCGATGGTGATGGCCCTGTAATTGTTTTTTGTTTAAGTGGCACAGGATTTTTCGATATGATGGCATACGAAAAATACAATAATAATGAACTATAACAAAATTTTTACAAAATCATAACTTTTATAAAAGCCACATAGTATTTCGTTTAGTACAAAAGGGAGTATGTCAAAAATAATGGTATTTTGACACACTCCCTTTTTCTTTTAACCTTATCTTCAGTTATATTAATTTAAAATTTTTCTTTCACTGTTTTTAATTATAGCTTTTCTAATTCTTAAGGCAGCATATCCTAGGAACACTACTGAATATAGGACTATGTCTAACATATGTGCAGATGGATTTGCAGAGTAAAGAACCATTACATGAACATATATTATCATAAAAAATGGATATGCTAACCTCTGTAGTTTCTTCCATTTTTTTGCATTCATCTTCCTTCTAACAGACTTAAAAGAAGTAACAAAGAGTGGAATAAGTAATAGTAACAAAATTAAAGTTAAAATTGCAGCTATTTTATTTTGAATAGTCATAAGTTCCGGGCTTTTAAATAGTGCCGGGAAATATATTATTCCGTACAAAACATTGTGACATATTACAAATATACTGCCCATAATAGAAATTTCGCCCCTTATACTCATCATAGACTTGCTCCATTTATTGGGTTTTATAAAGACGCCAACCATCATAACTATAACAAAGGTTGTTGTGGAGAAAACTCCTCTTTGAAAGATATCCATAAAGTAACTGGTAAACCAACCCGGCATAGATTTATCAAAATCCATAATATAATACATTATTACTAGAACAATCCAAAAATAAGTACCTAGATAAAAGACTATAGGATGCTTTTTTATTGTTTTTGCAAATAAGCTGTAAAACCCTAATGCATATAGTAATCCCAAAATTAACTTCAAAACTTCAATTCCTTTCTTTTAAATTCAATTATTGCCATCGTATCTTGTATGCGTGTAGGTGTTATCCTTTACGCAATTTTATTTATCTGAATATGCTTGAGCAGATTTCCTCAAAGCATCTATTACAGCAGATATATGTCCACTGCAAGTCTCCGTTGCTCCGGTTAAAGTGTCATAGTCTTTTGGTAATTTACTATCTTTGCCGGACTTATTTTCGTCTATTTTTTTTGTGAGAATTTTATCCATTTCAAGGGTTTCTTTAATTGATTTATGCTCGAGCATCTTAAACATTCTGTCACGAATTATAGGATATGTTACTGATGCAGGCAAAGTAAAATTACCTATGTCATCTCGAAAAACAAGGGATGTAATTTTCTTAATTTTCCCATCATCCCCTATTACAACGGTAACCTCATTAGCGCCTCCTCGTTTAGGATCATTGTAATATAGTCCTCTAGTTGCTACTCCCCTATATGAACCTGGTTTTAACTTTGTATTTTCATTGAAGATAATTTTTGAACTGTCCAATCTTCCGGTGTTTTTATCTTTTTCTTCTCCGGTTTCATTATGATTTTTCTTAGGCTTAGAAGGAGAATTTGGTTGAACAACATCCTTATCATTCTTCAAGGCAACTTCAATAGCCTTATTCACGGCATCTATTATTCCGAGGCTTGAGAAAGTAGCGCCGGTTACAGTATCAACTTGTCCACCGGCCATTATATTGGGAATTACTTTTTTTGCTAAAGCCAAAAATTCCGGAGTCTCTCCCGGGGCACTTACATCTATCCCTGAAAATTTTCCTCCTCGCACGTGAACCACTACCGAAACTGGGATATTACCCTTGTTCTCTATGATGTTCCACCCACTTGCAGAGCCCCTATAATCTCCATCTTTAATACCTTTAATAATATCTAAATTTATATATGTTTTATTAGTATTATTAGTGTTATCTCCATTGACAGTATCATTTCCAGGTTTTGATGTGCTATCAGTTTGATGATTATCTGAACCACGTCCATTAGATTCATCATTCACCTGAACGGTTGAGACAGTGCCACTAGAAGAGTTTTTTGCTGCTTTACTTAATGCAATATTAACAGCATTAATTATTCCACGACTTGAGAAGGTAGCATTGGTTATCGTGTCTACTTTTCCGCCTCTAATTATTTGAGGAATTACTCCTTTAGCCATAGCCATAAAACTTGGAGTTTCCCCCGCTCCACTTACGTCTATGGATGCAATCACACCTCCCCTAACATGAACTACAACTGTAATAGGTATATTGCCGCCGTTTTGAAGTATACTCCATCCACTTGCGGACCCTGTATAGTCTCCATCTTTTAAGCCTTGAATAGGTACAGCAAAGCTACCTCTTAAGCTCTGAGCACTTACCCTTATATTCTTTGCTGTAAGACCATTTTTCTTTGTATTTTTTAATTTTGAAACTGTATTTTTTAATCCTGCTTTTGAAAGTGCATCTGCAACAGCCTCTTTCAACGCATTAGATGAAATAGTTGCACCGGATACACTATCCACGTCAAAGGAATTTTTTGCAATCATATTGTCTATAATTTTTTTAGCTGCTTTAAAATATTCCGGAGTCTCGTTATGAGATATTACATCAACTTTAGCGATTTTTCCATTCTTAATAGTAACATTTACTTTAATTATCCCGCCATAGCCATTAGCTTCACCTGTATATTCTCCATCTTTAAGTCTGGAAATATCTTTTTCTTTAATATTTTTTATCTTCTTTTCTGTTTTGCTTTCCGGCACTGATTTATTATTAATAAAATGTTGTTGAACCATCACAATTATTGCCCCTGTCAACAAAGTGCAGATGATTCCTATTGCTACCTTTTGTCTTCCTGTCATTGATCCTCCCTATCTTGTATATGATCTAAATATTATCTTTAAATATTTGTTTAAAAATTGCATTCAGTTAGTGTATACTAACTATCGGAAGCATGATATCACACTAAGTTAGCCTGTGTCAACATATTTCGCTTCGAATTATTTTTTCATATTAATTTTAATTATGATTCGCAAAATCATTATTCTATATATTTTTCTGATGTAATATTTTCTGAACACACATTAAGTTAAAGCTCCAATTTCTAGCTGTATCAGATAATACACGAAAGATATCGCCCTAAAACTGTGTAGTTTTCCTTACATGTAAATCAACTTTTTAACACATGTGTTCGATTTTCCTTACATGCGTTCAATGATATAGCCTCATTCTTTATTATTATCCAGCTAAGCTGTAATTTAATATCTTACCAAGTCTTCAAATTTCAATTGTTTTTTTTAATTTAAAATTAATGGCACACAAGTTGCTGAACTATATGCTGTGCACAAAATAATTCTGACAATATTTTATCTTAGATCAGATTTAACGGCATATATGCTATTACTTTTTATAAACTAAAAGGATATATCAATTATTTTATTCTATTTATTACTGAAAGGAAAAAACTATGACAAGAAAGAAAATTGCGATTGTGACAGGTGCTGCAAGCGGTATTGGCTTTGCTGTTGCAAAGGGATTATCAGAAGCAGGTGTGAGCGTAATGATGGCAGATGTTCAAGAAGAAAAACTACGTGAAGCAGCAAATGAAATTGGAGCGAAATATTTTGTTGCAGACCTAAGCAAAGAAACTTCATGTAAGGAGTTAGTTGAAGCTACTGTTAAAGAATTTGGCAGTGTAAATATTCTAGCTAACGTTGCGGGTATACAAAACGTTGCACCTATTGCTGAATTCCCTGAAGACAAGTGGAAATTCATTATTGATCTAATGCTTACAGCACCATTCTTATTAACAAAATACTGTTGGAAATACATGGAATCTCAAAATTGGGGGCGAATCGTCAATATGGCATCAATTCATGGACTTGTCGCTTCGGAATATAAATCTGCTTATGTATCTGCAAAGCACGGTCTTGTAGGGTTAACAAAAACTACTGCAATGGAAGGCGGTTCCTGCGGAATAACTGCAAATGCAGTTTGTCCTGCGTATGTTAGAACTCCTTTGGTAGACGGGCAGATTGCGGACCAAGCGAAAACTCACGGAATATCAGAACAGGATGTAATTGCTAATATTATGCTTCAAAAAGCAGCCGTTAAGAAAATGCTTGATCCAAAGGTTATTTCAGATATGGTCCTTTTCCTTTGTTCAGATTCTGCTGAGTCCATTACAGGTACTGCTATTCCTATCGATGGTGGCTGGACAGCAAACTAATGTAATTTAGTTAAATATGAATTTGCTTTATAAACAATTTTTAAATTTAGGAGGAAAATATGTCAAGTGCTATAGGTATTATTGGTATAATCATCTCATTAGCTTTGCTGATGTATCTAGCCTATAAAGGCTGGTCTGTTATTTTGTTGGCTCCACTACTTGCTCTTGTTGCTGTTATATTTGCAGGATTTGCAGGCGAGCCGTCTCACTTACTTGCAACCTACACTGAACGGTTTATGGTGAGTTTAGCTAACTATGTAAAGTCTTACTTCCCTATGTTTTTACTCGGTGCGCTCTTTGGAAAAGTAATGGATGATACTGGTTCAGCTCAATCTATTGCTAATTTCATTTCTTGTAGACTGGGTAAAGGAAAAGAAATTTGGGCAGTTGTTCTATCATGCGCAATCATAACCTACGGTGGTGTTTCTCTTTTCGTAGCTGCTTTCGCAATTTATCCTATTGGAGCAGCATTGTTTAAAGCTGCCGGTATACCAAAGAGATTACTGCCACCATGTATTGCTCTTGGTGCATTTACTTTTACTATGACCGCTGTTCCAGGTAGTCCACAGATTCAAAATGCTATTCCAATGAAGTTCTTTGGAACCGATGCTTTTGCAGCTCCTATTTTAGGCATAATTGCCACCGCTATTATGCTATTCGGAGGTGTATTCTGGATTAATTCAAGACTGAAAAAGGCAAGAGCTGCAGGTGAAGGATATGGTATCCACGAGAATGACCATATCGCACAATGCGATTCAACTAACTTACCTAATTTTATATCTGCAATCTTGCCTATAATTGTTGTAATAGTTGGTAATTTAATTTTTTCAAAACTAGTATTCCCAAACATAGACAGTTCTTATTTAGAAAGTGATTTTAACACTAATATCAATGCCGTCTTAGGTAACTGGAGTCTTCTTTACGCATTAATTTTAGGAGTTCTTCTTTCCATTACCTTAAACTACTCAAGATTTCCAAAAGGAATAATGCATACTATCAAAGATGGTGTGCAAGGTTCATTTCTTGCAGTCATGAATACAGCTTCTGAAGTAGGATACGGTAATGTTATCAAGGGATTAGGTGGATTTGCCATTGTCGCTGGCTTGATGCAGGAGATATCTTCAAACCCCTTAATTGGTGAAGCAATTTCAACTTCTACTCTAGCTGGTATTACCGGATCCGCTTCAGGTGGACTTTCTATCGCCCTAGAGACTTTTTCCGCAACTTTCATGGCAAAGGCTCAAGAATCCGGAATAAGTCCTGAGGTTTTACACAGGGTTGCTGCAATCGCATGTGGTGGACTCGATACACTTCCTCATAACGGAGCAGTTATTACCTTATTGGGAATTACAGGCATGACACATAAGGAGTGTTATAAAAACATCGGTATGTGCACCGTTGTAATTCCTATTATTGCCGTAATTGCGATAATTATCTTAGGCTCGATTGGTATAGTTTAGGCTTTTCAAATAGAAAGGATTAAGAAATGAGAGATATCAACAAAATTGTAATCGCAGGTGCGGGCACAATGGGAGCTTCTATGGGAGAAACCTTTGCCAAATACGGCTTTGAAGTTACTCTTTATGACATCTATGATACAGCCTTAGAAAAAGCAAAAAGTCTTATTGCCCTAAACCAATATACAGAAGTTCAAGAAAAGATTCTCACTCAAGAAGAATCTGAGGCTTTGCTAAAGCGAATTCATTACACAAAGGATATAAATGAATTTTCGGATGCAGATTTCGTGATTGAAGCTATTTTGGAAAAACTGGATGTAAAACATGACTTTTGGACAAAAGTGTCTAGAATTGTAGATGAGGATGTAATCCTTTGCTCAAACACATCAGGACTTAGCATAAGCAAAATAGCTGAAGTAGTTGAAAATCCACAAAGATTTGCAGGGATGCATTGGATTAATCCACCGCATATAATACCTCTCATTGAAATTATTTGTGGTGAAAAAACAAATCCAGAAAATGCAAAAGTAATTGAAGAACTAGCTTTGAAAGTAAACAAAAAACCGGTTATTGTGAATGATGCACCCGGATTTGTTTTAAACAGAATACAATTTGCAATCATGAGGGAATGTCTTAACATAGTTGAACAGGAGATAGCATCTGCATCAGCCGTTGATGATGTAATGAAATATGGTTTAGGTATACGATATGCCTGCTTAGGACCTTTTCAAGTAGCAGATTTGGGTGGACTTGACATATTCTATAATATCTCATCATACCTTTTTGCTGATCTCTGCAATGAAGATAAACCATTTGGATTACTAAAAGATGCCTATCAAAATGGCAACTACGGAGTTAAAAAAGAAAGCGGATTCTATGACTATTCAGAAGGTAAAGATGACGAATTGATTAAATATCGAGATAAAATGTTCACAAAATTATCTAAGACTCTTTACAATGATAATTCCAAATAGGTTCATCTAGTATATTAACGGGAATAAACAAGCAAATAATTTTTATAAGGATGCCGGTTTACATTTCTATACCCAATATTCCTTTTCAATAATGAAAATAAAATCTCGTTTGTAAGCCTTGAGCATGTTATAATGTGTTCAGGGCTTATAGATTTTAAGGTATATTTATCGGAGGGCAACTATGAACTTGACAATTGATGATAAAAAAAGCATACAACTATTATCCCATATTCTCCTGAACGATTCCGGTGAACGGCTTATAATAGTTGATACGACTGGCAACATAGTTGATTTATCATGTTCATATGCTAATTTTCTTGGTACTAAAAGAGAAGACGCTATAGGTACCCATGTAACAAAAATAATAAGCAATACAAGAATGCATATAGTGGCAAAGACAGGAATTCCTGAAATGGAATCGATGCAAGATATTAATGGTCGTAAGATGGTTGCTAACAGAATCCCTATTATGGACGGGAATAGGCTTGTTGGTGCATATGGAAGAGTTGTCTTCGCAGACACCCAAGAATTGGTTTCGTTATACAAAAAAGTAGCTAAAATTACAGAAGAGCTGAATTACTATAAAGATAAATTTAACAGTAGTAATAAAGCAAAATATAGCATTGATGATATTGTAGGTAAAAGCCATCAAATAAAACGTTCTAAAGAATTAATTCAAGCTATAGGAAAAGGAAGGTCTAACATCCTAATATACGGTGAAAGCGGTACGGGAAAAGAACTATATGCTCATACGATTCACATGGAAAGTCCTAGGCGAGATAGTCCATTTGTCTCGTTAAACTGTGCCGCAATCCCCCATGAACTTCTAGAATCTGAACTTTTTGGTTATGTGGGGGGCTCCTTTACCGGTGCAAATAAAAACGGTAAACTAGGACTTATGCATGTTGCCAATGGAGGAACGCTCTTCTTAGATGAAGTTAGCGAAATGTCTCTCCCGATGCAAGCTAAAATGCTTAGAGTAATACAAGAAAAAGAACTGAGAAGAATTGGATCATCAGAACTTGACAAAATAGACGTACGTATTATCGCAGCTACGAATAAGAATTTATCCGAAATGATTGAAAAAGAACAATTCCGAGAAGATCTATATTATAGACTTAACGTTGTTCAATTAACAATCCCTCCTCTCAGGGAGCGTCCAGATGATATTCCATTGCTTGTCGATCATTTCATAAAAAAATCTAATATGCCCACACGTACTCCTATAAACGGTATAACAAAAAAAGCTATGGAGTACTTGATGAACTACAGCTGGCCCGGTAATATCAGAGAACTTGAGAACATTATCGAAGGAGCAGGAAATTTTGTTTGTGGAGACGGCCTGATTCACTCTCGACATCTCCCTGGACACATGTCAAGATATAACGAAGATCTAGATAAACTAAGTCTACAAGAACAAATTTATAAAATTGAGCGAAAGATTATCTTAAATATGCTCATAACGACAAATGGGAACAGAAGTCAAAGTGCTAAAAATTTAGGTATTAGTAGAACAAGTCTCTACGAAAAAATGGCAAAACATAATATTGTATTTGATAGTGAAATGTATCAAAACACTCAGATATAAACATCTGAGTGTTTTATTTGCTTTAAATTTTCACTTACAATGAATCAGCAATTTCACTTATTTTCTTTAGCCTATTATTGACACCCGACTTTTTCATAGGCGGACTTAGCATCTCTGCTAATTGGCTCAGACTGGCTTCGGGGTTATCAAGCCTCAGCAGCGCAACCTCTCTTAATTTCTCAGGTAGAAAGTCTTCACCCTTATTCATAATTATTTTCCGGATATCTTCAATTTGTCTTTCAGAAGCACTAATTACTCTATCCATATTAGCCGTATCACAGTTAGTCATACGCACAGCCTCACTTCTAAGCTCTTTTGTTATAATCACATTCTCTAGTTCCAATACCTTTCCATATGCCCCCATAATGGTTAGCAAATCTCTAATGTAACCCGCAGTCTTAACATAAACTATCCATTGATTTTTTCGTTTCGTTGTTTTTGCTTCCAAGGCCTCAAAACTTCCAATTAGCTTGAGTAGATCCTTAGCCATTCGCTCACTGCCGCATCGCCACTCCATTTGATAGCTTTTTTCCGGATTACTGATAGTTCCCGCTCCAAGAAAACTCCCACGCAAATAACTCTTTCTGCAACATTTTGTGCGAATCAGTCCTTGGTATATACCATCCGAAATATAGTTGTTTCCCTGTCGCAACATAAGAATCCCTGTTTCACGCAAAATAGCCTCGCTGCCCATATCAGGTGTTATCTTCAGAATATATACTAATCCTTTAGTCAAATTCCCACCTTCTTCGTACTCGAGATCTGCTTCCACTTTAAAATATTCTTTTAAGAGCACCTTAAAATGTCGTGCAACAGCTGCATTTTCTGTTTTTAGTATGATATTGAATTTTCCACCCCCTGCAAGCCCTATACTTCCCACCATTCTAATAAAGCTGGCAATTTCAGCAAGTTTGCAGCAATTTTTTTCTACTAAAATTCTAGCTAATTCATTTTTAGTTTCTTGACCAAAGGACATGATATATTATCTCCTCTTTAATCTTCATACGCACAAATAAATATGTATTGTATAAAAAAGGGGACATTTCGTCCCCCCTTTTTAAATCCCACTATGTTAATTTTTATTGTATCTAACACCGCAAATGTAAGAAAGACACCTTCTTACTTTCTTGGTGCCAGACCTAAAATTTCTCTTGCTTCATCCGGAGTGGCAACTTCTCTTCCCAGAAGTTTAGCAAGCTTTACAACCTTCTCTACCATTTCTCCGTTGCTCTTAGCTAAAACACCTTTTTCCATGTATAGGTTATCTTCAAAACCAACTCTAACGTGACCACCCATAGAAATCGTTGCAGCTGCAATGTGCCATGCATTTTTCCCAAGACCTGTTGCAGTCCATGTTGAACCTGCAGGAATAGATGTTGCCATGTATACAAGGTCTCTAACTGTAGCATCCATCTGTACACCTAAAACAAAATCCCAGTGTAGAGGATGCACAAGAAGGCCTTTTCTATCTGCTACCTTAAGAGCTAGGTCAATCATACCTTTATCAAAAACTTCTAACTCAGGCTTGATTCCTCTTTCTTTAAGGATTCTAGCAAAGTTTTCAATAGTTGTATTAGTGTTTGTGAATACTTCATCTCCACCAAAGTTGCATGTTCCGCAATCTAGTGTAGCCATTTCCGGCGTAGGCTGGATTTCTGTTGACTGTAATCTTTCCATGTCAGTCATACCAACTGCTCCGCCTGTGGAGGGCTGAATGATTGCATCCGGGCATTCCTTGCGAATTGCATCTACACATTCCTGGAATCTTTCCTTGCTCTGTGTTGGAGTTCCATCATCTTCTCTAACGTGAAGGTGAATTAATGCTGCACCAGCATCATAAGCTGATTTAGCCTCTCTAACAATTTCTTCTACAGTGTAAGGAACTGCAGGATTCTGTTCTTTGGTTACTTCTGCACCGCAAATGCAAGCACTGATAATAAGTTTTTCCATTTCTTCTCCTTAAAAAAAAAATATTTCTTTTTTAACCTAGTCACCTAGGTGTTCACTCAAGATAGTCATTATTGTATCATTTAAACAACTTTTATTCAAGGGCTTGTTAAATCTATGCTCAAAGCCTATCTAATATCGCGATGTTCTAAAGTAACTTGATATCCATCTTTCTTTAATTTATCTGCTATATATTCGGCCATTGCTACGGATCTGTGCTGTCCACCAGTACAGCCAAAAGCAATATTCAAGTGATTTTTCCCCTCTTTTTGATAATATGGAATTAAAGTTTCTATTCCCACCATGAACTTTTCTCTAAATGACAAAGCAATATCTTGCCTCATTACGTAATCTCTTACTCTTTTATTTTTTCCGGTCAATTTCTTCAAAGTGGGAACATAATATGGATTGGGAATAAATCTTACATCAAAGATTACATCGGCCGCCTCAGGCAAACCTCTTTTGTACCCAAAAGATTGAACATTAACAGTAAAAGGGATTTTCGGTATATCATTTTGAAAAGCATTATCCAGTACCTGTTTTAAATTAGCTACTTTCATGCCGGTGGTGTCAAGCACAAAATCTGCTTCTTTTCTTATACCGGAAAGAAGTTCTCTTTCTTTTTCAATAACTTTTGCATCTGCCGCTCCCATATACAGAGGGTGATTTCTTCTGGTCTCATTAAATCTCCGCATGAGAGCCTTATCACTTGCTTCCATAAATAATATTTTTAATTTAATTTTGCTATCCTTTTTAAGGATTTCCACAACCGATAGTAAATCCTCAAAAAACTCTCCCCCTCTGGCATCCACTACTATAGCAACGCGATTTACTGTACTGGATCTCATTGAGAGGTCAATAAAATTTTTAATTAAAGATGGAGGCATGTTATCTACACAGTAATATCCTTTATCCTCAAACCAGTCCGCCACAACGGTCTTGCCCGCGCCGGAAAGTCCCGTCACTAAAAAAACTGACATTTTTTCAGAGTTTTCAATGGTTTCCATCTTTATACCTCCTCAACATTTACTATCCTGTCAATATCAATACCTGCATCAAAAGCCATCAAAAGTCCGGTTTTAAATCCACCCACATGCCTTGGATCATGAGCATCACTACTTATACAAAAATTAACATCATAGTCTTTACAAAATACCAGTTCGTCCACAGTAAGATGACCATGCCAAGGATTAATTTCCATCAGAGTCCCCGTCCTTTCGCACGCCTTTACCACCTTGTCTAAATATATGGGTGCTTTATCTCCAGGATGAGTCAAAATCTTTATCTTGTTTTTTTCAATGGCCGATACCATCATTTCTGTATTTTTCCTAATTAGTTTTTTCTCCAGAATCTTTCCTATTCTGTGGGCCCAAAGCCAGTTCCCGATCATATATCCTCTTAATATACCGAAATGATATCCCGCGTGAATAAAATCGAAAAATTTCTTCTCTTCTTCCATCACATCTATGTTGTTACCATAGTTGACAATATTTGCTTCAACGCTTAGAAATATAGATATTTCAGGATATTTTTGATTCAGTCTATCAATTTCTTCACGCATTACAGAGAAGTTTTTTCTTTTCACTCCATATGTTAAATGTTCCGGTCCGTGATCAGATATAGCTAACTTATCAAGACCCTTTTCAATCGCCACTTTAACATTATCTTCTATAGTACCTTTTCCATGAGAAAAGACCGTATGAGTATGATAGTCCCATATCATTCTGTATTTTTTACCATTGTGTTTAAATATATTCAATATTCTAAACCCTTCTAAAATTATTCTATAATCCTAACCTCCGGTTCTAACTCTATACCGAATTTATCTTTAACAGTTTTCTGAACATGATTTTTAAGTGCAATAACATCGGTTGCTGTTGCATTCCCTTTATTAACTAAAAAACCACAGTGTTTTTCTGACACCTGAGCTCCCCCAATAGAAAATCCTGCTAAACCTGAATTCTGTATAAGCACACCGGCAAAATGCCCCTCCGGTCGCTTAAAGAAACTTCCACAGCTTGGCATATCAAGAGGTTGCTTGCTATTTCGTCTTTCCGTATAGTCGTTCATTTTCATCTTAATTTCATTAAGATCATTTTTATACAAATCGATTACAACTTGTAAGACTATCTCTTTTGTTTTCTTAAACCTGCTTGTTCTATATCCTAGTTGCAGGTCTTCACCTTCTACCCACCCTGCCGATGAGCCATCAGGTTGCATAGCATATACTTTAGAAACAACCTGTTTAATTTCTCCACCATAAGCACCTGCATTCATAAACACAGCACCACCTATACTGCCCGGAATACCACTTAGAGGTTCAAATCCTCCTAAGGATTTTTCTAAAGCAAACCTCGCCAGGCTGGAAACTAAGGTTGCTGCCCCTGCGGTAATTTGGCAGCCTTGAACTATCATTTTTGCAAATCCCTCTCCGAGTTTAATTACAGTTCCTTGAAATCCATTATCTGTAAACAAAGTATTACTACCATTTCCAATAACTAAATACTTCTGATTTCTTTCTGATATTTCATGTAAAATCTCAGCAAGCTCTTCTACTGTATCAACAATAACCAGCCTATCAGCCGGTCCTCCTACCTTAAATGATGTATATTGGTCCATAAGACAATTTTTGATTATTTTCATAATAGTTCTTTCCTCTTAATATTATATTTATCAAAATTTTGATACTCCCTTGTATCAACCGGATGATCTTTAATCATAAGTCTATTTTCTACATGTAGCCGATAATAGTAGTAAATAATTGCAAATACAGGTACTCCCAAAACCATTCCAATGAATCCAAATAGACCGCCCCCTAAAATTATAGCAAACATGACCCAAAAGCTTGGAAGCCCAACAGTTCCTCCCAAAATCTTAGGGCCGATTACATTTCCATCCAATTGCTGTATAACAAGTATCATTATTGCAAAATACACGGCTTGCAGAGGATTTACTGTCAATATTATGAAGAGCCCCGGCACTGCACCAATGAAAGGTCCAAAGAAAGGAATTATATTAGTTATTCCAACTATGGCACTTACAAGCAGTGGATACGGCAAGCCGATAACAATCATAGAAACGTAACACAGTGCACCAATTATTGCAGAATCAATAATTTTTCCATTTATAAAACCTCCAAAAGTTTTATTACAAAAATTAAAAAAACTAAATATAGATTCACTCTTAGTCTCAGAAAATCTCGCAATGATAATTTTCTTAAACTGTGCTTTAAAAAGTTCCTTGCCATTTAAAAGATATACTGCAACTATCACTGCAACTACTATGTTGAGTATAGTTTTAAATGTAAGCAACACTCCCTCTGTTATTTTTTTTAAGTAAACGTCAAGTCCATCAATTAGACCATCTTTAGACCATTGTACAACTCTTTCCTGAAAATTATTTAAACCTTGCCTCAATGGCTCTCCCATAAATGCCAGCTCCCCCTCGGAAATCTTCATTTCCAATATTTTTTTAAGCTCATTTATATTAGCTGGTGCCGATTCTATTATATTTATTATACTTTTAATCAATTCCGGGATTATCATCCACAGAACACCACCTACTACAGTTATTAAGAAAAAAATCGATGCAATTGACCCTATAACTCTTGCAAACTTAAGTGTACCTGCCTTTGTTTTAAACATAGCTAAAGATCCATGATAACTAATCCTAACTACAAAGTTATACACCGGACACAATAAGTATGCCAGTACTCCTCCTAACAAAAAAGGAAATAGAATAGCACCTAGTCTATCTAATAATCCCAAAATAGTATCCATATTTGATATTATATAATTAAACCCGATAAGTGATACTCCCACAAGAAAATATGTTAACCATAATCGGAAATATTTGCTCTTAAACTTGTCTCTCACACTATACCTCTTTTTCTAAGCCTTTATTATAATATTCTTTCATTGCTTTGTCAGGAACAGCACTTCCACCAGTTGCCCAAATTATATGAGTCCCTCTAACAATTTCATCCATCTCTGCCTGAAGTCTGCCTGGTCCGGGAAATCCTGCACAGGCAGAAGGTTCAATCCAAATATTCTCTAAATCTGCCAAATTCGTCAAGTACGAATAAAGCTCTTTATCATTAACTGTAAAACATCCGTCCAGCATGTCATTCATTATTGGAGAAACTAAGGCTGAAGGCCTGGAAACCGCCAATCCATCAGCTTCAGTTACACCGGAAAGTCCAACATCTTTACTGGATATTCGGTCATAAAGTCCTGTAACAAGACCCAAAGTCATTGCTGGTGCTTGAGTCGGCTCTGCAAAGTAAATGTGTGCGTTTTCGCCGATTTCATCACGGATTCCGAAAGCAATACCCCCGGGGGCTCCACCAACACCGCAAGGAATATAAACATATAATGGATTATCCCGTGATACAATAATATTTTTCTCCTTAAGTTGCCCGGCCAGTCGTCTTCCGGCTACTGAATATCCCAAAAATAAGTCTTGAGAGTTTTCATCATCAACAAAATGACAGTAAGGATTAGCTTCCGCCAGTGTTCTTCCTTGAGCTACCGCCTTTTCATAATCTCCATCATATTCAACAACGGTTACTCCCGAATCACGCAAAACAGCTTTTTTCCATTCCTTTGCATCTGCTGACATATGAACGATTGTCTGAAAACCTAGTTTAGCTCCAATTATTCCAATTGACATTCCCAAATTACCTGTAGAGCCTACCCCAATACTATATTTACCAAAGAACTCCTTAAATTTTCCCCTATCCAGGATTGAATAATCATCATTTAGCTTTAACAAACCTTGCTTTACAGCTAATTTCTCTGCCAGTTTTAAAACCTCATATATACCTCCTCTTGCTTTCACCGACCCGGAAATTGGCAAATGACTGTCGCACTTCAAAAATAGACAACCTGAAAAAGTCTCTCCTCTTGAATCAAGAAAACTTTTCATCTTAGGAATTTCAACTAGTGGAGATTCTATAATTCCATCAGCTTCTGAGGTATCAGGAAAAACTTTCTTTATGTAGGGTGCAAACCTAATCAATCGCTGCTCTGCATCGTCTATATCTTTTCTACTAAATTTATAGCTGAATTTATCCCTCTTTTTATTAGGGTTAAGCCAAAAAATTTCATTTCCAAATGTAATTTTCTCTTTAATCGTATCATCATATACACTATTTTTTTCATCTTTCATGAGGCAAACCTCCTTTATGAAATTATACCTCAAAGCACTGCTAAAAGGAATCAAAACTTATATACAAATTGAATTTTTACCGTACAGCTTATAACCTTGGCACAGAACATGCTTATACATTTATTATATGAATGATTATTATTTTCAGCCTGGAGGACTATCAAAAATGAATCAGACACTTACTTTAGCTCAGGCTTTATCTCAAGCCTATGAATATGCTCTAAACAACATGAAAGAAAGCATTCCAACTCAAACATCACAGTGGGATGATTTTTCTCTTGCAATTCTTAAACATTTTATGTTGCAGTATGTGAACGAACAAAACTTTCCTATTGATATTCCCGAAATTGACTATTACATAAAAGAGAATATATTCAAAATTTAGTTCTTCTCATATAAATACCCAATATCACTTATATTACAGACCATGTTTTAGTTTTTTCCTCGCGAATGTAGTTTGAGGTAAACCTAGAATTTCTGCTGCCTTTCTAGTTGATCCTCCGTGCTCCAATGCATAGGAAATAATTTCCTTTTCTTGCCTGTCCATGAATTTATGAAAATCCATCTCCCAATCTGAATCCATTGGTCTTTTAATATCGGGAATCGAAGATCTGCTACCCCCTGCATGAATTAACTGATCCACATCGGTTTTATTGATAACATTCCCCTTACTGCTAATTACAAGTCTATGCACCACATTCTCTAACTCCCTCACATTACCCGGCCACGAATGATAATAAAGGGTTCGTAATGCATCATTATCTATTTCCTTATCCATAGAATATTGTTTTGCCCAATCAGAGACAAAAGCTTCTGCCAAGCAAATAATATCCTCTCTACGTTCCCTCAACGGAGGCACATCGATAGTACATATATTTAACCTGTAATAAAGGTCTTCTCTAAAGCTACCCTCTTCTACAAGTTTTTTTAGGGGTACATTATTTGCAACTATCACCCTAACATTAACAGATACAGACTTGGATCCTCCAACCCGATAAAATTCGCTTTCTTGAATAACTCTCAAAAGTTTGGATTGCATATGTAAAGGCAAAGTTCCTATCTCATCTAAGAAAAGAATACCGTTATTAGCCAGTTCAAAATATCCCGGTTTTCCATCATCTCTTGCCCCTGTAAATGCGCCTTTCTCGTATCCAAAAAACTCTGACTCTGCAAGATTTTCATTTATGGTCGCACAATTTATTTTGATACATGGTCCGCTTCTTCTATTACTATTTTCGTGGATTAGTTTTAGAACCATTTCCTTTCCTACGCCAGTCTCTCCTTGAATTATTACGTTGCAATCATATTTGGAAATATTCAACACTTCATCCACCATCTGTTTAGTAGATAAGCTCTGAAATACAAAATCTCCTTTTTCTCCGGCTCTGCCTATTCCTCCATCTTTTATCTCCAATTTTTGAGTCTTTTGAAGTTTGTCACTATACAGAGATTTATCCCAAAGTTTGCTTGCTTTCTCCATGCTTTTTTTTAATTTCTCCACTAGCATAAAAGTAAACTCAGGATGTTCCTTTTCATATTGATCAAATACATGCATATAAACTTGTTTACCAAGGCCTTCTGTCGCGATAGCTGCCGTCCAGTAGTTATTGCCCGATGAAGAAAAATAGACGTGGCCTTTTTCTTTAACAATTGAGACGGCTAGACTTTCAGCTCCAAAAACATCCTCAATAACTACTACTTTATCTGCTATACCCGTATAAATCTTATCAAGAGGCATCATTTCCTTCGCAGCCTCAATAGGTCTTACTAAGTCAACAAAATAGATGTCATCTACCTTATCTTCAAGAGCTTTAACTGTTGCTTCCTGCTGAACTTTCTGATGGGAATTCTTATCCATTACGACCGTTATTTTACCCTCTACGTTATTATATATCATAGCTTCTCGTATTGCTTGGGCATAAAGCATTGTGGCAGTTGCTGTATTACCTATAATTATTGCACTTTGAACTATTTTGTTCTTAGCGATTTTATATAATCCATATAAATTACCCGCTTCATCCATCGCAGAAAGTACAAATTCTTCTTTAATTCCGGGAATTACTTTTCTAATTGGTGTTGTATCAAAAACTATTGCTTTACCTGTGCAATTAATCTGTCCATATTTAAAGTCTATTGAATGTATTTTTTCTATAACCATAGGAATTCCACAAGTTGAGCAAATACAATATACTTTATCGCCCACCTTTATGTTTTCCATATTTGCATAGTCTTTACCAAGTTTGAGAAGAGAACCCAAAAAAACTCCACCTGTTTTCGTATATGGATTTTGAAGCTTTCCCCTCATATCAACTATGTCTATAATTTTTGCTTTTATTTTTTCTACATCATAACTACAGCTTGCACATATCTGATTAAAGCTTTCTTTTTCTATTTGAATTTTCTCAATATCTAAAAGTGCTTCTCCAACTTTGGGAGACGAATCGTTATCTAGTTGCCAAGCTGCAACCGGTAATACGTCTTTAGGAGAAATAACTCTGTTTAAGCCAAAATATTTCATTTAATTACCTTCCTTGAATGTATTGTACCTTTTTATATGATTATAGTCAATAAATCTGACCCACTTTTGGAACACCTAATTACGACTCTGACCCATTTTTGGTATTTTTTTGACATAAATTCCATTTAAATAAAAGAATATTTTTAAAAACTAACAATTATTTTTCAAATAGTATTTTTTGAATAATTGTTAATCTAATGACTAACAGCCGCTTCTGAGAAATATAAAAAAATATTTGCAAATCAAAATGAAAAAATGACAAAAAAATATCTTTTGGCACGTTCGTTGCATTAATATAAGCTTGGGAAAAGAATTCCCAAAAAGTTTTTATTTAATTTTATATAAATAATGCAAAGGAGAAATATTTAAATGAACACTTTTAAAGCAATTATTAAATTTCTTCCAGTAGCAGTGCTGGCCGCACTGATGATGTCTGGAATAGACGCATTGCTTGCAGCACCTATTGCAACAATTTGTGCTACTATCGTTGCTGCTCTAACAGAAAAGCTAAAATTTAAAGAAATGATTGATGCAGCTGTCGGAAGTGTATCTCACATTCTAATCGCTCTATTCATCCTTATGTTTGCTTATGCCATGGCATCAGCTTTCATGAAAACAGGAGTAGGAGCTTCTGCTGTAATCATCGCACTATCTCTTGGTGTAACTGCTAAAACTGTTGCCGTTGTAGGTATCGCAGTAACTGCTATACTATCTGTAGCAACCGGTACATCATGGGGCACATTCGCAGCTTGTGCACCTATCTTCCTATGGTTAAATAACATTGTAGGTGGAGATATTGTGCTTACAACTTGTGCTATAGCAGGTGGTGCTTGCTTCGGAGACAACATCGGACTTATCTCAGACACAACTATCGTATCTTCCGGTATTCAGGGAGTAGAAGTAGTTGACAGAATCAGAACACAGGGTGTTTGGTCTATCGGATGTCTACTGCTTGCTATCGTAGCATTCTTTGTAGCCGGTATCCTTCTAGGACTTCCTAGCGAAACTGCTGACACTTCCGGTGTATTCGACAAGCTTAACGCTGAAGCTCCAGATGCAATCGCTTACATTCAGGAAAAGAAACCGGTTGCTATCGACCTACTAACTCAGGTTCAAGAAGGAGTTGCTCTATACATGATTATTCCTCTAATACTGGTAATCGGTCTAGCTATCGCCGGAGTTAACACATTTATGTGTATCGGATCTGGTATTGTTTCTGCTTATATCCTAGGACTATTTGCTGGAACTACTACTTTTGGTGGCCCAGGAACAAGTGAAGATTTATCTGTATATCCTTTTGAATGGGGAAGAGGTCTAATGGATTACTTGCTCATGTGTAAATCTGGATTTGCTGATGCAGGATCTTGGGTAGTTGTAATGATGATGTGGGTTGCTGCATTCGGTGGTATCATGGCTGCCATGGATGCATTTGCACCTCTTGCAAAAGGAATTGTTGCTCTTTCCGGCAAAGTTAGAACTTTAATGTTCTTCAACGGTGTACTTTGTATCGGAGGTAATATGCTACTAGCTGACGAAATGGCTCAGATTGTAACAGTTGGACCGATTATCAAGAACGTTCTAGAAGAAAACGTTGAAGCATCTGAAGAAGATATGTACAAACTAAAGCTAAGAAACGCTACATTTGGAGATGCAATGGGAGTATTTGGTTCTCAACTAATTCCATGGCACGTATATCTAGCATTCTATGTAGGAATTGCGGCAAACGTATATCCTTTATTTAAATTCACAGCTCTAAACTTTATTCAGTACAACTTTATGGCAATGATTGCAGTTGCTTCACTCTTACTATTGACAGTAACCGGTTTGGACAGATTTGTTCCTCTATTTGGACTACCTCGTGAGCCACAAATTAAACTTAAGAAGCACGCAACAGCTTAAGATATTCATCTTAATACGTTAATACTTAATAAAAACTTAAACCCCCCGGCAAGTTTGCTGTGGGGTTTTTAAACCTTTAAAAATTTCAAGAAAAAACAATGTGTAAATGCAAAAACTGCAAAAGGAATTCCATATGTAAAATAGAAAATCAAAAACCTATGAGACTAAATGTCTAATCAAATCTCATAGGCTATTAAAGTACATTTTCTCAAGCCATTGCACATTCACATCAACAGTTGACAAAGAAATCTTTTTATTCGTAATTATTTTGTATATGAGTAAGAATATCATCATTTATCTTACTATCCCAACTGTAGCAAGATAACCAACATAATATCGCAAGTAATATTGGTATCCAACCGTTAATAGCCCATGGCATTGGTAAATGAAAAAAATGATTAGCAAAAAAAGAGGCCAATCCTGTGAGTAAAATAATAGCCAGCTTATACCCTCCTGCGTCTTTTCGCCTGCTATCTTCATCTTTAGCATTTCTGCCTGAATTTCTAGTAATTATAAGCACAAAGAGAAAACTTAAACTTAAAATTGTTAAAATCCCAGGACCCAAATAAAAATAATAATTCCCTATTCCCATTGATGTTATTGAAATGGCTAAGATAAAAATATATGTAAAAAATGCATCTCCAACTTCCATAAGCCAATTTTGACCTTTCCCTCGCAACAAAGCCACACTCATGATTTTTTCAACGCATTTCTCTACATCTCCCCCTATAACCTGAAGGAGATTTCTTTTGCGTCCCTTTGTGGAATGTTCTTCAGCAACTAAAGCATTTATTAAATCTGTTCTTATAACTTCGATATACGCTCTTGATGCACCTCTTACATCTAACTCCGAAACGATCAAGCCTAGCAAATCTCTGTCGGACATATCAAAATATTTTAGTCTTTTGTCATTAGATCGCTTCAACTTCTCATAATTATTTATAGAAAAAAAATTAATACCCATAGCTAGATTTTAACATAATTAAATAAATATTTGAAGATATATTCATTAATTGCCGGATTATTTTCATGAAAGTTTTTACAGTAAATATAATATATTTTTATAAATTTTTGGCAGCTGATTCTCCGGCTAAATGTCCGGTCACGAAAGCTATTGTCATATTATATCCCCCTGTATGTCCATTCAGGTCCAAAACTTCTCCACACGAGTAAAATCCATCAATTATCTTAGACTCCATTGTCTTAGGATTGATTTCTTTTAAATTAATCCCTCCGCAAGTGACGAAAGCTTGTTCAATTGGCAATGTTCCAGTGATTCTTAATGGAAAATTTTTTATCATATCAATTAATGCTTTTTTATTTTTTTCATTTATGTCCCGAATCCTTGAATTATCATCCAAGTTACACCTCTTTAAGATTACTTTAGCCAATGACACAGGCATGAATGACCTTAATACATTTTTCAAACTTTGTGAATTTTTCTTCTCTCTATCTGTTGCTGCCCACTTTTCAAAACTCTTAATTATCTCCCTTTCATCAAACTTAGGAAGGCAATCTATACTAGCTAAATATGGATTTTCTAACACACCTTTTTTGTTTGCTATAACAAAAGAACTTGCTTTTAAAACACACGGTCCTGAAATTCCAAAATGAGTAAACAAAACGTCTCCCTGCTGACCACTCCTTAGTTTCCCATTATTATCTAAAATTTTAAAATAAGTCTCTTTGATGCTTATTCCCATCAAACTGCCATCCTTGATGAAAGTTTCATTTGAAGTTAGAGGAACTTCAGAGGGTCTGTTATCGGTTATGGAATGCCCAACACTTTTGGCAATTTCATAGCCATCACCTGTCGATCCGGTCTGAGGATAAGACTGCCCTCCCGTAGCAAGAATAAATTTTTTACATCTAAAACTTACTCCACTATCTAGAATACATCCCGTAACATGTCCATTTTCATGAAAAACATCCTTAACCTTTGATGCAGTCTTAATTACAATACTTTTTTTCTCCATCTCATTAACAAGGCATCTTAAAATAGTGGCAGATTTATCATCTTTTGGAAAAACTCTATCTTCATCTTCTACTTTTAATTTTACACCTCTTGTGTTAAAAAAATTCCATATATCTTGGCTATCCCAATTTGCTAAAGCACTATATAAAAATCTTCCGTTTCCAGGCGTATTCTTAATGATGTTATCCACTGTTGATAAATTAGTTACATTACAACGTCCAGCTCCTGTAATTATAAGCTTCTTACCTAATTTATCATTTTTTTCTAAAAGCAAAATGCGGTTTTTGCCTGAGCTTGCAGAAATTGCTGCCATCATGCCCGCAGGTCCGCCTCCACAAACTATAACATCATATTGATTTTTTTCTTTCATTTAAGTTTCTCCAAGTCCATTTTATCACTATTGATTATATCATTTAGCATTAAAATTTTCATCAAATTAAGAAATTTTCTACCAACTAAAGAGGACCCCTTACGGGATCCTCAAAATAATCAATCTTGTTACTACTGTTTAGGTGGGTCACTTGGATCTCTCTTATCAGTAACATCTGCTGCTGTTGGAACTGAATCTGCAGCTACGGCATAGGTCTTTTCCAATTCCTTTAAAAGCTCATAACGACGGAGTGCATCTTCCTCGTTCTTCTCAAACAACTCTTCGGCTCTGCCTGGGAATTTTCTTGTTAATGAACTATATCTAACTTCACTTAACAAGAAGTCCTTGTATCCTTCCGGCTTCGGTTCTTTGCTGTCAACCTTAAGTGGGTTCTTACCTTCAGCTGCTAAATCAGGATTAAATCTTAATAAGTTCCAGTATCCTACGTCTACTGCATCTTTGATGATTCCCTGTGCGTTTGAAAGATTAATGCCATGGTTGATACATGGTGCATAAGCAATGATTAGAGACGGTCCCTTATATGCTTCTGCTTCCTTGATTGCCTTAAGTGTCTGATTCATATCTGCACCCATACCAATCTGCGCAACATATACATAACCATATGCCATAGCAATCTGAGCAAGATCTTTCTTTTTAACGGCCTTACCTGATGCAGCAAACTTAGCAACTGCACCCATTGGAGTTGATTTGGAGCTCTGTCCACCAGTATTTGAATAAACTTCTGTATCGAAAACCATTATGTTTACATCTTCTCCAGATGCGATAACGTGGTCAAGTCCACCGTAACCGATGTCATAAGCCCATCCGTCACCTCCGAATATCCAAACTGACGGTTTAACTAGAAGTTCTGTATTATCCTTTAAGAATTTAACTTCTTCTTCATTGTCATTCATAGAATCAAGAGCTGCTACCAAAGCCTTAGATGCTACTTTAGATTCATCACCATCATACATATTGCTTATCCAGTTCTGAGCAATTTCTTTGAAATCAGCATGTTTTTCAGCAAGTTTTTCAACTGCTGTCTTAACTTGTTCTCTTCTAGTCTTCATACCTAAGTGCATACCCAGACCGAATTCAGCATTGTCCTCAAACAGTGAGTTAGCCCATGCCGGTCCACAACCATCTTCATTGGTTGTATATGGAGTTGCAGGAGCACTGAATCCCCAAATCGAAGAACATCCTGTTGCATTAGCAATGAACATTCTATCGCCAAACAACTGAGTCACAAGTCTTGCATATGGTGTTTCTCCACAGCCCGGGCAAGCTCCCGAGAACTCTAGTAGTGGCTGTAGGAATTGAGACCCTTTTAGACTATCCGGCTTAAATGGTACACCAACTCTTTCTGTATCATAGAACACCGTGTTATATTTCTTCTGAGTATCTCTCATTAGCTCTGGGGTAACCGGTACCATTTCCAGTGCCTTATTTTTAGCTGGACATGTTGATGCACAAGATCCACATCCAGTACAATCCATAGATGAAATTGCAATTGTGAACTTCTGTCCATCCTTAGCTCCCATCATGTCAAGTGCCTGATTACCGATTTTCTTACCATCTTCTTCACTCATTCCAAATGCTCTGATTACAGCGTGAGGACATACATATGCACATCGGTTACACTGAATACAGTTTTCAGGTTTCCATACAGGAATTCTCTGAGCAATTTCTCTCTTTTCATGTAAAGATGTTCCTGCCGGTGCATCTCCTCTTACATAATCTAGGAATGCAGATACCGGAAGATCATCACCTCTCATAGCATTTGAAGGCACCATAATTTCATTTAGATATTTTGTTAGTTCCGGGGTCTTTCCTTCTGGAACCGGGAAGCACATTTCGCCCTCTGCGGTTTTCCAGCTTTCAGGAACCTTGAACTCCTTAACGTATTTGATGCCTGCATCAACAGCCGCTTTGTTCATGTTTACAATATTTTCCCCCTTACGTCCGTAAGTTTTAACAATTGCATCCTTCATGTACTCTGCTGCCTTATCAATAGGAATTATATCTGCAAGCTTAAAGAATGCAGCCTGAAGAACTGTGTTAGTTCTCATAACTCCCAATCCAATTTTTTCTGCAATATCTACAGCATTACAGGTATAGAATTTAATATCGTTATTTGCTATATATCTCTTAACATTTCCAGGAATCATTTCTTCAATTTCTTCATCGCTCCAAGTTGTGTTAAGTAGGAAGTATCCTCCTGGTAATACATCCTGAACTATGTCATATCTATGCATGTATGACTGCTGGTGACATGCTACAAAGTTGGCCTGCTTAACGTAGTAAGTAGATTTGATTGGGTGATCTCCAAATCTTAGGTGAGAAATTGTGATACCGCCTGATTTCTTTGAATCATATTGGAAGTATGCTTGAGCAAACTTATTTGTATGGTCACCGATAATCTTAACTGAATTCTTATTAGCTCCAACTGTACCATCAGATCCAAGGCCCCAGAATTTACATGAAATTGTTCCCTTAGGTACTGTTACAGGCTGTTCACTCGCTTTTAGTGATAAGTTTGTAACATCGTCTACAATTGAGATTGTAAACTCAGGTTTTGGTGCATCTTTCTGTAGATCTTCGTATACTGCCAATACGTCTGATGGCTGAACATCTTTTGATCCTAAACCATATCTACCACCTGTAATTGTACATTTTTCGAATTCTGTTCCTCTTAAAGCTCTGACAACATCTAAATATAAAGGTTCTCCAATTGAACCAGGTTCCTTACATCTATCCAGAACTGCTATTTTCTTCACTGTAGAAGGAATCTCTGCTACTAAATGTTTAATTGAGAACGGTCTATATAGGTGAACCTCAACTAATCCAACCTTATTACCCTTTGCATTCATGTAATCTACTACTTCTTCTGTAGCATCACATACAGAACCCATCGAAACAATAATTTCTGTTGCATCTTCTGCACCATAATAATTGAAAGGCTTATAATTAGTTCCCAGTTTTTCATTGACCATATTCATTGATTCAATGAACACATCCACTGCATCTCTATAAATTGGATTGCATGCTTCTCTATGCTGAAAGAAGGTTTCCGGCTGCTCTGCGGATCCCATGGCAATCCCGTGCTCCGGATTCAATGCTGCTTCTCTTCTTCTCCTAACAGCATCCCAATCAACCATTCCTTTTAACTCATCATAATCCCAAACTTCAATCTTCTGCTGTTCATGTGATGTTCTAAATCCATCAAAGAAGTGAAGTGTTGGCAAGCTTCCATTTATAGTTGCAAGATGGGCAACTGCAGATAGATCCATTACTTGCTGCACACTGTTAGATGCAAGCATAGCAAAGCCTGTTTGTCTTGCCGCCATAACATCAGAATGATCTCCGAAAATTGACAGCGCATGTGTAGCAATTGCTCTGGCTGCGACGTGGAATACGACCGGTGACATTTCTGCTGCCAATTTGTACATGTTAGGAATCATTAAAAGAAGTCCTTGAGATGCTGTGAATGTAGATGTAAAGGCACCTGTACTTGCTGCTCCATGTACTGCACCTGCTGCACCCCCCTCTGACTGCATCTCGATAATGTTAACCTTCTCACCAAAAATGTTTTTTCGATCATCAGATGCCCATTCGTCCATGCTCTCCGCCATAGGGGATGATGGTGTGATTGGATAGATAGCTGCTACTTCGGAGAATGCATATGCAACGTGTGCTGCAGCTGTGTTACCATCCATTGTTTTTAAATTTCTCACTGGATTCACCTTCCTTTGTTTATACTTAAATATTATTAATACAATACATCAGTTTAAGTGTACTCCTGCTGATATACAATGTCAACCTTAAAAAAATATGGCTTGCACATCAATCAATATGCTCACCATACTTGTTTTCATATTTACTTATAATTCGCAACATTAAATAATCATTTTTACTAATGTTCAAAAAATTATTCGTTAGTTCCTCCGTTTTTTTGGATTTGTTGCTGATACTTTTTTGTTTGCTCAATCTTATATTTTACAAGGCCCCCGGTAATTGCATTCTGGAATTCAATATTAGAATCTAGGTTTACAACTTTATATTCTTTAGATTTCTTGTCAAGTTCAGTATGGATAATGGACTTATTCTTTACTTTTTTAGCTTTTTTCAAGTTCTTTGCAACTTGTTCATCTATTGTTTTCTTTAAATCTTTTTCGTTGAGTTTAGCAAGCTTGCTCTGATTTTTCATAAAATACTCTTGCATATCTTTATGAGCCTTTACGAAATCATAGGTTTCAAATTCCACCTTAACATCAACCGATTTACTATCTTTAGATTTCTTTGATTCTAAAACCTTATATTTAAATTCTTTAATTTTTTCAAATTGTGGGTCTTTATCTTTTTTCTCACGTTCCTTTAGCTGTTTTTTTTCTTCAGCAGATAATTTTTTACCGATAATAATTTCCTTCCAAACTACTGAATCACCTTTATAAAGTTTATCCAGTGCAGTTTTCACAGTTCCTTCCGGAGTCTTAGGATTTGCACCACACCCAACCATTGAAATCCCTAATGTCAATATCATAACTAGCCCTAAAAGCTTTTTTAAATTTCTCTTCATTTTGTATTCTCCTTTAATAGTAATGTGTAAATTATACATCATGAAAATCATACTTGCAAGGTGCATGGCTTTTCATATTTTCGTAATTTATATCAAATTTGCAATGTAAGGATTGCTGTACTCTCCGGCATATGAAGGGAGCCCACACTACAAGTTAACTTAATAGCTACACTTCCATATAAAATCTTGTCTGAATTTCTACCCAAGTTAATAAAATGCAAAGCTGAGGCGGGCATTACTAGTAAATTCCCGTTTTTTTCAACTTCGTAAAATTTATCAATATAAAAATACTTAAAACTTTCTACTTTACCTTTCATAAGTTTTTTAGATAAAGCAGATTTTGAGGATACTTCTTGTGCTCGTAAAATTACAGTTCCAAATCCGTTTTTTATGCTCAGTATGCAAGGATGTTGAAATCCATTGTTTGCCATGGAAATATTATTACCATCCTTCATATTTGTGCGGTAGATCATAAAAGGCAGATTGTAGTCTCCATCTCTTAAGCTTTTGCACAGTTCATCCCCATAAAATTTTTTTACATTGTTCAGCGCATGTTTAATTCTGTATCGTTCTTCTATCTTCCTTATAGCATTAAAGGCTTCATCCGAAAAAAACATAGATATGTACATAGCATCTTTCATTACCTGTGCTTCAGGTATGCCTTCATATATAAGGTAATTTGTAGCAATCTCCATTCTCTCCGCAAATTTTTCTGCAACATAATGACCTCTGTGTGTCAGCATGGCTAATCTGTTTTCTCTATATAAAAGTCCTTCCTTTTCCAGGGCTGACAAAGCCCTGGAAATAGAGTACTTCTCCACAGAAAATGACTTTGCCATGTAGGTAACGGTCGCATCAGATTTTGATATCCTTAAAAGTCTACAAAGGATTCTCATCTTTAGAAATTGAGCATTTTCAGACATAATTAGAAATTACACCCCCTTTATCAAATTTATTTAAGTATCAGTTTCCTTTTCCAGAATTGGATTATTCAAGTTTTATATATAAATCATAGCAACATAGCAGTTAGCTTACGCTTGCATCTTGACAGTATATATTACACTAATAACTATTTCAAGACCTTAATATACCTAAACTATTTTTTATTTTTCTTTGTGAGATACTGTCTTTATGCAAAAGCAAAAATAGATTACATGAATAACCCAAACTATACCCAAAATTATCCTACCATATGTCGTCTTATGCATCATTATAAATCCAACTCCCATCAAGAGGGTTATACTTATCAAAACTCTAATTTTTGCTTGCAATGTTATTCCCCTCTT
The DNA here is from genome assembly GCA_050908895.1 of Eubacteriales bacterium KG125. Classification (GTDB taxonomy): domain Bacteria; phylum Bacillota; class Clostridia; order Peptostreptococcales; family Anaerovoracaceae; genus S5-A14a. Next base: position 692,610 of record CP171222.1, on the reverse strand, counting down.
TTTTGCAAAAGAATCCAAATTTTTCTTATACATATTCGTATCAACAAACCATTTATGGAGTCTTTCAGAACCTTTAGCAAAACAAACCAATGTCAAAAGAAGAAACGGTACCGTAGGTAAAAAAGGAAGAAACATGCCAACTATTCCCAGTACAAGGCTGATGCAACCAATAAAAATATATATAAACTTTTTTAAATTTATTGCACCTGTTGTTTTTTTAGCTTTAATAATTCCATCATCTCCTTATCTCCTTTGTTTCTTTAACTTGACCGATTTCCTGTTTCAGATAAATCCGTTACAGAATAAATCTTATCAACGATCTTCATGGTAGAACCTCTATGAGAAACCATAATAATAGTTTTACCTTGTTTTTCTTTATACAACGATTTTAAAATTATTGATTCATTTATAGTGTCCAGGTTGCTTGTTGGTTCATCAAGAAGCATCAGAGATGCATCATGTAAGAATGCCCTTGCAAGCCCAATCCTTTGTTTTTCTCCTCCTGACAAAGTAGCTCCGAGTTCTCCGATTTGACTATCATATCCATTTGGTAAGGTTACTATAAAGTCATGAATTGAAGCTTTCTTACACGCTGTAACGATTTCTTCATCCATCGCATCAAGCTTAGCAATTTTTATATTATTTTTAATTGTATCTCTAAATATATAGGTTTCTTGAGTCACATAGCTCTCCATATTCCTCAAATCCTCAGTATTAATTTCCGTAATGTTTTTCTTGCTAATTTCAATTTGACCTGCTGATGTATCCCAAAATCGCATCAGTAACTTTAGTATAGTTGACTTTCCACTGCCACTTTTCCCAACCAGACCAATGGCTGAATCTTTGGGTATATTCAAATATACACCCTGAATTATTCCTATGGATTCATCTCCTTTATATGAAAAATCAACATTTTTAAAGCAAGCTCCATCAAATTTGATAACTTTTTTCCCACTAACCTCCGGTGTCTGTGGTTTTTCTTCTAAAATATTTAAAACTCTATTGCCGGCAGCAAAGGTTGTCTGCAAGGTTCCACCAAGATTTGCCAGTGCTATGCAAGGGCCAAAGGAACTCATCAAAGCAATTGTTGGTATTATAATCCCTGTAAAATCAACTTTCCCTGAATTATACAAGATGATTGTAACAATAATCATTAATAAATTACAAGTTAAAATTCCACTATTAGTTAAAGCCACACACTCGCCGATTATTCCCTTATACTTGCTTTCCTCTACTGATAACTCATCCGATATTCTGTTAATTTCATTAAGCTTACTTTCTCCCTGATTATACTGTATTATTTCAGATAATCCTCTTAGATTATCCAGCAATTTTGCTGAAAGTGCCCCGGATTTATTCCTTAAGTTTGCCCCTATATCCCCACTTTTTTTTGATGTTAAATGAGGTAGAACAATACCTATTACTACATATGAAGCCGCAGTAATAATTCCTAGTACAAAATGATAGCTACCTATAAAAACTACCATAATTATAGAAAATAAAATAGCTATAGCCGTCGGAGATATAGTATGAGCATAGAACACCTCCAGCAATTCAATATCTGAAGTTATAACAGCTACCAAGTCACCTTTATCTCTTGTCTCAAGTTTAGCCGGACACAAAGTTCTAAGCGCAACAAATATTTTGTTTCTAATTAAAGCAAGTAATTTAAAAGCTATATAATGGTTACATTCTTGTTCTCCATATCTAAAAATTCCCCTCATAACACCGAAAATCCCAAGAAAAATAAAAATTATTTTTAAGTTCAAGATTTTCGTTAAGCCTAGCAATGAGGTAATGGCTAATCCTCCAAGAATGGTTATAAAAGTTGCAGATAAGTATCCCAAAAGACCTAGAACAATAGCTGCTATCATGTATATAGTAAGCGGTTTCACAAGCACTATTAGTTCAAGCATAACTTCTATTCCTGATCTATTTCTCATACTTCACCTCTTTTACACGACGTTTTGGGTCGTTGAATTCAGAATGATATTTTTCAAAATTTTCAAGCTGATTTTGGCAATTCCAGAGCTGCTTATAGGCTCCTGTAACGTATTTCCCCTTTAAATTTAATAGTTCATCATGGGTACCATTTTCTACAATGCTGCCTTTCTCCATTACATATATTTTATCAGCGTGAATTACGTTAGCAAGTCGATGAGATATTATAATTACAGTCTTGTGCTTAGCTAAATTCTCTATCAATTCCACGATTTCAACTTCGCTCTCCACATCGACATTGGAAGTAGCCTCATCAAATATATATATTTGACTGTCGTGTAACAAAGCTCTTGCAATGGCTACTCGCTGTCTTTGTCCTCCCGATAAATTCTCACCCATTTCTCTAATTTCTGTATCAAGGCCTTTTTCATCCTTAAAAAATTTATCAATTTTGGTTTTTTCAAGAGCCTCCCACAGAGCTTCATCTGTTGCCATACTATCTCCCATTTTCAAATTTTCTCTCAGTGTACCCTTGAAAATATAACTCTCGTGGCCTATATATGTAATGTTTTTTATAAGAGAATCTTTTCTTATATCATGCAATGACACCTTATGATCTTTGCCAATCAACACCTCTCCGGTATATCCGGTATTCTTTCCTGTCAAAATCCCTGCAATTGTCGATTTACCACAGCCGGAAACTCCTACAATGGCACATAATGACTCATTTTGAAACTCCATGTTAATTTCGCTAAGAATTCTTCTATCCTGACTATAGCTAAATCCCAAATTTCTGCATACAATGGAAGCATTTTTCTCTATAAATATCTCGCCATTTTTTTCTTCTTGTAAATCTAGAATATTAAAAATTTTTTCGCTGGCTGCCATCCCGTTCATTGCAATATGGAAGAATGATCCCAATAGCCTCATAGGAATAAAATAATCCGCCGCAATAAGTATTGTAATCAATGTCTCTGATATACCAATATTGCCTTTTTTAAGCTGCACAGCAGCAATTACAATCCCAAGAGCCGCTCCACCATAAGCAATGACATCCATGATTGTAATAGAATTTAGTTGCATAACTAAAACTTTCATTGTAATTTTCCGAAATTTCTCAGCCTGCTCATTCATTTCATTATTTTTAAATTCATCCGCTGAATAGATTTTCAAAGTTGTAAGCCCTTGCAGGTTTTCTAAAAATTTATCTCCAAGATTTGTGTATTGCCCCCAATATCCATATAAGAGCTTCTTAGCCCAAGTTTGGACTGCTGCAATTGATATGGGAATAAGAGGAACACAAATCAGCAAAACAATTGCTGCGTGAAAATTTATAAAAGCAAGATATAAAAACAATGTCAATGGTGCTAATATCGCATAAAAAAACTGTGGTAAGTATGACCCAAAATATACATCTAGCTGCTCTACACCTTCAACTGCAACCTGCACAACTTCACTGGTCTTCACTTGTTTGCTGTACCCCTGGCCCAACCTAAGCAATTTATTAAAAATAATCTCTCTCAAAATTTTTTTTACAGATTTAGATGCTAAATATCCCATTCTACTTGCTCTAACAGCAGAAAAGTATCTAACTATTCCAGTTACTGCAATTACAGCAATATAATATTTTATTGATGAATTACTGATTTCGTTGTTATACAACCTTGCTATTATCTGTGAAAATATAGTAATAATTACCATATTTGCTATCAGCGAAATCCACTGAAATAAAACATTTCCAAAGATGTATTTTTTACTTTCCGGAACTAAATTTATTAACTTCTTATTAATCATTTTTTACTTATAACCTCAAGAGGATACTGCTTAATTATGAAAAATTATCTCTAGGCTCAACCTACGTATGTGGTGATTCTTGGACAGTTTTTATTTATGCTTTATCTTCTGTAAGTCCACCCTTACACTTTGACTGTTATTCTAACAGTAATTAACAATTTAATCTATTTCCAGTTTGTTGCTAGTGCGCAACAAAAGGGAAAATCCCTTGAGATATTATAAATATTTCTAATCATCTCAAGGGATTTGTTAGCATTGCATAACTGCAACTTTTTTTAATTTATTTTTCTTTCACAATTTTTTCAAATTCATCAGCATGCTTCACGTTTGGCGGAACGGTCATAAGCTTTGCATATCCTTTCTCTAAGAGCGTCTTGTTAAACATTTTATTATCAATATAAACGTAGGCTAAAATTCTTCCGTATTTGTCACGTTCCTGAACATCCGTCTCAAGCCTAACATATTTTCCTTCTAACTTTTTTTTAGTAAAGTTACTTACTTCTTTGCCTAACTTAGTATTTTTGCTCTGATTGGGATGAACACTTTCTGGCGTATCTACACCAATCAGCCTAACTTTTTCTTTAACACCATCTACCTTAACTACTATGGTATCACCATCAACAACACGTTCACACAGGGCTGCCCCCTCAATTTTAGACGCATTTTCCTGTCCACTCATAAAATCAGGAATTATTCCCTTAGGAATCCATCCTTGTTTACCGGCATAACTAAGAACTAGAACTAAAGAAACCATAATCAAAAAAGTTGTAAAAGATTTAGTTCCACCTTTTGTTCGCTTACTTCCTGAATTTAATCTTACAGATAAAGAATTTCCTTTGCCAATTCTACTATTGTTTCTCGCCATATTCCTCCTTCTCCTACTCCGATTATGTATATATTTTTGAAAAACGAGCAGGCTTGAGCATGCTCGTTATATTATATTATTTTATATTAAAAAATCGCTTTGCGTTATCACAGGTTCTCTTCGCAACGTCCACATAAGACATATCCTTTATTGCTGCCATCTTTCGAGCTGTATACTCCAAATAAACTGATTTGTTAGGTTTTCCTCTGTGAGGCTCCGGAGTTAAGTATGGGGAATCTGTCTCGACTAGCAAATATTCTATTGGAACTCTCTCAACTACTTCAACACCTTTTTTGTTGTTTTTAAATGTTAACGGCCCTGCCATAGAAATAGTTCCACCTAATTTGATATATTGAAGAGCTTCTTGTACTCCTCCGGAATAACAATGGAGCAACACTCTCGCATCAGGGGCAAAAAATCCGTCTTGCAAGGGACGTTGAGAAAAGTAACTTTTTCTTTCCTCTGAAAATGCACCTTCATCAACTAGAATATCCATCGTATCTTTAGATGCTTCTCTAGAGTGAATAATAATTGGCATTTTGAGCTTATTAGCTAATCTAATTTGTTCTCTAAACCATATTTTTTGTTTATCCTTAGAGCTATTAAGATAGTGATAATCAAGACCAATCTCACCAATGGCCTTAACCTTATCTTTTTTAGCCAGGCCTTCTATTAGAGCTAATTCCATTTCATCCGTGCTCTCCACATCATGAGGATGAACTCCAACAGCTGCATAACACCAAGGATTTTCTCTAGCATCTTTGACTGCTTGAACAGATGAAGCTAAATCAAACCCCACATCCATTACATATGAAACATCCGACTCACCAATTTCCCTAATTAAATCAGCTCTCTCTACATCTGTATATTTTTCAAAATTTATATGTGCATGTGAATCAAAAAGCATATTAACTTACTGTCTCCCCGTCTGGTGCTTCCGTAGTTACAAGCTCCAATCTTTCGCCATTATCTGCAAAGATTATCATCCCTTTAGACTCAAGTCCTCTTAATTTTCTAGGCTTTAAGTTTGCTACTACGATAATTTTCTTACCTACCATTTCGTACGGCTCGAAATACTCTGAAACTCCTGAAATCACTTGTCTTTTTTCTGTTCCCATTTTAACTTGAAACACTAGGAGCTTATCGGCTTGTGGATGTTTTTCCGCTTGAATTATTTCGCCAACTCTAAAATCAATTTTATCAAAATCCTCAAAATCAATTACCGGCTTTAATTCAAGTGGAATACTTTTTTCTTCATTAGATTCCTCTTTATCTAAAGATTCTAACTCTAGTAGTTCCTTTTCAATGTCAATACGCGGGAATAAAGCCTTTCCTTTTTTTACTTTTTCCTGATACATCATTTCAAATTCCTTTGAATCTTCCCAGGCTACATCTGCATACCATAAACCCATTTGCTTTCTGATTTCATCTGATGTCGTATGCATAAACGGATAAATCAAAATAGAAATTATTCTGATAGTCTCTGCTAAATTATGTAGGCATGTATCTAGATTATCTTTCTGAGCTTCATCTTTGGCAAGAGTCCAAGGCATTTTTTCGTCAATATATTTATTTGCTCTTCTGACTACAACCCAAATCTCTTCAAGGGCATTTTGGAAAGCAAATTTATCCATTTCTTCTTCGACTTTATCGGCTGCAGCAACTGCAGCTTTCTTTAAATCAGCATCAAAATCGTCTGATATTTTAGCATCCGGAACTACACCATCGTTATATTTTTCAATCATTGAGACAGTTCTTGAAACTAAATTTCCAAGGTCATTTGCAAGGTCAGAATTTATTCTTTTTATTAAAGATTCTGTACTATAGTTTCCATCATTTCCAAATGTATATTCTCTTAGTAAGAAATACTTAAGAGCGTCAATTCCATACCTATCAATAAGTTTTACCGGATCAACCACGTTCCCCTTTGATTTTGACATTTTTCCCCCATCCAGAAGAAGCCATCCATGGCCCAACACCTTCTTCGGTAGCGGTAAATCTAATGACATCAAAATAGCCGGCCAGATAACTGTATGAAACCTTACAATCTCCTTACCTACAAGATGTACATCAGCTGGCCAATATTTATCATAAAGTTCTCTATCGTCTGGATAACCTAGAGCTGTAATATAGTTGCTAAGGGCGTCAAGCCATACATAGATTACATGTTTTTCGTCTATTGGAACCTTGATACCCCAGTCAAAGCTTGATCTAGATATGCATAAATCATCAAGACCTTGTTTAACAAAAGAAAGCATTTCATTTCTTCTAGTTTCTGGCTGCAAAAACTCCGTATTTTCAAATAAATCTATCAGCTGATCTTGATACTTGGATAGCTTAAAGAAGTACCCTTCTTCGTGTTCTTCTGTAACAGGTCTCCCACAATCTGGGCATTTCCCATCCACTAATTGACTTTCTGTCCAAAATGCCTCGCAAGGTTTACAATAAAGACCTGTGTAAAAGTCCTTGTAGATATCTCCTTTGTTGTATAGCTCCATGAAAATTTTCTGAACTCTTTCTTCATGCCTTGCTTCAGTAGTTCTAAGGAAATCATCATATGAAATTTCCATTGTTTCCCATAATTTTTTTACACCCTCAACGATATTGTCAACATGTTGCTGAGGTGTTATTCCCTTCTCCTGAGCAATAGTCTGGATTTTCTGACCGTGCTCATCAGTTCCCGTTAAGAATCTTACATCATAACCTGATAGTCTCTTAAATCTTGCCATAGCATCTGCCATAACTGTACAATATGTATGTCCTATATGCAGCTTATCACTTGGATAATAAATTGGCGTTGTAATGTAATATTTCTTCTTATCGCTCATTGATTTTTCCTTTCGTATACAACTTAATATTGGTGTCTCTATTAAATATGAGAAATCTAATCTATTTATAAGCACAAAAACTCGTCGGTATATGAGTCTTCAATCTAAAAAAGTCAGAAGCAATGTACCGGCAAGTGGTTTGTGGTTAATGTCTTTAGCAGATGATTTATGGTATTTCCATCCTATTTATTTTTGCTCATACAGCTGAAGCTATGTATTCTGAAAATTTAGATCTCTAAATCTTCATCAGTCCAATCTTCACCGCCCCATTCTTCCTCTGGCCATTCTTCATTTATGAAAATTTTCTTCATAATTCTATCCATACCAATCACAAGTGCTGTTCCTGCAACAAAACCAATACCTAGAATTCCTAAGGAAACCTTAGCAACTTTTGATATGCTTGTCTTTGATTCTTTTCTTGCGTTTTTCTTCATCATCTCAATACCTCCTTAGATATTTTATAAATATACAAAGTTCAATAAAAATATTTTCTAATATGAACGTTTATTTATGTATTCAATTATTAGGTTTGCCGCCTCTTCATAACTTATGTATGATGAGTTTATGCTCAGATTATAATTCCTTATATCTCCCCATTTAAAGCTAGTATGGTAATTGTAGTAATTTTCTCTGGCTTTATCGTAAGTTTTTACAAGCTCTTCAATAGTCTCTGGCTGTTCACCATATTCCTCTATACATCTTCGAATTCTATCTTCTTTTTCGCCGTGTATAAATATATTAGTTACACCTGGGATATCTTTAAGAACGAAATCTGCACATCTTCCAACAATTACGCCTTCTCCCGTTTCTCCAATTTTCTCAATTACTTTATACTGAGCGATAAATACCTTGTCATTTATACTCATTGGATCTGCAGATATGGAGTCTCCCAAACAAATGGCGGAAGAAAGGCCATAGGTAAAGCTATTCTTTGCCCTTAATTCTTCGCCTTCAAAAATGCTCTTGTCAAGGCCACTTTCTTCTGTAGCTAACTCAATAATTTCTTTATCATAAAATTTAACGCCAAGTTTATCCGCAACTAGTTTGCCTATAATCCTGCCTCCGCTACCAAATTGTCTGCTTATAGTGACTAAATTCTTCATGACCCCTCCTTGGTTGCCTATAATAAGGCCCTCTTTTAATATATTATACACCAGCTTTATTGGTTTTACAACATTACTGATAAAGGGTGCCATAGCTATGGCACCCTTTATTTATTATGCAAATGAGAATTATATTTTATGATTTACTTCTAAAATTTTAAGTCCTGGTTTGTTTTCTAAAATGAGTTTTATTACGCCTTCCGTGTCTGCTTGGCTAAATATAAACCTTCGATTTATGGCTCCTTTGTTCACATGAATTTCAACATTAGGTGCTGACTTAAGTCTATCTGTATGTACCGCTAAAATTTCATCATAGGTCCAAAGATTATGAAAACAGTGGCCCAATAATGTATATTCTATATCTACACCTCTGCTTGAAATTACTTGTTTCCTTGACGAAAAAGCAGCTAGAATGATAATTGCTCCAAAAGGCACGTAAAACCAATTTTGATTTGCATATGCATTATATGCTGCTAAAATTCCTAGCACCACGGCTGCTAATTTGACCCATAACTTACGTTCTGGCAAAATTCCATAAAACTCCATAATAAAATCCTTTTAATAGTTTTTTCTTACAAATCCTTAAATGCTTTGATATACACCCTCTTTTCTTTTTTCAATCAAAGCTTCCATAGCGATTTTATGCGCTCCTTCAGGAGCACCCGCCGGTCCACGACCTTTCTTTAATTTTCCGAATAAATTTGTTCTAGAGCCATCAGCGAAAAGTATATTTCCACCCCAACTTGCTGTAACAACTGCATAAACAGGATTTATTAAATTCATGAAACAGTACGGTAAATAAGATAAAGTCGGTACTCCTAATACAGAAGAATGATAGGATCCGCAAGATGACCATGGTACAAGAGGAGACCATAAAGTTCCTCCATCTTCTAAAGTTCTTGAAAGCATATTCCTGCCAAGACCCATCTGATCAAAATTGTCTTTATACATTGATGAAGGTATGATAAGACCTAGATACTGATCACACATGGTGGTAATACAGAATATTGAAGTTGCAATGGTTACAACAATCAACTGGAATGGTGTTTTCACCTTGTGAATTAATCCACCTAAAATTGACTCTACTGCACCAATTTTTTGTAATATACCTCCGAATGCAACAGCTACAATAACCAAGTTATTGGTCCATAACATGCTATCCATTCCACCTCTATTAACAAGTTTAGTAAATAGTTGATTGCTGGATTCTACCTTATATCCAAAATGCAACATGTGAATACAATCAGCAATTCCTGCTCCCTGGAAAATTACCGCAAATCCGCAACCTACTAAAGACAATAGAACTATTGATGGTATTGCCGGCATTTTAATTACTGCTACAATTATAATCATTAGAATAGGAACCAGAAGTAGTGGGCTCATATAATTATAATGACCGGTTATTGATGCGGAAAGCTCATTAGCCAATGTCGGGTCGTATTTATCAATGCTAGAAAAAGAGAAAAATGCGTATATACAAATTGCTATCACCAGACTTGGGAAAGTCGTTGTTACCATTGCTCCCACGTGGTCAAACAGTCCTGTCTGAGCCGATCCGGCAGCTAAATTCGTTGAATCAGATAAAGGAGAAAATTTATCTCCGCAACATGCTCCCGAAATAATAGCACCTGCAATCAGTGCCGGATTAAGTCCCATGGTAGTTCCGATTGCCATAAATGCAATTCCAAGAGTCGCAGATACAGTCCATGCAGAGCCAAGAGCAATTCCAACCACTGCACACATAATAGTAACAAATGGTAGGAAAATACCTGGGGATAGCAACTTTAGTCCATAGTAAACAACTGATGGAATTGTACCACATGCTGTAAAAGAACCTATAAGACATCCCACTAATAAAATAATTATAATTGCTTCTAGGGATTGATTTACAGCTTCCAATCCTGCGGCCAACATATCTTTAAAGGTATATCCACATATCCTTCCAATTACCATTGCCACAGCTGATGAAAGAGTTACCGGAATATGAGGATCTTGGCCCCATTGGAACACATAGTTACAAATCATAACTACAAGCAAGAAAATAATAGGCGTTAAAGCCTCCAGTTTATTTGGCAGTCTTGCAACTTTACCATTTACATTCATAAGACACCTCCTATAAAATTTTTATATATTTATCTTATGTTAACATATAATGTGTCAAGAAAGTGTCAATGATTTTTAATTTAAAACATATTGTTTGCTATCATTGCATTTACCTCTTCAGCCCAAGAATACTGTGCCATATATTCACCACGGTATAATTTGCTGCCCTCCTGGTGATTATCAGACCAAATAAAATAGTCACATTCCACACACTCCAAATGAGCTAAACACATACTTCCACGTTCACTGTAGATAAGTTCGCCACACCCCAAAAAATTTAATGAATCTTTCAAATCTTTTTTTAACATCCTGAAGTAGGAATCATGTCCTTCATCTTCCCACAATACAACCATTATTTCTTTTGTTGAACATCGAGCACCTTTTCTATGAACTAAAAAAGCCAGTAATTCTTTAGTTTTATCGAATTTAAATTTTACCGGTTGTCCATCAACCAATACGTCGAAATTCCCAAAGCAATTTATTTTAACCTTTGGTTTTATAATATTTGCGTTGGATTTCTCTTCATTTTCCCTCGGCTGATATCTTAAATTTTCAATAGCGTGCTTAACTTGATCAGAATTTGCCGGTTTCAAAATATAGTCACTTGCATCTAACTTAAATGCATTTCCCATAAAATCAGAATAGCCCGTAATAAAAACAAAATTTGTTCGAGGATATACTTTCTTAAGTTCAAATGCAAATTCCACACCATTGAGACCGGGCATCTGTATATCAATAAAGCACACATCAAAGCCTATTTCTTTAGCTAGTTTAAGAGCCTCTATAGAATTGTTTTTCACAGTAACTTCTGCATCCGGATCATTTTCTCTAATAAGCTCTGCTACATAGTTCGCAGCAATTACTTCATCGTCCAATACTATGTATTTCACGTCTGTCACCTGATCTTTCCTTAACTTTACTTTTTTCACCCGGTATTACAATCGTTACTTTAGTTCCAACACCGATCAGTGAAGAAATTTCCATTTGACTTCTTACAGTATTTTTAAGTCTCTCGTTAGCATTTGCAATACCAATATGTTTATTTCCATCAACTTTGAGTAATTCGGGTTCAAATCCATGACCATCATCTGTAATGGTAATTATATTATCTTTTCCTACTTTTCTTGTGGATATCTTAACAGTTCCCCCTTCAACTTTCTTACAAACTCCATGCTTAACAGCATTTTCCACGATAGGTTGAAGGGTAAGTACGGGCACATTAAAATCTGTTGATTGTATGTCAAATTCTATGTTTAGTCTATCCCCAAATCTTAACTTTTCAATGTCCAGGTATATCTTAATATGCTCCAATTCATGGGTAAATGGATGAGTATCTGTTGCCTCCATCCCATACATATTTTCACGCAAATACTTAGAAAATTTCACCGTAGTCTCTTCAGCAAGTTTAGGATTAGCTCTGCATAGAGCAGTTATAGTATTCAAAGTATTGTACAAAAAGTGTGGCTGTATTTGAGAAAGCATCATTGAAAGTCGTTGTTCTCTCAACTTTATATCTTTCTCTTCGTTTATCTGTTGCGAGATATAAACATGAATTATTAAATAGTAAAGCAAGAAAGCAACTGCATAAGTTTTTATCAATACACCGGAATATATTCCAGAAGATTCTATTATATTTGCTATCATCAACATAGAAATATACAAAAAAATACCTAACGGATTCTTATTGGCAGTCTTATAAAACTTTATATTTAAAATTGATAAAAATATTATCCAATAAATCCATTCCGTAACTATGTAAGCATGACTCGGTATATAATATGTCTCCATTAAGCGTGCCAACTCAAATCCATAACCTTTGCAGAGGAAATAACAAAAATATAAAATAGAATTAAATATTGCCGGTATATAATTATATTTGTTATTATTATCCCCCATACTAATTAGTGCGACCATCGGCAGAGGTTTTAAAGAATAGTGCAAAATACTGAGAGAAAAAAAAAGAATACCTGTTTGCCTGTCCGGCATAAGTGATTTTAAATAAAATGTTGTTACGGACATAATCAGTAACAATGTCATATTTATTACCATATGAACTTTAAGATTCTTTTCAACAGCAGACTTCATTGCCACAATAAAATAAGTACTGATAACAATAATTATAAATATGAAATTTTCTGTAAAATATCCTTGAAAACCGTTCATCTTCCACAAAACCCCAATTTTTCTATGTCAATCATTACTCTAAACTTTTTTATCAGTGTATTACGCTCATCATATATTGTCAATCACAAAAGCTAATCTATCTTCACATTTCATATAAAAAAGAATACTATTGTCTCTAAATATCTACAATAGTATTCTTATAAAATCACGATACTGTTTTGTAATAGACTTTGGAAGTCATTATAAATGTTATAAGATAAATGACTATAAACACGCCTGTAACTATCATCAAGTTTTCAGCAAAAAACCAAATATCTGTTATTCCAAATAATCTCATAAGTTGAAACACCATCTTTGATGCAAAAGAACAATGAACTATCGCTACAACTAAAGGGAGGAAAAATATCCACAAAATCTGAGTCCTTGTTGTCTTGCGTACAATTGAGTCAGGCATGCCTACTTTTGACATAATTTGGTAATTTTTTCTGTCTGCTAGACCTTCAGAAATCTGCTTATAATAGATTACTAAAATAGTTCCCATAAGGAAAATTGATCCAACAAGAATCCCTAGGAACAAAAATCCACCATTTACAGCCATTATTTCTTTCTTCGTCTCATCACGGGATTGAAATTGAAATGCTCCATACTCATCGAAAACCTTCTCGATCCTATCCTCATAATTCGCTTCCTTGTTTTTAATGTTCCAAAAAGCTTTAATTTTGTAATTTAAATTTTCATTTGCATTACCTACTCCATCCTCATAACTGCTTGCAAAATTCTTCAAATCAACCTCTGTCGGCAAAACAATCGTGCAACTGTCAACTCCAAGGTTCCCATTAAAACCTTTTTTCAAATGCTTTTTAACTTTGGTGTCCTTATCATAAATATTAATTGTTTTTATACCAATCATTTTCTTTTCTGCATTGGCAATCATGATTTCATCAGATGCAAGAGTATAATTTGTTCCCATAACTTTATTATATCCGTCCAAAGTTACAGCTACAACAAACAATACATCACCAATCTTTTTATCTCCCTTGGAAAAACTTTCTAATCTTCCATTTTTATAACTTCCACACCCCAGTACAGATTTAGTATATCTGAAGTCAGATATTTTTTCTTTTCCACGGTTAATCTTATTAAGTTTTTGCTTAATATCATCACCTTTTATATTCTTTTGATCATAGTAATTACCTGCAAAAGACTGTGTAATCTCCAGCATGTTATCATCAATCATAACTCGGTTAACAATTTTATCCGTCTGCAGATAAGCCATACTTGTCATAGAAATTGTTAAAATTATAGAGGTACTAAGTAGTGCTACACTAGCTAAGCTTAAACTATTTCCCTTAACCCTGTACAGCATTCCTGAAATTGTAAGAAAATTTTCCGCCTTATAGTAGTACTTCTTCCTACGCCTAAGCAACTTTAAAACTATGGTTCCAAGACTTATAAACAGCAGATACGTTCCTACAATAACAGCGAGTACAGCTCCAAAGAACGTAAACAAAGCCTTTAAAGTGCCTTCTGTTGTTAATGCAACAAAATAACCTCCTCCCAGAAATAACGATCCTAGGATTGTTAATATCCAACGACTCTTGGGCTCCGACTCGGGTTTTTTATTACTAGACATTAGCTCGATAGGAGATGATTTATATATTTTCCCAACCCCACGCAAAACAATCGCTAAATATACTAGTAACAACATTATTAAAGTAATAATTATTGGATTAAGTGTTAAGGGATATTCCATTAGTGGTACTCCTGCAGATCCAGTAATTTTATTTAAAAGCAAAAATGTTATTTTACCCAAAATTCTTCCGCCTGCTATAGACATCAATGTAATGATCCCAAAACATATATTCTGTTCAGCAATCATAATAGAATTTATATGTTTTTTTTCAAGACCCAGAATCCCATAAAGTGATAACTCTCTAGTTCTTTCTTTCGATATTAATTTATTAGCATATGCAATGAATACTGCAGAGAATATTCCCACAATAATCGTAGAAAAGAAAATTACCTGAATTAAAAGCTTATGTCTTGTATTTACGAAATTATTATCTAATAAAGATGCGGCTACGAAAAAAAGCATACCCATCATGCTAGCGGAAATAATAAATGGAATTTGAAAATTTTTATATGCCTTTAGATTACGCCACGCCATTTTCAGAACTAATTTATTCTTCATTTTTACCCCCTCTTAGCATAAGTTGTGCATCACTGATTGTCTCCATAAACTGTCTATGTGTTTTTTCACCTTTGTAGACTTCATGATAAACTCCACCGTCTTTTATAAATAACACCCTACCTGCGTATGATGCGGCTTTTAAAGAGTGGGTAACCATAAGTACAGTTTGACCGGCTTTGTTTATATCGGAGAAAATATCCATAATTTTATCTGAAGAATTTGAATCCAGAGCACCGGTGGGCTCATCTGCCAATAGAAGTTTAGGGTTTGTAATCAGTGCCCTTCCAATAGCAACTCTTTGCTTTTGACCACCGGAAACTTCATAGGGATATTTATCTAGAAGATCTTCAATATCCAGACTTGGAGATATTTTTTTGATACGCCTTGCCATCTCTTGATATCTGACACCTGATAACACTAAAGGTAAGAATATATTATCCCGATTATTGAACGTATCCAATAGATTAAAATCTTGAAATACAAATCCCAATTCTCTTCTTCTAAAAGCTGCTATTTCATCATTTTTTAATTGGCTTACGTCTTTTCCACCTATCATTATCTGACCTTCCGTTGGCTTATCCAAAGTTGAAATCATATTTAGAAGAGTTGTTTTACCCGAACCTGACTCCCCCATTATTGCAATAAATTCACCCTCTTGGACTCCAAAGCTTACTTGCCTCAGCGCCACAGTTTGACCCCCTGTCCCCTCTGCATATACTTTAGTCAAATTGCTAACATTAACAATTTCCATACTAACTCCTCCTTTTCAATTGTGGCTTGTATCTACTACTTGCACAAACCCTTTTCGTCTATTATCTAAAATACTATCATAGCAGGATTATACACCCTATCTTATTCTCTTTGCATTTATTTAATCTTACAAAAAAATCTCATATCTTACAAATTAGTAAGACATGAGACAAAGGGTTTAGTACTTTGATCCCAATTTTCCTAATTATTTTTAGGAAAATATATCTTGAATTCTGTGCCCACCCTTGGCTCAGAATTCACCTCAATTTCTTCGTTTAATCTTATTAGAATCTGCTTAGTTAAATAAAGTCCAATCCCTGTTGATTGATTGCTGTTCTGCCCGTTGAATCCGGAATAACCCTTATCAAAAATCTTTGGCAAATCTTCCGATTTGATACCTATTCCTTCATCCTTAATAATTAACGAATTTTTTTCTTTATCGAAAGAAAAAATCACCTTTGTACCTACCGCATACTTTGTTGCATTGGACACAATCTGTTCAAGGGCAATGCTAAGCCACTTACTGTCACTTGTTACAGTAACATTAAAAGGCTTATAATCCAACTCTATATCATAAGCAATAAATAAAACTGCATATTTTTTTAAAATTTCCTTGATGACTCTATCTAAATTTATCTGTTCAATATATATTTCTGCATCACCACTGCTCAACTTCAGATAGCTGATTGCCATTTCCGTATATTTTTCAATAGAAATTATTTGGCTTTTTAGAAATGGATTATCTACGGTTTTCATAATAAGCTTTGCTGCTGCAATGGGAGTTTTGATTTGATGGACCCATAGCAGAAAGTATTCCATTATATCTCGTCTTGTTTGAGCGGTTTCATCCACTTTCTTCTGATACTTGTACTCTAGGCGATTATATTTCTTCTTAAGGTTTTCATTTCTCCTAATATCCATAATTACAATAGCTGCATACATTACAAACAGAAGTATACATATCTCTATAGTCAAACCAAGTGCAATATCTTCTTCACCTACGAGACTGATCAGGAGTTCTCTTAAAATGATTACAACTATTATAGTCACTGCCACCGGCATTAATTTTTTAAAAGTCGTGAATAAAAATTCTTTAGAATTCCTGTTTCCTGAGCCCATATCCTACACCCTTCTTAGTAACGATATAATCTTCCAATCCGATTTCTCTGAGTTTCTTTCGAAGCCTTGTCACGTTTACGGCCAAAGTATTGTCATCAATGAAATCCTCACCTTGCCAGCATGATTCCATTATGCTTTGTCTGCTTACCCATTCACCTTGAGCCGAAAATAATTCTTGAAGAATTATCATCTCTGTCCTAGTTAGCTCTATTATTTCTTCACCATATTCCAATTTTCCTTGTCCTTGATGAAACTTTACTCCATTAAACTCCAAATAGTCACCCATTCCTCCAAGGCTATATACACGCCTTAATATGGCTTCTATCTTTGCTCTTGTTACATATAAATCAAAGGGCTTTATAATGTAGTCATCTCCACCAATTTGCATGCCGGTCACCATATCAACCACCTGGTCTTTGGATGAAATAAAAATAATGGGCACCTTGGAAATCTTTCTAATTTCCTTACACCAGTAAAAGCCATTGCGCTTAGGAAGAACGACGTCCAACAGTACTAAATCCGGACTTTCTTGTCGAAATAAATCTATAGGATTAGCAAAACCATCTTCTGAAACAACCTCATATCCCCAATTATTTAACTCTTGTCCCAAGTACTTTCTTATTTCTTTATCATCTTCAATCATTAATATTTTCATTTCAAACTCCGGTTAAATGTCAAAATAACATTCTTCGCCATAGATTCTATCATAAATTAATAAAGCCAAAGTCTTTTGGATTTATTAATTTGTGTTTTTATTTTATTGTTTATCAGTGAAAGTTTTATAAATAGCTCTAATTGCCTCATCCATCTTATTGTTTTCCACACCTATTATGATGTTCATTTCCGAGGATCCTTGATCTATCATTCTAACGTTGATTTTTGAATCTGCAAGGGCTGTAAATAACTTAGCTGAAACACCCACATTCGATGTCATTCCCTGTCCTACCGTTGCAATCAAAGCAATATCATGAAAAATCTCGATATTATCCGGCTCCAGTTGAAGCTTAATCTGTTCTTTTACATCTTCTAATTTATCCCCAAGAGATGCATTAGGAACAACGACTGATATTGTGTCAATTCCACTTGGTAAGTGTTCAAAATTAACATCCATATCTTCTAATATAGTTAAAAGTCTGCGGACAAATCCTCTTCCTGCACTCATCATATTTTTATATATTGCAATTACCGTGAAATCCTTGGAACCGGCTATTCCTGTGACTGTTCTATTGGAATCAGGGTCATGGTGAGCTGTAATTAAAGTTCCCTTATCCTTAGGTTTATTGGTATTCCTTATATTTATTGGTATTCCGGCCATCCTGGCAGGGAAAATTGCATCTTCATGAAGAACTGATGCACCCATATATGAAAGCTCTCTCAACTCCTTATATGAAATAGAATCTATAGGTTTTGGATTTTCTACAATTCTTGGATCAGCCATAAGAAATCCGGACACATCAGTCCAATTTTCGTATACATCTGCACCTATTGCTTTCGCCACAAGTGCTCCGGTAATATCAGATCCACCTCTTGAAAATGTAACTATTTCACCATTAACTATTGACGAACCATAAAAGCCGGGCAGAACAGCTGTTGTATGTGTAGAAAGATCTTTTGTAAGCGCTTCATGAGTCTCATCGTGGAGCAAATTCCCCTTTTCATCAAACAATATAAGTCCTTCTGAATCGACAAAATCATATCCAAGATATTCTGCAATCATTACTGCATTGAGAAATTCTCCACGGCTTACAATATATTCTGTAGAGCATCCGTTGGTAATATCTTCTCTTATAATATCAAAGTGCAGGTCTAAGACTCCATCAACTCCCAGTTTATGACTAGCCGCAATAAAGCGATCCTCCACAACTTCAAACAACTGCTCCCAAGGCAAGTTATGAGCTCTGTGCGTTTGACATAAATAAAGAAGGTCTGTAATCTTGTTATCTCCTTCGTATCTCTTACCAGGAGCAGACACAACGATATAATTTCTTCCTTGATCTTGCACAATTATATCTCTTGTCTTTGCAATCTGTATTCCGTCGGCAACCGATGAGCCACCAAACTTTGCGACTTTGATTTCCACTTTTTATTCCTCCCAAACAATTTTTTTTGATTTTGCTGCAGCTTCATCCACTAGTTGATGTAGTTTCTCATAAGCACTGTGGAGTTCATCCAAATCATCCGGATCAACATTATGATTCATAAATAAATCCTCAGCTGCAGACTGAAACCTCATATGACTTTTAATAAGTTGTAGATAACTTTCATAGTTTCTACTGTGGTATGCATTTTTAAAGCTGGCAACATCATTTTTAATTATTTCTATAAGAGCCTTTTCATCGTACATTTTACCCATAAGCATAGGATATGGACTTGTTCTTTCCAGATAAATTTCTCCATTTTCTTTTATCTCATACACATAGGCTACCTTCACATCCGGTGCAATTTGGAAGTTAACAATATTGATGTGAGCAAGATGAGTCTTAATTGAGTCAGCACCCTGTTGCCTTAAAACTATATTTATCATATCATCATGAAAAGTATCATTAAACATTTGTCTATCCTTCCTATCTATTTAATTAATATCTTATTAGCATATATCCTGATGCGATAACAATCGAAACGATCATAATCGGTAGGCCTATTCTTAAAAAACTTGCAAAAGTAATCGGGTATCCCTGTTTGCTGCTGATTCCTGCAAGAACAACGTTAGCTGATGCTCCTACCAACGTACCGTTACCTCCAAGACAAGCTCCAAGAGAAATTGCCCACCATAAAGGTGTAGTGTCTACTCCATCTGCACCCATGGCTAAAATTAAAGGAATCAATGTAGCAACAAATGGAATATTATCGAGGAACGAGGACAAAATAGCTGAACTCCAAAGCAAAACTATCATAGTAAGTACTACGTTGCCATGGGTAAAATCTATTAAAACCTGAGCGAGGGAATTGATGACACCCGTTTCTACCATACCTCCAACAACCATGAAGAGTCCAACAAAAAAGAGTATAGTTCCCCACTCAGCTTCAACTATAATATGTTCAACGTTAACCTTCCCAACTATCATAATAGCTGTTGCAGCTGTAAGAGCAACAACTGATGATTCTATTCCAATTGCACCATGGAATATAAAAGCTCCTATTACAAGCGCAATTATCACAAGGCTCTTTTTAAGAAGCGACATGTCTTCGATTGCCTTACGTTCATCCATTTCCATGACTTGTGCTATGGCCGATTCTTCCGCTTTCAGCTTATTGCCATAGAGAAATTTAAACATAATAATAATTACTACCATTATTATAATCGAAACGACTCCCGTATTCATTATAAAATCCATAAAACTTAAGTGAGCAGCACTACCTATCATAATATTCGGAGGATCACCAATAAGAGTTCCTGTTCCACCTATGTTAGAACTCATTATTTGAGTCAATAAAAATGGAACCGGATCCAGCTCCAGTACTTGACAAATAGCAATTGTCATAGGACCAACAAGTAATACCGTAGTAACGTTATCCAAGAATGCTGATAAAATAGCTGTTAAAATCATGAAACTTATCATAATTTTCCACGGATCGCCCTTCGCTAGTTTAGCCGCCTTAATCGCGACATACTCAAAAAGTCCTGACCTCTTAACTCCTGATACGAATATCATCATTCCAACAAGAACACCAATAGTGTTAAAATCAATATAACCTACAGCAGATTCAACATTTAAAATATGCAAGAAAAACAAAGCCATAGCTCCTGCCAAAGCTGCAGCTGTCCTATGAATCTTTTCAGTCATAATGCCAATCATAACTACGGCAAATACGACTACAGAAACAATTTGATGTGCTTCCAACTTTCTACCTCCGAAAAATTAAAATTATTTATAAAATTATGGGAGCGGACCCATTATAGGCCCGCTTTCTTCTTAATAATATCAACTTTATCAGTCCTCTCCCAACTAAGATCAAAATCTGTTCTGCCAAAGTGACCGCCTGCAGCAACCTTTCTATAAATAGGCTTTCTCAGGTCAAGTTCCTTGATAATTGATGCCGGTCTTAAGTCAAATACCTCACCGATAATCTCAGCAATTATATCTTCCCCGAGTTTACCTGTTCCGAAACAATCAACAGAGATGCTCACCGGTTTTGCAACTCCAATAGCATAAGCAAGCTGCACCTCACATTTATCAGCAACACCTGCGGCAACTAGATTCTTAGCGACATATCTTGCTGCGTAACTTGCTGATCTATCTACCTTTGTAGGGTCCTTTCCTGAAAAAGCACCGCCTCCATGACGAGCACATCCACCGTAAGTATCTACGATAATTTTCCTTCCGGTCAGACCTGAATCTCCATGAGGTCCGCCAATTACGAAACGTCCTGTTGGATTAACAAAATATTTTGTGCTCTCATCTAGAAGCTCCTTAGGGATAATTGGATCAATTACATATTTAATCATATCTTCTCTAATCTGCTCCTGAGTAGCATCCGGATCGTGCTGAGTACTTATAACAATAGTATCAATTCGCACAACTTTATCATCTTCATACTCTACTGTAACCTGTGTTTTACCATCGGGTCTTAGATATTTTAAGGTTCCATCTTTTCTTATCTTAGTTAGCTGACGTGAAAGCTTGTGAGCTAACGATATAGACATTGGCATAAATTCTTCGGTTTCATTACATGCGTAACCAAACATCATACCTTGGTCTCCAGCGCCGGTTCCGAGACTGTCATGCCCCTCAAGGACCTTACCTTCTTCATCACTTTCTAAATAGCCCTCCTTATACTCTAAGGCCTTGTCAACCCCCAAGGCAATATCTTGTGATTGTTCATCTATGGATGTAACCACAGCACAAGTATTACCGTCATATCCATATTCAGAATTATCATATCCAATTTCACAAATAACCTGTCTTGCAATTTTAGGAATGTCTATGTAGCAATTGGTACTTATCTCCCCCATCAACATAGCATACCCTGTGTTTACTGTTGTTTCACAAGCTACTCGTCCCATTGGATCTTGTTCTAAAATAGCATCTACGACAGCATCGGAAATTTGATCACAAACTTTATCCGGATGCCCTTCAGTTACTGATTCTGAAGTAAATAATTTTCTCATAAAAATCTCCTTTCATACCTCTTTCGGAAAATAAAAAAACTCTCCGCGCAGTACTCAGAGAGGCTGATACTTTTATCATCCTCATCTTTCAAAGCAATGCTCTGTAGGATTTAGCACCTTTAGATTGGTAAACTCACTGATTGTTACATCATTTTCCTCATAGTTCACATGTCGTTTATACACGTTATGTATATGCTCTAAGCAAACTTAATCAGATCAAGTAACCATGTCTAGGTTGCCGGACATCATCGGGCCTATTCCCTCCGCCACTCTTGATAAGGTATGGTCTAATTATACACCTGTAAAAGTAAAAGTCAACATCAATTTAGTTTGCAAAGATAACACATATATGCAATAATGTATTCAGAGAAATTAAAGAAATTTATAAGGTGAAAATCAAATGAAAAGTCCAAAAATTCAAGTATTAAAAGGGGGTGCTAAGGATACTGCAAACTCCAGCGAAAAAATTTTTAAATCAGCCTATGTAACTGATACAAGGCTTATGGGAGTTCTTTCTGTGGGAATTACTTGGGAGCTTCCGGAAAATCAGTATCACAAAGCTCTTCACCAGTTCTTCTACATCGATGTGGAAGACTTTGGCCTTGAAAGATATACCAGTCTTCTTGGAGATGACGATAATGCTTACGTTGACATTCAAAGGAGTTTTATCGGTGGGCTTGGTTGCAGACTAGTTGAAATATCCCTAAGAGAAGCTATGTGGTTACTCCAAAAATATGCAGGTAGAGCACTAACAAACAATTACAAGCTTCCTGAACCAATTAGTGAGTATGCCTTTCTTTTGACTAAGCCGGTGATTTTTACAGATCCGGAGATGTACATCCTGGATTCAAAGCAATGCACGCCGATTTCTACACCTTATGAGGCTATAAACTATTACCTAATGCGGCAGTTCGCTAAGGACTTTGAAGCTGCAGCTGTTTTGGCAACAAGCCCTGAAGTTACCGATTGTTTTCCGGATCTAGCCGAGGGTGTATTATATAATAACAAAATAACGAAGCTATCCGAAGAAAATCTTTTCTCTTGTGAATCCTTGGTGGAGTCTGGCAACTACTACTATATTACTGTTAGCCATGTAAAGATGGAGCAACTTAGAGTTGCTCATGTTGATAAAGTATCGTCTTTCCCGCTGCCTACTTCAGAAGCAGCAAGACTTCTGAGTAGAGAAGAGCACATATCTATTATGAGAGTAGATGAAGATTTTAAGCATTTTAATCAAAATGGAACTTTCATGCTAAACTGGAGCACAGTATGTCGAGAAGGATATGGAAGACTTTACGTTCTTTACAAACCGGATAATAACCACGTGAATTCTCATGATTATTCAATGCTTAATGATTTTTATGGAGTATATTACTTCAATGGGGATGATGAACTTGTACTCATGGCAAATTCAGATAAATATCTAGGCCTTCTTGAACATGATATTTTTAACTCCTCTTTTGGCAAACATGTCAGCCTAGTTCACAAGCAAGTTTATCCTACACCACTCTTATATGATTTTGTAAAAAGCAGAGAAAAATATTTTCTGGATTATGCCGATTAATTGGTCAAACTCTCTTACATCAGGTGGTGGTTTCCAAAAAATTATGTAAACTCTATGTGTTCATAATCCACTAAAAAATCTGTGGAATAACCGTTGAAAATTTAGGGATTTAACTTTTTAAATTAGATTTATCCACAATTCTTCACAAGTTATTAACATTGTAGCATGGATAACTTTTTATATTAATTTTATTGAAATTCCAACGGATACACTTTTTGTTTTTTATTTTAAAGCTAAAGTTATCCACATATTTATCAAAAAATTATTTATGCACCTCATATATGAAGAATAATGCAATAGAATTGAAGCATCTGTACTTGTATTAATTTGAAAGGATAATAATGAAAACAAAGAAAATTTACAAAGAAAATGTATATGCGAAGACAACTTCTGCAAAGCTAGTTAGAATTGATGAATTCAAGGGCGACTTGCTCCTCGTGTTCGATCAAACGATTTTCTTTCCTACGGGAGGTGGCCAAAGCTGTGACATTGGCACAGTGACCTGGGATGGAAACAAATTCAAAATAGTTAACACTTATGAGCATGATGGCGAAGTGTTTCATAAGTTAGCGAAAGACTCATCAGTTGAATTATTGCCAGCTGTAGGATCAACCGTGGAACTAAACATAGACTGGGAGCGTAGGTTTGATAACATGCAAAGGCACTGTGGAGAACACATCTTAAGCGGTATGTTTTACAAACTATTTCGTGGCATTAACCGTGGATTTCACATGGGCGATGACTATATGACCATCGACATAAGCCTTGAAGACAGCGAATATAAAAGCATTACATGGGATATGATTAAGGATGTAGAATTGTTAACAAATGAAGCAATTTGGTCAAATCTACCTGTTGTCATTACCCACTATGATACGAGAGAAGAAGCAGCAAAAGAACCCCTTAGAAAAGCTCTCTCCATTGAAAGTGACATTACTATTGTAAGAATTGGAGACTTAAAAAATCCATCAGATGCGGTGGCATGCTGCGGAACTCACCCAGCATATTCCGGACAGGTTGGAATGGTAAAAATATATAAAATTGAACCCAACAAAGGAATGACACGCATCTATTTTGATGCCGGGGAAAGAGCCTTTAGAAATTATCAATCTGAATTTGATACCCTAACTAACATATCCTTGCGACTCTCCTCAGGAAAGAGCGATGTTTTAAGTAAATTCGAATCTATGCAAGCGAGCAATCAGGAAGTAAAAGATGAGCTATACAAGCTTCAGCAATACATTATAGATAGAGAAATATCTATACTAAGAGCACAACTGTATTCTGGTGTTTTAGCTGCCTCTTACGATTATCTACCACCCAATAAAATTGCTAATATAGGAAAAGAATTATCAGAAGATTTAGACAAAACTATTTTAATTCTTGTTTATCCTCCCGCAAACTTATGTCTTCTATTCACAAATCCTCTGTCAAACTATGACTGTGGACAAATCGTTAATCAAATTGGAAAAAGTTTATCAGGCAAAGGTGGTGGTAATAAAACCGGTGCTCGCGTTAGTTTCCCAAGTAACAGTGAGCTGCAAAAATTTATCACGACGCTAAGCACTCTCGATTTGATGTAGTTATCAAAAATTTTTCCTTAATGCTCAAAATCCGCCAGATACATTCCCTTCTATCTAGCGGATTTTTAAATCATATTAATCTTTTTAAATACTAATTTAATCTAAAATTAGTCTTCCTGATAAGGTTTTAAATTAGGGCTCCAGATTAGCTCACATCCAGTTGCTTCCTGAACTTCTTCCTTAGTGAAATCCGGGTGAAGTTCAATAACTTCAATGCCCTTATCAGTAACTTTCATTACAGCCATTTCAGTGATAATCATGTCAACACATTTTTCAGCTGTTAGCGGGAGTGTACACTCTTTTAGAATCTTATGATTACCCTTCTGGGTGTGAGTCATAGCAATAATAACTTCTCTAGCTCCAACTACAAGGTCCATAGCACCGCCCATTCCGGCAACTTTCTTGCCCGGAACAATCCAGTTAGCCAAGTCTCCATTTTCAGCAACTTGCATTGCACCCAAAACAGTTACTGCTACGTGTCCGCCTCTTACAATGCCAAAACTCGTAGCTGAATCAAAGTAATTTACTCTATCCTTAACTGTCACGTATTGTCCACCGGAGTTAATGATATCTACATCTTCATGCCCTTCTTCAGGTATTCCGTCAAGTCCTGCGAAACCGTTTTCAGAGTGAAGTGTAATAGTGATATCTTCAGGAACATAAGATCCAACCATTGTTGGAAGACCGATACCCAGGTTAACTAATTCACCGTCTCTTAGCTCTTTAGCCGTTCTCTTGGCAATTCTTGCCTTTATATCTCCCATTTCTTTTCTCCTTCCACAATTCCATCAACCATAACTCCAGCTACTGCAAACATATCCGGGTCTTCTTCACCAATCTCAACAAGCTTTTCTGTAGCCACGATAACTTTATCAGCAGCACCGGCCATAACATAGTTAAAGTTTTTTGTTGCCTTGGAACACATAAAGTTACCAAACTTATCACAAACAGATGCTCTCACGAAAGCATAGTCAGCTTTGATTGGTCTTTCAACCAGGTACTTAACTCCATCAATTTCAATAGTAATTTTATCCCTACCAAGTTCGTCCTTTTCAGTTTCCATTGGAGTTCCTACACCTGTTGGAGTAATAACTCCACCAAGACCGTAGTTTGCTGCTCTGATTTTCTCAGCAAGGGTGCCCTGTGGTACAAGAGTATATTTAAGACTTCCATCTGCGAACTGCTCGTTAAGCTTAGGGTTTACACCTAGGTGTGTAGCAATGATATGGTCAACCATATGGTTTTCAAGTAGTTTACCAATACCTCTCGCAGTCTTGGCACCATACTGACCAACATCTAATCCCCCATCATTTGCTATTACAGTTAGGTGTTTAACACCCTTTCTAACTAGTGCATCCATAAGGATCTCTGGTGAACCTGTTGCCAGGAAGCCGCCGATCATTATGGTCATACCATCCTGAACGCCTGCAACCGCTTCATCCGCAGTCATAATTTTGTTAATCATTTCAAAATCACCTTTCTATTTTAATACTTACAGTAAAATTAAGTAAATCTATGTTATATTATATCAATTATTATTGAAAAAATCTAGTGAATAATTTCACCCATTTATTTCTCCTGTCATTTTCTTTATCATAATCCAATGAAACACTTCCAAAATCCTTTACCTTTGATTTATCTAGCTTCCCCTTTTCAACCTGTTCAAGGTCCTGCAAAACACCTTCTCCCACAATCATAAGCATCTGACCCTTTTCAGCTTGCTCTGCTTTACTTTGAGCACCAAACATAACTGACAAAATCTTTTTCTTTCTATCTCCTATTCTTACCTCTTTCAATGCAACAAGACATCTGTCCGCAGCTTCTGTATATCCTGTCTTTAATCCCGTTACCCCATCCATATTAAACAACAGAGGGTTGGTATTTGTCTTGGAAAATCTCAAGTTTTCAAGCTTAATATTCTTCTTTGACGTAATTTTCGTAATCTCAGGGAATTCCTTGCACAAAATACAGGCAAGCCTAAACATGTCCACTGCATTCATTTGGTTGTCCAGATGAGATTCAACAATGCTAGCTTTATGAGATTCCAAACCATTTGGATTATAGAAAACCGCGCTTTGTAGACCAATTTTCTTTGCAGTACTATTCATTTCATCGACAAAAGATTCAACATCTCCGGAAACGTGCTCTGCCAAAGCTATACAGGCCTCGTTGCAAGATGCTACAAGAGTTGCTTCTATAAGTTCATTAACAGAAATCTTATCTCCTTCTTTGAAAGATAGCTGCCCGTACATAGAACTTGCCTCTCTAACAGCATCTTTTGTTATCAAAATCTTTTCATCTTCTTTCACTTTCCCTGATTTTATTGCCTTTTTTACAAGGTAGTAGGTCATCAATTTAGATGTACTGGCAATAGCTGTTTGATTATCAGATTTCTCCTTGAAAAGAATTTTTCCGGTTTCGGCATCTCCTACAATTGCACCGTGAAGAGACTGAAAATATTTGGATTTTTCTATTTCTTTTACTGTAGGTTTGAAGCTTTTTGAACTGTTTATTTCTATGCCATTTTCTCCCATGCTCGCATCAAGGTTTAAAATCATACATAAATCGATTGGTTTAATGTATGGCTCTCCTCCAATATTAAAAGTATTATATCTGGTGTATTCACCATTGATATAAATTGGCACATCATTGCTCAGATTTCCATATGTAGATTCCGAAGATATTTGAGATATTTTTTGTAAACCTGAATAATGAGCCCCCACCGTTAGATTATATCCACGAGCATTTCCTTTGCTATCATAGGATTCTGTTCCTGTATAGCCGACGAAATCAAAGGGCTTACTACTATCTGTAAGAATAACGGCCATATCATTCAATGAGACATAAAGATTGTTAGGGTAGGTTGCGTAATATGCTCTAATAACTTGAGTATTTTTTCCATCAACAGTTACTTTCACAGGACTGGGAACTAACTGATCTGCATCTGCATAAGACGCAGAATCACTTATAAACGAAGCTATTAAAACTACTACTATTATCAAAGTAATTTGTATTTTTTTCATAAGAAAAGCCCTCCTTGATATTATTATATCAAGAAAGGCTTGAGATATAAAGCTGCCAATTTGTTTTCCCTTATGAATCATACAAATAATCATTTATCCGTCTTTTAATTTCTCTAAGCCTTTTGGCTAAAAGATTTATATTAGCAATTCTCCTAACTACAATGTAAGCGTTATCTTCTCGGTAAAGTAGAATACCGTTTAAAGTATCCCTAAGATCAGAAAGAAGATGATTGACTTTATATAAGAATTCCTCTTTCGTCATAGTTCTTTGGAAAGGAGAACTCTCCTCAATTTCGTAGATATATTCCATACCAAAAATTTCCTTCACTTTCTCAGACAGGTGAATTTTAATTTCATTAAACTTAATTTCAAAATCCCCTTCCATAAGCTGTGTTTCTTCCTTGGTTTCTTCAATATGCTTATCTATTTTCTCAAAGGCAACATCAAGATCGCTGTATTCCATATTCATAGCTTTCCAATAGAATCTTAGCTGGTTAATGGACGAGTCAATTATTTCGCGAAGCTTAAGTACAGAAGATCTTTCTAAAATTTTCTTGGCATTTTTCTTAAGGTCTGCAGTTACAACCTTTACCAGTTCACCGATACCCTCTCCGTTCTTAGCCGATACGGGAAAAATTTTAATTGACTCCTTTTTCGTTCCCATAATCTGTTGAAGAACACCCTGACAATACCCTACGTACTGAGCAAGCTCAACTTCAGATACTAAATCGGCTTTGTTTACAGCAAAATAGAACTTGGAAGCAAACTCTTTTGTCGCTTTTAGAAACTCTATTTCAATCTCATTGATAGGGCTGTCTACAGAAAGGAGGAAAATCACTCCGTCACTTTCTTTCATATATTCGTATGCCACTTCAGTGTTATTTTTGTGAAATGAACCTACTCCAGGGGTATCTACAAATTCTATTCCATTTTTAAGAAATTTAGATGGTGTCTTGATTACAACAGAGGATACACCAAGCTTGTTATTATTATTTTGTTGTTCGCTGATATACTCCGATAACCTTTCAAAGGCGATCTGTTGAACATCTCCGTTGAAAAAGTGAACCTGTGCTGACTTGTGTCCGTAGTAAACCCTTGTGACTGCAGATGTTATAGGTACTATACCTACCGGAAGAATATCATCTCCCAGTATGGCATTAGCAAGGGTGCTTTTTCCTCTTTTAAACTGTCCTATTATTGATAAAGTCAGGGTTTCTTTTTCCAATTTTTCTTTTATAATCCTCAGGTGCCGGGCTTGACCCTTGCAAGCTTCCTCATCTTTCAAAAGCTCATATGCACGAGCCACTGCTCGCCCTTCATTAAATTCCATAAAATTTAATTCTCCTTTAGTCTACATCGGTCCTTGATAATATTGCAGCCGGTGTTTTTAACAACACTTTTGCTACTGGTAACAAGCCGAAGAAAATATTTGCTAAATATATGACGCCAATGGCAATCAATGCGACCGTAGGCGTAAGTAAAAATGTATACTGGAAAGTTGAGATTGTACTTAGTTTTTTTGCAATGTAAGCCATAAGTGCAAAACCGGGTATACCTGCAATCGTTGTTATTGCAATCACTTCTCCCAGGAACATTTTGTATATGTCTGTTTTCTTAACACCAATGGCTCTGTATATCCCTACCTCTTTGATTCTCGATAAGAACGATGCCCTCATCATCAAATATATTTCAATTATTGAAATTGCTAAGATAATAAGACCCATAATCAGAACAGTCTTCATTGTCTTTCTGATTTCTTGTATATATTTATCCTTGGCACTTTTGTAAGAATCATAAGCGTTGAATCCGCTTTCTCTGAGTTTTTCTATAACCTCTTCTTTATCCGATCTATCCGGCACATATATTGCCGCTCCCTTTTCGTGTGCAGTAACATTCATATTAAAAGTATTCGAATTTACAATAGCTAAAGATCTATTACTTTGATCGGTGTAAAAGCCTACTACCTTTAGCTTTTTTCCGTTTACCTTAGGAGTTACAAGAGAATTAATCGATACGTCGTTAATTTTATTATATGAAATTACAGTTTCATAATCATTCTCTGCCCATCTCCCACGCTTCAACGTCAGAGTATCACCACCTGCTCTGGTTGCCAAATCATAAGTCAATACAGTCTCCTCATCAGGCTTTGCTAAGTTAGATGTGGAAGTTCCCACGGGATCTCCTGGTCTGTTGGGTTGGATACCAAAGGTAAATAAAATATTGTTAATATTCGATTTATCTATATATAGTGATGGCGATCCTTTGTCAACAATTCCAACTAGTTTAAGGGTAACATACTCTCCTAATTTAAAGTTCATTCCAAGAAAATCTTTTTCTTTGAACAATCCGGCTTGATTAGCAAAACCCTTAGTTAAAAGCTTTTTGAAAGATAGTTTATCCAAAACTATTTCATCTGCGTTCTCCGGCATTCTACCCTCTATTATATCTTTCTTCTGAATCGTAGATATATCTGTCATTGATGTTTCTATGGTCTCTCCATAATCTTTACTGGTCTGAAGATAATCATTATACCTCACAGGCAATTCCACTTGAGAGGTCCCCGGTATAGCATATCCTTTCTTTTCTCCGGCAATAGTTTCAATCTTAGAAAAAGCCTCCGGAGTCAGATTCTTGTTTTTTACAATTACATAATTTTGATTAGTAGTTACAAAACGTTCATCAGGTGTATTCATTACAGCTGCCGTATTGGAGATAGCGTACATTATAAACATGGCAGATATAAAGAAGCCGACCAACATTACTTTCTTCATAACAGGATAATTACTTACCTGTTTGAACCCTCTTATAATCATGGACCAAAGATTAATTATAGAAGCATTTCGCGGCTTAGTCTTTGGCTCAAGCTTTGACATATCATAGCCTTTTTTCATATAATCATCTTTAGAAATTTCTTTATAATGGCCATCTATAAATTCAACGCTGGAGTGCTCATCTACTATCTCAGCCCTCATATTTTCATCATCTACTTTAATATATATATTTCCATTTTTAATCACGATATCCATATTAGCAGTCTGATTATCATCTTGATAGACATTTATTCTACAACCATGAATATCTATTAATTGATGTTTTTCAACATCTTTAAGATATATTTTATCATCGATTCTATAGTCAAGATTACTTTCGTTAGTATTTATTTCATCAGAAATTACTTCTCCGTCTCGAAGTCTTATAATTCTACTTCCATAGAAATTTGCCAACTTTTCTTCATGGGTAACCATTAGAACCAGTTTGTCTTTAGCTATTGTCTGAATAATATTCATAACCTCAATAGTATTTCTGCTATCCAAATTACCTGTAGGCTCATCGGCAATTACAATTGCCGGATTTTTCACGATAGCTCTGGCAATGCCAACCCTCTGCCTTTCACCCCCGGATAACATGTCGGCATATCTATTTCTATATCTATACATTCCTACCATTTCAAGAGCATAATTTACTCTATCGCGGATTTCATCCTTATCCTTAACACCTTGCATTTTAAGAACCAGAGCAACGTTATCAAATACAGACATTTCATTTACAAGATTATAGTTTTGGAATATGTATCCAATATTCAGATTTCTTATCTTGTCCTTAGCCCAAACAGTTCTACCTGTCAGCCTTTCATTATTTATGAAAATTTTACCGCCATTGACATTGTCAAGACCACCTATAGCATTTAGCAAGGTAGTTTTACCGCATCCTGAAGGTCCGAGTAGAGCGACTAACCCGGGACCATCAATATCCAAAGTTGTATTGTTGATTACATGAATTTCATTTTTTTTAAGTCTGTTAAAATACTTATTTACCTTCTCCAGTCTAATCATCTTTAGACCTCCTCTCTAAAAGTACTCATAGCTGACTTCTTAAACAATTTCTTAGAAAATTTTCTGGAAATTATGTAGGCAAGCAATACTACAATTACGTACATAACAATATAGTCGTAAAAGGCTAAAAAGCTGAAAGTATTTTTCAGTGATTTTATAGTTATTACATCATTTAAAACTAACTGAATAAACCCTATCAAAATTCCATAAGCCACATGTATTATAAATATCAGCTCTATATCAAGAATTTGTTTGATGCTTCTCATGTCAAGGCATAATAACCTTAAAGTTGAAAAATATGTGCTTCTAGATCTCAATATAAGTCTTATAACAAAATAGCAAATAAAGAATATCCCTATCATAATTCCTAAATTAATTGGAACTACGACAATATTAAGAATCGTCGTATCTACTATTTGTTTTTTTGCCTTGGCAAGCGATAACACCTTGTATCCATTCTTTTCAAGCCAGCTTATGGATTCATCCACCCCTTTACGATCGTTAATATAAACGGTAGCCTGATAATTATCTTTCATATACAATGCGTTATAGTCTTCAGGATTTATATATATATTTCCTGAAATATCTTCAAAGGGCTCTGTGATACCCAGTAGCTTCTGATAATTCTTTTTAGTATACGTATTAAGACTTGTAACTTGTCCAGTCTCTTCAAAATATATGTTCTTCACATGCAGGTCAATCTTTTTCCACTTACTTGAACCACTTTCATACAAAGCATCTATTTCTTCCGGTACTGTCGCATATCCTCTAGCTACATTTTCATTAGGCTTTATCCTAAACTGCCCCGCTCCTGCTGTCAACAAATATTTTCTCCCATTTATTAACCCACTTGTTTGAGACACATCTGAAATTGCCGAGGTTCTCACTGCTGTCAGAAGCTCATCGGTTAAGAATATTTTCCCCGTACCTGTAAAATTTATTTCTACTGTACCCTCTTGTTTTTTTTGCCTGTCTATAAAGTAAATCCCTGTAACAATTACTTTGTATTCTTTACCCGAATTATCCATAATTTTAAGTTCTTTACCTATCTGGGCCTTAGCTTCTTCTTCTCCAACAACGTTAGAATAAACCCCGAGAACTGCCTGATTACCACTCGCGGGTTTTTCTCCGTAAGTTATTTTGGAGGGCATCTCATCCCATGAAGATGGATAAGCATCAATTGAAATTTCTCTTTTTTCTTCATTACCATCTTTGACATCTCCCTCAGCAGCCACAGAATTTAATGTTGTATCGAGGATAATGTCATCTTTAAATAGGGTTTTGAAATGTGGTATTTTCTCAAACTTCTTGTAATCTTCTTCCGTTAACGCGGTACTATCCTTATGTTTGACAATAATACGCCTATCACTGTTATTTGAGAAAAACTGATTTTTACCCCATGCGTCAAAAGCATCGTTATTTGCCTTAATCCCTGCATACTGTGTAATTACTGATCCGGTTAGAAAAAGAAAAACAATTAAAAGCAATACGAACTTCGGTATTATATTGAAGGTATTTCTAATACCTAAAAGCAGTTTATTGGCTAAGCTCATAGGCTTGGTTACAACAGCAGATATTTTGCTGTCTTCTTTAGCCTGTTTTAAGATTTCATCTTCTATTATTCTTCCATCTGAGAGCTTAACTCTTCTGGTAGCACAATCCTCAAATTGATCATAATTATGTGTAACTACGATTACCAAATGGTCTTTGGATACCTCCTTAAGTAACTCTACTATACCTTTTGCCGACTTGCTATCCAAGTTTCCTGTCGGCTCATCTGCGACTATAATCGGGGTATCCTTAGCCAACGCTCTTGCTATAGCTACTCTTTGTTTTTGACCTCCTGATAGTTTAGAAACTTTCTGATTCCTAAAACTTGCCAGACCCACCTTGTCTATAATTGCATCAACTTTATCTTTTACTTCGGATTTTTTCTTTCCCTCAACTAGAAGCACCAGTTCAACATTTTGAAAAACGGTGTAACTGGAAACCAAGTTAAAACTTTGAAAAATATTAGCTATATAGCTACGCCTGTATTCTTCAAAATCATTTACTGTGTAATGGCTGGTTTCATTTCCATCAATGTACATTTCGCCATCTTCGTAAGAATCAAGTCCTGAAATTACATTTATCAAGGTAGATTTTCCCGATCCTGACTCTCCAGTAATAACTACAAACTCTCCCGGATATAACTCTAAATTAATTCGAGAAATACCACTGGCAATTATCCCTTTGCTATAATAGAATTTTGATAAGTTCTTTAATTTAAGCATAAGCTGCTTCCTTTCTGTGATTCCTATCTGCTATTCCTAATCTCGTCAATTCCCATGTATTTTCTAAGCGGTTCCGGAATCTCTACAGATCCATCTTCCCTTTGGAAGTTTTCCAGAATTGCTGCGGTTGTTCTTCCCACTGCAAGCCCTGAACCGTTAAGTGTATGAACAAATCGTGGTTTTCCGGTTTCCTTATCTCTATATCTTATATTGGCACGCCTTGCTTGGAAATCCTCAAAGTTAGAACAGGATGAAATCTCAACATATCTTCCATAGCTTGGCATCCAAACTTCTATATCATATGTCATAGCAGATGAGAAACCCAGGTCTCCTGAGCATAGTCTGACAACTCTATATGGAATACCCAAAATTTTAAGCACATCCTCAGCATCTGATGTCAACTTCTCTAATTCAAAATAAGATTTATCCGGTTCTACAAACTTCACAAGTTCAACCTTGTTAAACTGATGTTGTCTTATCAATCCTCTTGTATCTCTGCCTGCAGATCCAGCTTCAGCTCTAAAACATGGTGTATAAGCTGTATAATTAACCGGCAATTCCTCATAACCCATAATTTCATCTCTTCTAAGGTTGGTTACTGGCACCTCTGCTGTTGGAATTAGGAAAAAATCTTTTTGTGGTACATAGAACATATCGTCTTCAAATTTAGGTAATTGTCCTGTCCCTTGCATAGAATTTCTATTTACCATAAACGGTGGTAATATTTCTGTATAATCCTGATCAACCGTATGAAGATCTAACATGAAATTAGTAATTGCTCTTTCAAGCCTAGCGCCTAAGCCTTTATAGACAGTAAATCTAGCACCGGATATTTTAGATGCCCTTTCAAAATCAAGAATGTCTAAATTCTCACCAATATCCCAATGAGCTTTTGCTTCAAAATCAAATTTTCTTGGTGTTCCAACGGTTCTAATCAGCTCGTTATCACTATCATCAACTCCATAAGGAACTTTTATATTCGGTGTATTGGGAATTGCAAGTATTACATCTTTATATTTTTCTTCAATTTTATCTAATTCTATATTGAGTTCTTTGATATCACCGGCCAGCTTTTTCATTTCAGCCATTATAACCGAGGTATCCTTTCCCTCTTTTTTAAGAACGGGAATCTGCTTAGAGACGGTATTTTGCTTGTTCTTCATAGCTTCAACCTTAGCTAGAACAACTCTTCTTTCTTCATCCAGTTTTTTCAATTCAGATAGTCCGAAGTCACCCTTACCTCTAAACTCAACTCTTTCTTTGACTTCTTCGTAATTTTTCCTTATTCTCTTTACGTCTAACATTTCAATTCTCCAATTCTATTACAAAACATTGTGTACGTATAAGCTATATACTTCTCTAAGAGCATTTACTTTGCTCTGGAGTTTAAGTTGCAAATCCGATGCTTTCTGATAATCTTCACTGTCTAAGGCATTCTTAACCTGAGTTAACAAGCAAAATTCATTTAACTCATCTTTAGCAATTTCATGACGTAATTTATCGATTGAAAGCCAAAGCTTGATATCCATATCAGTAAAATCTCTCTCATCATGAATCTTCTTGCATTCCCTAACAAAATTCATAGTATCAGGAATGATCCTATCATGAAGTTCTGTCTTCCAGTGGGAAAGAGTTTGTGCCACATAGGATTCAATAACTACAGGACACATGGAATCCCCTTTGTAAAAAATACCAAGACGCTCCTTAAAGTTAGTAAAGTTCATCAAGTTTTCCCATACGGTTGCAGGTGCCTTTCCGAATAATTTCTGGCGTTCCTCCTCCGTGTAATCAGTAAATACATTTTTCTCACTTCTATATTCTCTGTCTTTTTCCAGATAAAAATCTTCTTCACCATACTTTTTTGAAATGGATTTTTCAAGGTCCCACGGAGTTTTCTTTTCAGTTAACGCTGCTTCAATTCCATCTAGCATGCATAAATATGATGAGGCAAGAACCAAATATGTATTGCTCTTAGGGTTTGGAGATCTTAGCTCAAATCTAGTTCCCGCAGGGTTGTGAATATCTCTTATTAATCCTGCTAGAACGGTTCTGTTTCTCGATGGTTCTTTGATAGATCTTCCTAAGGATGTAACCGTACACACAGGGGCTTCATAACCTGGTTTTAATCTGTTGAAAGCATCGTTGTTAGTGCTAACAAACGGATTTATAATTTCATAATTTCTTAGAAGACCCATTAGCGCCCCAAATCCTACAGGGCTTAAAAACTCCTCATCCCATTTCCCCGGAGCAAAGAGGCTTATTACTTTTCCTCCCTTTAATTTAGCTCCAAGACCAAGGTGAGTGTGTTCTCCCGAACCTGCAACTCCACTAACCGGTTTCGCCATAAAAGTAACGTCAAGTCCATGCATAGTGAAAATATCCCTTAACACGTACTTAATATGGTTTTCATTATCAGCTGCCTGCATTGCATCTGCATACTTCCAATCTATTTCCAACTGCTCCATAATATGGTTATAATTACCTTCATTGCCTAGGTTGGCCTGAACTCCTCCCACTTCTTTATGTCCCATTTCAATTTCAAAGCCATAACAGTCTAAGATTGTTAAAACTTCCTCTAAGGCGGTCCTTACCTGCCCATATGTTCGTTTCCAATATTGTTCCTTCAGGACTTGAGAGGTAAACAACTGCTCTCTATCACCTTTATCGTCGGGTGTTCTAACCCAGAATTCCAGTTCAGTCGCACTTGTGAGAAGCAGTTCATCTATGTCATCCACTGATTCAATTGTATCCATGTACTGAAAAACATAATCGTTTTCTTTAAGTTCCTCCATAACCCTTTCTCTGAAATGCGCAAGAGAATCTCTGAGAACGACTCTTGATCCACACTCGAAGTCTTCATTATGGACTAGGAATGATGGAATTCTCAATGTTCCCACCGGAAGTCCTGTGTCGTAATCCACATGTCTAAAGTTATGATCAACATACCAATTTACCGATAAGTCAGGAATGATATCAATTTTCGCGTTGTTCAAGTCTGCGATCATCGGTAGTGCTACGCTGGAACCATCAGTCTGCACACCTTGTTCTAAAAGCTTTTCAAGATCGTTTAGAAAGACCTTTACCGGAATCTTTTCGTCAGTATCGTGACCACCCATATCTATTCCCACAAGGGATACATATCTTACTTCCGGATGTTCCTCAAGAATTCTCTTAATATCATGCCCGCTGTGCTGTTTCGCCGGTATGGTAAATAGCATTCTTTTTAAATCAAAATTTAGTCTATGTGTTCTTTCCATAAAATCCTCTTTTATCCTATTTATTTTTATTAAGTTCTTGCAGTAGTTTACTCAGTTCATCCATCTTATCTCCATAGCCTTTCCAATCCCCTTCTTTAAGAGCCTTCTGACTATCTTCAAAGGCTTTATTTGCCTTATCTATGAGACTTGATATACTTTCCTTGTTATCTTTTGAATCTCTTCCCTGCGACGCATTTTCAGCCTTTGCTCCATCCGGAGATCCTTGAGTATATTCTTCACCGGCCTGTTCACCAAACAAAGATTGTAAAGCTTCCTTGAGAGTTGGTTCATAAGCTATTTTGTCATTATAGGCTATGATTACCCTCTTCACTTCCGGAATCGCTGAATTGCTTGCTTCTAGGTAAACCGGCTCAACATACAGAAGGGACGATTCGATTGGCACTACAAATAAATTCCCTCTGCTA
This sequence comes from Eubacteriales bacterium KG125, assembly GCA_050908895.1. Taxonomy (GTDB): domain Bacteria; phylum Bacillota; class Clostridia; order Peptostreptococcales; family Anaerovoracaceae; genus S5-A14a. The sequence goes on along the minus strand of CP171222.1, from coordinate 654,724 downwards.
TATTTAGAGCCGGAAGAATTCCACAGAGAGAAATCCTGAGAAATTTTCGTGTTTTGGTCAATCTGAGCCTCTATCTGCATTGGTCCATAAACTGTTTTGCTCTTAGGGAATTGGTAAACTACCAGTTTCCCATAATTGTCTCCATCGTTTCTAGCAACCATAAGAGCTGTCATATTGTTTTTCCCCTTAGGAGTAAATGGCAAAGTATTGATGAATTCAGCTTTCTCCTCTCCAGGTAGTTTCGCAACAAAATAGTTTGGCTCCATGGTTACTTCACTAGTGCCGTAAATCTGCTTTGCAATATCCCAAAGGTCCTCTTTCTGGTAAAACACCTTAACGTCATTCATGTGGTATCTGGTGTAAACCTTGCTCTGAATATCAAAAAGTGTATTAGGATATCTCATATGTGCCCTAAGGTCTTCCGGCATCTTTTCTATATTTTTAAAGAGACTTGGGAAAATCTTCTGATAAGTCTTTGCCAAAGGATCATTTTTATCTACTATGTAGAAATTAGTCTCGCCGTTATACGCATCAACTACAACCTTAACGGAGTTTCTTATGTAGTTACCCGAAGCTATTTTGTTTTCAAAAGGCTCTGAATATGGATACTGGTCACTAGTTGTATAAGCATCCAATACCCAATATAAGCGTCCATCCAGATTAACAGCATAGGAATCTGATTCGTAAGTCAAATAAGGCATTATCTTTTTAATACGTTCCATTACGTTTCTATTTATTACTATGCGAGAATCGCTTTTTATATTTGAGGATACAAGCAATTTCAAGCTGCCTTCTCTTATGGAAAAAAGCAAACGATTAAGTGGATTTAACTTAATTCCAGCCGTTCCCTTATATTTGGTATATTTATTCTCATTACCATTTGGATAGTCAAATTCATCTTCCTTGGTATTAACAAGGATGTAATCATTGGAAAGTTCTCCAAAGTAAACTTCCGGTCTCTTAATTTCTAACTCTTTCTTATCTGTTTCCGGTGGGATATTTTTAATCATTACAGCTGGTTGACCGCTTGAAGTAACTGTATCTACACGGGATAAAGTAGCTCCATAACCGTGGGTGTACTTCAGGTGCCTATTAAGCCATGTATCATTAATTTTCTCTTCATCCAGCTCTCTAACCGACATATATGTCTGCGTTATTTCATTATCTATATTGTACCTGTCTATATCAACATCATTGAATGTGTAGTATTGTCTAATGCTCTGAGTTTGATTGTAAAAGGTCTTCACAGGTTTATAATCATTTATTCTTATATTGCTTATAGTCTGATTGTTATTTTTAATATCCTCTGCTTCCAGCTTGTTATCTGCTTCAAAGGGCTTAACGTCCACTTTATTTAAATCATATGCATACTGAGTAAATTCGATATTTCTCTTAAGGTAACTGCTTTCTTTGTTAATCTCGTCGGGGGAAACAACAAAATTCTGAACTGCTGTAGCTGCTCCGGTTCCAACGATGCTGATCACAATCATTACCGCCGGAACTATTAATATTTTTTTATATTTCTTTCTTTGAATCATTGGAATTACAGCAAGTGCTCCTATGGCTGATACAACCATTAAAATCCTATAAACCCATAATGTTACATTAAGATCTGTAAATCCTGCTCCATAGACTACACCTCTGTGGGTATGAAGCAAATCAAATTGCTTTAAGAAAAACCCGATTCCAAGCATTATAAAAAAGAATACGCCTAAAGCCATGAACTGATGCTTTGCTATCTCGGTTATTTTGTTGACATAAAAATCTCGGTGAGAATTTTCCTCAGGAGGTCTTTTGGGCGTTTCAAATATTTTTCTTAGTATTTCTCCACCAATACCGCCAACATTCTTAAACGGATTATTGTCCACATAGGTATAGCTGTATTCGTCCTCAATGTATTGAGGGTCATCGGTGAAATCCGGCGTTCTCATAGTTAGGAGTATGAGATAGTACAAAATAGTTACAATTACAATTATAACCGTTAGGGCAATTATGAACTTATTTATTGTCTGTAAAAAATCCAGCTTAAAAACGTAAAAAGATACATCTAATCCAAAAATCGGATCCTTAACTTTAAAGTCGGTAGATCTGATGAACTTCAAGGTTGGAAGCCAAAGAATTTTAATTGAAATCGCCGATGCAATTAGTCCAAAAATCACAGATAAGAGGCTAGTGTATAAACTGAGCCTCTTCATGTCGGTATTTTCTGATGAAACTATTTTTGTAAAGTATCCCTTTTTTACCTTATGCAAATAGAAATTTACCACCAATGTTATAACTATAAATACTGGTATAGCTATCTTAAGTTGTGTGAAAAGCTTTGTAAAAAAAACTGTCACATATCCTAGCTCATCAAACCACAACCAGTCAGCTATAAAGTCCACAAGTCCGCCAAAAATTGGCGGAACAGCTATAATTGCAACAACGATAAGTGGCTTTAACTTTTTAAAATTTGTTTTCTTAAAGACGTTTTTTCTAGTTTCATTAGTCATTATTTTACCTCGTATTCTCGTCTGTCTTGTCAGAAATTGCATTGATAACTTTTAAAACATTACCTTGTGGCTCTATGTAAAGAGTCCGTTCAATCTTATCATCAGGATTGTTGATACCAACCTTAACGAAAAATCCAAATTCACCGGTTCGAATTTCTCCAATTCTCAATGTTTCTATTTTCTTTCCAGCGATGCCGCCTTCAACAGAGTTAGCATCTGAATAATGAGCCACAACGGCTCTAACAACAGCACCACCATAATAAACATTTCTACCATCTTCAGATGTATACCAAATGCTGTCGGAAAATGGTCTACTTAGATCTACATTGTTAAATTCTTTATTAGTAATATCCACCTTTAAAGTCTCGTCAGACTTTACATTAGCAATGTTCTGATTGGCCGGCTTTGCCTCTTCAATCCAGTCATCAATGGTTTTATATTCTTCATGCTTATAGGTATTTCCTTTATTTTTGGAAATATAGCTAGTTATCTTGTCATAAGTCAAATCTATTTTATGTGCCAAGGTGCTCTCAGGTGCTACAAGCTTTATACCTAAAATTACAATTACTATGGTAAGTATTAAATAGAATATTACCCCTAAAACTGCAAGAGCCTTGGATTTTTTATTTCCTCCATGACCGTCATTTATATTTTCTGAAACAAAAGACTCATCATCTGCGGATTTTTCATACATGTTTTCAGGAACTGCTATCTTGCCTGCCTTTTTCTTTGGTTTTTTCTTGCTTTTTTTACCTGCTTGTAATGTCTTCCTAATACTATTATCGCTATTGCCATATTCGTCATCAAAAATCGCTTGGAAGTCAAATTTGGTCTTAGCTCTATTGTCAGCCCTTCCTCTTCTTGGCTGTTTTCTTTCCTCTGCAGATTTCCCGTCATGGGAGAGTTCTTCAGAGCTAGACAACTCTTCCGATTCTGGAATCTCAAGGACACCTCCCTCCGGTAAGACTGATGGCATTCCTTGCTCCGGTTGCACAACTCCCACCACTTCCAAACCGTCTGTCGTCTCTTCGGTCTTCCTATCTTCATTACTGGGAGTAGAATGGTTTCCCGATGAATTATCTTCTTGAAAGTTTGGGCTGGATACTTCTTGATCTGATTCAGAGTCAATAACCCCTATTTTGAAACCGGATGTTCCTATCCAATCACTAACGTTTGATTTATACTTATTTGCTTCAGCTATCTCTTCAGCTTGATTACCTTCACCATATTCATTTTCTTCGTCATTTTCATCATCTTTCATGTCAGGTTCTTCAAGTTCATCATTTCTTGAATATTCTAAATTTTCGTAATCATCTTCATAAGATTCTGAATCATCATATTCCGTCTCATCCTCAGAATCAGAAATATCATATGCTGATTCTTCTTTTAATTTCTCATATTCTTTATCCAATAACCGCTGAAATTCTTCGTTCTTCTTGTTAAAAGTATAGAACTTATTTACCGTAAGCGAATCTGCACTATCTTCCTTTGAAGATTCATCGTCCCTATTTCCAAATATAAACTCCTGTAAACTTTTTTCATTTTCTTCTTGATTATCAGATGTATAATCATTAATTCCGTCACTAGACAAATTCTCCAAAGGATTTTCAAATTTTACATCTCTTGAAATTGAAGATTTCCTCTTATTTTTCTTATTATTGTCAGAGGACAATACATCTCCCCATTCCATTCGTACTTTCCTATCAGCTTTGGAATCATCAGATGGAAAACCGGCTAAATCCCAATTAAAATGGGCTGTCCTCTTTAAATTAACCTCGGCAAAGGTTGACTCTCCACTGCCGGAATTATCTCTTGACTTATCTGAGCCGGCTGCATTACTCATAGATACATAACTATGGTCACTATCTTGAACCTGAGTGTTATGAAAGCTACTCTGGGATGAAGACTTAATCCTATCATCAGAAACATTATTGTCATTTGCATTTAGAGGACTTACCTTGCTTCCACAAAAACTGCAAAATTTTGAATCATCGCTTATTGATTTCCCACATTCTTTACAAAACATCTTGTCACCTTTCTAATCCCTGATTTGCCTCTCTAGCTCTTCTAAATTATATGCTCTGCCATGCTTATCCACTCCATCGTTTCTTGACATGAAATGACGTGGGTTTCTAGCATCGCTTGATTTATCTGCCAATCTGTCAGCAGCTTCCTCTGAAGCTGATAAAATCTTATCTATCATAGATTCTCTGACTGTAGCTGCTTTAGCTTCCAAATCGATTTCTGATGGAAATCTGCTAAGACATTTTGAAGACCCCGTCTTTTCATTTCCTAACTTCTCCAATCGGTCAGCACGATCTGATTTAGCCATTACCATTGCCTCTTCTAAGGCCTCTTGTTCATGATTTTTCTTCGTAGAATTATCTATGTATATAAAGTCACCTTGTTTTCGAAGCTGTGCTATATTCACGTTAATATCTTCAAGAATACCTTCAATCTTGCTCATAGCTTTACTTTTTTCAAGTTGTATCTTTCTATATTTTCTGTACATGTAAACCATTAACAAAACAGCTATCAGCACAGCCACAATTATCGCAGCCTGCTGCAAAATTTCCTGGTTTTTAACTATAAATTTACCTATTTTACCAAAGATATTCATAATCGTTCCTCACTTAGAATTATTCCAAAATATTATATAATAAAACCACGTATTTTTCAAGGCTGCTACACTTCAAAAATCTCAATTCCAAATCAAGATTGCATCAAAAAAAGGATTTCTCCATCAAAAAACCATACGAGAAGTTCCCCACCCATATGGTTAAAAGCAGCCTATATATTTAATTACAAAATATCTATATGCTCTCCGGCAAGAGCTTTGTTCATGCTTCTGATAGCACAAAACTTACCACACATGGAGCAGCTATCATCATATTCAGGTTTTCTCCCTGCCCTGATAGTTTTTGCGGTTTCAGGGTCAATCGCACATTCCCACTGAGTCTCCCAATCAAAATGCTTTCTTGCATCAGACATTCTATCATCTATTTCTCTAGCATCTCTCACTCCTTTAGCAATATCTGCTGCGTGTGCTGCAATCTTAGTAGCTATTATTCCCTGCTTGACATCTTCCAGATTAGGAAGAGCTAAATGTTCTGCCGGTGTTACATAGCACAGAAAAGCTGCTCCACTTGATGCAGCAACGGCTCCACCAATTGCAGCGGTTATATGATCATAGCCTGGTGCTATGTCAGTCACAATAGGGCCTAAAACATAAAAAGGTGCCCCATTACAGATTGTTTCTTGAATTTTCATGTTAGCGGCAATCTGATCTATTGACATATGTCCCGGACCTTCTACAATTACCTGAACATCCCTTTCCCAAGCTCTCTTAGTAAGTTCTCCAAGTCTCACAAGTTCCTCAATCTGACATACATCTGATGAATCCGCAAGGCATCCCGATCTACAAGCATCTCCAAGAGAAATTGTGACATCATGTTCTCGGCATATCTCCAGTATTTCATCGTAGTATTCATAGAAAGGATTTTCTTCTCCGGTCATAGACATCCAAGCAAATACAAGAGATCCTCCTCTAGATACAATATTTGTTTTTCTTTTATGCTTTTTAATCTGCTCAATAGTTTTTCTTGCAATACCACAATGCAACGTTACAAAATCCACTCCATCCTCAGCATGTAGACGGATCACATCAAGAAAATCTTTTGCTGTTAAAGTACTTAAATCTCTTTGGTAATGAATTACAGAATCATAAACAGGAACCGTTCCAATCATTGCAGGACATTCTGATGTCAACTTGCGTCTAAAAGGAATCGTATTGCCGTGAGAGGATAAATCCATTATTGAATGTGCTCCCAATCTCACAGCTTCCATGACTTTTGACATTTCTACATCATAATCTTTGCAGTCTCTTGAAACCCCCAAATTAACATTTATTTTAGTCTTAAGCATTGATCCCACCCCTTCGGGATCAAGAGACTTGTGATTTATATTTGCACAAATCACAACTCTTCCTGATGCCACAAGAGGCAGAAGTTCCCCGGGTGACATAAGTTCCTTTTCTGCTACTCGTTTAAGTTCTTGAGTTACTATGCCTTTTCTGGCAGCTTCCATTTGTGTTTTATATTTTCTATTCATTACGCCCTCACTTTTTACTTTTTATCCATCTTAATTATTATAAAGTCTACTCCACTTTCCACTAAACTAGATTAAATCCGATTTCTCCACATGTGATTAATAGGACCGTTCCCCTTACCAATATCCAATTTATCATCCAGTGCACCGGTTATAAAATTCTTAGCCAATCTTACCGACTCCTCTATAGATATACCTTTGGCAAGGCAAGATGCTATACCGCTAGACAGAGTACATCCGGTTCCATGATTATTACTGCTCTCAATCTTCTTTTCTTCAAACCAAGTAAACTGACTATCCTTACCATAGTTATACAAGAGATCACTGGAATCACAGGATCTATGACCTCCCTTAACCAGAACACTACAACCTAACTCCTTTCCAATTCGCCGGGCTGAGGTTTCGGTATTTTTTCTACAATCATCATCGCATAATATCTGCATATCAGACAAAACTTCCGCCTCAGAAATATTAGGCGTCAACAAAATAGCTTTCGAGAAAAGACATTCCCTGGCCGTCATAATGGTGTCATCCTCCACCAAAGTTTTCCCACTTGTTGAGACCATAACAGGATCAATTACAATATTTTTAAGACAATACTTATCTATCGCTTCCGAAATCATCCGAGCATGCTCGGATGTAGGTATCATTCCAATTTTTACTGCATCCGGTACGATATCTGAAAGTACCGACTCAAGTTGATTTACAAAAAAGCCTCCCGGAATCGAAAAAATCTCTTGAACACCTAAGGTATTTTGTGCTGTCAAAGCAGTTATTATGCTCATGGAATACACCCCAAAGCCCGTCATAGTCTTAATATCCGCCTGAATTCCTGCGCCACCACTGGGATCACTTCCCGCTATGGTCAGTACCGTTTTCATAGAATTCTCCATAGGATTCCGCCCTAGCACTTGCTCTTAACCCTGTCATGCCATGCTTCTACCAGTTTCTTTGCAGCTTCTCTAGGATCTTCTGCCTCTGATACAGCAGTAACAACAAAAAATCCATCTATTCCAGTTTCGGCCATATCAGGTATGTCTTTCAGTTTCACCCCACCCCCTACAACTACAGGTACAGGACTAATTTCTGCCAATTCTCTAAGCTCATCTAAACTTCTAGTTATTACAACACCATCGCTGCTTAAACCACAATCCGGTTTTGTTTCAGTCTTGTGAAGTGGACCTGCTCCAAAATAATCAATTTCTGCAGTATCCACATTTTTAACATATTCAATTAACTCATCAGTTCTTGCCGACAGTCCTATGATTGCATCTTCTCCCAAATATTTTCTGCAAATACTAACGGGAATATCACTTTGTCCCACATGGATTCCGTCAACTTTAATTCCTTCCGCTCTTGCTGCCAAAACCACATCTAATCTATCATCCACAACCAAAGTTACCTCATTAGCTTTACCAATTTCTTCTATTACCTTTGCTGCTTCTCCTGTCATTGCGATCAACTGACGAGCCGATGCTACCTTTGATCGAATTTGAATGCATGTAAACCCTCCCTCTATAGCTGCCCTCACAATTTCATCCACCGGTCTACCCAGAGTATTTTCAGGTCCAATAACAAGATATGCAGAAATATCCAAATTCTTTCTCATAATCTATTCCTCTCTAATATCAACAAGTTCAAAATAATTCTCCGCTATTTCCTCAGCACTTGACTTATATAGCTCATCCAAGAACTTAACCTGAAAACTTCCTGGTCCGTCCACTTGTTTTTCAGCTCTTGCTCCTGCTAAATTGTAGACAGATGCCGCGGTTAAAGCAGCCACGAAAGGTGATGAGACACATGAGTAAACTGCCGCTACTCCCCCGAGAGAACAACCCGCTCCTGTGATTTTTTCCATAAAATGAGATCCTCCATGGGAGTAGGCAACAAAATAGCCGTCTGTAATAAGGTCTATCTCCCCTGATACAGCTACTGCTCCCCCCGTCCATCTAGCTAAAAACAAGGCCGCCGATGTCGATTCATCAACAGAATCTGTGGTATCTACGCCGCGAACATTAGAATTACCGCTGCCACCTTCAAGCTCCCAAAGACCGGCTAAAGCAATGATTTCTGATGCATTTCCCCTGATTACAGTCGGCTTATATTCTTTAAAACTTTGTAGAAGTTTGGTTCGAAGGGATCCTATGCCTATTGCTACCGGATCAAGAACCCAAGGTTTCTCACTTTCGTGTAATGCCTTTGCTGTACGAGGCAAGGTTTCTTCATAAATTGGAAATAGAGTCCCAACATTAATATACGTTGCACCTCCTGCTTTAGCCAAAACTTCGCCTTCATCCGGTAAATACACCATTGCTGCCGATCCACCTACAGCCAGCTGTGCATTGGCAACAAAATTAATTGTAACCGTGTTTGTAATAGATCCGGCCATAGGATTGTTTTCTTTTACCGCTAAAACAGCTTTGATTATCTCTCTTTTAATGCTCTCTTTATTCATCCTTAAGTGTCCTTTCTAAAATTTGGAAGCATAGCAATTCCAAAGCTTTTTAAAAATGCATAAACTTTGTAGCATCAAGCAAAATTTTTCAAAAAAAATGCTCTCCCATAGCACAGGAGAACACTTATATTCATCAGTGATTTATTTGCTTCCCTACCACAGTGTTAACTGACAGGTTCAAAGGGTCAGGTTTTACCTTCTCAACTCCTAGGAGTCCCCCCGCTATCTAATTATTCTTTTCTTTCAGATTTCGAACTTTAAAATACAATAAAACTTTTGTTCAAAACCATCTATAGGTTAGCACTTATTATGTTTAACGTCAAGTTATAAAATATTAAAAAATCATTTCTATCTTTAAAATGTAAGTTCTAATATCTTTTAAAAGGATTCCAAAAAAGTCTTCAGCCTCGGACTCTTCGGATTTCCGAAAATTTCCTTAGAATTCCCCTCTTCAACAACCTTTCCATCTGCCATAAAAACAGTCCTGTCTGACACATCTTTCGCAAAATTTAATTCGTGTGTTACGATAACCATCGTCATATGTTCTTTCGCCAACTCTTTCATTACGGCTAGTACAGAGCCTATGGTTTCCGGATCCAAAGCTGATGTTGGTTCATCAAACAGCATAAGATCAGGATTCATAGCAAGTCCTCTTGCAATAGCAATTCTTTGTTTCTGTCCACCAGAAAGCTGTTCCGGATAGACATTCTTCTTATCCAAGAGATTTACAAGGTCGAGAAGCTTCTCTCCCTGGAGTTTTGCTTCGGCTTTAGACTTTTTCAATACTTTAACTGGAGCATACATCAAATTCTCAATACATGTCATATGAGGGAAAAGGTTAAAATGCTGAAACACCATGCTAGTACGTCCTTTTAAAACAACAGTCCCCTTTGTTGGTGTAGTTAGTCCATTTATACATCTTAGCAAAGTACTTTTGCCCGAACCCGATGGCCCTATTACGGTGACAATCTCTCCCCTATTAAGCGTAAAGTCAACGCCTTTAAGAGCATGAAAATCACCATACGACTTCTCAATACCTTGCATTCTGAGTATTTCTTTACCTACCAAGGTTTGACTATCCACAAAACCTTCTCTACTCATTAAAATTCCTCCTTTGCATCATATCTGTTAAAATGTTTCTCCAGACGACCCGAAACCATTGTAATCACAAGGTTTAAAGCTAAATAAATGAGTGCTGTATATAGGAATATTGTTGTAACAGATGTCCTGTTAACAATGCCATAAGTAACTTTCATAAGCTCCATCATTCCCAAGGTTTGAGCCAAAGCAGTGTCCTTAACAAGAGTTATAATTTCATTAAATATCGAAGGTAAAATAGCCTTCATAGTCTGGGGTAAAATAATGTCTTTCATAGTATCCCACTTAGATAGCCCCAAAGAATGAGCAGCTTCAAACTGACCCCTGTGAATTCCGTTAATTCCTCCTCTGTATATTTCTGCAAAATACGCAGCATAGTTTAGAGCAAAGGTTATGGCAACTGTGACAAATAATGTCGGTGTTACTCCCAGGTTTATGGGGATAAAAAAGTAAAAGAAAAACAATTGCATCAAAAGTGGCGTACCTCTGAAAATCCACACATAGGCTTTACAAAATACTTTAACCGGTACAAATTTACTCTCCGCTCCCAGGGCTACGGGTAAACCTAATGGCAAAGCTATGACAAGGGTAACTGCAAATAGCTTAATTACCATCAGAGTACCCTCTAAAAGTAAAGGCCAATTCTCGATTAGGGGTGTTAATATCATTAAAGTTTCTTCCTTCTTCTATAAATTATTTAAAATCCAGCCTAATGCTTACTGAAACACGACTATATTTTTCCCAAACCATTTTTCACTTATTTCAGCAGCTTTTCCATTTTCAACAAGTTTTTTTATTGCTTTGTTTACTTTCTCTGTTAAGTCCTTGTCGTCTTTTCTAAAACCTATAACATAGAAGTCTTCTCCTAGGTTGAAATCTAAAGTTTTAAACTCACTTCCCATATTTTTGTTCTTGTATTCTCCCAAAACCTGGTCAATTACAATCAAGTCTAGTCTTCCTGCTTTCATATCTAAAATAGCATCGTCATAGGATTTATATTCGGTGATTTTCTCCTTGAAGTCGTCATACTTAGGATTTTTCTTTAGCATTTCTAAAGCCGACGAGTCCGCCTGAGTACCTATATTGTATTGTTTCAAATCTTCATCCTTAGAAACCTTGACTTCATCCTTAGATGCCATGAGTACGATTTTGTTGTCCAGGTATTTTTTCGATAAAGACATGACTTTTTCTCTCTCAGGAGTCTTAGACATCCCATTCCATATACAGTCAATATTCTTTGACTTTAATTCCATGTCTTTTGAATCCCAATTAATAGGTTTAAATTCAACTTTCTTTCCTATTTCCTTGCCAACTTCCTTTGCCAAATCGATATCAAAGCCCACAAGCTCACCTTTTTCGTCTCTAAATCCCATAGGAGCGAAAGTATCATCCAATCCAACTATTAACGTGTCCTTATCATCTTTTGTTCCTTTACTGTCTCCGTCTCCACATGCTGTCATAATTACACCTAGAACTGCCAACAATCCGGTCATAAAAAGTATTGTTAATTTCCTTTTCATTTTTAGTCTCCTTTTCATTTTCTACGATTCCGCTTCTCTGCCAAGTCGCGTTAATTCATTAAAGTAATAAAAACATTCTATCACGAATTGATACAGGGTGTCAATATTTTTTCAGCAAAATTTATCCATACTGATTGAACACATAAACACAAAAGCGAAATCGCATTCGGGTTGATTATCTCTCTAAAATTACCTCGCAAAGTCGCTATCCTCCTTATGTACATTTCTTTTCCTATGTTGTTCAAGGAAAATATATGTAAGTACCAGAATTAGTAAAACTATAAGAAGTAGAAGCAATAAACTTATACTTAGTTTCACGGGAAGAATTTTAGCAAATTTATTTGTTCGTTTTTCATTTTTAAACGTATTTTTATGCACCTTATCCGTGATTTTGCCGACAAGAATATGCCTGCCGTTTGTTACTGACAAATCACATGTATCCAGGAGAACTATTCGGTCCTCTTCATTTATATTAATTTTTCTTGAAAACGCTGCTTTTGGAAGATTGTTTCAATATATGGCAGCATATTTATGTGAGTTAAAGAAGTCTTTCTTTTTAAAGAATTCTATATCTCCAAACATCTTTCTGCCATATAATGGCTGTACAAAATATTATTAAAATCTGTCAGGGTTTTGTTATTTCTACTGTTAAGGAAAATGCTACCACCTGTTGAAAATTCTCCAAGCACTGTTTTGTTTAAATACTCACCGTTTTCCTTACTATGGATAATTGGATAATCTATTTTCGTTCCATATACATCAATCCATCCAATTACATCGGAGTTAATTTCTCTTAGCTTTTTATATGATATGTCATCACTTTTTTCAGGTTTATACATGGCATATTCCCAAGAGTCAGCTATCTGATAAGATATTTGGGCTATCTTCCATCCTATACTAGAACGGAACTTACTGATGCACTTTATGAGAAATTTGGATTTAGAACTGACAGTGAATTTATTTCAAGAAAAAATATGAAAAAATTTTTAAAACAGACAAAACAGTAGTCACAACACTACATTTTAAAAAGAATCAAAAAATGCTGCACCCCACTGATTTCAATGGTTTACAGCATTTTACTGTTTTACAAGTGTCAAATACGAGATATTATAATTCAAGATTCCTTATGTAAAGTAATTATAAACTTTGATTGTTGTATTTGTAACAACAAATTTATAACATTTTTATAGAATAATTAAATTATTCACCTATATTTACTATGCTCATCAATATATATTTCCTTAAAAAGCAGATAATTAACTAAAAATTCCTAATTGGAAAAATGAATCCAATTGGCCGAGTAATACAAGTAACATTACCGGAGGCACCACAAATCTCAAAGCGAATAGATAAAATTTCTTCCACTTGAATTCCCCATTTTTTTCTATCTCCTCAATAACGAAATTCGGTAAAGCCCAACCACATATGACAGCAGTTATTAAAGCGCCAAGAGGCATTAGTACGCCTTCTGAAATCAAATCCATTGAGTCAAGCCATGTAGACTGTCCCAAAATCTGTGGAAATCCGTTGCTTCCTAAACCGTCCAGGGATACAAAAATTGATTCTGCCATAATTGCTGCGGAACACCAGAAAACAATTTTTGCCTTGTTAACCGACTTTTTCTTCTCTATTCTTTTGTCAACTACTACTGCTACAACCGTTTCAAGAAGTGATATTGAAGAAGTGATAGCAGCGATAAATACTAAAAAATACATAACAAATCCGAATATCGGACCGCCGGCACCCATAGATGAGAATACTGTTTGTAAGGTTACAAATATCAATTTAGGTCCGGCCGCCGGTTCAAGACCTCCCGCAAATACAGCCGGCATAATAGCAACACCGGCAAGTACGGCAATGATAGTATCAGCAAATGGAATCACTATAGAGTTCAACTTAAGATCCTCTTCTTTCTTTAAGTATGAACCGTAAGTTACCATAATACCCATTCCGAGAGATAGTGAGAAAAATACCTGTCCTCCAGCGGCCGCAAATACATTAACCCAACCTGTACCTTTAAACACTTCAAAGTTCGGCTCAAAAATAAATCTTATTCCTTCAAATGCCCCCGGAAGGGTAACACTTCTAGCTATCACTCCAAGAAGCATAAAAAACAATGCCGGCATAGCAATCTTTGAGAATTTTTCTATGCCTCCTGATACACCACCTCTAACAATTAAAGCCGTTAACAAAATAAATATAACCGTATAAATGCATGATTGTAATTGGTTCGTTGCAAATGAGTTAAAATAGTCTCCAGTCTCCATTCCGGAACCTAAGTAACCCCACGAAGTCCCAAAAATATCACCCAAATTGGCGATCATATACTTCATAGTGTACCCACCTAACATAGTATAAAAGGATAATATTAAAAATGGTGATATTACCCCAAACCAACCTATAGGTGCATATTTCTTACCCAATTCTATATAAGCTCCAACTACACCTTTACTGGTTCTCCTGCCAATACCCAGTTCTGTAATAGTGATAATAATTCCAACAAAAACTACTATTATCAAGTATATAAATAAAAATGCAAATCCACCGCTCTTCCCCATTTTGTAAGGGAATGCCCATAAGTTCCCCAGTCCAACAGCAGAACCTACTGCAGCCATCAAGAAGCCGAATTGGTTCCCCCACTGTCCTTTCTTATGTTGTTCCATCTGAACTACCTCCTGTATTTTAAAAAATTTGTCATATGACTATTATATAGACACAAATCAATTTGTCAATATATAATATAAAATTTTATTATTTTTTGTTTTTAAAAACAATTTTTGAAGAAGCGTACAAATTTTTATTGTTAAATTTATCCAAAACATCAAAAACAGAGGGTTTGCCCTCTGTTTTGTTCATTTGCTTTTTCATCTAATTATTATATAATCCCTAAACTTCTACCTATTTAAAAACTTTAACACGTTTTTCAATTTCTTCTTTTTTCTTTGTATCAGGTTCTTCCCCAATTCCACCAAAAGGCATTTGAGCAATTAGCTTATAATTTGCCGGAACGTCGAAGAGTTCCTTTACCTTCTCGTCAATCACAGGGTTATAGTGCTGTAATGATGCACCGATTTCTTTTTCTCTGAGGGTCGTCCAAATTGTCAATTGCAGCATACCACTTGAATGGTTAGCCCAAGTTGGAAAATTCTCTGCATATAATGGAAATTTTTCTTGTAGAGCCTTTACTGTATCCTCATCATAGAAATAAAGAACGGTTCCTGCTCCGGCCTTAAAAGAATCAATCTTATCTCTTGGGACTTTCCCTTCAAAAGCATCGTAAATTGCATCCCATAATTCATCATGCTTGTGCCCCAAAGCAAGAACAACTCTTGAACTTTTCATATCAAAGGCATCAGGTACAAGTTCCGTTGACTGCTTAACGAGACTTTCAACTTCAGCCTCTGAAACCGGCAGTTTTTTGTTTATATTATAATAAGATCTTCTCAACTTTAATCCATCTAATAACATACTAAAACCTCCTTGTTCACATATATCTAATTAGATAATTTATGCCCATGGAGGTTTAATTAAAACATTTTAAAAAAGTTTGCTGAAATTATATTTCAATTTTTAAAATAATCCCCATCCAAAGAAACCATTCAGCTGACCAACTAAGATAAATACGAGGAATAGAGGAGCTAAATATCTCATTGTAAAATAGAAAAATCCTTTACTCGCAAAATTTGATCCCAGTTTTATCTCGTCATCCACAAACCCGGGCTTTATCCATCCTAAAATAATTACCATAAACATTCCACCAAGAGGCATCATAAGCCCTTCTGCAAATAAATCAAAGGTGTCAATCCATGTGCTAAATCCAAATATATGAGGTATTCCTCCCTCACCAAGAGCATCTGCTGAAACAATACTAGATCCCACAGCAGCCAACAGACCTATAGCACAAGTCACCATAACTCTTGACGGTTTCTTGCCACAGCGTTCCTGTTCGTCAAGAAAAGCTGAAATTGCTCCCTCAATCATAGCTACAGATGATGTAAGTGCAGCTATAAGCACAAGGAAATAGAACAGAAATCCGAAAATTTCTCCAAATCCCCCCATAGAGTTAAAAACTGTCTGTAAGGTAATAAACAAAAGACTCGGACCGGCATCCGGCTTAAGCCCAAAAGCAAATACTGCAGGCATTACGGCTACACCGGCCAGAATAGCAACAACTGTATCAGAAACTATGATAATAGTAGAATTCCTCTCTAGATTTTCTGACTTTCCAAGATATGATCCATAAGCGATTAGACATCCTGCTGAAACCGATAAGGAGAAAAACATCTGCCCGCCGGCAGAAGCTAAAACGCTAATCCATCCACTTCCTTTAAACACGCTCCAGTCCGGCTTGAACATGAAAGCAAGACCTTCTGAAGCTCCCGGTAAAGTAAGACTTCTAACAATTACCACAAGAAGCATAACAAAGAGTGCCGGCATTGCAATAACCGAAAATCTCTCAATGCCTTCTGCAACACCACCAACAACAACAACCATAGTTATCGCAAGGAACAAGAGACCAAATCCAATGGCAGGAACAGTATCCGTAATAAACTCACCGAAGAACAGGCTGCTTTCCACTCCCCGGGTTCCCCAACCGGCATTAATCAAATTGCCAAAATTCGCTACCGTATACTTGACACAATATCCACCTAAAGTACAGTAAAAACAAAGCAAAAATAAAGGTGTCAGGGCGTTAATCCATCCGTTAAAGGTAAACTTAGCCCCTAACTTCCTATACGCTTCAATTGCAGCCTTCTGCTGTTTGCGTCCAAAAGAAATTTCACCTAGCATACAACAATATCCGACGACAACTGCCAGCACAATATAAATGAGCAAAAAAGCAAAGCCGCCACTCTTTCCCATCTTAAATGGGAATCCCCAAATATTACCTAGCCCTACTGCCGAGCCTATGGATGCCATAAGAAATCCGAAGTTTGACTTGAACTTACCCTTATCTTCCATAATTACGCCTCCTACTTTATAATATTTTGTGCGTAAAATAGTTTGCTCCGGTGCAATGTTTACACCCACATTTACCGAGTATATGGTATAATGTTTTACTTAGAAGGAGTTAATCACTCTCCACTAAATAAATTAAAGCTACTTTTACAAACACAATATGAATAGGATAAACCGGTTTCTTGTTTTTGTCAATAATTTTTTGCAGTTTTTTTTGTGAGGTTTAATAAATGTCAGCACTTTTTGAAAAGGAAAATTCATATTGGAAAATTTTCCAAAGAATACTATTTTGTACCCTCGGAGCGGCCCTTATTGCCTTTAATATCAAAAGCTTTGTTAGAACGGGGGGATTATTCCCCGGTGGATTTGCTGGTATTACATTGCTGATTCAACGAAGCATGGAGACTTTTCTTAGCATAAAGCTCTCTTACACTATGATTTATATCCCTTTGAATATGCTACCTATATACATTGGAATCCGGTGGCTTGGACGAAAATTTACCGTTTATTCTATTTATGTAATTGTTTTAAGCAGTATTATTGTCGATGTTTTGCCGGATATCATTCTCACCTATGATGTCCTACTTATATCTATTTTCGGAGGAATTATCAATGGTGTCGCAATTTGGGTATGTCTTTTGGTCGGTGCCAGTGCGGGAGGAACGGATTTTATTTCTATCTACCTGTCTGAGAAGCGTGGCATTGATGCGTGGAATTATATTTTGTTTGCAAACATAATTGTACTGACTATTGCAGGTATTTTATTTGGTCTTGATAATGCCATGTACTCTATTATATTCCAATTCTGTACCACTCAAGTCATTCAGAATCTGTTTAAGCAGTATCGAAAGCACACTCTTCTTATAATTACCAATGAACCGGCTTCGGTCTACGGTCGTATCAAGACGATAACCAATCACGATGCTACATTATTTATGGGTATCGGAATGTACCAGGGCAGTCAGCGAAGAATGATTTATTCAGTAGTTGGCAGCGAGGAAGTAGATGCAGTATTGAATGCTATTAAGGAAGTGGACCCCAAAGCATTTATAAACGTTATGAAAACCGAACAACTCGGCGGCAGATTTTACAAAAAACCTAGGCTTTAATGCCTAGGTTTCTATTACAACAATCTCCGGAGGATTGCCGATTCTAATTGGAAAAGTGCTGTTTCCAAGTCCACGGGATATTACCATCCTAGAATGTGCTCCCGCCCTGTGAATTCCTGCTGTGTATTTAGGAAAAAATCCCTGGCCCGGTGCAAAAACTCCTCCAATAAGAGGCAACCTAATTTGTCCACCGTGAGCATGCCCTGATAGGATTAGGTCAAAGTCACCTTCCCCATACTCTCTTATAAATTGAGGTTCATGGGCCAGCAAAATACTTGCGTCCCAAGGATTTGCTGAGCATAATGCTTCTTTCTTCCAAACATCTTTTTTCAATGAGTAACCATTTCCCAAATATTTGGCATGTTCAAGGACCGCTTCAAGATTCACATCAAAATTTTTCTTCATTCGATTCTTACCTGGAACCATTAACAAAATCTCATCAAAACCGGATATTTTAATAGTTTTTCCTTGATAATCAAATAAGTGACTTTCCCCCTTAAGAACTATAACGCCTACCGCTTCAAGGGCAAGCTTAAGTTCATTTACCACTTTTGGGCTAAATGCAAGTTCGTGATTACCATATGAAAAAACAATCGATGATATATTCGCTAACTTCCTACAAAGTTCAATAGAATTCTTAAAATCCGTCATCCCTTTCATCCTACGATCAATCAGATCCCCGGTTATTGCAATCAAATCAGGGTTGCAAAGAGCAACCCTTTCTATTAAATCTGAATTATCAGTACCAAAACCGGCACCCTGAATGTCAGAGAGATGAACTATCCTCATACCCACGCCCAGATTAATATCATATCTCGAAACATACAAATTTTTGTTATCGGCTAAAATAGCCCTACCATTCCTTATAGGACTCATTACAGATCAATCTCCAAGCTTACGGGACAGTGATCGCTGCCAAAGATGTCAGTATGAATCTCTGCTTCTTTAATTTTATCTGCGATTCTATCTGAAACTAAGAAGTAGTCAATACGCCAACCGGCATTGTTTTTGCGGGCATTGAAACGGTACGACCACCAACTGTATATAGACTCTTGATCCGGATAAAGATATCTAAATGTATCGGTAAATCCAGACTCAAGAAGTTCTCCAAACTTACCACGTTCCTCATGAGTGAAGCCGGCATTTCTACGATTAGTCTTTGGATTTTTAAGGTCAATCTCTTTGTGTGCAACGTTAAGGTCCCCACATATAATCACAGGTTTTTTCTTGTCAAGCTCAAGCATATATGCCTTGAAGTCCTCTTCCCACTCCATCCTGTAATCAAGTCTTGCCAACTCGTTCTGAGAGTTTGGAACATATACTGTTACAAAATAAAAATTTTCATATTCGCAAACTATTGTTCTTCCTTCTGTATCGTGACCATCAAAATTGAAAGTCACATTAATTGGTTTCTCTTTTGTGAATACAGCAGTTCCGGAATATCCTTTTCTTATTGCGCTATTAAAATACTCCTCATACTCAGGTAAATCTACTTCTGCTTGGCCAGGTTGCATTTTAGTCTCTTGCAATCCTAAAATATCCGGATCCAGTCCTCTTATTGAATTTAAAAAATCTTTTTTTAGTGCGGCTCTCAGTCCGTTTACGTTCCACGAAACAAATTTCATTAATATTCTCCTTGCGACAAAACAAAGTATAGCTTAGAGAATTTTATCAAATTGCTCTTTTGCCTCTTTTAATGTCTAATATTTATATTTTTATTCGTTCTCGCAGTGGGCCTTGGCAATTTGTGCAGCTACTTTTGCATTATTAAAAACAAGCTGAATATTGGCATCTAAGCTTGAACCCGCAGTAATATCCTTTACCTTAGCAAGCAAGAACGGTGTTGATTCTTTTCCTTTAATACCCTTTTCTTCAGCTTCTTTAACAGCCGATTCTATAGCTTCGTTAATTAAATCTTCATTCATAGAAAACTCTTCCGGAATTGGGTTTGCCATAAGCATTCCTGTATGGAGTCCTGCTCCCCTTTGAGCAGCAAAAGCCTTGGCTGCTTCTTCAGGTGTATCAACTCTATAATCAACCTTGTATTTGCTACCACGAGTATAGAATGCCGGAAGCATATCTGTACCATATCCCAATACGGGAACTCCTTTTGTTTCAAGGTATTCAAGTGTAAGCGGAATATCTAAAATTGCCTTTGCTCCTGCACAAACAACCATAACCGGTGTATTTGCAAGTTCTTCAAGGTCTGCTGAAATATCCATAGTCTCGTGAGCACCTCTGTGAACCCCTCCAATGCCTCCAGTTGCAAAGATCGAAACCCCAGCCATATTAGCAATAATCATTGTAGTCGCAACAGTAGTTGCTCCATCAAAACCTCTAGCAATTGCCATTGGAATATCTCTTCTTGAGCATTTTGTTACTTCAAGGCCTTTTTTGCCAAGGTACTCGATTTCTTCTTTTGTTAATCCACACTTTAGCTTCCCACCTATAATTGCTGTAGTTGCTGGAACTGCACCGTTTTCTCTTACGATTTCTTCTACTCTTAAAGCTGTCTCTACGTTTTGTGGATACGGCATTCCATGAGAAATTATTGTTGATTCGAGGGCTACAACTGGCTTTCCATCTGCTAGAGCCTCTGTAACTTCTGGTGCAATGTCTAAAAATTTACTGTTTGTCATAATTTTCCTCCATTTATTATCCATACTAATTCATATTGGCGCGGGCAAGCACCTTTTCAATTGTTATCTCTTCATTAATAGTTTGATCACTCTCCACAGCCATTGCCGATGCGGCTAAAGAAAGTTTTACTGTATCTTCCATACTTAAATTGCTAATATAACTGTAAACCAGCCCCCCCATAAAACAGTCTCCTCCGCCAGTCACATTGGCCAGATTAACCGGTAAAGTTGGAAACTTGAAGTGTTTTGTTCCATCAGTTGCATAGACCCCTTCACGACCTAGGCTGATAAACACTCTTTTAACTCCTTTTGACAACAAAATAGCTGCAGCCTCTTCCAGTGTCTTCTCGTCTGTGATTGTAACTCCGGTAAGCATTTCGGCTTCCATTTTATTGGGTTTCAGGGTGTGAATTTTATGTAAGAATCCTTCTAATTTCTTACCCTTTTCTGTTGAGACCGGATCAACAAAAATCGGCCCATCATATATTTCTGCGAGTTTATCCATGGTTTCCTTTGGAATATTGGCATCCATAACTACTGCTTTAGCTTTTAAAATCAAAGTTTTCTTACTTTCAATGTATTCCGGCGAGATATGATCTAAAACCTGCATATCCGCTATAGCCGAAACCATATCACCTTTCTGATCTGCAATATATAGGTAAGTCGCCGTTACCTGATTATCTACTTTAAGTATATGGGAAAAATCCATAAGTTTATGAGAACTTTCATCTCTGATTGTTCTCCCCATCTGATCATCTCCAACAGCAGTTAACATCTTAGTTTCAACGCCAAGAAGGCTAATATTATGAGCAATGTTTCTTCCCACGCCCCCAAGAGTTGTCTTAACTGTACCCGGATTTGAATCTTCCATTATTAGTTTTGCAAAGGGCTTGCCACCCACATCTCGAGTAAGTCCCCCTACCACTACCACGTAAGGTCTGGTTCCGAAAACATATCCTTTTCCCTTAATTTCCCCTTTTTTCATAAGGTTAGAAATATGAACTGCTACCGAAGATCTGGTAATGCCTAGAGTTTCCGCAAGATCTTGCTGAGAAATCATAGGATTTTTCTTTACGAGTTTCAAAATTTCTTGTTCTCTGTCTGTAACCAACTCCAACTCCTTTCTTAAGGTACAATTACTCTATATTGAGCTAGCTTAAGATAAGCCCCCTTTTGGTTATATCATGTGATGTAAAATCATTTATACTTCAAGCTCTCACTAAACAAAAGTTTGTTGCTACTAATCTTTTGTTTACATTATCCCATATGGGCAGGATTATGTCAATAAAAAATCTATTCATAATAAATTAATTCTATTTCTTAATACTCAAATAACAAACTTCCTTTACCCACTGCTTATTAATCCAAATGGCAAAATCCGTGTTTAAATTTAAGTTTCATAATGTTAAGTGGCGGCTAACAAGGGTATAAACACCTCAATAATACAAGGATGTGACCATAGAGGAATTCTCACATGAGTTATATTTGTACCTTCATTGGTACAATGAAAAAAAAGCAAGAAATCATTAGGATATCTGAGCCCTATTGAGTTCAAACTTTCGCTTGGACTGATTGTTTAGACTATCCAAAAGACTGTGTAAAATTTTGTGTATAGAAACCTCCTGATTAGGATAAAGAAAAACTAATTAGGATGAATTTTTATGCCAATAAAAAGACCGGAAACAAAGTTAAACAAGATTTCTAAGATGTTAATTGAAGAATATCAATCGGAAACAGTACAAGACTTACAAGAAGCACTAAAAGATCTCTTAGGTGATACACTGGAACAGATGTTAAAAGCTGAATTAGATAATCATTTAGATTATGAATATGGTGAAAAACCATTATCTTTAAATACAAGAAATGGTTCAAGTAAAAAAACAGTTAAATCATCCTATGGAAATATAGATTTAAATATTCCAAGAGATAGAGAAGGATCTTTCGAACCACAGTCTTTAAAGAAATATGAAAAAGATATTTCTAACATAGAGAATCAAACAATATCAATCTATGCCAAAGGAATGACAACAAGAGACATATCATCTCACATTAAAGATATCTATGGATTTGGCATATCAGAAACAATGGTATCAAAGATAAAAAATAAAATACTACCGACTATAGAGGAATGGCAAAATAGACCATTAGAAAAAATCTATCCTATGGTGTTTTTAGACGCCATACATTATCATGTAAAGCTAATAGCACATACAAGAAACTTAACAGGCAGAGAACGGTATTTCCAAGCGATAAGGCACTGCTTAAGTCACTTTACTTGTCTACATTTAAAGCTACGAAAAAATGGACTCAACCAATCAGAAACTGAGGTAAGGCATATGGTGAATTTAGCATAATGTATGAGGGTAGAATTCCACTTTGAATTTTTACAAGAGTATGAAATTGGACCGCTCATTTAGGAGCGGTCCTTGACATGACTTTATTAATATTTTATATTGAATATGTTAAATAGGTCAGTCGACTCTGACAAAATTCTTTAAAAATTACCATAGAAGGCTAATTTACAGAAAAAATCTCACACTCTCTAAAAATGTATCAACCCTTACCCTTTTTCAGGACTAAGATTGATACACAAAATTATTTACAGACCCATAACATTTTTAGATTTCTCTTCAGTAAATTTAGCGGGATTTCAATACATCTTATGTTAATGTTCAATCATAGCTTTTTAGATCCGCAACCGTCGCTATGTATGATTTCAATACATCTTATGTTAATGTTCAATGGGTACTTAAACCACATATTTATAGGCTTAAATCTGTTTCAATACATCTTATGTTAATGTTCAATAAATGTACACTGGACAACCGAAACAAAACGTCCGTTGTTTCAATACATCTTATGTTAATGTTCAATTGGAAAATTAGAAAACAGACTTAAGGAGGTGCTAGAGTTTCAATACATCTTATGTTAATGTTCAATGGGGATAGGCTCTAAAACACTTTACAGGCAAAGTGGTTTCAATACATCTTATGTTAATGTTCAATAGGGACTTCCTCATTGGAGAAGTCCTTACTACTTCGTTTCAATACATCTTATGTTAATGTTCAATATGATTTCATATTGGTCAGCTTCTAGTCCCTCGAGTTTCAATACATCTTATGTTAATGTTCAATTTATTTACTTTGCTACTTTTGGGTTCATCTGATAAGTTTCAATACATCTTATGTTAATGTTCAATGGAGAAACTAAATGTGGAGGGTCAAATACTACGTGGTTTCAATACATCTTATGTTAATGTTCAATCTTTCAAGAAAGTTAGTCGCATAGTTAATTAATTTGTTTCAATACATCTTATGTTAATGTTCAATAGGTTCCTCGATTGCTTCTTCTGTAGTTTCAGATTCTGTTTCAATACATCTTATGTTAATGTTCAATATGCTTTCGGAATTGATAAAAGTTGCAACAGCCCAGTTTCAATACATCTTATGTTAATGTTCAATGTGACAAAACGGTAGTTTCGCAGATATTTTGCGAGAAACAGCTATTTTGTTGACAAAAGCCGTTAGATATAAAAAGGATTCATATGAAACCAATCGCTCCAAATACCACTTACAAAGATTTTTTTCTTGTCAGAACAATACATATCTTATTTTAATTTGGTCAGAGGTCATCTCTTTGCATGTTGTACCTATTCTTATGGTACATCCGGCAGAAGAAAATCCATATTTTTTTGACAATAAATATAATTTCGACCTTTATTTATATGAATTGCAATGATTGTTTTGCCCTCATCAAATTTAAGCTCTGAGTTAATTTCATCTTGAAGATTCCGTTCAATTTGACTCGTTATGATATCGGATATTTTCTAAGAACTTCATCAATTTTTCTCACACCAATTACAGTTCCATTATCTTTTACACCGATAAGAGCTGTTCCAACTACTATTTAGAAAAGATACTATTTCTTTTGCAATTGTATATGTATATTTTTCTTTTAACTCTAATGTCTCGGATTCAATATATTTGTTCATTGCAATCCTCTTATTATAGAATGATTATGTCACATTTGCGACACTCCTCACATTCAAGCCTTACATTCTTAATAAATTCATAAACAACGGAAATCCTCAAATAAATTATTCCTTTTGACATAGCTATCTCCGATTACTCATATTTTTATCATCCACTTTATTAGCCAATTAATATAATATATTTATTGACAATAACTAATTTGCCTACTTGCAAATACTCTGCTATATAACCTTTTATAGGCACTTCTTTAACTGTATAGTTAATTTCATGTCCATCATTTTCATCATACATTGGTAATTTCTTAAAAGAACCTTTCCAATTGTTTTCTTTTGTTATTTCCAATATATCAATAACTTTATTATCCGCTAAAAGGTTAACTTTGATTGAGGAAGGAATAGATACCTTTGACTTTTGTAAATTAGTAATCTCACTATCGTTTATTCTTGCAAGCACATTGTCATTTAGAGATGAAGGCATGAATTCTATTGGTTTAGAGTTCCAATATTTTTCAACAGGAATATCTATCAACGGACAATTAGTAATTAAAAATCCATTTGAAATAACTTTAGGTATCTTATCTCTTTTTACCAGCAATAAAGATACATTGTACCTTGTTGCAAAAGCTCCATTAGATAGTGCATCCGGATAGCTTTCTCCAGATGCAATAACAGCCATGTCCGATTTCTTAAAATTTTTTTCACTCAACTTGACACAAGTCTCAAATCTATCGTTTCCGCTGATTCTTGACACATCGTTTGTGTCTGCATAAGACATACTTGTTGATACTCCTATATTCCCAATGATCATTGTGCTTGCTAGAAACACACTCAACTGTTTTTTCATACTTGTTCCCCTCCTCTACTTTACAATACCATTCAAATTGAATAGCTTTTAAATATGAAAACCTTATCATTTTAGATTTTGTAAAATATTATTTTAACTTCTACAAATTAATAAAATGTTGAGTATATAAAAATACTACTCTTAGAAACTCACAAATCGCACTGTAAGTTCTAAAAGTAGTATTTTATTAAATAGTATGATAGATTAGATATTAAGCTTATTTGGACTTATCGCTCAAAGTGTAATATGCGTAAAGTTTAACTCCTACCAAATAAATTCTACAATATATGTTATATAGAATTGTCCGGTTTGATTTAATAAATGTTCATTTATATTACTTCTAGTAAAAATGCCTAATTATTTTATCTGTAACTAATAATTATACACAAAACGATACGTGTTATTAATATTTTTTAATAATTTTTGTATTTTTATTCATATTTTTTATATCATTTTTTTGTCTTTTTCTTTATATGGCTAACTTCCTTCTTATATTTTATTATCAACACGAGTGTTATTATTAATTCTATTATTAAAAGAATACGAATTATTCCATCAATAACAGGATACAATCTACCTATCTCACTAAGTGAAATATAATCCCATAATCCATGATAAACAACTAAAATCCAAATGTTTTTTGTATATCTATAACTAGTAGCAAAAAATAATCCTGCTATAAAAGTGCTTATTAATTGTACAATAACAGCACCGAGAGTTAATCCTCCAAGAATATTAACTGCATGTAACAAAGAAAAAGCTGTTGCAGATATAAATATACCTTTCATAAGTCCTTTTTCTCCTACAGCATTGGTAAAAATTATTCCTCTATATACAAGCTCTTCGTTTACTCCTACTAATAAAGCTCCTATTAATGTTATAAAAAACGAATAAGAAAACTCTGCTTTTTTTATTATTGCAAATATTGAAACTAATATAACCGGAATAAATAAAATCATAAATAATTTATATCTTGGAAGTGAATACTTTATTTCTTTTCTATGTTTATTAAAACTTAACACAGAAAACGGTAATAGCACTATTAAAAAAGGTAATAATGTAGCTATAAATTTTTCATTTCCGTAAGAAACATTATATAAATGCTTACAAACAAACATTCCTATTGCCATTATAAATGTATAAATTATTGATATCTTATAAATATTTTTCATATATTTAGCCTAAGTTACTTTACTTAAGCCATCCCCTCTCTTTCTATATCTTAATCAATGTCATTTTTAGAAAAAATAACTTATTATACCTGCCCCAAACACATCTGTAATTTGATGTGCTAAAATGATCGGAAATAAGTTTTTCTCTTTTTTCCTTGTATATATGAAATAATAAATTCCTCCTACAAAAAATCCTATAGCTAATGCCGAAATATTTCCTTGATAAGTATGGAAGGAATAACGTATAATTAACGAATATATGAAATAATACTTTCTTTTTTCTGGTTTTACACTTAAGCAAACACCTAAGAAAAATATTTCTTCATAAAATCCGTTTAGCATTGAGTATAGAATAAGTGATAAATCAATATTTTCGAATATACTTAAATGTGTGCTTGCTTCCTGTGTTTCATAAAGCATGGAGTTATCTATAGGAAATAATCTGTATACTACTATATAGTATATGTCAAAAATTAACGCTACTCCGATAAATATTGCTATCCCCATTAATATTGATTTTAAATTCACTTTAATTTTCCAATTTGAAAAATCGAAATTTCTTAAATATAAATACATAAAAGTTATAGCTAAAAATCCAAGTTGCAAAACAAGAGCTTGCCAATTTGCATTATTTGTAAACTCCGGAATTTGAGTTATGTTTGTATCCGGTAACCCCAAAAATGATGTTGTTGAAGAATATATAAAATACCCAAACATTATTAAAGTTATAATCAGCACATCCCACCATTTTAAATGATTTAATTTTTCTTTACTTTTTTAAAAAAGTTCAATTTATTTCACCTCATATTTCTTTTCATTCTTATCTATGTTAAATTTATCTAAGATATTGATTTTTTCTTTTACAAATAAATCATAGCAAAGCCATAAAACTAATACAGATTGTACCAATATGCTTATGATACTTCCTTCAACTCCAAACCTGCCTCCTGAAAGAAATCTTGGACCATGTGTTGTAACATGTATAAATGCATTCCCTACACTTGTTCCGCTAACAGGAAAGGCAAATACATTTCCCTGAAAGCAGTTCCATGCTGCATGAAATCCACTTATCAGCCATATGTTTTTTGTCTTTATCATGACAAGGGCCGCAAAAACTCCAAATATAAATAAATCTAATAATGGAAGAAGGTTTATTCCATCATTTCCTAAATGCATTATGGTGAAAAAAGCGGCAGAAACAAAAATCCCGGCTAAAAGATTTAATTTATGAGAGATACCTGCAAATAAAAGACTCCTTGTTAAAACCTCTTCAGCATTTCCCTGTATTGACCAAACCACAAGAAGGGGAATAAACTCTAAAATAAGATTTTGATTAAATGTAACTTTATCAATTCTAACTGCACCTACAATTATCATAAAAGCTACACAACTTATTAAAACAATTGCACCAAAACCCCAACCTTTCAAAAATTCTTTTAAGGCACCTGTTTTTCTAAAACCTAAAGTATTCCAAGAAATTTTCAATATTTTTCTTGTAAAAAATATAACCAAAAAAGTTATAAATATAAAACTTGAAAGTTCGACTAAATTTATTATATAACCGCTACTTGGCAAGATATTCAACACTACATTTGCATAGCCTAAAGTAAAAATTTCGGAACTGAAAAGCACCAATTTAGCCATTAGCAAAAGTATTACAGCATACAAATAAGGATTTTTTATAAGATTCTTATCCTTAATTAAGTTCAATATAATCACACCTTTCTATTTCAAATAAATTCTTTATATATTAAATGCCCTCAACTTATCATAAATAAATTATATGATAATTTGGAAATTGAGGGCATATATTATTTTACCTTTTCTAAAGTCTTGTTCTTAATGTCATCTATTCTCTCAAATTTTCTACCTGCTATCAAAAGCTCAATTGCTCCTTTCGGACAAGCTTTTCTGCAATTTCCGCATCTGATACATTCCAGATGATTAGCATCTTTTACAGGGTCAACATTCATCAAACATATTTTGGCGCATCTTCCACAATTAATACACTTATCACAGTTGATTTGGTATCTGTAAAATGATACTTTATTAAATAAGGAATATATAGCTCCCAAAGGACATATCAGCTTGCAAAAAGGTCTATATATCATAATGGATAAAATAATTGTGGTAATTAGGATTACATTCTTCCATACAAATAAAAACCCGATTGACCCTCTCATAGCTTTATTAAGCAGAACTAAAGGAATTCCTCCCTCTAATGTTCCCACAGGGCATATAAACTTGCAAAAATAAGGATAGCTGTTTCCAATGTCGTTTACCAAATACATAGGAAGGAGTATAACAAATACAAGCAAAATCACATACTTTAATTTTACCAGTATTTTTTCTTTCGGCATGGTTCTTATCTTTTTAGGGAAAGGTATTTTATGTAGTAAATCCTGAAAGAAGCCGAAAGGGCATAAAAATCCACAGACAAATCGTCCCAATAAGCTACCTATCAAAAGCAAAAAACCTACCACATAAAATGAAAATCTACCTCCGCTTTTTCCTATGACAGCCTGTAGGGAGCCTATGGGGCAAGACCCCAAAGCTCCTACACAAGAATAACAATTAAGTCCGGGAACACAGGCATTTTTTATATTTCCTTTATATATTTTCCCTGAAATATAGCCGGCTACATTTCCGTTTGTTATTAATGTCGCCAGAGTTTGGATTTTATGCCTGAAAGAATTAAGTTTATTTTTCTTTTTCATAAAATACACCTATCCAATCCCTATACATTCCATACAAATTCTAATAGCCTTATTTAGTACAACAAGATTTTCTTTTTTTATAAGAACACCATATAAAACAAAGCAAATTCCCGTTAAAAAGATAGCTGAAGATATTAAATTTTTTCTTTTCATATCCTCACCGCCTTTTTATTTTTTAGTAATATTTTTAAGTTCCTTATCAATTACCTTTGACCATTCTGCTTTGGATTTATCTCCTAAATATTCTTCTCCAACAATTTTTCCATCTTTATCTACAAAGAAAGTATATGGAAGGGCATCCGTCTTTTGAAGAAGAGTTTGCATCAAATTTTCGTCCCAGAAGATTACTTTCATATTACTTTTGCTCTTGCTTAAAACTTGCAATACCGCTTTTCTTGAATTTTCATCAGGATTTCCTTTTGAATCCATATCAATATTAACGCCTAATATACCTACTTTTTTATCCTTGTATTCATTTGCAAGTTCCGCTAAATGTGGTAACTCTTCCATACAAGGATTGCAGGTTGAGGAAAATAAGTTTACCATAGTTAAATCATTTTCTTTAAATACATCTTGAGTGACTTTATTTTTTTGCAAATCCGTTGTTTCAAATTTCCCGATGTTGCCACTCTTTGTATCTTTTTTTGTTTCACTTACAGCAGGTTTACTATCCGTAGAAACTGTTTTGCTTTCTTTTTGTCCACAAGCCGCAAGTCCAAATGCCATGGCTCCTATAAGACAAAATGCAAATACTTTTTTTAACATAGATTTTTTCTTCATAAAATTTTTACTCATAATATGACCTCCATTGATTAATTTAATATAATTTTAGCATTAAAGATGTTAAATCCATGTTAAGAAAAAAAGAAGACTACTTTTTCAAAAAGTAGCCTTCTCCGATTTTATTTATAATTGGATTATATCCCAAAACTTCTTTTATTTTTTTTCTAAGTGAAGCTAAGTGTACTCTTATGGAATTACTGAAGTAGTCTACTTCGCTGTCCCAAGCGTGAGCCAAAAGATCTTCTGGAGTTACAATTCTATCTTTATTAAAAATCAAATACTCAATAATTGCAGTCTCTTTTTTAGTCAATTTTAATTCACTCCCTCTAACATAAAGAATTCTTTTTTTCGTATCAAATTCAAGTTCCCCACAGGCTATTTTCATATCCTTAAGCTGAAATTCTCTTCTAAGAAGTGCCTTTACTCTCATCTCCAGTTCTTCAAAATGAAATGGTTTCGTTAGGTAATCACTTGCTCCAAGTTCAAAGCCTTCTACTTTTGACTCTATATTTGAATTGGCGGTTAAGATGAGTACTTTTGAATTTTCTATCTCCTTATTTAAGAGCTTTAATAACTCAAACCCCGTCATATCCGGAAGATTTAAATCAAAGATATATAAATCATGTTCTTCAGCTAAGATATATTCTAAAGCTTCATCCCCAGACGATGCCTTATCTACATAATAGCCAAGAGTTCTTAAACCTTCAGCAATAGAATCTAATAGTTCTATTTCATCTTCTACAAGTAGTATTTTCATAATCTTCCTCCCCTTTTAAAGTATATTTCTACAACTGTTCCTTTTGAAACATTATCCCTAATCTGTATTTTTGCTCTATGCTGATCAAATACTTTTTTTGAAAAAGAAAGTCCCATTCCTATTCCTTCTTTTTTGTTCTTTTCAAGATCTTCACATCTAAAAAACGGTTCAAAAATATGCTCCTTATCAATTTCTTTAATTCCCATACCGGTATCAAATATTTTTATACAGATTTGTTCTTTACCACTTTCCAAAGCAACTTTTACACTATCTCCTTTGTAGCTATATTTTATGGCATTATCTACTAAATTAAAAAATGCTTGGTATAAAAGAGTATAATTTCCTATAATATTAAATTTTTTATTTTCTTTGTTTTTACTTGAAACCGAATTCTCAAACTTTAATTTTATATCTTCTTTTTCTGTTCTTTCTTCAAAGTCTACAAGTAAATCTTCAAGCAAAACATCAAGCGGTATGTCTTCTTTTAATTCCATTCTTTCGATATGGGAAAAGTCTAAAATTTTACTGATTATATTATTTAGCTTGTTGACCTGAACAGATACAATTTTTAATAACTCTTTGGATTCTCTTTCCTCGTATCCCTTTTTATTAAATACTTCTATCTTTGTTTGAAGTACGGCAAGTGGAGTTTTTAGCTGATGAGCAACATACGACGAAAAATTCTTTTGCATCTCAAAGGAATTTTTGAGCTTGTTCATCAAATTGTTAAATGAATCTATTAAACTGCTAATCTCAACTGCACGAGAAGAAAACTCCACTGAATCCCTTAAATTTTGTCTATCCATATCATCCATCTTTTTGGATAATTTCTTTAATGGCAATAGATATCTTCCTAAAAAAATATACGTGATTAATGTTCCTAAGGTTGTTGTTAAAAATGCAAAAATATATCCATACATTTTTAGTTTAGAACTGAAATTGTCTATATTATATATTTCAATTTGCATATCTCCGATTGGAATAACCAAATCTTTTAAAACTAAAGACAATGAATAATTAAGCAGTGCAATCAAAACTAAATTACAAACAAGCAATATACATCCAACTAGCAAGGTTAACTGCTTTTGCATACTTCTTTTCCTTTTCAATACTTATCCCCCTCCTGTTTATTATATTTTACATTATCTACCTTAATTAGACCTATTATTTAGCTGGTATTTTACAAAAAATATTTTTTACAAAATCAAATACGTGAAATCTTATATTTTTTCTCATGATAAATATATTAAACTCTAAGTTATTTCTAAAGTCATACAATATTATACATCATTTAGATAAATGAATCCTACACCTTTTAAATAACATATTGAGCAAGCACAGTAAGTGCATATACACTTACGAAAAAATTGACATAGCCCTTGCTTTTGCATAGGACTATTTTCATCAATTTTAGCTTGTTGGGGAAATCCCCAAATTCCTATATAAAAAGCCTTATTTTATACTATCATTCCATCATATTTTCAATAAATTCAGCTCGGTTGTAAAACCCTTCGCCAGTTTATTATGAAATGTATATTGGAAAAAGATATTTTTGTACTGGATATGAAGGTTTTTAAGGATATGTCTACAAATATTGGAAGAATTATAGGTAGCATCAATCAGATTGCAAAGAGAGTAAATTCAACAAGCATCATCTACAAAGATGATATCAATGATTTGAAAAAGCTCTTGGAAAAACAAGGAAAAGACATCTACTTCCTTCGTAAGAAACTATATGAATTAGGGAATTTAGGAACAACAGGTACGGAGGAAATCTAATGGCAGTTACAAAAATTCATCCAATAAAAAAAACACTTTATTTAGCTTTAGACTATATTATGAATGAAGATAAAACCGATGAAAAAATCCTTATTTCTTCTTTTGGCTGCAATCCTAAAACAGCCCATCTTGAATTTGAACAGACAAAAAGAGAATGTAATTCCAAAGCAAAAATTTTAGCAAGACATCTAATTCAGGCATTTGCTCCAGGAAAAACTACACCTGAGCAGGCACACCAAATCGGACTGGATTTATGTGAGAGAGTATTACAAGGAAAGTATGAATATGTACTTACTACCCATATCGACAAAGGGCATTTACACAATCATATTCTGTTTAATAATGCCTATGCTGCTTTGAATACATCAATCGATACAACACGAAACGCCCACACTATTCACTTGGATACTACACTTCGAATGAAATAGAACAGTTTTATATGGAAAGGCGACGGTGTGAAATTTTTTCTGTAAATTCAGATCTTCTATGATAATTGATGTGGCTTAACAGCAGAAAACTGCAGTTAAGCCATATTTATTTAATAACAAAAATAAGCTGGTATGTCAAGAGAGCCCAGTAGTCTGGGCGGATATTTACTCTTGATATTCCGCCTTTTGTTGCTATACCAGAATCCGATCAGGGTACATGATTTCCAGTTCACCACGAACTTTTCCCCAGTTTCGGATTGGCATTGTCCATTTTTTGGCAATCTCGAAAGTTCCCAGATATAGAGCTTTTATTAGTGCCTGGGAGCTTGGAAATACGTCGCGCTGCTTGTTCAATCTACGATAACAAGAATTCAGTGATTCTATGGCGTTTGTAGTGTAAAATGCGGTGCGAACCTCCTTAGAAAACTTGAAGATTGGGGATATTGCATCCCAGTTTTCATGCCAGCGATTCATCGCACTTGGATACTGCACAGACCATTTTTCTGTTACAGACTCTAACTGCTTTTTGGCAACTTCTTCATCTGCAGCAGTATAGATTGTCTTTAAATCTTTTGCAAATGCTTTCATATCCTTGTTTGCAACGTATTTAAGCGTGTTTCTAACCATATGTACAATACAACGTTGCCGCTCCGTTTTGGGAAATGCCGTAGAGATTGCATCCTTGATACCGGTTAAACCATCAGAGCAAAGAATGAGAATGTCCTGAACTCCACGATTCTTTAGGCTGTTCAATACAGACAGCCAGTACTTACTACTTTCGTTCTCACCAACAACAATGCTTAGGACTTCTTTCATACCATCTTCATTAATACCAAGCACCACATATGCTGCAAGTTTCCTGATTACACCATCATCACGTACTGAAAAGTGTACAGCATCAATAAAAACGATTGGGTACACAGCTGACAAAGGACGATTCTGCCATTCCTCAATTCTTGGAAGGAGCTTATCTGTGATATCCGATACCATTCCTTCGCTTACCTCAAATCCATAAATGTCCTCTATGGTTTCTGAAATCTGTCGTGTAGTCATTCCCTTTGCATACATTGAGATAATCTTCTCATCAATTGAAGAAATATCTTTTTGACGTTTTGGAAGTACTTGCAGTTCAAAGGAACTTTGGCGATCCTGAGGCACATCTACCTCGAATTCACCGTATTTACTACGCACAGTTTTAGCTTTCGTGCCATTACGATAGTTTGCCTCGCCGGATCTTTCATAACGATTATAACCAAGATGGTCATCCATTTCTGTTTCAAGCATATCTTGAATTGTTCCGGAAAGTAGATCTTTTAAGGCATCTTGAATATCCTCAGCAGACTGGATATCATACTCCTGAAGCAAGCCTTGGATAATATTTCTTTTTCCCTCAGTCATTGGTTTTGGTTTGTAAACTTCTTTTTTTCTGTTTGCCATAATAAAAGGTCTCCTATGATTTTAATATTTTATCATAGAAGACCTTTGTATTGTTTAATTTACAGAGATTTTTTCACAGGCTCGGAAAGGCAGGGATAATTCTGCCTTTCCACAAAAATATATTTAAAAAATGTGTCCATTTACTTGACTATGTTGCATCTTCATATTTTTCTCCATTTTCAAAGTAAGTAATTTTAACATTAGCTGGAACTTTGCCATTTTTCTTCAAATATTCACAAGTTCCAAAATACAAATCATAACTTTGATGTGCTCCTATTATACATTTTTTGCCTTCTTGTTTTATTAACATTTCTTTCATTGATATTTCAATGCTATCTATAAAATCCGAAGATAATTTTATACTCACATTTTTAGCTACAACATTCCCATTATTAATAAATCGCAATCCATAAAAAGCACGTTTTACAAAAATAAACTCCACTTCAACATAAGGTCTATTGTTTTCTTCGAATTGTTTTTGCATTTCTATGAGTTGTTCTTTTGAAACTTTAGCAGACTTAAAATTAGCCCAGCATATAAAAATTGTAGCAATTACATATACTAATGTTATAAACACCATTGCCCAATCAGATGTCATTTTTATCTCCTTCAAAGGCATTCATTTAATAGTATAAATCACTCAAAGAATTACTCTTCAGGTGGCCCATTTCTAAAATCTGCAAGCATTTTGCAAGCACTACACTCATAAAACGTCTATTTATAAGGCTTTAGAGTCTGTTTTTAACTATTCAAACTCTTCTTTTTATACTGTTCACTACATTCAAAAGTGTTCAAAATACAGGCTTTCAATTTATTGTATACTGGGAAATTCGTTCCATTTAAGTATGTTTTTAGATTATTTTACCCATCCCAGTTCCAGTTCCAGATTAATTAGCCCTAAATGCATTTTTTAAATCTTGAATTAAAGAAGAACAATATTTTTCTAGATCATTTTGATTTAATTCATCTATCTTCCTAAATGCAGAACCACCTATAATGCCTCTAAATTTATTAACCAGTTTTTTTGTAAATCCAAATTTCCTAATATATTCAAATCTTTCTTCATCAGATAAATTTAATATCTCTGGTTCATTTAACATTTTTTTCTTTCTCTTTTTCAAGCACTCATTAATTTTGCATTCATTCTCATTCATAAATTGTACTTTTTTTCTAGTGAACTCTTCGTCCGTCATACTATTTATTAGTAAATCTTTTTCAAATGTATAGCACTCCAACATACAATATTCAGTTAAAATAATTCTATTATCAAAATCATTCTCGTCTAATTGTTCTTCATATTTTATTAATTCTTCTATAACTTTAGTCTTAATATCTTCAGATTGCCCTCCATCCGAATCTATAATAAAAACACTTTTAGCATTTGTACTAATATACTTTAAGACACTGCAATTAACTGCCATTTGTAGTTTACTTACACTTGTCATAATCATGAATTTTGAACTGCATTCATTACCAAAAATTTTATTTACTAGATATTCATATGCTTTCTGATCTTCCTTCCCTTCAACAAAAATAAGATAATCTTTACCTAAAAGATAAGTAATATCATATCCTAATAATTTCATTGCTTCTAAACTTGAGGATATTGCATAAATTTTAGTAACTGGCAAAGCATTTTTGGTTTCTTTTTCTCTATAAATTTCAAACAACGCTCCTTTATTGAAGCTCACAATTGACATATGAGAGTGAGTCGTTACAAAAACTTGATTTTCTTTTGCAATATCACAAATGAATTTTGACATTTGTTTTTCTAACTTAGGGTACAGATAAAGTTCTGGTTCTTCAAGTAAAAACAAAACTGGTTCACTTTCTTCTTTCTGCATTTCTAATAGTGTTTGCAATAAGACTATTTTATACATACTTCTAGTTCCAGAACCAACTGATTGAAAATCAATAGTAGACTTTATATCTGAAAACCTAAAATTTGTTTTTATATTTATATTCTCAAAAAGTTTATTAGAAAACTGCCATTCAATTTCTACATTATCATTATATGATTCCTTGAAGTTTTTATTTAATTCAGCAGTCACTTTTAATGCTTCAATTTGGACTTTTTTTAATAGAAATTGGTTAATCTGGGGAATTGATAATTCAGAAATTGGCGTTTCCTCAATAGACTTATTTTCTAAGTCTCTTTTAATATTCATTGAAGGTAGCAACAGACTAAATAACTTATTCGTTGTACTATCTATCTTACCTAATCCTTCTTCATCGAAATTACGTTCATCGTGCAAATAAGCATATCTAGGTTGAATAACTTTTTTAATCTGTATTATTTCTTTTTCCTTTAGTTTTATTTCCTCATTTTCTTTAAAATCATAAGTTGTTAAGTGAATACTATTTCTGACACTGCCATCTTTTCTATAATACGTTACGTTAAAATATACTGATGTACTATTCTTTCCTATTCCCCACTCTTTTTTTATATTTTGTCTTAAATCATTTATATATAATTTACTCGATATATTCCTAGCCCTTTGCCCTTTTGAATTTTCAAGTGCATTAAGATACCACGATGGCTTATCATCATTTAATTCTAAGTCACATAAAATCCTTTTGATTGATAAATCATCAAAGTCTAATCCTATTCCTATAACAATTTTTTCTTCACGTTTTCCATCTTTATCGAATCTAAAGTCGGATTCTTTTACATTATATTCTCCTAAAAAAGCTAATACCGCAGATAATATAGAGCTTTTCCCTGAACTATTTTCACCTATTAGCCCTAAGGAATTAGAAATATTATTAATTTCTATTTTTTTAATAGAACGATAATTTTTGATTAATAGTTTATTTATCATATCAAAACTCCTAATCCCTTATCTGACTATGCGATAAATTAATATAAACATCTTCCATAAACACACCCATAAGATCTTTGTTCATTTTGTCATCTTTTAATAGCACAGAAAATAAATCCATATTTTGTTCATAGCCTTCCATTAGCGCATCTTGAACCGCATCATAATAAACAAAACTAAAATCATTTATGGTATTACTATTTGCACTATCTTTAAGTTTAGTATTTTTTAGAAGCAAATCTCTCACTTGAAGTGCTGATTTAGTTGCAACATCAAAGTCAAAATTCTTATTATATTTAAGATTTATTTCATCAATAATCTTTGATAATTTTTCTTTTACTTGCTCTTCAAAATACACCTCATTAGGTGTAGGTGTTTTTATCTCAGGTTTTGATTCTAAACTACTGTCATGTTCCCCTGTTTTCTTTTGCTTAAAATTATTAACAGTTATCTTGTCTGCTATATCAAAATCATTTCCCATTTTTCCAATTTCAATTTCTTTTATAAGATATGACAGAAAATTATATTTTTTATGCAAATCAACTGCCTGATATCTAGTTGCTTGGATTAAAAAGCCGTAGAATCTCAAAAATCTTCTAATTGTACTTCTGATTTCTAATTTAATTAAATCATCATTTCTATTTATAATTTCTAAGCTCTTGCCTAGAAGAGACCACATTTTAGATTTATCCTTTGAGTTACGTTTATCTTGATATAAATATCTGTTAAATAATTCAATATCATCGTAATCCAAGAAATTATATTGAGATATTTGTTTTTCTACTTCCCTTATTGCTGATGGCGTTATTGTTTCTCCTAAAATAGTTTCTGTATAATATGGCTCAAATGCTTTTTGAATATCATCATATTCATTCTTAAAATCTATAATAAATGTTTTTTTATCATAACCTGGATATATTCTATTTAACCGTGAAAGTGTTTGAACTGCATTAACTCCTCTTAGTCTCTTGTCTACATACATAGCACATAGTTTTGGTTGATCAAAGCCTGTTTGATATTTATTAGCAACCAATAGAACTTGGTATAAATCAGTATCGAATGCATCTACAAGCTTACTTTCATCCATACCATTCATTACCGCCTCTGTGTATTCTTTTCCATCCAAATTTACTTTTCCAGAAAATGCAACCAATGCTTGTATGCCAGTGTAGTTATGCTTATTTATATAATCGACAAATGCATTTTTGTATTTGACAGCTGATTGTCTTGATGATGTGACTACCATTGCTTTTGCTCGACCATCTAATTCGTGCATTACATTATATTTAAAATGTTCAATGATTATTTCAACCTTTTGAGAAATGTTTGTATCATGTAGCTCAATATATTTTACAATTTTCCTTTTCGCTGCAATCGTATCTAGCTCAGGATCACTGTCTACAATCTTATTAACTTTGAAGTATGTCTTGTATGTTACATAATTTTTTAGAGAATCGAGAATAAATCCCTCTTCAATTGCTTGCTTCATAGAATACAAATCAAAAGATGTTTTTTTGCCTTCACTATTCATATTTCCAAAAAGTTGAAGTGTTGTAAATTTAGGAGTTGCCGTAAATGCAATCATAGAAACATTATCAGATTTTCCACTTCTTTGTATTTCTTTTTCAATTTTATCTTGAAGCGTTTCCTCATCACCAACTTCATATGGTGTTTTCTCTTCTGCAACCATTGCAAGCGAAGAAAGTGCGTAAGAAACAGATTCCATAGCAGCACCAGAAGTTGACGAGTGTGCCTCGTCAATAATTATTGCAAAGTTTTTTTCTTTTAAGTTATCTACAATATCTTTGATATACATAAACTTATGAATTGTAGTAACAATTATTTTTGTATTTCCATTAAGGGCTTTTGCTAAGTCATGTGAAGTACATTTATCATCCATTACTTTAGGTTATCTTCTTCTCATAATTTTTCTCTATTTGCTTTTTATCTTCATTTTTCTTGTTTTCATTTTTCATGATAATATTCTTGCAAGCATACCAAAATATTTATGCTAACACAGGAAATATGACTAAAGGTGTAGATAATCAAACAATAAGTGCAATGAGCTTAGAAAGAATTAACGAAATCATTGATTCACTAAAAGATGAAAGTTACTCACCCACACCAACAAAAAGAGTATATATTCCAAAGAAAAACGGAAAATTAAGACCATTAGGCATACCAAGCATTGACGATAAATTAGTACAGGAAGTATGTAGAATGTTATTAAATTCTATCTATGATGAAAGCTTTGAGGACACATCTCATGGCTTTAGAGATAATAGAAGTTGTCATACCGCTTTAAGACAAATTCAAAATAGATTCGTAAGATGTAAATGGTTCGTTGAAGGAGACATTAAAGGTTTCTTTGACAATATAGACCATAACATTATGATAGACATTCTATCCAAGCGTATTGACGATGAAAGATTCCTAAGATTAATAAGAAAGTTTCTTAAAGCTGGATACATGGAACAAAACCAATATCACAACACCTACAGTGGAATGCCACAAGGGTCAATAATAAGTCCCATACTTTCAAATATTTACTTGGATAAGTTTGACAAGTATATGCAAAATTACAAGGAAAGCTTTGATAAAGGTAATAAAAGAAAGCAAAATAAGGAATATAAAGCTCTCTATGATAGAAGAAAAAGACTTGAAAATAAGTTAAGCAAGACAACCAATAAAATTGAAATAGATGATATTAAATCAGAAATTGAAGAGATAAACAAAAGATATTTCAATATACCTTGCTTAAATCCTATGGATGAAAACTTCAAGAGAATACAATATGTTAGATATGCTGATGATTTCATTATTGGCATTATCGGTTCTAAGGCAGATGCTGAAAAGGTAAAACAAGACATTGGTCAATTTATCAAATCAGAATTAAACCTCGAACTATCTGATGAAAAAACGCTAGTAACAAAATCAACAGATAGAGCCAAGTTCCTAGGTTTTGATATAAGAGTAACTCCTGGAAGTAATCATACAAAGAGGACAAAAGCAGGTATAAAAGCAAGAAACTTTGGTGGTCATGTAAGACTTGTCCTCGTTCCCCTCAAAATGACGTTCAAAGCCTGTTTCGCCACGCTCCGCCGCATAAGCGGCAGGGCGTAGGATATGCTGTTTATTAAGATGTCTGCAAATTTTGGCAACTCCATTCCCTTTTAATGCAAGGTCGAATATCTCTTTTACAACATGTGCCACTTTATCATCTATCAGCAGATGGTTGTGGTCGGCAGGGTCTTTGATATAGCCATAAGGGGCGGTAGTTCCCATGAATTTCCCCTGTTGAAACCTCGCCCGATATGCCGATTTTATCTTAACAGATATGTCAGCGGCATACATTTCGTTTAAAATGTTGCGGAAAGGCGTGATGTCCATAGCAGATTTATTCAAGGTATCTACGCCGTCATTGACCGCTATATACCTCACGTTATGCTCTGGGAAGAAAACTTCCAGATATAACCCACAATCAAGATAGTTTCTCCCCAGACGGGATAAATCTTTCGTAATCACGCAGTTTATCAGACCGCTTTCAATGTCTTTTATCATATTCTGGAAACTTGGTCTTTGGAAATTTGTACCAGAATAACCATCGTCCACATACGTTTTTGCTATGTGCCATCCCTGCTTTTTCACATAATCCGTGAGGATGGATTTCTGTGTCGCAATGCTCGCACTCTCGTTATCCGTACCATCGTCTTTAGATAAGCGGCAATAAATGCCGACTAAATAGATTTTCTTTTCTTCTTTGATTCCTGCCATACTGTAAAACCTCCGTATCTGTCCTATCTGTTTTCATGTCCCATTGCGTACATTCTAAGCGGACAGCCCCTCATTGTCGAAGGTGTCGCCCTCGGCAATCTTCTTCCGAATATCCTCGGAGATAATCGGGACAAACGCTTCTGTAACGGTCTGTGTGCCGACATATTCACGGCTGATTATCATCTGCACTGGTGCTTTTGGCACGATACGCTTTCTCTTTTTATCTGCTTTCTTATCCTCGCCCATACTTAAATCTTCCTTTCCAGACAGGGCAGGGAAGAGTTTGGAAATGTCCCCGCCCTGCCAATCAGATACCATTAATCCTCGCTGTTTAATTCTTTCTGTAATGCTTTAAGGAGTGCCGCCGCTTCATCAGCGTTCAGCGTGATTCCCTTGCCGCACTTTTCACGGTTCGGGGAAAAGCTGCGGATGTCATACTTCGGCTCTTTCCCATTCCATGAAATGAGATTGATTTCCTTTGTGTAGCCACTGTCGCCCGTAGACAATACTGCGATTTCCTTTACGATTTCATACTGGATTTCTCTCATTCTCCATACCTCAACTCTCTGTATTTACTTCCCGAAAAAAGAAGATTAGCGGCTGTCACGGTTGCGTTTCCTCTGCAACTCACGCTCCAAAAGTTTGATGATGGTTTCCTCCATCTGCTTCGGCGTTGTGTTCTTCGGAAAGTATTTTTTCAGCTTGCTTGTGTTGATTTTCAAGGTTTCTTTCTGGTTGCCCTTTTCCTCCGTCATAATCGCAAATATCGTATCCATGTCAAGCCGCCCGCTCTGGCTTAACTGTTTCATCCGCTGTGCCTGTGAGAGTGAGGGCGTTGCTTCTTCGCTCTCCATCGTGGCAAAGAGGTTTTCCTGCTCGTCTTTCTTCAAGAAGGACAGTTCCACCGCAGGCGTGAGGGCGATTTTCCCCTCGTCCACCATCTGCAAAATCGGCGGTATCAGTTCCGTCAGGCGGATAAAACGCTGCACGGTCATCCTGCCCACGCCGAAGCCCTGTGCCACCTTGTCGTCCGTCCGCAACTTCGTCACAACTTGTGACGAGGTTAAGTCTGTGCGGAAACCCTGCCGCTTCATGGCTTCGGATTTCATCTTGTAAGCAAACGCCCGCTCCGATGGCAGGATATTCTCACGCTGCAAATTGCTGTCTACAAGGGTGATGATGGCTCGGTCACGGTCTAAGGGCAGGACAAACGCAGGCACGGTATTTATCCCTGCAAGTTCAGAAGCACGGACACGCCGCTGTCCTGCAATCACTTCATAACCGTCCCCGTCCTCTTTCGGGCGTGTGATTATCGGCGTGACAATGCCAAATTCCTTGATGCTTTCCGCTAACTCTGACAGTGTTTCATCTTCTGCCACATGAAACGGATTGTCGGGGAACGGGTACAAGTCTTTGGTCTTTAACACCTTAAAATCCTGTTTCTTCATTCACATATCTACCTTTCTTTCGCTCTGCTTCTATGATTTTTCTGCAATTCTTCCAACACTTCGGGCGGTATTTTTGACAGCAGCCGCCCCATCTGCTCGTTGGTTCTCTGCAATTCAAATATCTTCTGATTCGCTTTCTGCACCTTTAGTTCCTGCTCGTACTTTTCATCACGCATACGCCCCGCATAGTCTGATTCCTGCCCAATTCTCTCTTTCAAACTGTCGATATACGCCTGCTGTTTCCCGATTTCCTTAGAGAATTTCTCCACGTCTGGCAGCCATGCAGAGAGTAAATCTAACGCTTTATCCCTTTTCTTCCCTGCGT
Source organism: Eubacteriales bacterium KG125 (assembly GCA_050908895.1). Lineage (GTDB taxonomy): Bacteria > Bacillota > Clostridia > Peptostreptococcales > Anaerovoracaceae > S5-A14a. The sequence continues at coordinate 612,068 of CP171222.1, read as the reverse complement.
TAAAGGCGTTGATGTCGGATAGGGCAGACACGATTTCTTCATACTGTTTATCAAGCCTGCCGCCTAATTTATAGAGCCATGTGGGGACGTGTTTCCGCTTGGTTTCCATTGAGGACTGCCCCCGTTCAAGCTGATTCCACCGTGAGGACATCCGCTCATGGTAGGCGGTCTGCCACTCGGATAATGATTTCTGGTTGCCTAAGATAGCTTTCGCTGACAGCTTATTGTCTGGCGTAATCGGCACAAAGCAGAGGTGCATATGGGGCGTTCTCTCGTCCATATGGACGACAGCGGAGAGGATATTCTGCTTTCCAACACGCTCCGAAATGAAGTCAAGAGCCGTCTGGAAATACGCTTTTTGTTCTTCGGGCGGTAACTGGTTCATAAATTCTGGTGAAGCTGTGATGAGCGTTTCCACCATCATCACGCTGTCTTTCCTTGTCCTGCACCCCGCTTCGGCTACCATGCGGTTAATCTCTTTCTTGTAGGTGTACTTTGGTGGTGCTATGAGATGGTAATTGTTTTTAGAGCGTTCCATATCTATATCTGGGTTGCTTTTGTAGGCTTCTTTCTTCCGCTCGTTGTGGCGTTCACAAGCCGCAACGCCGCCCGCTTTTCGTTTCTGGAAACGCAGGATTGCATAAGGCATAGGCGGATTCCTCCTTTCTTTCGGCGGGTGACCGTCCTTTGGGGTGACAGCGGTGACGGTGGTGACAGCAGTTTTGGGATACCCCCTGCCGACTGCCGCAACTGTCACCCTCACCCCCTGCATGACGGTCATGTCGATGATGACGGTGTTTTTGGGATACCCCCCTCGCAAGAGCCGTCACCGTCATGCCGCCATTCTTTTATCCGAAGCCGTAAGGCGTAGGATAGCAGGGCACAGCCCTGCCTTAAGGGAGTCCAGAGGGAACGTCTGGCACACGACTTTGCAGGGCAAAGTGTAGTGTGTTACACCCTGTAAACGCAGTCGGAAAAATCGGAATGATTTTTCTGACCGCAGGGGTGGTTTTACACGACCGAAAAGGGCGAGTAAATCTCACGCCTGCATTTTGCGTTTACGGGGTGTTCTCCCGTAGGGATGACAGCGGCAGGGTATCCTAAAATCACTGTCACCACCGTCACTGCTGTCACCCGCAGGGCAGAGCCGCCAGCTTTACATGGCTTTAAGCGTCAATGACAGTAACAGGGGGGTATCCTAATATCGCTGTCACCACCATCACCGCTGTCACCCGCCCTCCTTGCAAGGGCAATCCGCCTGCCGTCTTTCCTGCGGCTGTACTGGTAGCAGATACGGTTCTCGCTTAAAAATGTGGTGCGGTATTCATTCAGCCATTTCGTAATCACCGTGGGTATGGTTTCCGTTTCCCCCATAGCGGCTAACAGTTCCGTTGCCGTGCCTATCCATTCTTCCTTATCCCTCATAAAATCCACCAACCGAAAAAGGACATCTGGTATCGTTTCTTTCGCAAGCTGCTCCTGCGTTTTCCGCTCCACAAGCTCCCAACGGCAATCACGGAAACGCAGCGTGTATTCCTGATAAGGCGTGTCCCTGCCCGTCACATACAGCTTGGCGGTGTCAGACGCACGTTTCTCCTTTTCCAGAACAAAGGTAGCGTCCGCACTCCCCGTTAATCCTGTCGTCCCAGACACCTTGTTGAACACGTCGCTGTCATTCTGCTTTCGGATGTGGTGTACGACAATGACCGCCAGAGAGTGCCTGTCGGCAAAGTCTTTGATGAGGGAGATGTCCCCATAGTCGCTTGCATAGGCATTGTCTTTTGAAGCTGTACGGACTTTCTGCAAGGTATCAATGACAATGAGCCTGCTGTCTGGGTAATCTTTCAGATAATCTTCAAGCTGCACGATAAGACCGTCTGACAGCTTGCAGCTTGCCACGGCAAAGTGGAGCCGCCCGCTTGCTTCGTCCGTCAAACGAAATAACCTGTCCTGTATGCGGCAGAACGTGTCCTCAAGGCAGAGGTAAAGCACATCGCCCTCCATTGTCGGCATATCCCATAAAGGGATTCCCTGCGACACGCATAAGCATAGCTTCAGCATGAGCCAGCTTTTGCCTATCTTCTGTGAGCCGCAGAACAGCGATAAGCCTGTCGGGATAAGGCTGTCCACCACAAAGGATGGTTTCTCAAGCGGTTCATAAAGGAGCGTTTCGGCGTTGACTGTCTGTAACTTCTGCATGGCTTTCCTCCTTTCGGGCGGTGTCTTTGTTTTCGTTGCACATAGGCGTTGACCTCCTTAAAAATAGATTTACTCCCACGGAAAAAAGTGAGAGTATGTAATGCCGCCAATCCCACACAAATAAAAAACAGATTTCTTTTTCGGGCGGTGTCGGTCACGGTTGGAGATATTTCTTCAATTTCCGCCTTTACTTTCTCCTTTGCAATCGCAACAGATTTCTGTATTGCCGAAGCGGTGCAATGCTCCATAGCGGCGATTTGGTAAAAATTGAACTCATACTCGTAGTAGAGCAGGAAACGCCGCCTTTGTATCTCTGGAAGGCTCCCAACCGCCTTATAGAGCGTTTCATTCCGTTCTTCCTCAACCATGCGTTCATCAAGGCTCTTAGGCACACGCAACGCCCGTCTGTAAAGGGTTTCGTCCCATACCTCGTTAAACTCCCTGTGCCGCTCGTCCCATTAGAAAAGATTCCTGTTCCTGCGCTCCATCTGCCGAAACTCCATAAAGAACTGTTCCGACACTTCCAACTCGTGGGATTTGCCCTGCCCGTCCTTAAAGCTGATAAAATACCTTGTGCCGCTTTCCGTGGATTCCTCCCGAAGCGTGTATGCCTTAACCCTGTATGCCATCCTGTTGTCCTCCTGCAAAAAATGAGTGAGGGGATTTCCATCCCTCACCCAGTAGCCCGCAGGATGGCAGGCTGTTTTAGAAGCTATAAAATTTTCCGCAGCTTCTTCCGCAGATGGTCTAACCTCGCATAGATGGCACCAGTCGTCAAATGCACAAGCGGGGCAATCTCCTTTGTGGAATACCCCTGCATTTTCAGCAGGACGATTTTCAAGGTACGCCCGTCCACCGTGACTAATACTTGATAGAGATTTTCGCTCTCAATCTCTTCCAGTAACTCCGCAACCGTACCCACTTCCGCCTGCCGCTCCCTGCCTGCCATGTCCTCAAGATATTCCGCAACGTCATTCGTCCATCGGTAAAACCGCCTGTTGGAATTGAAGTCTGCCCTGTCCGCCATGCGTATCTGCTCAATGGTCGCTTCATCAACGCCGCACTCACGCAGCAGCTTTTCCTCCGCTTCTTTCCAGATACGCCATTTCCTGTCCTCCCGTCCGTGGTTGTATGCCATTCTTACTTCCTCCAATCAGAATTGATTGAGAGGGCAGAGAAAAGCCCCCTCATCTTCCCAAAGGAAAAAACAAGGGGGCTGAACGCCTTAAATTTTAATTTTCTATTATCTTTCTTAGTTTTATTAGGATTCTGGCTTTGCGTTTGTTTACAACGCTCTGGGTTATGCCCAACCTCGCCCCGACTTCACGCTCGGAAAGTCCGTCAAAAAAGATTGCCTGTATCAGCTCCTGTTCACTATCCGACAGCAAAGGCAGGGCGGCTTTCAGCCTGTCCACCATGACCGCATTGACAACGGTTTCTGCAATGTCCACCGCTTCATCAGTGATAAAGTCCAGAGGATTCCCCTCGCTGTCCGTAAATCCGTCGAGAGATAGCAGTCTATTCTTTGTATCTAATTTTTGCAGATAACGCCACCGTTCCTTGTCACGGTAGAAGTCTGTGTATTGCTCCCTCACGACTTCAAGCAGACAGCCTTGAATGGGGATAAACAGCTTGTCCATATAGGTCTGGTCGGATTCCCTGCAACGGCAGAACTCCGTGTAGGATAATTCCACATAGCCGCCACTTTCTCTGATATATACCTTTCTTGGTGCATATTTCACCATAAATACCTCCCATCTGAATTTTTGAAATGTAAAAAATCCAGATGGAGAGGCGGAGAACGACACCGCATATCAGAAACAGCCCTACGGCACTTTCCAACAAAAATCGACAAAAGAAAAACCGCAAAGGCTCTGTGACCTTTACGGTTATAGGAAATAGTAATTCTATTGTATGGAGATTGTACTTCTACTTTCAAGGTGAGAAGTACCGTTGCACTGGCAGAAATTTTTTTAACTGGTTTCCTGCCGTTCTCTGATATGCTATGTATTGATAAATTTTGCTTCGTATGAGCAGATAGATAACTGCCCGAAAAAAGGACATAAAAAAATCCCTCCAAATTTAAAAACAAATTCAGAGGGTAATTTAGGGTATAACAAAATAACCCACCCGAATATCGTTTTTTTTATTTGGTGAGTTTGTTCTTTCAAATACGAAACAAAAAGAGCCGATGATTCGTGAATTGTTCCACAATTTCATCGGCTCTGCGTCTTAAGCGTCTGGCTCTTTGATGACAGTTATCTTCAAGTTGTCAACTTTAATCAATCTTTCTTGTCTGCATTTTGGACAATAAAGGGGATAATTCTCCAAAACAGTGTCCTTCCTAATTTTATTACGGGTTTTGCTCCCACAAACAGGACACAATATCCATTCGCATTTCATCATAATTAGTCTCTAATCCTTTCAAATCTCATTTTATATGACTTTTGCAAGCTGTTAAGCTAACTTGTGGAACATATGCCGAACCTTATCTATACGGCTATTCGGGCGGCGGGGTTGGCAAATAAATTTACCAATAGCTGGCTGGTATCCTTTTAACTCTGTCAAGCAGACTCCCTGCCCATTTGTGAAATAAGTTAAATCGTTCCTGTATTCTTGAATACATCTAGCAGGGATTTCTCCTTTCAGAATGACCTCGTCATTCTTTATCTGAGTACTTACAATATCTGCACAATACCTTGGAGCATCATGATACGCCCGTGAGAGATATTCCTGCGGTGCATAAATTTCAAAGTGGAGATATGGCTCTAATAGTTCTGTCCCTGCTTTTTTTAAAGCCTGCTCCAATACGATAGGGGAAAGCAGCCGAAAGTCTGCGGGGGTACTTACAGGACTATAATACAATCCATATTCAAAACAGATTTTACAGTCTGTCACTTTCCATCCATACAGCCCCTGCTCGCAGCCATAAAGAACCCCCTCCATAACCGCATTTTGGAACGATTGATTTAAATATCCAAGTGAAACTCTGCTTTCATACTGCACTCCGCTTCCAATAGGGAGCGGCTCTATGGACAACCCGACAGAAGCCCAGAAAGGATTTGGCGGGACTTCTATGTGGATGGTATATTCTGCTTTTCTAAGCGGTCTTTCCATATATATAACAGTAGGCTCTTTTATTTCTGCCTCCACATGATATTTTTCCTCAAGGATGGCACAAATGACTTCCATCTGCACATTCCCCAAAAAAGAAAGTATAATCTCATGCGTTGTAGTATCCACATAATATTTTAAAAGAGGGTCGCCATCTGAAATTTCTGTAAGTGCCCCAAGCAATATTTCCCGCTGTTCAGATTTCTTTACTGCAATCGTTGTTTGGAGCATAGGGAGAGGATTTTCAATAAATTTTCTCTGCGGCAACAGTATTTCGTTCCCCAAAATACTGTTTAGCTGCAAAACATCATTTGGTAAAATTACAATATCACCAGAGCAGGCTGTATCGGATGAATATAATTCACCGTTTGTCGGAACACACATCTCTGTGATTTTTATTTTCTCTTTTTCAGATATTCTAATAACATCCCTCAAATGCAATGTTCCGCTATATATACGCACATAAACAAAACGCCGCCTTTTCTCTGAATATTCAATCTTAAAAACCTGCCCGCATAGTTCAGATTGACCTTCAGGCGTTGATGAATAAAATTTACTGGCAATTACTTCTATAAGCTGCCGAATCCCCAGATTGTTTTTAGCGCTTCCGTGATAAACGGGAAATAACGTTCCGTTTTGGAATCTCCTGTTTTCTTCCTGTTCCAGTTCTGACATTTTAAACGGTTTCCCTGACATATATTTCTCTAATAGTTCATCGTTTCCCATAATTACCGCATCCCACTGTTCCATATCGTCATTGTCCGTTACATTTATATGGGGATGCTGCCCAACCTTTTGCTTCACTATAATTTCCGAAGAAAGCTTTGCTTTCATTTCCCGATATACCATTGGCAAATCAATCCCCTCTTGGTCAATTTTATTGATGAAAAAAATTGTCGGAATCTTCATTATCTGTAGTGCATGAAACAGTATACGGGTCTGTGCCTGTATGCCATCCTTTGCAGAAACTAATAATACTGCTCCGTCTAATACGGATAAAGAACGGTATACTTCCGCCAAAAAATCCATATGGCCTGGCGTATCTATAATGTTGACTTTTACATCCTCCCACTGAAAAGATGTCACTGCTGTCTGGATAGTGATTCCCCTTTGACGCTCCAAATTCATTGTATCTGTCCTTGTTGTGCCTTCATCTACGCTCCCTAGTTCTGCAATTGCACCACTGGTATACAATAAACTTTCCGTTAATGTTGTCTTTCCTGCGTCAACGTGAGCCAGAATGCCTAAGTTAATTATTTTCATGTGATTTTCCTCCTATCAACACCCAAAAAAGGGCATAAAAATACCCAGTGATAAATACTCCTATCACTGGGTAAATAACTCCAATAGCCCCAAAACACTTATATGTTTTCGGGCATATAAAATTACATGATAAAAGTATTCTTAAACTGGGTACAAAAAACTAAGCCCCATATTAAAAGTGAAACGGGACTGCTACTTTTTGTTCCCACTATCAAATTGACAGTTTATTTAAGAATACCTTGCCGCATATTTATTAACTCCTTGTATAATACTGAATCTAATTATATTCCTTAACCCTTTATTTGTCAAGCTGACAAACTAAAGCAGAAAAAGCGGCAGGATTTCCCCCTGCCACTAATCATCTGTTTATGCAAAAATAATTTCCTTTTCCACAATCTCCCTCGCACAAGCCCTTATGTTATTGAGGCATCCTGTCCATTCTAAGGCGTTTTCTGCCTTTAGCTGTTCCGTTATGCCCTGTGCCTGTTTCATACCCTCTATGAGCCTTTCAAAGCGTTCCTGTGCCTGTCTGTTGATGTCGGCAAGGTAGGCGTTTAGCCTGCCGCTTGTAAGAAGATTGGTGTATGTAACTTTACGGTACTGTTTTAGATAATCTAAATGCCGTTGCCCCCAGATGCCTATTGCCTGTTCTTCTTCGGCGGGTACAGTTAAGCACGGTATCAAATAATCCCCTTGCCTTTCGTATTTGCCGCCCAGTTCCTCAAATAATGATTTTGCCATTGTCTGTTACCTCCACATTCTTTTTTATTTTGAATGTCCGCAAAATCCGTCCTACATCTGCAGGACGCCAAGGGACATCGAGGTCATGAAGTGCAATCAGTTTATTTTGAACATTCGTGCCGGCTCCCATTTTCTGAGTAGAGCCGAGTAATATCCTCACATCTCCTTTTCTTACCTTTGCAAAAAGTTCATCTTTTTGTTTATCTGAATTAGCTTCATGGATAAAGGCTATTTCTTCTTTCGGTATTCCCATTGCTACAAGTTTTTCTCTAATATCATCATAGATATTAAACTCTCCATCGCCTTTTGGAGTGGACATATCCGAGAAAAGAAGCTGTGTAGATTTATTCTCTTTTGTCTTATCCCAAATAGCAAAGACATTTTTCACGCAGACATTGACCTTACTGTCAGGATTATCAGGTAAAAGAGGATTGATTAAACGCTGATCCAAGGCAAGTTTCTTACCGTCATTGGTAATCTTCAGCATATTATCTTCATCAGGCTCTACCACCCTATTTCTGACATCATCTGCTCTTTCAGAAAGGCTCTTCAGGATTTCTTTTTGCTCCTCACTTGGCAAGGTCTTAATAACCTCATAGTGTGCTTCAGGTGTTGGAAGATTAAGCATATCTGCTGTCTGAATATCAGCAACTTCCTTAAACATAGACATTAGTTCAGGCAAGTTATAGAACTTGGAAAATCTTGTCTTTACTCTGTATCCTGTCCCTTCCGGAGAAAGCTCAAAAGCAGACTGCGTTTCACCAAATGTAGATGCCCAGCTATCAAAATGCTCCAAGTTATTCTTCTTTAGGCTATCGTACTGAAGATAACGCTGCATGGTATAAAGCTCAGTCATAGAGTTTGATACAGGCGTTCCCGTTGCAAATACGATACCTTTTCCATTTGTCATTTCATCCATATAGCGACACTTCATAAACATATCGGAAGACTTAAAGGCTTCAGACTGACCAATACCTGCTACATTCCTCATTTTTGTGTAAAGATAGAGATTTTTGTAGCCATGTGCTTCGTCGATAAAAAGCTTATCAACGCCTAATTCCTCAAAGGTTATGACATCATCTTTCTTAAAATCATCATTTAATTTTTCAAGCCTTGTTTCAAGTTTTTTCTTTGTCTTTTCAAGCTGTTTTACCGTAAAGTTCTGATTTCTATCATGCTTATATTCCTCAACATAGTTTATGATTTCATCAATCTGATCCTGAATATGCTTTTTTTGATATTCCTTACTCATCGGAATTTTTTCAAATTGCGTATGCCCGATAACTACCGCATCATATTCGCCTGTGGCAATTCGACCGATAAATCTTTTTCTATTTTTCGGCTCAAAGTCTTTTTTATCTGCCACCATGATGTTAGCCGACGGATATAGCTGCATAAACTCACGACCGATTTGACCTGTCAGGTGATTCGGTACAACAAATAAAGACTTAGAACACATCCCAAGCCTTTTAGATTCCATTGCGGAAGCCACCATTTCAAAAGTCTTTCCACTACCTACCACATGAGCAAGCAGCGTATTTCCACCATACAAACTTCTTGCAATAGCATTTTTCTGATGAGGTCTTAAATCTATTTTCGTATTCATTCCCTCAAAAGATAGCTTACTTCCGTCATACTCACGATTTCTGATAGCGTTAAAACGCTCATTATACAGTTTTACAAGTCTGTTTCTTCTTTCCTGATCGTTAAATATCCAGTTTTTAAATTCTTCTTTTAGAAGCTCCTGCTTTTGCCCTGCAAGCATGGTTTCTTTTTTATTTATCACAGAAGTTTTGGAGTCATCAGGATTTACAATCTGGTCAAATACCTTTGTTTCTTTAAGGTTTAAGGCATCCTCAATCAGCTTATAGGCACTTACTCTACTTGTACCGTAGGTCATTTCAGCAAGGTCATTTCCTCTGTCTTTGCTTTTTCCCTCAATATTCCATTCGCTTGTGAGATTTGAAAATTTAACCTTAATATCCCATCTTGCCCAGCCCGGAGTTTTCAGTGTTTCAAAGATAAACTTTTCAATATCTTTTATCGGTATCCAAGTTGCTCCAAGTCTTACATTGATTTCACTTGCTTCAAGCTCCTTTGGTAAAACTTTTGTAAGCTCTGCCTTTTGGTATTCCAATCGGTTCATCTCATAGCTTATCAGCTCTTTTTCTTTGCCATCTTCCGCATAGCCAAGATGAGGCAGCTCTCTTTCCGTTTGTCTCAGCTTAGAAAGATAACTGTCAACAATCGCAATCTTATCTCTGATATTTCCTGATAGGTACTCATCTTTTGTTACATAGCCATATTTATATGAATTGCTGTCATTTGCACAGGCAAAAGGTAAATCTCCATCTTCAAGATTAAAGGATAACGGTCTATAAAAGTTTTGTTCTTCCCTGATGTTTAAGTAAATTTCTCCTCTAAGTTCTTCTATCAAAGTAGATCTGTCTTTTCCTGCAAGACTTCCCATATAGTCAAAGTCCACATAACCTTTTTCAGACATAGATAACACAAGAGCTTCAAGGGAAGTATCTACATGGTCGATTGTCTTTGCCTTTGTGATTGTTCTTTTTGAAAAAATATCTCCCTTAGCCTTAAAGTTTTCTTCTTCATCAAGGATTTCTATGGAAGATACAAGCGGAAAGTTACTATCTTCTTTTAAGGCTCTGGTATTAGAAAGGTTATTGACATACCCATGTTTCTTAGAAAAGCTGTCATAAATTTCATTTAGTTTTTCCTGAGCTTTCTTTACTTCATCATCTGAAAAATCTTCTTTCTGTTTGTAAATAACGTCCTTTAAGGTAGCATTTAACTCAAGATAGTCCTTAATCTTTTCCTTGTTTTTATCCGTTACTTCTTTCTTTACAAATAGGGAGTTTTCTCTGTAATAAACTTCATTATCAATAATGGTATATGAAAAGTTTTTAACATCATCTGTGGCAGGAATTGAGGTAATTTCATCATCAAGTAGCTCTATTTCTTCATAATTAGCATTTTTAGATATTTCTTCGCTTGCTTTTGTCAGTAGCTCCTTTAAGTCTGTATTTTCTTTTGGCAGACAAGCTATTGTATTCCCAAATCTTCCGGATATTTCTTCCATAGAACCAAGCACCTGTTCAGGATGATCAACAAAGTATTTGTTATATAAAAGCCCGTTCTCATCTTCAGCAAGATGAATCCAGCCCTCATCCCTTTCTCTGATACTGTCCCTTTTCTTTAGGAAGATAATATCTGAGGTTACTTCTGTTCCTGCTACGCCCTTAAAGGTATCGTTCGGAAGTCTTATCGCTCCTAAAAACTCTGCTCTTGCTGCAAGGTAGCGTCTTACACTTTCGTCCTTTTTATCCATCGTTCCACTTGATGTAATAAAGGCGATAATACCGCCGTTTCTTACTTTATCAATGGACTTGGCAAAGAAATAATCATGGATAAGGAAGTTATTTTTGTTATACTCCCTGTCATTTACTTTGTATTCTCCAAAGGGTACATTGCCGATAACTGCATCGAAGAAGTTATTGGAAAAGGAAGTTTCTTCCAGTCCTTTAATCTGCACTTCACTTTCAGGGTATAGTAGTTTTCCAATTCGACCGCTTACCGAGTCAAGTTCTACGCCATAAAACTTGGACTTATTCATTTCATCAGGAAGATTACCGATAAAGTTTCCGATGCCCATTGATGGCTCTAAAATGTTTCCCTGTTTAAATCCCATATCCGAAAGCGTCTTATATATTCCGTCAATTACGGTTTTCGGTGTGTAAAAGCTCGTTAGGGTAGATTCTCTTGCAGCTTCGTATTCAGCCTGCGATAGATTTTCTTTTAAGAAGCTCCTTGCCTCTTTCCATTGACCTTCCTTGCTTTCATCAAATACTTCGGAAAGTCCGCCCCAGCCGACATACCTTGCCAACACCTCCTGTGCTGTAGTGTCAAGCTCTCTTTGTCCGCTTTCAATGCGACTCAGCATAGAGATTGCTTCAAGGTTATTGTTTAATCTCTCACTTGGAGATAACTTGTCAGGTAGCGTTTCTTCTTTAATTTGGAAGTTATGAGCCTCAGCTTTCTTTATTTCAATTTCTTCATTAGTCTGCTCAGATTTTTTATATGTCAGATTTTCAAATACCCTCTCAAGGTCGCTTTCAAGACGATAAGGAATGACATCGGAGCCTGTTATCATACCGCCAAGATATTCGGTATTGTCCTTAACCGTTACTGTCTTTAGGTTATTTCCCATATCATCAAAGTCTGTGATGGTATAGTTTTTGTCCTTGTATATAACCTCATCTCCAACAATAAAGTTGGATCTTTCAAGGCTTATCTGCTTTAATAAGTCCTCATTATCTTCAAAGTCTATAATCGGGATTTGATGGTTTCCTCTTCTTACAGGATCAAGCCACAAGTCATTTCTTCCTGTGATTTCATTTTTAGAAATTTCTCTGATCTTGTACTCTTCATGATGAAAGTAGACGGTATCACCTGCTTTAACTGCAAAATCCTCTAAATGGTTTCCCTCTTTTTCATTGAGTTCTACTTCTTCTCTATCCTTTAGGTAATCAAATAAGGTAGCTTGAACTGTGTCAGCCCTTCTAACTTCTTCTGTTTCTTCAGGTGCTTCAAGTTCTTCTTCTACAAAGCTAAGTTCTCCGTTAAAGACAGACTGAAGCTCCTGCTCATCCATCTGCTTTTTAAGTTCACTGTCTTTAAGCTCTCTAAAGGTCTTTGGGAAATCCTCTAAAATAAGCCTTTGTGCGTTTAGTTCTTTCAGCTCCTCAAGATTAAAATATCCCCATTCCGGCTCAATCCCAAGCACAAGTCCAAAGGCATCGCCGCTTTCCCTATCATATCCGAATACCAGGAAGATACTTCTCTTTCATCAATGTAAAACCCGTTTCCGCCTTTAAAGGTATCTTTGAGGTATTCTCCCAATTCTTCTACTGTTTTTTCTTTGGAAAACTCAGCAATAACAGGAAGTCTGCCGCCATCGTGATTTCCTCCGTTAATAAGGACGGTATCTATATCCTTCTCAGTTAGCGGAATCGTAAGGCGTATCTGTCCATATGAATTTTCGGGTAAAGAAAAAGAAGCCTTTTCAGCTTCTCTTATCTCTACCTCAGTATTTTCTTTTAAATTTCCACTACTTCCTTGATGGTCACTTCCTTTAGGGCTGAAATCATCGCCCCATACTGCGGGTTGTTTTCGTCCTCTATCTTCCAAGCTGCCATCAGTTTCGGTTTCTCTGTTCTCATAAATTCTATCGCCTGTTTCTGAATGTCCATCAGGTGTCCTGTCAACTTCTTCTCCTTGTATAGATCTACTAACATCTCGAAGTGGCTCTGCTCCTCGCTCTGTGAAAGAAACTCCAGCCTCATCACTGCGTAGGTCGGATTTGGATACTTCCTTATGAAGTCCGTCTCTTCCTCCAAGCTGTTTAGCGTATTCTCCCTGATTTTCTCTATTATCTCGTCTGTACTCTCCATTTCGGAGAACTCGCTCATTTTCATTTCTTCCCTGATCATCTCGTCGAAGTACATATTCTTCTACCTCCTCCAATTCTTCTTTAATCTTATTATATCCCGCTTCTTTTCCTCTTAAAACTTCTTTTTGAAGCTCAAGTTCTTTGCTTTTTTGAATGGTCGCATCAATAATCTTTCCGCTAATATCCGATACGGTTTCACCAAGACTCATTAGAGATATGCTGTCAAGTCTTTGAAAATTCTCTCTTAAAAGCTCGTAATCTATCGAATAATCTAACTTAAATCTTGACGCTACCGCATAGCTTACCGAGTCCCTTACAAACTTGGTAAAGGATATTCTATCCTCATCCGCTACTCTAAGTTCATTCATTAAGGTATCTATTTTTTCATCACCGTAGAGTCTGCTTAAAGAAAAGATTTTTTCAAGTGTGCTTTCACTTTCCTCATAGCCCTCGCTTTTTATCATTTCCTTTAACACATCTTGATGGGCTTCTTTATCAAATCTCCAAAGATTTACCTCGTTGACATCTCTGTTTCTTGAAACTGTCTGGCTTATATCAAAAATATAGTCCACTTTTTTGTATGTGCCATAGTCCTCTAAAATAGGGATACCTTTCTGTCCTCGCATTACTGTTCGATTAAAGCGTTCCCTCCAGTAGTCAAACTTGGCACAAGCTATTGCTTCAGGATTTTTATCATAGATACTTAATTGACTTCTAAAGTCATATCTTTGATTGTTTCCGACAACCTTTAAGAGCTTCAGATACTCTGCTTCACTATGAAGCACATCTTGTTTTATAAGCTCCAAAATGTTATGAAAATCATTTATTCGCATTTTTACCTCCTTCGTTTTTCCAAATAAAAAAAGGCGGTTAGTGATGTGACCCCCAAAAGTTAGACTTTTATTGCGTAACAGATATTAGAATCTGTTACGCAATTTTTATGCAGCTAAGAGACTAAGTCTGTATTGCACAGGACTCATCCATCCTAGTTTTTCTTTTATTCTTTGCTCGTTGTAATACTTAATGTATCGTTCAATTTCTGACTTTAATTCTTCATAACTATAGTAAACTACACCATGATAGATTTCCTGTTTAAGCAGACCAAAGAAGTTCTCCATAACAGAGTTGTCATGGCAGTTTCCTTTGCGTGACATACTTTGGAAAATTCTTTCTTCATTAAGACGACGCGAGTATGCCTTCATCTGATATGCCCAACCTTGATCTGAGTGGAATGTTCTTCGATATGGACAATCAGAGGTTATTGCAATTGCCTGTTCTAATGCATCCATAATATTTTTAGCTGATGGTTGCCTCGCTATTCCAAAGCTTATAATTTCACCATTACACATATCCATAAATGGATCTAGATACAGCTTGTGCATGGTCATATGACCTTTCATATCAATCTCATAATACTTAAATGCTGTAAGAGGATAGTTATAGACAATCTTATGCTCGATTTTATCCGCTTCCCTTATGGTATATGAAGCCATAATATTATCTTCAAAATATTTGCTGACTTGCTTTGCCTGTATCCAAACCGGACCATCAAATTTCTTTGATTCCATTTTATCAGTTCCATCAATTTCTCTTATGATTTCAACATGGGCATTTGGAATAAATTTATTTGGTGTTTCCGCAAACATCAGCACAGCAAAATTTTTAGCTCTATAACCGCCATACTCACTTTCACTGACAAGCCCCATACTCTTTGCCATATCCAGCTTAGACATTTCTCTAATATCTTTTTTTGCTCCTGTTTGAAGCAAATATTCTTTCATATATTCATAGCTTAAATCATCTATGGTAGCTGTATCGTTCAAGTTTGAGCTAAAAGAAAAGTTTGCAAACTTCTTCAAAAGTTCAAATTCTTCGGTTGGATTTGGAAGCCTTGAATCTCTACCGACTCTAATATATCTTCCTGCCTTTAATCGAATATCTTTATCTTTTTCTGCCCTTTCACTTGTTTGAAACGGACCGTTACTACCACTTTCTACCGCAACTACGATATAGTATTCATCATCAATTTGATCCGTAATAATGTGATAGTTGATTTTAGGATGAATATTGGCAAGGAGCGATTTAAGTTCATTTTCTATTCCCTCTAATTTTGCTTCCTTTATCCCTTCAATCGGTCTTTTAGGAATTGCTTTTTCTCCCGTTTCTTTATCATCGACTTCTTCAATACCAACAAACAACAAGCCTATCTCATTGTTCATATAGTTATTGGCAAAGGCACAAGCAGTTTTTAGAATTTTATCTTTAAAATTTGCCGACTTTTTATATTCGATAAAACTGCTTTCTATGTTTTGATTTTCAAGAATGTTATGAGCCATTCTTTTTATATCTAAAAGCTGCATAATACCTCCTCTTTTCAAAATTTTTATTTGTGTATTATACCATTTCCAGAGGATTTTCTCCACTCTGAAATCAGCAGGCACTTACTTGCGATATTTTAAAACCGCCTCCTGTATCTCGCTTTCAATATCTTTCAAGAATTTTTCTTTGGAAGATTTCCCTTTGGCAATATCCGCTAATTCCATTTCCCACTTTGCAGTTGTTTCCGCTGACTTAAAGGTATCGGATACTATTGTTACAAGGCTGATCCCCTTATGCGTAGCAATCAAATTCTTCTTATCTCTTGCGACAAAACCCTTATAGATTAAGTTTTCAATAATTCCTGCCCTTGTTGCAGGTGTTCCAAGTCCCTTTCTTTCCACTTCTACACCTTTTTCTAAGGCTTCATTTCCTGCAATCTCCATAGACTTTAGAAGCGTATCTTCTGATAGCTTTTGTCAAGGGTAGTTAAGAAATTTATTTATCTTTTTTGTAACTCATATCTTCACATTCTTTCTTAATAAGTCTATTTATTTTATCTGTAATGGTTTCATCACTGGTTTCACTGAAATGTACTGTAACTTTATAGTTTGTTTTTCCTATTTTTTTACTGAATGTGTTTTCAACTTTGTTTTTCTCATCTGTCATCTGCACTCTCCTTTCATTGCAATAAAAAAAGCGATTAGATTTTTTACTTTTCCAATCGCCTCAAATATTTTTATTTCTGCTATTAAATTCTTATTTTTACAATATTGTTCCCTCTGAAAGAATGTCTACATATTTTTTATATACATATTGTCTGTACCTTTTTTTATCCTCTACAAGCTCTAATATTTCCATATCCATTAAATTCTCCAAAAGTTTATTGACAGTAGGCTTACTAACGCTCACTAAATTTTTAATATCCTCCGATTCTACAAAAGGGTGTTTCAATAGATATTCATATACTAAAAGAAGATTTGAAATATTACCACTTGAAAACTGTCGAATTTTCTCCATATCATTCTTCTTAAGCTCAACAATCTTTTGGATGGAAGTGATTGCATCCTCAGATATTTCACAAATTCCATCTATAAAAAATTTAATCCATTCTTCAAATTCCCCCTTAATACGAATGTTATTGAGAAGTTCATAATATTTATTCCTATTTTTCTTGAAAAAATAGCTCAAATAAAGAACAGGGTATTCAATCAAGCCTTGCTCTCTTAAGTATAATATTATGAGTAGTCTACCCATTCTTCCGTTACCATCTAAAAATGGATGTATCGTTTCAAATTGATAGTGGATTAGAGCTATCTTTATTAAGTTTGAAATATCACTATCTTCATGTATATATTTTTCTAAATCACTCAAGCAAATATCCATCTCATCAGGTGCAGGCGGAATGAAACTTGCATTTTTTAAAGTCGAACCTGCGTGTCCAATCCAGTTTTGTGATTTTCTAAATTCACCCGGCATTTTTTCTTCTCCTCTAACATTAGACAAGAGAACCGAGTGGGTTTCTTTAATCAATCTCATACATAAGGGTAATTCATTTAGTCTTTTAAATGCGTAATGAGTTGCTTTGATATAGTTTACAATTTCTTCAGTATCTTTTATCTTTTCATTTCCCTTATCTTTTTGCAGTACATCAACAAGAGAGGCTTGTGTCCCCTCTATTTGAGAACTTATAACAGCCTCTTTTTGAACATACATAGATACAAAAAGATCAATATCCGGTAAAGTTATTGCCATGCCATCTAATCTTCCCAGTAATAAATATGCTTTATTGATTAAAGCATTTATTTCACTATCAAGATTTAATTTTATATCTTTTAAATTATGCGGAACAAAGCATTCGTAATCGCTTTGCATTTTCTTTAATTCTCCAGCTCTATTATTTTCTAATCTCAAAATATCACCCCCTAAGTCAAATCTATTTTACTTAGAATAAGTATAACCATTTTAAGTAAAACTTTCAAGTGCATATTTTACTTATATTCTTTGAAAGTTCTCTAAGTAAACCCTATTTCACTAAAAAAGCGATTAGATTTTTACTTTCTAATCGCATTGACTGTTTTTGTTTTATTAAGTGGTGAAATGTGTTTTAAGGCTTGTCTTTTATCTTAGGCATCCTGATAAAATATCTTGTTCTTTACAAAAACAGGGATTCACTAACAAAGTTATGAGATTGGTTGTTGTACTTTTGACTTGTCCCTTATCTGTGATTTCAAGTTCACGATCTACATAATCGCTTAGCTCCAAATCATCAAATTTAAGCCAATTATTCAAGCGAGTATCCTCCTTTACTTCTGTGATAGTTATAATCCCAATATCTCTTATTTCCTCCCTGTATCGCTTTTGAAATGCTGTCCTCTAAATATTTCATGTATCCTTTTTCCGTTCTTCTTTTACTCCGATCGTCCATGCGATTAAGTGCAGATTTCAAAAATATTTCTTTCACCATTTCTGCATTTCCGTGAGTAAAACTGTTTAGAAAAAGAAGCAATGAAAAGTCATCTTTACTGGCGTCTCCGCTTGTATATGAGCCTTCAAATAACGCTCTTGCCCTTGCGTTATACCTGCACATAGTTTCTAAAACCGTATCACTATCAGGAACACATTCAGCAGCTTCCTGATATTTTCTAATAACTTCTCTGACACTTTTTTTTGGGAAAATAGCTTGTAGTATTTATCCAACTCCTTTTGTTTCAAGAGAACTTTGTTTGCAACAAAATCATTAAATTTGTAGACATTACCTGTCATGGCAATACATCTGTTTTCTTGATACATTTCAACTTTCTCAAGCTGGTTATTAAAGTTCTTTTCTATTTTCCCCTTTACAAAAATGTTTAACCCTCTTCCGGATTGTGATATTTCGATATAAGTATCGTTAAAGTCCTTTATAAATATCTCAAGTTTTTTATTATCCACATTGTCCAAGTCGATACACACAAACGGATCATCTTTGCTTAGTACAAAAGATAATCCGTCACAGCCACTACTTTTCATATTATTAACTGCCGTTTCAAAATCTGCCCAATTTTCTTTTTGATTCCAAAAATTCGATTTCAATGTTATCGGGCTTACTGGTATCTTTATGACTTTTTCCATTCCGTGCTTATCCACATTTACCATCCTTTTAAACCATAACCATTGACTACGGTCTTTTAAGTCTTGCGGAATATTTTCAATATATTTCTCACTGTTTATCATCGTAACCTCCTGTCTTTTTATTGCTGATGGAAGTACAACCTGATAAAATGATCTTGTCAGGGATGAAATGCCAAGTTGTACTTTCATCTTGCCTTTGGTCTTATGGCTAAAGGCTTTTTTCTTGCATCGCCGCTTCTATTATTTCAACAATCATTCTAAGTTCATGTCTATAATCAGCGTCCAGTTCTCCATATTCCTTCACTCGTTTCAGTTCTGATAAAATTTCCTGTAGCTCGCTTTTACAACTGTCTATGACATTTCTTGTAGCAAATACCTTTATAGGAGCATTAAGGATTGCATTTGTCATATAATCCTGTCTGCTCAGTCCTGACATAGCAATCTTATTGAAAATAAGCTCCCTGTCTTTTCGATTTGTTCTAAATGCTATGGTTACATCTTTTTTTCTGTGATTTGCAAATCGCTTGCCTTTATCCCTTTTCTTTTGTTTTCTCTCTTCTTCCAACGCTTGCCATTCTTCTTTACTCAGCAAATTTTGAGTCTTTTTCTTTTTACGATTGACAGCTTCATCATAGCTTGGAAATTTCGGTGCTTTCACTGTACTCTCCCTCCTTATTAAGCTTATCTGCCATATCCAACTGTTTATTCGGGAACATATGACTGTAATCCATCAAAACCTTAATACTTTCATGACCTGTTCTCGCCGCAATATCTACAGGTGTGAATCCCATTTCTATAAGCAGCGATATATGACTGTGTCTTAGTGCATGAAGCTTGATTTTTTTAACTCCCGACTTTTTTATTCCTCTTTCCATTTCCTTATTGAAATAAGTTTTACATTTAGGGAAAATCTGCTCATTCTCTGAAAAGTATTCGATTTTAAGGAAGTAATCCTGAAGCTCTCTGATTAAGAAATCAGGAAGCATTATTGTTCTCTTGCTTTTAGGGGTTTTCGGGTCTGTTATAACTTCTTCTCCGTTAATTCTCTGTGCTGATTTACAGATTCGCATTGTCTTTTTATCAAAGTCAAAATCCCCTTTTGTCAATGCTCTAAGTTCTCCTAAACGAATCCCTGTCCAATAAAGAATTTCAAAAGCATAAAATGAAATATCCTTATCTTTAACAGCTTCAATAAATTGCAGATATTCATCTTTAGTCCAGAATTCCACTTCCTCATCACTCTTTTGCTTTCCGATTCTGCCTGTAACCTTACAAGGATTTTGTCTTAGTCCGTAGTACTTGACCGCATGATTGAACATACAGCTAAGTTGTGCATGGATCGATTTCAGGTAAGTGGGCTTGTACACTTCTCCTTCCGCATTTTCAATATTCAAAAGTACATTATGCCATTTCTTAACGACTACTGGCTTTATCTCGCTGACTTTCATTCCGGTGAAAAACGGGAGTATTTTCGTTCTTATCATATGCTCCTTTGTCATCCAAGTATTAAGCCTTACAGTTCCTATAACATCGGCTTTATAGAGTTCAAAATAATCTTCAAATAACATATTGAGTGAACCGGACATTTTAACCGTAAAATTTCTTTCATAGGCAACTGCTTCTTTCTTTGTTTCAAAACCTCTTTTCAGCTTCTTCCTGCTTTGTCCGTCCCAGTCCTTGTAATAGAACGAAGCAAACCATTTTCCACTTTTTTCGTCTTTATATGCAGGCATTATTCTCCCTCCTTCGATTTGTAGATTTGCTCCATAAAATATTTCTTATTGATTCTTCCCCTTAGGATAAGAAAGCCGTGTTCAGCAAGCTGCTTATTCATATCACGAATGATTTTATAAGCCTGCTGCTGCGATATATTTAGTAAATCGGCAACTTCATTTGAAGTAAGAAATAATTTCTCCATCGTACTTTTCTCCTTTCTTTTCAGAAACTTATTTGTTTCTGTTTCTATTTTAGATTATAAGTAGCTTTTTTGTTTCTGTCAATACTTTTTTCTAAATTTCATTTTTCTATTGTGTTTTTTCTTATTTTCGATTATATTATTAAAAGAGAAACAAATTTGCTCCTAAGGAGGTGTTTAAATTGAGTTTGGGTAAATTGATAAAGAAATTCCGTGAATTAAGAAGAATTACTCAAAAGGCATTAGGAGACAGAACTCATTTAGATGATGTGAGAATAAGACAATACGAACTTGATATTCGTACTCCTAAAGACGATGTCTTGGAAAATATTTCTGCTGCACTGCATGTAAACAAAGAATATTTGAAAGAGCCTGATTATCCATATACGGAACATGATTTAATGCGGTTTTTGTTTAAGCTTGATGACAGCATTGAAGTGAATATACGACCTGTTATCCTAAACGATGAAGATCCCGGATACACTACCACAGGTATATATTTCGGCAGTGAAGCTATCTTAAGAATTCGCAATATGCTTGAACAGTGGCAGGAAATGAAAGAAAAATATGAGAATAACGAAATTACGAAAGAAGCCTTACAGGATTGGAAAGCGAACTATCCTGACAGCCTGAAAAAAGATTATGTTCCTTTTGAAGAAAGCAATGTAAAATTCTATAAAAAAGGTATATCAGCTAAGATTCCGCCAGATATAAAATAAGCACAAAAAAAGCACATAGCTGAAAGATTTTTAGGCTCTTAAAGTTATGTGCTTTGCTTTCTTATAATATTCAATTATTAGAGGAAACTGTATTCCCGTTTGACATTTACAGTGATTTTTTTCTTGTAATAATAATTCCTGCAATCAATGCTATTAAAGCAAAAGGAAACACTCTAATGAAAATCCATTCAAAGGCATGAACCAATACACCCGCAACGGCTAATTCAGGATTATTATAATCCCAATTCAGATATGAACTATTTATCATCAAGAGAACAAGAAAAACAATTATCACGCCAATGCATGATAATATCATGAGACCATGCAACAATTTTCTACTTGAATCTTTCTTCTGTGCTAATTGAAGATTTATCACCTCTAATTTTTGTGAAATTACCTCTAAATCATTTGCCTTCGACTCTTCAATATTTTCTCCTAATAATGTGCTGACGGGAATCTCTAATATCTCCGATAAAGAAATAAGCATTTCTGAATCGGGAACTGATAATCCTCTCTCCCACTTTGATAGAGTTTGTCTTACGACATTAAGTTTAATAGCAAGCTCATCCTGTGAAAGCCCTTTAGATTTTCTGCTTATTTTAATATTTTCATTTAACATATTGAAAACCTCCTTTCACAGTAGATTATAGTCTTAAATATCCTGTTGCTTCAAGCAATGCATATTAACATACGTATAATTTCATATGATTTGACTTGTTTATTCCACAAAAGCCTCCCACCAAAACGATGGAAGGCTTTTAAACAATTCACCTAAATTCAACAACTCCCTTTTGAACCTGCTATTTCAGCTTTTTAGTATCAAAACAGTATCATTTAGAGAATTTTACTACATCAAAACCGCTCAACTCCTGTATTTTTAAGCCTTTTATAATAGTAACATATTTGCTTCTGTTATTCAAACTCTATCGTTCCAGGCGGTTTAGACGTGCAATCATAGAACACACGGTTTACATGATCCACTTCGTTGACGATACGATTCATTACCTTCTCCAAAACTTCGTGCGGAATCTTCGCCGCTTCAGCACTCATAAAGTCGATAGTTGTTATGGCCCTTAGAACCACTGCATAGTCGTAAGTTCTGAAGTCACCCATAACTCCCACGGATTTCATGTTGGTTAGAGCAGCAAAATACTGACTTATCTCATGATCTAGGCCGGCATTTGCGATTTCTTCACGGTAAATTGCATCTGCCTCCTGAACTATTTTTACTTTTTCAGGTGTAACGTCTCCGATTATACGAATTCCGAGACCCGGTCCTGGGAATGGCTGACGGAAAACCAGCTCCTGAGGGATGCCCAGCTCAAGTCCAACTTTACGAACCTCATCTTTAAACAAATCGCGAAGAGGCTCAATGATTTCCTTAAAGTCCACGTGATCAGGAAGACCTCCTACATTGTGATGAGACTTGATAACAGCTGAAGGACCTACACCACTTTCAATTACGTCAGGGTAAATTGTACCCTGGACCATGTAATCTACGGCACCAATTTTTTTTGCTTCCTCCTCGAAGACACGGATGAATTCTTCACCGATAATTTTCCTCTTGGATTCAGGGTCTGTGACACCGGCAAGTTTTTCATAGAAACGCTCTTTTGCGTCCACCTTAATAAAATTCAAATCATAGCCACCATCAGGCCCGAAAATCGCCGCAACCTGCTCAGCCTCGTCCTTACGCAAAAGACCGTGATCCACAAATACGCATGTCAACTGTTTACCTATAGCCCTGCTCATAAGCACCGCTGCCACGCTTGAGTCCACTCCACCGGAAAGGGCACAAAGTGCCTTTCCTCCTCCGACAGTTTCCTTAATTTCCTCTATGGTCTTTTCAGCAAAAGAGGTCATCTGCCAGTCCCCTTTGCAGTGACAAATGTCGTATATAAAGTTTCTTAGGACCTTATCTCCGTCAACCGAGTGAGTAACTTCAGGGTGACTTTGTATTGCGTACATATTGCGCTTACCGTCTTCCATCGCTGCAATCGGGCACACAGGTGTAGAAGCTGTAATCACAAAGCCATCTGGAGCTTCTTTAATATAGTCTGTGTGGCTCATCCAAGCGATTGTTTTCTTAGGCACATCTGCCATAAGCTTAGAACCTGCTGCAACCACATCAACTTCCGTTTTTCCGTATTCGCTAGTAGGAGCGGTAGCCACCTCACCACCTAAAGTATGAGCCATTAGCTGGGCTCCATAACATATACCTAGCACTGGAATTCCTAGGCTAAAGATCTCAGGGTCTGCCAAAATTGCATCTTCCCCATACACGCTGTTAGGACCACCAGTTAAAATTAGTCCCTTCGGCGCAGCAGCCTTGATATCTTCCACGGGTATTTTGTAAGAATGAATTTCGCAGTAAACCCCGTTATCACGCACACGTCTTGCAATCAGCTGATTGTACTGACCGCCAAAATCTAAAACAAAAATCTTTTCTTTGTTCATTATCTACCTCATAAAATCTTTTTCCCAAAATCCTAGGATTTCTCCATACTTTTCTTCCACAATCCAGAAAGCTCAGATACTTGCTTCACAAAAACTTCTCATATCTCACTAGAACCTTCTCATACTTCTTGCTTGGAAAATCCCTATACCTCGGGTCTACAACTACCTCATACTGTTCTGGGATGAATCCTTGAGAATTACGTCGTGAGCTCCACCTTCAACGATAGATGTAGCAGAAACCAAAGTAATCTTTGCCCCTTCACGGAGGGTCTTAAGATCAAGGAATCCGCAGTTACACATTGTTGCTTTTACCTTATTTAGGGAAAGCTGCACGTTGTCTCGAAGTGGACCGGCGTATGGAACATAGGAATCCACACCTTCCTCAAATTTCATCTTTGAGTCGCCGCCCATATCGTATCTCTGCCAGTTTCTTGCTCTGTTAGAACCTTCTCCCCAGTACTCTTTCACATAGTTTCCATTGACCACAAGTTTTGCTGTTGGAGACTCATCAAATCTGGCAAAATACCTGCCCAGCATAATGAAGTCCGCTCCCATAGCTAGAGCAAGCGTCATGTGATAGTCATACACGATTCCACCATCAGAACAAATTGGTACGTATATACCCGTTTTTTCGTAGTACTCGTCTCTTGCCTTAGCAACCTCAATAACTGCTGATGCCTGGCCTCTTCCAATACCTTTTTGTTCTCTGGTTATACATATAGATCCACCACCGATACCGATTTTAACAAAGTCTGCCCCGGCTTCTGCCAGGAACATGAACCCTTCTCTATCAACAACATTTCCTGCTCCGATCTTTACCTCATCGCCGTATTTTTCTCTTACCCATGCGATTGTCTCAGACTGCCATTCAGTGAAGCCTTCTGATGAGTCGATACACATTACGTCAACTCCCGCTTCCACTAAAGCCGGGACTCTTTCCTCATAGTCTCTAGTGTTGATACCTGCGCCAACGATATATCTTTTGTGAGCATCAAGAAGTTCGTTTGGATTTGACTTGTGATTGTCATAGTCTTTTCTGAAAACAAAATGTGTGAGTCTCTGATTCTTATCTATAATTGGTAAAGCATTTAGTTTATGATCCCATAGAATATCATTTGCTTTGCTTAGAGTCACACCTTCTTCTGCATAAATAAGCTTTTCGAAAGGTGTCATAAACTCTGAAATAGGAGTGCTGGGATTCATCCTGCTTGGTCTGTAGTCTCGCCCTGTTACAATACCTAAAATTCTGCCTTCCGGAGTACCATCATCGGTTATTGCAATAGTGGAATGTCCGTGTCTTTTCTTAAGTTCAATAACATCGGCTAATGTCTGTTCAGGTCTAAGATTGCTGTCACTTGTTACGAAACCTGCCTTATATGACTTAACTTTTCTTACCATTGCCGCCTGAGTTTCGATAGGCTGAGATCCAAATATAAATGAAATTCCGCCTTCCTTTGCTAGGGCAACTGCCATCTTATCATCAGAAACTGCCTGCATTACCGCAGATACAAGAGGAATTTTCGCATTTATTTTAGATTCCTCTCCCCTTTTAAATTTTACAATCGGTGTAGTTAAATTAACATTTTCTAGTCTGCAATCCTTTGATGAATATCCGGGTACCAATAGATATTCGTTAAATGTTCTTGATGGTTCGTTGAAAAATTGTGCCATTCATTTCCTCCTATTCACACTCTATATGCTTTTTATTTTTAAAATTATAATTTTTTTCTTTATATGATGTTAAAATAATTTCTGTTTAAATTAAAAGTCCAAGCCCTGACTACTGCCCTGGCCTAGACTAAAATTCACACACCATCGGGAGCTGTTTCAATAGAGATATTATCTATATTGGTTCTTCTTACATTGCTCACCGCTTCCTAAATACTCATTAAAGCTGTTTAAGCTCATCTATGCAATTTTGACATACGTTCTTACCACGCACGTCCTTGACGTTATCTTTGCTTCCACAAAATATACAAGATGCCTCATACTTTTTAAGCATAATGTAGTCGCCATCCACAAAAATCTCAAGATAATCATCAGTATTAATGTTGAGACCTCTTCTAAGTTCCACTGGAATAACTACTCTTCCAAGAGCATCAACCGGTCTGGTAATGCCTGTTGTTTTCATTTCTTTACCTCCATGCCTTTCCCATGACTTATATTCCCATAAAATTTTTTATAAAATTGCCTATATATTAATATCTTTCATGTCTTTCGCTTGGTGCAAATCTTGACTTTCTTCTTGCATTACGAGCCTCTCTCATCTCCTGACTTTTCAGAGATCTTCTTGCCCTGTTCATGTTGCCTTCGTTACTACCGTTACCATTTTTTAAACTGCTGAAATTATTGATAGTATCCTTAATTGTGGCTCCAGCATTCTTCAAATCCTTTATGTTGCCAATGAGTCCTTTTCCGGAATTTCCGCTGAACTTGTCCTTCATAGAATCCTTAAAATTTGAAACTGATTCCAGCATACTATCCACTCCTTCATCGAGCTGATCTGCCCGATTGGCAACAATAGCTGTAACTGACTGAGTATCTTCCAACATCAAAATGACTTTCTTAAGCGCCTTGATAGCATTTGCAATCAGAACGATAATAAAGACTACCAACACTATCAAAGAAATTATCAAAAGTCCAATAAGCAAAGTTTTCACATCTAAAGTCAACATCTTAATTCCTCCTAATCTTATTGCTAATTATATAGCTTTTTCCAATAATTAGCAATAATAGAATTGCCAATTACACTCCCACTTTTTAAGTTTCTTCCGTCCGAAACATCCTATCAGGCTCTTATATTCATGTAAATGTAAGTAAATGTGTCTTAATTTACTTGCTTAAAGCCCTTAGCTGCAATCCCCCCGGCTACCATGGCCAATCCCCTATAGCCTCTCATAAATTTTTCTAATCTCTTCCGTGTATTCTCCGTTCTCTTCATACACATTCAGTACAGGAAGCCATCTGAGGCAGGAATTGCCTCTACTCCTGCCTTTTACGCTCCTTATTAGAAGCTGCTTAGGAGGTTGAGACATTTTCCCGTTTACCACTCTTATATCTTTTGGTTGCAACCCGTTTATAGATAAAGATTCAAGAATATCCGCAAGTCTCTCCGGCCTATGAATCATAAAAAATTCTCCACCATCTGTCAGAATATTCGACGCACATTTGCAGAAATCATCCAGTTTACCCTTAACTTCTCTTCTAGCAACGTCCTTAATTGGATTGATACTAGGCAGGCTATCTTCTACCGAAAAATATGGTGGATTTGATAATACATATCGAGCCCTTGTAAAATTTATACTCTCAAGTAATGATTTTGAATCATTTACGTCTCCAACTAAGTACTTTACCCTTTCAGCAAGCCCGTTTCTCGCAGATGTTTTTATAGCTAGATCAACAAAATAGGGTTCTACGTCAAATCCGTAAATGTGACGTGCAGCTGTTTTGTGAGATAAAATTAATGGAATAACTCCCGTACCGGTTCCCAAATCTACAATTGGCGATAAATCATATATCGCAGAAACTCCGTAATTTATAGCTGACTTTGATTTGCACGAATTGTGTGCGTTAATATATTTTGATGCAAAATCAGCCAGTAAAACCGCATCTACACCGTAGGAAAATTCTTTACGATCTTGAAGTATTTCTAAGGATCCAAATCCGGTCGCATCCCAGCAAAGCTTATTTTTATCTTCTACCATAATTCTCTCCTACTAATAATGGAAATGCTAGAACTGTAAAAGTTGATATCTCACAACATACTAGTAATATATGCTAAAATGTCAATGCCTATACTTCCGGGATAAAGTCCAGATCATCTAAATCTGTATCTGTAAGTTCGCCTAGATTATCCGAGATTTCAGCACTAGGAGGAAATTTGCTCTTCTTGGTTCGCTTAATTTCTTCCTTAGGATAAACCTTCAAGTCAGCCTCAAGTTTATCGTTACCATTCTCGTCTTTTTCTCCGGTATAAAGTCTCACTCGAACACTCTCTTGCAAAATATTTGTATCAAAAACCTTTCCTGGTCCATCAGGAGTAAAAACTTTCTCACCATTATCAGGAATGCCCTCTCTAAGTCTTGTGTAGAGATCATTTTCGTATTTCAGACAACACATCAGCCGACCACAAACACCTGAAATTTTTCCAGGGTTGAGAGAAAGATTTTGATTCTTAGCCATCTTAATAGACACAGGCTGAAAATCAGAAAGCCATGTAGCACAACAAAGTCCTTTGCCACAATTTCCTATTCCACCCAGCATTTTCGCCTCGTCTCTTGAACCTACTTGTCTAAGCTCAATTCTCATATGAAACACGCTTGCTAAGTCCTTAACCAATTCTCTAAAATCTATACGTCCATCTGCAGTAAAATAAAAAATGACTTTATTACCGGTGATAGTAAACTCTACATCAACCAGTTTCATATCCAAACTTCTTTTGTTTATAAGGTCTTGACAAACTTTAAGAGTCTCCTCACGGCGCTCCTTATTCTCTTCATGCTGACGTCTGTCCTCCTCGTTAGCAATCCTGACAACCTGCTTAAGAGGTTTAGATAAATCTTCTCTACGCATCTGTGTTACGCCCAGATATACTTTCCCAAATTCTATTCCTCTTGCTGTTTCAACGATTACCTCATCTCCTTGAACAAGATCAAAATCCAGCGGATCAAAAAAATATGTTTTTCCGGTACTTCTAAATTTTATCCCGACTACCTTCGTCATCAAAACCTCCAAATTTTAGCATCATTATTCCCATCGCATTATTTACACTCATTCTTCTGGAAATAGCATCTCTAGCTTCTGAGACTGCACCAAATTCCAATGTAAGTTGCTCAAGGGGGACTCCCCTTAGCATATCTTCATGCAAAACTTTTTCAATACTGTCAAGCAGCAAAAGACTCTCTTCTTTAGTCTTACATCTATCGAGTAAAAGTTCTTTTGTTTTGTAAAAAAATCTGCCTTCTCGCAGTTGCTCTATCAATTCACAATCATCTTCACATATATCTAAATCCTGCTCTCCTAACCAAATATATCCACATCGTGACCTAATTGTCTGCAATAGATTGAGAGACTTATTAGTAAGGAGAAAAATAATACATTTACCTGGGGGCTCTTCTAAAGTTTTCAAAAAAGAATTTTGAGCCTCCAAAGTCATCAAGTGAGCACACTTAATGACAGCAAATTTATATGAATTCTCCGTGGAAGCCCTGGCTAGTGATCTCTGAAGTTTATCTATTTGTTCTTTTTTTATAGACAAACCGGTTTCAGCCTCGATAGAAAAAAAATCAGCATAATTGCCCTCTTTCAGCATTCTATGAATCACATCTACTGCCCTAAAGTTATCGAAACGTAAAATAACTTTTTCTACAAAAGAAACTACAAAGTTTTCCTTCTCCTCAGAACTTAAACCCTCAACGATATATGCCTGAGATACTCTTCCCTTTTCTGCAATCTGAAGCCATTTATTTGGAGTCATGCTCTCTCTCCCATGCTATCAAAAGTCTTGCATATAGTAAGTATGGTGCTAATTAAGCGTTTTTGGACTTCATCTATGCTTCCCTTGCCATCAACAACTAAAAAACGCTCAGGAAACATTTTAATTAGATTAAGATACCCTTCATAAACAGCCATATGAAAATCTAATTTCTCAAGCTCAAGACGGTCAAATTCATTCCTAACTACACCGGCATCCCTACCGTGTTGAAAAATCGATTTAGTCAAATTTGACTCATCAAAATTATCTGATATATTATCCGATATCCTGTTGCGTCCTATTGCCGGATCCAGGTCAATAAAAATTGTCTTATATGGCATAGTTCCTCCAACAGCTATCTGATTAATAATCGAAACATTTTCACCAAGTTTTCTGCCGTAGCCTTGATATGCAATAGAAGAATCAACAAATCTGTCACAAACAACAAGTTTTCCTGCTTTCAATGCCGGCTTAATCACTTCTTCTACATGTTGAGCTCTTGCTGCAGAATATAGAAAAGCCTCCGTTAAATCACTCATTTCCATATTGGAATTATCAAGAATAATTTCACGAATTTTTTCACCAATAGGTGTTCCACCCGGCTCTCTAGTAAAAATAACCTCACGGTCATCAATTTTGTTGCATTCTAAAAACTTACGCAAAAGCCTAAGTTGAGTAGTTTTCCCCGAGCCATCCGGCCCTTCAATGGAAATAAAAATTCCCTTATTCAATACATTCTCCTATTAGAGCCTCTTGACCTATTGTAAAGCATAGCTTCTTTTTTCTTCTGTTCTGCCTTAATCTGATCAGACTTATTACTAGCTCTTAGTACCGAACTAGTGTATCGTAGTAAAAAAATGCACAGATAGAAAAAAGGGATAACCAAAAGGCAAACAAAAATTAATTTCAATAAAATCATTATACCATATTCTTCCTTTACATCATAGGTTTAAAGATAATGCTATAAAAAAAACCGCCAAACGTCTGTCTAGCGGTCAGTTCAAACCGGCAACGACCCGCTTTCCCAGGTAGTCACCCACCAAGTATCATAGGCGCTAAGGAGCTTAACTTCTGTGTTCGAGATGGAAACAGGTGTGACCTCCTTGCTATTGTCACCGGATTTGCATTGAAAGTTTTGGTACTTTCAATCCCGAATAATGTATATCTCTTGAACCTTTAACCATTGGTCAAGCGTTGGACCTATTAGTATCGGTCAGCTGAATGTATTACTACACTTACACCTCCGACCTATCAACGTGGTAGTCTTCCACGGGTCTCATAAGGAAATCTTTTCTTGTGGGGGGCTTCGCACTTATATGCTTTCAGCGCTTATCCCGTCCATACGTAGCTACCCAGCTATGCCCTTGGCAGAACAACTGGTGCACCAGAGGTATGTCCATCCCGGTCCTCTCGTACTAAGGACAGCTCCACTCAAATTTCCAACGCCCACAGCGGATAGGGACCGAACTGTCTCACGACGTTCTGAACCCAGCTCGCGTACCTCTTTAATGGGCGAACAGCCCAACCCTTGGGACCTACTTCAGCCCCAGGATGAGACGAGCCGACATCGAGGTGCCAAACACCCCCGTCGATGTGAACTCTTGGGGGGTATCAGCCTGTTATCCCCGGGGTAGCTTTTATCCGTTGAGCGATGGCCCTTCCACTCGGAACCACCGGATCACTAAGCCCTACTTTCGTACCTGCTCGACCTGTATGTCTCGCAGTCAAGCTCCCTTCTGCCTTTGCACTCTTCGCGCGATTTCCGTCCGCGCTGAGGGAACCTTTGGGCGCCTCCGTTACTCTTTAGGAGGCGACCGCCCCAGTCAAACTGCCCACCTGACAATGTCCCAGTACCGGATCACGGTACATGGTTAGAACTTCAATCCTACAAGGGTGGTATCCCAACGATGACTCCCTAAACACTAGCGTGCTTAGTTCATTGTCTCCCACCTATCCTGTACATGCAACATCAAAATTCAATATCAAGCTACAGTAAAGCTCCACGGGGTCTTTCCGTCCTGCTGCGGGTAACCGGCATCTTTACCGGTACTACAATTTCACCGAGTCTATTGTTGAGACAGTGCCCAGATCATTACGCCTTTCGTGCGGGTCGGAACTTACCCGACAAGGAATTTCGCTACCTTAGGACCGTTATAGTTACGGCCGCCGTTTACTGGGGCTTAAGTTCTGTGCTTCGATTGCTCTAACACTTCCCCTTAACCTTCCAGCACCGGGCAGGCGTCAGCCCCTATACTTCAGCTTTCGCTTTTGCAGAGACCTGTGTTTTTGGTAAACAGTTGCCTGGGCCTATTCACTGCGGCCACATTTCTGTGGCACCCCTTCTCCCGAAGTTACGGGGTTATTTTGCCGAGTTCCTTAACAATAGTTCTCTCGCTCGCCTTAGGATTCTCTCCTCATCTACCTGTGTCGGTTTGCGGTACGGGCACCTTGGATCTCGATAGCGGCTTTTCTCGACAGCATGAAATCAGTTGCTTCCGGCTCTTTCGCCACCCCATCACGCCTCAGAATTGAACTTGCGGATTTGCCTACATGTTCTCCCTTAACGCTTGGACACGCTCTACCAACGGCGTGCTCAACCTATCCTTCTGTGTCCCCACTTCTCTCATACAATCCTCGGTGGTACAGGAATTTCTACCTGTTGTCCATCGCCTACAGCTTTCGCTCTGGGCTTAGGCCCCGACTAACCCTGAGTGGACGAACCTTCCTCAGGAAACCTTAGATTTTCGGCGGGCAGGATTCTCACCTGCCTCTCGCTACTCATGCCAACATTCTCTCTTGTATAAAGTCCACAAAACCTCGCGATTTTGCTTCTGTCCTTATACAATGCTCCTCTACCATCATTTCTGATCCAAAGCTTCGGTAGTAAGTTTTAGCCCCGTTTATCTTCGGCGCAGAATCACTCGACTAGTGAGCTATTACGCACTCTTTAAATGTATGGCTGCTTCTAAGCCAACATCCTAGCTGTTTATGCAATTCCACATCCTTTTCCACTTAACTTACATTTGGGGACCTTAGCTGTTGGTCTGGGTTGTTTCCCTCTCGACTATGAAACTTATCTCACATAGCCTGACTCCCAAGGATAATACTGCGGTATTCTTAGTTTGATAGTTTTTGGTAACCGGTGAAGGCCCCTAGAACATTCAGTGCTTTACCCCCGCGTATCTTACCTTGAGGCTAGCCCTAAAGCTATTTCGAGGAGAACCAGCTATCTCCGAGTTCGATTGGAATTTCACCGCTATCCACACGTCATCCCAGCCTTTTTTAACAGACATGAGTTCGGTCCTCCATAACCTTTTACAGTTACTTCAACCTGCACATGGATAGGTCACCCGGTTTCGGGTCTACAGCATATAACTTGACGCCCTATTAAGACTCGGTTTCCCTTCGGCTTCAGTGCTCCAGCACCTTAACCTTGCTACATACCATAACTCGTTGGCCCGTTCTACAAAAAGTATGAGGTCACTTGCGCTCCCTCCGATTGTAAGCATAAGGTTTCAGGTTCTTTTTCACTCCCCTCCCGGGGTTCTTTTCACCTTTCCCTCACGGTACTATTCGCTATCGGTCACTGGGTAGTATTTAGGCTTGGGGGGTGGGCCCCCCGGCTTCATGTCGGATTCCACGTGTCCGGCACTACTCTGGTGCCACCTTGCTCTTTCCACATTTCGTCTACAGGGGTTTTACCTTCTGTGCCAAAGCTTTCCAGCTCTCTTCGACTATGTGTCCTGATGCGTTATGGTGGTCCACAACCCCTTCTGTAAACAGAAGGTTTGGCCTCTTTCCCTTTCGCTCGCCGCTACTTAGGAAATCGATTTTTCTTTCTCTTCCTCCAGGTACTTAGATGTTTCAGTTCCCCGGGTTTCCTTCGCCATGACTATGTATTCATCATGGGATACCTGCCTATTAAAACAGGTGAGTTCCCTCATTCGGAAATCTGCGGATCAATGGATATTTGCTCCTCACCGCAGCTTATCGCAGCTTGTCACGTCCTTCATCGGCTCCCAGTGCCAAGGCATTCACCTTATGCTCTTAGTCACTTGACCATTTTACCTAACCTAGCGTAGTTAGGATTTTTACTATTGCTATTTACTCTTCAGTAAATGGCTGTTATTTTTTCTGGTTTTCTCGGTTGAAATCGTTCCCTTACAATTTACTTGCTTAGTTTTGCTATCTTTTCTGATAACCTCGATTTCTCGTTTTTTTGTATATTTTCTTCTTGAAAATTTGTGATACACATTATTCAGTTTTCAAAGTACTAACCCTTTTCCAAGGGTTGGTGGAGAATAAGGGATTCGAACCCTTGACCCCCTGCGTGCAAGGCAGGTGCTCTCCCAGCTGAGCTAATTCCCCATAAACTCATAGTGTAAGACACTTAAGTCTCCTTAGAAAGGAGGTGATCCAGCCGCACCTTCCGATACGGCTACCTTGTTACGACTTCACCCCAGTCATTGGTTTTGCCTTAGGTAAACGATTAATTGTCCAACTTCGGGCACCCCCAACTTCCATGGTGTGACGGGCGGTGTGTACAAGACCCGGGAACGCATTCACCGCAGCATTCTGATCTGCGATTACTAGCAACTCCGACTTCATGTAGGCGAGTTGCAGCCTACAATCCGAACTGGGATCGGTTTTGGAGATTGGCTTCACCTCACGGTTTCGCTGCTTTCTGTACCGACCATTGTAGCACGTGTGTAGCCCAGAACATAAGGGGCATGATGATTTGACGTCATCCCCACCTTCCTCCGAGTTGTCCCCGGCAGTCTCACTAGAGTGCCCAACTTAATGATGGCAACTAATGATAAGGGTTGCGCTCGTTGCGGGACTTAACCCAACATCTCACGACACGAGCTGACGACAACCATGCACCACCTGTCTCTTCTGTCCGAAGAAAGGCCCGATTAAGGACCTGTCAGAAGGATGTCAAGTTCTGGTAAGGTTCTTCGCGTTGCTTCGAATTAAACCACATGCTCCGCTGCTTGTGCGGGTCCCCGTCAATTCCTTTGAGTTTCACACTTGCGTGCGTACTCCCCAGGCGGAGCACTTAATGCGTTAACTGCGGCACCGACCCTTTTGGGGCCGACACCTAGTGCTCATCGTTTACGGCGTGGACTACCAGGGTATCTAATCCTGTTTGCTACCCACGCTTTCGTGCCTCAGTGTCAGTTTCAGTCCAGAAAGCCGCCTTCGCCACTGGTGTTCCTCCTAATATCTATGCATTTCACCGCTACACTAGGAATTCCGCTTTCCTCTCCTGTACTCAAGTGACCCAGTTCGCAAGGCGAACAATAGTTGAGCTATTGCCTTAAACCCTGCGCTTAAGCCACCACCTACGCACTCTTTACGCCCAATAATTCCGGATAACGCTTGCCCCATACGTATTACCGCGGCTGCTGGCACGTATTTAGCCGGGGCTTCCTCCAAAGGTACCGTCATTTGTTTCTTCCCTATGGACAGAACTTTACGACCCGAAGGCCTTCTTCGTTCACGCGGCGTTGCTGCATCAGGCTTTCGCCCATTGTGCAATATTCCCCACTGCTGCCTCCCGTAGGAGTTTGGACCGTGTCTCAGTTCCAATGTGGCCGATCACCCTCTCAGGTCGGCTACTGATCGTTGCCTTGGTGAGCCGTTACCTCACCAACTAGCTAATCAGACGCGGGCCCATCTTTCACCGATAAATCTTTGGCTAATCTATTATGCAGTAAATTAGCATTATGAGGTTTTAATCAAAGTTTCCTTTGGCTATCCCTCTGTGAAAGGCAGGTTGCCCACGCGTTACTCACCCGTCCGCCGCTTTCCATTAATTAATTCTTCCGAAGATTCCTTAATTAATTTCTCGCTCGACTTGCATGTGTTAGGCACGCCGCCAGCGTTCATCCTGAGCCAGGATCAAACTCTTATATAAATGGTATATTATCAGCTTTCGCTGTTTAATATCAGTTTGATTCAGCTCAAACGCTTTTGCGCTCTTGCTTATTGTTTTCCGTATTTTTGGAATTGTCAGAAACCTTTTCAACAAAAGTTTCTTACCAATCTTTTCAGATTGTACTTGGTTTTAGTTTTGAGAATTTTCCAATTCTCTTTTGACTAAGTATTTCTTACACTATGAAGTTTTCATGGTTCTTGCTCTCTCTTCAGAAAGCTTTTCGCTTTCCACTCTCGTGGTCAGCGATATACATCTTACCATCGCCGGCTTGTTTTGTCAATACTTTTTTAAAGTTTTTTTAAAAACTTTTTTGTATTTATTTTCAGCTTTCGGTTCTTCCAATGCTTTGCCTTGGCGCCCCCGTCTTGCGACAGCTTGAATATATTATCACTACTTATGATTCATGTCAATAACTTTTTAAGCATTTTTTCATTTTTTTGAAAGTTTTTTATCCGCGGCAAGTTATAAAATGAAATTAGCCACCTAAGTGGAATTAAATAACAAAAAAGCATCTTTAAGCGATATAATTAAGTTGCAAAACAAAAACCATATCAAGGAGCTTAAAGATGCAAAAACATTATACACTAAAAAATAAACATTTAACACTAAAAGAACGTCAATTAATTGAACTATGGAAAAGTGAAGGAAAAAGTAATAGATGCATTGCTAAGCTGCTTAATAAATCTCATCAGACAATAAACAACGAAATTAAACGAGGAATGGTTTTACAGCAGTTAAGACCTAGTCTTTTTAAACGGGTGTATAAGGCCGAATATGCCCATGGAGAATATATTCAGAAAAGGAAAAAGTCTGTAAAGCAAATCAGATTAGATAAAGAAATGCGCAGGACAATTAAACATTATCTTAAAAGCCATTACTCTCCTGAGATGATAGTTAACAAAGGTTATGTGGATGTTTCTGTATCAACCATATACTACTGGATTCACCGTGGGTATTTGGGGAAGCAACAAGACTGCCTAATATATCCACAAAGGATAAAGAAAAGCAGACCCTTGCGCAGTGAGAGATTTAAGGGATTTGGTAAATCAATTGATGAACGTCCTGATTATATTAACAATCGAACAGAAACAGGACATTTTGAAATAGATACAGTCATATTGACACGGGATAAGAATCAGTGTCTGCTTACAATGACAGATCGAAAATCGAGATATGAGATAATACGATTAATAGAAGATAAGACCAGCAAATCAGTTAATGAGGCATTGACTATTTTAATAAAGGAATATGAAGTAAAGTCACTAACAGCAGATAATGGAACTGAATTTGCCAAATTGTCCGAGGTAATCTGTGAGGATAATATTTATTATGCACATCCATATTGTTCACAAGAAAGAGGAAGCAACGAAAATCATAATCGTTTAATTCGTAGACATTTACCCAAAGGTACTAAAAATACCACCTCAACTGAGGTGGCAAAGATAGAACTTTGGATAAACAGATATCCTAAAAGAATGTTTAATTATTTGACACCAGAAGCAATTTATACTAGTGGCTAATTTCATCTTGCAATATGCCGTTTTTTATCCGCTGTAATCTTGTAGCTTGTTTTTTCGTTGAAATTTCAGTGATTTTCCTCGTTACGAAGTCTTAGTTTTTCTATAATTTATTTTTATTAAACTCTGTCTGCCTTTATAGAGTATACATTTAAATATTTTTTTCTCATTATTTTTGCATCCTCATCTGATAATGGGCATACATTTTTTCTTATAGCTATCTCTCTTGCCTTTAAATTTTTATCTAAAACGTGAGCTGCGGCCGCTATATCTTGGAGGTTATTGCCATATAGTTTTACCGTTTTGTTCTCCAAGCAAATAACAGCATCCATATTACCTCTTGCAGTTGATATTTTTTCACCACATATCTGTGCAAAATCGTCGACATAGGCATTTATTATTGGGTTTTGTAATATTCCTTCTATTTCCGCACTCCTCATAGATAATGTGAATCTCTTTTGTTTTTCCGGCAAGCATTTGTTATTTAAAATTTCTTTTGTAGCCATGTCGTCGTGGCAAAACAGATTATCCTTTTCCTCAATAACATTTATACAGTCCAATTCTACGGCGGGATATTCTGTTATCTTCGCATACATATTAGCTGCCCATTTTTCAAGTTCTTCCACAATTATAAATGCTTCATCCACTCTATCGCCTGCAGCGAGAACGCCATGTTTGGCCATAAGCACGAGTCTGGAGCCGGTTTCTTTGATCGTTTCGGATACATTATCATGTAGCTTTTTTGACCCTGATATTCCATACGGAGATACAGGCACAAAAGAACAATCGATTATTTTTCTCAAATTCTCCGTCACGGGTATATTTCGGCCATATAAACTCATGGCTGTTCCATACATTTGATGAGTATGAAGTACCACTTGAGTAGCAGGTTTTTGTCTGTAATAAGCTAAATGCACAGGGAGTTCCGACGAGGCTTCTTGATCGCTCTCCACATTTATCATTACTTTCTCGCCTGTAATTATATTAACTTTTACAATATTTTCTTCAACTAAATCCTCATATCTTATCCCTGAGGGAGTAATTAGTATGTGATTCTCATCTTCACGCAGACTCATATTTCCCCAGGTTCTTACCACCAGATTTTTCTCCACTAGTTTTCGAGCGATATTTATAAGCTGCTGTCTTCTGTTCATCTTCACTATATCCTTTTAAGTTATGATTGCATTAGTGATGCTTTTATAAAATTAATTATTTACTCCGTGATGGAAAACCGGAGTTGAATCACTTATTGGAAGGAAAGTATATCCCAGTGCCTGATAATGCTCAATTATTCCCGGCAAGGCCTCTGCCGTAGTAGTCTTCGATCTGGAATCATGCATTAACAAACATATATGATTTGCTCTTGAACTTGTTGAATTGCTTAGAATCCTGTCCTTGGGAACGGTCTCTCCTGATGCATCCCCGGAGGAAACATTCCAGTCATAATATTTATAGCCTTTACTTTGTACCAAGCTTACAAGTCTTGACATAATCCCCTGGTTATAGCTCCTGCTTATGGTATTGCTTGACCCACCGGCAAATCTTATGTGGTGAGATTCTATACCTGTTAGTTCTTTTACTAAATTCCCCACGTTTGTTAAATCTGCAAAGAAAGCGTCCTCATTGGTATATATATTATAGTTATGAGTATAGGTGTGAAGAGCGACAGTATGTCCTTCATTTGCCGCTCTTGTGATTAAATGTCTGTAGGCAGCATCATTTCCCGTAACAAAGAAAGTTCCTTTCACCTTATACTTTGCCATAACATTTAAAATTTTCTCCGTATTAAATGAAGGGCCATCATCAAAAGTCAGATAAATAACTTTCTGGTTTTCGCCTATGGCCTGCGTGATTATCACATCTCTTGAACCGGATGCAATATTCCCCGTTCTATCTCGAACGGTATAAATCACCTTATATATTCCAGGTGTATTTACATCCAGCTGGCTTACGTCCACATCTATCTTAGGAGATTTGTCTATATTATCCTGAGCACTAATTCCAGACAAGAGAGTATCTTCGGTGAAGTCGGTCCCAATAATACCATTTAGAGCAGGGCCTATCTCCAATGTAGGTGGTGTTTTGTCATCTATCCTTGTAAGCTTTGCCTTCTTTTTTGTCTTATTTCCTGATGGATCCTTGGCAGTTATCACTACCTCATATTTACCCTGTTTTTTAAGCGGCTTTTCTTTACTAACGGATAATTTTATCTTCTCCGTAGGTGCAGCATCTGTTACTTTAGGAGAAAAAGAGTTAACTGTAATTTTTTCAACTTTATCTGTAGTATAATCCTTTACTGTAAGATCAGGTGCTTTAGTGTCGATCACTCTAACTTTAAAGTGTTGCTTTCTATCTGCAACTCTCATTTCAATATCATATGATTCTCCTATTTTGTTTGAATTAACCTTTCCTAGGATTTTCACATCATCAATAGAAGCAAAAGCAACCCAACGAATATGATTCTTTGCATCAAAATTTTCCTTATATTCAGCTTTTATCTCCCTCGTGAAAATACCATCTTTTAGAATAATTGGATTCGCATAAAAGTATCCAGCTATTACAATTAAAACTATCCCCAACAAGATGCCTGCGCCACAAAATATTTTTTTCTTCATCGATACATTCATCCTTCAATACAAGTTTGATCTCATTTTTACTGTCTTCAAAAAAGCCTGACCAGCTTCCCGGTCAGGCTTTCTGCCAAAATCACATTATTATTTACCAGCCATCTGAGCTGCTACTTCTGCCGCGAAGTCTTCTTCTTTCTTTTCGATTCCTTCACCAACTTCAAATCTAACCATCTCAACAACTGTCATTTCTTTTCCAATTGTTTTTCCTGATTCAGCAACATACTGTGCAACTGTTAGGTCTGAGTTTTTTACAAATTTCTGGTCTACAAGGCATACTTCTTTCAAAATAGCCTTGATTTTTCCAGGGATAATTCTTTCAAGCATAGCTTCAGGCTTGCCCTCATTTAGAAGCTGCTGCTTAGCAATTTCTGCCTCATGAGCTAGCCATTCCTGATCTACTTCAGCATCATTTACAAACTTAGGATTCATTGAAGCAACCTGCATTGCCACGTCCTTGCCCACAACTTCTGTTTCTTTTGCAGTTGCATCTGTCTTAAGACCAACTAGAACAGCAATTTTGCCATTGCTGTGAACATAACCTTGGTATACAACGCCTTCCGTAGCCATTTTTTTGAATCTGCGAATGTTCATGTTCTCACCAATCTTAGCAATTTTTGCAGTTAGAACGTCCTGAACACTTCCCTCACCCTTATAGTCAAGTGCCATGAAAGCTTCCATGCTTGAATCATCTTGCTTTAGAGCTAATTCAGATAAATCTTCAACAAATCCAATAAACTCCGGATTCTTTGCTACGAAGTCAGTCTCTGAATTAACCTCAACCACTGCAGCTTCTTTGTTACCTTCTCCAAAGGC
Source organism: Eubacteriales bacterium KG125 (assembly GCA_050908895.1). GTDB lineage: Bacteria > Bacillota > Clostridia > Peptostreptococcales > Anaerovoracaceae > S5-A14a. Next base: position 572,386 of record CP171222.1, on the reverse strand, counting down.
TAAACGAACAAGTCCTTCTGCTGCAACTCTTCCTGCTTTTTTCGCTGCTTTTGACAGTCCCTTTTCGCGAAGAATTTCAACAGCTTTGTCCATATCTCCATCTACTTCTACAAGCGCCTTCTTGCAGTCCATCATTCCGGCGCCAGTCATCTCTCTTAACTCTTTAACCATCTGTGCTGTAACAGCCATATGTATTTCCTCCTTGCTATTATCCTGCTTAAACAATTTGCCTGATTACTGAAAATTATTCAGCGTCAGTAGCTTCCTGCTCTTCAGGAACGTCCGCTTCATCTGCTACTTCTTCAGAGTCATCAAAACTCTCACCCTGATTTGCTTCGATAATAGCATCTGCCATTCTGCCGGCAATTAGTTTTACAGCTCTGATTGCATCATCATTTGCAGGGATTACATAGTCAACATCATCCGGATCACAGTTTGTATCAACGATACCTACTACAGGAATTCCAAGAATTCTAGCTTCTCTTACTGCAATCTTTTCTTTCTTAGGGTCTACGATAAACAGTGCTCCGGGCATACCCTTCATATCACGAATGCCACCTAGGTATTTTTCTAATTTTTCGTGCTCAAGTCTTAGCTTGCTCACTTCCTTCTTAGAAAGCTTTTCCATAGTGCCATCTTCTTCCATTCTTTCAATCTGCTCAAGTCTTGTGATTCTTGTGCTGATTGTCTTATAATTTGTTAGCGTACCACCGAGCCATCTTTCAGCTATGAAGTACTGTCCTGCTCTAATCGCTTCATCTTTGATTGCGTTCTGAGCCTGTTTCTTAGTTCCTACAAACAGAACAGGCTTTCCTGCTTCCGCAACTTCTCTGATGAAGTTGTAAGCTGCATCAATCTTCTTCACTGTCTTCTGAAGATCGATAATGTAGATTCCATTTCTCTCCGTAAAAATGTATGGAGCCATCTTAGGATTCCATCTTCTTGTCTGGTGTCCAAAATGCACACCTGCTTCTAGTAATTGTTTCATTGAAATTACTGCCATTTTAAATTCCTCCCAGGTTTTTCTCTTCCACTCATAATATGTCGCCTGTTAAGCCATTTTTTATATCGTTATTCCTGATAACAAATGGCACCTTTGGAGCTGAGCTATATGGGTGTGATTATTTTATTTTGTCCTAATATAGACCTCATATATTATAAACGCGAATATTTGAAAATGCAAGTTTTATTTGCTCAAAACATTAATTAAACCAACTAATTCTTCATTAAATACTCTCTTCTTATTTATAGCCATATCAAGAGGCATAGAAATAATCTCTCCATCCACCTGCCCCACAGCAAAAGAACCTCCGTCAAAATCGATGCTTTCAATAATTTCAATCGCCTTAGCTCCACATCTTGTCCCAAGCAATCTATCCACTGAAGTTGGTGCCCCACCTCTTTGAAGGTATGATAAAACAACTTGTCTCACTTCTTTTCCGGTCCTTCTTCTTATCTCATCAACCAAGTCAGTAGTCTTAATCGGTGCACCTTCTGCAACGATAATAACACTGTGGGTACGACCTTTATTGCCATCGAGAATTATTTTGTTACATATACGGTTTATATCAACCGGCATCTCAGGAACCAGAACAGCCTCTGCACCTCCGGCAAGACCCGCATATACAGCTATATCTCCGCAATGCCTGCCCATTACCTCAATTACAGTTGTCCTTTCGTGAGAGCTTGAGGTGTCACGTATTTTACTTATTGCTTCGAGAACCGTATTGACAGCCGTATCAAAACCGATAGTATAATCTGTATATCCTAAGTCATTATCAATTGTACCCGGAAGACAAATTACCGGTTTTCCAAAGGCTGACAAGTCTTTGGCACCTCTCATGGTTCCATCTCCACCAATTACTACAAGGACCTCTATTCCGAAGGTCTCTAGCATTGAGAAAGCTCGCTCTTGCCCCTCTTCTGTGGTAAATCGTTCACTTCTGGCTGTCTTTAATATAGTGCCACCTCGTTGCATTATATCGCTCACAGAATGCCTGTTAAGTTCTTCAAATTCCCCCTCAATAAGCCCTTCATAGCCTCTTGAGATTCCATAAACTTTCATTCCTGCATCTATTCCACATCTAGTAACAGCTCTTACAGCCGCATTCATTCCCGGGGCATCTCCTCCGCTAGTTAATACCGCTATTTTCTTGACTAAAAAGCTATCGCTCATTTTAAACCTCTTTTCCTAATCAATTTGGAACTTTAACATTTTCTTCTCCTAAAAGTCTTATGAGACTTTCTATTAGAAAATCACTAATTTCAACGCCTGATTTAGTCCTTATCTGACTGCCGTTAGGTAGATATACCCTTACCTCAATATCTCCTGAATTAATTATCACTAGCCTTTCAATATTATCTAATACTCCTTCGTCATAACGGTCTTTCGTTATTCTAAGCTTTACTATCGGCGATCGATTTGAAAGCTTCTCGGGACCGGACTCACTTTCTCCCAAAGACTGCCCCTTGGATCTTTGTGTTTCCTTTCGACGTGAAGCACCAGAAATAGTAACATGGGAAACCATTTTTTCATATTCTTCCAATGTCCTTATATCATCGGCTAGGATTGCTGGCGGAGCATCTTCTTTTGTGTTCACGCGCCCAACGACAACTAGAGGCTCTCCTGATTCAAGAAAGTGAGATGACTTATGGTATACCTTTGGGAATACAACAAGTTCACAGGTTCCATAGAGGTCTTCCAAATTGACAAAAGACATCAGTTGGGATGATTTTGTCATTAATTTTCGCATAGAAGCGACCATCCCACAAATAACTACCCTAGAATTGTTTCTTATTGTCTGAAATTCCCCTTCATCCTGTCTTCCACTTGAGGTTGAAGCCCTATCAGCAACATCTAAGTCTGCGTTTAAAAGATCCGTTGAAATTGTAGAAAAATTATTAATTTTTTCTGCATATGGTTCCAATGGGTGACCCGTTATGTATACTCCTAAAACCTCTTTTTCCAATTCTAATCTCTTTTCTTTAGAAAAATTTTCAATTTGTGGAAGGTTCTTCGCAAGTCCTATGGTAGCCCTTGCTTCTTGATTTGTCTGAAAGAGAGAAATCTGTCCCGTCAATGTATTTCTAGCTTCGGTTTGGGCGCTCTCTATTTCCTCCTGATAAACCGCTAGAAGAGCTGCTCGGTTTTCTTCTATTGTATCAAAAGCCCCGGCTTTAATGAGACTTTCTATAGCTTTTTTGTTAATCTTGGATATGTCTATATTCTGTATAAATTGGTTAAAATTTTTAGGATTTCCATTGTCAATTCTGCTTTTTATTATCGCATCAATTACACCTTGTCCTACACTTTTCACCCCCATAAGACCAAACCTTATTCCTTCCGGGCCTGTGGTGAAATCACCGAAGCTGTCATTTACGTTAGGTGGCAATACTTGAATTCCCATCTCTTTACAATTCCGTATATATTTTGCTACTGCAGTAGAATCCCCCATAACCGAGCTCATTAAAGAAGCCATGAACTCTTTCGGATAGTGACATTTTAAATATCCCGTTTCATAGGCAACAACTGCATATGCGGCTGCATGGCTTTTATTAAATGCATACTGAGCAAAGGTTTCCATATCCTTAAATATGCTATCTGCCGCCTCATAAGAAAGCCCTCTCCTAAGACAACCTTCTATTTCAACATTGCCATCCGTGCCTATCTTTCCATTTATGAAGTATTCTCTATGTTTTTCCATTTCAGAAACTTTTTTCTTACTCATGGCACGTCTGACCAAATCGGCTTGCCCATAGCTATATCCTGCCAATTGTCTAACAATTTGCATTACCTGTTCTTGATATACCAAACATCCGTATGTTACATCTAAAATAGATGCTAACTCCGGAGTCACATAACTGACCCCCGTAGGATTTTTCTTATTTCTGATATATGTTGGAATAGAATCCATTGGACCCGGTCTAAACAATGAAATCCCCGCAACTATGTCTTCAAAACAGCTTGGCTTTAAAGCTTTCATAAATTGAGTCATCCCTGACGATTCTAGCTGAAAAACTCCCAAGGTATTTCCCTTTGAAATCATTTCATAAACTTTTGAATCATTATAGCCCATCTGAGAAAAGTCTATTTTAATTCCGTGATTCTTCTCAATCAGTTCTAATGTTTTTCTAATTACCGTAAGATTTCTTAGACCTAAAAAATCCATTTTTAAAAGCCCTAACTCCTCTATTGTCACCATATTAAATTGAGTAGTGAGACCTTTATCAGTCACATATAGGGGCACATAATTATCCAAAGGCTCTTTAGAAATAACCACTCCTGCAGCATGAGTTGATGCATGTCTTGGCATACCTTCTACAGCTCTTGCCATATTAATCACTTCTTTGACCGTCTGATCTTTCTCATATTTTTCTCTAAGATCCGGATTCAGTTCCAAGGCTTTATCAATAGTAATTCCGAGCATGTTTGGAATTGCTGTTGCTATCTTATCTGTATCAGAATATGAAACGTTTAGAGCTCTTCCCACATCTCTAACAGCAGCTCTAGCTTTAAGGGTACCCAACGTTATAATCTGACTAACTTTGTCTTCTCCGTATTTTTCTATCACATAGTCAATTACCTCGCCTCGCCTCTCTATGCAAAAATCTATATCAATATCAGGCATACTGACTCTCTGACTGTTTAAGAATCTCTCAAAAATTAAATTATACCTTATAGGGTCTATATCTGTAATATAAAGGCAATATGCAACTATGGAGCCTGCCGCTGATCCTCTTCCCGGACCAACTAAAATTCCGTTTTCTCTCGCGTACCTAATAAAGTCCCATACTATTAAAAAATACTCCACAAATCCCATCCCCCGGATGACCTCCAGCTCTTTCTCCAGCCTATTTTGCAAAATAGTCTCTTGCTGTGGTGTGGTTTCTCCGTAACGCTCCTTAAGACCGGCTTGGCACAAATATTTCAAATATCCCGATTTTTGATTTTCCCACTTTTCCGGGACCGTAAATTCAGGCAGGTGATAGTTGCCAAACTCGAATTCCACATTGCATCTTTGAGCAATTCTTCCTGTATTAGCAATTGCTTCAGGAGCATAGGCAAAAATTCTTTCCATTTCTCTTGGACTCTTGAGGTAAAATTCATCATTAGGGAATCTCATCCTATTTGGCTCATCTATATTGCTTGCCGTCTGAATACAAAGTAAAACATCATGAGCCTTTGCATCTTCTCTTGTAACATAGTGAACATCATTGGTGGCAACCATAGGAATGCCTGTTTCCCTGCTCATTTTCACAAGAAATTCATTAACTCTCTGTTGCTCCTCCAGACCTTGATCTTGAAGTTCTAAAAAGAAATTGTCATCACCAAATATCTCGTTAAGCTCTAACGCCTCTTTCTTTGCTCCATCATAGTCACCTACCAGCAAAAGATTTTGGACTTTGCCTCCCAAGCATGCCGATAAAGCTATTATACCTTCACTGTATTGAGATAACAGTTCTTTATCCACTCTCGGTTTATAATAAAATCCCTCCGTATGAGCCTTTGAGACAACCTTAACTAAATTTCTATATCCTTCTTGATTTTCAGCCAGAAGAACTAAGTGACTTGAGGTTTTATCCTTGTCCGCCTCCTTATCATGCCGCGTCCTTGCGGCCACATAAACTTCACATCCAATTATGGGTTTAATTCCGAAGTCCTTGCATTTCTTGTAAAAGTCAACAACACCAAACATAACTCCATGGTCTGTTATTGCAACTGCCTCCATACCTAATTCCTTTACTTTAGGAACCAGCTTATCTATTCTCGCCATACCGTCGAGAAGGCTAAATTCTGTATGTAAATGTAAGTGTGTAAATCCTGACATTAAATTTCTCCATCTATGTTAAAATGTCTATAAATTATATCATTTTTCTTCAAAATTTTCCATCAGACAACTCAATTTGAAACTTTGACATGTAAAGCAAGGCTATTGTATAATATCTTTATTATGAAAAGATAAAATTCACCTTAACGAGTATAACACTCAAAGAAAATTTTATCACCAAATTCAAATATTCAAAATTATGATAGAGAGGTCAAATAATGAGCGAAAAACTAGCACAGCTATTGTTTCCACAAATAGATAAAACCCCTGATTACTACGAAAAAATCTATCCGGAGAGGAATCTGCCTAAAGACGCGAAGGTAACCAGACTGGGACCAAGTCCTACAGGCTTTATGCATCTTGGCAATCTATATGGCGCATTCGTAGATGAAAGGCTGGCCCATCAGAGCGATGGCATTTTTTATTTGAGAATAGAAGATACTGATGACAAAAGGTATGTGGAAGGTGCTGTTGAAACCATTATCAAGAGTTTGGACTATTTTGGTATCCACTTTGATGAAGGTGCGACAATGAGTGCGGATAAAGGAAATTATGGCAATTACACGCAAAGCAAGCGCGGTGAAATATATCAAACCTATGCTAAAGAACTGGTTAAACGTGGCCTTGCATATCCATGTTTCCTGACAGAGGATGAAATTACAGCAATAAGAGATAATCAAGAAAAACAAAAATTAACCCCTGGAATATATGGTGATTTTGCACCTTCAAGGGGTCTAACTCTCGATGAGGTAAATGAGAAAATACGTCAAGGATTACCTTGGGTTCTAAGACTTCATTCTACCGGAGACTGGTCTCAACGTACCGATATAGTTCGCAAAGTAAAAATCAAAGATGCAATTCGAGGTTTCCTTGAAATCCCGGAAAATTTTCACGATGTTGTAATTCTAAAGGCAACGGGAATTCCGACATACCACTTTGCTCACGTTATAGATGATCATTTGATGAGAACTACTCACGTAGTTCGTGGAGCAGAATGGCTTCCATCTTTACCTATACACATTGAACTTTTTGAAAAACTAGGTTTTGAACCTCCAGTATATTGCCATACTGCACAGCTTATGAAACTTGACGAAGAAGGTAATAAGAGAAAATTATCTAAAAGAAAAGATCCTGAGCTTTCCTTAGATTACTATAGAAGCAAAGGTTATCATCCAGCTGCAATCAGAGAATATCTTCTGACCATTTTAAATTCAAACTTTGAAGAATGGCGTATGGCAAATCCTGAGCTTAACTACAATAAATTCCCTTTCACAACAGAAAAAATGAGCAACTCAGGTGCATTGTTTGATTTAGATAAACTTAACAACATAAGTAAGGACGTACTCCTATCCATTCCTGCTGAAGAACTTTATGATTTCTATAAAAATTGGGCAAAAGAATTTAGTCCGGAAATAATAAATATTTTTGAGGATAAGGATTACCTTTGTAAGCTTATCAATTTGGGAAGAGATGATAAAAAACCGAGAAAAGATCTCATCTACGGTGAGCAAATTATCCGATTTATTAGTTGCTATTTCGATAGTCTTTTTGACGATATGGAAAAAGATGCACTCCCTGAAGAAACAAATGGTCATGAACGTACCATTTTAACAAATTATCTGGAAACATACAGCCACGGAGATGACCAGAGTCAATGGTTTGAGAAAATTCGTGAGATTGGAACAGATTTAGGATACGCTGCTAAACCTAAGGACTATAAAAAGAATCCGGAAAATTACAAGGGACATGTGGGGCATGTTTCCACCGTAATCAGGATTGCCCTCCTTGGACGAGCTACTTCTCCCGATGTTTGGACCATACAACAGATTATGGGCGAAGAGCATGCTCGCAAAAGAATAACTAGTTTTATTAAAGATTTAAAATAATCCGGGAGATCCTCGCATGAAAAGTATTTTGTTAATAACTACCGGTGGGACTATCGCCAGCAGGGATTACGGTAATGGTCTGTCCCCTGGAATAAACAGCAGAGCACTCCTTGAATTCGTTCCGGAAATTGAAGACTTATGTCACTTTGAGACCATTGATCTTATGAATCTTGACAGCACCAACGTAGGTCCTTCTCAATGGAACAAAATAGTTTCCTGCGTTGAAAATCATTACGATGACTACGATGGTTTTGTAATTACCCACGGTACGGATACTCTAAGTTACACAGCTGCAGCCCTGAGCTACATGATTCAAGACTCTCCAAAACCCGTAGTTTTAACGGGAGCACAAAAATCAATTTATCTTCGAGACACAGATGCTCGCAGAAACCTAGTAGATGCCTTTATCTATGCTGCAGATAATAAATCTAGCGGAATTAAAATTGTTTTTAATTCAAAGGTTATACGAGGAACTAGGGCTAGAAAAATACGAACACAAAGTTATAATGCCTTTGATAGCATTGATTACCCTGATGTGGGAAGAGTTATGTCCGGGAAAGTTACCCACTATATATGGGAAACTAAATTATCCGGACCCCATTTCACTTATGATATGGATAGTTCTGTTTTTGTTTTAAAACTTATCCCGGGATTATCTCCTGAGGTTATTAAAGCTTTATCTCCAATTTATCAGATACTCATAATTGAGGCTTTCGGAACCGGAGGATTGCCTAACCATGATGATTTTTCCATGAGGGATGCAATTGAAACTTTCACAGCTGCCGGGGGTATGGTAATTATGGCTACTCAAGTTCCACATGAGGGAAGTAATTTAACTACCTACGAAGTAGGAGCTTCCCTTTCTAAAAATCCTAACATTTGGGAATGTGGTAATATGACTTTAGAATCCCTGGTATGTAAACTTATGTGGATTCTACATCAGACGAAAAATCCAAAAGAAGTTAGACGACTGTGTCGCACACCTATAGATTTTGATTTACTATAGCATTATAAAAGCAAGCTATTTTTGTGAACCCTCACATAACTAAGCTTGCTTTATTATTTATATATTGGGGGGCGCAAATAAGATTGTCAGGCTGCTTAAATCTTTTATATTATGCTCCCATCAATTTGGATATAACAGCTGAAATATAATTATCTCCCAAATCATCTATATGCTCTTCCGAAAACTCATCCCTTAAAATTCCCTCAACAGAAAGAACAAAATCTCTTGCCAAACCAATCAAATCCAAACCTAGTTGGTTTGCATATAAGTTGCATTGATTGGGTTCGCCTGCATCATTAGAAACTGACACAACACACTTTTCTGTCGCTCGTCCTACTCCTGCCATGTAAATTTTCCAAAAGTTCGTTCCTCTCCAATCATTTGCCAGAGAGTAAAGAAGTTGAATTTCATCTTCATCCACTTCATGACCGACTAAAACAAGCGGCAACGGTATATTACTGGGAATACCTAATTCAGCAAGAATTTTCTCGAACATCTCATTTTTAATCGCCATTGTTCCCTGAACATTTTCCAGCATTCCTACAACAATTGAGATTATAAATTGATCAAAGAACTCAAGCAGTAAATTGTGCTGGGTATCATCTCCTTCTGTAAGTTCCATACAATCTAAATACATTTCTGCCATGTATGATCTTGCTCTAAAAGCATTTGATATCCCCGTATTGCTATTTGCACATATTCTATCAATTACATTATTTGTCATAGAAATTTCTCCTTATCTCTCTATCAACCTGTACTTTAGATTATAATACAAATTCACATACATTTACAAGACAGAAAAAACGAGAAGAAAAAATCTCCTCGTTTAATTATCGGTTTGATTATACTGCTTATTTTTACTATTCAAAAATAATTTTAACCAGTGCCTTAATCTTGTCATCTTCAAGACTGTATTTAGCTCTAGTTCCCTCATATTCAACAGTAACAATCTGTCTACTTCTCAATTTTGCTAAATGCTGTGAAATCGTAGATTGGGATGCACCCAAAACCTCTGTAAAATATGTTACAGTACAATATTCATTTTCTGCCAATTCCTTAAGTAGTCCAAGTCTTACTGGGCTAGCCATTGCCTTTAGCATCTCAGCTTTTACCATTAAGTCTCTCTTTTTTTCTTTTAAATCGTATGCCATATTTCTCCTTTCACCTACTTTTATATTTACCGCTAAAAAATATTTCCTTTCTATTATACACAACTTTTAATAAAATAACAGTATTTTCTGCAAATTATATAAACATTTCCCAGTTTACTGTATAATTAGAAATCCCTTTCGTATTTGGGAAGTCATCATTGTACAGAATATTTCGATAAATGTCAATATCTTTATGTAATTTTAATTAAAAATATTTAAATACATATTTATTTAAATATTAAATTGTGTTTAATCCAACAAAAAGAGGCTTTCTAAACCTCTTTTAAATATTCTATCTCTGATTTGGTAAGTTTTCTAAAATTGCCTTCTCTAAGTCGACCTAGATGAATTTTACCTATAGCAACTCGCTCCAATTTCTTAACCGGATTCCCAACAGCTGCAAACATTTTTCTTACTTGCCTGTTTTTCCCTTCATGAATAGTTATTTCAACTAAAGAAGTATTCCCCTTTTGTCTTATAACCTTTACCTTCGCCCTGGAGGTAATAAAACCTCCAATATCTACACCTCGTGTAAGCATTAACTGTTTCTCTCTACTTAAAATCCCCTGTACAAGGGCATGATAAGTTTTGGGAAATTCATGTTTAGGATGAGTAAGCCTGTAGGTCAGCTCTCCATCATCTGTTAAGAGCAAAATACCTGAAGTATCGTAGTCTAGCCTGCCTACCGGAAAAATTCTCCCCGCATCTTGCTCTATGTCTGGATTTTTCCCAAGAAGATCAATAACCGTGACCCTGTCTTTCTCATCCCTAGCTGATGTAATCACGCCCTTAGGTTTATTAAGTATGACATAGGTGTGTTCCTTTGCAGGAACAACTATTTTATTCATTACCATCACCTTGTCGCTTTCAAGAACCTGGTAACCCATTTCCTTCATTACTTTGCCGTTTACCTTAACCTTCCCTGTTTTAATTAGCTCATCCGCTTTTCTTCGACTACATATCCCAGATGATGATATATATTTGTTAATTCTCATATCAGCCTCCTAGTAATCCAGATTTTCAATCTGACTGGCAACTTCCAGCATGATGGCACATTCCATTCTTTTTTTAAACACTTTACATCCATATTCGTAGATTCCTTCAATTGAACCGGCACTATGATAATTATTGGCCGCACATCCACCGCTGCAGTACAGCTTGGCCCAGCAATCTTCACATTCAGATCGTGAATAAATATTGCAATGACTGAATGCCTCACGCTTTTCTACATTAGATATTCCGGACCAAATATCTCCCATTTTGTAATCTTCATCACCGACGAATTGATGACATGGGTATAAATCTCCCCACGGGGTCACGGCCATATATTCGCAACCGGAACCACAGCCTGCAACTCTTTTGTGAACGCATGGCCCATTCTTTAGATCTATCATATAATGATAGAAGCTGAAAGGATTTCCCGCCCTACGTCTTTCTAACATTTCCATTGCCAACTTTTCATACTCTGAGAAAATTTCCGGCAAGTCTTCCTCTTTGAGGGCATAAGATTCTTCAGGAGAGCATACAACCGGTTCCATGGATAATTGATCAAAACCCAAATCTGCCATGTGTATTATATCTTTTGTGAAATCCTTATTGAGGCCAGTAAATGTACCTCTTATATAGTATTTATTTCCTCCTCGGGATTCTACCAGCTTCTTGAACTTAGGTATTATTTCCTCATAGCTCCCTCCTCCATCTAAAAATTTTCTAAAGTGATCATGAACTTCCGGCCTACCATCAAGGCTCAGGACCACATTATCCATTTCTTTATTAGCGAAATCAATAACATCCTCATTAATACCAATGCCGTTCGTAGTAAGAGTGAATCTGAAGTGCTTGTTATATTCCTTTTCCAGTTCTCTTCCATAGGCTACTGTCTCTTTTACCACCTGCCAGTTAAGCAGTGGTTCTCCCCCGAAGAAATCAACCTCCAGATTTTTTCTCCCTGCAGAATTCTTTACAAGAAAATCGAGTGCTTTCTTTGCTACATCCGGGCTCATCACAGCTGAATTCCCATGAAATTTCCCCTGAGCCGCAAAGCAGTATTCGCAATTTAAATTGCAGGTATGGGCTACATGAAGGCACAAAGCTTTAATGACCGATATATCCTTTACAGCACCACATAGTTTTTCTCTATATATATCCGGGGTGAAAAGCAGCTTGTTTTTAACGAGTTTTTCTACATCACTAATTATCGATTTAACCTCATTGTGATTAATATCTTCCACGTGAGCAAATTCCTTTATTACAGTATTTATTATCTCGCCTTTCTCTTCCTCATCCGGGTGACCCTCTACCTTGCAGATTCCCCCATTTCCTTCACCACAAAAAAGTTGGATGATGCGATATGCCACATCATCCACTAGGTTCACCGATCCACTACATACGTCCAATATTATATTGTACCCGTTTAGTTTAAATTGGTGTATCATGCTTATTTATTTCTCCTCATTTTCACAAGGCTGATTAGCCACACCACAAGATGTTTTGCAGGCTGACTGGCATGAAGTTTGGCACTCTCCGCATCCACCGTTTTCTAGGCTTTCAGCTAAATTTCTTGTTTCAATTGTTTTAATTCTTTCCATTTTTCATTCTCCTATAAACAAATTCTCATTATAATTTTATTTAAGTTTGTATTTCGAATTCATCTCTCCGTCAATTTCATACGCTTTCTCTAATAAATATGCTATTTATTTGTTACCTTTCTCTAATAACATAATCCGATGGTGTAGGTTCACCACCCGGTCCTATGTACTGAGAATCATCAAAGCCTAAAATTATTATGAATATTGGTGCCAAAAAAGTTAATCCCAAGAAAAATCCAATTCCCTTTCCATAGGCCTTAGCAAGTTGATAATTAACATAAAAAGGAACAATAATATTTACTATTGGTATAAAATACCCTATAGCAATTAGCGCATTTCCTGTTGCAATCTTTACAATCATAAATAGGTTCACTATAGGAATAAGGCTAAGCCATCCCGGAATTCCTGCCTTTGTAAATACCTTCCATAAGCCAATTACCGTAACAATATATATAGCTAGCCCTATTATCCAAACAGTTCCTCCGAACAAAGCAGCAAAAATACCTTCATTTGTTGCTAGGTTACTTGTATAATCCATCATAAATTCCTCCTTGATTCTGGATAACTATATGTTTTCCACTTTCATAAAATTCTATCATATTTCCCATAACCTTACAAGATATTTGTCGACACTTTAGATTTTTTAAACGCAATATTTAATCAATCAAAATTATATTTTTAACCTAAGCTGTTGTACTCCACCCTCAGCTTCAAAATCAGTTTCTCCCAGGACACCCTCCAGATCTTCAATCTCTGGAAGTTCAGCAATTGATGCGAAACCAAACTGTTTCAGAAATTCATCTGTAGTTCCGTATAATATGGGTCTTCCTATTCCCTCAGAGCGCCCCTTTTCTCCAACAAGTTCTCTCTTCATAAGACCCTCAACGACCCTATCAGCTCTCACACCTCTAATAGCTTCAATTTCTCCCTTTGTCACCGGCTGTTTGTATGCGATAATGGCTAGAACTTCCAGGGCAGCCTGGGATAGCCTGGTAGTTTTAACGGGAGTGCACAGTCTCTTTATAAATGTCTCGTTCTCTCCTGCTGTCACCATCTGAAAACTTCTGTTAACCTGCCTTACTCTAAGTCCCCTTTGAGCTTCCTCATACTCTTTCGCCAATTCAAGAAAAAGTTGTTTTACCTGGTCGTAGTCTAAATCCAATGCATCGGCCGCGGCCTTTATACCCAAGGGTTCTCCCCAAACATATAGCATTGATTCTAAAGCCGATTTATATATTTTCATGTTACTCATCTGCTTCTGTCTCCTCTGATAAACTGAGAGCTATATCACCGTACAAAGCACTTTGCTCTGCCACAATCTGTTTATGATTTATCATCTGCAATGCCGCTGTAAATGTCACTACCAAATTATAGTTATCCATGACCCCTGGCACCAACTCTCTTAGAAAAAACTTTCTCCTGCCGGCATTATGTTCAGTCCTAAAGCACTCCAATATATACTTAATTCTTGACTCCATGGAGGCTTTCTCACGTTCAATTCTGGTATATTGTTTACGGACCTGATCGATTTTTTGTTTTTTTGCTAGGAAATCATTGAATACCCGGATGAAATCTTCTATGCCTAAGCTGAGATATTCGTCAGGGGAATCAGTATATCTTGTAATATCTTCTTGCGGCTTGGTCAAAATCCTCTGATTATCTTCCCATCTTTCCTCAAGGCTCTTCGCTTTCACCTTGAAGTTCTTATATTCTAAAATGCGTTCAACCAGCTGACTTCTTGGATCTTCCTCAACTATACCTTCTTCGTCATCGGATTCTATCGGGAGAATCATTCGACTTTTAATCTCCAGAAGGCTTGCTGCAAGAACCATGAATTCTGTTGCCTTTTCTACATCAAGACCTGACAAATCTTCCATGTATTCCATATACTGGCTGGTTATTTGAGAGATTTTAATATTATAGATGCTCATTTGAGAATTTTCTATAAGGTATACCAAAAGATCAAAAGGTCCCTCAAAGGATGAAATTTTAACTTTGTAGCTCATCTTCGATAACCTCACTCATTGAGTCTTCCTTGCTGGTGTAATAGTTATAGTAAATCAGGCCAATTACCACGATAACCATTCCAATGAGCTGCCACTGTTTCGGAATTTGCCCTAGAAATATGAACCCTAGCAAAGTTGCTGAAACTGCCTCACCTGACTCCCAAGTGGAAACATAAAGGGATGAAACGTGCCCCATACAGAGGTTGAAGACCGCATGAGCTCCAATCTGACAAACTAACGTTAGTCCAATCAAATATATCCAGTCGGATGATGAATATCCCGTAAATTCAGTGCGAGTAACAAACATCCCTATAGCAAAGCAAATCCAGCAGGATAGGAAACAGAGAAATACATAGGTTGCTCCACTTATCTTCTTTCTTGCTTCATGTCCCATAGCAAAATAAAGCCCCATAAAAATTGCCGTAAACAAAGATATTATATCGCCTTTAAAATTCCCCTCTGCCAGTTGCTGATAATCAAAACCTGCAATCATACTAGCGCCGGCCAAAGCACATAAAATTCCCATAATCGGTCTTTTTCCAACTTTTTTCTTAAATACAATTATCGTCGTTACAAGCACTACCAAAGGATGTAAAGCCGCAATCACTGATGCGCTGGCAATATTGGTCATCCTTACAGCCGAAAACCAACACAAAAAATGCAAGAAAAGGAAAATACCTGCCGCTGCTGTATAAGTCAAATTCTTCTTTGGAATACCTGCTACCTCTGCTATCCCTTTTCTAGCAAAAGGGATAGCAAAAAAAGGTAATCCCATTGTTAATCGCCAAAACCCGATAGCCATTGGAGGCGCCTCTATTACAGATCCAAATATACCTGATGCAGAACCTGCCACAACAGCCAAAACTACAATTATCTTAACATATCGCTCAAAAAAACTTGTCGACTGCAAAGTGTTTTGCTTCCTCAAACTACTTGCTCCTCTTCTCTAATGCTTTCTCAACAACTTCTTTCAATCCTTGACTAAATGGAGGATAAACGATTCCTTCTTCTGTTATAACCGCTGTGATGAGCTCTGCATCGGTGATATCAAAGGATGGATTGAATGTTTTAACTCCTTCCGGTGCCATTGGTTTCTCATACCAAGCCTTATATATCTCTTCCCCATCTCGTTCTTCTATGATTATATCTTCACCTGTAGCTGTCTCCAAATCAATAGTAGAAGTTGGCACAAACATATAAAATGGAATATTATATCTTTTCGCCAAAATAGCCACACCCAAGGTTCCTATCTTATTTGCTCCATCCCCGTTAGCTGCCATTCTGTCACATCCTACGACCACTGCGTCTATTTTTCCTGCTTGCATAACTGATGCAGCCATGTTATCACATATAAGGGTCACATCTATTCCGGCCTTCGAAAGTTCCCAAGAGGTTAACCTTGCTCCCTGAAGAAGTGGCCTTGTCTCGTCAGCAAATACATGAAAATTATATGCTTGCTCATGTCCCAAATAAAGCGGTGCCAAACATGTTCCATACTTAGATGTAGCTATGGTGCCGGCATTGCAGTGGGTCAAAATTCCCATATTTTTCTTAAGGATACTTAAACCATACTCGCCCATTGAATAACAGGCCTCCACATCTTCTTCATGAATCCTCTTAGCCTCTTCTTCGGCAACCTTTAACAATTTTTTCACTATTTCAGTTTCAGATATTAATCCTTTAGTATCTTGATTCAGAATACTCTTAACACCTTTGAGTTTCTCATATATTCTATCAAGAGCCCATCTCAAATTTACAGCAGTAGGTCTAGCCGAATCTATATAATCTCTAAGTCTCCTTGCTTCATTCATAAATTCATCACTGGTGCAATGCGTACTTATTTCTGCAAATGAATAGACAGTTTCTTCTTGATACCATTTCTTTAAGGCAAGAAAATATCCGTAGGCTGCAGCTACTCCAATGGCAGGGGCTCCTCTAACAGCCAAAGTTTTGATTGCATCATATATTTCTTCCGGAGTCCTAATCTCCATATATAATTCTTCGCCGGGAAGTTTTCTCTGATCTAGAAGAATAAGTTTCCCATGTGCGTACTTAAGGGGTGTAATGCTCATATTTCCAATTCCTCCTGAGTTTATATTATACCTCAAATACATGATAAATTCTATTATAAGTGTAAAACATTCATTTGTTGCCTATTGCCCTTTGTGTTATAATTTTAAAAACTAACTCAACCATATCACATCTGCTTGGAGGTTTTAAACATGAACAATAAATTTTATATAGTAGATGCATTTTCCGAGAAAGTATTTGGAGGAAACACTGCAGGAGTTGTAATTTTAGATTCTAGTTCTGAATTCCCCGAAGAATCAACTATGATCAGTCTGGCGGCAGAGCTTAAATACTCAGAAACAGTTTTTATTTTACCATCCAATAAGTTTGCAGCTACTAATAATGTGGTGACTGATAGCAAAACTAGAAAAGATGACTTTGACTTTCATGCAAGATATTTTACTCCTACCGATGAAGTTGATCTTTGTGGTCATGCAACTATTGGCGGATTTACAGCCCTCTTAGATGCCGGCCTTGTTAAGGATGGAGTGTATCGATTAAAGACCAAGGCAGAAACAATAAGTGTTGAGGTTTCAGAAAATAAAATTCTAATGGATATGGCCTCCCCCCTACATCTTGGGACCATAGATAATCCCAAAATCTTGAAGCGGCTTTATTCAATTATGGGGACACTGCCTCCTGAAGACTCTGAAGTTTCATTTTTGAAACCAATGTTAATTTCCACGGGGCTCTCTGATATAATGCTTCCATTGGCAAGTAGTGAAGAATTATGTGCTCTAAATCCCGAGATGCAGTCCCTAGCTGATATATCCAAGGAGCTGGAAGTTGTAGGTGTTCATGCTTTTACAATGGATTATAATGATGAATTTAAAGGAAAGAAAAGTATCCAAGCTAGAAATTTTGCACCGCTTTTTGGCATTAACGAAGAGGCGGCCACCGGAACATCTAACGGAGCTCTAGCCTATTATCTTTATTTAAACGGTCTTATATCCGACTCAGCTGTATGCAATGTGGTTCAAGGAGAAACCATGAATCGTCCATCGATCATTAACGTTTCGCTTTCTAAAACCTCAGTTCAAGGGAAAAAATCTATTATGATTAAAGTAGGTGGACAGGGTGTAATATTAGCAAAAGGACAGGTCAACCTTTAGATACCTATTAATTTTTATTTTAGTATTTACATACTTCAAATATAAAACAAAACGAAAGTAATTTCGCCCTATTAAATTAAAATATTGACACTTTCACAGTTTTAACCAATGGAGTGTCGATATTAATTTACTTAGCTATTTTAAACTACATCTCTGTGAATTCGAGATCATTTATCATATTCTTGTTCCATTTTTGGGACTTGAATCTAAATATTAACACTACCCCTTTCGCTATTTCACTCATTGAAATAAGGACATAAACCGAATATATTGGCAAGTTAAATATTAGTACTCCGACAAATGCAACTGGTACACCCAAAAGCCAAACTGCGCTGCATTCTGCTATCATGGCAAATTTTGTATCTCCACCTGCTCGCAAGATTCCTATTACGAGTATCGTGTTGAAAACCTTAGCTATCATCGCAATTCCCATAACCAATAGTAACCTATCTGAATAAACAGCACCTTGACTTGTGAGGTTAAAAAATTCCACCATTTTTCCGCCTATGAAATAAAGCCCTAATCCTCCTATGGCTCCGATTACGGTTCCAATCTTCAACATTTTCTTTGCAATTTCCTCTGCATATTCATTTTCACGGCGACCTAACTGCTCTCCAATTAGTATGAGTGCCGCATCACCCACGCTGAATCCTGCAAATATAAATATCCCATTTATATTATTAGCCGCTTGATAGGCTGCATAGGATGTAACTCCTAATTTAGCGAAAGCTACAACATACAGGTTTTGTCCTAAGGTCCACAAAACCTCATTAGCCGTGGTACTCTTTACATTGTTATAAATTCGTTTCAGAAACTTCTTGTTCCAATCAAAATAATCCCGAATTGAACCCTTAAGGTAGTTTCCTTTTAAAATTATAGTAACCATTATTACCATTTCAAGAAATCTTGAAATTACCGTTGCTAAGGCCGCTCCCTTAACACCTAAATGAGGAAATCCAAAATTCCCGTATATCAGCATATAGTTTAGAAACGTATTTAAAGAAAATACAAAGGCTGATGTGTAAAAAGGCAACATGGTCTGTTGAGTTCCCCTTAATGAGGCTTCTATAGGCATGCTAATGCCTATGAACAATACTGTCCAAGAGCCTGTTTTCATATATACCTGAGCTAACTCTACTACCTTGGGCTCATTCGTGAATATCCCCACAATGAAATTAGGAAAAACAAAAGCCACTGTGAAGAAAATCATACCAATCATAATTCCAATAGTACTTGCAAACCCAAGTGTTTTGTGGACACCTCTTCTATCTCCCGCGCCAAAAAATTGGGTTGTAAAAGTTCCACATCCACTTATAAAGCCAAATAAAAGCATGTATTGCAAGAAAAAAATCTGCATAGCAATACCCACCGATGCAAGGGCGCTTTCACCAAGGCTACCAACCATAATATTATCTACAACACCCAATGACGATGAAACTACCCCCTGCAGAGCTATCGGCGCAGCAATTTTACCCATTTTAGCATATATGTTACCACGCCTCTCATCTTCTCCATTCAATATAATAATTTCGTTTTTCCCCGTCATAAATAACCTAATCTCAATCTACGTTTCTATCCCAGTTTCTCAATTTTAATATTAGCTTCTGATAGAAGCTCTTCAGCCAGTTCATCCGGATAGCCCTCACTTACCACGATTCTCCTAATTCCTGCATTGATTATCATCTTAGAACATATAGAGCAGGGATGATGAGTGATATAAATAGTTCCACCTTCAATGCTTTGTCCCAAGGTTGCAGCTTGAATTACAGCATTTTGCTCTGCATGTAATGCTCTGCAAAGCTCATGTCTTTGTCCCGAAGGGACTTTAAGCTGTTCTCTAAGGCAACCACCTAACTCTCCACAGTGTGCCAATCCTCTAGGTGCACCGTTATATCCTGTAGCAATTATATGCTTATCTTTTACTATTACAGCCCCCACCTTGCGTCTCAAACAAGTTGATCTCTGAGCTGTAAGTTTTGCCATTCCCATAAAATATTCATCCCATGACGGTCTATTATCTGTATATGTATTATCCATTATCTGCCTCCTGAAAATATTTTGTCGCTTTCTCTATCTCGTCTTTCGAAAAATACATCTCCTCCAAAAACAACCCTTGGGCTGGCGCTGTGTGACCTGCTTTACTTCTGTCTCCGGCCTCGATAATAGAAGATATACTTTCTACTGTGATTCGTCCTCTTCCCACATCCAATAAAGTTCCAACCATAATCCTCACCTGATTATACATAAAACTGTCCCCATAGAAATCTATCCTAGCAGTCCAGTCATTTAACTTGGTGCTCTTAGCATATTTATCACCTTTAGATGACACTTCATTTACTTCTATGCTAAATATAGTTTTATTAGGATCTTGGTTAGAATCTCCTCCTGCTGCCCTAAAAGAAGAAAAATCTTTCTTTCCAATCATTAGCTTACTTGCTTGCCTAATAGCATCAAAGTTAATTTCTTCATCGACAAAATACCTGCAGTTTCTCAAGGTTATTTCCGCAGCATTGCTACAGCATAAATAATAACTGTATTTTTTCCCAAATACAGCCTTTCTTACATCAAAATCTCCAGGAACTTCCATAGCCGACTTCACTCTTATATCAGGAGCTCTCATAGTAAGACCCATTTCTTTAGCAAGAGCATTATTTATCACTTCAGCTATTTTAGTTGTTGGAATTTTAATATTGCATTTAAACTGGGCCATCTGGTGATGGGCATGAACTCCTGCATCAGTCCTGCTGACACCCCTTAGATTAATTTCCTCACTCGTAATAGCTGATATTACTTTTTCTAAGGTCCCTTGAACAGTCCTTACATTAGGTTGTCTTTGCCATCCCGAAAAACCACTTCCATCATATTCAATCACAATAAGAATATTTTTCATAAGAAAATTAACCTCATAAAGTCACCTGCTAATAATTTATAACCCCTGAAAAATTTGATTAGCCTCCAAGTCTATTGCTCATCTAAATTTCCAAAGTAAATTGAAAATTCCATAAAACAGCCAAATAGATTGAAACAGCCACAGCCACATATGGTGCCATTGGAAGAGCATCTTTCAATGCAAGCTTTTTTCTACTAATCAAAGTTATGCCATGAAATGCCGTGATGAGCATTGTTAATATAAATACTATGAATATACCTCTTGCGCCAAGAGAAATCCCCAGTGCAGCGAAGAGCTTTACATCTCCTCCACCTATAGCATCCTTACCCATTACCAGCCTTGCAATAATAGCAATCACAAACATTGCTCCACCGCCGATTACAAGCCCTATAAAATGTGTTTTCCACGATTCCACAAAAGGGATGAACCCAATTCCTGATACAGCCAGTAGAAGAATCATCTGATCCGGTATAATTTTATATTTAAAATCACAAAGTGAAATTACAGCTAAAGACCACATCATCAAAACTCCACAAGCAAAAAACCTATAATCTATCATAACCATTCTAATAAATACGAGAGATAGAGTTAGGCCTATCACATAAGCCCATGGATAATTTTGAATTCTAGGTTTGCTCCGGTCCAAAAGCTCATCTGACGGCTTTTCCCCATAATCGGTCAGCCATTTAGGTGGCATTCCATTAAATACAGCAACAGCACTGAAGCCGGCTAAAATAGCTGTCAGTGCTGCACCTATACATTTGCCTAAAATTATAATTAATTCACCTGTCATAAAAAATATAACCTTCTCTATTTTGGCTTATAGCTACTCTTTAGGTCTACTATCCTGTTGAAAACCTTTTTCCCATCTTTACCAGCCTCAGATAGCTTACTATCTAACACATAGTAACCATGTCTGAAGAACTGGAATCTCTCTCCGGGATTTGCCTCAAGAAGGCTCGGTTCACCATAGGCAAGAGGAATCTCAACAGTGTTTTCATTAAGATGATTCTCCCCGTTTTCATCATGAAGCATAAGTGGGTTGAAATTCCTCAAATCAACTTTCACGCAATTCTTTGCATCTACAAAGTGGATGGTTCCCTTAACCTTTCTTCCTGAAAATCCACTTCCGCTTCTTGTCTCCGGGTCATAAGTCGCATGGACTTCTTTAATAGATCCATCTTCATTTTTTATTACATCTGTACATTTGATAAAGTATGCACCTTTTAGCCTAACTTCATTACCAGGAAAAAGTCTAAAATATTTCTTAGGTGGAATCTCTTTAAAGTCTTCTCCATCTATCCACAGTTCTCTGCTAAAGGTAATAGTTCTTTCTCCTAACTCCGAAACTTTCCCGTTGTTTTCAATTACAAACTCTTCGGTTTTATCTTCCGGATAATTAGTAATTATAACTTTTATAGGATTTTCCACTACGTTTCTCGACTCTAATTTCAATTGCAAGTCTTCTCTTACGCAAAATTCTAGTAATCCCATTTCAACTTCGCTATTCGCTTTAGAAACACCGATTCTATCACAAAAGTCTCTAATGGACTCTGCTGTATACCCTCTCCTTCTAAGCCCGGCTATGGTAGGCATTCTTGGATCATCCCAACCATCTACCACGCCATCATCTACAAGCCCCTTCAAAAGTCTCTTGCTCATAACAGTATTCGTTAGATTAAGTCTAGCAAACTCAATCTGCTGTGGTCTTGGATTCCACCAGCCTACTTCCTCTAAGACCCAATCATATAAAGGTCTGTGGTCTTCAAATTCAAGGGTGCAGATAGAATGAGTAATACCTTCAATTGCATCTTCTATTGGATGTGCAAAGTCATACATTGGGTATATGCACCATTCATTTCCTGTGTTATGGTGTTCTGCATGGGCAATTCTGTAGATTATAGGATCTCTCATGTTCATATTAGGAGATGACATATCTATTTTTGCACGAAGAACCATAGATCCATCCGGATATTTTCCTTCTTTCATCTCTTCAAAAAGCTTTAGATTTTCCTCAACACTTCTATCACGAAACGGACTATTTTTACCGGGTTCTTTGAGAGTCCCTCTATACTTACGAATTTCCTCCGGACTTAACTCACAAACAAAAGCTTTTCCCCTTTTAATAAGCTCCAGAGCTGCCTCGTACATCTTGGAAAAATAATCTGAAGCCCAAAGTTTCTTGCTCCATTCAAACCCCAACCAATGCACATCATCCTCAATGGAGGTTACAAATTCCATATCTTCCTTTTCCGGATTCGTATCATCATATCTTAAATTACATTTTCCCCCATACTTGGCTGCAGTAGAAAAGTTAAGACAAATTGATTTAGCATGTCCTATATGCAGATATCCATTGGGTTCCGGTGGGAACCTTGTATATACTTCTTTACCGTATTTTCCTGATTCGTTATCCTTATCGATTATATCATGAATAAAATTTGAACTTGTAAATTCTGGCATCTAATCTCTCCATATATCATAAATTTAAATAAAAATTTTACAAAATTATATCACAAATTATTGTTGTTTTCCATAGCTACCCTCAGCATAACTACACAGCCTCCTAAAAAGATGCTATGTCAGGATCCGCCGGTTTACACTGTGTAATGTGACTGACTGTAAGAACCGGACCTATATCATAGCTGTAGAAAGAACTAGGCTTGAATTCCAGTTTACCTGTAACATAGAACCATTCGCCATGTTGTTCCGACTTAAGTCGCACTATACACCCTGCCCCATAAACACAAACCATTGGTTGGAAAGCAATATCATCTATACAGCAAGTCATAACATGTCTACCAACACCAAAATACTCAAATCCCATGTCTCTATTTTGCTGAGTTAGTGCTCTGCCCTTAAATTTAACCTTTCTTCCGTCATATAACTCCGGTTTTTCCATCATGTCTCTAAGAAAAAACGCAAAGGCATCATCGCCTATTTCTATCAAATCCGCATCCATATCGTAGGGAGGTGGATCCGGTATTTTATCCTGTTCAATTCGTCCATCTTTATACTCATACAAAATAGTGGACCTGCTGTTTGCACCTCGAACTATTTTATGAAACGCTTCTTTATCAAGCTCTTTCGAATCACAACGGTTGAACACAACTAAATCCGCAGTGTTTAATTTTTCATAGACTAACTGTCTGAAATTTTTGTTGTAATTTAGAAAAGTCCCGCTGTCAATCATGGTGGCCTGTTGGGCAATATCCCATTCAACCGGAATGCCCGTTACTAAGGTATCTTTATCCCACATGCCGTTATATTCAACCAAGACTTGCTCTGCTCTATGTTTCTTCTCTAGCCATGACAGATTTCTATGATTAAAATCCTCCTTATTTTCTATACATTCTACGAATATATCATTAGATGCGAATTTCCCCGGCACATATGAAGTAATACCCTCTTCACAAAGGACTACAAGGGTTCTCATACCTTCTATAAAATCATGGTCCTGTAGCAATTCTTTAATAAATGTGGTCTTTCCACCATCTAAAAATCCTTGAAATATAAATGTTGGGATTGTCATTGTTCTCCTTAATACTTATCGTTCTTAGTTAAATTAACTAAAATTCATTTTTATATGATGCTTAAATTTCCCCCTTAGCTTATTTTAGAAAAATAAACTCTCTATTTTTGATTTATTAAGATTAGTACCAATTACAACAATCCTTCCAATAACTTCAGATGACCCTTTTCTAATCTCAAAATCTCCCGGAACAAAATCAAAGTGTAACCACCCATCCTCACCTTTTACAATTCCTTTCGCTCTTAAAACTGTACCTATTGAATCTGAACCATCTAAAATATTCAGTATATCAACTAAGTCATCTTCTTTATAAGATTTTGAATTTTCGATTCCCACGCTATCGAAAATTTCATCTGCATGGTGGTGTTCGTGGTGACTATGATATCCGCAGCAGTTATACTCCTTTCCATGCTGGTGCTCATTGTGCTCGTGGTGTCCACAGCAATCATGCATTTCTTCATGATTTCCGTGATGACAGTGATGTTCGTGATTATAGACATCATCGGCAACAGAATCTACATAGACATTCATAGAATTCTCGTTTTCCATAGTATGTAATATCAACTTACCATCTAAATCATCCCAATCTGTAGTTATGAAAGAGGCTTTCGGATTCAAATTTTTTATAGTACTAACAGCATCATCAATTTCATCATCACTCATATCCTGAGTATGACTAAATACTACTGTTTTTGCCTTAGAAACTTGATTATTATAAAATTCACCAAAATTCTTAATATACATTTTGCATCGTCTTCCGTCTACAATTGTAGTGAAACTATTTAATTTAAGTCTGTCGTCTTTTAAATCCTCCACAGCCTTTATTACATCTGACAGCTTTCCCACGCCGGAAGGCTCAATTAAAATCCTATCCGGTGAAAATTTTTCTATAACTTGAGTAATTGACTTAGAAAAGTCGCCGACCAAAGTACAACATATGCACCCCGAATTCATCTCGTTTATCTCAATACCTGACTCCTTAAGAAAACCTCCATCTATACCAATCTCTCCAAATTCATTTTCAATAAGGACAATTTTTTCGCCTATATATGCCTCTTCAACTAATTTCCTTATCAAGGTGGTCTTTCCGGCACCCAAAAATCCTGAAAAAATGTCTATCTTTGTCATAATAATTATGTCATCTCCTCTCACTTTTATATTATTATACCCCTATCTTATAATTATTTCTACTAACTATAATTAAATTCACAAAGTATAGACACAATGTGATATAATGAGCCAAAGCGATTATTTATCATGGGAGGCTAAGATGAAAAAAATAGTTTCATTATTTGTTATAATAATTCTCTGCGTCGCTTTGGCTTCATGTGGCAACGAGGAAACTGAAAAAACAACAGTATTGGAAAAGGAATTGCTCGGTGGAAAAATCACTATGGCTTTCACCCATAAAGGCGATAGAGTCCTAAAGCTACATCAAACTCAAACTATTCCATATTCCGCGTATGGTTCCACTGATAAAGAGGCTATCAAACTTCTTGTTGAACAGGAAATGGAAGGATTATCCGAGTATAATGGCTATAAATACAGTTTTGAATTAGGAGACGAAGATTTTACCGAAACTGTTGATATTGACTTCGCAGTTCTAGATCCGGAAGAAGCAAAATCAATCCCCGGACTTCAGTTTACAGGTGACCTTGATCAAGGCATCAGTCTAGAAAAAACAATGAAAGAATTCACCTCTGAGGGATTCACCAAGTTTAAAAAATAATCTTTATCTCAGTTACAAATACAAATCCTAGGAACCTCCTTTATAAATTGAGGAGGTTTCTAATTACGTGTCCACCAATCATTAGTCCTGCAACATTCGTAACATAACTTATACTTCCCGGAGTGGAATTTCCCGTTTTAATTGACTCTTCCGTACTATATAAAGCATCTACTTTAGTAATTCCTAGCTGCCTTAACTTCCTTCTCATAACTTTTGCAAGAGGACACACCTTAGTCTTACTGATATCATCAATCAAAAATTTACTTGAATCTAACTTGTTACCGGCTCCCATAGCCGAAATTACCTTAACGCTTGCTTCTTTAGCTCTCTCTATTATTGCGATTTTCCCTGAGACAGTATCAATAGCATCAACTACAAAGTCAAAATTTTTAAAGTCACCAATATCTCCAAAATCCCCCGGTAGAATAAATTGCTTGAAAATATCAACACTACATTCCGGATTTACAGATAAAACTCGTGCCTTACATACCTCCACTTTATATTTACCCAATGTATCATAATTGGCAATAATCTGCCTATTAATATTACTCTCATCTACCACATCGTTATCTATTAAAGTTAAATGTCCAACTCCTGCTCGAGCCAAAGCTTCCACCACAGCTCCACCTACTCCTCCAAGACCAAAGACTGCAACCGATGCTTTAGTTAATTTGACTATTCCTTCATTTCCCACTAGCATTCTAGTTCTTGACCATCTTTCATTTATCCCCATTTTAACGTCCTCACATTACATTCTTATATATTTCATTCCGCCCATCCATGCTAATCTGGCAATTTTATCCGTTCATTGACAAGTTTATGGTCCCTAATAAGCCTAGAATTCTCTAATTAGGTTTCTAACACATCTTTTGATTGTAAATCCGGAATAGCCCTGAGATACTAACTTCCTCACTATCTTATTGTATACTCTATCGCTTATAGAGTCCGTTTCATCCAGACCCATATTTTGTAATATTTTCAACATTTCTTTCCTACTTCTGTCAACCTCGGAAACTTCTATAAATTCACCTAATTCATCGTAGCCGGCATTCTCAATCCTGTACAATGCATCCTCAATATTGATGCTACTTGCTCCCAAAATCTCTAATTCCCTCTTTACACGGTTAATGCTTCTGCCCTTACGAAATTCCTTCCTTAAAAAAACAAATGCGTATTCTCCATCGTTAATATAATTTTCATTTTCAAGCTGACATACAGCCTTCTCAACATCTTCATCTGAAAATCCACATCCTTTAAGATGCATCATTACCTGATATGCAGTTCGCATCTGCCTAGAAAGATATTTTGCTCCTTCCCCATAAGCCGTAGATTCAATTTTCTTTTTTTTAGACAACAAAACACCATGCCCCCCAAATATTTTCGCCTAGTTTAAAGTTAGCAATTTTCAAAGTTGTTCCTTTAATATTTACTTGTTCTAACAAATATCCGCCATCACTAACTGTGCCGTCACATTCGTAGAAAAATCCCTTACCCAAGGCTTTGCCGAGGGCTTCTTTCCTAGTCCACAGCTGAAAGAATCCGGCCTTTCCTGTCTTCTTAATGTAAAGATTCTCTTGATAGCTAAAATATTTTTTTGAAATTTTTAACCAATTGACCTCTCTATTTGCTTGGATATCAAGGCCAACCATTTTATCTCCAACCAGACATCCCCACAGGTTAATGTCACTGGGTCTAAGTTGAGTATGACTTATAGAAAAGTCTTTTGTTATACTTGGGAAAAAAGGTTTTCCAAAGGAGTTGTATTCTATTTGATTGAGGTCCCTTTCACCTATTTCATGTGACGACAGATAGGTAAGACTTTCATCATTTAGAATATGCAGTTCCGGTTTCAGTTCTAAATTTGTCTCATATTCGATTTGCGGAAAAATTTCTCCCTTTGAGATTTCCACTAGTGGAATTTCAATGTCATTCTCGCATAATGTAACCAATTTTGATACTATCTGCTTATTTACTGACAAATTATTTCCCATATATAAGAATAATTTATTATTTCTCTTCATAGTGCGCAAAAGGCGCCTAAATGGCGCCATCCTCATACTTTATTATTTTTATTCTCCTTCTGCTAGATTATCCAAGACAATTTTATATCCATCTGCACCATATATAAGGCACTTATTAATTCTACTGATTGTTGCCGTTGATGCCTTGGTTACATCTTCTATTTCTTTATACGTTCTCTTATCTGCCAGCATCTTTGCAACTTGCAGTCTCTGAGCAATAGAGTTAATCTCATTTATTGTGCATATATCTTCA
This sequence comes from Eubacteriales bacterium KG125, assembly GCA_050908895.1. Classification (GTDB taxonomy): domain Bacteria; phylum Bacillota; class Clostridia; order Peptostreptococcales; family Anaerovoracaceae; genus S5-A14a. Next base: position 544,314 of record CP171222.1, on the reverse strand, counting down.
AAAAATCTATAGCATTCATCTACATTTTGGAGGGATAAAATACCTTTAAACAATTCATCAATGTCATCTCTTTTAAATTTTGAGTCGTATGTCATATCACATTCTCCTTTTTTATCACTTTAGCTAATAATAACACGATTTGCCAATTTGAGCAACTAAAACATTGAATTTAATATTTCTTTTGCTTTGTCCATTTGTTCATCTTGATTGCTATCAGGGTTTAATTCCACCTTAAAGTCCGGCTCGATTCCCTTCTTATGTATTACATTACCTTTAGGTGAATAATAGTTCATAACTGTAAGTTTCAATGAGGAGCCGTCTGCAAATTTCATCGTCTCCTGAACAATCCCTTTGCCAAAGGTTTTAGTTCCGACAATTTTTCCACCTTGATTGTCCTTAATCGCTGCTGTTAGAATTTCAGAAGTTGAAGCCGTTTTTTCATCAACTAGCAGTACGTATTTTATTTTGGTGGCTTTTACGTCTGAATTGAAGTATTCCTTCTTACCTTTAACGTCTTCCATATAAGTAATTGTTCCCTCTTTTAAAAGAGTATCAGCTATCTCAATGCCTTCATTAGTATAGCCGCCACCATTTCCTCTGAGATCAAGGATCATTTTCTTTATATTTTTTTCCTCTAGGCTTTTTAACTGTTTCTTAAATTCTTTGGCAGTTCCATCTTCAAAACTGGAGATTCTAATATATCCTATATTGTCATCCATGATTTTGCCAAGTACAGTTTTTTCTTTGACCGTTTCTCTTACCAGTGTTAATTCTTTTTTCTCTTCTCCCGATAAAATAGTCAGATTAACTTTTGTTCCATTTTCACCTCTAATATGGTTAGACATTTTTTCCGTGTCATCATAAATTTTTCCATCCACCTTTAGAATTATATCTCCTGCTTTAATTCCACTTTTACTAGCCGGACTATTCTCGAACACCTCTCCAATTACATATTTGCCTTCTTCATTTTTTCCAAATCTGAGGCCAACTCCGGAAAATTCACCGTTTAGTGCTTCTTCCCATTCTTTAGTTTCTGAGGCAGTTAGGTACTCAGAGTATTCATCGCCTAAAGCATCAACAATCGCCTTTAGAGCGGCATCCTTTGCTTTAGATTCATTAAATTCAAATATACTTTTTGTCTTTACAATATTTAAAATTTTAGGTAAATTAATATATTCCTTGGAGATGCTTTTAATTACACCTTTGCTATCTCCTCTAACTACAATAAAGTCGCCTACGGATATAGTAATTAATATTCCACTTACTGCGACTATTATACCCAGAAAAAAAGCAATGACTATTTTCCACTTTGACGTTATTTTATTATACATCCTGTCACCCTCTATCAACCTATTTATACCTAATAAAAAAATTTAATGACCTTCATTTGAACAGTCTCTTTATCATTCCATTTATTAATGTCTATTGTACCTAGGACACTTAGTTTTCTTCCATTGACTAATTCTTTCTTATCACCATCCTCTAATGAAAAAGCTACACAGCTTATCATTGCACTGTCCTTTTCTGACAGTAAATCGAACTTTCTATACTGACCTTCTTTTCCTATGGTGATTACATTATCGGCTATACCATCAACCATGAATTTCGGTGTTTCGTTCTCCCTGCCGAACGGCTCCATTAAAGCAATATCCTTTGCTAATTTTAAACTAATATCTTCGACTTTAAGATCAGTATCCCATGTCCAAGTTTTCTCAAAAAGTTCCGGATTGTTCATTTCCATCTCATGAATCTTTTTATTTAAGCAATCTGTTAAAGTTCTTATATTCTCTTCCTGAATTGTGAATCCACATGCCGCTTTGTGTCCACCAAATTTTAAAAATAAATGAGAAAATTCTGATAAGAGTTTATGTATATCTATCGATTCTATACTTCTACATGTACCTTTATATGTGCCCTCTTCTGTAGGCGTAACTATAATTGCCGGTCGTTTAAAGCGTTCCTTTAATTTGCCGGCTGCAATACCTGTAACTCCTTCATGAGCATCTTCTATTTTCACAAAAACAATACCTTTGCTCGTATCTTCATTCTCCAATAAAATTAATGCTTTCTGATAGGTATCTTCTTGAAATTCTTTTCTCTTTTGATTGCACATTTTCATCTTCTGAACACATGCATTGGCATCATCGAGGTTTTTGCTTCTAAAAAGCTGTACGCCTAACCTAGCTGCATTAATTCTTCCAGCTGCATTGAGATGAGGACCTATCCCAAATCCTATACTAAATGCCGTCACTTCACCAATCGTTAAACCAATACCGTTAATCAATGCTTTCAAAGGTTCTCTAAGCCCTGAATTTATTCGAAGCAAGCCATATTTCACCAACGTTCTATTTTCATCAATAAGAGGCATAATATCTGCGACTGTGCCTATTGCTACTAAATCTAAACATCCATTATAGGTGCTGGCTGGTAAATCGAGGCTTTTGGCAACAGCTTGAGCCAGTTTAAACGCTACACCACATCCGGACAAACTTTTAAAAGGATATCTGCATTTCGGCTGATTTGGGTTTATTACCGTACAATATGGTAGATTCTCTTCGCTAGCTTTATGATGGTCAGTAATTAAAAATTCTAAGCCTAAGGCCTCACCGTATTCTACTTCTTCTCTTGATACACTGCCACAATCGACACTTATAATAAGTTTAACACCAGCATCAAAGATTTTCTTTATGGCGGTTTTATTTAATCCATATCCTTCGTCGAACCTTGAAGGAATATAGTAACTTAAATTATTAGTTGAGTGAGATAAGAATTCTAGCATGAGAGATGTTGACGTTACTCCATCAGCATCATAATCTCCGTATATACAAATTCTTTCATCATTTTCTATTGCAGACAATACTAAATCCACTCCTTCTACCATGTTTAGTAAAAGGAATGGATCATATGTTTTCTTTGGTTTTGATGCTAAGAATTCCTCAATATCAGATTGTAATTCATAGCCTCTTTGTTTTAATAGTTTTAAAACTACGGGACTTATCTCTGTATTAGTTTTATGCTTCACTATTTTCCCTATCTAAATAATTTATAAATATCCTCTTGGATTTACAGCACTTCCATTCACCCTGACTTCGAAATGGCAATGCGTACCGGTAGACCACCCTGTGCTTCCTGCATAAGCAATAACCTGTCCTTTTGAGACTGATTGACCAACAGATACCGCTATACTATTATTATGTGCGTATAATGTTGATATTCCACCACCGTGGTCTATAACAACATAATTACCGTAACCCCAGCTGGTAGAGGCCACATTTATTACTACCCCTGAATCTGCAGCATAAATCGGCGCATTATTGGGCAGTCCTATATCTATACCTGTATGGAAATCTCCAAAAATAGGTCTATACCCGAATTCGGAAGTTACCGGTCCCCTAGCAGGCCAACCAAGTCTCCCTGTGCCAACAGGATAACTGCTGCTGCCACCGCCACCATTATTAGAACCCTGGTTCGATTCACTACTTGACTCTCTCCTTTTTGCTTCAAGTTCTGCTTGTGCCTGAGCAATTTGAGCACCTATACTTGCGGATTGAGCTTGAAGATCATCTATCTGCTTCTTTATCTTAGATCTTTCTTGCTCTAATTCCTCCTTAGCCTTTTCCGATTCAGTTTTTTTAGCCACCAGGACTTCTTCCTCGTTCTTTAGCTTTGATTCTATTGCAGCTAACTGAGCTTGATCTTGTTTGACGCTATTAATTGCAACCTTATCACCTTTATATATTTTCTGCATAAAAGTAATATTAGATATTAATTCTGAAACATTGTTTGAACTTAAAATTACCTCTACAAATCCTACAGAACCTTTTTTATATATCGCTCTCAGTCTTGTTTCTAATCTTTCCTTTTTTACTAGAAGTTCAGCTCTTTTTTTATCCATTTCAACTCTTGTCGAATTGATTTTTTCATTTTGCTCTGCAATATTTTTTTCAAGGTTCTCCACTTCACCGGCTTTTTGTCTGATTTTTTCTACAACATTTTTTTCATCTTTTTCAGCATTGGACTTTTGCTCATTAATCTGGTTAAGTTCTTTTTGTTGGTCTTCAATAGATACGGCTTCAACACTCTGGATAATTACAGGTCCAAGAACCATAGAAAGAATTATCATAAGGGCTGTAACCGAAACTGCGACATGTCTTAATTTCTTTTGTCGTAGCATATCAAATTGATTATTTCCCATTTTCATTTCCCCACTCCTTAAATACTCTTATTTATCTAAGAATTTTCTCATTGATATAATACTTCCGCATACGCCCACACTTATTCCCATTGCCATGAAAATAGCCAGTAGGTTCCAAATCATATATGAGGCCGGCACCAACGGAGAAGAAAGAATTACCATAATTTCTTGTCCTATTATATCTTCTATTTTCCCATAAATTAGCCAAGTTAGGCCGGCGGCTATAAGGGAAGATACGATTCCTATCATAGCACCTTCCACGACAAATGGACCTCTTACAAACCAGTTTGTTGCTCCAACATACTTCATTATGCTTATCTCTCTTGATCTGGCCAGAACAGTCAGTTTAATTGTATTGGAAACAACTATTATGGACACAACTACGAGAAAAATCATAATTATCATAGCTGACACCTGAATGAAATTCGTTGCTTTTGTTAATTTTTCAACAGTTTCTTTATAATATTTTACATCCTCTACACCTTCGATAGATTTACCCTGCTCAGTTATTTTTTCTGCAACTTGATTGTTCTCTACATTGATTAATATTGAATTAGGCAAGGGATTATTTTCCAATGTATCCAGCAAATAACCGTTTTTGCCCCAACGCTCTTTCATAATTTTTAAGGCATCTGACTTGGTTCGATATTTAGCCTCTTTTACACCTTTTAACTTTTCAACCTGTTTTACTATATCTTGCCCGGTCTCTTTACTTACCGAGTCCTCCAAATAAAATTCTACATAATCAAAATCTTTCTGAACAACTTGTGAAAACAAATTTATATTTACTGATACGACAAAGAAAAGGCCTAAAATCAACATCATAGCTGTTACAGCAAGTAACGAGGTAAAGCCCATAGTCTTATTTCTCCAAAACTGCTTGCTGGATTGTTTAATATAATATAATAGATTATTCATCCTCACTCAATGCTCCTACCTTACAAGTCTCGCAAGTATCATCATAACCATATATTCCTACATCATCCCTAACTATCCTACCGCCCTCAATAGCCACAACACGTTTACTCATCTTATCTACTATGTCTTTAGCGTGAGTAACCATAACAATTGTAGTTCCTGACTCGTTGATACTTTCAAGGATATCCATAATGTCCCAGGCTGTTTCAGGATCCAAATTTCCCGTTGGTTCATCCGCGATTAAAAGTTTAGGATTATTAATGATTGCCCTTGCAATTGCAACCCTTTGTTGTTCTCCTGCGGAAAGCTCATCCGGATACTTGTTAATCTTGTCGCCTATACCCACCAGTTCAAGTACTTGCGGAACTCTTTTCCTAATCTGTTTAGTTGTGCATCTAAAAATTTCCATAGCAAAAGCAACATTCTCGTATACAGTCTTTCTAGGTAAAAGCCTAAAGTCTTGAAATACAATCCCAATCTTCTGCCTCAGCCCTGGAATCTGATGATTCTTCATCTTAGTTATATTATTGCCGTTTACTAATATCGTTCCAGAGTCGACATTAATTTCCTTTAAAATTAACTTTATAAAAGTTGACTTACCAGCTCCGCTAGGTCCAACTAAAAATACAAAATCACCTTTTTCTATGGAAATTGACACATTCTGCAACCCTATGTTTTCACCATAATACTTGGATACATCTTCAAATTTAATCATTTCCCAATTCCCCAATTCAAATATTTGGCATAATTTTACCACAAAATCAACCCAAAAGAAACCCCGGGCGTCAAATTCTTAAGATTTTTTTAAGAATTTACCCAAATAAAAATGAGGTAATGAATGTGCCCACTCCCGAAAAATTACACTTTTGGGAATCGATAAAATAGATTCTTACCTCACTTTTTAAATTATTTAATTGTTCTATATCAATTGCACGATTAGAATCTTATCATGCCCTACACTATTTTTCAACAACAAGAGCTGTTCCCATTCCACCACCGATACAAAGAGTTGCAAGACCAAGCTTTGCATCTTCTCTCTTCTGCATTTCAAACAATAGTGTAATAAGAATTCTAGCACCAGATGCTCCAATTGGGTGACCTAAAGCAATGGCACCACCATTAACATTCAGTTTATCGTTATCAATTCCTAAGTCTCTTCCAACTGCTAAGGACTGTGCTGCAAAAGCTTCGTTAGCTTCGATTAAATCCATATCGTCAATTGTGTATCCTGCTTTTTCAAGAGCCTTTTTAGATGAAGGAACTGGACCGATTCCCATAATTGAAGGATCAACACCTGCAGATGCATATCCCTTAATAACTGCTAACGGTTTAATTCCCAGCTCATCAGCTTTTTCTCTGCTCATAACTACAAGCGCTGCACCAGAATCATTGATACCAGATGCGTTTGCAGCTGTAACAACTCCATCTTTCTTAAATGCCGGCTTTAATTTTCCCATCTTTTCAGCATTTGCACCAAACTTAGGATACTCATCTGTATCGAAAACGATTGGGTCGCCCTTTCTCTGAGGGATTTCTACAGGAACGATTTCATCCTTAAACTTTCCTGCCTTAACTGCAGCTTCTGCTTTCTGCTGAGATAGAACCGAGAACTCATCAAGCTGTTCTCTTGTAAGTCCCCATTGCTCTGCAATGTTTTCAGCTGTGATACCCATATGGTAATTATTGAATGCATCAGTTAGACCATCATGTACCATAACGTCTATCATCTTTGCATCTCCCATTCTAGCACCCCATCTTGCCTTAGGAACTACATATCCTGATATAGACATGTTCTCAGCACCACCAGCCACTATGATTTCTGCATCGCCAGCCTTGATAATCTGTGCAGCTAATTCAACTGCTCTCAAGCCTGATCCACAAACCTTATTGATTGTCATTGCTGGAATTTCTACTGGAAGCCCCGCATCTAAAGACATCTGTCTAGCAACATTCTGTCCAAGACCTGCCTGCAAAACGTTACCCATAATAACTTCATCCACATCACAGGGGTTAACTCCTGCTCTTTTAAGTGCTTCCTTAATACAGATTGCACCCAAAGTTCTTGCAGGTACGTCTTTTAGGCTTCCGCCAAAGCTACCGATTGGTGTTCTTGCTGCACTAGCGATTACTACTTCTCTCATGGATTTTTCCTCCTAAATTTATAACTTTGAAATATATTGTTAATTCATTAACACTCACTTTTATTTAATGTTACTACTTATCGCAGTAAAAATCAACCTTTAAATCTTAAACTTTGCCGAAAATTTTCTAACAAAGTTTACCGGTCGAAGAGACTCCTTTGCATGTCGCAGATTTTCTATTCCCATATCTTCTTCTCGGTTTACATATTTTATATCTTTTGGTAATATTTTGCAAAATTCACTTGCTACAATTTGATAGAGTCCTCTATATTCCGATTTCGCCTTTTCAAAGTGAGCAACTGCCATATCCTCAGTTAATCTCTCTCCCAAAGAAAAAGCAACCAATTCTTCCCCTATAAAAATACCTATACTGAACATGCTTGGGTTATCAATAATTTTCATATTTTCTCTTATGGCATCTTCCTCAACCTTCAATGTTTCAAGTGCCTCCGGTTCCATAGTAGCTGCACCCTCACCCAAACCTGCTTCATCCGGCTGTCTTTCATCTATAAGATTAAGAACAAGCGACATAACCTTATCAAAATCATCTACTGTCAGCTCTCTCGCCTCATAGCTAAAATTCTTCTTAAAATAATTCATATGATTCCGCTTTTTATGTAATGCTCTGCCTCTTAAATCAATTATTTTTTCAACGGAATATACATATTCGTCTTCATCTCTGTCGCCAACAAATTCCAACTCCCCCGGAAAGGCACCCTCAAGGAATCCAATCATATGCTCAGGGATGCTGCCCATGGAGAATTTAATTTTTTTCTCATCAAATCTCTCCTTTGCATATTCTATAGCTTCTCTGAGAATTTTCAAATCGTATTTACCGTTCTTTGTCATCGGCATTGCTAAAACTGCCTTGGGTGTATCATACATACAATTGGATCCGGCAAGTAATACTAGCCCTTTATACTCCTCCCAATTCAAACAATAAACATTTCTCCAAACATAGTTGGCTGTCAAGGTGTAGCCTGCAGCTTTATAGGGATATCCTGTAAAATATTCATCTAAAAGCTCTTTTTCAGAGTCGCTAAGATTATTAAAGTCATGTGCAAAAATATTCATTATTCACCCTTACTTAATTATCTTAGAAATTGCCTTAAACTCCGAATCTTTATTCCCGGAAATCATTTCGAACAAAATAGTCTCAACCGACACAAACTCTACTCCCATAGCCGCCATTCTTCTAAGGGCAATTTCTTTATCTGTTTCACTTCTTGAAGAACAGCAATCCACAACAAGCACAACCCTATACCCCTTGTCCAGTAAGTCCATAGCAGTCTGCTGAACACATATGTGAGTTTCTATTCCACACAACAAAACAGTCTTCTTTCCTGTAGCTTTCAAAGTGTCTTCAAAGGTCTCTCCTCCAAATGCAGAAAAACTGTCTTTCTCTACAACAGGAAAATCACCCAAAACTGCTCTAAACACCTCGAAATTTTCCGTTTTTCCTAATCCTTTTGGATATTGTTCAGTGAATATAGCCGGTATCTCTAGGACACCCATTCCTTTTACAATTCTCATAACCTTATCTCTTAAAATGTCAATGTTAGACATAACAGGCATAAGCATTTCTTGATAATCTATAGCTACAAGAACCGCATCCTCTCTTCTTACTCTTAAATTTCTAGATTGCATTTCCTAATCTCCTCCAGAACTTCATAATCTGTATAATCAAAATGCAGAGGCGTTATACTCGCGTAGCCTTGTTGAATTGCCCATACATCATATTCCTCTCCTAAATCTGAGAAATCCTCCGGCATACCATCAAGCCTATAAGCTCCCGGTCCCTCGTTACTGTGTTCCCAAAACCTATCCTTATAATATCTTGGGCCTAGCTTAGTATACTTGACTCCTTTAATCTCATCAATAGGCATATCGGGTACATTTACATTAAGAATCATACTGGGTACAAATTGATCTTTTAACTTATTAATTGTGTCAATCGCAACCTTGCAAGCACAATCAAAATACTTTGGATGATGACCCTCCACTGAGATAGCAACTGTTTTGTAGCCGGCTACTGCTGCCTCCTTTGCTGCTCCGACAGTTCCACTATACAAGGTATCTTTCCCTAAATTACTACCCATATTTATGCCTGAGAAAACCATATCTAATTCTATTCCCATTTCTTCGCATTTCTGTATTCCTATTTTCACACAGTCTGCCGGTGTTCCTGTAGTCGACCAGGCAATTTCAGCACCTTTCATCTCTACCTCTTGCACAAATACAGTCTTTGCCAGAGATATACTTTGGCTATTTCCACTTCTTTGTCCATCAGGTGCACACACATACACCCTTGCATTTTCTATATCAGACAACGTCTCAACCAGGGCTTTTATGCCCGCTGCATTAATTCCGTCGTCGTTGCTTATTAAATAATTACTCAAATTTCATTACCTTTCCAATTGAATCATAGATTGCAAGTCCAGCTTTTGAGTCAAAACTTGTTTTCGTTTTGTTTATTAAAACTAGATTTTTACCTTTAAAGTAATTAATCAATCCCGCCGCCGGATAAACTACAAGGCTAGTCCCTCCTATTACAAGGGTATCCGCCTTTGAAATTGCATCTACAGCTTTATAAATAACATCTTCATCTAAGGATTCTTCATACAATACAACATCCGGCTTAACTATACCACCGCACTTTTTACATACTGGAATTTCTGTGCCTCTTTTGTTATTAGAGCTGTCCATTACATACTCTAAATCATACGATGCGCCACAATTCTCACAGTAGTTCCTATTAACACTTCCGTGCAACTCATAAACATTATTGCTGCCGGCTTTCTGATGCAGTCCATCGATATTCTGTGTGATTACAGCCTTGAGCTTACCCATGCTTTCTAACTTAGATAAAGATTTATGAGCATCGTTTGGCATTGCCTCTCTCCAAACTAAATTTTCTTTGTAATATTTAAAGAAAAGCTCCGGGTTATTTTTGTAAAAAGTATGACTTATAAGAAGTTCAGGTGGATATCCATAGACCTCCTTTGCATGATAAAGTCCTTTCTCAGATCTGAAATCAGGTATGCCACTTTCGGTTGATACACCTGCGCCGCCGAAAAAAACAATATTATCACTCTCGTCAACAATGGCTTTAAGTCTATCATCCATTTTATTAACATCTCCTCTCATTTCTGATATAATATTTTGTATAGTATATCATAAAACACGGAGGGATTTAAAGTGAGAAGCGAAAAAATTGCTTTTGTTTTGGCTGGAGGCGGATCCAAAGGGGCATATGAATGTGGCGCCCTCATTGCTTTAAACAAATTAGGCATAAAGGCAGACATCGTTACCGGTTCATCATCGGGAACTCTGGTTGGCGCTTTATATTGCCAGAAAGACCTTCAGATTGCAGTTAAAATGTTTTCTTCATTAGAGACAGATCATCTTTTTGAAGTTGAGCAAGATGCTAATCTTTGGGATTTTGTCCGAGCATTCATTTTCAACAAAGGAGCCGACCCCAAAGGTTTACGGGACGGCATAAACAAATATATAGATGAGAGTAAGATTCGAAAGTCTAGAGTTGATTTTGGACTGGTAACTATGGAAATCCCTAGACTTAAAGGTCACTATCTATGGAAGGAAGACATACCTTCAGGCTATATCAAGGATTATATTTTAGCCAGTGCCTCCCCATTTCCAATGGTAAAATATCACAAGATAAACGGGAAAAAATATATAGATGGGGCTTATGCGGACGTTATGCCTGTTACAATGGCACTTGAAAGGGGAGCTAACATAGTCTATGCAATAGATCTTCTGGGACATGGTATAGAAAAGAAAATAGGTAGAAAATTTAAAAAGAATATAACAATTATCTCGTCAAAATGGCAACTTGGCTTCCCATTGGATTTTGATTCTGACAGGCAAAAAGTTATGTTAAAAATGGGATATCTTGATGCATTAAAAGCCTTAGGTAAATACGATGGAGACTACTATTGCTTTAAGCATGGTTCATTTGAAAATGACGAGGAGCTTTTCGGAGCAGATTGCTGTGGCAGGTTTTTCAATCTAAGCCCGGCAGAAGTTTACGACAAGAGCCATTTTGTTGCTGCCTTAAATAAATCTATAACAAAATACGAAAAGTCAAAGGGATATAATGAGCAGGAGGCTTTGAGCATGCTCTCATCTATTTTAAAATCTGAATCTCTGGATGGAGTAAGAAAAAACGATGGTTATGGTAAATTGATTCTTGCAATATCAGCGAAAATGATTAAAACAGGACAGCAAGATTTCTTAAGCAGAGGATGGGTATCTGAAGCGTTTGACGAAACCTGTGCAGCAGCTAAATTTATTGTTGATAATGATTTATATAAAACAAATAAATATAATGTGGGTATTTTAAATAAAATTAGGCGTATTGCCAATGTATTTCGAAGATAATGTATGAATAAATAATAGTTAATTTGGAGTTTTTATGTCAGAATTAGTAAAAAAAGCCAGACGGGAAAAAGTTGGTTTAGTGCTCGGGGGAGGCGGTGCTCGTGGAGCCTATGAATGTGGTGTCATCAAAGCCATATCACAGTTGGCAATAAATCCATGTGTTGTTGTTGGCACCTCTGTAGGCTCTCTTATCGGGGCATCCTATGTAAACGATAAAATTGACGAGGCTATCGAGCTGTGGAAAGTCCTTGAGACTGATGCGGTTTTTTCCATTAAAAAAAATCCCCGAAGCATTGATTATTTTAGGGAGTTTGTTCTCCGTGGAGGCGCCAGTGGGGCTCCTTTGAGAAAATCTATGGATGATTTTCTCTCAGAAGAAAAAATTCGTACAAGGTCCATTGACTATGGCTTGGTAACAGTCGAGTTTCCATCAATGAACCCCCTTTATTTATGGAAAGAAGATATTCCTAAAGGAAAACTTTTCGATTTTATCTGTGCCAGCTGTGCTGCCTTCCCTGCTGTACACAGCTATGAAATTGATGGTAAATCATACATAGATGGTGGCTATGCAAATAATTTACCTGTTTCCATGGCAAGAGAAAAAGGCGCCAAGTTTATAATTGCTGTTGAAATTGATCGTCATGACTCCGAAAAAGTTTCTCCCTCACCAAAGGACGAAACCTACATACTTATAAAACCCAAACATCACCTAGGAAACATTTTGAACTTTCAAACAGCAAAATCCAAAAGGGCTACAATTTTAGGATACCTGGATACACTTAAAGCCTTCTCTATCCTTGACGGTGACTACTATACATTCCTAAAAGGTCAGTTCACATCATCAGAGCTAGTTCAGGTAGATGCGTCCTGTAAATATTTTCATCTTGATCCCGCTGCGGTTTACGATAGAGATTCGGTAAACATAAGGCTGCAAAAAGCTATTAAAATTTATAGAGAAAAATATACCCATGCCGTGGAAAATCGATTGTCAACTCTAATTTCTCTTATGTCATTTTCATCACTTAAGAATGTAAGGGTACATGGACATTTGGTTCTATATATCCTTGACAGCTTCAAGGAATACGGGGAAAATAGTATTTTTGCAACAAAACATCTCATGCGCATAGTGCCCGATGAAATCAGAGCTGCTCAGTATCTAATAAATAACCTGGATTATATCATATAATCCAGGTTATTTATATATTCATATAAAAGTGGAAATCTCATCAATTGACATTTTTTTAGGACTTTTATTTTTCCCCTCTTCAGGCACACCTAAAGCTAACATAGCTCCCATAAAATATCCCTGTTCTCCAAAAATTCCCCTATCTATGCGTCCCGATGCCTTAATTATTTCTTCAATCTCATCTGCAGCATAGTTTGCAGAAGTCAGCCAACAACTTCCATAACCCAAATCTACAGCTTTTAAAGTGAAGTTTTCAATGGCTGCTCCAAAGCTCTGCATACCTGGATTTTTCTCATATTTGAGTCTATTAGAAATAACCTCTATGTTTCCGAATTTTTCTACATTAATCCCTGCATCTTCTTGATCATTTATCATTTTATACTCCATATAACCTGAAGGAATATATTCCTTAGCCAAAGCTACAATCAGAACAGGTGCTTTCAAAAAAAACAGCGTGAAATTTCTACAAAATTTCTCAAATCTAATCGCTTTTCCTTCATCAATTTTCTTCATTTCATTTACTATGCTTCCATTCTTTTCTTCTACAGCAGAAGCAATTTTTTCCATAATATCTCTATCCTTAATTACTACAAAATGCCAATTTTGTGTGTTTTTACCTGACGGTGCAATAGATGCCGCGAAAATCATTTCTTTTATATCCTCATCCTTAACATCTTGATCTTTAAAATACCTTATGCTCTGGCGCATTTTCAAAACTTCCTGAAATTCCATTTAAAACCTCCTAATTAAAACTATTCTTCTATCCATTTATCTATCATCTCCTTGGTTAGAGATTTAAGCGAATTTTCCGGCAACCTGGAATAATAAAATATTACCGGCTTCTTCCTTTCTTGATAAAGTACCTCTTCACCACGAGAGACAAACACACCCATATCTCGGGCAATTTTTTCCATTTCCTCAAAGGTTCTGTTAGTGGATACCCTCAAAATTATGTTAAGCCCGGATTCCGTATGATCGGCAGTTATTACTTGAGGATCATAGTTATCAATCACTTTAAGACATATGGACAACTTTCTCCCACATAAGTTCCTAAGTTTCTTTATATTTGTATAATAGTGGCCGTCTTCCATATAATAGGCTAAAGCCATCTGTTCCGTCTTTGAGCATGTTTGAGTATACCCTTCTAATAGAATCTCCATATATTCCATGAATGCCTCCGGCAAAACCATATAGCTTATCTTCATGCCGGAAAACAAGGTTGCAGAAAAACTGCCCAAATATATTACATGAGAGGGATATTCGTCTGATTCTAAGCCTTGCATTGATGAAATAGGCCTTCCGAAGTACCTAAGTTCACTGTCATAATCATCTTCTATTATTATACTATTGGTATTTCTGGCCCACTCTAGTAAACGGTATCTTCTGCCAATAGGCATTACGGCACCTGTAGGAAATTGATTATTAGGGCATACATAAACAGCCGCCCTCGAATTTGGCAAAATATCTATGTTGATTCCTTGATCTGTCACCGGCACTTGATTTAAAAAAAGCCCCTGATCTTTAAAAATCCTTCTGACAGGAAGGTATCCGGGTTCTTCTGTGCATACAAGTTTTATTCCTACGAGTTTTAAAAGTCTTCCTATGTGCCCCGTTATCTGCTGGGTTCCTGCACCAATTATTATTTGCTCCGGCTGACATTTAACCCCTCGTGAATTTAGAATATATTTGCTTATCTCATATCTTAATGCCGCCTCACCTTGCGGATCACTCTCTTGCATAAGCAAATCCGTATGCAAATCCAACACTCTCATAACAACTTTTCTCCATTTTTTAAAGTCAAAAGCATTAGGATCACTTATATATGGGCTTTGAGGCAAAGTATAATCTTTTATAGATCTATCATTGATAGAATAATCAAAACCATATTTACCATTATTACCTGAATTGCCAATCATCGCAGGTCCCGGAATTTCGGCCACATAAAAGCCTGATTGGGGTTTACTTTCTATATAACCCTCAACTGCTAATTGCCCATATGCCAGCTCTACAGTAGTTAAACTCAGCTTCTGTTCTTTCGCAATCTGTCTAAGAGGTGGAAGCCTATACCCTTGTGGAAGATTCCCCGACACAATCTCCGATCTAAGGTATTTATACAGCTGTATATATATGGGATTTTTCCTATTCCCACGTTCTAACTCAATGGTAATTGGTTTCACAATTTCCCCCTTTAAAATTTTTATTAGATAACTGCTTACAATTATGATATTTTTCTGACTATAGTATACCACAGATTATTAAAAGTTTATCATTCAATATTAATTCAGGTTAAAAGTTTATCATGTGTTTATTTTAAGTTTAAACTGCAACAAAATTATTTTTTTAACAAACATATTCTAGGAAACTCTATCAAACATATTTATATATAATTTTTTTAAAAAAAGGAGAAAGTTATCATGAATGAAACAAATGAAAAGATTAAAAATCCTTCTTTGGGCGTAAGCCTACTAATAGTACTTTTTTTAGTAGTCTGTTTTGCCCTACAGCTAATTACAGTAGGCGAGCCGGATGTACACATGACATTAATATTTGCCTCCGTATTTGCAGTAATTATACTTAAAGTTTTTACTAAAACCAATTTTAAACTTGTAGAAGAAGGTATTATTCACGGATGCAAAATAGCTACGGTATCAATGATGATACTAATGTTCATCGGTGTTATGATTCCTGCATGGATTGCCGCGGGCACCATACCTACGCTGATTTTTTATGGATTGAAAATTATTTCACCATCCATATTTTTAATCGCGGCAACTTTAGTGTGTGCCATTACTACATTATGCACCGGAACATCTTGGGGAACTGCTGCAACCTTTGGTGTAGCCCTTATGGGAATTGGTGGTGGATTGAATATACCGCCTGCAATGACTGCCGGTGCAATTATTTGTGGTGCCATTTTCGGCGATAAAATGTCTCCAATATCCGATACTGTTAATCTTTCATCAGGTACATGTGAGGTTAATATTTTTGATCACATTAAGAGTGTGGCTACAGCCACTATACCTGCTTATATCGTTACAATAGTTTTTTTTGGAGTTATTCAAACTAAATTTTCTGCTGTTGAAATAAACAATGCAAAAGTCAGCGAAACACTTAGGATTCTTTCTACCAACTTTAATTTGGATGCCGCTCATGCAATAATAAGCCTTATTCCTATGCTGATTGTTTTAATGTTTGCTTTAAAGAAAGTAAATGCTCTTGCTACTATTGTTACTTCTGCTATGATTGCAATGATTATCGCAATAGTGCTTCAAGGATATGATATTATAGACATGATGCGCTATATGAATTATGGATTTAAAATTGAAACGGCAAGTAAAGATGTAAATCTACTTCTAAACAGAGGTGGTCTTCAGTCTATGATGTGGACCGTTTCCATAGGATATCTGGGATTATCATATGGTGGTATCTTAGAAAAGACAGGTGTTCTCAACACATTACTATTCAGCATGAAGGCAATTACAAAAAGTGCTAGAAACTTAATCTTAACTCAGATGGTAACCGGGTTCATGACAATTATGCTTTCGGCAAGTCCTTATGTTTCAATCCTTATACCGGGCAGAATGTTCATTGAAGGATATGAAAAGCTAAAAATCAAGAAAACTGTAGCTTCTCGTACTTGTGAACACTCAGGTATTTGCCTTGATCCCTTGCTACCTTGGTCCCTTGGAGCCGTATATTTCTCAGGAGTATTAGGAGTTAAAACCCTTGACTATGCACCATATTGCATCATGCTATGGCTCGTTCCAATAGTTGCTGCATTCTATGCTATTACGGGTATCTTCGTATGGAAGGAAGACGATGTTGATAAGGAGGTAGAAAATGCTTGATAAACTATTTATCAACGGTAAAATTCACACAATGGTCTCACCTGATGATATTTACTCATCTCTAGGTGTAAAAGACGGGATTATAAAATACGTGGGTAATGAACAAAATATTCCTGCAGAAGAAGTTATCGATTTGCAAGGTAAAACTATGATTCCAGGAATGGCTGACTCACATCTGCACCTTTATGCTCATTGTCAAAACTTGACATATGTAGATTTATCCCGAGTAAAATCAATAAGTGAAATGATTGCAAAGATGAAAGAAAAAGCGGAGTCTACAGAAAAAGGCCAGTGGATAAAAGGTGTCAACTTTGACCAGACAAAGTGGTCAGACAACAGATTCCCTACCCTTGAGGAAATGGACAGCATCAGCGATTCTCACCCGATAATCCTAAAAAGAACTTGTCTTCACTGTGTAGTTGCCAACAGCCAAGGTCTCAAACTTGCCGGTATTGGCAGATATGCAACTAGTGAGCTCGGCGGCAAGATTGAGCTCGATGAAGACGGATATCCCACCGGTATTTTGAGAGAGCAGACAACGAAGATTTTCGATGATATACTCCCAAACCCTCTTGAGAACGAAAAAACAAGAGATGAAATCTTCCAATCTGCACTTTCCGACATGACTTCAAAAGGTATAACCACAATCCATACCTATGCAGCAAAAATATGGCAATATAACGAAGATATCAACGTTTACAGAAATTTTGAAAAACAGAATAAATTACCCCTAAGAGTTACCGTCTGCGTTGATGACTATTTTGAGCAAGAAGAAATTTCAGAAGATGACTTGAAAAACCCATACAGACTTACTCAATATGGTGCTTTCAAAGTGTTTACTGACGGATCTTTAGGGTCTGAATCAGCTGCTCTCAGGGAGCCTTATGCCAACAATCCAAATGCAAAAGGGTTATTAATTTCTACTGAAGATGAACTCATAGATTTAATATCAGATGCCTATGGAAAAGGTTATCAACCGGCAATACATGCCATTGGCGATAGAGCACTTGATGTAACCCTAGATGCCATTGAGGAAGCAATACGCAGATACGAAGGTCTGGCTCCGGAAAATCTTGCATCAAATCGATTGCCATTTAGAATTATTCACGCAGAAATAGCTGACCCACCTTCAATTGAGCGTATGAAAAAACTCCCGGTAGTAATCGATATGCAACCCACATTTATATGCACCGACCTCCACTGGTTAGAACATCTGTTAGGTCCTGAGCGAGCGCAAAATAGCTATCCTATGAGAACAATGGTAGAACAAGGATTAATTTTAACCGGAGGATCTGACTGCCCTGTTGAGACCTATGATCCGATTATAGGTATTTATGCAGCTGTAACAAGACAAGACCTCGATGGTAATCCTCTAGGGGGATTCTTCCCGGAAGAAAAGCTCGATGTTTTTAATGCACTATCCATGTTTACAAAAAACGTCCACTATGCTACAGGTCAGGAAGATTATCTCGGTACATTGGAAGAGGGCAAGTTTGCTGACTTAGTTGTTTTGAACAGAGATATATTTTCCGTTGATGAAAATGAAATTAAAAATATAAAAATTGAACAAACTTATTTAGCCGGTTCCTGCGTATATATGATACAATAGGAATTAGCGTAAGGGGATGAGCAGTTTGACCTTATGGTAATTTACACTTTTACTACTTTAAAATGGTCAAAACCATCCCCTTTTATAATATAACTGTCAACATATGAGGAAATTATTATGAAAGCAGAAAAGATAATCTACAACGGAAGGTGTCTGGACGTAGTAAAAGAAACCTTATGGGATTGGGTTGCTATCAGCGGGGAAATAATTATCGCTACAGGAAATGGTGATGAATATTCCACTCTTAAAGGCGAGAAAACTTTAATGATTAATGCAAATGGAAGATCTGTTTTGCCGGGATTTATTGACAGTCACTTTCATCTACTTCAAACTGCTATGAATTCGGACTTTGTTAACCTATCTAATGTCTCAAACTACCGTGATATTGGCAATATGATCAAAGCCTATGCAAGCCAAAACTTGGATAAAGAAATATTTTGTTTTAGACTTGACGAAGGTTTTCTTAAAGAGGGCAAATATCCTGATAGAAAAACTCTTGACCAAATTTCCGGGGATAAGGTTCTTTGGATTAGCAATATTGATTACCAAGTAAGCATGCTCAACACTTATGGATTATTATTTTATAAAATACCCTACCGTCTTCATGGCATAGAATCCGATTCAGATGGTGTCGCAACCGGAATCTTCAAGGGAAGTGCAAATGCCGCTCTAAGGACTAATATCCTAAACAAATATGAAGACCGCCGCAGAATGCAAAATGTAACAAAATTAATACCGAATATTTTATCAAATGGCATCACCACAATTAATGCAATGGAAGGCGGATACATGTATAGTGACAAAGATGCTAACTTTGTATACGAAAACTATGATACATTCCCTATAGATGTATTCCTTTTTTATCAAACCCACGACTTAGATCAAATTCAAGAAATGGGTCTCTCTCGTGTAGGAGGTAGCCTATATATTGATGGAACAATGGGAGCGCGGACAGCAGCATTATCCTTTGAATATAATGATATGCCCGGACATATGGGCAGACTTTTATTTTCTCAGGATGAAATAAATGAATTTGTTTTAAAATGCTACGAAAGAAACTTGCAGTTATCCTTATACACTATTGGAGACAGAGCCATAGAACTAGTGTTAAATGCTCATGAATATGCTATTTATAAATCCGGTATACGTGGGCTTAGACATAGGCTGGAGCACGTGGAACTGGCTACAAAAGAACAAATTCAAAAAGCATCTGATATGGGTATAATTTTCTCAATGAACCCGACTTACGAACTTTATTGGGGTGGCAAAGGGAAAATGTATGAAGACCGTCTAGGCGATAAATATATTAGAACTAACAGATTTAGAGATATATTAGATGCCGGAGTTAAAATCTGTGCAGGCTCTGACAGCGATGTATGTGAAATGAACCCTTTCCTTGGAATACACGCCGTCGTAAATCATCCCGTAGGATCCAGTCAAGGAAATATATTTGAGGCTATTAGGATGTATACTAGTAACGGTGCTTATGCTATATTTGAAGAAAAAATACGAGGAAATATAAGAGAGGGCATGTTGGCTGACTTAATTATACTTGACCGAGATGTTTTATCAACGCCTTCCGATATACTCAAAGATATAAAAGTGGATATAACGATTAAATCGGGAGAAATGCTCTTTAATAGAGCTCCGCTTCAAGAGGTGAATTCATGGTAGAAATAAAGTATCTCGGCATAACCAAAATTGTTCTTGACGGAGATGATATAACATCCAAATTTGGTGGAAAAACCCTTGCACTACTGAGTCTACTTCTTGTTAATAACAGTGGATATGTTTCTAAGGAAAAGCTGATTTCTTATCTATGGCCTGAGAGTACAGAAGATGCAGGAAAATATAATCTCCGATATAACCTTTGGTTAATAAGAAAGCTTCTTCCTCAGGATGAAAAGAAAAACGAACTAATTAATTCCGTCTCTAATGGATATGAGATTAACGGTAAATATGATTTCAGCTGTGATGTAATAAACATCCTTAGAGACTCCAGCTATAGGGAGCATCCAACAGACTATCTTGAATCCCTAAGAAAACATTTTAATGGGGAATTCATGGAAGGTTTTTTCTTTAAAAATTGTGACGAATATAACGAGTTTATTATAAGGTTAAGGCGCCGTCTGGAAGACAGAAAAACTTCCCTTTATTTCGAATTATTTCAGCGATACAAGGATTCAAAGCACTTTGAAAAATGTAAACTTCTTCTTGATGAATTAAGCCAATCAGAACCATTTGATGAAAAAATAGCATGGGAATACTTAGATATCTATTCCTCCCTAGGACAAAAAAGCGCTGCTTTAATTTATTATTCTGAATTTCGTAATAAGCTCGCTGTAAATCTGGGCATCTCACCATCATCCGAATTAGTTGAAAAATACAAAGAAATTAAAGGGATGGAAACAGAAAAACAAATTTCCGATTCTAAACCATCTGACAGTCAAAATTACTCTGTAGAAATCAGCTCATGTCCCAATATAAAATATTTCGGTCTTTCTATCATTATTGAGAAATTAGTTGAAAAATTTCATATAGACTTGCGGCAATATTTAACTGAAGAGGACTTGCAAACACTTTGCTACATCATTCCTTCATCTTTAAAATCATATAGCTGCTGTCTACCAAAAGAATTTGATTGGGCTATGATTCAGGACATAAGGCTTGCTCGCTCTTTCTATTCGCTTATTAAGAATATATCCAGAAGCAAAATATGCCTATCTGTTACTATTTATGGTGAGAGTAAAATGGATGATTTCTCAAAAGATTTGTTAATATATATAGACTCTTCTATTAAAGAATTTACATTTAGTATGGCAAAATGAAAAAGGCAGTAAATCTGCCTTTTTATACTTATATACTTTTTTTAAATCAATCTACCAAACAAAACTATCCTACCATTTGTTGTGGCTTCAGTACATGTAGAAAGGGCCACTATTTTATCCTTATCTGATATCTTTATGTCTCTTTTCTGAACAGCATTTTCATTAATATAACTAATTAATTGAGCTAACTTCTCCTGAGATTGATTTGATGTATTATAAATTAATTCGTTGGATGCAGTAGTTCTTAAAACCGCAAAGAATTTAATTTTATATTTTTTTCTTTCCGTCATCAGTGTCCCTGTTTTTCGGTTATCAAAATACTTTTTATTCACAAACTTTACCACATCTCCAAACATTGCTCCATTATGCAAATGATGTCCGAATAAAAGCAAGTATTGGTCTGTCATCTCTTTGGAATTTTGAGAATCTATAAATATAGAACCTGATATAGAAAAATCACCTTTGGGACCTTTGTTTAGATATTCCTGATTAGTTTTACCTTGAAGCACAGGGTAATCTATATGGGTTTTAGGGATTGTAAGCCACGCAATAACATCCGGATTAATTTTCTTTAACTCGCTAAAACTTTCTTTTTCTCTCGTCGGCTTATATCTCATAAGATCATTGGATGCAAAGGCACGCTTTTCTATCATATAATTGTCCCATATAGTGTATGAGCTGTAAAGCAGGAGCAGAATTGCTAACAATAAAGCCATTCTGCTTATAATTCTATCGCCTTTTCGAGCGATAGTTCCTGCTGTCTCAAAGGTTTTTATATTCACAATTTAATTCCTCTTACTATTCGGCTAGTTCATCTCGTCGTCTTCCCGCAAATATTGCGAATAGAACGATTGCAAAACCAAGCACTGCAATATATGGTCCATATGCTATAATCAATCCTGTTGGAGTATTCACCTCTTTGGTATTAGTAACGGTAACGTTCACTCCATCTTTTGTTGATGCCTTATCTTTAGCATCAGGTTCCTGTTTGTCTCCAACCGTGTACTTAGTTTTATATCCTTCTTTTGAGTAATCCTCTTCTTCAACGGTAAACTTATCATCACTGGAAAGCCCTGTAATTTCTATTTCCTCGTTGTTCTTCAGCTGTACTGTAGTAGGATGTTGAGCATCCGAATCAATTGTTGCAACTTTTTCTCCGGTGCTCTTTTTAACGTAAAATTTTTCTCCTGATTGACCTTTTACGCTGATGTTAAAGTTAAATGATTTGTTCTTATCTCCCATCGTTCCATCGACTTGTTTCTTTACTTTAACACTTGATATCCACTTATCTTCTTCTGTTTCATCTCCCTTAGGGTCATATTTATTTATAAACGCCTCTGTGTCTTTTTCATCTGACTTGCCTTCTTCACCATTTTTTACAAAAGTGTAGCTGTAAGGCTTATTCTCACTGTTGACATATACATCAAAATATTTTTTAGTTTCAGCGTATTTTATACCCTTATAATTCCCTTTATTCTCAGTAACAACATATCTGTATATTCCCGGAGCGGTAAATTTATCTTCATTAATCTTAAGTTTAGCAGTATCTGTTAATTCTATTTTCTCTTTATTAATGTCTTCATCTTTAGGGCTGGATACAATATCAGCATCCTCCATACTTACTCCACCTTCAGGTCCCTTTTTTATTTCCTTTTTCCCTGTAGCTGAATCTGCTGTCTGTTCAGGACCCTCCCAAGGCTTGACTTCGAACTTAAAGGTTGTTGCCGGGGCATAGACATCCGCTTGTTTTTCAACTACCTTTTTTATTTCAACAATCTTAGGTGCACTCTCCTGTGCAAATACAGGTACTACAATGCTTATTGCAAGTAGTCCTCCCATTACTACAACTAAATTTTTCTTTAATAACTTATTCATTTTTCCTCCCATTATTTTATAAACTAGACTTTCTCAATACAGTCATTACTTGTCCTTTTAAATCTTTGGCTTTTACAGCTCCATATACTCTGCTATCCTTGGCACCTTCCCTAAAGTCTCCCAAAACAAAGAATTCATCATCTATTAAATTTACAGGATATTTTACTTTGCTATCGTAAGGTTTTGTTTGATAGAATATATCATTTTCAACAACCAAACTATCATTTATGATTATTTCGCCTTTATCTGTAATTTCTACTTTATCTCCCGGCTTAGCTACGATTCGTCCTAAATGCATCTCTCCATCTATCTCTATAACTACCACATCTTGATTTCCATAGTTATGGTTAAGTCGGTAAAACAGCACTAGGTCTCCCGGGCTAATTCTAGGACTCATAGTCATGTCTTTCATTGGAATAATGCCGAAAATACCTTGAAAAAGTATATATATACATATTATAAGCAGTATTATTTTCTTAATAAAATGAAATATATCTTCTTGATTTTTTAATCTCCGCCTTCTGTTTTTAATTACAGTATCTGCTATTTTTATCACAGATTCTTCCATCATTTCAATCCACGTCCTTCTTGGATTAAATATTTCTCTATATATTTTTCAAGTTGCACAATTCTCTTTTCTTTCTCCTCAATTATTATTTGCGATTTAGTTTCAATTTCGTTAATCGCTGCACCATACAAAGAGTTAAGTTTATCAATATTCGTCCAAACATCTCTTGGATCCACTCCTAGAAATTTTTTCTTGAATTTTAATTTCTCGAGAAATTCGATTATTTTTTTCTCAGAATCCGTCATGTCTATTCCTCCCTTTTAAGAATATGTATGCCATGAATAGACTAACTGTTATACCGACAACAAAAGGTATATTGTCTTGTTTTAAACCTGTAGGAGTATCTATGTTTTTTCGATATTTATAAGTGACTGTTATGTTTTCCACTCCTCCTACATCATCTATACTCCATTTGTTTTTATCATTTTCAACTATACCAACGGGTTTGCCATCTTCATCTACTCCATTTATTGACAGCAACTTGTATCCTTCATCGGAATAGTTATTTCCTGTAATGGAAACTTTTGTCCCTAGTCTCAAGTTTTTTAAATCTTCCGGAGATGCAATTCCCGATACGGACGGTTTAATGGATAATTTGCCATCAACTCCTAAATTTAGACGTTTCGCATCATATTGATATTCATATTCTTTAGATGAATCTGCCATATTACCTTCAATTTCGGTGATAATCTTTATATTGGTAACCGGGCTCCAGTGGGCATATAGTGTGTTCACCTTATCACCATTCACATCTATACCCTCGGTATTTACCCTTACAGTCTTTCCATTTTGCCATAGACTATTGTCCCATTCTGACTCTTTACGAATTTTTTCATCGTTTGATAACTTATTCCATTCATCAGGTAACATCTTCTCCTTTGGTGACTTTGATTCCTTGCTCCAACCGAGAAATCTATATCCCGGTCTTTTTAATTGTTCTGTCACACCTTTTTCCCCTAGCAAAGTATCTCTGTTATTCTCATGATATGTGGTAATAACTTTAGGCTTAGCTCCCGTTTTAGGGTTTATATAGTTTAAATCATAGTGAATAGGTGCCAAATTCTGTTTGGTCCATATTGCGTAAAGGGTTAAGTTCTCGTTATCCAGAGTAATTTGTTGGCCAGGGTAGTATTTCTTGCCGGTTCCATCGGGCTTTGTATTCCAACTATAAAACACTGCTTTATCAGGAGCGCTCCATCCCCAATCATCACCTATACTTACGACTCTTGCCGGTGCCCCAGGTACATACAGTTTAGGACCTTGATGTGGTTTTCCCTCAGCTCCTGGTACTTCGGAATACCTAGTATTAGGATCATAGGTAGTTCTATAGCCTACTTTTGATATCCACCTTGCTACCAGTTTCGTATCTTCAGTTATATGCTTGCTGAAGTTAAATGGGGTACCATCCTCTAAAGTCCATCCTGCAAAGTCATAATTTGCCTTTTGAGGATTATCAGGTTTTGGAACAAAATCTCCGGCATTAAAAATTTTTTCAGTAATATTTTCACCGTTTCTAGGATCAAATGTAACTTTTACTGTATCCGGTGACCAGAATGCATAGACAACCTCGTCATGATCTTTTATTTTCTGCCCTGAATTAAAATTGTATTTTTCTTGTCCATTAGGGTCTTTGAACCAGCCTCTGTACTTGTAATAGTCCGGGAACAAGTTATTCCCGTTGCTGTCTATAGGTCTAGTAGGTTCTGATTTTTCCAATTCACTTGTGATTCTTTCCTCATACTTCATTGACTTATTATAGCCATTTATCTCAGCTTTATTTCTAGCATAAAGATATCTAAAATTGTATGACTTCCTGTAGAAGTAAAGCCCCAAATCGCTTGGATAGGAATATAAATAATTCCCATTTTCTGACATTCCCTCATAATTATATGTTGGGTTGGGTGAATTATATTGGTTAATTGGAATCCTGTCATTAAGTTTCACATCGCCCATATATTTATCAATATATTCTCCCTTATAATATGAAGCATATGAACTTCCATATATACTATATATCCTCTCATAAACCTTGTGACTTAATTTTTTGTGTTTTAAACTATACCCTTGATATTTCTCTGTCGCTGTGAAAGAATTTGCTGTTGTATAATAAAGGTTTGATGGTAAATCATTCCAGCTACCATCTACATTTTCTTTATAAAATCGCACCATTGACCATCCATTCGATTCCAATCTCTTCTCGTAGATGTCCAGCACATTCTTTCTGGAATTCGTTGAATCGTTGGGAAAAATAAAGGAGTCTAAAAATGATACTCCAAAGGTCTTGGCATTATCAGTGTATTCCCATCTATATCCTTGATTAGTTTCCGGCCATTTAATGTTATTGTCTAAAAACGATGACCCATAGAGACCTTTTAACGTCTGATTTAATTCGTATTGAGAATAATAATTGTTTTTCTGTTTATAAAAATTAATGGTCATCACATCTCTGTCATAATACACGTTTAAAACTGCAGAGCCATCAGCTTTCACAGTTACATTTCCTTGTTTTTTGCCATTGTAGTGAAATCCTTTGTATGACTTGGACTTATCATTTTGAGTTACTTCTTTTATTTCACCATCATATCCTGTTCTAGTTTCAGAATCAAAATATGAATATGTTTTATCTTTATCATCTAGGTTTACCTTATCACTTGAATTTTGCTGCCAATATATTACAGTATAATTAATTGGTATTTTTTCCCATTTGGCATGTAAGATAGTGTTCTTGTTTACAATTTGGTCAAAACTATATGTCTTGCTCAATGCCTTGTCTTCATACCACCCAACAAACTTATATCCGGGTCTGATAGGTGCTTTAGGAGATTTTGATTTTTCTCCTTTTAAAACATATACCGGATCTATAAAACTTCCTTTCTCAGAATCAAACGTAATCCAATAGGCGTCCTTTATTATAGGATATAATGTCATATCTTCATTAACTTGTGAATATTGCTCAACTGCCTGTTTCCCATCTACGTCTTTGGACCAACCTACAACTGCCTTTCCCTCTTCTGTTTGGAAAGGAATATCACTATAATTTAAAAGTCTGTTGCCTTTGACGCTATAGCTCTGATAAAAAAATGTCATTACCGGATTATCTTCCGTGCCTTCTCTGGCTTCTGCCTGATAATAAACATTATAAACATACCTATAATTTGCATATAATTTTATATCTTTATCCTCATATAGAGCCGGCTGCCTTATCCAATTTTCATACTTCTCACCGGCACCTCCTGGCATGGTATACCATCCATCGAAAATTGCGTTATTTTTTTGAGGAGCACCCGGTTCCTTAAGAATTTCACCGGTGGTAAGCTTTACTCTTCTATCCTCAAGTTCTTTACCGGTTTCATCGTAAAACATAAAAGTGTTGTAGTGGAGGTTTTCTGCATCTTCTACCGCGTAGATAGAAAATTTCTTTGCAGAAAATGATATAGTGCCACTATTATCGTTCTCCACCGTGGAAATTAGCTCGGGTTCCGCACTTTTATTTTCAATGTGGTAAATTTTTGCGTCTTTAATAAATTCCAATTTTTTGTTGGTTATTTTAACTGATACATCACCTTTTTGTGGCTGAATCTCTTTACCCTCATTATCAAAGATTGTGATATCATATGCAAAAGCCGGCTTCACTCCTCCTATTTTTAAATTTACCTTATACGCCTTTACTTTTGAACCTTGAGGCAATTCACCGCTAACAACTATTTTAGTATCATCAGCTCCATCCACAGTTTTATACTCGTTGTCGTGATAGATGGTTCCCTTTAAACTTTGGTTTATGGTGTCTGCAGCTATAATCTTATAGTTATGTCCATAAAAAAAACTGATAAAATTCCACATCACCAGCATCCCAATAGTTATAGCAAAGATACATCTTCCCCTTTTTCTTTTTAAATTAAACCTACTCATTAATCTCCCTTTATTGCATAAATTTTCAAATTTTAAAATCACCTGTACATAATGTTTAGTAGTATACTACCACTACCCCCCCCCCTGTCAATATAATTCTAAAAATATAAATAAATAAAATAAATATATTCATCTTCATGAGTTTATTCATTTTTATCTTTAAATATAAAAAATCCTATTTGACTTTCCGACAAATTGAAAGTAAATAGGATTTCTACACATTATATAAATTGACAGCCGCTTTATTTTCCTTGATTATAGCTTAGCTTGAGCTGCTGTAACCTTAGCTAAAGATACAACCTCATCTTCGTTGCATCCTCTAGACAAGTCGTTCACAGGACTGTTAAGCCCCTGAAGAACTGGTCCAATTGCCTCAAAGCCACCAAATCTCTGTCCAATCTTATATCCGATATTTCCTGCTTCAAGAGATGGGAATACAAATACATTAGCATGTCCTGCAACCTTTGAACCTGGAGCTTTCTTCTCTCCTACACTCGGAACGAAAGCTGCATCAAACTGAAGCTCTCCATCTAAGTTTAATTCTGGATTTAATTCTAGAGCTTTCTTAGTTGCCTCAGTTACCTTGTCAACTAATTCGTGCTTTGCGCTTCCCTTAGTTGAGAAAGAAAGCATCGCAATCTTAGGGTCAAGGCCAAACTGTCTTGCAGTCTTATCTGACGCAACAGCAATTTCTGCTAAATCATCAGCGTTAGGATCAATGTTTATAGCACAGTCAGCCATCAGATACATCTCATCCCCTCTTAACATAAAGAAAGCACCGCTTGTTCTTGTCATTCCAGGTACTGTCTTGATAATCTGAAGGGCTGGTCTTACTGTATCAGCTGTTGTCCCTACAGCTCCGGACACAAGTCCATCTGCAAATCCTTTGTAAACCATCATAGTACCAAAGTAATTTGGACTTTTAACAATTTCATAAGCTTCTTCAACTGTTACCTTGCCTTTTCTTCTTTCCACGAAAGCATTCACAAGCTGAGTAAACTTATCTGAATTCTCAATATCTTCAAACTCCAGCTTGGAAAGGTCAACACCGATTTCTTTAGCTGTTGCTTCTACTTCTTCTTTTTTTCCTAGAACAACCGGAGTTATAACTCCCTCTTCAGCAAGTCTTGCACATGCGCCAAGAATTCTCTTATCTTCGCCTTCAGGGAATACGATCCTAGCATTCTTTCCTCTTAATTTCTCTGTGATGTCTTTGATCAAATCCATTATATTTCCTCCATTGTTTTAAAATCTACCCTTTATTTTATCACTTTCTGTCAATTATTTCTACCTTTTCTCATACTTAAAGCCTGAAGTATTTATCATATCTCCATTTTTTAACTGAAATAGTGCTTCCATATCCTTATTTTTTTCAACGAGTTTCATACCCTTTTCTGATCCTAAGAGTAACAAGGTTGTTGACATCGCATCACATTCCATAGAATTCCCGAATTTTGAGACTACAGTAACGCTAACGACATCTGTATCAATTGGCCACCCGGTCTTCGGATCTAAAATATGATGATACTTTTTTCCATCAACCTCTACATATCTTTCATATATTCCTGAAGTTACTATAGTCTGATTATTCATATCCACAGCACCTATGATATCTTTTCTATCGGAATAAGGCTTTTCAATTCCGACTTTAAACGCTTCTCCGTTGGGCTTCTTACCAATCACTGTAATATTTCCCCCCAGATTTACTATCGCTGATTTAACACCATGTTTCTTAAGAAAACCTGATATTTCATCACATATATATCCTTTAGCTACACCGCCCAGGTCTATAATTTGACCTGGTTTAGCTATAGTAATTTTACCGCTTCCGTCCTTGTTTTTTTCAATGCTAACATCTTTATATCCGACCGTCTCCAGACGTTTTTTGAGTTCACTTTCATCGGGTAAATTTCCTGTCCCGCTATCCTTATGAAAATCCCATAAATCCAATACTGATCCCATAGTTATATCAAAAGCTCCGTGAGATAAATCACCATACTTAATACCCGCCTCTAAAGGCTTAATAGCCTCCGCAGACATCTCTATGAATCCTTTATTATTGAGAGTCCACAAATCCGAGCCCTCTATTTGCCTTGAGAATATTTTCTCATATCTCTCCGCTTCTTTATAAGCATCTTCCAGCAGTTTCTCCGCTTTTGCTTGACTCATATCATCCATATCGTAAATACTGATAGTGCATATGGTATCAAAGAAGAATCCCTCTTTGGAAACAGGATCTTTTGTCGTACCATTGCTTCCTCCATCCTTGTTTACCCCACAGGCTGTATGTGATATAATTACACACGTTATGAGCATTAAAATAATTAAAAACTTTTTCACAAATACCTCCATTATCAAAAAGGCTGACATAGCCTTGTTCATATTCTTAGTAATCATAGGGCTTGCAACTACGTTTCTGGTCACCAGTGACGACCATACAGGCAATCAGGTAGTGATTAAAGCAGGTGGACAAATATATGGAACCTATGACCTTGATAAGAATCAGACCATTGAAGTCAATTACAACGGTCACAGGAATAATGTTACCATAAAGAACGGCAAAGTTTCAATGACTTTTTCCGATTGTTTAAATCAAAACTGCGTTCATCAAGGTTCTATCAATCGTACCTCTCAAGCCATTATTTGTTTACCTAACAAGATCGTAGTTGAAATTAAGGGAAAAGGAGGTGAAACATTGGATGTTATCTCCAATTAACAGAAAAAGCCAAAGGTATAATATGCAGGCAAGAAGACTAAATACTGCTAAACTCACCTTGGCTGCAATGCTTTCATGCCTAGCTTTAATTTTCACGTATATAGAATTCCTAATGCCCATTAGTCTTGGCATTCCGGGAATAAAGCTAGGTCTTGCGAATATTGTAATCATCATCGCACTTTATGGACTTAACTTGAAATATGCAATGTCAATTAACGTGATCCGCATATTTATGGCAGGTCTTTTGTTCTCAGGAACCTTTGGTATAATTTACTCTATGGCAGGAGCTACCATCAGTTTTATTGCTATGGTGTTTTTGAAAAAAACCGATAAATTCAGTATTGTTGGAGTATCCATGGGAGGAGGAGTATTTCATAATTTAGGACAGATTGCCTTAGCTGCTCAGCTGGTATCTAACAACAAAATATTTTACTACTTCCCAATTTTACTGTTTGCCGGGCTCGTAACAGGAATTTCGATGGGATTTTTTTCATATTACTTAAGTCTAAAAATGCCACGACATCTATTCCCTGAGCTGAGGCAAAACATTTGCAAATTAGCAGATACTGATTCCGGAAAATAGAATTCCAACTTAATTGACCCAAGTTCAATTCCGGAGCCTTAAGCAATAGAATTCTAAATTAATAAAAGAGGATAAATCTATGACAAAACATTTAAAAAATGAAATTATTTCAAAACGCATAGCTGATTTAAGAAAGTTGATGAAATCAAATAGAATTGATGGTTATTTTCTTCCCATGAGCGATCCTCATGGTTCAGAAATGTTGGACTCCCATTATCATGAAATAGCATTTATTACAGGATTTACCGGCTCAGCCGGAGACGTTCTTATATTAGAAAAAGAAGCATTTCTTTGGACTGACAGCAGATATTTCCTTCAGGCAAAACAACAGCTTCCCCCTGAAATTAAACTTATGAAACAGGGGATTCCAAATACAGAATCTTATAAAGACCTTGTTACACGCTTATCAAAGAATGGCAGTCTAAACTTCCTAGGTATAGATACTATTATAATGCCGGCCCAAAAGCTAATTGATATAAAAAAATCTGCTCCAAAGCTAAATTATAAACATCTAAACCTCATATCAAAAATATGGGCAGAGCGCCCTGCCATCAGATGTGAAAAAATAATTTCCCTCCCTGATGTCATTGCAGGAGAAACCTCTACCAGTAAAATAGCCAGACTTCAAGCCGCCATGAACAAGGTAGGTGCGACACATTATTTAGTATCGTCATTAGACGATATTGCTTGGCTTTTCAACAAAAGAGGCTCAGATTTTGACAATAGCCCCCTTTTCTACAGCTATGCTTTAATTTCCTTAGATGAAGCCAAGCTATACACTTTATATGACGGAAACTATTATAAAATTTTAGATGATTTGAAAAACCTTGACGATGAAGTTGTTCTAATTACCGACTATACCACAACTCCCTATAGATTTATTCAAGTGGCTGATAAGGTAAAATCCATAAGGAACGTCCCCAGTTTAATTGAGGTTTTAAAATCCAGAAAAAATCCGACTGAGCTTGCCGGAATGAGGAAAGCACATATCCAGGATGGTCTTGCCCTATCTAGATTTGTTCACTGGTTAAAGACTGGTTTTAATCCAAATGAAAATCCTATGAGAGAATCTGACCTCAGTGATATTTTAGTACAGTTCAGAAAAGAATGCCAAGAATACCGTACGCCTAGTTTCGAACCAATTTTAGGCTCGGGTGAAAATGGCGCCATAGTCCACTACTCCTTTAGTACCGGGAAAAACAGTCTGGTAGAAAACAATAATCTTCTATTAGCTGACACCGGTGGACAGTATGACACGGGAACTACCGATGTTACAAGAACTATAGGTATTGGTAATACAACAAATGAAATGCGCAGAGTTTATACTGCGGTGCTTAAAGGGCATTTGGCATTGGGAAGAGAAATATTTTGTTCTGATACCACCGGTGCCGAGCTCGACCTAATCCCAAGAGAATGCATGAAAAAATTGGGATATGAATATGGTCATGGAACAGGACATGGTGTGGGTCATATGCTTAACGTTCATGAGGGTCCAATATCTATAAGTCCGAAAGGGATGCTACCGCTATTTGAGGGAAATGTGGTTTCTAATGAACCAGGTGCATATCTTGAGGGAAAGTTTGGTGTTAGGATTGAGAATCTAGTTGAAGTTTGTAGGATAGATGATTCCAATCTAGGGTTTAGAGATTTGACGCTTTGCCCTTATGATAATGATTTAATCGATGAAAGTCTTTTGACAGATGAAGAGAAAACTCAGATTAATGCATACCATTCCCGTATTTACGATGAACTTCATGGTTATGCTGCTGAAAACATGCCTGAAATATTGGATGATGAGAACTTCTGGCTTTGGCTCAGGTCTCAATAAATTTTGCTAACTTATGTTTACAATTGCTTGCAAACACATCTATCGTATGACAGCGATATTGGAGGATATATGATGAATTTAAATGATGCTAAGAAAAAAATGATGGAAATACAGGCAAAAACCAGTGCATATCAGCACGCTCTCGCTTGTCTGTATTATGATGGGGTTACTGTCGCACCTAAAGACACATCTGACAATCGCGCCCACACAGTGGGTATTCTTTCTGAAGAACTTTATAAGCACACAACTAGTCCCGAAACAATTGGGGTTTTGGACTTTCTTGAAGAAAACAAGGCAAAGCTTGATGAGATAGAGACCAGAATGCTCTTTTTGCTGAGGAAAGAGCTTGAGTTTGTGCGAAACATCCCCATGGATGAATACATTGCATATCAGTCACTTCTTGTAGAATCAGAGGACCTGTGGCACAAGGCTAAAGAAGCTAGTGACTTCGGCCTATTTGAAGATGCACTTTCAAAAGTTTTTGAGACAACAAAAAAGTTTGCCGGCTATTGTGCTCCTTATATGGATCCTTACGACTATTGGCTTAATGAATTCGAAGAAGGGGCTAGTAAAGGCTCATGCGATGAGTTTTTTGCTGCTCTAAGAAAAGAAATTGTTCCTCTTATCGAAAAGATAAAATCAGTTCCTCAAATTGAAGATAATTTTCTGTATGGGGATTTTGAGGATAAAGATCAGGAAAAACTTGCTTATTATCTGATGGAAACTATGGGCATAGACTTTAACCATTGTGGCCTTGGAACTACTGAGCACCCATTTACAGAAAGCCTTGGCTCTCATAAAGACGTTAGAATTACAACCAACTACCAGAAAGATATGTTCACACCTTCCATGTACAGTGTTATCCACGAAGGTGGTCATGCCCTTTATGATATGCATTCCGATCCTGATTTTGCTTATACAGTTCTTGATGGTGGAGTTTCCATGGGCATTCACGAAAGTCAGAGCAGGTTCTATGAGAATATTCTAGGAAGAAGTCGCGAATTTATCAAATATATCTTCCCTAAGCTAGTTGAACTATTTCCTGAGGTTCTAGATGGGCGCTCAGAAGAAGATTTGTATAAGGCCATCAACCGTGTTGATCCTTCATTAATTAGAATTGAGGCTGACGAAATTACTTATGCTCTCCATATTATGATAAGATATGAACTAGAGAAAAAAATCATGGCTGGCGACCTTTCAGTTCACGATTTGCCTATGGCATGGAATGAACTTTACAAAGAATACCTTGGTGTTGACGTACCTGATGACAAACACGGTGTTTTACAAGACAGCCACTGGGCTGGTGGTGCCATTGGATACTTCCCATCCTATGCTCTTGGATCTGCTTACGGAGCTCAGCTACTTGCTAAGATGAAGGAAGATATCGATGTTGAGTCAGCTCTTCAAAGGGGAGATTTTGAAGAGATAAATAAGTGGAATGAAGAGCACATATGGAAGTATGGCAAACTTTACACTCCTAACCAGCTTCTTGAAAAAGCTCTTGGCACAAAATTTTCGCCGGATTATTTTATAACTTATCTGAAGGAAAAATATTCGGATATATATGGGCTATAGCGAGGATTATTCCCTTGAAAGCAATTTATTAATGGGATGGCATTTCTGCCATCCCATTAATTTTAAAATAATATTAGAAGAATTATTTGTTTCTTTATAAATTTTTCTTTCTTACGTAGTACAAACTATAAAGTGCTACGACAGCCAATAGTACGGTCATAACAAGTGATTGAGTATCTCCTGTTTGTGCAGATTTCTTGGTCTCACTTTTCTTCACTACAGCGTTATCTACTCCACTTGGGTGTGCAAATTCTTCCGCATTATCAATATTATCTGGCTTTGTTACATCACTTGGCTTTGCCGGCTTTTCTGTTTCAACCGGATTAGCAGGTTCTGCTGGCTCGCTCGGTATTGAAGGTTCCTTAGGTTCTGCTGGCTCGCTCGGTGTTGAAGGTTCCTTAGGCTCTACTGGCTCGTTAGCAGATTTTTTTATCACAACAATTGCTGTAGATGGTATTATAGCTTTTCCTAATGATTCAGGTGCCTGAGCCACTGTTGCAATATATTCTCCTTCACTTGGAACCTCAAATTCTACAATTCCATCTTTGTTACTTGTAGCCTTGTATTCAGATTTTCCATCAGATAGTATTACAACATAACCCTTTAGAGATTCTGGCTGATCATTCCCCATAGTTAAAAAACCTTTAACTTCAAGCGCAAATTTTTTATTAGCCTCTACTTCTACGCTTTCTGGAGTGATTATAGTGTACATATCTTTATAAGTGGTTGTATCCTGTAGTATAAATACTGTAAAGTCATCACCCTCTTTTAGAGTTATATTTGAAACATTTAACCAATTATTCCCATCTTTAGGAGTTTTGTGATTTCTATAAAGCATTAGGTTTATCGTATCAATACCAAAAAGCTTATTAATCATACTTCCTGATATATTTAAATATTTCTTAGGATTATCATTGAAATCCTTGAACATTTCTCTATGCATTGTAACGATTGCATCTTGAGATGTAACAACATTCTTAAACTCTTCAGGTTTTTCATATCCTGCAGAAATTGCATCTTGGCTTGTTACCTTTATTTTTTTATTAAAGTTTAATTTATTAGCATCAGATAAGCCTCTTAGTGTTATATTAGCTTCGGTCACCTTATTATCGGAAGGCTCATCAGTTGGCGATTCAGATGACTTTGTTCCCAAAACAACTAGATCTACTGAAACTGGCTGTTTATATAGTTTTTGAAGTTTTTCATTTTCCTTATGTGCAGGTGCAAATTTACCAAATTTAGCACTCGACAGAAGTGATGAAATGTTTAAATAAAAATCTATTTCCTTTAAAAATACCAAAAGTTGCTAACGTAGCAGCCCAAGTACCTACAAATAAAAAATATACATTAAAGGTCTTCAGAAATGGCTCCTTTTGTTCAGGCAGCCACGTCACTAATGCATCACCAAGGGTAATTATCACAAATGCGACAAAACACACCCACAAAACATTATCTCTATGATTTTTCAAAAATTCTCTCATTCACAGATCCCTTAACACCCTCTTTTATTTTTTTAAAAACTTTCTATCGCTTCTCTTACATTCTTAGCGGGAACAGCAATTTCATCCCATGATTTATTCAAATTCTTATTCTTTTTAAGCACATTGTAGTTCTTTGAGGGAAGCAAAACCCTACTATAACCAAGGCGATTTGCTTCTACCAGTATTTTGTCTACATTGCTAACCGGTCTTAAATCTCCGGTAAGTCCAATTTCGCCCAGAGCAATTAAAGGACTATTGTCCGATTTATCTCTCAAAGAGGAATATATCGCAAGAGCCACCGCAAGGTCAGAAGAGGTACCCTCAGGTTTCATTCCACCTACGACATTAACATAGACGTCTTGATCCATAAGCTTCAGACCAATTTTCTTTTCCAAGACAGCAATGATCATATTCAATCTTTGGCTGTCAATTCCTATGGCCGTTCTTCTGGCAAAGCCTACATTAGCATGAGAAGTAAGAGCTTGAACCTCGAAAAAAACGGGTCTGGAGCCCTCGTAAATTGCCGTAATCACAGAACCCGGAGCAATATTTTCCCGGGTTTCAATGAAGCTGGCTGAAAGATCGTCAATTTCCACAAGGCCTTCTTCTTCCATAGTAAATGCTCCGATTTCGCTTGTTGTTCCAAATCGATTTTTTAGTGAACGGAGTATTCGAATTTCTTTGTCTCTTTCACCGTTAAACTGCAACACTGTGTCCACCAAATGCTCTACTATTTTAGGACCGGCGAGCTCCCCTGATTTGGTAACATGAGCAACAATAAAAATTGGTACCCTTTCTGTTTTAGCTAGCTTCATGAGAAAGTTGCCGCATGCTCTTACTTGCGAAACTGAACCGGTTGCTGAATCCAGCGTTTGAGTATACATGGTTTGTATAGAATCTATAATTATAAATTTGGGCTGAAGATGTTTACAAGTTATCAGTATGTTTTCAATGTTCGTTTCAGAAATCACGTAAAGGTTTTCCGGAATTTCTCCGCAAACTCTGTCGCTTCTGAGTTTAATCTGCTCTTCGGACTCTTCCCCTGATACATAAAGTACTGTTCCAACATTTTCCGATATTTTTGCCGCGGCCTGAACTATGAGTGTAGATTTGCCTATGCCGGGTTCCCCCGAAATCAGGGTGAGTGATCCGGAAACAAGTCCTCCGCCCAACACCCTATTTAGTTCTCCTATTCCCGTATTTATCCTTTTTGTATCGCTGCCTCCTACATCCTTAAGTGGTCTTAGTGATTGCTTTTTACTTTTATCACTGCCGTTAAGGGATGAATTCCTGCTTCTGATATCGTCGTTATTTTCAGGTAGAACAATTTCTTCAATAAGACTCCCCCAAGCACCGCATGCACTACATTTGCCCATCCATTGAAGATGTTCTGTTCCACATTCTTGACACACGAAAACTGTTTTGTTTTTCTTGGCCATTATATCT
Organism: Eubacteriales bacterium KG125; assembly: GCA_050908895.1. Classification (GTDB taxonomy): domain Bacteria; phylum Bacillota; class Clostridia; order Peptostreptococcales; family Anaerovoracaceae; genus S5-A14a. The sequence goes on along the minus strand of CP171222.1, from coordinate 507,207 downwards.
CCTGTATATTTTGTAAAGTTTCTTCGTCATTTTAGAGAATTATCTATTAAAAACTCATGATAATCTCCATTAAATTTCTTGCTGTTTTCCATGTATAATGAATGCCCACAATTTTCAAATATTACCAATTTTGAATTTTGTATATTTTTATTCATATACTCTCCGTGTTCAGGTCCATACATATCACCGCCTGAACTGTATGCAAGAAATGTAGGTATAGTAATCGATGGAAGAACATCTCTATAATCTCCCAAAGCCATAGCTAGCCATAATGCGGACATAACGTGGGGGACATTATTTGCCATATTATGTTCCACCCACTTATATAGCTGGGATTCCTTGTTTATATCTCTTGCAAACATCTCAGGTAGTGCTTCATGAATCACATCTTCCCAATTTGTAGCTATGTCTCTTGTGAATACGAGATTTTCGTAGGCATCAAAGTCACCCAGATTCCATTCTTCATCATTGAGTAATTTGGGAGTCATGTCTATAAGAGAAAGCGTATTGAGTTTTTCACACCCGTACATACCTATATAACACAACAATATGCTCACACCCATAGACCAACCGCATACATTAATATTACTTAAGCCGAGATAATCTGTCAATTCTTTTAAATCTTGAGCTAACCTTTCCATTGTCATATTCTTTTCGGTTATTTCCGGTCTTCTGTCAGATTGACCATGCCCTCTTAAATCATAAGTTACAACCCTGTAATAATCAGCAAAAAAATTCATCTGCTTTTTAAAATAAGTGCTGTTGGCAGACCAACCATGGACAAAAATCAACGGCTCACCGTTCCCCTTTTCTTCATAAAAAAGATCGCATCCATCAGACATTTTAACTTTACTCATTTCAATTCCTCCTCACATCTCAAAACTACCCTTCCTCATACATCGAAGAAAGGTAGCTCAATAATTCTATTCTTGTGATTTTTGATAATCCTCTATTACCTTATCTGCTAAATTCTTAGGAAGTTCCTCATATCTCACAAATTTCATTGTGAATGATCCTCTACCCTGAGTCATTGATCTTAAAGCTACTGCATAGTCGAAAATTTCCGCCTGCGGGGCTTCCGCCACCAGCTTCTGACCACCGTCACTGAGAGGTTCCATACCAAGGATCTTTCCTCTACGTTTATTCATATCTCCCATAACGTCACCTACGTGATCATCCGGAACGACGATTTCAAGGTGCATTATTGGTTCAAGAAGTACCGGTTTCGCTTCAGCAATGCCTTTCTTGAAAGCAAGAGATGCAGCAATCTTAAACGCCATTTCGTTAGAGTCAACATCATGATATGACCCATCATACAAAACCGCCTTAACGTTCACTACTTTGCAGCCGGCTAGAGGTCCTTTTTCCATTGATTCCAAAAGTCCCTTTTCTACTGCAGGCACGTAATTCTTAGGAACCGAACCGCCGAACAACTCTTCACTGAATTCAAATTCATCAGCTGATGGTGAAAATCTAATATGAACATCACCATACTGCCCTGCTCCGCCGGACTGTTTCTTATGCTTTCCCTGAACATCTGAACTTCCTTTAATAGTCTCTCTATATGCTATTTTCTGAGGAACAGTCTTAACATTAACTCCAAATCTATCCTTTAGTTTAGCTAAGATGATATTAATCTGGATTTCTCCCTGTCCTCCAAGAAGGGTCTGGTGAGTCTCATTGTTTCTTACAATAACAAATGAAGGATCTTCCTCGCGAAGTCTGTTCAATCCCGTTCCCATCTTATCTTCATCAGCCTTTTCTGCTGCCTCTATGGCAACAAAATAGGTTGGTTCCGGAAAATCAAGGGGTAGGTATCTTATAACATCACTCTTATCGCACAGAGTATCCCCTGACTGAGTGTATTGCAATTTTGCAACAGCTACAATATCGCCGGCTTCTGCATAATTAAGCTCTGTCTGCTGTTTGCCTCTTAGGAAGAAAAGCTTTCCTAGTTTTTCCATCTTTCCGGTTCTCTCATTGAGGACTTCTGTTCCGGAATTCATCTTGCCTGTAACAACCTTCATTACAGAAATTTTTCCAACAAACGGGTCAACAATCGTCTTAAATACAAATGCTGACATTGGTGCATCAGTAACACTGATTCTCTCTACAGGTTCATTATTATCATTAAATCCCTTATATGCTCCGTGCTGAAGTGGCGTAGGTACATATGTGAGTAACAAATCTAATAAACCTTCTATTCCATGTCCTAATTCAAATGCTGATGAGCAAACCGGTACGATAACTCCGTCTGAGATTCCTTTAATAAGCCCATTTTTGATTTCTTCGTCGGAGAAGTCTTCACCCTCAAAATACTTTTCCATCAAACTTTCATCAGCCATAGCTATCGCTTCTTTTAAATCTTCATCTATTTCAGCAGATAATGGCCAACTAAATGGAATAAGTGCATTTCCGAATTTTGCCTTTAGCTCGTCAAATGTTTTGTAAAAATCAAATTCATCCTTATCGCGCTTGGTGATAACTATGAAACGAGGCATTTTATATCTTTCACATGCTTTCCAAGCCATTTCAGTACCAACCTGAATACCTGCTCCGGCATCGACCATGATAACTGCTGCTTCAGATGCTCTAAGCGCTGCATTTACTTCTCCGATAAAATCAAAATATCCCGGTGTATCGATGAAGTTAATCTTGCTGTCTTTCCACTCTATTGGAACCACTGAAGTGTTTATCGAATATCCTTTTTCGATTTCCATCTTGTCGTAGTCAGAAACTGTATTTCCATCTTCAACTTTTCCCATCTTCTTGGTAACACCTGTTTCCAATAAAGCAGCTTCAAGGAAGGTAGTTTTACCACATCCGCCGTGGCCCAGTAAGGCAACGTTTCTAATTGTTTCGCTTGTATAGCCCTTCATATAAAAGACCTCCTGTTTTAGATTTTGTCAGCACTTTTTAAAATGATAATATGCTGCAGAATTATTCATAAATTTAAATAATTTCGATTGACACTATTATAACAAATTTTTATTTATGGTACAAGCAGGAGATTTTATTACATAGTTTCTATCTTCTGACATATTTTGTCGAAGGGCCTGCGCCTATTTGTCTTATCTTTTCATTATCTTGCAATTCTTTTAAGAATCTTTCTACTAGTATGATTTGCATAAGAATACGAATATAATTTATTATGTAATGTCAATATGTCATTTTTGCTAAATTCAATAATGGTGAAATTAATCACGCCATTATTTGAGTTTTTACACAAACTCGTATATTCTTCCTCCACAAGCCTTTATTAATACGTGAATTTCTCCGTTAAATTTGATTTTTCGATAAGTCTCTGATACAAAGGGGATTTTCCATGAGCTCTCTGTGAGTTCCCTGGGCACTTATCTCGCCTCTGTCCATTACCACTATTTTATCGGCCATCTCAATAGACTTTAATCTATGAGAAACTATGATGACAGTCTTACCCTCAATTAGCTTATTTAAGCTTTCCTGAATTTTCATTTCATTATCAACATCTAGGGATGCGCTGATTTCATCTAGTAACAAAATGGGTGCATCCTTTAAAAATGCTCTTGCGATGGAAATTCTCTGTCTTTCACCACCTGACAGCTTGCTACCATTTTCGCCTATCAATGTTTCGTAACCTTTAGGAAGTTTCATAATGAAGTCATCACAGTTTGCCGCCTTAGCCGCTGCAATGACTTCTTCGTCCGTAGCATCTTGACGCCCTATTCTTATGTTTTCCATAACGGAAGCGTTGAACAGGGTGACATCCTGGAAAACCATGGAAACCTTTTCAAATAGGGAGTCTGTGGATATTTTGCTGATGTCGTGACCGTCAATTTCAATACTTCCCGTGTCGTAATCGTAAAGTCTTGATACCAGTCTAAGAACCGTGGTCTTGCCGCAACCTGAAGGGCCTACAATAGCCGTAACTTCCCCCTGCTTTGCAACAAAGGATACCTGATCTAAAACCTTCCCATCCAAGTTGTATCCAAAGGAAATATCTTTAAATGCTATATCAAAACTTTTCAAGGTGACATCTTCTCCTGTCTGCAGCTTCGCTTCATTCAGCTCCTTGATCCTCTTGGTTCTAGCATCGATGAAAAACAGCTCAGCAAAGGATTCTTCCATGATAGCAACTCCATCGATTAGCCTTACAGTTCCAAGTAAAAAACCGATAACAAATACCAAATCTACCAGATCTTTTGTAAGTAAAGTTGCCCCAATAAAGATAACTGCTCCCACTGAAAATTTAATCACTGAGACGGAGCTTAGCATAGGTAATGCCTGCTTAAGCTCTGCTTTAATGTGCATTTTCTCGCTGTCTTCAAGGGACCTATGAACTTCTTCTCGCTTTTCTTTTCCAATGCCGTAGCTTTTTATCTCCTGCCGGAGTTCTATACTTTCCTGGAAAATTTCTGCATTTTCTCTCAGATTCCAAAAGAATTTAGCAGTCCAGAATTTTTGGCTATTTTTCGATATAATAACCAGTATTATTCCCATTAACATGGGAGTTAAGGAAGCCAAAGCCAGCTGCCAGTTAGACAGGAACATCATAATGATGATTGCTACTAAAAAAATTGCTGTCCCGATAGCTCTTGGTATAGCATGGGAAACGCCGTGTTCCAGGTCGAGAACATCCTGCATTATAGTCTGAGCAATGTCAGATATATCATGTTTTGAGTAGTAAGAGATCGGCATTTTCTTTAATTGATCGGCTATAGCCAGTCTCAAATCCTTTGCTTCTCCATAGGTCGTGTTATAGGTATTCCTGTACTCAATATCTAGGAAGATGTACATCAAAACAATAACTACAAGGCTTATACCAATATATATCCCCATACCTAGTTCTCTTCCTTTAAGAATATTATCAACAAAATATAGGATTATCATCACAGCTGCCATATAGGAACAATTTACAAGTATCGTTGCACCCGTAGCCTTAATTACACCTCTTGCGCCCTTTTCCGTCAGGGCAAACTTATTTCTTATATAATTCATTTGCTTACCCTCCATTCATTCGCCTTTTGGAATTTTTCTTGGAAACCCCTATATTTTGAATCCCTTGCCATGAGATCTTTGTCACTTCCTCGCTCAATAATTGATCCATCCTCAACAACTAGAATTTCATCAACATTTCTTATAGAACTTAACCTGTGAGCTATCATAATTACCGTTTTACCTCTCATCAAATTTGAGAAAGCCTTTTGTAATTCATATTCATTTTCCGGGTCTGCAGCTGCACTGGCCTCATCCAAAATTATAATTTTTGCATCTTTTAGTATGGCTCTGGCTATGGCAATCCTCTGAGTTTCTCCTCCTGAAAGATAAACACCTCTAGAGCCTATTACCACATTTTCTCTTTCCGGAAACTTATCTAATATTTCATTGCATTGAGCCAATTCCAAGGCTTTCATCACCTCATCACGGGCTGCATTTTTATTCCCGATTTTTACATTATCAAATATTGACATTTTAAATAGTCTTGAATCCTGAAATACATTTGCAATATTACTTACAATAGCGTTTTCGGTGTATTCGTTAAGAGCATGCTCTCCAATTAGAATTCTGCCTTCGTTTACAGGATAAAATCCGGATATAAGTTTTACAATCGTCGATTTCCCACTGCCAGACGCACCGACTAATGCATAGGTTTTCCCTTGATCTAACTTAAAGGATAGGCCTTTTAAAATCATTTTATCTTCATATCCAAAGCTGACATTGTCAAAAGTTATATCGCACCCTGTCATTTCCGTGGCACCACCCTGCGTTAAAGCATTGTCCTTCATATCGACAAATAAGTTTTCTATTTTTTCAATGGCAGAATTAGCCTGATACTGATACATGGATACGTACATAATCTTCATAAATGCTCCAAATATTACACCACAAAACGATACATAAAATATTATTTTTGCAATTAACTCATATTTATCTTCGCCTTGGGTCATAAAGTAGATTGCACAAGGTATCATAATTAAAAAAAAGCTGTTAAAAAACACTTGAAATATAACATAAGGTACTCTACAGCTCATACTGTAGGAGTGAGCCATTTCCGCATATTCCACGATGGATTGATAAAATTCCTTTAGAGACTTAATATTGGCCTTGAAGATTTTAAGGACGCTCATTCCCCTTACGTACTCCACTGCTCCGGAATTCATCCTTTCTTGAGCTTTCATGTATTTCCCCATGAATTCTTGTTCCCCCATCATTCCTTTTCCAATAAGTCCTCCAACGATAATAGTTAGAACAAATAAAATTCCCAGTCTGTAGTCCACTATAAAAGCCAAAACCAAAGCAAATGTCGGAGTAAACACCGCTGCAGACAAGTCGGGGATTAAATGTGCAACGCTCATATGGGTCAAAACCGTGTTGTCATCTAAGATTTTACGAATTTTTCCTGACTCCGTCTTATCGTAAAATGCAAAAGATGCATTTAATAAATTGTCTATCCCCCACTTTTTTAGATTGGTTTCAAGCCTGAATGCCAGTAAATGCGTTGCCCATAGACTAGAAAAATACACCACTGCATTTGCTAGCAAAAATCCTATGGCATATGTGGCCATCTCCGTTGCCTCACCAGTATTTTGTTCAACTAGCACGCTGTTCAAAAATCTGAATAAGTACCAGTAGGTCATCACTATAAAGCCTGACGAGAGCATGCTCAAGAAAACCCCCAAATATCCTAAATAGATTTTTTCCGGCACGTATTCTTGTAATTTTTTGTAAATCATTTTTAGAACCTCCTTTATATTTTTAATAAAATATACTGCCCCCGGTAGGCATCTCCCATCTTTATTGGGATTTTTGTTTAATAGTCTGTCAAATTGCAGCCTCATTTTCTAGTATATTTTCTATGGGTGCTATTGTAACACCTCAGTGAGCGTGCTACAATTAGCTATGACTAACAAAGTCTAATAGGGATATTGTCTAATCGGGCTATTTTGCTGTATAGGGAGGAATTTTGATGGATAGTTTCTATGAATTTGTAAGAGAATACGTAGGTGTAGATGAGAGCGAAACCTGTAAGAAGTACAGCGATGCTGGACATTCTTTTTGTGTATCAAACGAGATATTTGATGGTATTTACTGGTTCTATGAGACGGAAAACTTTATTATAGACATTCATGATTTTTTTATAAAAAAAGAGCTTATTCACAGAAATCTTCACGATAATAGTTTATCTAAAATGCGAAAGTTCATGTCATTTTGTAGCTCCTACATGATTTCGGCTAGCGGAGAATGCTTTAATCCCTATCAAACTCTATCCTCCAACTCCTTATACGTTTTGGATGTTGATAATTTGAAAGAAGACTACAGATTTTTGCACCATGAAAATTCTATTTATCTAAGCGTTGGAATTAATTTTAAAAAGAAGATGATTTATTCTTGCCTTAATGCGCTTAATACCCAATCAGCTATTTCTTGTGCCGATGTCTTCATGAACAACAGCTCTTTTGTTACAAAGGCCTTAGAACCTTTAGCAAAAGATATTTTAGCGTGCAAAATGAAATCTCCGGCTGCTGAAATTTTCTTTGAAGCAAAGGCTCGAGAATGGGTTAGCATAATTATAGATGCTTTTATAAATAAAAAAGAGCTTTCCATCTCAATAGAAGATGATAAAGCCCTTGAAAATGTAGCAAAATACTTGGATGATCACTATGCTATAAATGTATCCCAATCAACTCTCGAGAAAATTTCCATGATGAGCGGAACAAAGCTTAAAAATTTATTTAAGCAAAAATATCAGTCCAGCATTACAGAATACACTCAAAGAAAACGTATGAATATAGCTGAGACTCTAATTGTGAATTCTTCTCTCAAAATCAAGGATATCGCCGAAGCTGTTGGTTATTCTTCTCACAGCAAATTTAGTGCTTGTTTCAAAAAATATAAGGGTGTCTATCCGAGGGATATGAGGAGAACCGTGGGATTTAGGTAATGAATGTACCACAATTTTTATAATCTATATATTATTTAACATAAATGGTATTGCAAATATTCCCCTACAGTAGTATAGTAAGCGTGTGCTAACACGGTTTACGGGAGGGATTTATATGTTTGTTAAAATAAAAAACTTAACCAAATCATATGGCGAAAAAGATAATAAAATAAAGGTTCTTGACAACATCTCCTTTGAAATAGAAAAGGGCCAAATATGCAGCCTTTTAGGCCCATCCGGCTCAGGAAAATCCACTCTTTTAAATGCAATAGGTGGGCTTGAAAAAGTTGATAAAGGTGACATTATAATTAACGGAGAAAATATTGCAATACTTAACGAAAAAAAAGTTGGAGAATACAGACGAAATCATTTAGGCTTTATTTTTCAATTTTATAACCTTATTCCTGACTTAAATGTAAGAGAGAATATAGAAATAGGGTCCGCAATAGTCTCAAGCTCAATGAATCTAGACCAACTATTAAATGATTTAGGTCTAAAGGAACATCAAAATAAACTTCCTAATCAATTATCCGGTGGGCAGCAACAAAGGTGCGCCATCGGGAGAGCTTTAATTAAAATGCCTCAGTTGCTTATATGTGATGAACCCACAGGAGCACTAGATTACAAAACATCTAAAGACATCCTCTCATTAATAAGCAAAATCAATCAAGAATTAAATACAACGATTATAATAGCCACCCACAATGAGGCTATATCAAAATTAGCCCATAGAACCATCAGATTAAGAGATGGTAAAATACAAAAAAATATCGTTAATCAACATATCTGCCAAGTTGAAGACCTAGAATGGTAATTAAAAAAAGAGGATAAGTCCATGAAGATATTAATAAAAAAAGTGTCTAGAGTTTTGATAAAAAATTTTTTTAGAAACTTTGCTTTATTTTTACTTTTAACCATGATGATTTCGGTCACATCCGGGTTCTTCGTAGTATCAGAGAGTACAGCCAATAGAAATCAATACCTAATGAAGCAAGGTAATGTTGAAGATGGGCAAATTTATTTTGGAATGCCAATATCATCGCAATTTGAGCATGAGCTTTCTAAAAATGGTATTTTTTTAGAAAAAATGTATAGAATAGATGCCAAACTTCCTCATAATCAAACTATCAGACTATATGGTAATAGAAAGAATATTAACTTGCCTATCTTAAATTCTGGTAGACTTGCGGAGAAAGATAATGAAATAGCTCTTAGCACTAATTATATCAAGAATAACCACATTGCATTGGGAGACAAAATACTCTTCTCTTCAGACTATTTTGCTGACTCAAAAGAAAGAAATCTAAAGGTCGTTGGCTCCTATGTTAGTCCTGATTATAATTCTCCTTTTGAGAAAAATAGCGATTTTATGTTTGATAATATTGATTTTGGTGTTGGCCTTGTTTCGAAAGATTTGGCATTAAAGTTCAATGAAAATAAAACAGTTTATCAAGTTTCTTACAGGTTTAATGACCCAAAACTGAGTTACGAGCAGAGAACTGAAAGCGATGCTAAACCTATCCATCCTTCGAAAGCCATTGAGGGAAATAGAAAATCCATTGAAGATAGTATAACTAGAATTGCCGGTAAAAGTGGCATATTTTTAGGTTCTATGAAAGCCCTCAACAACAAATGCATTACCTATATGATGGATGATATGGGAGGTGATAGGCCTATGATGATGGTTCTAAGCACTCTAATGGTCATTCTTATTGCCTTTATATTTGCAGTTGATTCTTCTAACAAAATCGATGAAGAATCTGAAATTATAGGCACCCTGCTTTCCACAGGATACAGAAAAAGTGAAATTATGATCTATTACATGGCATTACCTGCCTTAGTAACTTTTTGTGCTGCCATCTTAGGGAATATTCTTGGTTATACACTCCTGATAAAACCTTATGCATCAGTTTACTATAATACCTTCAATCTGCCTAAATTTTCACCGCTATTCAATAGTAATGCATTTATATTGACCACTATATTTCCTATTTTTATCGTGCTTTTAATAAACTTTTTATATATTTATAAAAGTTTAAGACATAGTCCCCTTGCTTTTTTAAACCGCACACGCTCAAATAAGAAGCGTAAAAATATTACATTATCTAAAAATAGAGGATTTGAAACACGGTTTAGACTTAGAATAATGATCAGTAGTGCAGGCGACTATTTTGTTATGGCAATAGGAATCTTCGTCATATCACTTTTGCTATACTATGCCTTTGCAACTTCACCTACCTTTGATAAATTCAGCAAAATCTCATCTGAAGGACTTGTAAGCAGATACCAGTACATCCTTAAAAATCCTGTATCAATTACTAATACTGAGTTTGAAGATGGTCTCCCTGTTGACGATAAAGCAGTTTTAAGCGAAGTGCAAAGAAAGAAAATAAATAAAAATCCAGAAAAAATAACCATATCATCAGGCTCTGTTTATATGAAAATCCGAGAGAGTAACGAAGAAATAGTTACTTTAGGCGTTTCGGATAACAGCAGTTATTTCAAAAATTTACATATATCCAATAATCCAAATGAAGTTGTTATCAGTCACGGTCTTGCAAAAAAATCAAAAAAAGAAATCGGAGAATATATCTCTATAAAGAATGAAATTACTGGTAAAACAAATAAATATAGAATCTCTTCCGTCTACCATTACGAACCTACACTTACTGCATTTTTTACAAGGGAAAATTTAAACAGAACATTGGATCAAAATTCAGTTTACTTTAATGGATATCTTAGTAATAATAAACTTGATATAAAAGAAAAATATATTTTAAAAGTAATTGATAAAGAAACTATGACCGACATAGGTAAAACTCTAAAAAAAATTATGGGACCTATGATAGATATTTTCTTGTATTCTTCCTTAGGATTTTTCTTTATTTTTATGTCTATATTAATAAAAATAGTTATAAATAAAAGCAGACTTTCTATCGCTTATTTGAAGATTTTGGGATATACCAACAGAGAAATTAATTTAATATACCTTAGACCCGCCACAGTTGTTCTGATTTTATCTTTTATAATTGGCTGGCCAATTCAAAAGAAACTAATGGGCTACATTTCCTTTGTTGCTTTCAGTAAATTTGCAGGATATTTTGAAATGGAAATTACTAATGAAATGTTTCTAAAAGCATTTGGATCAACTCTAGTTGTGTACTTTATAGTTAATCTATTCCAGATGTATTCAATTTCAAAAATAAACTATGCAGAAGCATTGAAAAACCGTGAGTAAAATTAGTTATAATGTTTTCTCTAAGTCAAAAGACAAGGTCGAATTTGAAAAGGCCTTGTCTTTATGCAATATATTAAAAGAGAGTAAAGGATATGAAAAAGATTTCGCACTCTTCATTCTCCATATCCTCTTTTCTATACAGTTTCCAATCTGTAGCAATTTATTTGTTGCTTAGATTTTTATCTCTAATTTTATCTAGCTCAAATATATTTTCTACATCTACAATTTCTCCACCACTTTCGATAATTCTCTTTCTAAAAACTGCAATCCCCATATATGCCATAAATATGGATACTATAGGATTTATTAAATTTAAAAATGCATATGGAAAATACGCAAATGTACTAACACCTAAAGTTGCAGATTGATACGCTCCACATCCATTCCACGGAAACATCGGAGACCATAAAGATCCACCATCTTCTAATGTTCTGGAAAGATAATAACGTTCTAACCCCATATCATCATAAACCTTATAGAACATTCTTCCCGGTATTATATTGGCTAAATACTGATCGGTTAAAACAAAGTCACATATTATACCCGTAACAATGGTTGTCGCCACCAAACTTCCAACAGAATGCACCAATTTCACAACTTTCTCTAGCAAAACCTCCGTAAATTTAGCTTTTTCCAATATTCCACCAAAACATAATGCAAAAATTATAAGCGATATAGTCCACAGCATGTTGTTAACACCACCTCTAGTTAACAATTTATCCACTATTTTTAATCCTGTTTCACCAACATATCCATTTTGTAATGTATCTAAAATTTCCAATAAAGTTACCGATTGAAAAACAGCTGCAAATATGCATCCTGTTGTAGTAGCAAGGAGCAAAGAAGGAATAGCCGGAACTTTTTTAATAGCTGTAATAAGTACTACTATCGGCGGAATCATCAACCATGGTGTTATGTTAAATTCACCTCCTAAAGCACTCTTTATGGAAGCAATATTTTCTAAATTCGCAGAGGAAGAATCATATCTAATACCTATAATTGTATAGATTATTAGTGCTATTATGAAACTTGGTACCGTGGTAAACATCATAGATCTTACATGCATGTAAAGATCTGTTTCTGCAGCGGCAGCTGCCACATTTGTGCTGTCCGAAAGGGGTGATATTTTATCTCCAAAATACGCACCGGAAATAACCATCCCCGCAGTAAGTGCAGGATTAATACCTAATCCAGTTCCAATACCCATTAATGCCACTCCGATAGTTCCACCGGAAGTCCATGCACTTCCGGTGGCAACAGAAACTATTGCACAAAGCACACATCCGGTTGGCAAGAAAAATTGTGGAGAAATTAAATCTAAACCATAGTATATCATTGCTGGTACGGATCCACATAGCACCCACGATCCAATTAACATTCCGACTATCATAACAATAATAAGTGCTTCAATAGCTCTATGAACACTATTTATCATTCCTTCTCTAATTTCACTCCATGTACATCCTACCTTGATTGCCATTGAGGCCGCTAGTATAGTAGAAATTACAATAGGTATATGCGGATCAATTTTTAAAATAATCATGGATGATACAATAATAATTGCCATCCCTATAATCGGCACTAAGGCCTCCCACACTTTTGGCTTACGTGCTTTAGACATTATATTTACCTCCTAAATAAAACTATTAAATTTGATTAATATATATTAAGAGCAAAGTATATGCCAAAAAATGTACAGGAAATCCCTCAATAAGGCTTATAATTATAATTAAACAGGAAGTATATTTCTAAATATAGAGAAATTTACTTCCCGTCTGTATTACCTTTTTTTATTTTTCTTTAATGGAGATTAACCATTCTTTTAAATCTAAGTCAACAATTTTATTGTGCAGCTGTCTTGTACTTATCCCTAGAACTTTTGACGCTTTAGTCAAATTGCCATTGGACTTTAATATTTTTTCTTTTATAAAATGTTCTTCAAACTCATTTCTTGCGTCTTGCAGATTATCCATTGTTGATTTTTTTGTTATATTTTCTTTATTAACATTGATATAGGGCAAATAATATTTTACATCATCAAATTCTATTTTTCCATTTTCTGATAGGACTATCAGTCGTTCAATTATAGTTCTCAACTCCCTAATATTCCCCGGAAAATCATAGTTCCGTAGGAAATTTACTATTTTATCATCGATATATTCAATTTGTTTATTCATATCTTGAGAAATTTTATTAGTAAAATATTCAATAAACATTTCTAAATCTTCAATTCTCTCTCGTAATGGAGGTATTCTCAGCATTATTCCATTAAGTCTATATAGAAAATCCTCTCTAAATTTTCCATCTGATATAATTCTATCAAGATCTTTGTTGGTAGCGGAAATTAGTCTAGCGTCTAATTTAATTTTTTGACAACCTCCAACACGCTCGAACTGGTTATTCTCTAGCACTCTCAGCAATTTAACTTGTGTATTTAAAGAAACATCGGCAATTTCATCGAGAAAAAGAGTGCCTCCATTTGCCATCTCAAATTTACCTTTTTTCTGCTTAATAGCACCTGTAAATGCTCCCTTTTCATGTCCAAATAATTCAGATTCTATTAGTCCCTCAGAATATTCCTGACAATTAACAGCTACAAAATCCTTATGCTTTCTTAAGCTATTATCGTGTATATACCGCGCTACGACCTCCTTACCGACACCTGATTCTCCTAAAATTAATACTGAAATATTACTTTTTGCAACTTTTTCACAAATTTCTAAAAGATTTTTATATTGTTTATTTTTTGTTTTGAAAATTGGTGCATTAGAGTTCAACTCTATGCCTTCTACCTCTGACTCTTCGCATTTATACTTTAAAAATTTTTCGATATCATATATAAGACTATCCGGATTACTGCTTTTTATAAAATAATTGTACGCTCCTAATTTAATTGCTTCCACAGCAGTTTCTATTGTACCATAAGCAGTAACCACAATTACTCCTATAGATGGGTTTATTCCCTTAACCTTTTTTAGAAGCTGTATTCCCGTTTCATTTTTCATAATCAAATCTGTGACTATAATATCCACTTTTCTTGTATTCACAACATTTATAGCCTCTGCGATGCATGATGCTTTTATTACATTATAGCCCTTAGCTTGCAGAATTAAGGAAAACATATCTCTATAATCTCTCATATCGTCAACTATTAGTACAGAAAAATTCAATTTATTCATAAATACCTCTATCTATTCAAATTTCAAATTTACCAAAACTTTGGTCCCCACCCCTTTATTTGTTTCTACAGATATATCACCATTGTATTTCTTTACTTCGTTATATACGAGATATAAACCAAGTCCTGTTCCTTCATCCATTGCTTTCGTTGTGAAAAAAGGTTCAAATATAGACTCCAAATTCCCCGGTTCAATTCCACACCCATTATCCTCAACAGATAGATTTATTATATTATTTTTAGTATTTACATCAATTATAATTCTGTTATTTTCATCCTTGCTTTCAAATGAATCAATTGCATTTTCAATTAAATTTATCAAAATTATATTTATAGATTCTACATTTATTTTTATAAAATTCTCGCCATCATGGTTGTTTTTACATGTTATATTCTTTGATTTAAACTTAGGTTCCATTAAAGTGATAATGTTATTAATCATCACCGTTATATCTTCTCTAATATAATTACTATCGCTGGATTGTGAAAATCTAACTAGGTGTTCAATTAAGTTATTAATTCTATTAATTGAATTTTCCATCATTACTAGTGCTTTTGATTGGGTGTCTTTGTTTGAGTCAATTTTCATCAAATATATACCATTTCTAATGGTACCTAAGGGATTTCTTATTTCATGAGATAATCCAGCTGAAATTTGTCCCATAGCCATTATTTTGTTTTTTTGGTGAACCTTTTTTTCAATAATCATTTTCTGTGTTATATCTTCTATACTTATTATCCTAAAGTCATTTTCATCCGACAAATATGGTGTAACCTTAACTTCAAAGCACTTTGTTCCAATTATTCTAGAAAAAATTATATTAGAACATTCATCAGAATTTAATATATAATTGTCATTAAATAATTTTTTTATAAATTGATTATCAAACATATTAATGGTCAATATATCATTATTCTCTTGTCTTATCAACTTTAAAAATGAATTGTTATATTCTATAATGTCCATATTCCTATCTACAATAAATAGGGCCGTATTTAAATTGTTTAAAATTAAATTAAGATTTTTTTTTGCATTACTAATTTCCAATGTTTTTTCTTTAACTTTTCGCTTTAAAAAATAATTCCAAGCATAAAGAAAACCTGCCAAAAGGAAGAAAACAAGTCCAATATAGATATATGCTTCAAACTCTATTCCCTCACCTCTTATTGACTCCGATATTCCAAACCATTTTTGTTGCACCTTAGAAACAATCTTATTTTTTTTCATTTGTAAAATGCTTTTATTTAAAATTGAAAGCAATTCATCATTGCCTTTATTCACGGCTAGTACGACATCTTTCTCATATAAAAGTTCCACGTTAAATTTTTTTGTTTCATAAACATCAAACTCCTTCCAATAGTTTGATATCACCACCTCATCCCCCACTGCGACATCTACTTTTCCTTGATTTAACAAATATAGAGCTTCTTTTGTATCATTCACATACACAAATTGTGTATTGTTATCTTTGTTTTTGATTAATCTATTTTCTATATATTCTTTTGCTAAATCACCCTTTGGAATTGCAATTTTTTTACCATCCAAAGTATTAAGTACATGTTTTTTATATTTCTTTTTAGAAGATACGATTACTGTTTTTAGTCTATATATTGGCATTGATAAATCAAACATCTTCGCACGATTTTGACTAGGAAACATGTCACAGGCATCTATATTTTGGTATTTAAGATTTTCGACTAAATCATAAAACGGGAACATTGAAATTACAAATTCAGATTCTGTTTCCAGGGACATATAATTTGCATAATCAACTATAAGTCCAGTATACATCTTTTTCTCTTCATCATAATATGATATAGGTGGAGCTGTAATATCAGATCCAAGTTTTATTTTACCATGTCTTTTCAAATATTTTTTTTCTACCTTACTAATAGGCGATGAGTATTTGACATAATTGATTACGTTTGTACCATATTTAATTAGCAGGATTTGATTTAATAATATTACTATAACGAAGATTATTAGCAATACAGTTAGTATCTGTTTTCCATAATTTAAATATTTATCCATTTTAATGATAATCCTTTACAGCATTTTTTCCACACACCTTATTTCCACTAAGATAATTTATCATTTAACTTTCTTTTTTGCGTGAGATGAAATACGCTTCTTATATGAATCCGGAATAAAGCAATTATTGATTATTTACCGGATTGAGATATTACTTACTCAAATGAAATTTTCAATTTCTTACCTAAAGCATTTGCCAGCCTATCAAGAGTTTTTATTGAAGGATTTGCATTTCCATTCTCAATCTTACTTATATCGCCTTGTGTGATGCCCGTAAGCTTAGAAAGTTCCTTTTGTGTAAGATGTTTTTCGGATCTGCCATCTATCATAGCTTTAATAATCTGAAATTCCACCTCCAAGTTATCCCATTCTTCTTTAAATTTCTGATTTTTAAGCTGATAGTTTAATGTGTATCTAAAATTTTTCCTCATTTATATTCCTCATTTTATATATACATCTCTATAATTCTATACGCTTTTTACCTCATCTTTTCACCAATCTTATATGATATATCCTATATTGTCAATCTGCTAAAGCTTTAACTTTCACTTACATTTATATAAACAAAACATCCCATCTACAGCAAAGCCGCATATGGAATGTCTTATTTATTTATTTTATTGTAGTATTTTGATTGGATCTCATTTCTATAAATTACAGTATAGCAACATTTTAATCTAGAGCATGCTCCTTTTACTAGAAATTTGCACTCTTTGGTGTCCTAGGAATAGGAAGAACGTCGCGAATATTTGATATTCCAGTTAGGTACATTATAATTCTTTCAAAACCGAGACCGTATCCGGCATGCTTTACTCCACCGTATTTTCTAAGCTCCAAGTACCACCAATAGTTTCCTTTATTTAAGCCCATCTCATCCATTCTAGCTTCAAGAATATCAAGACGCTCTTCTCTTTGAGAGCCACCAATGATCTCTCCAACTCCTGGGACAAGTAAATCGCAAGCTGCAACAGTTTTACCATCGTCATTTAGACGCATGTAGAAAGCTTTAATATCCTTTGGATAGTCTGTAACAAAGAGAGGTTTTTTGTAAACCTGCTCAGTGAGATACCTTTCATGCTCCGTCTGAAGGTCAATCCCCCATTCAACCGGATATTCGAATTTATGTCCACTATTCTTAAGAACTTCGATAGCTTCTGTATATGTAATTCTTCCAAATTCAGAATTTACAAGATTTTCAAGTCTTTCAATAAGTCCCTTATCCACAAACTGATTGAAGAATGTCATTTCTTCTGGAGCATTTTCAAGCACCTCGTTAATGATATACTTAACCATGTCTTCTGCAAGTTTCATATTATCTTCAAGATCAGCAAAAGCAATCTCTGGCTCAATCATCCAAAACTCTGAAGCATGTCTTGCCGTATTGGAATTCTCAGCTCTAAAAGTCGGTCCAAAAGTATACACGTTCTTAAAGGCTAAAGCAAAAATTTCAGCTTCAAGCTGTCCACTTACAGTTAAGCTTGCTTCCCTTCCAAAGAAATCCTGGTTAAAGTCAACCTGACCATCATCTGTTTTCGGCATATTATCAAGGGGCAAAGTAGTTACATGGAACATCTCCCCTGCACCTTCTGCGTCACTTCCAGTAATAATTGGTGTATGCATATACACAAAATTTCTTTCGTTAAAGAATTTATGTACTGCATAGGCTACTACTGAACGAACCCTGAAAGCAGCTGAAAAGGTATTGCTCCTTGGCCTTAGGTGGGCAATCTCTCTTAGGAATTCCATGGAATGCCTTTTATTTTGAAGAGGATAGTCCCCTGTGCTCTCTGCTTCTACTTTCACGGTTTTAGCTTTTATTTCAAAGGGCTGTTTCGCATTTGGTGTTAATTGCAAAACACCTTCAACAGTTATAGCTGTTGCCAAATGTAGCTTCGAAACCACATCAAAATTATCTATTGAGTCTTTTTCATACACAACCTGTACAGGTTTAAAGAAGGTTCCATCGTTGAGACCGATAAAACCAAACATATTGGAATTTCTATTAGTTCTTACCCATCCTTGTACAACGACGTCCTTGCCATCTAGTTCTTCAGCCTTGGCAAATAACTCTTTAAGGTCCATAGCCTTCATATATTTCACCTCACATGTCAATTTAAACTACAGTATAGCATATATGAAGGATAAACTCAAAAATTATATGCAAATTATATATAATAAGGGGAAATCTATTCAAATAATTTCAAAATTACTTAAAATTTAAGATCCCCCTTACGATCTTCATTAACTTCTATACTCTATCCTAAAAGTGTTTCCATATCAGAATCAACATCTGTAATCCCAGCAATTCCAAAATTTTCAACTAGAACATTTGCCACATTAGGCGAAAGAAATGCTGGAAGAGTTGGTCCCAGGTGAATGTTTTTCACTCCCAAGAATAATAAAGCTAATAAAACTATTACTGCTTTTTGCTCATACCAAGCGATATTATATGCAATTGGTAGCTCATTTATATCTTCTTTTTCAAAGACCTCTTTCAGTTTTAAAGCTATTACCGCAAGTGAATAAGAATCATTACACTGCCCCGCATCCAGAACTCTTGGGATGCCATTAATATCCCCTAAGTTAAGCTTATTATATCTATATTTTGCGCAGCCTGCCGTTAATATTATGCAATCATTTGGAAGTTTTTTTGCAAACTCAGTGTAGTAGTCCCTACCCTTCATTCGTCCATCACAACCACCCATTACAAAGAATTTTCTAATAGCTCCACTTTTAACTGCTTCCACAACCTTATCTGCAAGAGCAATAACTTGATTGTGTGCAAAACCGCCTACAATTTCACCATCTTCAATTTCCTGTGGCGAAGGAAGAGTCTTTGCAAGAGCAATTATTTCGCTGAAATCCTTATATCCATTTTCATCAGCTTCTATGTGAGTGCATCCAGGATATCCCGAAGCTCCTGTTGTAAATATCCTGTTTTTTATTTCTTCTTTTCTAGGCGGTACTATACAGTTTGTGGTGAACAAAATGGGTCCGTTGAAAGTTTCAAATTCTACCTGTTGCTTCCACCAAGCGTTACCGTAGTTACCAGCCAAATTGCTACATTTTTTAAATAGGGGGTAGTAGTGAGCAGGGAGCATTTCACCGTGAGTGTAGACGTCGACACCTGAGGCTTTTGTTTGTTCCAAAAGCATTTCCATATCTTTTAAATCATGACCCGAAATAAGTATTGCGGGATTTTTTCTAACACCGATATTTACCTTTGTTATTTCGGGATTACCGTATACAGTCGTATTTGCCTTATCAAGGAGCGCCATGGTCTTAACTCCCATCTCTCCTGTTTGAAGAACAAGGGCAACTAGATCATCTAAACTCATAGAATCATCCATTGTTTTTCTCATCGCTTCATATGTAAATCCATAGATTTCATCATCCTCAAACCCAAGATTATATGCATGTTCCCCATAGGCGGCCATCCCTTTAACTCCATAGATTACAAGTTCTCTAAGAGATTTGATGTCTTCGTCTTCTGTAGATAGCACTCCTATGCTTATCCCTTTTGCTAGCATATCTTCTTTGTCTTCAACATGGAACGTAGCTGCGTCAGACAACTCCACTTTCCCGTCTAAAGTTTTTGCTAACTGATCTCTCATTTTAATCATATGCAAGATTTGCTCTGCAATCATATCCGCATCAAAATTTGCATTTGTAATGGTTATGAATAATGACTTAACTACTGCTTTATTAATTTCATTAATAGATTCTACAGCTATTTTGCCGTCAAATACTACTTGAGAGATTCCTTTAACTGTATATATCAAAAGGTCTTGTAAAATGGCAACTTCAGCGCTTTTACCGCATACGCCCACCTTTGTACAACCTTTTCCACCTGCTGTTTCTTGACATTGATAACAAAACATACTCATATTTTCTCCTCATTTCTCATATAACTTTTATAGCTTTCCCACTTAAAGGCTGTTTAGCCAATTCTCATATTTTTCTTTGGTCACCCTGTGCTCTTTTTCAAAGGACAACGTCTCCTCTTCCACTTTTGCCATGAGTTCTTTTGATAGAGCACGCACTCCAAAAGTATAGGCAACCTCATTTTCTTTTTCTATATGTCTTCTAAGTAAATCTCCATACCCCATGGCTGCAGTAAGAATTCCTAAGCGATTTTCATCGGTATTTGAATCCTTGTATGCTTCTACCCTATCCTCAAGAGACCTCACATAGAATCTTCCTAGTTCATGCTCAACGAGCATTCCATGGTTCACTAGTTTTTCCGCTGCAGGGCCAAGATTATCAACCATATATTTGAACAAAATAAGTTCTTCCTTACCGTGATGATGTTTATCTCCATAGTTTCTCGCAAAATCTACAAACTGGTGAAAAATCTCTACATCAACATTCTTATCCTTCATAAGCTCTATACACTTTGCTTCCATTTTTTCAATCATTCGCAAAATATTATCGTGCTCTGACATTAACAGCTCAATATTGTTCATACTCTTTACTTTACCTCTCTACTATCCTACGCTTCTTCCTCTAGCTTACTTAAGATGTCATTCACATTAAGTCCATGAACCGTCGCTGCATCTTCAATTGTTTCCATTTGAGCCGAAGGACAGCCAAGGCAGTGCATTCCAAGTCCCATCAAAACTTTAGCAGCCTTTTCATTTCCCCTTAAAATTTCACCTAATGTCATTTCTTTGTTATATTTCATTTTTTCATCCTCCAAATTTAATTTCAACTTTCTGTTGTTAACGTATCTAAAATATACTATAATCAAAAACACAATTCCGTGGTTATAACCACATTTTTGTATTTTTTTAAGAGGTTTAATTTTATGGAGAATTTTTCAACAAAAGAGCTTGCCATTCTAGGAAATACTGTGCCTTTTAAATGTTTTGCTACAGATGAAATCCTAGATGCCGTTGTTTTTTTAAATGGTAATGTTAGAGAATTTGATACTAAGAGCTACATTTTCAGAATGGGCGAAAAAATTTCTTCTTTTGGAATTGTATTAGAAGGGCAAGTGTTCATAGAAAACACAGATTTTTTAGGCAATCAAATGATACTTGGGGAGAACCAAGAGGGAGATTTTTTTGCCGAAACCTATGCAAGTTTAGAGAATATTCCTCTTCTTGTTGATGTAAGAGCAGGAACTGACTGCAAGATACTATTTATTGATATGAGAAAAATAAAAACAGGAGAGGCCTTATATAAATCTTGGTACCATACCTTTATGAGGAATATGCTTATTGCTACATCAATGAAAAACATAAACCTTTCCAACAGGAGCTTTCATACTCGTCCTAAGTCTGCTAGAGGTAGAATTTCCTCATACCTTTCCGGTCAAAGACTTCTCAATGAGAGTGATAATTTCTGCATTCCCTTTAACAGGCAGGAAATGGCTGATTATCTCAATCTAGATCGTTCTGCTTTATCGAAAGAACTTGGTCGCATGAAAAAGGATGGCCTCATTAGTTTTAAAAAAAATCATTTTAGACTACGTGAAAAGCTTTTGAATGAAGATATTTTTTAAAAGGTTCCTTTAAAGCAATTTCATTGAGTTCCTTGTCAAAAATGACTATATAAACTTCCATCCTCACAGGTTTACTCGCTTTTAAATTTAATTGCTCCAGTGTATCGTTAATAGCCGATATTGCTACCGATAATGCCTCCTTCTTCGGATAACCATAGACTCCTGCTGATATGACAGGAAAGGCAATTGTCTTGCAGCCAGCATCATAGGCCATTTTAAGAGATTCTCTATATGCTGATCTTAAAAGTTGTTCTTCTCTGTGATTTCCATCTTTATATACAGGTCCGACTGTATGAATAACATATTTTGCTGGAAGTAGATAACCTTTAGTAATTTTTGCCTCACCAGTTTTACAGCCGTTTAAAGTTCTACATTCCTTTAATAACTCCGGTCCTGCAGCGCGATGAATTGCTCCATCCACACCTCCTCCGCCTAGCAAGCTTTCGTTGGCCGCATTTACAATCGCGCATACCTTAAGCTTTGTTATATCACCCTTTATAATTTCTATTGACATAATTAATCCCCCACATCATTTCATATCCTTTATATATTTAATTATATCACTAATTTATATAAGTTTAAAAATTTTCTTGATTTTGGATTTATTACGTTGTAAAATATAGCTAACATATAAGCGTGTGTTTAATCGTATACAGAAGGAGTAATGTAATATGTGTAGAAATTATACTAAAGAAAATAACGAATTGAAAATAAATACCTCTCATTTATATGGAAAAAGTGGTGGTTCACATGGTCCCCATGAATCGGTACACAATCACGTCCACAAGCACGATTGTGATTGTAATCACCATGAACATGAAAATCACAGTATCTGCAGTTGCGTCGCAGAAGACCACATGCATGAGCACAACCACGAACACGACTGTGATTGTGTCTCTGATGATCATGGACATACCCACAAGCACCAATCAATGGACCATTGCTGTTCAGCATGTGCCCAACGCTCGGAAATAAAGATATCTTCCGTAAAAGGGTGCCTCTTCGATATCGACAGAAAAATCGACTTATCAAGAATAATAATAAGTGGAATTCTTCTCCTTTCCGGTGGATATTTTGCTATAACGCCACTGATATTTGCAGCATATATAATGGCCGGTTATGAGGTTATTTGGGCTGCACTGAAAAGCATATTTAATGGCAAAGCTCTAGACGAAAACTTCCTTATGCTGGTTTCAACTATTGGTGCTATATACGTAGGACAATATCCCGAAGCTGCCGGTGTTATGTTGTTTTTTAGCATTGGAGAGTTTTTTGAAGATCTTGCTGTTGATAAAAGTCGACGCTCAATTTCTCAAGCCATGGATATTAAATCTGATTCAGCAACAAAAAAAATTGATAATTCATTAATTACCGTTGCCCCCGAAGAATTGCAAATAGGGGATACTATAATAGTAAAGCCTGGAGAAAAAATTCCGGTAGATGGTACCATAATTTCAGGAAACTCCACTATTGATACCTCAGCTATTACCGGGGAAAGCATCCCTCGCTCAGTATCTGTAGGAGATGAGATTACCAGTGGCTTTGTCAACGGTAATGCTACTTTGGAAATTAAAGCAACTGCAACTTTCCATGATTCAGCCGTGGGTAAAATTCTAGAACTCGTTGAAAATTCTGCTACACGTAAGACACACATGGAAAGATTTATAACAAAATTTGCAAAATTTTACACGCCAACAGTAGTCTTCCTTGCCGTTGTTCTTACCATTTTACCTCCTCTTCTCCTGAACGGAGAGTTTAAGCTATGGCTTTACCGAGCGATGACTTTTCTTGTAATCTCTTGTCCTTGTGCACTAGTAATTTCTGTCCCAATGACACTTTTTGCCGGCATTGGCGCAGCATCATCTAAAGGAATTGTAATTAAAGGAAGCAACTACCTAGAGGCCTTCGCCAGACTAAAGACTATAGCTTTTGATAAAACAGGAACCCTAACCCATGGAATTTTCCAAGTAGAAAAATTTACACCCGTAGAAGGCGTTAGTAAAAAAGACATGGCCTTAGCAGCATATCATTGTGAGCATTTGTCAAACCATCCGATAGCAGAGGCCATCACAAAATACTGTGCTCAGATAATCAATAGTAAAGATTATTCACACACCCTTGAGGAATCTCCGGTAAGCATCATCTCATCACATCCCACTGAAAGTCACGAAGAATTGCCCGGTCTTGGAGTTATGGTTCATTGCTTAGATTCTTCTAAAGAGCATCCTCATAAACAACTTTATGCTGCGGGCAACAGTAAAATGATGAATAAGTTAGGAATAACCGTAAATTCTGACGAGAAAAACATTTTATCATCACATTCCGCCTCTGTAGTTTATATTGCGACCTATGACCAAGTCACTGACTCTCATAAACTTCTAGGGACCATAACGATTTCTGATAAAATTAGAGAAGAAAGCAAAGCTACAATAGACAAACTGCGTTCATTAGGTATAAAAAACCTGGTTATGCTCACTGGTGACAGAAATTCCGTAGCAAAAGAAGTTTCTAACAATCTAGGAATGACCGAATTTCATGGGGAACTTCTTCCCCATGATAAAGTTGGCTACATATCTAAACTAATTGAAGCGCGTAAAAATAATCGAAGCTCAGATACAATTGCTTTCATAGGTGACGGTATAAATGATGCTCCTGTCTTAGCAATTAGCGACATCGGTGTGGCCATGGGAGCTCTTGGCTCAGATGCTGCCATTGAAGCTGCCGATATAGTTATGATGACAGATAGCATCAAGCAATTGCCACTTCTTGTTTCTATTGCACAAAAAACCGTATCTATCTGCAAACAAAATATAATCTTTGCTATAGGCATTAAAGTTTTATTCTTGGCCTTAGGTGCTCTAGGGCTCGCAAATCTTTGGATGGCTGTTTTTGCCGATGTAGGTGTCACATGCCTTGCAATACTCAATGCTTTACGTGCCCTTAAAACAAAACAGTGAACATAAAAACACAAATAATATATTTAATCCCTCTCTGATTTGATGTGACCCCCAAAAGTTATATTTTGGGGTCACATTATTGTGAACTAATTCCAGAGGATTTTTATTTCAAAATTTCTAGAAGTTTCTTGACAAAATGACAGTGTGTCATTTATAATTTAATCTACCAAATGACATGTTGTTATTTTAAAAATATAATATACTTTTCACTGGAGACACCAATGCCTAAAGAAACCTTTCTAAACCTAAACCCTGAGAAGAAAGCCGCTATAGATGAAGCCCTATTTAAAGAATTTACAACCTATCCTTTGCACGAAGCTGCTGTCAAACATATCGTTGAAGATTTAGGAATTTCTCGTGGCAGCTTTTACCAATATTTCAAGAGTTTAGAGGAAAGCTATTTTTACATTTTAGACAAGGAAACGAACTCTATTCACACTCACTTTCTTAATCACCTTGTAGCTAACTCCTTTGATGTCTTTAAAGCTCTTGATTCTTATGGTGAAGCTATAGTAAATGAAGTCTTCACAGATGAGCGATACCAAATATATAAGAACCGGTTTCTATACTGGAATCCCTCATTAGAACAGCAATGGAGAGATTACATAAGCAAAACTCCATGCATAGACATTATAAGCTATAAGAAACAATATACTGAGGCATTTAGCTTCATCCGAGCCATACTGCATTCTCTTATCGAGCGTATATTTGTGGAAAATTTGACAACAGATGAATTCTTAGAAATTTACAAAAAGAATATCGATTGGATAAAAGGAGGAGTTAAATTATGATACATCTGATGGAGCCCCTGTTTGACATAGGCTACTTAATATTTGTAATAATGCTGGGATTAAAACTTCTATTTGAAGATAGCAAAACAGCCAAAATATATGGAATAATGGCTATTCTTCTCGGTCTAGGTGATAGTTTTCATCTCGTGCCAAGAATCATCAGTCATTTGTCATTTGATGGATTTTCTAAATACGTAAATCTCTTGTCTTGGGGAGAATTTGTTACAAGCATTACTATGACAATTTTCTATGTCCTATTTTACTTTTACTATAAAGAGATTGCGGGCGATAAAAATAAAGGAAAAACGTGGATAATTTTATGCCTAGCACTTGTCAGAATTGCACTTGTGTTCATGCCACAAAATCAATGGGGTACTTCTGGTAACTATACGTTTGCTTTATTAAGAAACATTCCTTTTGCTATAATGGGCATCCTAATAATTGTCTGGACTTTCAATCATAGAAATACACCTGGGTTAAAGTGGATGAGTCTGCTAATTACCCTCAGCTTCTTATTCTATGCACCTGTTGTTATCGGTGCGCGATTTATAACAGTATTGGGAGCATTTATGATACCAAAGACCGTCGTATACGTACTAATTGTTTATGTTGGCTATCGTCATCTTAGCAAGAATTTACTGAGCTTGGATTTACTCAAGTTCTCGGGTACATTTCTAATTTTAGGTCTAATATTTGGTGTTTTCTACAGGGAATTTACAAAATTGTTTGCATGGACAATGCCAACGACACTTAGTATAGTACATGTCCATCTCATTATACTAGGGTTCATAGTGTTACTATCTCTTTATTTTGTAATCAGAGATAGTAACAAATCCGAATTACCCTCAAAATTTAATGTGGCTATCAAATTATATATAACCGGTTTGCTATGGATGACCTCCACTTTTGTTATAAGAGGAATTTATACAATTACTTCAGAAGGTTACAACATCATACCTGATGCTGCCCTCTCGGGAATTGCCGGAATCGGTCACATCATTTTAGGAGCGGCTATAGTATTTATATTTATACTGCTTTTAAAATCCGAAAAATTAAAATTTGACCGCTAAAATATTTCATTCTAGGCCTGCATTGCAGTCTAGACGCAAAATAGCCCATTGCATGCAAAGTGCAGTGGGCTATTTTGCCTTTTATTATATTTGTAAGATATTTGCAGTTATTACTTTTCTAAAATCTCCAACCACGGATTTTCTCTAAATCCGGGGAATACCTGAAGCTTTTCATCAGACTCCCTAACCAAAAGAGGTCTCTTAACGAGCATACCGTCTGTAGCTAGAAGCTCATATTGTTCCTTAGCAGTCATATTAGGAAGTTTATCTTTCAGTTGCATTTCCCGATATGCCATACCGCTAGTATTAAAAAATCTTTTTAAAGGTAATCCGCTGGCTTCGTGCCATTTCTTCAACTCCTCCACCGTTGGATTGTCATCTACGATTGGTCTCACGTCATAATCATACCCTCTATCGTCCATCCACTTCAAGGCCTTCTTACAAGTAGTGCACCTTGAGTAACATAATACTGTCGTTTCCATTTCTTCCTCCTTATAAAATTTCTATATCTAATATATCACTAATCATGATTTTTCGATAATCAGCTAATACTATTACATCCTCTTCTTTCTTTATAGCTCTTATCCTAGCATCCTCTTCTACGTATTCCCCTCCTGTTTTAAATTCGTCCGGCAGAAAATAACATATTCTCGCCTTAACTCTCTCCGCTGACAAATCTTCTCTATGTACATTATTGTAATTCTCTATTCTCTTGCTAATTTGTAAAATTGTTTTATTTATACTTTCGGCATTTTCCTTTGAAATTTCACGTCTGGAACTAGTAACTCTTGCTTCTTCCCTTATAGCGTCTTCATATCCTATTAATGCAGAAAATGGCGCAAATTGAGCTGCTCTATCATTTAGAATCATAGGCTTATACTTATTAGATATAGGTCTTTCCATTCCTATTATATCATCATATCTATCAGAATCTTCATATGCCAAAAGTTCCTGTACATTCTTATACAAATCTTTCCTCATACCCTTACCTACTTTTTCTCTTACACTCTTTTCTTCTACGCCTTATGTCCACCAATTTGCTTATTCCTATTTCTTGCCGTTGCACCCTCTCGGTAACTTGTACCCTTCAATATAGAATTTTTACCAAATTTATTTCTAATTTTAATGAAAGTTTCTTGAATCTCCCTATCACCTTTTAGCGGATTGCCTTGATTTATATCATCAACTTTATTACCGTCTTTTTCTTCTGATTTGGACCGGCATATTGGAACCTCACTCTTAACATTTACATCTTTGCATTCCATGTCAAAAATGCTAATCTGCGCTGACACCACACTCTTAACTCGGTTCTTATAAGTTGACTCTGTTATAATGTGATTAGCACTTATATTCATCCTTCTGATAAGCAAGTCCTTATTCACAATCCTATCAAACAATTCTAATGTCTTGTTTAGTAATAACCAGCTTGAATTTGTATGTTCATCCATATTGGCAGTTCCATGAGCCGCTTTAGGTATCAATCTCCCATAGGCGTCCTTTACAATCTCACCTTTATATTTCTCTAATCGTATTGGATCCAAAATATTCTCAACATCATATCCAACTGTCAATACAATCTGATCCGTAAGTAAATTTTTAGATAAAAGGTCTAAGGCTAATCCATCAATCATCTCCGCAATAACTATTCTTGCGGCTTTAAAGGAATAAGCATCCTGAAGTACTTGTCCTGAGCATATGCTATTATTCGACGGTCTATATCCTTTGATGTCTTCCATAGTACACGGTTCATATCCCCAAGCATGATCAATTAAAAGCTCCGCATTAATTCCAAAAATTTTATATAGCAAGTCTTCATTGTGAAAATCATTTTTACTTCCCAGTGAACATCTTGCTATATCTCCCATCGTAAATAACCCTACAGACTCCAGCTTTTTCTTATATCCCCGTCCAACTCTCCAAAAGTCATCAATAGGTTTATGTCCCCAAAGCAGTCTTCTATAAGAACCCTCGTCCAGTTCTGCTAAACGTACTCCGTAAGAGTCTGCTTCTAAATGCTTAGCAACTATATCCATTGCAATTTTAGCTAAATATAGATTTGAGCCTATCCCTACAGTAGCAGTTATGCCGGTTTCATATAGAATATCCCCCACAATTTTCATAGCTAACTGTTTAGATGTCATCCCATAGGTCTTCAAATATGGAGTAGAATATATAAAAACCTCGTCTATCGAATACACATGTATATCCTGAGGTGCAACATACTTCATATAGATTCCGTATATTCTCTTGCTTACCTCAATATACCTTGCCATTCTAGGTGCTGCTCTATAATAATCTATACCATAGTCCATCCTTTGTTTTAGTAGTCTGCGAGCAGCAGTTTTACCCTTGAGTTTACCTCCGGGGCAGTTCATAGAGCGCTCCCAGTTCACTTCTTTAACTCTCTGCTCAACCTCAAATAACCTTGGTCTTCCCGGAATACCATATTCCTTAAGAGCCGGGGATACTGCTAAACAAATAGTTTTCTCCGTACGACTCTCGTCAGCTACAACAAGATACGTATTCATAGGATCAAGACCTCGATCAACACATTCTACAGACGCATAAAAAGATTTCAAATCTATAGCAATATATGAATTTGTTTCTGTCATAGCTGCATTTCTCTCCTTTATCTAAATATAATTTACTGTCATCTAAGCTAAGTAAAACTATCATCTTATCCCAGCAATTATCAGTAATTACTAAAAATCTCTTATAAAAATATTATGCCATATAAAAGCAAAAAGTCAAGAACATACGTTCTCGACTTCTCGTTTTTTACAATATTAAATCAAAATCAGTTTTCTGAAAAATCTTTTTTCATATTTTCAAAAATATTTTTATCTGTAAATACTCTGGCTATGTGAAAAGCAATTACCTTTGCACCTAAAACTATAGCTTTATGTGCAGACTCCCCATGCACAGCCTTTTCAAACTCTTTTGTATGGGTAGCTATCCCTCGTTCAACCAACTGTAATGTAGGCTGAAAGGCAGGGCATACCATGCTAACATTGCCAACATCTGTAGATCCAAAAACATCATCTTTACTAGAGCTAATTTCAAGATCCAGTTCATTGTATATTTCGGTTAAAACTTTCTCTCCTGTAGCATTGCTTTTTAAATTATCAAAAAAATTGTCGGTTGGCTCTCTTTCCCAGGTGGTTCCGGTTGCGATAGCAGCACCTTCCGCACAATTTTTCAATTTTTCTGTAACTTCATTTAAATACTTTCTGTCATTAGCTCTAGCATATATCTCTGCGACACATTTCTCGGGGACTATATTGGGCGCCTCTCCGGGATACCTGATAATTCCATGCATTTTCACGTCAGGTCTTACATGTTGTCTTAGCATATCCATCCCATGGAACATTAGCTGAACTGCGTTAAAAGCATTAATTCCATCCCAAGGTGCAGCTGATGCATGAGCTGCTTTTCCTCTAAAGGTATAGTTATATGCATCTAATGCAAGGGCATTAGGCTTAATTATATTTTTATCATAAAGATGAATCATAATTGCCATATCGTATTCATCGAAAACTCCATCATTGACCATAACAACTTTAGCCCCTAAAGTTTCCTCTGCCGGAGTCCCAATAATGTGAATGTCTGCATTTATTTCATCCTGCAATTCTTTTAGCGCTATCCCTGCTAATATGCTTATAGAACCACTTACACAGTGGCCGCATGCGTGTCCAATACCCGGAAGTGCATCGTATTCTGCAAGTATCGCTATTTTTCTCAATCTGCCCTGCTTTCCATAGGAAGCTTTAAATCCCGTATCAAAACCTGCAAATGGACAATCTACCACAAATCCCCGGTTAACAAGTTCCTTTACTATTTTCTTTGAGCTTTCAACCTCTTCACAGGAAATCTCAGGATTTTCAGCAAGAGTGTCATTTATGTCAAAAGCAATCTTTGAATACTCCTCAATTTTCTCATTTATAATTTCTTTTATTTCTAAATATTTTCCATTCATTAATATCTCCCTAAAACGGTCCTAACTGCACGGATTGTGCTACAACTACAAATATTGCTCCAACCAAATATTCCGTTAATATCAATGGTAAGATCCACTTTGCCCATTTGCTCCATGGAATTTTCGCAAGGGCTAGACCTGCCATAAAGTAACCTGATGTTGGTGTAAATATGTTTGAAATTCCATCACCTAATTGAAATGCAATACAGGTTGTCTGTCTAGTAACTCCAACTAAGTCTCCCAGCGGAGCCAAAATTGGTATTGACACTGCAGCCTGCCCGGATCCTGAAGGTACAAGAAAGTTCAGTAAGCATTGGAATACGTACTCCCCTAAAGCGGATACCATAGAATGAACTTGACCTAAAGCTGACGATGCACCAAACAAAATAGTATGCAAAATATTACCATCCGTCAGCACGACCAATATGCCTCTTGCAAATCCTACAACAAGTGCACCTGACGCAACTGCCGCCATACCCAATCCTAATTCCTCTGCAAAATCATTCAAACTTAATTTACCAATAATAGCACATATTAAAGATAACCCAAAGAATAAAGCTGCTATTTCATCCATATACCATCCATGTTTAACAACACCATATATTAAGGCTACTATAGCAATTAAAAATGTAATTAATATAAGCTTTCTTCTCCCATTGAACTCTGGTAAATTATTTAAATCCATGCTGTCCTCACGGGTTTTATCAAATTCGTACATGAGAGACTTTTCAGGATTCCTCTTGATTTTGTTGGCATATAACATAACAAATCCTGTTGATAATAACACCATAACAACAAATTGCACAATCCTAAATCCCATAGCAGAAAATAGCGGTAATCCTGCGATACCTTGAGCAACACCTATAGTAAACGGATTCATAAATGCACCGGCAAATCCTGCGCCGGCACCGCAAAATACTACAGCTGTTCCGGTAATAGAATCGTACCCCATAGCAACAAATAAAGCCACGAATATAGGAATAAATGGCAAAGTTTCTTCTGCCATACCAATAATCGCGCCGCCAAAAGAAAACGCCGTCATTATTATAGGAATTAGAAAAATTTCTTTTCCACGTACTTTCTTAGCCAGTGTACCAAGCCCCGCTTCAATAGCACCGGTAGCTTGAATTACTCCAAAAGAACCACCGACTATAAATATAAAAAATATTATTTGCGCAGTTTCCTGCATACCTCTTGGAATAGATGTCATAAGCTGCATGAGTCCTACAGGTGTGCTTTCAATTTGCTTATATGTATTCGGGTCTACAACTTCTCTTTGGGTTCCATCACCCATCTTGATATTCATCATGTCATACTGTCCAGCCGGAATTATATAACTCAATGCTGCACATATTAAAATTATAAACATCAACAAAATATATACATGAGGCACTTTCATTTTCTTCTTTGGCTTTATCATATCTTCAGTACTCTTCATAATTGTTTCTCCTTACTCAGCGTAACTAATAAACTTTCCAAGTCTATCGTTAATTATAACATTATCTTTAACAGCTATTTCTCCATTGATGATAACCGCTTCAATTCCTACTGACTCTAAATTACTATCTGTGAAGGTAGCTCTATCACCAATATTGTTAGGGTTAAATATAGTTATATCTGCATCGGCACCTGCCTGAATTCTACCTTTGGTATTCAACCCTAATCTATCAGCCGGTCTTATAGTCATTTTCTCTAAAGCAGAATATAAGCTTATAATTTTTTCATCCCGTACATACTTTCCTAATACACGAGGAAAAGTTCCTGCCGCCCTAGGGTGACCATTGCCATGATTTAATATACCGTCACTAGCAATCATCCCATTTTTATCTGCAATTGCCATTTTTATTTCATCTTCATTCATCACAAAAGCTACAGCTAACATATCTGGATATTCTTTTCTACATTTTTCAAAGATTTCTTTATTACAAAAAATATTTTTATATGGTTCATCTGTTAGTAGTATATCTGAATAATCGCTACCCCATTCCTCAATGCATCCATCTTTGAATACCTCGGACCCGATGCTTGTAGAGAAAGCATCATATGGATATGTATCGTAATCAAGCTTACTGTTTTTCTCAATCTCTTCGTTTATTAAGTATAAAGATTCTCTCATTGCTCCCATCGCCGAACAACTACTTAAGTGAGAAATTTGAAATGGGTTAGGTATGCTATTATGTATATCTATCATTTCACGAATAGATGAAATGGCATTTTTGTTGTCTGCCCTATAATGAGCTGATACTAATAGCGCCTTATTTTTCAAGCATCCAACTGCATCTATAATTTCATTCTTTGAAATCCCAGGATCATACTCTATCCCAAAAGATATCCCTGATGCCCCTGAACGCTCCTCTTTAGAAATTAACCCACATATCACTTCCTTTTGCTCTTTAGTGGGATTCCCGTGTCTATCCACTCCAGCCATTTCTCTTATTGCGTTGTATCCAATAGCGCAAACATAATTCACTGGTGCGCCTCCTAATTTAGCTATAATTCTTTTAAAATCATCAATTGATTGCCGCTGCACTCCACACTGACCGCCGAAACAAGTGGTAACCCCCTGTTTAAGCATTAAATTGGAAATAATATAACATTCTCCATCGTTGAGAAAATCCTCTTCATGCATGTGAATATCTACAAATCCTGGCGATACAATTAACCCCTTTGCATCAATATACTTCCTAGCACTGGAAATTTTATTAGGATTATTTATCTCTACAATTCTTCCATTTAAAATTCCTATGTTCCCTTCTGTAATCGTCCCCTTGCAAAAGTCAGGATATTTAGCATTTTTTATACACAAATCAAGCATAAAGCTCCTCCTTTCTTCAATTTTTAAACAAATATATTTATAATTATTATACCATGAAGTTTTATAAAATCAACCTGTTCAAAATAATTAAGACGACTATTTGTACCGACCCCCAAAAGTTAGACCAAAATCTAACGATTGGGAGGTCGGTATTTTTATGGCAAAATATAATTTTGAATTCAAGAAGAAAGTTGTTTTAGAATATTTGGATTGTAAAGGAGGAACGCCATATCTTTCTAAAAAATATGGATTAGGTTCTGACTCTCAGCTACGCAAATGGATTAATGCATACAAAGCGTTCGGTGATGAAGGATTAAAGCGTTCTCGTAAGCAAACAAAATACTCTTTCGAAAAGAAGATTTCTGTTGTAGAATCATATCTATCAAGTGAGATTTCATATCAAGACTTGGCGATTCAAGAAAGTATAACAAATCCAAGTATGATTACTAACTGGGTTAATCGCTTTCGTGTTGCAGGTCCTGATGCTTTGAGACCTCGCAAGAAAGGTAGAAAGAAAACATTGGATAAACCTAAGATAGATAACAAACCAATAACTCAAGAAAACAGCGTTGTCGACACCAGTGCCGAACACGTAAAAGAATTAGAGGATGAACTGCTTAAGCTAAGAATTGAGAATGCCTTTTTAAAAGAACTGAGGAGGCTGCGTTTAGAGGACGAGGCAAAAATGAGAGAACGGCGCTCGTCATCAACAGCCTCCGAGGAGAATTCAAACTAAAAGACCTTCTCTCTTATGCAGGCATGCCTAAGGCAACATATATGTACTGGCAGAAAAGATTTGATAGAGAAAACCCTGACAAAGAAATCGAGGAGAAGATTCTTGAAATCAGAGTGACTCACAAGGATTATGGTTATCGTCGAATGGTTGGAGAATTAAGAAATCAAGGCTACAGTGTAAACAAAAAGAAAGTACAACGTATAATGCAGAAACTAGGTTTACAGGTTACATCATTCACTCGTAAAAATCGGAAATACAGCTCATACAAGGGAAAAGTCGGAACGGTTGCTCCTAATCGTATAAAGAGACGATTTAACACGCATATTCCTCATCAGAAGATTACTACGGATACTACAGAGTTTAAGTATTATGAGATTGATATGAAAGGTCATATGACCATGCACAAGCTGTATCTAGATCCATTTATGGATATGTGTAATGGTGAAATTATAAGCTTTGGAATAGCGAGGCAACCATCAGCTAAAAATATTATGGATGCATTAGAACAGGCAATTGCAATAACCTCTGATTGTCCATATCGAAGAACATTCCACTCAGATCAAGGTTGGGCATATCAGATGAAGGCATACTCGCGTCGTCTTAATGAAGAAAGAATTTTCCAAAGTATGTCACGCAAAGGAAACTGCCATGACAACTCTGTTATGGAGAACTTCTTTGGTCTGCTTAAACAGGAAATCTATCATGGTGTAGTTTACTATAGTTATGAAGAATTAAAGTCAGAAATTGAACGATACATTAAGTATTACAACGAGCAAAGAATAAAAGAAAAACTAGGATGGATGAGTCCTGTGCAATACAGACTTAGTCTCTTAGCTGCATAAAAATTGCGTAACAGATTCTAATATCTGTTACGCAATAAAAGTCTAACTTTTGGGGGTCACATCAATTTCTCGTCTTAAAGTTATTTAAATCAAATTTTAATTTCCCACGGTGTATTCACTATTATCTTTCACTATCAGCAGAATTATTTTAAGTATGTTTTTAAGATATATTTTAGTATATACTATAGTCTATTATTTATATCAGTATCTTTAGGCATTTTAAAGAAAATTATCAATATATACTTTATTTTTATTTCAAACTTGATTCTGTGTTTTAGTCTATTTTTATATATGGTATAATCTATGCAACAACAAATGGCAAAGGGGAAATTAAAAATGACAATACACCAATTCTATATGATGATTTCCATAGGGATATATCTTATGGCAATGTTATGGGTAGGCATATACTACAGCAAGAAAAATGAAAACGCAGCTGACTTTTATCTAGGCGGAAGAACTCTTGGACCTTTCGTCACAGCTATGAGTGCAGAAGCTTCGGATATGAGCAGTTGGCTACTCATGGGGCTTCCAGGGGTAGCATATCTATCAGGGGCAGCAAATGCGGCTTGGACCGGTATAGGTCTAGCCATCGGAACATACATAAATTGGTTGGTAGTGGCAAAAAGAATAAGAACTTATTCTCATCATTTAGATGCGATTACAATTCCTGATTTTTTCAGCAAAAGATATCACGATGACAAGAACATAATGAACTTAGTATCTGCATTAATAATTATAGTTTTTTTTATTCCCTACACCGCTTCAGGATTTGCGGCATGCGGCAAACTATTTCATTCTCTTTTCGGAGTAGACTATTTTGTTGCCATGATTATAAGTGCAGCAGTAATTGTTGGCTATACAGCCTTAGGCGGTTTCCTGGCAGCTTCCACAACAGACTTAATACAGAGTATTGTAATGTCCATATCTATGGTTGTCATTTTAACCTTCGGTGTTACTAAAGCTGGGGGGATTGATGCTGTTATAAGCAACGCAGAAAGCATGGCAGGTTATCTAAGCCTTTCAAAAACTCACATTGCCGAAACAGGAACAGCTGGTAGCTACAGTATTTTTTCAACATTGAGCACCCTTGCTTGGGGTCTTGGATATTTTGGAATGCCACATATTCTGCTCAGATTTATGGCCATAGGTGATAAGCAAAAATTGACTCTTTCAAGAAGAATTGCAACTGTTTGGGTATTTATTTCGCTAGGAGTTGCTATCCTCATTGGAATCGTTGGAAGCGCAATGACTTCAGCTGGGGAAATCCCAGTTCTGAAAGGAAGCGAATCCGAAACTATTATTATCGCCGTAGCTAAGCTTCTAAGTTCTCACGGAATAGTTCTAGCTCTTCTTGCCGGACTTATACTTGCAGGAATTTTGGCCGCAACCATGTCTACTTCTGACTCTCAGTTACTAGCTGCATCATCCAGTGTTAGCCAAAATATCTTCCACGACTTCTTCGGGCTACGCATGAGCGAAAAAAAGTCAATGCTAATAAGCAGACTTACTGTCGTTTTCATATCAATTATCGGTATCATCATTGCGCGCAACCCTGAGAGCTCGGTATTTGAGATTGTATCTTTCGCATGGGCAGGTTTTGGAGCAACTTTTGCACCAACGGTTCTATGCGCCTTGTTCTGGAAGCGATCTAACAAAACAGGCGTCCTCGCCGGAATGTTAGTAGGAGCAATTACAATTTTCATTTGGAAGTATCTGGTTCGTCCTCTAGGTGGTGGATTTGATATTTATGAGCTTCTACCCGCTTTTGTACTTGCAATTGCTACAATTGTCATTGTTTCCATGGCTACTGAAAAACCTGGAAAAGCCATAGAGGATGAATTTGATAAATATATAGCCGGCATACACTTATAGAATTCAAAAGTTAAACCTCTGATATTTTCAACGCATTTTAAGATAGTTTTAGGATCGATTAAAATTAAAATCCAAGGATTGTGCCTAAGTTTCAGCACAAAGCCTTGGATTTTTAAAATAGCGTTTGTTCAAAATAAAAAAGAAAATTTCTTCATTTGAATTTAAATGCAATATATAAATGATCACTTCCCGGCGGATCAATTTTTTGAGTTTCAATCGACCCCTTTTCACCAATAATACGCTTGATGCTGCACCCTTCTTCTTGAGGCAGAATTTCTCCGATCTCTGAAATGCCAATTCCCATAGTTCCACACTTTCGTGCAATAGGCTCTACACGTTCGGAATCGGCGATAATAACCATAGATCCACTGGAAATCAATCTCAGATAATCAAACCCCATAACTTTCCCAAGCTTCTTTGTTACTTCTTTTACAGGGATTTTTTTCTCATACAAAACAGCTCCAACTTGTCCTGCTTGGCACATCTCCCAAACGGCACCTAAAACACCTCCTTCTGTCACGTCATGCATAGCTGAGCATCCCTCTTCTCCAGCTACAACACCTTCTTTCACAACGCTGAGCATCGAGAGCATGTTCTTTCCTTCATCAAGTTCTTCTTGATTAAGAAATCCAAGTTTTTCTTCCATATCCGAGCATATTATTCCTGTTCCCTCAAGGCCAGCATATTTTGACAAAAGAATTTTTTGCCCCGGTTTCACAGTTCCTGATTTTTTACCACATAAAGCCTTTCCGAAACACGTTGCAATAGCCACCGGCTTTGTTACGGAATCCGTTATCTCCGTATGGCCTCCAACAATTTCCACCCCTAGAGCAGCAGCCTCCTGTCCAGCCTGACGCATTATGTCGTAAAGTTGTTTTGCTTTCGTGCCTTCCGGAAGCATAAGAACCAAAGTCATTGCCATAGGTGCAATTCCCTGAGTAGCAATATCATTACAATTGATGTGTACCGCAAGCCTGCCTATATCCTTTGTCGCCGCAGAAATCGGATCCGTTGATATTACACAATCAAATTCCCCGAAGTCCAAAATAGCGCAATCTAAGCCTAGTCCCGACCTAGTCCTCACATCTTCCCGTCTATAGGTCAAGTTATCAAATACCAAACTCTTTAGCTGTTCGCTATCCAGTTTACCAATAGGTAAAATTTCATCTTTTATTTTAAATTCTTCACTCATAGAATTATCCTCTTGTTTTCTATCCAGTTATTCACCGTTGCCTCATCGATAATTGGAACCCCTAGTTCCTTTGCCTTCTTGTTTTTTCCCGAAGCAGACGTGAGGTCATTATTAATTAAAAAAGATGTTTTGCTACTCACAGAGCCCGCAACCCTTCCCCCAGCGTTTTCTAT
Source organism: Eubacteriales bacterium KG125 (assembly GCA_050908895.1). Classification (GTDB taxonomy): domain Bacteria; phylum Bacillota; class Clostridia; order Peptostreptococcales; family Anaerovoracaceae; genus S5-A14a. The sequence continues at coordinate 468,905 of CP171222.1, read as the reverse complement.
GATGCTTTTGAGAGTATCTCTATTCTCATAAAAATTTAAGCTTCCCGTAATCACAAAAGTTGTATCAGCAAAATAGTTATCTCCGGACTCTTTCGCCTCTTCTAAGTTGAGCTTTTCTCTGAGTTTTTTTACTTCTTCAGCCTTGATAGGATCTCTAAAAAAGTCCACAAATCCTTTGGCTAACACCGGCCCAACACCATCTATATTCATAAGCATGTCCTCTGTAAGAGTCCTTATTTTTTCCCAATCTTCATTGCAGCTTTTGGCAATTAACTTAGCTGTAGCAACACCTACCCCCGGTATACCTATAGCATAAAGCAGTCTACCGACTGTGGTATTTTTCGCCTTTTCAACAGAATTAATTAAATTCTCATAGGACTTTTCCCCAAATCCCTCTAAAGCAATTATCTCATCTTTATATCTATCTAACATAAATACATCTGCCAAATCTCTGACAAAGCCTTCATCTATAAATTTTTGCAAGGTTGCTTCAGAAATTCCATCTATGTCAAGGGCGTTCCTACCGGTCATAAGTGTTAGCCTTTTTATATTTTTTGCAGGACAATGCGGATTAGGACAGTGAAGAGTTTTTACCCCATTATCTTCTCTCAAAATGGTATGGGTATTGCAAGCCGGACATTCTGTTGGTATCTGGCAGGTGTCACTCTTAGTCAGATTCTCCTTAACCTGAGGTATTATCATATTTGCCTTATAAACTGTAATCGTATCTCCTTCACCAAGTTCAAGACTTTTTAGTATGCTTACATTATGTAATGAGGCCCGGGATACGTCAGTCCCTTCCAGAACTACAGTGTCAAAAATAGCTATTGGATTAATGAGACCCGTTCTTGATGGACTCCACAAAATCTCTCGCAAAATTGTTTCGGCTATCTGATCCTCCCACTTAAATGCCATTGCATCTCTTGGGAATTTTGATGTCCTTCCCAGGCTTTTCCCATACTTAATATCGTCAATAATAAGCACAAGCCCATCGGAAGGGTACTGATTTTTCAGCACACCATTTTCGTATGAATTCACTGCACTTACTAATTCATCGCCTATTACCAATACTCTTTCTACCACTTCAAAACCTTGTGAATCCATCCAATCAAGTTCCTGGGATCTAAGGTCAAATTCAGGCCCCTCTACCATGCCAAAGGCAATAAATCTCACATTTCTTCTAGCGGTAATTTCACTGTTGAGCTGTCTCACAGATCCACTACATAAGTTTCTGGGATTCTTATAATGTTCTTCATTCTCCGGTAAAGCTTCATTAATTTTCCGAAAATCATCATAGGTTATGATAGCTTCTCCCCTTATTACCAACTTCCCTTTATATGGGATAGAAAGTGGTAAATTTGTAAAAGTCTTAGCATTAGATGTTATAACTTCTCCTATAACTCCATTACCCCGAGTTAAAGCTTTTTTAAGCTTACCATCCTCGTATGTCAGCACAACCGTTAGTCCGTCCAGTTTCCACGATAAAACACCATTATGTTTACCGAGCCATGCTGCCAGCGCATAGCGGTCTTTTGTCTTATCTAAAGAAAGCATTGGCTCCTGATGAATTTCTTTGGGTAGACTGGAAATTACCTCATACCCAACGTTCTGAGTCGGGCTTCCCGCCATAATTATACCGGTTTCCTCTTCAAGGGCAGAAAGTTTATCATAAAGCCTATCGTATTCGATATTAGGCATAACTTCTTCTGTTCCTTGATAATATTCCTTTGCTGCCTCTCTAAGAATATTTATAATTTCAAGCATTTCTGCTTTGATAGTTTTTTCCTTCATTTATTTCTCTCTCTGCCTCAGTTTTACCTTTACCACCCGGGATTATCTCTACCCCTTTGTAAGGTGGGCAATTCCCTTAGCCAGTTTCTTTCTTCCAACGGAGTCAAACATTACTGTAATAGTCTTATCATCTTCTTCTATTACAAGGCCATCTCCAAATTTTGTATGTTTAACTTTATCTCCTTTATGATATACATCTCCATTTTTCGGTGCCGTAACGTTGGCCTTAGTAGTTTCCTTAGCAAACTTAAGCATATCAAAAGGTTTCTTTGGTGATGGTATTTTGTATCCGTCAATCGATCCTGTGTAGGTCCCCACCGATTCATTGGCAGATTTACTTCTATAAATTGCATCTCCCTCTAAAAGCTTAGGGTCAATTTCTCTTAAAAATTGTGATTCTCTAGTGTAATCCGTACGTCCATATTGAGTTCTTACAGCTGCACTGGAAAGAAAAAGTCTCCTCTTGGCTCTCGTCATAGCAACATAACACAGTCTTCTTTCTTCCTCCATCTTACTTAAATCATCAATTGCCCTGTGTCCCGGAAATATGCCGTCTTCAAGTCCTGGAAGAAATACCACAGGGAACTCAAGTCCCTTAGAGCTATGCATGGTCATCAGAACTATGGCATTTTGTGTCTCATCATGATTATCCACCTCTGCCGTGAGTGTAAGCTTGTCCATGAAATCAGCCAGATCCGATGGTTCATTATTTTCATTTCTCTCTTTCTCATAATCGGCTATTTCCGTTTTGAATTCCATCAAATTCTCTAACCTGCCTTCAGCTTCTACAGTAGCCTCATCCTCTAACATCTTCACATAACCCGTTCTAACCAAAAGTTCATCGTATATTTGCGATACTGTTAAATTCTCCTGTTCCTGAGAGAGTAGTCTAATTACCGATGTAAATTCTTCTGCCTGAGTTAACGTCTTACCTTTGAATGCTGCCATTCCAACTCCATTTATAAGGGCCTCCATCATGGACATCCCATTCCCATGGGCTATCTCCTCTAAGCTCTCTATGGATTTAGGACCTATTCCTCTCTTAGGCTCATTTATCACTCTCTTAAGGGCTATATCATCTTTCTGATTAACTATCAGTCTCATATATGCCATAAGGTCCTTAAGTTCTTTTCTATCATAATATCTCATTCCCGATAAAATTCTATATGGTATTTCCCTATCCATGAGAAATCGCTCAAATACTCTGGATTGGGCATTGTTTCTATACAAAATAGCAAAATCGCTCCACCCCAGGTTTTCTGCAATTCTAAGATTATCTATCTCTTGCGCAACATATCTCGCCTCATCCCGCTCTGTCTCAGCACGATAATATCTAATTTTCTTCCCACTTTCCTGATCAGTCCAAAGTTTTTTGTTTTTTCTCTCTCTATTGTGTTCTATTACAGAATGGGCTCCTGCCAAAATATTACCGACTGATCTGTAGTTTTGTTCCAGTTTTATAACCTTTGCTTTTGGGAAATCTTTCTCAAAATCCAAAATATTCCTAATGTCTGCACCACGCCACTGATATATACATTGATCGTCATCACCGACTACACAAATATTCTCATGCTCCTTGGCCAAGGCTTTCACAATTAAATACTGTAAATAGTTAGTATCCTGGTATTCATCTACCATTACATACTGAAATCTTCTCCTATACTGTCCCAAAATCTCCGGATTATTATCTAGAAGTTTCCATCCGTTCAGCAGTAAATCGTCAAAATCCATGGCATTGTTCTGCTTAAGTTGCTTCTCATATTCCGCATAAATATCAGCAATAACTCTATTCCTATAATTATCCTGGTTCTCTTCGAGATATTTTTTCGGCGACAAAACAGCTTCCTTGCAGTGGCTAATTGTTGCCAAAATTCCCCGTACAGGGAACTCTTTCTCATTCAGGTTCTTTGCTTTCATTATATTTTTTACTAAAGTTTTCTGGTCAGTTGTATCATAAATCAAGAAATTCTTGCCATAGCCAGCTTTATCTGCATCAAATTTAAGCATCCTAAGACACATGGAATGGAAGGTGGTGATCCACATACCCTCTACATTTCCAACCAATTCCTGTACCCTCTCCCGCATTTCTTTTGCTGCTTTATTTGTAAAAGTTACCGCTAAAATATTATATTTGGAAATGCCATTTTCAACCATATAGGCAATTCTTTCTGTCATAGTACTTGTCTTACCGCTTCCCGCTCCTGCGAGTATTAAAATTGGACCCTTAATCTGAGTGGCAGCTTCTTTCTGTTGTTTATTTAGTCTGTCTAAACTCATTTTTTCCTCCTGCTTTCCCTATAATTTTATCATATTCGGACACTTTTGGGTATGCAAATAAATTAAAAGAGACAGGGTGACGAGTCCTGTCTCTGCAAAAAGAATGAAAAGCATCCGGCTCTCCACATTGTCCTATAAAAAAGACCGTGGTTTAAGCCCACAGCCCGTTTTTGCTGTATATAAGGTCGTTTCAATAAAGGGTTCACCGCCCTAAAGAAACATCTCGTGCAGGTCTCCTGGCTTAGCGTATCTTAACCTCGCTCAAACCTTCCCAGTTTCCCAGTGGTCATAACGCTATAGAATAGCTCCTGAGCTCAGCTCCTCGCTTACAGTGGCGGGACCGCGCAGGGCTCTAACCTGCTTCCCTCTTAGCTTGCAATGCAAGAACACGAAATTTTAATTTAGCTACACCTATAGAATACATCGTCTCTAAGAATTTGTCAACGTATTCTTTTTCATACGCCAAGACTAATAGCTTAGAAACTAATAAATATTCAATCAGTTACAAATCGAAACCACAGGTTTATTTGCTATTTCCTATAAAGCTACTACTCTTCTTTTCCGATTAAATATGAAGCCAACAAAACTCCCGCAGCCACTAATACCACTGACGCTCCAATAGCAGCTTCTGTATAATAAGTCTTATTTCTGCCAAAGGTCTTTTTCTTTGCTTTCTTCAAATCTTTTTTAAATTTTTTTGCTTTCTTCTTAACCTGTTTTTCCACATCTTCAGCAAAATCTAAAGCATCATCTTTCATATCAGATGCATATTCAACCACATCAGCTGCATAATCCTTTGCATATTCTTTCGCTTCATTAGCATAGTTTTTAATTTCTTTACTTACGTCTTTCTTACCCATGTTCTTCTCACTTTCTCAAATTCGTAAATCAATAGTATTTTATTCTCCGTTGTGTTAACTATATTAGTAGAGCTGGTCCACACGGCCAGCTCTGACAATTGCAATCAATTGCTAAATTATTCGGATTCCTTTTCCTCCGATACTTTCTCCATATTTTCAACTGCTTCTTCTAATTGTTTCTTTCCCATAGAAAATCCTGTTTTATCTGAAATGATGTCTTCACCTTCAACTTCATATGTCTGGATAAGTCCTTCATGAAGCTCTTCACCTTTCTCAACCAGTCTCTCTTTCAATGTCTTACTCATATCGAACCTCCTATCCATATTGGCCTCCCTGTTTATTGGCAATACAACCTTTCCAAACGTTGTACACTCATTTGAAAGGCAAATATATGGGCTAATATTTAAAGCAGAATTATTTAACAAAATGGCTAAACATTATTTATTTGGTAGCTTTTGTTATCTGCTTTTTAGCAGTTTCTTTTTTCTCCTCAAGCTTGTCATACTGTTCATCAAGCTTTCTGTTTAAGTTTTTCTTGGCTTCATCCATTTTTTCATTTAAATTCTTTTTTGTGCTATCTAATTTTTCCATAGCATCGTCATATCCCTTGGAAGCTTTAGATTTGGCATCGTCATATGCTTTTTCCGCTTTATCTTTGGTCTCATCATATGTTTTACCGGCTTTGTCAATAAGCTTTTCACTGCTGTCTTTAACATCCTCAAAGATGTCTTTAGCTCCATCTGATAAATTTTTTGCCTTGTTTTTAATATCATCCATAAATGCCATATCCATATCCCCCTCTTATAATCTGCAAGTTCAAATTTTATTTAAACCACTTTTTTCTCTAACCTTGATTTAATTATACACAACCTTTTCTATAATTAAACAATTCGATTATATATTTTTTAAATTTTCTCATTATAAAATTTTCTGTTGCGCTTAAAGTTTTAAAGTTGCGGTTTTACAGCAACGCAAAAAGCCTGAGATAGATTAATCTCTCAGGCTTTGTTTAATATCGATTTTGAAATTATACCAGTTCCAAAAATACAACTTCTGCGTTGTCGCCGGAACGAGGTCCTAATTTAAGGATTCTAGTGTAACCACCATGTCTTTCCTCATATTTAGGAGCGATTTCTTCAAAAAGCTTTGTAACAACATCTTCATCGTAGATGTATGCCAGCACCTGACGTCTTGCGTGCAAATCGCCTTTCTTTGCAATCGTGATTAGCTTTTCAGCTGTTCTTCTGGCTTCCTTTGCTCTGCAATCTGTTGTTGTAATCCTACCTTCTCTGAAAAGATCGGTAACGATGTTTCTAAGCATAGATTTTCTGTGAGCAGTTGGTCTGCCAAGTTTTCTATATCCAGGCATTTTAGTCTCCTTTCTCCGTGCTATACGTCAGTCTCTCTAAGAGATAATCCAAGCTCTGTTAACTTATTTTTCACCTCTTCTAGAGACTTCCTACCAAGGTTCCTTACCTTCATCATATCTTCGTCGCTCTTTTCAGTAAGTTCCTCAACGGTGTTGATATTTGCTCTCTTTAAGCAGTTGAATGACCTCACGGATAATTCAAGCTCTTCGATCGTCATCTCCAAAGCCTTTTCCTTTTGGTCTTCTTCTTTTTCCACCATTATTTCGAAATGGTCAGCGGAATCATCAAGTGACATGAGCAGATTTAGATGCTCATTCATGATTTTAGCGCCGATGGAAACTCCTTCTTCAGGCGTTACTGAGCCATCAGTCCAAAGTTCCAAGGTTAATTTATCATAATCTGTTACCTGTCCTACACGTGTATTCTCTACTGTATAGTTTACCATAGTAACAGGAGTAAAAATTGAGTCAACCGGGATAACCGCAATTGGTGTATCCTCTGTCTTGTTAAGGTCAGCAGTTCTGTAACCCCGTCCCCTTGCAATTGTTATCTCCATTATCAAGTTTGCTCCCTCTTCAAGGGTAGCAATGTGGAGATCCTTATTGAAAATTTCAAGTTCTGAATCCCCAATAATATCCGCTGCAGTTACTTCCTTAGGACCAACTGCATTCACTATCACACGCTTTGGTTCTTCACTGTTAAGTCTAACAGCAAGTTTTTTAAGGTTCAAAATGATTTCCGTAACATCTTCCCTAACATTAGGAAGAGTTGAGAATTCATGAAGAACTCCATCAATTTTAACAGATGTCACAGCAGCTCCCGGAAGCGAGCTGAGAAGGATTCTCCTCATAGCATTTCCTAGAGTCGTTCCATAACCTCTTTCCAAAGGTTCAATGACAAATTTTCCGTATTTCCTATCTTCGTCTACAAATTTTTCAATTGTAGGTTTTTCGATTTCTATCACTAAAAACCCTCCTTATCTTCCAAAGTAAATTGGTTCTAAAAGCCATAACTAACTTATTACTTGGAATACAATTCGACGATAAGATGCTCTTCTACAGGAGTATCAATCTGATCTCTAGTAGGGTCTGCTAAAACCTTCCCTTGAAGCTTTTCTCTATCAACTGATAGCCATCCGGGAATTCCTACTTGCATCTCCTTAATTTCTTTAAACTTAGGAGAACTCATGCTCTTTTCCTTAACTTTAATTACATCGCCAGGATTTACCTGGTAGGAAGGGATGTTAACTTTCTTGCCGTTAACTGTGTAGTGACCATGTACTACTGCCTGTCTTGCATCTCTTCTTGTAGTTGCAAGGCCCATTCTGTACACAACATTGTCCAGTCTTTTTTCCAGCATTATCAGTAGGTTTTCACCGGTAATACCTGGCTTCTTCGCTGCTTTGTCGAAAGTGTTTCTGAACTGTTTTTCAAGCATCCCGTAGATGAACTTAGCTCTCTGCTTTTCTCTTAGCTGAATGCCATATTCGCTCATCTTTTTGAAGCTCTTCTTTGGAGCTTTCTTAGATGTCTTATAAATACCTAAGTGGCTTGGATCTATATCAAGAGATCTACATCTTTTTAATATTGGTTGTCTGTTTACTGCCATCACTAATCCTCCCTTCTATTAGACTCTTCTTCTCTTTGGTGGTCTGCAACCATTATGTGGAATTGGAGTTACATCTTTTATTAGAGTAATTTCAAGACCAGCCTGAGCTAATGCTCTGATTGCTGCTTCTCTTCCGGAACCCGGGCCTTTTACATAAACTTCTACAGTCTTTAGTCCGTGTTCCATAGCCGCTTTAGTCGCTTCCTCTGCTGCCATCTGTGCTGCGAAAGGAGTAGACTTCTTTGAACCCTTAAATCCTAGGGATCCCGCACTTGACCAAGACAGAGCGTTTCCGTCCATATCAGTCAGTGTTACTAGAGTATTGTTAAAGGAGGATTGAATATAAGCCTGGCCTTTAACGACATTCTTTCGTTCTCTTTTTTTTCTACGAACTGTTTTCTTTACAGCTTTAGCCATTATTATTTACCTCCTTCTTATTTTTTCTTTCTTCCTACAGTCTTTTTAGGACCTTTTCTTGTTCTAGCATTAGTCTTAGTTTTCTGTCCTCTTACTGGAAGACCTCTTCTGTGTCTAATGCCTCTGTAACTACCAATTTCCATAAGTCTTTTAATATTAAGACTTACTTCTCTTTTAAGATCACCCTCTACAGCATAATCTGCTTCTATGGTCTTTCTGATTTTGCCTACTTCGTCCTCTGTAAGATCTTTAATTCTTGTATCTGGATTTATTCCAGTCTTTTCGAGAATTGCCTGAGAAGTTGCTTTGCCTATACCATAAATGTATGTTAGACCAATTTCAACTCTCTTATCTCTTGGTAAGTCAACTCCGGCTATACGAGCCATTATTATCCTCCTTCTCCTATCTTCCGTCACTTTCTCCGGGAGTGATATAGACAGGTTCACATGAAAAAATATTTGGAATCCTAAACCCGGTTTTAGGTCCATAACGTTTTAAATTTTAACCCTGCTTCTGCTTGTGCTTAGGATTTTCACAGATAACCATTACTTTCCCATGTCTTTTGATTACCTTGCACTTTTCGCAAATGGGTTTTACGGAAGCTCTAACTTTCATTTTATCCCTCCTGTAAGCTTACTTATCTCGCCATGTAATTCTACCTCTGGTCAAGTCGTAAGGTGAAAGTTCCACCTTAACTTTATCTCCAGGAAGTATCCTTATATAGTTCATCCTTATTTTGCCCGAAATATGGGCTAGTATTTCGAAACCGTTTTCGAGCCTAACCTTGAACATAGCGTTCGGTTGGGCGTCTACTACAGTTCCTACCGCCTCGATGACGTCCTTTTTCGCCATGAATACCTCTCTCCTTATAGAGTGAGCAACTCCGGCTCACCATCATTTATTACTACTGTGTTTTCATAATGGGCCGCCAGTCCACCATCAACAGTCACTACAGTCCAGTCATTAAGAAGTGTCTCAGTCTCATAACTGCCTGTAACTATCATTGGTTCTATAGCCAGCACCATGCCCTCTGCAAGCCTTGGACCCTTTCCGGCCGGTCCGTAATTAGGAATCTGGGGATCTTCATGTAAGTTTCGCCCTACACCATGCCCTACATATTCCCTTATAACTCCATATCCCGCTGCTTCAGCATGAACTTGAATCGCATGAGAGATATCTGATAACCGATGTCCCACTTTTGCAAATTCAATTCCTTTGAAAAAGCTTTCTTTTGTTGTTTTTATGAGATTCATAGCCTCATCACTAACTTTTCCCACAGGATAGGTTCGCGCCGCATCACTTACATAATGTTTCCAAGTAGATCCCACATCTACGCTTACGATATCCCCCTCTTTTAAAATTCGATCATTATCCGGAATACCGTGTACTATTTCTTCATTTACTGAAACGCATGCAGCTCCTGGAAAACCGCCATACCCTTTAAAGGTAGGTGTCATATTGTAGCCGGTTATGATTTTTTCAACGTAGTTATTGATATCCATGGTAGAAATACCGGGCTTAATTAAATCCTCAAGGGATCTCAATACGTAGCCGGTAACTTTTCCCGACTCACGCATCAAATCAATTTCGTCTTTTGACTTAATGATTATCATTTTACTCACCTAAGGCTTTAACTATATCTGCAAGAACCTCATCTAATTCTTTATTTCCATCGATGTCTGCGATGATTCCCGCTTTCTTATAATAGTCAACAAGAGGCATTGTCTGCTTGTTATAAACATCGATTCTGTTTAAAACAGTTTCTTCTGTGTCATCGGCTCTTTGGATTAGCTCTCCACCACAAAGATCGCAAACGCCTTCTTTTTTCGGTGGTATATTTTCTACGTGATAACTCGCACCACATTGTTTACAAACCCTACGACCGGTTATCCTCTTAACCAAAGCTTCTGTATCAACATCGATGTTAATTACTTTGTCAATTTTCTCACCTCTTGCTTCTAAGAATGCATCCAGCTTTTCAGCTTGGAAGATAGTTCTAGGGAAGCCATCTAGAAGAAAACCATTTTTGCAATCGTCTTTGGTCAGACGGTCTGTAGCAATTTCCACAACCAACTCATCCGGCACAAGTTCACCCTTATCCATATAAGCTTTTGCTCTTTTTCCAAGGTCTGTACCGTTTTTTATATTCTCACGGAAAATGTCTCCCGTTGAAATATGAGGTATATTATACTTTTCAACAATCTTTACTGCCTGAGTACCTTTTCCAGCTCCTGGAGGTCCCAACAAAATTGTTCTTAACATCTCTATCTCCTCTTATTTAAGAAACCCTCTGTAGTTTCTCATTACCATTTGATCTTCAAGTTGTCTCATAGTGTCAAGTGCAACACCGACTGCAATCAGTAATGATGTTCCACCAAATCTCACATCTATTCCGGCTACGTGGCTTAGCAGTAGAGGTAATGTAGCAACCAGTGCCAAGAAAATAGCTCCTACTAGAGAAATTCTAGTCATTACTCTATGTAGATAATCTACTGTCGCTCTACCCGGTCTGATACCAGGAATAAATCCACCATTAGCTCTCATATTGCTTGCGATTTCAATTGGGTTGAATGTGATTGATGTATAGAAGTATGTAAACGCAATGATAAGCAATACGTTAAGTGATCCGTAGATCCATGCTCCCGGCATTCCACCCGGTGACAAGAACTTAGTCACAAATGCTGTAAATCCTGTATTAGGAAAGAAATATGTAATTGTTAGCGGGAATGTTAGTAGTGCCATTGAGAAAATTACTGGTATAACACCGGCTTGGTTTACCTTTAAAGGTATATGTGTAGCCTGTCCACCATACATTTTTCTGCCTACAACTCTTTTTGCATACTGTACCGGAATCTTTCTGGTACCTTGCTGAATTAATATAATTCCAACAATTACTGCTAGTGCAAATAGAGCAAATATTACTAAAGTTACAACGCTTACTGAACCGTCTTGATATTTCACCCAAAGGCTTCTTATTCCTGCCGGAATTCTAGCTACGATACCTGCAAAGATCAAAAGTGAAATTCCGTTTCCGATTCCCTTATCATTGATTTCTTCACCTAACCACATTAGGAAGGCTGTACCTGCAGTTAATACTAGAATTATTACTGCGAAAGAAAAAACTGTCTGATGGATTACAGCCTGTCTAAAGAGACCGATTGTTAAGCCCAAACTCTGAATTAGCCCAAGACCGATTGTCATATATCTGGTTATTTGAGCCATTTTCTTTCTTCCTGCTGTTCCCTCTTTTGCTAAATTTTCAAAATAAGGGAAGGCTACCGTCAATAGCTGTACGATAATGGATGCTGTAATATATGGTGTGATACTCAAAGCGAATATGGTGAATTGTTGAAATGCTCCACCTGAGAATAAATCGAATAAATCGAACAGTCCTGTCTCGCCACTGAATATTCTCGCCAAATAAGCTCTGTTAATTCCCGGTACAGGAACGTTTGAACCTATTCTGAAAACTACAAGCATAGCTAAGGTGAACAAGATTTTTCTTTTCATTTCCGGAACTTTCCACGCCTGAGTAACAGTCTTAAGCAATTCCATTTTACAGTACCTCTGCCTTTCCTCCCACTGATTCTATCTTTTCGATAGCAGTCTTGCTGAATTTGTTAACTTTAACGGTTAGTTTCTTTTCAAGATTGCCATTTCCCAGAATCTTTACTCCATCTTTAACTTGCTTAATTAAACCAGCTTCTTTTAGGGATTCAACAGTCACTACCTGTCCGTCTTCGAATCTGTTTAGATCACTTACGTTAATTGTTGTATATTTTGTTCTCCAGATGTTTGTAAATCCTCTTTTTGGAAGTCTTCTGTAAAGTGGCATCTGACCACCTTCGAAACCTATTCTAACTCCGCCCCCACTTCTGGAATTCTGTCCGTTATGACCTCTTCCTGATGTTTTTCCAAGGCCAGACGCCTGACCTCTTCCTTTTCTCTTAGGGGCTTTGGTAGAACCTTCTGCTTTTCTTAATTCATGCAGTCTCATTCTTACACCTCCTATCCTATTGCTCTTCTACAGTAACAAGATGTGTTACCTTATCTATGGCACCTCTAGTCTGAGGAGTGTCTGCCAATTCAACTGAATGATGAAGTTTCTTCAGTCCTAATGCTTCCACAACTTTTCTCTGCTTAGGGGTAGCGCCGATAGTGCTTTTAGTTAAAGTGATTTTTAACATTGCCATTGGTCATTCCTCCTATCTAGCAATTTCTTCTACTGACTTACCTCTAAGTGCTGCCACTTTTTCGATAGTTGTCAGATTCTTTAGACCCTCTATTGTTGCTAAAGCCATATTAACTGTATTATTAGATCCGATGGATTTAGCTCTTACGTCCTTTAGTCCTGCAGATTCCAGCACTACACGTACAGAAGATCCTGCGATAACTCCAGTACCCTCAGCAGCCGGCATAATAAGTACTCTGCCTGCTCCGAATACCCCTGTATTTCTATGTGGTACTGTGGTTCCAACCATTGGAACTGTAATCATATTTTTCTTTGCATCCTCAGTTGCCTTCCTAACAGCTTCCGGGATTTCCTGTGCTTTACCAAGACCTACACCAACACGGCCTTTTCCATCTCCTACAACCATAGTAACGGAGAATCTCATGTTTCTTCCGCCTTTTACAGTTTTGGCAACACGTCTAATGTTTACAATGGTTTCTTTGAATTCACTCTTGGGTGCATCTTGTTGTCTAGCCATTTCTCATTCCTCCTTAATTAGAATTTCAATCCTGCTTCTCGAGCACCCTCTGCTAATTCCTTAACTCTTCCGTGATAAAGAAATCCACCTCTATCAAAAGCAACGTTTTCGATGCCCTTTTCCAATGCTCTGTTTGCAATGAGTTCTCCAACTTTCTTTGCAGCTTCCTTATTACCACCGTTTTCGCTCTTTAACTCTTTTTCAAGAGTTGAAGCAGATGCTAATGTTACTCCTGCAATATCATCAATAATCTGTGCTGAAATATTTTTGTTGGATCTGAAAACGCAAAGCCTTGGTTTTTCAGGAGTTCCGATTAAGTTTTTTCTAACTCTTTGGTGTCTCTTAACACGTCTGTCATTTCTACTAATTTTAGACATCTAATTCACTCCTTTCCTAAGCCTTAGCTCCAGTTTTTCCTTCTTTTCTACGTATAGTTTCATCATCATATCTGATACCTTTACCCTTATACGGTTCAGGTTTTCTCCAGTTTCTGATTACAGCTGCATAGTTTCCAACTAGGGCTTTATCAATTCCCTTAACTACAACTGTTGTTGCATCAGCAACTTCAGTTTCAATGCCCTCAGGATCTTCCATTTCTACCGGATGTGAAAAACCCAAGTTCATTACTAGATTCTTCCCTTTCTTCTCAGCCTTGTAACCTACACCGTTTAGTATAAGTTTCTTCTGAAAGCCCTCAGTTACACCAACTACCATGTTGTTGAATAATGCTCTAGCAAGACCATGTTGAGCTCTGTGCTCTCTGCCATCAGCATCTCTTGAAAATACAACCTGTTCACTTTCAACTGTAATTTTAATCTTTGGGCTAAGCTGCTGTGTTAACTCTCCCTTAGGACCTTTTACAGTTACCAAATTGCTTTCTTTAACATCTACCTCCACTCCAGAAGGTAGCTGCACAGGTTTTAATCCTATTCTTGACATTCTCTACCTCCTACCAAATATAGCAGATCACTTCTCCGCCAACGCCTAATTCTCTAGCTTTCTTATCACTTACAACCCCTTTTGAAGTTGAAATGATCGCAACGCCTAGTCCTCCAAGTACCTTTGGAACCTGGTCAGCCTTTGCATAAACTTTTAGACCTGGTTTTGAAATCTTTTTGATTCCACTAATAACTCTTTCTTTGTTTGCACCATATTTCATGTCTATTCTAATGATGCCCTGTTTATTGTCATCGATTTCTTCGAATCCCTTTATGTAGCCTTCTTCAAGTAAGATTTCTGCAACTGATTTCTTAATTTTTGATGCAGGAACATCCACTGTCTCATGACCTACAGTATTGGCATTTCTGATTCTAGTTAGCATATCTGCTATAGGATCTGTCATTGTCATTACAGTAATTCTCCTTTCTGTGATTTACCAGCTAGCCTTCTTGACACCAGGGATTTCACCCTTGTAGGCAAGCTCTCTGAAGCATATACGGCAGATACCGTATTTCTTCAATACGGAGTGTGGCCTTCCACAGATTTTGCATCTGGTATATGCACGTGTTGAAAATTTAGGTTTTCTCTGCTGTTTAACCTTGAGAGATTTCTTAGCCATCTTCCCCTCCTATTTCTCAAACGGCATACCTAGAAGTTCTAGCAATGCTGCTGCTTCTTCGTCAGTCTTAGCCGTCGTTGTAAATACAATGTTCATACCTTTAACGGACTCAACCTCATCATATTTGATTTCCGGGAAAATAAGTTGTTCCTTAATGCCCATTGAGTAGTTGCCTCTTCCATCAAATGAGTTCTTGCTTACGCCCTTAAAGTCTCTTACTCTTGGAAGAGAGATGTTGAAGAACTTGTCTACAAACTCGTACATGTTATCGCCTCTTAAAGTAACTTTGCATCCTACAGGCATACCCTCTCTAACTTTAAAGTTAGCGATAGATTTTCTTGCCTTTGTCTTAATAGGTCTCTGGCCTGAGATAACTGCAAGCTCTTTAACTGCAGAGTCTAAAATCTTTGAATTCTCCTTTGCTTCTCCAAGACCCATGTTAATGGTAACCTTTACAAGCTTTGGAACTTCCATTGGATTTTTATATTCAAACTTCTCCTGAAGTGCTTTAAAAACTGTGTTTTTATAAGTTTCTCTTAATCTAGCTGTCAAAACTCTCTCCTCCTTTCCTAGTCTATTACGCTTCCGCTTTTCTTAGCCACTCTTACTTTATTTCCGTCTTTAAAAGTATAGCCTAGCTTTGAAGCTTCTTTTGTTTTAGGGTCATAGTACATAACGTTAGAAACCTGAATAGGTCCTTCTACGTGTTTGATTTCAGCCTTAGCTTTCTGAGTCTGCTTCTGATGCTTAGTCTGCACGTTTACGCCTTCAACTATGACTTTGTTTTCTTTAGGAATAGCTTTTAATACTTTTCCTACCTTACCTTTATCTTTTCCAGCGATTACTACCACCGTATCGTCTTTTTTGATTCGCATCCTTGACCTCCTATAGAACTTCTGGTGCCAGTGACACTATCTTCATGAACCCTCTGTCACGAAGCTCTCTTGCAACAGGTCCGAAGATACGAGTACCAACTGGGCTCTTGTCTTCTTTATCTTTAATGATAACTGCAGCATTCTGGTCAAACTTTACATAGCTTCCATCTGCTCGTCTAGCACCTGTCTTAGATCTAACAACAACGGCCTTGACCACGTCACCCTTTTTAACAACGCCACCTGGAGTAGCATCCTTAACTGCGCAAACGATTACATCACCGATGTTAGCATATTTACGGCTAGTTCCGCCCAGAACTCTGATGCAAAGCAGTTCCTTTGCACCTGAATTGTCTGCAACCCTTAATCTTGATTCAGTCTGTATCATGTTCTGGTGCCTCCTTACTTAACTTTCTCAATTACATTCACAAGTCTCCATCTCTTATCTCTTGATAGAGGTCTCGTTTCCATAATTCTGATTTTATCCCCAATCTGGCACTGGTTCTCTTCGTCATGAACCTTTACTTTCTTGGTGTTTTTCATAGCCTTGCCATAAAGAGGGTGTCTTACAAAGTCTTCAATAGCAACTACTACAGTCTTATCCATCTTATCGCTAACTACGATACCGACTTTGGACTTTCTTCTGTTTCTTTCTACTCTTTCAACTGCCATAATCACATCCTCCTTTCTTATGCCTTAGCCAATTCTTTTTCACGAATGATTGTCTTGACTCTAGCAATATCTCTTTTTACTTCCCTCATCTTAACAGGGTTTTCAAGCTGACCTGTTACGTGCTGGAATCTCAGGTTGAACAATTCTTTCTTCATCTTGTCCAGTTCAGAAGAAAGCTCAACATCTGTCATCTGTCTGAATTTATTCATTTCCATTACGCTTCACCGCCCTCTTCTAACTGTTTCATGGCGAACTTGCACTTGATAGGAAGCTTGTGAATAGCAAGTCTAATAGCTTCTCTTGCCTGTGCTTCTGTTACACCATCAATTTCAAACATTACTCTGCCCGGTTTAACAACTGCTACCCAGTACTCCGGAGCACCTTTACCGGACCCCATACGAACTTCTGCAGGTTTCTTTGTTACAGGCTTGTGTGGGAAGATTTTGATGTAAACCTTACCGCCTCTTTTTATAGATCTAGTCATAGCAATTCTGGCCGCTTCAATCTGGTTTGATGTAATCCAGCCGGGTTCTTGAGCAACTAGACCAAACTTTCCGTAAGTGATCTTATTACCTCTTGTTGCTACGCCTTTCATTCTTCCTCTATGAACTCTCCTACGCTTAACACGTTTTGGCATTAACATTGGCTCGTTCCTCCTTTCTTACGCTTATGCTTCAGTTGTTGCAGCTACTTCCTCAGCAGGAGCATCTGCCTCAACCTCTGGTTCTTCTACCTTTGCCGGAACAGGTCTGATTCTCTTGTTTACAGCCTTAGCGCTTTCTTTCTTTCCGAATCTATCACCACCACGATCATTTCTCTTGCGGTCATTTCTTCTTCTGTTATCGCCGTCTTTACGTTGTCTTCTATCTTTTCTGTTCTCTTTCTTCTCTTCGCGAACAGGACTCTGTAGTCCTTTGTCCAGGATTTCGCCATGGTTAATCCAAACCTTAACACCAATCTTTCCATAAGTAGTGTCAGCTTCAGCAAATCCGTAGTCAATATCCGCTCTTAGGGTGTGTAGCGGAACGTTACCTTCGCTGTACTTCTCGCTTCTGGCAATTTCAGCTCCACCAAGTCTTCCGGAACAAAGTACTTTGATCCCCTTAGCGTTAGCTCTCATTGTATTGCCGATTGCCTGCTTCATAGCTCTTCTAAATGCTACTCTGCGCTCTAATGCTTCAGCGATGCTTTCTGCTGTTAACTGTGCATCCAGCTCAGCTCTGTGCACTTCTTCAACAGAAATGTGTAGCTTTTCAGGAGCTCTTCCCGTTAACTTCACTAAACCAGCCTTTAGTTCATCAATTCCAGCACCTGATCTGCCGATTACCATACCGGGTTTGCTGGTTAGGATAGTTACTGTTAGGTTGTCTTCGCCTTCTCTAGCGATCAGAACCTTTGAAATTCCAGCTACGTATAGCTTCTTCTTTACAAATTCTCTGACTTTATTATCTTCAATTAGAAAGTCTGCAAAGTTTTTCTTATCTGCAAACCATTTAGAATTCCAGTCTTTAATTACGCCCACTCTCATACCATGAGGGCTTACTTTCTGACCCATTCAATTAACCTCCTGTCTTAATCTCTTTCCTTAAGAGTTACACTTATGTGACTGCTTCTCTTAAGAATCATTGATGCCCCACCTCGTGCACCTGCACGCCATCTTTTCATTGTAGGGCCCTGATTTGCACTAACTTCTGCAACATACAGGTTGTCAGGATTCATCTCATGGTTGTTTTCTGCGTTTGCTGCAGCAGACATAACAACTTTTTCAATGAGTTCAGACCCTTTGCCTGGGGTGAATTTTAAAATTTTCAATGCCTCTTGTAAGTCTTTGCCTCTTACCATATCTGCAATTGGCTTTAGCTTAATAGGAGACATTCTTACATATTTTGCAATTGCTTTTGCTTCCATTTTACTATCTCCTTTTCTTATCTTACTTTTGATGACTTATCAGCAGCATGTCCTTTGTATGTTCTAGTAGGAGCAAATTCTCCAAGTCTGTGTCCTACCATATCTTCTGTGATATACACAGGGATATGTTTTCTTCCGTCATGGACTGCGATAGTGTGTCCCACCATCTGTGGGAAAATTGTAGAAGGCCTTGACCATGTTTTAATAACTTTCTTTTCGCCAGCTGTATTCATCTCTTCGATAGCCTTTAGCAGCTTTTTATTGACGAAAGGGCCTTTCTTAAGTGATCTACCCATTATTTATGCTCCTTCCTTATTTCTCGTTTCTCTTCTTAACAATGTACTGATTAGAAGATTTATTCTTCTTTCTAGTCTTATATCCAAGAGTTGGTTTACCCCAAGGAGTAACCGGAGTTTTTCTACCGACAGGAGTTCTACCTTCACCACCACCGTGTGGGTGATCGTTAGGGTTCATTACAGAACCTCTTACTGTAGGCCTAATTCCCATGTGTCTCTTTCTACCAGCTTTACCAATCTGAATGTTAGCGTGTTCTTCATTACCAACTTCGCCGATAGTCGCTCTACAGTTCATGAGAACTTTTCTAACTTCTCCGGATGGCAGCCTTACCTGTGCATATCTGCCTTCCTTAGCCATAAGCTGAGCACCATTGCCG
Source organism: Eubacteriales bacterium KG125 (assembly GCA_050908895.1). Lineage (GTDB taxonomy): Bacteria > Bacillota > Clostridia > Peptostreptococcales > Anaerovoracaceae > S5-A14a. The sequence continues at coordinate 450,190 of CP171222.1, read as the reverse complement.
GCAGATCTAGCCATCTGTCCACCCTTTCCCGGTTTTAGCTCAATATTATGAATCAATGTACCAACCGGAATGTTTGCGATTGGAAGAGCGTTACCAACCTGAATGTCAGCTTCAGGACCTGAATAAATTACAGATCCAACCTTTAGACCTTCAGGCGCAATGATGTATCTCTTTTCACCGTCAGCGTAAACGATAAGAGCGATGTTAGCACTTCTGTTTGGATCGTACTCAATTGTCTTAACAGTTCCAGGGATTCCATCCTTAGTTCTCTTAAAGTCAATAATTCTGTACTTACTTCTTGTGCCGCCACCTCTGTGTCTTACGGTAATCTTACCTCTGGAGTTTCTTCCTGAGTGCTTCTTTAAGGTTACTGTAAGAGATTTCTCCGGCTTGCTTGCAGTTATTTCCTCAAACGTGGAAACTGTCATGCCTCTCAAACCAGGAGTCGTCGGATTATATTTTTTGATTCCCATTTCTTACTTGCCTCCTTAGTTTATAGACTCTGGAAGAATTCGATTTCTTTGCTGCCCTCAGCAACTGTTACGATTGCCTTTCTGTAAGCAGCAGTCTTACCCATTGTTCTTCCCATTCTCTTTACTTTACCATTAACGTTCATAATGTTAACCTTGGCAACCTCAACGCCGAAGATTTCTTCGATAGCCTGCTTAACCTCTGTTTTGTTAGCATCCACAGCTACCTTAAAAGTGTATTTTCTTTCCTGGGCCTGATCCATACTTCTTTCTGAAATAACCGGCTTTAGGATTACGTCATATGCAGATCTCATTATTTGTACACCTCCTCGATTTTCTTAACAGCATCGCTAGTCAAGATAAGGCTTGTGTGGTTAAGGATCTCATATACATTGAAACTCCCAACTAAAGAAGTTCTAACGCCCTTGATGTTTGCAGCAGACTTAACTACGTTTGTATCTTTGTCTGACATAACGATAAGAGCTTTCTTCTCAGCCTTTAAGTTTCCAAGAACCTTAATCATTTCCTTAGTCTTTGGTGCTTCGAAAGCAAGCTTGTCAACTACGATGATTTCTTTTTCAGCAAGCTTTGAAGAAAGTGCTGATAGCATTGCAAGTCTCTTAACCTTTCTAGGAAGTGTGTATCTGTAGCTCCTTGGCTTTGGAGCGAATACTACACCACCGCCAATCTGTGATGGATCTGTTGTAGAACCCTGTCTGTGACGACCGGTTCCCTTCTGACGGAAAGGTTTTCTTCCTCCGCCTCTGACATCGCCTCTTGTCTTTGCAGACTGAGTACCCTGTCTTCTGTTAGCCAAATAATTCTTTATTACTGCGTGAACAGCGTGTTCATTAGGCTCAATTCCGAAAATAGCATCTGAAAGTTCGATGCTGCCAGCTTCTTCACCAGCCATATTTAGCACTTTTATATTTGCCATTGTTTGCGTCTCCTTTCCATAGTCTATTTATCGTTCTGCGCCTTGATAGCGTTCTGAATTTTTACTAGGCCGCCCCTTCTTCCGGGAACAGCACCTTTAACAAGAAGTAAGTTTCTATCAGCGTCAACTTTTACTAGTACTACATTCTGTACTGTTACAGTGTCTCTACCCATTCTTCCAGGGCCCTTATTGCCCTTGAATACTCTAGATGGATAAGTTGCACCGGCAAGAGCACCAGCCAATCTCTTGTGCTTTGAACCATGGGTCATAGGACCTCTGTGGTGTCCGTGTCTCTTGATGTTACCCTGAGTCCCCTTACCTTTGGAAACGCCTGTAATATCCAGTTTCTTGCCTTCTTCAAAATCAGCGACGGTGATTTCCTGTCCCAGCTCATAGCTTTCACCTTCATCCGGTCTGAACTCTGTTAGGTGCTTCTTAAGAGCTTGGCCACCCTTTGCAAAGTGTCCCCTCAAAGGTTTGCTGACTCTGTGTTCTTTAGTTTCTCCGTAACCGATCTGTACAGCGCTGTATCCGTCGTTCTCAACAGTCTTGATTTGAGTAACAACTGCCGGACCAGCTTCGATTACAGTTACAGGCACTACTTCGCCTGATTCTGCGAAAATCTGTGTCATTCCGATTTTCTTGCCTAGAATTGCTTTCATATTTTTCCTCCTAAATTCTTACAGCGGATTGCTCTGGTTTGGTCTTGCCATGAACAAAATACTTGCCTCCGAAAAAGCCTTCACCAAATGGTTCATATCCGAAACTCTTTCAAGCAGCAGCGGTTTCATTCTCAAACCCTCTCATGCAATCTTGCTAAGGGAGATTCCCTCGCATTTAATTAGTTGAGCTTGATTTCGATGTCTACACCAGCAGGCATATTCAAGCTAGTTAGTGCGTTGGTAGTCTGAACAGTTGCGTTAGTGATATCGACTAATCTCTTGTGAGTTCTCTGTTCAAACTGCTCTCTGCTGTCTTTGTACTTATGTACAGCTCTTAGAATCGTCACTACTTCCTTTTCTGTTGGTAGTGGAATTGGGCCTGATACTGTAGCACCGGTTTTCTTAGCTGTCTCCACAATTTTAGCAGCAGACTGATCAAGCAATGCGTGGTCGTATGCCTTTAGCTTAATTCTGATTTTCTGTAATTCGCTCATTTTTTCCTCCTATTTTTGTACTGTTTTCGCTATGCTCGTACATGGCAGCTCACTACTTCCAAGTGTTTGGCGGTTTTTCGTGAGATTTATTTCCGTCGTTACACCTTGCCGTGCGTTTCTTTACTTTCCGCACAAAACAAAAGTAAGCGAACACCCTCGCCCCCGATCATGTAGGGACTTCTCTGCAGAAATTACCTGATAGCGCAGCAACTTCCTGCTTCTTCGCCTAAAGCAAGCCTTATAAGTATATATGAGTATAAATCAAAAATCAATACAAATTGCAAAAAACTTTTTTGAAAGTTTATGCCATTTTTCGATTATGAACCGGGCTAAAGTATTGATATAATTGCCTTTAAAAACCGTACATATTAACACGCATGCTGGCGTTTCTATTTTTGTAATAAAATAGAGCCACCTTGATGATGACTCCATGTTATTTTTTTCAGCTACTTATTGAATACTACCTTAACTTTCGTGCCCTCGCCGAGCCTGCTTTCAAGAAAAACCTCAGCACCTAAGTTCTTAACTGCGTGTTTGACAATGGACAATCCGAGACCTGTTCCCCCTATATCTCTTGAATGGCTCTTATCCACACGGAAAAATCGTTCAAATACCCTCTTTTGATTTTCCTCATCAATTCCGATACCGTTATCTTCGACTGTTAATATTACGGTACCTCCATCAGCTTCCAAGCTAATATTCACATATCCGTTTTCCCTGTTATACTTAATCCCGTTATCAATCAGATTATATATTATTTCAAAAGCCAAAGTATTCTCACCTAAGGCAACCATTTCATTCTCTTGATATTTCGTTGCATCAAAATTCAGATTTATCCCTGTCCTATTTGCTTTATCAGATAGAGATTCAACTGCTGATTTTGTCGTCTCAAGCATGTTTACAGGTACCTGATTTCTTATGTAGCTGAAGTCATTTTCGTCAAGCTTTGAAAGATCAATAATGTCCTGAATCAATCTGATCATTCTCTCTGATTCATTGTAGATACGATTGGCAAATTGCGGCCAATCCTCCGGTGGAACCATTCCTGTTTTAAGAAGCTCTGCACTGCCATAAATGGATTGGAGGGGAGTTTTTAATTCGTGGGAGACATTTGCTGTGAATTCTCGCCTTATAGCTTCTGCCTCCATTTTGTCTGTTATATCAAAGAAAAACAAAATAATTCACCTTGGGGCACCCTCCGTAAGGAAGGTGCCCCAAGGTGGCTCTTGTATCTAAACTGAATAATTGATTTCGTTAAGCGGTGTAGCCATTGGCTATGCCGTTTTTGCTTTGCGTTCTACCTTTTCGGTGATATTTTCCGTTGCATCTTCCTTAAAGAACGTTCTGACCGCATAAAGCGTACCGTCAATTTCCTTTACGAAGTTCAGCGGTTCAAGGTACATATTCTTCCTAAACCAAGCAATACGATCCTCTTTGGTAAGCGTTGCAAGGTGGTCTGTAATTTCATCTATGACATTGTAAATATCATCATTTCTATCGGTATTTGTCATCGTTCCCAACCTCCTTTGTTTTTGGATTTCGGTTTTCGTTCGGGAGATTTCGGTGCAGATTTATCATCCACAACGAATTCCCAATTACTTGACTTGAGTTTTACAGGCTCTGCTTTCGGTTCTACGGGCTTATATTTCGGCTTAATGATTTTCTCAATAAAATCCATAACTTTCTTCGGAGCAAGCGCCAATGCTTCTAAAAACGGTTTGCATTTTGTTTTCAGTTCAGCAAGCTCCGCCTTAACTTCGGCAAGCTTATTCTTGTATGCCTGTATGCTGCTTTCGAGAATAGAGATTGTCCGTCTGTTCACAAGACACTCCTTTGCCAAGTTGGATAGATAGGTGTAATCTTCACCCGACATTTGAACTTTACCCATAAGCGTTTTCTTGCCCATATTGTCTATGATCTCGGCACTTGCCTTGACGGGAAGAATAGTGGACAGTTCTTCGTTTGCCTGCTCAATCTTTTCTTGGATTGCCGCAAGGCGCTTTTTGTCCTGCTCGGCTTGAAACCTCGCATTGGTTTTATTCTCTGAGGCACTGCCTCGCACACCTCTGTCAAAGTCCTTAAATCCCGCCGCCCGCATATGCTCGTAAAACTGATCCTGCAGGATACTGTAAGACGGAATAAGCACCGGCTTTCCTTTTTCGTTAAACTCAGGCTCGCCGTGTTCATCGAGCTTTTGCGGAGATTTCCATTTTTTCGAGTGGCTGATCTGCTGCACAATTTCCTTAACCGTACCGACCAACGCTTTATCCTTACACCGCTTTGACCATAGCACTTTCTTTTCCACAACGGGCAATGCCATAACGTGCATATGGTAGTGGTAAACGGGATAGCCGTACCTATCGGACAGAGTCAGGTTGATTTCATCGGCGTGCATAACGGCGGAGAGGATATTATCCTTGCCATACAGTTTTTCGGCAAAGTAATACGCTTCTTCATAAAATGCTCTTGCAAATTCATAACCGCCGTGTTCCTCAAAGTATTCCGAGTTAATATCGAAGATAAGCTCGTCGTAAACTTTGGCATCCTTTTTCAGACCTCTCATTGACACCTTGCCTTCATCCACCAACTTCTGAAGCATCTCGTTGTAGGTGAGTTCCCCGCAAGTTCGGTATTGGATATTCATAGGCGTTCTTTCCAAATCCACGTTCATATTGGCATAGTGTTCGTTCTTCCTTTCAATATGCCGTTCAAATTTGCCCACCGAGTCCTGCGTTCGTGTTTTTACTCTTGCAACGCTGTAATTCTGTCTTGACATTTTTATCACTTCCTTTCATTTTTGAGATGGATTTATCTAAGATAGCGTTTTCTCTGTTACACACCTTTTCAAAGTGTGTAACCCATTATGACACTTTCACGGATACTCCGTGCAAAGATGTCAGTGGGCTCTCCGAGGGGGGATGGGGCGTTGCCCCGTTATCTGCGGATAACACCCCAGCAGTGCCGCCCTTTGAAAAGGGCACCCTGCACCCCGCCTAAACTTTACGGTTGCGCAGTCGGTTGTTTTGCGTCTTGGCAAATTCGCTTGCCGCCGCCCGTCGCTCATCGCTGTATGGCTCGGTCAACCGAAAGCAAAACCGACCTTTCGCAACATCAAAGGAAAGACCGCCATCCTCTGTATCATCGGTAAGCCTGCACAGATCGGGATGCTTTTTAGCATAGGCGGTCAATCTGTTTTTGAGATCGGTATTGTACGTGCTTACCGTTATCCATCGGCTCGCTTCATCAAAGAATATCTCTGTTGTTTTCTGCGACTTTTTAAGTCCTGTTTTCATCACTTCACGCTCCTTTCAAAAATAGCTTAATTTTTCTTGTGTTTTCTAAGTAGGGCATTTTTGACCGATTTTTCACAGTTCAAGACTTGTGAAAAATACGGAATTTTTAATAGAAACACCCCGAACGATGCGGACATCGTCAAAACCTTTTCTGTTTGGAAAAGCACCGACTTTTACAGCTCAAGAGCCATTTTGCCGTTCTATCCGAATGTCGTTCCTGCCCCTGCTTTTCAGCGGCGTTTTCTCGCTCGTTCCCACAAGGAAAGTCTTGGCGGAGTATCCCATTCGGACGGTCATTCAGTTGTTAAGTACAAGCGGCTTAATTTGCCCCTCAATAAATAGCCGCCAAGAAGGGCAAAATATCCAATCTTTTCAAAAACTTTTTCTATCTAACGTCAAAAATCTTCGATTTTATGCATAGTTTTTTGAAAAAGGCTAAAAAAAAGCCGCTACACAGACATCAAGAATCGGCGGGAGCTTTGCTCTCGCTTCAAAATGATGTTCTATGTAACGGCTTTGAAATTCAAAGACGGGACTGTTGTCGCACCCATACACTCGCTAACAGTACCAAAACGCATAGAGTGGTGGGTGACGGTATTTTCTCTTAGCATACCGCCGGCATTGGGTGGCTTTGCCACATCTCAATCTTACATCGTATTCAGTTGTAGTTCCTCATAAGAGGGATTATATTTTACTGTACGGAACGTATGTTTGTCAATGTTTTTTTGGCAAGTTATAAAATGAAATTAGCCACCTAAGTGGAATTAAATAACAAAAAAGCATCTTTAAGCGATATAATTAAGTTGCAAAACAAAAACCATATCAAGGAGCTTAAAGATGCAAAAACATTATACACTAAAAAATAAACATTTAACACTAAAAGAACGTCAATTAATTGAACTATGGAAAAGTGAAGGAAAAAGTAATAGATGCATTGCTAAGCTGCTTAATAAATCTCATCAGACAATAAACAACGAAATTAAACGAGGAATGGTTTTACAGCAGTTAAGACCTAGTCTTTTTAAACGGGTGTATAAGGCCGAATATGCCCATGGAGAATATATTCAGAAAAGGAAAAAGTCTGTAAAGCAAATCAGATTAGATAAAGAAATGCGCAGGACAATTAAACATTATCTTAAAAGCCATTACTCTCCTGAGATGATAGTTAACAAAGGTTATGTGGATGTTTCTGTATCAACCATATACTACTGGATTCACCGTGGGTATTTGGGGAAGCAACAAGACTGCCTAATATATCCACAAAGGATAAAGAAAAGCAGACCCTTGCGCAGTGAGAGATTTAAGGGATTTGGTAAATCAATTGATGAACGTCCTGATTATATTAACAATCGAACAGAAACAGGACATTTTGAAATAGATACAGTCATATTGACACGGGATAAGAATCAGTGTCTGCTTACAATGACAGATCGAAAATCGAGATATGAGATAATACGATTAATAGAAGATAAGACCAGCAAATCAGTTAATGAGGCATTGACTATTTTAATAAAGGAATATGAAGTAAAGTCACTAACAGCAGATAATGGAACTGAATTTGCCAAATTGTCCGAGGTAATCTGTGAGGATAATATTTATTATGCACATCCATATTGTTCACAAGAAAGAGGAAGCAACGAAAATCATAATCGTTTAATTCGTAGACATTTACCCAAAGGTACTAAAAATACCACCTCAACTGAGGTGGCAAAGATAGAACTTTGGATAAACAGATATCCTAAAAGAATGTTTAATTATTTGACACCAGAAGCAATTTATACTAGTGGCTAATTTCATCTTGCAATATGCCGTCAATGTTTTTTTGAAAAAAACATCGAAATTTGTTGAAAAATCGTTGACATTTACGTATAATGAGTATATACTAATACGATTTAGATTCAGTAAAATCTATTTGGGCGGCTTGGGATAAAAGGAGGTATTATGATTATGCACGATTTCGAGTATGTTCCAAAAGAAGAATGGAAACCGATTAGAGATGAACTTTTTGAAATTCTCCACAGATTACAAAATGAAGTCAGAGATGATTTTACTTTTCAATATCATTTTGTGGGCAGTAGCAAACGAAAGATGATAACCCGTGACCGAAACTCTAACACTGGTTTTGACTTTGATGTGAATATTGAAGTAAATGACCCCGACGAAGATTATTCTGCCAAAGAAATACGAAACATTCTTCACAAAGGTCTCGATAAGGTCACTAATCCTTATGGATGCTCGATTTTCGGATATGATTACACCGAAGATTCCACCCGTGTTCTTACCATTAAAGTAAAGGATAGAGCCAACTCTTGTATCTTGCATAGTTGTGACTTTTGCATTATATATGAATGTGGCGATGGACAGCAACAATATATTCGCTATAACAAAGAACAACACAGTTATTCGTGGGAATATCAGCCCAAAGGGTATTATGATCTACCTATCAAAATAGAGTGGATTAAAAAGCATAAACTGTGGCATCAAGTCAGAGATAATTACATAGATAAAAAGAATACAAACACCGATGATAATAAAAAGTCCAGATCAATTTTTGCTGAAACAATTCATCAAGTCTGTCAGCAAAATGGATATTATCGGTAAAAAAAGCGGAGGATGAGTTATTATGTATTGTAAAAATTGTGGTAGAACTGTAGATGATACTTCATCATATTGTAATAACTGCGGGGCACGGACTGATAATAAGTCCAATGCAATTATTTCTGAAGATAGTTCAAGTTTTGGGTTTGCTATCTTGGGATTTTTTATCCCAATTGTTGGTTTAATACTCTTTCTCATATATGAAGGAAAGAAACCTAAACGAGCCAAGTCGGTAGGTAAAGGCGCCTTAATTGGCTTTATAACTAAAATCGTTTTATCTATTATTCTTGTAATTCTGTATGTCGTTTTTGCTGCTTCACTTTTTAGTAACATATCAGATGATATTGAATCTAATATACCTGCTATTGGTGATGTATTTAGAGAAGAAACAACAGATGAAATTTTAGAAAAATATGTTGATATTTCTTTTGGGGAATTCAAAGTGACTAATAATGGCTACTTCTCCGAGACATCACTTGATATTACAGTGAAAAACAAAGCTGAAAAACAATGCACTTATTACATAACAATTGAAGCGGTAGATGCAAACGGTGCAAGAATTAAAACAGATAGGATTTACGCTGATAGATTAGGTGCTGGGCAAGAGATATATTTGAAAGCTTTTAAATACGTAGATCAAGAAGAACTAAATCAATTCAAAAATGCAACCTTCAGAGTTTTAAAAATAAACAAATACGATTATTAAATTTTCAAGCGAGGTGCTATATGGGTAAACATTTTTTTGATTTCGAGGACGGCGATTTTGCTCATTCTATCTCTGACAATATGGCAATAGATTCTGACGGAGATTTATTGATGAGAATGGGAGATAATATGGCAATGGATATGGATTCAGGTGAATTACATATTATATCCGGTTGGTTTAACGATGAAGATGATTAAAGTAACGGCGGCAGAGAGGTGTTAATCTCCCTGCCGCCGTTCTCGGTTAGTTATAGATTATATCGTTATTTACGATTTCTGTGGCTCTGCTGCGGATGTTATTCATCCGAGAAACCCATTCCATTTTGCTATCCGCCTTGAGTTTTTCGGTAACACCCTCATGCTCTGCCATTTGTTTTACAAGCCGAAAAAGCATATCCTCAACCTGTTTATCAATGTTAGCGAGATAGATGTTCAGTTTGTCACTTGTCAGCAGATTAGTGTATCGCACCTTGTGGTGTTGCTTGATGTACCGTAGGTGTCGTTGTCCCCATACACCAATAGGTTGTTCTTCTTGTTCAGCAGGCAAAAGATTAGGTAAATAATAATCTCCAACCTTTGTATATGTACCACCCATTTGCTCAAATATAGTCTTTTTCATAATTTTAATCCTCCGCATATCTAATCTTAAATCTCTTTTTCTTTGCGTTAATGACCTTCAGCAGGACTTCGTCAACTGCATCGGTATATCGCCCTTCTCTTATGAGAGCATTCCGTTTGTCATTAAGAGCATTGATGATAATTCCTCTTTCGTATTCGTCAAATACTATGTAATACTTTTTCATTATCATCACTCCTTCAAGAAATCCTCGAACGGAGCATCCGTTCCGATAAAGGTGTCATATGTAAATTTCGCACCCAGCCGAAAACCCATTATGAAACTGTCTAATGTTGATTCGCCGTTTACAACACTCCAAGCGTTTGCAAAATCAAGAAATAACTTCTTGTTTTCTTCATCCAATGCCGCCGTCAGTTTTTCCTCCTTGTTCATCAGAATTTCCATCTGCTTCTGAACAGCCTTGTTTTGCTTTGTACTACGTGCCTGTGGATCAAGATTTCCGTAGAAAAATTCTTCAATAAAATTTGCCATTGTGTAATCCTCCGTTATGAATTGAATTATCCTTACAATTCAATCATTCTGGCTGACTACAAAAGCCGAAGGGAGACAACTTCCTTACGAAGTGTCTCCCTTCCGCGTCTTTTTTCATCATCGGAAGCATTTGATAAGCTCACGTTAATCTGATAAGTTTTATCTAAAAGCTTTACTACTCGACGGGAAAATCCACATTTCTCAGTCTCCTTAATTGCTAAAAGAATTTCTTCGTTTCTCAGAAGTTCAACAAAATTTTTCCCCGTATAATGTCTCTCTAAAGTTAATCCCAATGCAGAAAGAGCAGCAGGATTAATCACAATAACGGTTTCTTTATCATCAAGTATTACCAGACCGTCCTTCATATTAGATGTTATAGACTCAAACTCAGCCTCACGTCTGTCCAACTGTCTGTTTTTCTGTGCTAAATCCCTCTTCTGCGAATCTATCTTTCTAAACATAGGTGACAATTCATCATAGCCTTGATCTTGTAACAAATTGTTTATAGAAGAAGCCTTATCTAAATTAACATTATTGATAGGTTTTAATATGTCACGAGCAAGTCTGTATGCAACAATCAATGCAAGAAACACGACCAAAATAACCATTATTATCATAGGAGCCGCCATCTCTTCTACTATTCCTAACAATGTGGAATACGATGTAGACACTCTAATTATTTTATTATCATCAAGGCGTTTTGCCGCATATACATACTTTTCCGTCATAGTCTTAGATAATCTTGTACTTTTTCCATATCCCATTTCCGCTGCCTCTCTGACCTCCTCACGAGTAGCATGATTTCTTAAATTTTTTATATCTTCTTTATTATCATATAAAACCTCTCCGTCTTCGCCTATCAAAGTCACTCTAGTATCCCTTAAATCAACACCCTCAAGATATTGATAATCTCCATTATTATTTAATTGAGTCGCCAATATATCGGCTTGTTTGGAAAGTTGGGTTTCCTGGATTATTCCAAGTCGATTAACCATTACAAAGTAGCTTATTCCAAAGGCGATAAAGAGCACAGTAAGTGCCACAGCAACTATGGAAAGAAAAATTCTTTTTTTCATTTTATCCTCACTATACGATTACATTATGTCCATCTTATATCCCCCACCCCGAACAGTTTTTATGCTATTTCCCGCTTCTTTCAATTTAGCCCTGAAGGTTCCAATATGAACATCTACAGTTCTTGTCTCCCCTAGAAAATAATCTCCCCAAACTAAGGCAGTAATCTGATCTCTGGTATAAACCTTTCCGGGGTGTTTAAGAAAAAGTTCAAGAAGTTGGAATTCCTTTAAAGTTAATTCCACAGGGTCTCCCCCAACGCTTACTTGATGATTTTCAATCGACATCTTAATATCACCATTTTCTATACCTGACGGCTGCTTTGGTGCACTACGCCTTAAAACAGCCTTAATTCTTGAGATTAACTCAAGCATGCCGAAAGGCTTTACAATATAATCATCAGCTCCCGTATCCAATCCGAGAACCTTATCGAATTCGGTATTTTGTGCTGTAGTTATTATAACCGGGATAGCCTCAGTACGAGGATTCTTTTTAAGATTCTTTAGTATAGAGATACCGTCTTCTCCGGGTAGCATAAGATCCAAAAGAATCAAGTCCGAAAGCTTCGAATTTAAAGCCTCAAAAAAGGTTACACTCTCACCAAAACCATTTTCAGTGCTTCCTGAGTAGTGCCTATTATCATCGGTAAAATCATTAGGGCCAGAGTAAGTGCTCCTAAAAGTATGGATAAGTGCAGATGAAGGTATTTTACAAAGAAAAGTTCACCAAACAAACCGTAAACAATTGAGGGGATTCCCGCCAAGGTTTCCGTTGCCAATCTTATAATCTTCCCTGCTACATGAGATTCCGATATATATTCGTTTAAATAGATTGCTGCTCCGATACCTACAGGCAGAGCCATTACAAGAGTAACAAATATAAGAATCAAAGTGTTCGCTATTGCCGGCATCATGGAAACGTTCTCAGAATTATATTCCCATTCAAAAAGGCTAAGTCTCAGATTAGGAATCCCCTTAATCAAAATATAGACGATAATTAAAAGTATTATCCCCAGTGTAATCAGTACACTACCCTTAACCAATCCTCTCATAACCAAGCCACTTATTCTAGCTTTTGAGTTTTGTTTATTTTTACAAATACAGGAATTGGCAGCACTTACTTTACTAACGTCTAAGACATTCAATTATGTTTCCTCCTTAAAAATATTGAAAATCCGAGATTTATAATAAATATAAATATGAACAAAACAGCAGCTGTTGCCAGAAGTGCCTGGCGATGCAAATCTGTCGCATATCCCATCTCTATTACGATATTCCCCGTCATGGTTCTGACTCCCTGAAAGATGTCTTTGGGAATTATGCTCTGATTTCCCGCAACCATTATCACAGCCATAGTTTCACCTATAACCCTACCGACCCCTAAAATTTATTGAAGAAATTATACCGCTGCCGGCAGCTCTCATTTTAACGGCGAATATGCTGCGTTCCTTGGTCGCACCCAAAGCTAGGCTGCCTTCGTAATATCCCCTATCAACAGCTTCAATCGACGCTCTTGATATGGAGACTATAGTCGGCAAAATCATTATTCCAAGCAACACAGCCGCCGCCAAAAGACTCATCCCCTGTGACGGGAAATTTTCACGTATAAAAGGTACAATTACTACCAGTCCGAAAAACCCATATAAAACCGAAGGTATGCCTGCCATGAGGTTTATCAAGTTTGTAAAGGCACCCTTAACTTTTCGAGGACAATATTCGGCAAGATAAACAGCCGTCATCACTCCTATAGGGCCTCCTATAATAGCAGCTCCCAAAGTTACATAGACACTCCCCACGATCATCGGGAAAATTCCATAAAGTCCATTTGAGGGTCTCCACACTTGTCCGAATATAAAATTGGTAAATCCAATTTCACCAATAGCAGCAAATCCACCGAAAAAAATAAATATGGATATCAACAAAACCCCTACAATAGACATTAGCGCAGAAAGAAGGAAAGCTGTCCTTACTATACTTTCCCCCATATCCCTGCTGCTGTATTTATTCCTTCCTTTATTAAGTTGTAGCTTTAATATTTCTTCTTTGTTTTTTCTCTCTATCATGCAGTTACCTACTTATCACATAATATAGCCTCTCTATAAATTGCTCCCTATTTTAATCACTATATGATACATTGATTTTTCACAAAAAGCCATTCAGAGGGCTATTTTGAATATGAAATCTTCATAGAAAGATATTTTGTCAGTTTAGACCACTTTGTTATCTTCCCGGTGAAAATATCTTTAAGCTGAGCTTTAGTAAGATTGTATATCTTATTGTCCTTGTTAACTATGACTGCAATTCCGTCTTTAGCAATTACTGTTGCTTTAACACCTTGTGAAGTTTCAGAATCTTTTTAAATCTCTTGACGCCATGCCGATATCCACTGTCTTATCAATGGTTGATGTTACACCTGTTGTCGAATCTGATTGTTGTACTGTAACTTCTACATTAGGATTAATCTTTTTGTATGCCTCTGCCAATTTCTCCATAAGAGGTGTTACTGAGCTTGAACCGCCGACTGAAACTTTACCACCTTTTTCCGCTTCCTTTGAGGCATTATATTTGCCTGCTTCGGGGAGAGATATATAGCCGTTTCCCGATACTATTTTCTGCCCTTCCGTACTTAAAATGTAGTTAATAAAGTCTTTTGCAAGATCCGATTCGTTCTCAGACGTAACCAAGTTAAAACTTCTTGAAATCGGATAAGTTCCGTCTTGAATCCTATCTGCACTTGCCTCAACTCCATCTATCTTTAGTGCCTTAACTGTATCATTAAGTGAAGCGAGAGAAACATATCCGATACTCATAGAATCCTTTTCAACAGAAGTCAAAGCAATACCGGTTGAATTACTTATAACCGCTGTATTAACCGTATTGTCCACTTTCTCCCCTTTATCGTTTTTCTCTTCTATCCCCACCAGTTCTATAAATGCTCCTCTGGTTCCGGACCCTTCTTCCCTTGATACAACGCTTATATTTCCGTCTCCGGTTTTATTGTCGCTGTTTTTTTCTCCACATGCAGTTAGACCAAGTGTTGTTGTTAACAAAAAAGCTCCTGCCAAAAATACTGAGATTAATTTATTTTTTTTCATGGCTGCGTTTCCTTTCTTAATTTTTACATTTCATCTATGGTACTTATGTTACACATACAAAGTAAGGTTTGTTACCGGCTAATTGTAAAGTTTTTGTAAAATTCAAAAAATAGGGCATTCTAAAAGGATATTTATGCATCATTGTTTAACTTCATATTCCAACCCATATATTACGCCGATTATAAAAAATATTTTAAAATTTTTATTGACACAAAATTATCACTGAGTTATAATAACTTTCGTATACTGTTAGCTGTACCTAACTATCAGTTATGTTATCTAATGTCTTTTAACTAAGACAAGATATGTTGTGCACAATAAGATATTATAAAACAAAACTAAAGGAGCAGTTCTAATGAAAAGAATAAATTTATTAAACACTAGAACCATAGCGATATCAGCTCTTGCGCTGGTTATTTGCTTTATGGCAACTAGTGTAAGCTTTGCCGATGAGGGCAAAGAAGGTCAGAATAAAAAAGTAACTGTTGAATATCAGTACGTTACTAAGGATGAGGTCAGCAGCGGAGAAATCTCTCACTTAACTAAAGGATTACCTGACATTTCCGCCAAGGAAAACGCAAAATATCTCATGGTATACGAGGGAAACAGCGGAAAGACCAATACGGGAGATTCAAGCAAATTACCTATTTGGTTAATCTGTGTGGCAGCAGGCGGAGCTGCAATTTTCTTCATCAGCAGAAAGAAGATGAATTCTTCAACAAATGCCAAGGTTTCGATGCTTTTAGTTGCAGGATTGGTAACTTCAGTACCGGCAGCAGGACTTATGGAAGCCAAAGCATATACTTCCAATAAACTTAACAAATACAACTTTACTCAGACATTGAACATAGGAGATAAGCTCTTTAAGAACATGCCTAAGGTTGAAGCCGGTGCCTTTATGGGAGTTATCGATACTGCGGATTTGAATAAACCTGCAGGAAATACCTCTACGCCGGCGGACACAGGAAGTAAAAAGCCTGATGCAACTAAACCGGATAGCGGAAATAAGCCTTCTCTACCTGACAAACCTGTAGTTCCTGATCAACCTTCTAAGCCTGATCAGCCTGTTGTACCGGATAAGCCTTCCAACCCGGATAAACCGCTGCCCGGCGAGAAGAAATATAAAGACGGTGTGTATAAGGGCATAGGCGGTGGTTTCTATGATACTGACCCTAACCGTAGAATGGAAGTTGAAATAACTGTAAAAGATAACAAAATTACAGATTTCAGATTGGTGAAATTTGGAGATGATAAAAGTTTTGAAGATAGCTATAAAAACTTTGAAAATAAATTCTTACCAAAAATCAAAGCAGATATAAATGAAGTTCCTAAGATATATGACAGCATTATTAATTGGTTAAAAAGAAAACCGGCTGACTACATCGATGTAGCCACCGGAGCAACATATTCCAACAGAGGTGTAATGGCAGCCATTAAAGATGCCTTAAAACGAGCTGAAAACGCTAGTTCAGGTCAAGACACGGCAAATAAAGTAAAGGATTTAATTTTTACAAAACAGCCTAAGAGCGCTATTTTGCACATGGGAGATGGATTAAAACTCAATGAATTCGAACTTGCAATCAGATACTGGGATAGTACTCCTGATGCTATTGTAAAAATGAATGATTTAGAAAAGTATGGCATAGAGGTTAATATTCCTGATGGTACAATTATTAACAAAGAAAATATCAAAATGGATGAAAACAGATTCTTTGATATTATTTTCAAGCATAAAGAATCAAAAAAGCAAATTAGCACTCGCTTCCAAGTTGAAAAAAGAACAGTCTATGATGTAAGACCGCTTAAAGAATTTCAAATAACATTTGCAGATGGTACAAGAGCAACTTTACCTGCAAAGAAGGATGATTTTAATTACAAACTTGAAGTTACCGAAGAGCAGTACAAAGGAATCAAAGAAGTTATTGCAAAGGACAGCAAGAACGAAACTATAGAACAAACAAAGTCATTTATCTACAATCATGGAATTTGCTACATTACTTTAAAAAATAATGTCGTAGAAAAAGAGCTTGTAAAAGAAAAAGACCGTAAATTTGACAACTTTAATATCACATTAATTTCCAAAGGAACAAAAAAGCCGGATACAGAAGATGAGGACAAGCCTGACGAACAGGATCAAGAGAATCCCGGAGATGTAGCTGATGAAGAAGAAGGCGAAGATAGCACCACTTTTGAATCTAGCAACGGAAAATTAAAATTAATCCTTGATGTAGATGATGACCACAAGTTTAAGTTTACATTTAACTCTGACGATGAAGATATACCAGAAGGAGAAAAACCAGTATTAGAAGAAAATAAGAAATCCTTATTTGACTTTGTATCCGATGGCGAATTCGATTATTTAGGAGGAAATTTCAAGGAAATATTTGGAGACGTAATAAAAAAATGCGAATCAAAGAGTACAAATTTTGACGAAATTGAAAAGAAAGCCAAAGGTTTAAAAGTTAAACCGGACGCTCCTTTGTCTACCAAAATCCTTTATGAGTCTATGTTAGATGTTTTAGAACAATTTTTTAACTCATCAGAAACAGAGGAATAGTAAAACAATATTTAGCCCGTAGAAACAACTCCATAGTAGAAAATGACGAGGTTTTCATTGATAAACCCTTACTGAGACTGTGTAGTTGTTAAAGAATCTTGTCAGCATCAACTGACTTAATTAACAAACTTAATATAAAATATTAATAAATTAATGCCAAGGACCGCTCCTAAAAGAGCGGTCCTTGGCATTATAACAACTTAAAGTGGAATTTTGCCAAAGATTATATAATACAAATCTTTAGATTAATCTTCTTTCTCTATTTAATCCAAGCTCCGCTGGATGCAAATTTATACCAAGTATTTCCAATATGTTCCCAACCGGTCGCCATTGCTCCGCTGGATTTTAGGTAGTACCAAGTGTTTCCAACCTGCTCCCAGCCAGTCGCCATTGCTCCGCTGGACTTTAGATAATACCAAGTATTCCCAACCTGTTCCCAACCTGTTGCCATTGCGCCACTGGATTTGAGATAGTACCAAGTATTCCCAAGCTTAAGCCATCCCGTTGCCATTGCTCCGCTGGACTTTAGATAATACCAAGTATTCCCAACCTGTTCCCAACCTGTTGCCATTGCGCCACTGGATTTGAGATAGTACCAAGTGTTTCCAAGCTTAAGCCATCCGGTCTGCATTTTACCATTTTCATCAAAATAATACCAACCCGGATATTTATCCTTATCCTCAAACCATCCGGTCTTTTTCTCTCCCTTTTCCTCAACGTACCAAAAGCCGTCTTCTGACTGCTTCCATTCGGGCTTTGTGGGTTCATTTTCAACAATAGGTTCAACAGGCTTTTCCGGCTTATTCATTTCAGAATTGTCAGTTCCGGTATTATTGGATTCCGGCTTCTTGTGTTCTTCACCAACGATTACAGTAAATTTAATTGGTTTTGCACCTTGAGTGTTGTCAATTGGTGTTCCCGTTACCTCTACCCTGCCATTCTTTAAACCTTTGGCTGTATGCATAGTTCTATTTTCCACATCTGCATTAGGAACATCTGTTATCTCAACAAGACCCTCCTCGCTATAGCTCCAATGAAACCTCTGCTCCGAAGCATTTACAGGATTTGCTATTATATCAAGAATTATTTCATCATCTACTTTTACTCTATACTCCCCACGGGTGGTTTCAATAGATAGCAGTGGAATGTCATATTTAACTTCCTTTACATCCACTCCCAAAGCAATTCCGTTTGAACTGCCGTCTTTATATCCAATTTTGATATCAATATCATATTCCCCTGCAGGTACATCTTTAGAAACAAAGATAGTCCCTGTCTTCGAATCAACTGTAATTCCTGTCGGTAATTTTTTATTTTTCTCCGATAATTCATCTATCTTAAAAAGCGTTCCCTCAGGAGCATCAATAAGCTGCTCATCATTAGCATTTCTATTTACAAATTTAATCGGCTGTGATTGCCCTGCTTTGCCTTTCTCAGTTACTAGCACAGGCTGTTGTTGAGGAGTATATAAAGTAGACATATTAGCTTTGATAATGTCTTCATCCCTCTGTGCTTTCAAACTTCTCGGCTGTACTGCTGAGCTGCCCTTTAAATCCAAGCCTAAATTTGACAGTCCTTGTGCCGATACACATAATAGCGGACTGAATAACATAGATGCTCCAACTCCACAAGACACAAGCCTCATGGCAATTTTTCTTTTCCCATACCTTGATATCTCAAAAGTTTTTCCTTTTGATACAATAAGTTTTTTTATTCTTTTTAAATTTTTCATACAATCCTCCTTGCTAGTTCAAATATAAAAGTCAAAATTAATCTGCATAATTTATACAAAATACGCTTTCAACGCCTTTTGCCATCACTTCATTTGCATCCTATTTCTTTTAACTTCAAGGCTTTAATTTATAGCACACATCTATTCATATGTCAAATTTTTTATCCGTCATGTTGATTCTAATCATATTATCCATACATCTTACGAATAATATATTGTCTAAGCCTTACAGGTAAAATTCCGGATAGCACAACTGAAAGCCTGTACAAAATCCCTACACTAGACATAGGTTTGGGATTTGTGGAAGTAGCCAGTCGATAGAGTTCTTTACCGATCACGTCGGCCTTCATTCCGTTTATTTCATCATGCTCCATTTTCCCTACCGAGCTTGCCACCCTTTCAGCATAAAACTCCGGCTCATATTTATTTTTTATTCTTCCACAAGTAAAATCTGTTGCGATGTCTCCCGGAAGCAGGGCTATGGCTCTTGCTCCCGAAGAATCAAGTTCCGTATCAACCGATAATGCTAAAGCCAGAATGGCTGCTTTAGTAGCCGAGTACATAGCTTGAAACGGTATTGGTACACATGCAGCCACAGAAGAGAGATATATTATCCTGCCCTTGGATTTTCTAACATATGGCAAAACAGCCTTAGTGAAAAAAGTACTACCCATGAAATTTACTCTCACTTGTTTTTCAATATCCTCATATGAGTGGGCCTCAACAGAACCAGATATGCCAAATCCCGCGTTTGATATGGCTACGTCAATTCTGCCAACCTCATTTATAACTTGATTCACAGCATTATCAATATCATCATAATTAGTTACGTCGCAATCTATATGAACTATGCCGTCCTCAGAAATTCCTGATCTGCTCAAATCATATACAAAGAATCCTTTGCTCCTAAAAATTTCGGCCGCATTTCTTCCTATTCCCCTGGAAGCTCCCGTGATCACCAATATTTTTTTATTTTCAGCTCTCATTACATGAGTCCCTCTTTATTCATAAGTTCCTTTACCTTATCTAGAGCATACTCAATTTGATCAAAGCTATGGCCGCTTGTTAAGCAAAACCTAAGTCTCGCTTTGTTTCGAGGAACTGCCGGATATACTGCCGGAGGTACAAATATACCATATTCTTGGAGTTCAACACTTAACTTAAAAGACATTCCATCTGCTCCGACAAAAATAGGAATTATGGCACTCTCCTTTGCAAGGCATGTATTTAAACCTCGTTGTTTTGCTGCTTCTATGAAAAATTCAATGTTATCTTGCAATTTCTTCACCCTTTGATTATCTCGCTGAATAATCTCAATGGACTTTTTTGTTGCTGCTGCCAATACCGGAGAAAGTCCTACAGAAAATATAAATCCCGGTAGATTATATCGCAAATATTCAATCAAATTGTGACTGCCTGCAAGGTAACCACCGCAAGTGCCCAGACCCTTTGAAATCGTTCCCATTTTAATGTCTATATCATCATCTTCCAAACCAAAATATTCATCTACACCTCTACCCGTTTCACCTATTACACCTGCAGAATGGGCCTCATCCACCATCAGAAAACATCCGTATTTCTTCTTAATCCTGACATACTGATCAATTGGTGCGATGTCACCGTCCATGCTATAAACACCCTCAACAATTATAAGAATTTTCTCATATTTAGGGCGATTTTTTCTAACTAGCCTTTCCAACATCTCATAATCGTTATGAGAAAAACGTTTCGATCTCGCCTTAGTCATCCTCAATCCTTCCGTAATAGAGTTATGAACCAAAACATCGTATAATATCAAATCATTTTCGTTACAGAAATTTCCTGTAAAAGTTACATTAGTTGAATGTCCTCCAACTAACACAAGCGCATTCTCCGTATGCTTCCATTTGGCAATGGCTGCTTCCAACTCTTTATGAAGAGTTTTTTCTCCCGCAAGAAGTCTGCTACCGCTAGCACTGGTTCCAAATTTATCAATTGCCTCTTTTGCCGCCGCATTAACTTCAGGATCTCCTGACAAGCACAGATAATTATAGCTACCAAAATTAAGCACTTCTCTTCCATTCATAATTGATTTATCAGTAAGAGCAGAATCATGAGGTACAAAATAGGGATTCCCAAAAGTTTCCAATATCCCGTTTAGAGATGCCCGTCTGTCTGCATATTTTTTCCATTCTCTTGATTGTTCAAAATTCTTTATAATATTTACGGTTTCCATATATGTCTCCTTATTATTTTAATTTTGTTCTATAACAGGTTATCCTATTAACAACTATGCCAAATGCTCTCCTGTTATTTTGCTACTGTTTCATCCCGGAATTCCTGTAGTATCTAACGCCAAGAATTCTTCTCATACTTTTCGAATCAATTTTCTAATTATCATTTACCGATTTAGTATATCATTTTAATATGACTTTTACAAACCAAAGTAGTGCATCAATTACAGAAAAATATCTTAATCTATTGAATTTACAAGTCTTTTCAAAGCTTAAAATTTATTAACTATATTTTTAAAAATCTTATTGACAGGTAAATATCGCAGCGTTATAATAACCCTAGCATACTGTTAGTATTGCCTAACTAATCGTGGTGCTGTTGTGGTCTTTCAGACAAAATAAATTGTGCACAATGGGCTATCTATCATACAAAATAAATTTAAAGGAGTAGTTAATGAAAAAAATAAGTTTATTGAATGCCAGGTCAATAGCAGCATCAGCTATAATGCTGATTATTTGCTTTATGTCGACCGGGGCTTGCTTTGCCAACGATAACGGTCAAGCTGATAAGGATAAAAAGGTAACCGTTGAATATCAATATGTAACAAAGGATGAGGTAAGCTCTAAGGAAATGTCTCATTTGACAAAGGGACTTCCTAGCATTACCGCTAAGGAAAATGCTAAATACCTTATGGTGTATGACGGTAACACAGGAAAAACAAATACAGGTGATTCCGTCAAGCTGCCGCTTTGGTTAATTTGCCTGACAGCAGGTGGTACAGCAATTTTTGTTATAAGCAGAAAAAAGATGAATTCATCCAAAAACGCTAAGGTTGCAATACTTTTAGTTGCAGGTTTAGTTTGTTCCATTCCTGCAGCAGGACTTATGGAAGCAAAAGCATACACTTCTAACAAGCTTAAGAAGTATAACTTTACTCAGACCTTAAACATAGGAGATAAGCTATTTCAAAATATGCCAAAGGTTGAAGCAGGAACTCTTATGGGAGTCATTGATACAGCAGAGTTAAAGGATGCCCCTGCAAGCCCTGCAGGCAACAACAATCCTGTTGAAAACGGAAACAAAAAGCCTGACGTACAGAATCCTTCCGACACTGATAACGGCAATAGTAAAAAGCCTGACAAAGTCCGTTTAGCTGATAAACCGGCAGATGGCACTTGGTACGGCACCGCTTTTGAAGGCTATGGACCTGAATCATACGGAGCAAGCATAGTAAAAGTAGAAATTGAAGGTGGCAAGATAAAATCAGCGGAAGCAATTAAACATTGTGCAACTGATGTTTCGTATATTGACCTTGCAAAGAAACTTTTACCGCTATACAAAGGTAAAACTGTTCCTGATCTTGATTCTATATACCAAGAATTATCAGATAAATTATCTTCCGGTAAGAAAGGCCCTCATACAGATGCAGTTACCTCTGCAACAATGACCTCAAAGGGATATGCACTGGCCATTAAAAATGCCGTTGAAAGAGCTAGAAAGTTTGCCTTTGACAAGAAAGAACAAAAAATTGCATATATTAAGATAACCGGTGATAATATAAGCAGTCCCGGCATTGATAGAACTGCTGTTGCTGAGAAATCAAAACTAACTAACGGTAAGAATGCCGATTTTGATTTTGTAAAGTATGATATTATGATGTCTAACGGCACTCTTGAAAAAGAAGTGAAATTCTCCGATTTGAAAAAATATGGAATAGAGGCGAATTATAAACAGGGTGAGACACTAAAGAGTGACGGTAAAGACAATATAATTCTTACTGTAGAGGATGAAACTGGATATGCATCAGAAAAAATAAGGTTACATGTTAACCCAAAAGATGAAAGAGTTGAAGTAAGGCCTACACACGCTCTTATAACCTTTGAAAATTCAACTGATACACCGGATACGGAAAGAATTGATATTGAAAAAGGCAAAATTGTATACGACACTAAAAAAACATATAATAAAAAAATTAAAAAAGTTGAACTCTTTAGAGACAATAAATTAATAAAAGAAGGTGAGTTTAAGCCTGTCTTTAATTATTGGTGGTTCGAGATCGAAGATAAAGATTATAATCTCGGAGATAAGGAGAAATGGGAATTTAGGAGATATAGAATAGTTACTAAGATAAATGGAGATTTAAAACCGGGTGAGCCGTCAAAGCCAGACACACCTGAAAAACCTAAGCCATCAATAGTTAAAAATGGATATATTCCTAAAACTATAAAGATAATAGATAAAAAATCCAAATCTGTAATTAAAAAATTCGACTTTGAAAAGGGAGATTGGAAGAATTCATCTAATAAGAGAGAGTGGAATGATATTTCTCAGGATATTGTAAGTGCGAATGATGTGAATACAAGGATTGAAGTTGAAGCTACCAATGAGTCAGGTGAGAAACTTAAAATAAATGACTTAAAAAAGATGTATATGAAAAATTTGAAAAGAGGCATTTTGACCATTCTTATAAATAATCCTGACGGAGGAGATGATTATCCTGAAAATCATTTAGTAATTTCTTTCACCACTAAATAAATGAAAATATTTCCATAAAGGAAGTGTTGTAAAAAGGGCAAAATCAATTTCGGATTTTGTCCTTTTTTAAGAGTGTGAGATTTTTTCTGTAAATTAGCCTTCTATGGTAATTTTTAAAGAATTTTGTCAGAGTCGACTGACCTATTTAACATACTCAATATAAAATATTAATAAAGTCATGTCAAGGATCGCTCCTAAAAGAGCGGTCCAATTTCATACTCTTGTAAAAATTTAAAGTGGAATTCTACCCTCATACATTATGCTAAATTCACCATATGCCTTACCCCAGTTTCTGATTGGTTGACTCCATTTTTTCGTAGCTTGAAGTGTAGACAAGTAAAGTGACTTAAGCAGTGCCTTATCCCTTGGAAACACCGTTCTCTGCCTGTTAAGTTTCTTATATGTGCTATTTAAGCTTTCTATTGCATTTGTTGTATAAATTATCTTTCTAACATCTGATGAGAATTTAAAGATTGGTGATAAAACATCCCAGTTATTGTGCCAACTCTTCATAGAATTAGGATATTTAGAATTCCATTTCTCTGTGACTTTATCTAATTATTCCTTACCTTTTGACTCATCAGCTGCAAGATATATTTTCTTTAAATCCCCTGCAAACTCTTTCATATCCTTGTGAGAAACATATTTCAAGGTGTTTCGGACCTGATGAACAATGCATCTTTGATATTCCGTATTTGGAAAAGCAGCAGAAATCGCTTCTTTCATACCCGTAAGCCCATCTGCACATATGATCATTACATCCTTTACACCTCTGTTTTTTAGACTATTAAGAACTCCTAGCCAATATTTACTGCTTTCGTTTTCACCTGTTTCAAGGCTTATTACCTCTTTCATTCCATCACAATTAACTCCCATAATTACATATGCAGCTAGCTTTCTGATTATGTTATCATCTATAACTGAAAAGTGTACAGTATCAATAAAAAGGATTGGATATATTTCATCAAGAGGTCTATTCTGCCAGTCTTCTATATCCTGCAATACTTTATCGGTAACATCTGAAATGAAACTTTCACTGCATTCAAAACCGTATATTTCCTCAATTTGCTCTGAAATTTGTCTTGTGGTTAAACCTCTTGCATACATGCTAATAATCTTTTAGTCAATAGCTGAAATATCTTTTTGTCTTTTCTTAACAACAGTTGGTTCAAAGCTGCTTTGTCTATCCTGCGGAACATCAAGTTCGAATTCTCCATAGTTGCTTCGAGCTCTTTTTTTCTTAGTTACATTACGGTAATTATCATTACTGCTACGTTCGTAACTTTCATATCCTAGATGGTTGTCCATCTCTGCTTCCATCATGGATTTGATAGTTCCGCCTAGAAGGTCTCTAAGAGCATCCTGGATATCATCTGATGTTTCAATATCATATTCATCAATTAGAGATGCAATGATATTCTTCTTTCCCTTTGTTAGGGGTTTTACGTGGTATACGTCTTTTTTCTTTGCCATAAAAATAGCCTCCTATGATATTTATATTTTACCATAGAAGGCTTAATTTTAATTTACAGACTTTTTCTCACACTCTCCCTTTTTTCGCCTATAAATTCGGTGGCAGTACTTTTATTACTCTTTTAAGCTCTAAAAGCAGAAAGAAATCTACATTGTAAAGCGTTTGAAGAGTGATAGAATTGAATAAATATGCTCTTTATAAAAAATGTTTGCCGTTGTTTTTAAACTATTGTATAATGTTACAGTACTATTGAAATTTTACTAAAGGTGGTGGAAATGACTCTCTTTTTATTGAAGCTTGAGTCATAAAATTATGAAAAGAATATACACAATGTCATTTTTGTTTATGCTGATAATGTCTATAGGACTTTATATCTGCTATCACTTTTATGGAATCGGTTATGCTACTCCAAAATTTTCACGTGCATTTATGCCTACGTATTTTGTATTGGTGCCGTTTTCCATATTTGCCTATTTAAAATATAGGCAGAAGCTTGGCAACCATTCTCCTAAATATAAGCTTTTCATGCTGATATTTATTCCGGTTACAGCGGTTACCGCATTTACCATATTTAAGAAATTTGAATTGCCAGCACTATTTTTTATACCTTTGATAGACGGACTTTTTGTGGGTATTTCCGAAGAATTGATTTACAGAGGTGTTGTATTTACATATGCTTTAAAAGAAAAGGGATTATTTATAGGAATACTCATATCGGCATTGGCATTTTCCATCTTGCACAGTAATTAACGTTATAGGGGGTGTTCCGGTTTCCTCAATGCTGATACAACTGGTTAATACATTCGTGGCGGGCGTATTTTTCGCTACAACTTATAACTATACCAAGAACATTACATTGCTCGTACTTCTACATGCCATGTGGGACTACGTATTGTTCACCGATGTTCCAAGAACCGTTTCCTTTGTCGGATACGCATATGTGGCATTCATGGCTTTGGAATTTATAATCGCTGTTATACTGCTGATTAAGTACAAAAAAGAAGAACAATTGAGTTCTCCGGCTTAATTGATATATAAAGCAAATAAGATCTAATTATATTAAATATCCTCTCTATCTTAAAAGTAGGGAGGATATTTAAATTACGGCCTGGAATTGGCAATAAAAATACCGACCTCTTTTTGTTAAACAATTGAGTTTAACCTTTTAGATGGTCGGTATAATTTTTCCATGATATTTTCTGGATTATATTTATAAAAAGTTATTATACAATCCATTAGATAGCTTAGCTTTTATCTTATCCAAGCTCCACCTGATGCAAAATAGTACCAAGTGCTTCCAATCTGTTCCCAGCCTGTTGCCATTGCACCGCTTGACTTTAGGTAGTACCAAGTGCTTCCAATCTGTTCCCAGCCTGTTGCCATTGCACCGCTTGACTTTAGGTAGTACCAAGTGCTTCCAATCTGTTCCCAGCCTGTTGCCATTGCACCGCTTGACTTTAGGTAGTACCAAGTGCTTCCAATCTGTTCCCAGCCTGTTGCCATTGCTCCGCTTGACTTTAGGTAGTACCAAGTGCTTCCGATTTGTTCCCAGCCTGTTGCCATCGCTCCGCTTGACTTTAGGTAGTACCAAGTGCTTCCGATTTGTTCCCAGTCTGTTGCCATTGCTCCGCTTGACTTCAGATAGTACCAGGTGTCTCCCAGCTGTAGCCATCCGGTCTGCATTTTACCGTCTTTATCAAAGTAGTACCAACCCGGATATTTATCCTTATCTTCGAACCAACCGGTCTTTTTCACTCCCTTTTCCTCTACATACCAGGAGCCGTCTTTTTCCTGTTTCCATTGAGGTCCGTCATATTTTGGTTCTTTCACATTAACACCTAACGCTATCCCGTTAGAACTACTATCTTTATATTCAATTCTAATATGCACATCGTATTCACCCACAGGGACATCTTTTGAAACTGAAATAACACCTGTTTTAGAATCTATCGTAATGCCTTTTGGTAGATCTTTATTTTCACTGAATTTAAAGATTGTTCCTTCAGGTGCATCTAACGGATTTTCATCCTGGGAGTCAGCATTAACAAACTTAATTGGTTGTGATTTTGCTTCTTTTCCTTTTTCAGTCTCAAGTACAGGCTGTTCCTGTGGAGTATACAGAGTTGACAAGGTGCTGTTCACCGCTAATTTTCCATAGCTTATTCTGTCTTCACCGGTTTTCTCAAGCCATACCTTAGAATTCTCAAAGTTGTCAATGCCCATATCTTTTGCAGAAACTATTGACTCCTTATCAATTTTTTTGGCAAATGCCCCTCCGTTATTCTGTACAACCAGGTATGTATCCTTTGGAACGTCTGATAATTTTACGCTTTTCTTATCTGATGACACCTGTGCCGAACCTAAATCTTCTTTTTTATATCTTAGGGTAAACGCTCCATCCTTGTCTACAGCTTTCAGTTCTAATTTGCCCTCTTTCGTTGCTGCAGGAGCGGCAGAGCCGAAGATAACGGAAGATAAATCCAGTTCAAAAGCCGGTACTATGTCATAAGTATATTTTGATGGTCGGAATTGAAGTCCTACAGGATTTTTTAGAACCACTGCAACACCGGTAACACTGCTGTGATTTGGAGTTCTAAGCCAAGATCCTTCATCGCTCCAATATCCATGATCTATACGAAGACCTTTATTTAGAAGAAATGAATTATCTGCTTTGTTCTCTCCTACAGTCATATACTTTTGATTACCACTATTCCAATTATCTCCGTAAGGAAGATATAGCTTATCGGTAGTGGAATAAACAGCATATTCATTTAAAATATCACTTGTATACACCGTAGTATTTTTCATTAGCTTCTGTTCATCCGATGTAAAATATGATGTTTCAAGGTCTTGAAGTGTCTTTCTAATCGGACTTGCCCCCCAGTGATTGGGAGTAACCTCCTTAGGAGCCCCTTTAGGGTAGGTGCATCCCCATTCTTCCTGATAAGGCTTCCTAATATTGTCAGTATCCGGTTCAAATTTTTCAGATTTTTTCAGAGGACTTGCTGCAAATAGTGTCAAGTTGTCATTTTGGCTTCCCGCAATCCACCATCTATGTGATTGATTGCCGAAATATACCTTTGCGGAAGACTTCTCACCATCGGTATCATCTGTGTTAAAGGCTTTAAGTTCATCTACAGTGGCAAATTGCTCTTTAGATATATCTGCCCCGTGGACAGGAGCGGTAAATGCCGGAAATGACGTTGCAATTACAGTTACTGCGAGCAACATTGTTCCTATTTTATTTTTCAGTGTTCTTTTTTTCAATTTATACCTCCCATCTTTCATTATATTTTAATAGTACTCTCCCCACCGGCTATCCGGGAAGGAGAGTACATATCATTTAGCATTGTATTATCTTATACCTTTACACTTCCGAAAATTATTTTATCCAAGCTCCGCTTGATGCAAATTTATACCAAGTGTTTCCGACTTTTTCCCAGCCTGTTGCCATTGCACCGCTGGATTTTAGGTAATACCAAGTGCTGCCAACCTGTTCCCAGCCTGTTGCCATTGCACCGGTGGATTTTAGGTAGTACCAAGTGCTGCCAACCTGTTCCCAGCCTGTTGCCATTGCACCGCTGGATTTTAGGTAGTACCAAGTGCTGCCAACCTGTTCCCAGCCTGTTGCCATTGCACCGCTGGATTTTAGATAGTACCAAGTGCTGCCAACCTGTTCCCAGCCTGTTGCCATTGCACCGCTGGATTTTAAATAGTACCAAGTGTTTCCAAGTTGTAGCCATCCGGTCTGCATTTTACCGTCTTTATCAAAGTAGTACCAACCCGGATATTTATCTTTATCCTCAAACCATCCGGTCTTTTTCTCTCCGTTTGCTTCTACATACCAAGAACCGTCTTTTTCCTGTTTCCATTCAGGGTACGGATTTCCTACCACTACGGTAAACTTAATTGGTTTTGCTCCCTTTGTATCATCAATAGGAGTTCCTGTTACCTCTACCTTACCGTTTTTAAGACCTTTCAGCGTATGAGTAGTCCATTTCTCAGTATCTACATTCTCAACGTCTACATTTACAGTATCTTTTACTTCTACAATACCGTCCTTGCTGTACGTCCAGTTAAATCTCTGCTCTGAAGCATGTTCCGGTGTAGCAATTATATCAAGTTCCTTATTTTCTCCTGCCTTAATTCTATAGTCAGCACCATTAACAGGGTCCATAGCGTTCTTGTGAAAATCTACCGATTCTAGAGGTTTCTCATAGTAAAATTCTACTTCAACATCTTTAACCAGCTTAGGATTAAGAACACTGGAAACTCTGAATTTTGCTTTTCCCGGTTTCTTAGGAACGATTCCGTTTGAGTGTAGAGGATCATATTCAGCAATTTCAGGTGTTAAAGCTTCCCACTTAGTTTCCCATGAGCTTGCATTTTCCGGTTTCATTTTAACTACAAAGCCCTTAGGATTGCCCTGCTTATTCTTGTCACTTTCATCATACTGCATGATTCCGCTAAATTTCTCACTCATCTTGTTCCACTTGTGTATAGGCCAACGTTTAGGTACAGATATTGTGAAATCTTCCACTCCAACGTGACCTGATTTAGCTTTGAAACTGCAATTCACATCAGCATTGTCTTTCATGAATACTTCAACAACATGCTCTTCGTTAGAAGTCCATAGAATAAAGCTGTTTTTCATTATATGCTGCTTAGGCTTATCCTTTAGATAATAAGCATTAGTTGAAAGCGGTTCAAACTTCTCAGAACCTTTTTTCTTACCTTCTACCGTTATAAATGTGCGCTCTGAACCTTTTACGTTCACCGCATCTTTACCAATCACCTTACCGTCTTTTAAAGCTCTGATTTCCTGAATCTCTGAAGGAATAATATTTATGAAGAAGGTTTTTTCTTCAGTATTCTTACCTTTGTGATTGAATCTAACCTTTACAGCTTTCGGTTTATCATAGATAGTTCTAGGATTAAAGTTTCTGTTAGCGTCAATCAAGTAATGATATCCATATTCACCATTTTTAATTGGGTAACCGGAGTGATTTTTATCTACAGTATATTTTTCTTCGCTGATAAACTTTTCAACCTCTACATCTTTGGTTTCTTCTCCCTCTAGATGGAAAGTTCCTTCCTTAGTAACATCAAGGGTAATTGTCTTATTTTCATCCTCGTATATTTTCTTGCCATCCTTGTCTTTGAAATATACGGTTCCCTTTTCAACAGGTTTTTCCCATCTAACCTTGCTTACATCCACGGTGATTTTTCCCTTAAAGTCGTAAGTTGGACTCGGTACAATGGTGACCCCTGTACCACCAACGTCTCTACTGTTATGAAATCCTCCCTGATGAGAATCAAATTCTACAGTAAATTTTTGATCTTGTTTTTTAAGTTTCAGTACGTTATTTTCAATAGTACCGTATTTCCCATCTACTTTATATGTAACCTTATCTTGTTCATGAGCCTTTATCGGTAATTTAACTTCCGGGGTTTCAGGACTTATAGACACGCTTTGTTCATGGAGCTTCATGTTTCTTAATGCATCGCTTATCTTGATAGGAGTAATATCTTCGATACTATTTTTAGCTAAATCAACATTCTCTAAAGCTGTCGCAAACTCCATACCTGTAAGATCACGTACTTTTTTATTAGTTTTGTTATCCCCCATATGGATATCAAGTTTTTTAAGTTTCTTTAAAGCACCTACGGTGATTTCTTCTTCTTTTATATCTTTTATATCCAACATTTTCCAAGACATATTTTTAATAGCCTTATACAGGCCCACCCTTAAAGCCTCATCAGGTATTTTAACAACCTGGTCATCTTTCGCTGTTTCAGGATTTGTTGCGTAATTTACAGACTCATTAGCAAATGCCTGAAAAGGTACAGCGGATATTATCATAGCTAACGCTAAGATAAAAACAATTATATTCTTTTTCATTAAATTCCTCCTCTTATAATGTATTTGATTATATTCGTTTATGCAGTCTCACTATTATCCTAAGCCCAACTTGACCACCCCCTCTTAGGCTTAAACGTATAACTAAATTTCGTATCAGCTAATCCAAGCTCCGTTATTTGCAAATTTATACCAAGTGCCTCCAATCTGCTCCCAACCGGTTGCCATAGCTCCGCTTGATTTGAGGTAATACCAGGTTCCTCCTTGCTGTAGCCATCCTGTTGCCATAGCCCCGCTTGATTTAAGGTAATACCAAGTGCTTCCCTGCTGTAGCCATCCCGTTGACATTGCACCGCTTTTTTCAAAGAAATACCATGTTCCGCCTACGTCTTGCCAACCGGTTGCCATAGCTCCGCTTGATTTGAGATAATACCAGGTTCCTCCCTGCTGTAGCCATCCTGTTGACATCTTGCCGCTCTTATCCATGTAGTACCATATTCCGTCTACTTCTACCCATCCTGTCTGCATCCTGCCTGTTTTGTCGAAGTAGTACCAACCCGGATATGTATCTTTATCTTCAAACCAACCGGTCTTTTTCTCTCCATTTTGTTCCACATACCATGATCCGTCCTCCTCTTGCATCCATTCAGGATTTATGTCTGCATTTCCTCCAACGACGGTCACCTTACAAATTGCAGTATAACCTTTGTCCTTTGTGGTTACGGTGATGTATGCCTCACCCGGTGATATGCCCTTAACATTGCCTCTCCAATCTACATATGCGATTTTGTTGTTGGAAGATTTCCATGTAACCTCTTTATTGGTTGCGTTATCAGGTAAAACTGTCGGTTTCAGTTGCTCTTTCTTACCGGTTTCCAAGCTGATGTTGTCTTTATTCAGCTGAACTCCTGAAACATAGTACTGATTGGATATGGTAAAGTTATATTTCTTGGAAGCTTTTCCATTTTCAGAGGTAACCTCAATGGATATTTTCGCATCTCTGTTCCAATCCTTAGGATACAATTTGCTGAAAAATGTAGCCCCTCCTTGGTACATATTTTTAGATGAATTAATAGGAATATATCCATCCTTATTAAGTCGAGCTTCATCCCAGTTTTCCACCGGTATTACTTTTATTTTCGAGTTTGGGTCATCGGCTACAAACCATATATTGCCGCCTTTTTTCTTAAGTTCTTCGTTTAAAATAGTGCTGTAATCTGTTACACCTGAGGTAAAGGATTTGTCAATTTCCACATTGAATTCTCCGTCAGTCCAAGGTGGAACGTTCACCTCATAATTGACGAAAATTCCTTTTAAATCTGCACTTGTTCCCTTAGGTCTTAAAATAATCTTATATATTCTTTTACTGGAATCCTTGGTTACAGTCACTTCTATTACTGTTTTCTCATCAGGTTTAACTGATACTTCCATAGGCTTATCTTCGTATGGGATTCCGTTAACCTCTGCTTTTGCTCCTTCGGCAGGTTTAAGGATCAGTTTAGCTTTACTTGTCCCCTCTTGCTTGCCCGTATATTCGGAAATTCTGGAATCGAAATCATCTGACGGGGATAATCCCATGCCCTTATCCATAGTAATGGTTCCGTCAATAGCCTCAAGTTTCATGGAGTCGAGATAGCTCTTGTTACTCTTTACCTTAAACAAATGATTGGAATCATTTTTAAAGTATAAATTACCATCCCTGTCGGTTATAACGGAGCTAATGTTGTATTCTCGGTATGCCGGACTTAATTTAACAAATTCAAGCTTGGACATATCATTGACATGACTTTCCCTTGTTGATGGAGTATCATAGAAAGAATAGATGGTACCCGGCTTCTTGTTACAGGTAAAGTATAGGTATACTCTCCCTGTTCCGTCAGGAGAATCATTAAACTTATGGTTCTCATATGCTGTTGAAAGA
Organism: Eubacteriales bacterium KG125; assembly: GCA_050908895.1. Lineage (GTDB taxonomy): Bacteria > Bacillota > Clostridia > Peptostreptococcales > Anaerovoracaceae > S5-A14a. The sequence continues at coordinate 417,462 of CP171222.1, read as the reverse complement.
AGTATAGATTCAGCCGGGAATCCGGGAGTAGGAACAGAGTATATCTTTTCCATTTTTTCTCCGTCAATGACAGCTACGGAATGTCCGTCTCCGTCAAGATATTTCTTCCCTTGAACTCCTACATAAACTCTTCCCTTGTAAACCGTAGGTGTGCCGCTGGCAGCGCCGTCCAGTTCCAGTTCTTTATGCTCTGATATTTTGCCTCTCTCATCTATTTTTATTTTGTTTAAGTATCCTTTGTGAGATATATCATCCTTTGACGTAAAATAGGCATATCCGCCATCATAAGACACTGAAGATTTAACCGTACCATTAATTTTATATATAGAATCAATCGTCTCGCCGGTCTTAGGATTCAAGGTATAAAAAGCGGCATTTGAGCCTTTGCTATCTGTTCCGATAGCTATATACCTTTCGGACACATATGCTCCGGACCAATAAAAGCCAACTTTTTCATCGGATTTAGAGGCTTCTGCAAATTTGGAATCATCGTCGGGAGCAAATTTCCAAGTTACTTTCTTCTTTTTTCCTCCATCGTAAAATCCCTTGCTATCCAGTGCCACGCAGAACAAATATCCTTTCTGTCCCTGCTGCCATGTTCCAAGATACAAATATCCCACTCCGTCAATCTTTCCGTAGGAGATGTTGGATATGGTCTGAAGTTTTCCTACACTTTCGCTTTCCCAAAGGGGTTCAAGGGTTTCCGCATCAACAGCTAATATTCTCCCGTCACTGTACTGCAGGAAAATCTTTCCTTCAGCATAAAGTGGCGGCTTGGTGGCATAGCTTACGCTTCCTTTGAAGTCCTTGTATAAGGATGCCCTTTTCTTTGAGAGCTCCGTCTCTGTACCGGTTTCAATATCAATTTGGATTACTCTGTTATCTACACCCGCATAAGCGTATTTCCCTGAAATCAATGGTGGTGTAATAGATTTCTCCAAAGTTGAATTATTATGTTTATATGCCCATTGCACATTGGTTTCCAGTGGATTGATTATAGTAGGCGAATCAGTAACTGCATTGTTTTCCCTACTGTTATTGTATTTATACCACTGCCATCCGTCGGGATTGGATGGGTCAACGCCGGCATTTACAGTTGTCGGTATAAGGGTTAAAACAAGTGCAAGCATTATTGCCAGAGTTATTAACCGCTTATTCTTAAAAGTTAACATGTCTTCCTCCTTATCTAAGTTGGTCAGTCTTATATTTCCCCATTCACAAGGGTTAGTACGTCTTCATTTATATTTCATCCGTGGTTTTATCAATGATTTTCATAATCTGCGCCATAATCATTCGTCCACCATATTTCAATTACATCTCCATCTACAAGAGAATAGCTTGCCAGTGAATAGGGCGGTTGATCATATCCGTTGAGCCTCCACATATATCCGCTTCCCTGAGTTGTATCCTTTTCACCAAGAATGTCCGGATTCAGGGTTATACCACTTACATCACCGTACTTGGAGAGATAGGCTTTCTGTTTTTCACTTAGAGACCATCCCTTTGTAATAGCGGATTTAGCAAGACTTGATAAGTACGGGTCTGCCAACTTTCCTCCGTTTACCACATATCCTTGAGATGTAAGAAAATCATACACCAGTTTTTGAGCTGATATTCCTTTCCGAACGATAAGTTTGGTTCTGTCAATTCCGGTCAAACCCAGGTTGCTCAAATTTATCTTTACGAAAGCATTTATTTGGTCATACTTATCCGGTGCCAAATCTTTGTCCCCATATACCACGTACTCTTGGGTAATGGAGTTGCCTTTGCTGTCAACCACTGAGATTTTTATTAAATTTTCTCCTTGGTTAAGGCCCGTTTGATAATTCCTTCCTACGTCCTCATCTTTGTAATTATATCTTACGGAGCCATCCAGCTCCTTGCCGTTTAAGGTGACCTGATATTTCCCCGGCCATAGAATGCTTACTCCTTTATAGTCTTCTGCTTCCACGTAGAATGTGGCATAAGCTTCCGCATATACCTTTCCTGCCTTTATATCAGTTGTTATTTGGGGTGCCTTTTTATTTTCGGAAGGATTGGAATCAGGTTTCGGATCGTTGGGTTTATCCGTTCCGGGCACCTTATCGGAACCCGATTCGCTTCCATCCTGTCCTCTCTTTCCGCCGCCGGAATCGGATGCTTTCCCTGAGTTTTCTTTTGAACTTGCCGATGCCTGTCCGATTACATCTTTTCTTTGCCTCTTCTCCGCCTCTATCAATCTTTCGACTTCACTGTCTCGATGAGATTCAAGGGTAGAAGTCTCATTATCACGGTTAAGATTCTCTTTATCTGATTTAAGCCGATTCTCTGTTTTCTGATCCAGCCTCACACCCCTACCTGTCCAGAGAACCATCTGGGCATGTTTTTTGTCATTCAGAGTTTTCTCACCGGGATTTTCCAGACCTGCACCCGTCAATACAATCCATATTATAGCAATGAATAAAATTCCAAGGCTTATACTTAGTGCGGTATAAATTTTCTTTCTATTCATGATATGACTTCTTCCTCATACGATGTCTTTTCATCTTCCACTCATTAAGCATAAATGCTCTCTGATTTTCGGAGAATTCATGGTTGCTGTAAGCTGCTTCCTCGCCAAGACGCACCACCTGCTCCTTCAAGGTAATTTTTCTATTTTTCAATTCCTGATATATAGCGGTTATGGCTAACTTAATATCTTGGCTGTGAAATAACTTATTTCTTTTTATGGTTCTGCAGATAAGACTTATAATTAATGAGATGAGACTTATCACTATAATCGCCGAAATCAACCCTATTAAATATATCCATAATCCCTTTGATTCACGGCTCTTCTCCTTTATAACTTCCTTATTGTCAAAAGTGAATTCTTCCCTGTGGTTATAAGGTTTAAATGAATTGACCAAATCCGTGTTTTCTATTCCTATAGACAAATCTGCTTGCTTCATTCTCTCCTTGAACTCGGGATTAACCTCCAAAGGGACCCATCCGAAACCATCAACGTATATTTCCGTCCAACAGTGCCATCTATCCCCTTTAACAGTAAGATATTTCCCCGGTTTCATCTTCGCAACATCCTCGGGTATAATTTGATAGCCTTCTACATATCGGGCAGGTATGCCGTAATAACGAAACATCATGGTTGCAATTGACGCAATCGAGCTTCTGTTTCCTTTAAAAGTCTGAAAGAATTCGTCGGTATCCACCTTGCGTTTTTCCGCAGCTTTACTATAGACTACCTTGTCTTTCATATAAGACATTATTTTGTCCACAGCGTATCTATAATCCACATGTTCTTTTTCCTGGTTACCCGGATCACCTATTTCCCCTCTCAGGTTGATTGCAATTCGAGGATCTACATCAAGGAACCTGGTATACGCCCATTTGTTAGTAGTATACTCAAAATTTTTATAGGCTCTATAATTCCCCCCATCATCCCGACTGTATAAACGGCCGAGAAGCTCTGTCCATCTACTCGTTTGCTCTTTGGCGGACACAAATTCTATATTCTTGTCAGGAATCAAGCTTTCCTTCGTTATGTAACTGTCACCATAAGTTTTACTTCCTTTTGGATTTTCACCTACATATTCGTAAGGATGTAAAAAATATTTTTTTGAGGCCTTATCATATTGGATATTTATTTTATTTCTGTCACTCTCTTCACCCACAGTCTCAAGAACATGATTAAGTTGAGATAAGGGGTTATGCCCCCCTGCACTGAGGATTTCTTTTTCTTTCAGATATTTATACTGTACAAAGGAAGGATTATCTTTCCATTTACCTTCAGAGTAAACTTCGCCAACCTTTGATTTCAGCCACATTTGTTGTGGGTTTTCCATCTTAATCCTAAAGGCGACCTCGTCATCTGCAGGACGCAGCTTACCATATATCACTTCCTCTCCGAAGCTTTCAACTGCTTTCCCCGTATTTCTAATTTTATCTTTTACCTTATCACCCAAATAGCTTTCGGAAACAAATCCGGCACCTGCTATAGCGGCAGAGATAAGCACAAATGCTGATGCCAGTATAATCAAATCTTTTAAGTTCGTCTTTTCTAAGAAGAAAACGTATCTTACACCGGAAACTACCGTTATAATTAGTATCAATCCCCAAAGATTCGGTCCTGTTCCCGCAACAATTACCGGCATACACGGTATAATCAAATATGGAGACAATAACCACTTATTGCGGCTCTTTACGACAAAATAGCTGATTGCCATAACAAGTGCAAATATAAACATCATGGCAAGTCCATATGTTTTTCCTTCTCCTGCATAGTTGTTCAGCAAGATGTATTTAGTGCTCCCAAGGTAATCGGCAACTTTGTTCCAGATTAAGACTATTCCTCCCTTTATTCCCCCTTGGAACAGTTGGTTTATTTTAAATTCTAAATGTAAAGACACCCTTACCGAGTATATTAAGGTAAATGAAAGCAAAGCTGCCAGGGAAAAATCCGCGATCCTTGGTAAAAGTTTATTCGGATTCGTTGATTTTAAATCCCGTAACAGTTCCATAATGCCTCATCCTCTCTATAAGTCCTCGGTTTCTTGTTATTACAATATAGCCGGAATATCCCTCCATTTTTGTAAAAGGTGTTATTGCTTCAGAGTTCTCTCTATTGGCTTTCTCCATCACCTTGGATAATGTAATATAAAAATCTTCTTCCCTATCTATAGTTTTAATCTCAATTGTGTTTAGTCTTTCATCATACCAACTGATACCGTGAGATATATGATGTTTACTCATGCTCAATGAAATTTCTGCAAGTTTTTCAACAGCTTTATCTGCCAACTTCGGGCTATCAAACCCCATAGCATCAAATATAATCATAACCTTACTATCCACAGGATAGCTTAATTCCTTTACTACAGGTTCTGACAGCTTGGCGGATAGTTTCCAATGAATCAGTTTCAAACTATCTTGGGACCGCATGCTACGTATCCCCATGATCTCCGATGAATCATTTCCGGCTTTATTTTCTGCGTATTTGAAACTTTCAATATCATGACTCTCCGGAATATAAACGCCGGAAGCAATTCTATCCACGTCAGGATATATCACAGTTTCACCTTGCACTTCAGATATGTTCTCAGAAAATTTGATATGTTTTTCCGCGATTTTCAAAAATCCATAAGTTGATATCTCCAAACATTTTGCTTTCACCACGCCCACATGATTTGCCCTTAAGTAAAGATGTTCGGTCCTTTCAAATCCGGGAATTAAGCCTATCTTAAGTTCGTCATATATGACTTCTCCCGTATAAACATTGGTTAATTTAAGCCTAATCTTAACCGTAGGCAAAGGTAATATGCCCCCGTTCACAATGCTTATATAAATCGATTCGGTTTGGTCTTTAATCATACTCTCAGGCATTTCGACTTTCAACGTGACCTTGCTTCCGCTAATACAAACTGCTATAAGCTCTCCCATTAATAAAAATATAAGTGCAAGAGCGAGGGTCATTGTCAAGTGCCAATCAGAAAAGAGCAAAATAGTAAGGCAAAGTATAACTATTAAAGTAATCTTTAGAAAATTTATATTTATACTTTTGTTTTTTTTCATATTTACATCTTTTTTCATTTATTATTTTTCTTCAGGTTATATGCAGCGTTCAACGCCATGAGGGACTGCTCCGTAGAAATAATCTCCGTTTTTCCATTTTTTTTATGGGAAAATCCATCTTTTGTGGCATAGAGCATAAGACCGTCAAGATATTTTGTTACATCCTCCCCTATGGCAGCCTTACCTATTATTACTTGGGCCGTGGCCTCACTGCTGCCAAATTCATTTTCTTTAGTCGCCAGCTCATCAATTCTTTTATTTATCTGCTTAACTGATTCCTTTACTTCTTCTCTATCCGGATAATACCTCAAAGCCTGTAAGGACATCCCAAGGTAATCGGCTTCTGCCATATCGTCCCTAAAAGCTCCGTCGGGTTTTATTGCCCTTAGAATTTCAGTTAGGTATATTTCTTCATTTTCCAGTGGATAATCACATTCTTTGGATGCTATAACCGCGTATATACATGCGTTGAGGCCTTGCTTCAGCACGCCTTCTTTCTCATCTAAATAAGAAAGCAGATTGTAGCCCTCTATATTTTGGGGATTTTTGCTTAATTCTTTTAATGTGATTGCCGCTCTGGCATTGGTTGTATATCTCTTGTCATCTAACCTGCCTTTATGGCGTTTCGCTTTGCCTCTCACGGAATCATAATAATTTTCGTAGTAACCCCTATCAACATCTATGCCGCTATCTTTTACGCCCAACAAGGTCCACTCTCCGCCTACAGACCCAATCTCGGGAGATTTCACCTTTTCTACAAGAGTTTCTGCCGACTTGATCCTGTGACTTTCCCAAGAGGGAGATTGACTGCAGCCAACAAAAGATATTAATATTAAAGGTATTAGAATCAGACCAAGAAAATGTTTAAACTTTTCTATCATCCTCTACACCAGCCTAGGGGGATTAACAGATTCCAAAATCTGAGTTAGTAAATCATCATTCTTTACGTTCGCCATTATGCTCTTGGAGCTTAAAACAATTCTATGTCTGGCTACCGGTAAAAATATTGTTTCAACATCACCTGGTACAACGTAGTCTCTATTATCAATATATGCATTGGCTTTGCTCATTGCCAAAATTGACAGTGCCGCTCTGGGACTTAATCCCAGACTTATGTAATCACTATTTCTTGTAGCTTCAGTAAGAGATGTTATATATTTGAGAATCTTCTCATCGCAAAAGATTTTTTTTGCAGACTCCTTCATTTCCAATATCTCTTCTCTTGTGCAAACTTGGCTGATTTTGTTTAAGGGATCCTCAACCTGTCTATCGGACAATAATCTTACTTGTTCTTCAAAATCAGGATATCCAACAGAAAGCTGAATCATAAATCTATCCAACTGAGCCTCCGGAAGCATCTGCGTACCCGCTGCCCCGACAGGGTTCTGGGTTGCCATAACCACAAAGGGTTTAGGTACAAAATAGCTTACTCCGTCTACTGTCATCTTTCCCTCCTGCATAACTTCAAGAAGGGCCGATTGCGTTTTGCTTGACGCTCTGTTGATTTCATCCGCTATTAAGAAATTAGTCATAGCTGAACCGGGTTGATACTCAAATTTATTTTCCTTTTGGTTATACATGGAAAACCCGACTATATCGGAAGGAACAACATCCGGGGTGAACTGAATTCTTTTGGATTCAAGCCCCATCGTCTTACTAAAAGCCAAAGCTAAGGTCGTCTTACCCACCCCCGGAACATCGTTTAACAAAACATGTCCGTCTGCTAATACAGCTTTTAATATATCCTTTATCACTTCTGTTTTTCCTACAATTACTTTATCTATTTCTTCTATAATCTTCAGGTGTTTCATTATTCTCCTTTTGAAAGCTCTACCGATATTTCAATCTTGCGAAACAGCTCTATTAAAAGCATCCACAGGGAGCAAACATAAAAAAACTGCTCCATCCCCGGAACAGTTTTGATTATTGTATAAATTCGTCAGCTTGAAAATTCCTTTCAGCTTTTTCATACAACTACTCCCTCGTCCCAAGAATATTTGTCTACAATTTGATGCCAGGCTTTCTGACTTAGTTTCATCCTTGAAAGACCTTCTAGGCATATAATGCCAATGGTATATTCTTCCTCGTCCACATCACAGCAAAGGCGACTGTACCGGATTCGCACCGGTTTTCCTACTGCATCAATTGTTAATCTTATTTCCCATTTTCATTTCCCCACTCCTTAAATACTCTTATTTATCTAAGAATTTTCTCATTGATATAATACTTCCGCATACGCCCACACTTTATTATATAGTTATCGGTTGATAATGTCAATATTTCATAATTCTGTTGTTAATCTATGAGAATTCAACAACTACGCTTTAATATGCCTCTTATCAAAGGTCGTATTTAAGCTTTACCCTATTTAATTTATGCACCATTGGTTCATATATTAACCACAAAAAAACAAATGTTGAAATCGCTAAAACTGAATCATACCAAACAGCCGTGCTCTTCACTATCAGATAAGCCCCAAAACTTGGACTTTCCGTATAGGCAAACAAAGTCCACAAATCTACAATAAGGCCATATATATATCCGCTAGCCAGTCCAAAAGTCGAAACCAACAGCCTCTCCTTCATATTCGGAGTAGCCTTATCTCTGTAAGATTTAAAAATTATTCCTGCTATAAGCCCTGCCATTCCCATAGCAAGCATCTGCCATGGTGTCCAAGGTCCTTGTCCGAAAAAGAAATTGGAGACAAAGGCTATCATGGCACCCGTTATAAATCCTTCGGCTGCACCGAAAGATATTCCCGCTACAATTGAAACAGCAAGTACAGGTTTTACCTGAGGCATCATAAAAAACGCCTGTCTGCCTGCCACACCAAGAGCTATGAGGACTGACAGAATAACTATAACCTTAATATCAAGCCCTTTCCCCTCAAACTTCACAAAAAATGGTAACATAAACATAAGAATGACTATGGAGCTTACAATATAATAAGTCCTATCTCCTCCATATTCATGCCCTATAAAAATAAGCGCTCCCAAAAGAACAAGGATGCTTAAATAAAGTTTATTCCTTATTAAAGGCTTCTTATAAAAGCCGTCTCTTTCAAGGTCTCTTTCTCTGTTTAAATGTCTTTCTACGTTTCCTGAAGCATAAGTCCGGGAATTTTTGTCTTTCTTAAATTTTCTATGACTATTTTCATCTTCATATCCATCTTCACCCCGGTCCAATTTCATCTCGATATTTTTAATCTCTCCGTTGTTGCGTTGAAAAAATTCCAATAGCACATCTTCAGGTAATATTGCGGTAGGAAAATACTTTCTGCACATTCTATTAGTTGAAGTAGTATAAAAATTGTTTCCGGCGAAAAATTTCACCGGATCGCCTTCACTGTTTACATTTCCGTCAAAGAATAAGACACACCGATCGGCGTACCTGCTGCAAAAGTCCATATCGTGAGAAACAATTACAAGGGTCTTTCCTTGAGACTTTAGATTCCCAAATATATCCCCTAACTTACCTTTTAATGATATATCAAGTCCCTTAGTCGGCTCATCCAAAAGTATTATATCAGGATTTTTAAGGAGAACCTTACCTATAGCCAATCTCTGCTGTTCACCGCCCGAAATATCATAGGGGTGATGAGCGACTAAATGAGAAAGTTCCATCTGTTCAATCATTTCTTGCGCCTTGTGATTTGCGATTTCTTTTCCGATAGTCTTATCGTCTTTAATCACTTCCATCATTTCATCAAGCACAGTTTCCTCTGTGAAAAAACTTTGAGGATTTTGTGGTAAAGTAACTATACTCTTTCCTTTTTTATACTTAATCTTCCCTCTAAAAGGTTTCCGACTTTGGTTAATTGCTGACAAAAGAGTTGATTTACCGGTCCCGTTTCCACCTACTATGGCTAGAATTTCACCCGAATAAATACTCATGTTAACACCTTTAAGTATATCTTTAGAATTTTTTTCATATCTGAACCATATATCTTTTATCTCTATGGTTTTTCCCTCATTGACTTGAACCGCTTGTAAATTTTCACTAACCACATTATCAGATTCTTTGAGAATTTTTTCTTCATCTTTATATGATTCACTTCCACAGTCAATGTTACAAGATGGTTGGTCACTCATGAATTCCTCAAGCCACTGCCTGCCTTCCCTTACATTAAGGGGGTAGAAGTTTTGGGAATTATTATCGGCAAAATGTTCTTCCATAATATTGAAAATCTGAGCGGGGGCAGGCATTGCAGGAAAAATTTCATTTTTATCTCTGCCAAGTTGCCTGACAACATCTCTTGGTTTTCCATCATGAATCACCTTCCCCTCTCTCATTACAACAAGCTGATCTGCCATAGGAATTACCTCTTCCAATCGATGTTCTGTCATCAAAATTGTAGTTCCAAGGTCCGTGTTTATCTTCCTTATTACATCGAAGAATTCCGAGGCTGAAATCGGATCCAACTGAGATGTAGGTTCATCTAAAATTAGAATCTCAGGCTGCATAGCCATAACCGAGGCCAAATTAAGAATCTGTTTCTGCCCTCCGGAAAGCTGGCTTACTTTCTTGTGAAACCATTCCTGTATGCCAAAAAAACTGGCAATTTCTGCTGTCTTAAGGCGAATTGAGTCCTGGTCCGTTGCTATATTTTCAAGCCCGAAACAAAGTTCATGCCAAACCTTATCTGTAACAATCTGGTTATCAGGATTTTGAAAAACATATCCTATCAATGTAGGTTCTTCTCGAGCTGTAATCTCGTCATCTCTTTTCCCCATTAATTCAATATAGCCCTCTTTCTTTCCTCTCGGTCTGAGTGAAGGCTTAAGATGACGTAGCAAAGTAGTTTTTCCACATCCGGACGGACCACATAAACATGTAATTGCGCCTTTTTTCACAGATAGTTTTTCCATGTCCAAAATTATATTATCTGATTTCGGATATTTAAAAGTTAAATTCTTGATATTAATCGCTTCCATTTTAAATCCTCATAAACATTAATTATTAACGGTAGAAAATACCCTGATACAAGAGCTATATTCACTGCTATGGACTTGGAAGTAGTCTCAGGTATCATCAGAGTCGGATAAATTTGCATATTTACATTGACACGAAATGCATTTATTGAAGATCCTATTATAATTCCAAGTACAAATATTAAAATCCCCAATAAATATAAATCCCTTGGATAAAATTTAAAAATAGCATATGTTGTTCTTTTGCAAACTCCAAAACCCCTTGCTTTCATAGAATTCGCCAATTCTACTGAGTTTTCCAAGCTCCAGGTTGTCATAACTGACATGAGCTTTGTTGCAAATCTCATCTTGGGCAAAAATTTCTTTTCTGTCGTTTTCCTACCTAAGGCTTTCTGCCCTTTTATAATCTCCTCGGTCTGTCTCTCAAATCTGGGGACAAAACGTAAAACCATGGCAAAAACCAATGTTATTGAAGGAGCTATTTTGTTACCTAAGTACATTAATTTGTCAGAGGTTATTATATAGTTAAATGTAGTAAACCAAAATATTATCGACCCAACCATAAAGGCTGAAGTGACTCCGAAGACGACTGCCTCAAGGGTAATGGGATTATCCCGAAAATAGGTCAAAATCGTTGAGCCTCTATGATTAAAAACGGGATTTAGGAGTGCTCCAAGGAACATCATCGGTAATATAAAAAGGATAACCTTTATAGCCTTATGTCCTTTCTGATATAACATGTAGGATATTCCGCCGAAAAAGCTGCCCCCTATGGCAATCGGATTACTGATTAAAATTGTTCCTATTACGACCATCGCATAAAAGGCAATTAAAACCCATGGATTATATGAGCCAAATTCATCTTTCTTATTTATCATTTTTCATCAGTCTCCAGTTTTGCCCCTATATCCTTTCCATTGTTGCATGTGTATACAAATTGTATTTCTTCTTCGCCTTTAAGCCGGTATTTATCCGTTCCCATCATTGGGAATTGGCCGTCAACTTTATACATCCACCCGCTTTTCTTACCGCAGTCTTTTTCAAATAAATTGTTAATTCCATCCACATAGGCTGTACCATATGAGGTATTACCTTGGTATGATGTTGGGATTTCCCGTTCTTTACACGATCTTAATAACACCTTCAAAACCGTGTCGTCTTTTTTTAAAGGAATCGCCGTTCTCTCTAAAATTATACCATTCTCCGGGATTCTATCTTCGAAATTTCCTTCAAGTTTACCTGCCTTTTTCATCTCATAAGCTTTTTCACAGGTTATAGTAATATATGCTTCCTTTCCGGTTAGATCTTGCTTGCCACCTCTATCCGAACACCCACTAACTAATAGGGAAATAAATAAGATGATAAAAATAGCCAATTTTTTTATATTAAAATGCCTGGTAATTCTCATTTAATGTTTTTCTCCCGTCTTCTAGAATCAAAAAACTCCGGCAAGCCGAAGTTTCCTAATTCACTGAGAATGTTAAAGCAAAATGCTGTTTTGTCATTCTATACTTAGGGAATCCATCGCCTGTCAGACTTCCTTAAGTGAAATTAAGTAGTTTTCCGGCTTTACGGTAGCAAGGTCTGCCGAGGATTATTTTATTCACCCCGTTACCTTCTTAATCTCATGCTTATTTTCTGCTTTTCAATTATATCACAAAGAGGATTTTTGTCTAGGAACTTAGCCCGAGAACTTAAAAGCACCATTAATAAATTGAGGCACCACTTTATAAAACGTTGATGCCTCGATAAATATTTATTTGATTTTTTTATTATAGTGTCCCCAACATTCTGTTATAATTTTTCGAGCCGCAAAAGTTGAGGTCAATGAGGAGTCTAAAGATGGGGATACTTCAACCACGTCAAATCCTACAATAGGCAGTTCAAAAATTCCTTTAAGGAAATCCAACAACTGTCTTGAAGTCAATCCGCCAAATTGCGGTGTTCCCGTTCCCGCAGCGTAAGCCGGATCCAGACAATCAACGTCTATCGTCAGATAAATGTAATCATATTTCTTCATGTATTCAACGACTCTTTTAACAGAAGCTTTTGTGCCGATTTCGTTAAATTCACGGGCGTTTATAACATTAACCTTATTATTTTTTTTGAACTCGAGCTCATCCATTTCTATAGATCTTATGCCGACAAAATATATTCCTTCGCTGCCATCCACCTTTTCTAATTCTGTTGCTCTTCTCTCCGGACATCCATGAGAATACTTGCTTCCCGACAAAGTATCACACAGGTCAAAATGTGCATCTATATGTATAATGCCGAATTTTTTGTCTAATGCCTTATTTAATCCCCTGAATATGGGAATTGTTACTGAATGGTCTCCGCCGAGCATTGTAAAGAATTTCTTCTTTTCTATTATTTCTACAACTTGGTTTTCCACTCTGTCAAATAATATCTGCTGGCTCTGCTCCTCAAAGTCTCCCAAATCTAAAATCTTAAGGTCTTCAATTGACTCAAAATCTTCCGTTGTCGGCGGAATAGAGTAGGTGTATTCTCTTATAGAGCGCGGTCCGTCAGCAGTACCTTTTCTTACAGATGTAGCACCGTCAAAGGCTTGTCCAAAGACTATTATATCTGCCTCTTCCATTGAAATATCAGGGTTATTTAAACCGCCCCACAAACCTTTGTCTTTAATCATGTCTTTAGTCTTTTTCATTTTTCTTCTCCTCTTGTTTTAAATTTTTATAGCTAGCCTTTACAATCGAAATCCCCGTTATTCCAAGTATTATTGAAAATATAGGTGAAAGTAAATTGAAAAAGCTATATGGTAAATATGATAATGTTGATACTCCCAAAGTAGATGCTACGTAAACTCCACATACATTCCAAGGTACGATTGGTGAAGTTACGGTACCTCCATCAGCTGCACACCTTGACAGGTTTTTAAGAGCTAAATTGTTTTTTATAAAAACGTCTTTATACATGCTCGTTGGAAGTATTATAGATAGTGCTTGATCTCCAGTAAATATGTTTATCAGAGTTGAGGTTAAAGTCGCTGAACCGATTATTGATGCTCGACTTTTTAAAAACAATTTTATTTTGTCTAAAATAGATTTCAGCATCCCCGTCGTGTCCAGTGTACCTCCAAAAGAAGTGGCACAAATTATCAGGGACACTGTATACATCATGTTATTTAATCCTCCTTTTGTAAGAAGATTATCCACCATTTCAATTCCCGTCTCTGATTTATAGCCGTATTGAGTAGCTATAATTATTTCGTTTATTGAATGTCCTTGAACAAATATTGTTGCAAGGACACCTACTAAATAGGAAATCAATAGCCCCGGTATAGCAGGAACTTTAAATATTGCTACAAGAATAATGACAAAGGGCAAAAGTAATAAAAACGGATTTATTTCGAATTGAGACTTAATTCCTTCTAAAATGACATTGACGCTCTCTAATTCCAAATTATTAGATCCATAGTTGAGTCCCAGTAAAATAAATATTATTAGTGAAATTGCAAACGCCGGTATAGACGAATACATCAAATGTTTTATGTGTTCATAAACATTAACGTTAACTAAGCTTGAACCCATATTAGTATTTTCGGATAAAGGACTCAATTTATCACCAAAATACGCTCCCGAAACAATTGCTCCCGCTGTCATTCCTGCAGGAACAGATAATCCCTGCCCAATACCAATCAGCGCTACACCTAATGTGCCTATAGCTGTCCAAGAACTACCTGTAGCCACCGACGCCAATATACAGACAAGAAAGGCACCTGCTAAGAAAAACTTAGGAGAAAGTATATTAACACCATAATAAATTATAGTAGGCACTATTCCCCCAAGCACCCAAGCTCCTATAATCATCCCTATAATCATAAGTATCAATAGAGCTTGCAATACAGCTCCAAAAGTTTTTAATATCCCCGACTCTAACTCATTCCATTTGAATCCACATGTTTTTGCAACTATACATGCGACTACAGTTGAAAAAATTAACGGAATCATTGATTCTCCATTTCCCCATATGTTATTTAATAACATGGTTACAATTAATGTTATTATGGGTATTATTGCCTTTAAAAAAGGGACTTGTTTTTCAGTCATAACAAAAATCTGAATATAAATTCATATCCTCCTCGCTTATTTTTCAAGTCAGTACTGCTTAATTTAATATTATATTAAGCAATTGTCATGCCAACCATTAAACTCACTATTTTCAACCTTTCGGTTAGCTTTAAAATTAAAAAAATTTAATTTTGCTTTCCTGAAATTCAAAATTTTTAATTTATATTAAACGAAAAAATCTTTGCAAAATGTCACTCTCACTTCTAAAGTTAATTTATAACTTTCGCCCTTCAGTAAGGTACTCCCCCGGTTACACAAAAAAACACCGAGGTTTTATATTTTCGGTGTTTTAATAGATTTATTTCAAATTATATTTCCTTAGTTTATACTGTAACGCAGGTTCTGATATTTGTAATCTCTCTGCTGCGTTCTTTAAGGAATCTGTTTCAGAGAGAGCTTTCTTAATTAAACTTTTCTCATATTTTTCTAATTTTTTATTTAATGAATCCTCATTGGATATATTAAGAAAAACTTCACTCCCGCCGTTACTGTAATCTTTTTCACCCTGGAGGGAATTATCATCTAATCGGTACAAATAATTAGGTAAATCTTCTATTTGTATCCGGTCTTTATCTATAAAATTAAATATGAATTCCATCACATTTTGCAGTTCTCTTACATTCCCATTCCAGTTATGATTATCTAAAACGTCCTGTACTATAGCCGACATACTCGAAACATTTTTATTAAAAATTTTATTATATACATCTATATAATGCTTTGAAATATACTTAATATCTTCTTTTCTATCTCTTAAAGCCGGTATATTTAAAGTAACTACCCCAAGTCTATAAAACAGATCCTCTCTAAATCGACCTTGTTTGATAAGTTCTTCAGGGTTTTCATTCATTGCAGATATAATCCTGATATCTACTTTCTTTGTTTCAGATGCACCTATTGGTCTAAAGGATTTATCCTCAACAACTTTTAATATTTTTGCCTGCAAATACATATCCATACTATTTATTTCATCTAAAAATATAGTTCCACCATTTGCAAGTTCAAACAAACCCTTAGAATTTTCGGCACCTGTGAAAGCACCTTTTACAGTCCCGAAAAATGTACTCTCCAACAATGTACTTGGAATCGCGGCACAATTTTGCGAAACAAAAGGTTTATTTCTCCTATAGCTTTCTGAATGTAAGGATTGCGCTATCATATCCTTGCCTGTGCCTGTCTCGCCTATAATCAAGACGGAAGAAGGGGAGTTAGCAACCTTCAATACGGTACTTTTTATAAGCAGCAGCTTTCTGTTTTCTGTTTTTATATCTTCAAGGGTATAGAGATCCTGTTTTCTACCGATTCCTTTATCTATGAATTTAAAAAACTCGTCTCTGGAAACCTCCCGAGAAGTTTCCACTACTCCTATAGTTTTTCCCTTGCTTATTATAGGGAAATCGGTACTTATATAATACGATGTTACACCATTTACACTAGTAAGTAGTTGTGGTGTATCATAAATGATGTGACCCGTCCTAAGACATTTTAAAATGCTGCTATCTTTTTCTGTCAGCTCCGGGTATACATCTAAGATATGCATTCCCGTAATATCCTCATTAACAAACCTTTCTTTATTCCTATCATATACAGAAGAATACTCTATTATACCATTATAATCTGCAATAAGAATATCATGAAAAGTTTCGTAGTAGTTTAATGCCTTAGACAATGTGTTTTTCAACATTACTTCATTCTCTCCATTTCAAAAGTTTATCTGATTTCTAAGTCGATTTTTGGAAGATTGAGCTTAAACCGTGCAGCCAAGTATCTTATAAGCAGAATTATTGAGAAACCTGCTAAAAGTGCCGTACTGACCTAAGCAAATCTAAGCCCTATAGCAGTTACCAATGCACCTACTACAGCAGCTACAGCATATATATGTCTCACAAAAATATAAGGTTTTTCCGTGGCAAATATATCTCTAATCACGCCGCCCCCTACGCCTGTTACAACACCTAAAAAAACCATCAAAAAAACACTGCTGTTTTCGAGCATCTGATGACCAACATAAACTCCTTCGACGGTGAAAGCTGCTAAACCAAGTGAATCTGTTATCAACATAATTTTTTCATACAAGAAAATCAGCCTCGCATGCATCGGTCTATGTTGAAACCATGCTGTAACTACAAACACCACTATAGCTGTCATAAAAGACAGTATCATAAAAATTGGATTTCTAAAAACAGAGGGTGGCGCAAATCCAATAGTTACGTCCCTGATAAATCCACCCCCTGTTGCAGTAACCAATGCCAGAATCATAATTCCAAACAAATCCATACCTTTTCTTATAGCTATAATTGCACCCGATGCCGCAAAAGCTATGGTTCCAACTATGTCCATCACGGAAATAAATTCAAATGCCAATTGTCTCTCCAAATAATATTCTTAAAGTAAATGATTCTTATATATTTCAACAGGGTATTTACCTCTGTTTCTGTCAATATTATATCATAAAGATTATTGTTATTAAATTAAAAAATTCCCTCATAACAGGGACTCCTGAAAAGAGGGAATTGATTTTCAAATTATAAGTATACTTCCGAATGAAATCTACTTTCTTTCTATTTCCTTTTTAGTTTAATAGTTTTCAGGTTTAATCTGGAAGAATGCCTGTGGATGCTGACAAGCCGGACATACCGCAGGAGCTGCCTTTGCTTCTAAAACATATCCACAGTTGATGCACTGCCATGTAACCTCAGTTTCTCTTTCAAAGACTTTACCATCTTTAAGATTAGAAGCTAGTTTTCTGTATCTCTGTTCGTGCTTCTCTTCAACATCAGCAACAAGTCTCATCTGAGTTGCAATTGTTGCGAAACCTTCTTCCTCAGCAACCTTTGCGAATCCCGGATACATTTCTGTCCATTCATAATGCTCACCTTCAGCTGCTGTAGCTAGATTCTCAGCTGTTGTTCCAATGCCTTCTGCAGCCTTGTACCAAAGCTTAGCGTGTTCTTTTTCATTGTCTGCAGTTTCCTCAAAAATCTTAGAAATTTGTACATAACCTTCCTTTTTGGCTTGTGAAGCAAAGTAAGTGTACTTGTTCCTTGCCATAGATTCTCCTGCGAATGCACCCATTAAATTTTCGTAAGTTTTTGTTCCCTTTAAATCCTTAGCCATAATCAACCTCCATTTTTTCTTAAGCTTTACTTTTATTCTCAATGTTTGCACAATCATCACAAACATAAGATAACATAGTCTCGGAAATTTCAAATTTCCTATCACTGATGCCAAAACTCTTAGCTATTGCTGATTTCAATTCCGGCATCGAATCATTATCTACAGGGTAAATATCTATCAGCTTCCCACACTTAGAGCATCTCATATGATAATGCTTACAGGTGGTCCCATCATATCTATCGCTTTGACCCGGCATAGAAATTTTTAAAATAACGCCCATATCAACAAGCTGATTCAAATTTCTGTATACGGTAGCAATACCTATAGTTGGAATCTTTTTCTTCGCCTCACCATATATCCACTCTGCTGTGGGATGTGTATTGTCAGCTTTAACAATATCCAGGATCAAATCTCTTTGTTTACTTTTTCTCTTATTAGTAGTTAACACAAATTTGTCCTCCCAGTAAATTATACCCTGTTTATACTAAATAATCTAAATTATTTAACAAAATTTATTAAGTGATAATGATTATCACTTATATACATGATACAGGTTTTGGGGTTGAATGTCAAGCATAAAATTTACAAACATATTGAAAATGCTAGCGTTGGCTAACACGGGGAGCAACTCATACTCTTGCTATTTTTTTATATATGCCTACTGCAATCATGGAAATTACTGCAAGCATTACAATTGCACCTCCTGTAGGAACATCATAATAGTACGAAATTATTATTCCTATCATTGTATATAAAACACCTAACAGAACTGAAATTATATAGGTTGATTTGTAGCTTTTGCATATTATGAGAGCAGTCGCTACAGGCAATATCAAAATAGACAAAACTAATAGAGCTCCCACTATTTTACAGCTTAAAGCTATAGTCACAGCAGTAAGGAAAGTAAATACTCCATTCACAAAATTAATTTTTACACCGGCTAATCTTGCCAAATTCGAATCTATTGCAATATCCAGCAAGGCTGCGTATAGAAGTATATTTGCCGATACTACGGCAATAAACACTATGCCTACACTGATAACGTCTGCAAGGGTTACCGATGATATGCTTCCGAACAGATAACTTTCAAAGTTATTGCCTCCCACTGCAAATTTAGTCAAAATAGCTGCCATACCCAAACCTGCACTTGTAATTACAGCAGTAGCCATATCCCCATAATGAGGGAATCTTTTCCTTATGTATTCTATCGCAAATGCGGCAATTATACAGATGATAATTGCTCCTATCACCGGATTGAATCCGAAAATCAGCCCTATAGCCACGCCTGTAAGAGATGTATGGGATAGTGAATCTCCTATCATGCTTGTCTTTCTGTTTACCATCAATACACCTATCATGGGTATAATTATTGAAAGCATGAATCCGGCAGTTAGAGCATATCTCATAAAAGCAAATTCTAACATTTCTCTAATACCCCCTCTACCATTTTGTATGATTCATCCGGCTTTAAATGTTGTTTAATTAATTCCATCTCATGAGTTACGACTAGTATAGTTGTAGATTTTGTTCGATTAGTTTCCGCAACTAGTTCTAAGAAATTTTCTTTGCTTTGCTGATCTACACCTGCCGTAGGCTCGTCAAGAATCAAAATATCCGGATTACTCAGCATTGCCCTCGCTATCATAGTTCTTTGTTTAAACCCACCGGACAGCTGATTATAGGGGGTGTTAAGATAATTCTCAAGACCCATTTCACAGAGAATTTTTCTCGCCTTTTCCTTATGCTCTTTTTTCGGTATTTTTATTAGTCCAAATTCTCTATACAGATTTAACACTACTATTTCCGTTGTCGTAATGGGAAAAGCAACTCCGGAAAAAGTTTGAATTTGTGGGACATAAGCAATTTTGCTAAAATTATTTATTTTTTTTATGTCTTCTCCCAATAGTTTTATTGTTCCCTTATCAGGAGTAAGCTCTCCCAAAATCAATTTCAAAAGAGTGCTCTTTCCTGAGCCGTTTTCTCCATGTATGGAAACAATCTGACCCTTTTCTTGCTTGAAATTAGCTCTTTTAATCACAAGCTCCTTTGTATATCCAAATTGCAAATTATCAATTTCAATCTGATTCATCGTTCACCTTCTTTCAAAGATTCATATATTTTTTCTAGATTTTCTTCCATAAATTTAGTGTAAGATCCTTCTGCTTCTTCCTCCGGCTTAACATATTCCATGCTGTTGAGCGGTACGAATTTACCACCCTTGATTTCTTGAGAAATTGTTTCAGCTTCCTTTGGAGGCATATTGTCTTCGTAAAAAATTGTATTTATCTTTCTCTTTTGGGAAAAGTCTACTGCTTTTTTTATAGTCTTAAGGCTTGGCGATTCTGTTGATACAAGGCCTTCAAGAGGATATTGAATCAGGTTATATTCCCGCGCCAGATACTCCCAAGCATAGTGGGTAACCACGAACTCTCTATTTTTTAGTTTTTTAAACTTTTCAAAATAATGTGCTTCTATGTCTGTTAGTTTATCAACTGCCTTAAATTTGTTCTTTCTGTAGAACTTTGCATTGTCTCCATAATTTTCTGCCAAAACATCATAAATATAGTTAAGATATGACTTTGCATTTTTAATAGAAAGCCATGAGTGAGGATCATAAGTAATCTTATCCTGTTTTGCCGTCGAGCCGTTCACTACTTCTTCCAGCTCCACTTTTCCCCCATTAGATTCTTCTATCTGATAAGGTAACAAACGTTCCGAAACTCGGTCAGAAACTACATACCAATCTCCCGGACTATCAAATTTAAAATGGATTCTTCCGCTGACATGCCCCATTTCCAGGTTATATACCTTTCCCTCCTTAACCGAAATAGTTTTTTCCTGCCCTACCGTTTCGCCATTTTGAGACATGATTTGCTTGCATTTTTTTACAAATTCTTCTTCCGGCAGATTCCGGTCATTTCTTGCGAATGTCACTCTCATAATATCTTCGTGAGTATGCCCGAATTCAAATTTATATTTTTTATTTGCCTCACCATGCATCTTAGCCATATATTGAAAATCGCCAATAGAGGCTGCACCCTTATATGTTATAAGCGTCACCTTGTCAGACAAATTTATTATTTTCAAATTTGGTAAATTTTTTGCAACCTGATCGCTCCACTTCTCCATATTTGCTCCGTTTATGAACAAGATATCTGCTTTTGCAAGTTCTTTCATATCTTTGGCTGTAGGTTCCCACAAGTGGGGGTCTGTATTAGTAGGCATAAAAGTTCTTAAGTCTACAGTATCCTTTGCAACCTGATGAACTAAATCATAAACCGGATATATCGATGTATATACGATGGGTTTTTTTTCTGTTTTTTCTGCCTTGTTGGCTCCACAACCAACCAGTAGCGCAGCCAACATGAGACAAATCACGATAACACTTAATGTTCTTCTTTTCTTCATAAAAACCTTCTTAGTCATTATATTTTAAAAAGCCCGAGAATTCTCACGGGCTTTTGATTATATTTATGTCCGCAAAATTACTGCGTTACCTCAGTAATAACCTGATCTGTGGTACTTGAATCTTTAGCCATCACAGGCCACCAATCATCCATCTTGAGCATCTCGTCAACACTTTCACCATATCTTACATGGAAATGTGTAATTTCATCTTCTCCATGAACAGGCATCATTAGAAGTAAAGGATGTTTTGCATTACCCTTAGCTTTGAAAACAGCCCAATGTTTATGTTCATCGCCTTCTCCTTTAACTTCTTTCATTTCTTGGAATTCATACTCTACATTTTCAATTTCTTTTCCACCTTTACTCTTGAAATTGTCTAAAAATTTAATTGTCTTGCCGTCAATTTCAAGACCCAACCAATCAACATGCGATTCTTTCGCTTTCTCTGCTTTTACTTCCTCAAAAGTCTTGCCGTCTTTTTTTGCTTTCTTTTCAATTGCAGCTTTAACTTCAGGTTCATCATAGTAACCCTCTATACTGTTCCATGTTCCGTTCCATTCTTCAAGTGATGCTGTCTGTTTGCTCTCAACTTTTTTTGCAGGCTTATCATCATCTTTCTTTTTTTCAGAGTTTCCACAACCCGCCATAGCAATAACCAAAACCAATACACCTATAAGTACAAACAATTTTTTACCAATACTTCTACTTCTCATATTCAAAAAAATCCTTTCTATTAAATTGATCTCTTGGGGACAGCCTAAGCTTTTGTTAGCCTCGACTTCCAACTATGATTATAGCAAACTTGTTAGCTATTGTCAACATTAACTTAAGCTAACGTCAAGAGACATCATAACAGTAAATCCCAGTGAAAAAAATATTACTCCAATGTCAGAATGCTTGCCTTCCGACATCTCCGGAATAAGTTCCTCTACAACAACATAAATCATCGCTCCTGCGGCAAAAGAAAGCAAATACGGCATAGCGGGTACAATTAAACCTGCCATAAGAATTGTTATTATTGCTCCGATCGGTTCAACTACACCCGAGAGAACACCTCCTGCAAATGAGAGTTTTTTGCTCTTCCCTTCAGCATGTAAAGGCATTGAGATTATGGCACCTTCAGGGAAGTTCTGAATAGCTATTCCAATGGCTAATGCCATGGCTCCTCCTGCCGTAATTTCGTTTGATCCGGTTATATATCCTGCCCACACAATTCCCACAGCCATTCCTTCAGGAATGTTATGTAGTGTAACTGCAAGCACCATCATTGTAGTTTTTGCCAATTTTGTTTGGGGACCTTCTGCCTCTTTCGAGTTTGCATGAAGATGAGGTATTACATGATCTAAAATAAGCAAAAAAAACACACCAATCCAAAACCCAATAAACGATGGTAAAAAAGCCAGTTTCCCCATATGCTTTGATTGATCTATAGCCGGTATTATCAAGCTCCAAATTGAAGCCGCTACCATTACTCCTCCGGCAAAACCCGTCAATCCTCTTTGTACGTTTCTCGACAAATCTTTTTTCATCAAAAATACGCAAGCTGCTCCTGCAAATGTTCCTATAAAAGGGATTATTAAGCCCAAAAAAACATTAAAATACATATTAACCTCTTACTTCAGTTCTTTTTATCTCAAAAATTAAATTATTGTTGTTACGTATTTTCAATAAATACCCCAATTTTCAAAAAATAAATTTAAGATAATGTTTAAAAGGATGTTTTTGTGTTAATAAATGCTTTAAGGTTGTTGTGAATCCAATTCCGACAACAGTGGTAATTAGTTGAATAAAATAATTTCAGGAGGAATTTAAAATGGTAAAAGTTTATAAATGTCTAGAATCAGGCGTAGTTGTTGCTAAGTTAGATGGTCCGGAAGATCATACTCCATCATGTTGTGGAAAGCCAATGGTTGAACTTAAAGCTAACACAACAGATGCAGCAACAGAAAAGCACGTTCCGGTAATAGAAAAAGACGGAAGCAAAGTTGTAATTAAAGTTGGTAGCGTTGCTCACCCTATGACCGAAGAGCACTATATCGGCTTCGTTGCTCTGGAAACTTCTAACGGTCTACGTTTACAGGAACTTAACCACACAGGTGAGCCTGAAGCAACTTTCTTCTTAGGTGAAGGCGAAGAACTGAAGGCTGCTTATGAATATTGTAACCTACATGGTCTGTGGAAAGCTGAGGCATAGTAGATAGATCGAGTCTATTGTACTAAATTTCGATTTTTATTTAGCAAGTTAAATGAATAATTTAAGAACCCCCATTGCATATATAGCTATGGGGATTCTTTTATTTAATTTTTTGCTTTCATCAATTCCATAGCTTCTTTTCCTTTTAAATCTAAAGGAATAAATTTAATCATAACAAAACCTTTCCATTCTTTTTTTATTACCGCATCCATTTCATCTATGTGACCCGGTCTGACTTTTTGGCTGAGAAGCTTAATGGTTTTTAACTTCTCTTGGTCATCCTCTATAAGATGAACGTCTCCTATTGCCACTATACTTCTGAAGTAGGTGGTGTATTCATCCGGCACCACCTTGTTTTCATCAATGATAGTAAAGCAGGCCTTATGACAGTTTCGGACAGCATCTATTTTGTGTCCGCTAATCGCAGAATGGAAATAAAAATTTTCATCTTCTCCATAAACATAAGTTATTGGAACCCCGTAGGGATAACCATCATCGCCTATTAGCGATAGTACTCCTGCGTTATTTCGTTCTATAACGTCTTTTAAATCTGCCTCGTTTAACTCTTGCCTGCTTCTTCTCATCGATCGCTTCATTTTAATGCCTCCTTTTGATTTTAAACTTTCACTTTTGGATATAATAAGTTCTTTATTTTACCAAGTACACGTGACAAAAAAGTTCGTTGGTCTGACTTCAGAATGGCGATTGCATCTTGTACCGTGTATAGGCAATCTTTGCTGTGATTTGTCCATCTTGTCCATTCTTTTTTTACTTGCATTAATGCGTCTTCATCTAGAGGAACAACTGTGTAAGCTTCCCTGTTATTTCTCACTCCTCGTTTTGTCAAATTTCCGGAGCCTATAACTAAGGCCCCTCCTTTTTCTTGGTCAAACCAACTGTACTTAGGATGAAAAATTGAACCTATATCTTGATGAATGTAAACTTGTGCAATTAGCTGAGGTTTGAATTTTTCTTCAAAACGTTGCAAAGCTTTAAGGGCCCTTACGTCTGTTATATCGTCTGTACCAACGATAATCTCCCAAGTACCTTTCTCCATAAGTTTTTTGAACTCTGCACTACCTAAAATTCTATCTATGCCCTCTTTAGTTGCAAAGGCATAGGCACCGGCACCTCCTTGAGCAATCGCAAAATTTTCTTTTATGGTCTTTTCAAGTGGCTTTGTAAATTCATATGTTGGATCTTGCAAATATAGTTTCATATTGCCATTATACATCATTCCAAGTTAAAGTAGTAGACTACAGTTTAACAATATCTAAAATTTTAATTCATTAACCAAGACAATAACATCAATTTTATTTTACGAACACCAATGAAATAGCCGGTATATATGTAATTATCAGTAGTGAAATAACACCTATGACAAAGTATGGTAAAATGTATTTAAACATAGTTTCCATCTTTATTTTTGCAACGGCTGCACCTACAAATAAATTGCATCCATAAGGAGGTGAACAAAGTCCTAAAGCAAGATTAACAGCCATAATTACACCAAAATGAACAGGATCTATATGTAAAGCCTTAACTGTAGGTAGTAACATAGGTGCCATTACTATTATTGCAGGCACTGTATCCAGAAAACATCCAACCACAAGTAGTATAATATTAATAAACATAAGTACTACATACGGATTATCAGATACATTGGTCAAAAATTCAGTTATTCCTTGTGGAATTTTTTCAAAAGTCATGAATGTGGAAAATACAGTTGAGTATCCTAATAGGAATGAAGTTACTCCGTTTAGTACTGCTGTGTCAAGAAATGTTTTGTACAAATCCTTAAAGGTCATATCTCTGTATACAAATAAGCTAATTATCAAAGAATATACAACTGATACACAAGCTGCTTCTGTAGGGGTAAATATACCGGAATAAATTCCTCCAAGTATTATTATTGGAGATAAAAGTGCCCAAAACCCTTCTTTGGTTGCTGTTAAAATATTATGAATTCTTCTCCTCATAAATTCCCTTGCAGGTATATTTTCTAATACAGACTTATTATTAGCTCTTAAGTCAGTCTTGCTTATCGTACACATAACTATATTAGTCGCAACAAAAATAACTCCAATCAAAATTCCGGGTAGTACACCTGCCAAAAACAAATTAGGTATTGAGACGTTAGTTGAAGCTCCATATAAAACAAATGACAAGCTTGGCGGAATTATAGGGCCTACAATGCCACCAAAACATATAATTGTGGCTGCATACGCCGGGTCATACCCCTTTTTTTTCATCTCCGGAATCATCATACTGCCTATAGCTGATGCTGTAGCCATCCCCGAGCCTGACAATGCACCAAAAAACATACATGCTATTATACTAACACACCCAATTGCTCCATTTACAAAATCAATTAGTGCAGCCGCAAAATTTACAATTCTTTTCGCAATGCCACCTGTTGACATTATTAAACCTGCTAACATAAAAAATGGTATTGCCATAACAGTAAATGAAAATATCCCACTATAGCAATACTGCGCGTTAATTACCATGTCTAAATCTGAGAAGGTAAACATCGATAACATTGTTGCACCCCCAATGGCGAAGCCTACCGGAACTGCTATCAATAGCAAAACTGCCATAGAAACAAACAAAATACCTATTGCCATATGTTAATTCCCCCTCGCTACATTCTCATCCATACTTTCATCCAAGCTCTTGCCCAGAACATTCCTTATATTCTCATAAATCCTTCCAAATATCCTAAGTCCCATAAAGGAGCACCCCAATACAAGTGATAAATACCCCCATGAAGTGCTTATCTTAATCCCTGCATAGTTTACGTTTTGTTGAAAATGTACCAAAAGCACTGCATAATAAATGGTCACTGCCAAAATAGCTATCAAAATCATATTTGCTATAATTTCGATAAAATTTTGCAGTTTAAGCGGTAATTTATTGATAATCATAGTAATTTTAATATGTTCATTTTTTCGTTGTCCAATACTTATCCCAAGCCATGAAATCCATACAAAAATAAATTTACCAAGTTCTTCTGACCATGATAAAGAATTATTAAAAACAAATCTCATAATAATTTGCAAAAAAATAGCAATAACCATTAGTGCAAACATTATAACCAGACAAATTTCTTCCGTTTTATTTAGAATATTTAAAAAATTATTCTTTTTTTCTCCCATAACATTTACGTGATTCTTACAAATCACAAACTCCTTTTCGTAGTTTATTTAAAGTAAGGGGACAGATCAATTTGTCCCCCTTTTAATTACCTATGATATTGTTATTTTTTAGGTTTGGTTGCAAGCCACTTATCAACAATTTCATCTCCTGCTTTCGAACGCATCCACTTGTAAACTGGTTCACTTGCCTTCTCAAAAGCTTTTATTTCGTCCGAGTTAAGCTCATATACTTGGGCATTTTCACTTTTAAATCTTTCAATATATTCTTCTTCTTTTTTTCTTTCCTCATCTCTTTGAGATTTGGCCATTTTGTGAACGCCTTCTTCCAGAACTTTTCTATCTTCCTTGTCCAGCGACTCAATCCATTTTTTAGAACATACAATTGGAAATGGAGATGATGCGTGGTTAGTCAAAGTTACATAAGGTGCAATCTCATGCAAATTGAAGTCGTTGAATACCCCTAGTGAATGGTCTAGAGCATTAATCTGCCCTTGTGATAAAGATGTAACTACTTCACCCCAAGCCATAGGAGTAGGGTTCGCGCCAAGAGCATTCCACATCTCAATATTTAGATCATTCTGAGCTATTCTAACTTTCTGACCTTTCAAATCTCCCGTGTTATGATAAATTTTATCTCTAGATATAAGTTGCCTCATACCATTGTAATACATGTCTATGCAATAAAAATCTGCACTGGAAATAGTTTTATTAAAAAGTTCTAGACCACCATTTTTAAATGTTCCCTCAATCCATTCCTCATATGACGGGTATAAATAAGGTAAATCTATGCATGCTGATTCATATCCTGCAATCTGAGTAAATGCTGACGATAAATCGAAAACCATTTGTACAGTGCCTAGCCCTAGACCTGCAATTGCATCCGGAGTATCCCCCAATGACCCATCAGAATATACTTCAACTTTAAATTTCCCCGGAGCTTCTTTTTCTAGGTATTTGCCTAACCATTCAGCCCACTTATGTGTTGATCTTGAAGATGAGTCTGTATGAGCTATTTTAACAGTGATAATTTTATCTGAGGTTGTCTTCTTATCTTTTGAATTTCCACAACCAGACAGCACTCCCATACATAAAATAAATACAAGTAACAGCGTTAATTTTTTCTTCATTTTTATTATCCTTTCATGAAAATATATTTTTACATGTAACTAAAAGCAAATTCCTTGCCAATAATTTATCAATTATATAGTATTTATCCAACACATTGAAATTACAGTATATATTCATCTCTTAAAAGTTTTATTCTACATATTTAATCCACTCTTAATATACAATTAATGAAAAAAATATCAGTTTTACTGAAATTTTTTTCATTAAAACTGATTTTAAAAAACTATTTTATCCTTGATATATTAAATTGTTTAATTTTATTCCATAACTGCCTGGGAGTAATACCCAATTTCTGAGAACATAACTCTATATTATTCCCACAACTTATCAGCATATCTTCAATGTATTTCTTTTCAAAATTATTTCTCGCTTGCCTTAAATCCTTCTGAGAATTATTGCAATTCAGATTATAAGGCTGCCACCCTCCGGGTGTATTTAAATCGTTTAACGTAATCCTTCCATTCATGCTTAGAGCTACCATTCTTTCTATTATGTTTCTCAACTCCCTCACATTTCCGGGATAATTATAACTCATGAGCACACCAATCACATCTTTATCAATTTCCAATTTCCCCTTATTTTGTTCTATAGAATTTTTTTTCATAAAATATCTAATAAGTTCAGGTATGTCTTCTCTTCTTTCTCTTAATGGCGGAATCTTAAGTGTGATTGTGTTAATTCTAAAAAACAAATCTTCTCTAAATGTACCGTTGTTTATCTCCCTATCCAGATTTTTGTTTGTTGCAAAAATATACCTAATATCTAAGCTTATATTCTTATTGCTTCCAACTCTTTCTATACTCTTTGTTTCTAAAGCCCTCAACAGTTTCCCTTGTGTAGTTACAGGTAAATCACCAATTTCATCCAGAAATAAGGTGCCTTGATCAGCCTCTTCAAATTTACCTATTCTTGAGTTCGTAGCTCCTGTAAAGGCGCCTTTTTCGTGACCAAATAGTTCAGATTCTACAAGATTTTCCGGAAAAACTTGACAATTAACCGGTATAAAAGGTTCTTTTGATCTGTTACTTATGCTATGTATATAATTAGCAACAACTTCTTTTCCTACTCCGGATTCTCCTAACAAAAGAATATTTATGTTTGTATCCGCCGTTCTTTTACATATATCTATAATTTCTTTGAATTTATCATTTTTTGATTCCAAATAAAACTGGCTTGCATTCTGTTTGTTTATTAAGATTTCATTCTTTCTCTTAATCCTGCTATAGCTAACCATTCTGTTCACTTTTAGCACTAAATCTTCTAAATTTGAGCTTTTAACAAAATAATCATCCACTCCAAGTTTTATAGCATCAACGGCATTCTCAATACTGCCAAATGCTGTGATTACTAGAATATCTATATTATGTCCTTGTCGAATTACAGATTTTATTAATTCTTCACCATCCATTACCGGCATTCTTATATCTGTAATCAACATATTAACTTCATTATGCTCCATAAAATTTAGGGCTTCAAGTCCGTTCATACACGTACTTGTTGTATAGCCTTCAGCACTTAATATTCTTGAGACAACATTTTGATATTCAATTTCATCGTCAACTATTAGAATGTGATAATTTCTATTATCCATGTATTTTCTCCCCACCTATTTTATGTTCTATAGGTAATTCCACATGAAAACATGTTCCTTGTTCATATTCGCTCCGGACAAATATTTTTCCGTTAATACTCCTGATTTCCGTATCTAATATGTATAAACCTAACCCTGTTCCACTATCTTTTGTAGTATAAAACGGATTAAATATCGAACCCAATGATTCTTTTTCAATTCCTACTCCATTATCAATTACATCTATATTCAGCATATTTATATTTTTATACGCTTTTATTTGAATCAGCTTATCCTTATGCCGGCATTCTTTAAGAGCATCAATACTATTATTTATTAAATTTACAAGACATAGCTTTAAAATATCTGAATTTACTTTAATTTCTTCGTCATTACTTATTTCAACATTCACCTTTATATCTATATTATATTTCTCCAATATCTTATATTCAAGTATGAGTGCAGAACTTATAATCCCTTCTACATCTATAACCTCGGTCTTTTCCCGAGATAACCTTGAAAAACCCAAAAGATTTTCTATTAGCGTGTTTATTCTATCGGCAGAATGGTTTATTGCTTCCACATCCTCAGGATGAGGAGGCTTGGAAAGATCTTTGCCAATTAGATAGGTATAGCTTTTAATCAATCCCAGCGGGTTTCTAATTTCATGAGCTAGCCCTGCCAGTAACTCTCCAATTGCAATCATTTTAGCCTCTTGGCGAGTAAGTTTTTCATATTTGTATCTTTCCGTATAATCTTCAATGCTAATAATGGTATTGTTACTAGATGATGTTAATTTTTTCTTATGAACTAAGAAATGTCTATCTTGATATAAGAATGGCTCTTTTTCTCCATCATGTATTAGGAACTCATTTAAGACATCAAATTCGGAGAGATTTCTTCCTATAATATCCGAGAACTGTTTTCCAATAAATTCCATTGCACTTTTGTTACATGATTCTATCTTTCCACTATTATTTATAACTACCAGAGCGTCAGATAAAGAATCCATCACATTTCTCAGTGCTGTTCTGCTTTCCATAAGTTCTTCAGTTCTCTCATATACTTTTTGAGAAACTGTCTTGTTCCAAGCAACCAGTATTATAATTAATATTAAAATTAATAACACAGCATTTGAAATAAAATTATAATTTAGAACAGATCCCACTTCACTTACTTCGGGAATCAAACTTCCAAACCACCTGGCATGAATATGGTTAAATTGTTCTCCTTTTTTTAACTCAAGAATTCCTTTATTTAATATATCAAGTAGTATCTCATTGTCCTTATTGACAGCTACACATACGTCTTCCTTAGATATTGCCCCATCTAAAAATTTAAAACGCCTGCTTTTTAACCCTTGATTTAAGTGATATGAAATTTCTGATTCATCCCCTAAAATAGCTTCGACACTGCCCTTTCCTAATAGTAAAAAGCTTTCTTCCAAATTACTTGTTAAAATAAAGCGAACATTTTTTTCGTTTTTATATAAAATGTTTGCATCATGATGAGCTTTGCTCCCTGCAATCACAGCAATCGAAATATTTTTTATCTCAGAAATATTCTTTAATTTAGATTCTCCATCTAATAGAATCTTACTTCTTTCTGTGTATAATGTTTGCGTTAACAAAAAAACTTTCTCTGTCATTGCATTCCGTTTTACTATTGCTGCATCTATTCGCTTGTCTTTTAATGCTTTGGCTAAATTGTGTGACTGAAAAGAGACCGGTTTCATTTTAGTTTCCAGCACAATAGCAAGTTGATTAAAATAGTCAACAATAATACCACTATTTTGTCCATGCTCTTCTGATATGAAAGAAAAAGGTTCATGGTTTATATTTATGCCATATCTTATTTTTTTCTTTGTTAAGAAATCTTTTTCTCTATCTGTAAAAGGTAATGAATAGTTTATATACTCCATTAAATCTATGTTATACATTTTTAGTATAACCATGCCATTTACAAATACTGCTATTATTAAACAAATCCCAGCTATAAGCAAAAATTTGCGTTTCATTCTCTACTCCCTGTCAAGTACCATTATATTTTTATATGCTTATTATACATCATGATTTCGTACCGTGATAGATAAAATCACAAAGAAAAAAGATAGCCAAACGACTATCTTTTTCCTTGAGATTTACTTATATAAACTTATTCATTAAAGAAAAGGATTGCTTATACAACACCCTGAGCCATCATAGCATCAGCAACTTTTAGGAATCCTGCAATGTTTGCACCTGCAACCAGGTTGTATTCTCCATAATATTCCTGAGATGCAAAAGCACAGCTCTTGTGTATATTTATCATAATATCATGTAGTTGATCCAATACTTGTTCAGGAGAGAAAACAGTTTTTCCTGCGTTCTGTCCCATTTCGATGCAAGATACTGCTACACCACCTGCATTTGCTGCCTTTGACGGACCTACAATAACTCCTTCTTTCATTAAGTATGTAATAGCTTCATTTGTTGTAGGCATATTAGCACCTTCGCAAAGGAATTTTGCACCGTTTTTAACGATATTCTTAGCATCTTCCAGCTGAATTTCATTCTGAGTAGCGCAAGGGATGTAAAGATCAGCTTTTTCTTCCCATGGTTTCTTGCCCTTTATAAACTTTGCATTTGGGAATTTATCAGCATATGGAGCTACGATGTTTTTACCTGAATTTCTAAGTTCAAGCATGCAGTTCCACTTTTCTTCTGTTCCAACACCTTCTTCATCAATAACGTATCCATCCGGTCCTGATATGGTTATACACTTACCACCGAGTTCAGTAATTTTCTTAGCTGTTCCCCAAGCTACGTTACCAAAGCCTGAAATTGCAACTTTCATGCCTTCCATTGATTTACCATTGTGTTTTAGCATCTCTTCTGCAAACCAAACGATCCCATAACCTGTTGCTTCAGTTCTTCCGAGTGCACCGCCATAAGGAATTCCCTTGCCTGTTAAAACACCTTCAAATCTGTTTACTATTCTCTTATACTGTCCATACATATATCCAATTTCTCTTGCACCTACACCAATATCTCCTGCCGGAATATCTGTAGCCGGTCCAATATGTCTATATAGTTCAGTCATGAAACTCTGACAGAATCTCATAATCTCGCCATCTGATTTTCCATTAGGATCAAAGTCAGATCCCCCCTTACCGCCTCCAATTGGAAGTCCGGTCAAGCTATTTTTAAAAATCTGTTCGAATCCTAAGAATTTAATAATTCCGGGATATACGTTTGGTGCAAATCTAAGACCACCTTTATACGGTCCAATTGCACTGTTAAATTCGTATCTATAACCTCTGTTTACTTGTACTTTGCCTTCGTCATCAACCCAAGGCACCCTAAAGGTAATTCCTCTTTCCGGTTCTGTAATTCTTTCCAACAGTCCATTTGCTTCATATTCCGGATGTTTTTCAATTACCGGAGCAAGTGTTGTTAACACTTCTTCAATGGTCTGATGGAATTCAGGCTCACCCGGATTCTTTTTCTTGCAAAGTTCGATAGTGTCTTTAATGTAATTAGACATGTTTTCTCCTCTCTAACAACTTGTTTTCTTGACAATTCTTAATTATGTACCTTAGTTCCGTCCTCTTTTCCTATGGTGCAATGCTCAAGTTTCTATTAAAATAGGTTAGCGAAAATTTCTCTCACTTCGTCACGGGATAATGGCACATAATTATTAGCTAGAAGTCTCTGTTGATTCTCCATTGTCATATCAGCAAATTCATCAATTTGTTTTTCCACCATTCCATACTCATGAAGTGGTTTCTTTGAGATTAACTGCCCTAGTAAATTTTCCAACTCATCATAAACCCTAGCAACATCACATCCTAAAATATTCGCAAATATTTTGTTTAGAGAAACGATCTTGCCTGACGGGTTCTTCCTCATATAGGTCTTGAAAACTTCTGTAAAAAATTGATAATTTGCTTCGCCGTGAGGTACATGGAATGCTCCACCTATAGCATATGACAGCGCATGAACAGCTCCGCAGCCAGCATTGCCAAATGCAATTCCAGCGTAATTTGATGCAATTAGGAAACTCTTTAACAGCGGCTTTCTATTCTCTGCATTATTACCTTTGCTTAAAAGCTCTTTGTAGCTCTCCATAATCATTTTAATAGCTTCCACGGAATACATTTCTGTAAAAGGATTAGCTTTAGGTGATAGGTAGGACTCAGTTGCGTGAATAAGTGCATCAATTGAGCTTGTTGCAAAGACGTAGTCCGGCAGTCCCTGTAGTGATTCAGGAATCAAAATAGCTGCGTCTGCGTAGGTTTCCGGTGCAGCAAGGCCCTTCTTTGTTTTAAGGCTCTTGAGTTCTGCGATTGCAACATTTGTTACCTCAGAACCGGTACCGCAAGTTGAAGGTATAACAATAAGGTCTTTCATCTTAACGGGAGCCTTAGCACCTGTAAACAAATCAACAGATTTCTCTGCAGGGTCTAACGCTAAAATTTTACATATATCTACGATCGTTCCACCTCCAAAAGCGATGATACGATTGTAATCGTATTTTTTCATATCCAGAACCATCGCATCAATCATCTCATCTGATGGTTCTCCTTTTCCATATTTTTCCTGAAATATTACAGGTATATCTACACCAAGAGGCTCGATATATGGTTTATACATCCATTCGTTTGTAACTAGAATGTCACCTTTTCCCAATTTAAATTCGTCATTAAATTCTTTGAAATTCTCATAAAGATAAATCTTTGGCACAATGCTTAATGCTTGCATTTTAACCTCCCAAAACATCCTACTCGGATACACATAACATTAATGATTTGGTTCATGCAAGCTTGTGCCCGCATGAACCTTGGATATATTTAAGTAAGTAAGTGAACTAGTAAGCGACCTTAAACATTCTCTTAAAGTCTTCTTTAAGTTGATCTCTAAACTGTGGATGAGCAATATCAATAAGTGCTCTTGCTCTATCTCTTACAGATTTACTTTTTAATTTTGCAATTCCATACTCTGTCACAATATAGTCAGTATCATGCCTTGAAGTAGTTACAACTTGACCTTCTGACAGAATAGGAGTAATCTTAGAAATCAACGTACCGTCTTTCTTTTTAGCTACAGACGGCATTGCAATTATTGCTTTTCCGCCTCCATTATGACACATAGCCGCACCTCTTATAAAGTCGACCTGCCCACCTACGGCTGAAAACTGTTTGTAGCCTATGGTATCAGCTGCTACCTGTCCGTAAAAGTCAACCGCAAGACCTCCATTGATACTTACAACGTTTGGATTTTTTGCTATAACTGCAGGGTTATTAACATAGTCTACAGCCATCAACATGCAATCCTTATTTTTGTGGCAAAAGTCATATAAATTTTTGCTTCCCATAACAAAGTTAAATACAAACTTTCCCTTGTCTATAGCCTTTAAAGAATTATCAATGGCACCTGCTTTGTATAATTCGACAACCCCATCTCCTAACATTTCCGAATGAATTCCTAGATGTTTCTTATGTTTTAATTGGTGACAAACTGCATCAGGTATCGCTCCAATTCCAAGCTGAAGTGTATCACCATCTTCAATAAGTTCGGCACAATTTC
Organism: Eubacteriales bacterium KG125; assembly: GCA_050908895.1. GTDB lineage: Bacteria > Bacillota > Clostridia > Peptostreptococcales > Anaerovoracaceae > S5-A14a. Next base: position 382,754 of record CP171222.1, on the reverse strand, counting down.
TTCCTATAGCTTCCTCAATGTCTCCAATTGGGGCAGCCGGTAAAACAGGAAGGTCAACATTTCCTTCTACTAAGATATCTATATCATCTACGCTAATTACAGAGTCCCCATATGTGAATGGAAGTTTTTCATTTACCTGAGCGATAACAAGATCTGCAGATTTGATAGCCTGCACCGTATAATCACCTGATAAGCCTGTAGATACCTTACCATTTTCATCCGGAGGTGTTACCATAATCATAGCTACATTAACCTCTATAGTTCCATCTCTCATAAGAGAAGGAACTTCATGGAAGAATAGGGGGGTAAAATCCCCCCAACCCCCTTCAACGCATTTTCTAGTATTTGCACTTAAAAACCATAAGTTAGGATGGAAATTATCTTTATACTTCTCATCACAGTATTCGTTTCCCCATAAAGAAAACATGTGAGAAATTTCAACATTTCTATAGTTTGCTGCATTTTCAACCATTGCATCTACGAGGACCGATGGTTCAGATGCACAGTGAGAGAGTACTACTTTATCTCCTGACTTTATACGGCGTACAGCCTCTTTTGCTGTCATTAATTTTGAATTATAAGTGTCTTTCCAACTCATATTTAGATCACCTTGTATACTATTTCTTGATGCCTGCAATATCTTTTGCCAGTTCTTTCTTTCCTTGGATGTTGCCTTGTCTTGAAATCATGATTCTTTGTGCTTGTGGAGAACCTGCACCGTGCATAGATTCTGTTCTATAGCCCACAGCTGCGGTGCCAAGGCAAACGTTTTCCAAAAGTCTGAGAAGTCTTTGTCTTTCTTCAGTAGTCGCCTTTTCACTTCCGACGAAGTATTTATTGCATATATCCCCAATAGTCTCACCATTTGAACCAACCACCGTTTCTGATTTAAAGTCTGCTTCTGAAGGCATAGTAACCATTAAGCCCCCTGCAATGTCTTCTGCAAGTCTGCCAATTTCGTAAGGGAACCTTGTGATATTCTGCTTACAAACATTGGCAAGCAAAAGGTCGATTTGATAGTTACCAGCCTTAGTTGGGCAGCCCTCTGTTGAACATGCCAAACCACAGCTAAACAGAGTTTCGTTAAGATGCGTCATTTCGATGAGCTTATCTTTAACGTGAGATGCCTTTTCTGCACCATTGTATTCCGCTGCAAGTGCAGCTGCACCGATTATTACATCACCCACACCTACTTTACAGCCACCATAAGACTGTCTATGATATCCGGCGAAACGTTCTACCATCATTCCGGCAAAATCATATTCACCGCACATGAAAATCATGTCATTTGGAATAAATACATCATCAAACACTACAAGAGCTTCTTGTCCACCGAATTTTTTATTACCTACATCGATGTTGTTAAACTTTTCGATTTTTCTTGTGTCACAGGACTGTCTTCCATAAATCATGTAAAGTCCTTCTGCATCTGACGGACATGCAAAGGATACTGCATAATCCTTATCTTCTGCTTTCATAGCCTGAGTTGGCATGATGATATGCTCATGAGAGTTGATTGATCCTGTTTGGTGAGCCTTAGCTCCTCTAACCACAATTCCGTCTTCTCTTCTTTCTACTATTCTTAGATAAACATCTGGATCCTTCTGAGCATGCGGAGCTAAACCTCTGTCACCCTTAGGGTCTGTCATTGCACCATCTACAGTAAGGTCATTTTCCTGTACGTGTTTCAGATATTTGATGAAATTTTCATGATAATGCGTTCCATATTTTTCATCAATTTCAAATGTGGTCGAATATACTGCATTGAATGCGTCCATTCCAACACATCTTTGGAAACATGATGCTGTTTTCTGTCCTAAAAGTCTCTGCATCTTAACCTTATTTTTAAGATCTTCTGTACTCTGATGTAGGTGCGTAAATCGATTAACAGTCTCGCCTGTTAAATTTGATTTTGCTGTCATAACATCTTTATATTCATCTACATGAGCAAGGTCATATGTAGCGGCAACAGAATTAATTGATGGTCTGATAATTGGATGGTCTACCCAGTTATCAACTTTCTCTCCGAACATGTACACTCTTGTACCTAATTTTCTCAAACTTTCAATATATTGCTCACCTGTCATTAACATTTTAATTTCTCCTTTTTAACCGCCATTTCCATAGCTGCAATCACTAAAATTGCAGCTATTTTGGCGTATGTCTATACGATTGCGAGTGTTATTTGCTTTATTATTTTCCTAAGCACTCCCTTAGTGTCTCTTCATAGATTTCTAATCCTTTTTCCAACTGACCATTAGTTACACAAAGCGGGCAAAGGAATCTGATTACATTTCCATAGGTTCCTGCAGATTCGAGAACAAGGCCTTTCTGAACGGCTGTATCTACAATGCTCTTAACCAGTTCCGGATATGGTTCTTTCGTTTTAAGATCTTTTACAAATTCAACGCCTATCATTGAACCTATTCCTCTTACATCTCCAATCACACCATATTTATCTGCCATTTCCCTAAATGCTTTCTTGACTCTTTCACCGATAACAAGTGCTTTCTGCGGATAATTTTCCTTCTGCATTATTTCTATTAACTTAAGAGAGGAAGCACAAGATACCGGGTTTCCACAATACGTTCCACCGATGGTTCCTGTCGGTACTCCATCCATGATTTCTTTTCGTGCTGTAACAGCAGATAGAGGCAATCCTCCTGCAATTGATTTAGCAGTAGTCATAATATCCGGAGGACAGCCGGCTTCTTTGTAGTATTCAGATACAAACAGCTTCCCACTTCTTGCCCATCCTGTCTGAACCTCATCTGTTACCATCAGTATTCCATGCTTGTCACAAATCTGTCTCACTGCTTTTACCCATTCTATCGGAGCAGGGACAAAACCTCCTTCACCCTGAACCGGTTCAAATACAATGGCTGCTACACTGTCAGCCGGACAAGCTTCTATGAAAGCATGCTCAATTTTATCAACGTAATATTCAATAGCTTCCGCTTCTGTATATCCTTTAGGAGCTCTATATAGATATGGGAACTCTACTCGATGTACTCCATCTGGGAACGGTCCCATTGAAAGGGCATAGGCTTTCTTTCCTGTCATTGTCATTGTCATCTGGGTTCTTCCGTGGAAAGCACCGCTGAATACAATAATATTAGGTCTCTTAGTGTATCCCTTAGCAATTTTAACCGCATTTTCGTCTGCTTCAGCACCTGAGTTTACAAACATTGTCTGTTTTTCATCGCCTTTTACCGGTACGATTTCATTCATCTTCTCAGCTAGCTTGATGTAATTTTCATGAGTGGTGATGTTCATCATTGCGTGGAAATACTTTTCTGTCTGATCCTGTACAGATTTAATTAGTTCAGGATGGCTGTATCCAATATTTAAAACTCCAACACCGCCAACCCAGTCCAGGAAGATGTTTCCATCTAAATCCTCAAACATAGCGCCTTCACCTCTTTTAATTGCCAGAGGGTAGCCACACTTAATCGCATCCGGCATTGCTTTTTCTCTTCTCTTAATCATTTCTGATACCTTTGGACCAGGTACAGCTGTAGTAATCTTAGGTAATGCTTCTCTTAACATGTTTCTCTCCATTTATTCTTACTTAAATCAAACTATAACTTATTTTTAATAACCTAACTCTTTTTCTACCTTGCTGATAGCTATATCAACTCTTCTGACAATTTCATCAATTTGTTCTTTGTTTATCACAAATGCCGGAGAAATTACTAATCCGTCGCCAGCCTGTCCTCTGTTGCAGCCTTGACTTGCTTCAATTAAAATATTTTCTTCAAGAGCAGCTTCTTGTATTCTAGGTGCCACACATTCACTCATTGGGAAACTCTCTTTTGTATCTTTATCTTTGACAAGTTCTATGCCTACCATAAGTCCTTTGCCTCTAACATCTCCTACTGTAGGATGGTAGCTCAATTTCTCTGTTAATTGTTCTTTCAGATACTCTCCCATTGCAGCACAATTTTCAATTAAGCTGTGCTTCTTAAGATATTTCATTACAGCAACATTTACAGCTGCACCTAGAGGATTTCCTGACCAAGAAAATCCGGGTGGGAAGTTTCCGTTGTTTTCTGCCATTCCTTCATAAACTTTCTGGGTAATCCCAACAGCTGCAAGCGGGAAGTAGCCTCCTGATATTGATTTTCCTAAAGTTACGATATCAGGAACAATGTTAAAGTGCTTATATGCAAACATTTTTCCGGTTCTTCCCATACCTGTCATGACTTCATCTAAAATCAAGAGCACATCATATTTATCGCAGATTCTTCTAATCTCCTCAAAATATCCTTCCGGAGGAACAGCCGCACATAGGGACATACCGGAAATCGGTTCTGCTATAAATGCAGCAACCGTATCCGGACCCTGAGCTAAGATTTCATTTTCTAAAGATCTAGCACAGTTTATAGCATAATTTTCATCATTCTCAATCCAAGGTCTATAAGTATACGCCGGTTGAATATGTCCCATTTCCGGTAAATACGGCTCATATCCTTTTCTGCGCTTTGCAAATCCGCTAACTGAAAGAGCACCGTTGGAAATGCCATGATAGCTTTGCCATCTTGATAAAATCTTATACTTACCAACTTTACCTCTCTGAATGTGATATCTTCTAGCCATCTTAATAGCCATCTCATTAGCCTCAGATCCGCCACATACCTGGAAAATCTTTGCTAAATCATTATCCGATGCCTCAACAATCATCTTACATGATTCTTCAAGCACCGGCGTAGTACAGTCATCCCTATGAGCATAAGCCAGCTTAACAGCCTGATCCTTAAGCGCATCGGCAATTTCCTCAACACCGTGGCCTAAGCTAACCAGCACCGGTCCGGAAGCTCCATCTATAATTTCAGTCCCGTCATCCTTATACATATAAATCCCTTTTCCACTTACCACACGTGGGTATTCTCTGTGGAAATCCAGGCTCAAAACATAATTTTTATCCGACATTTTAATTCTCCACCTTTAAATTTATTTAGTTCTATAGTTCAAGGCTATTCTGTTCTGATTTAACCGATTTAAGGAACAAAATAGCCCGTCCCCATTACATTCTTTCAAATAGCGCTGCTGATCCTTCTCCTCCACCTACGCACATTGTTACGATTGCATATTTCCTCTTTGCATTCCTCATTGCATAAGCAACTTTTGTGGTTAGCACGGCACCTGTAGCACCAAGAGCATGTCCAAGAGCTATAGCACCACCATTTGGATTAACTCTGTTTGGATCAAGTCCAAGCTCATCAATACAACCTAAAGCTTGAGAAGCGAACGCTTCATTAAGCTCAATCATTTCTACCTCATCTAGAGAAACTCCTGTCTGTTCAAGAAGCTTTTTAACAGCTCCAATTGGTCCGAAGCCCATTGTATATGGATCCAAACCTACAGATGCGAATCCCTTTACTTTTAGTAATGGCTTAAGACCCAATTCGTCCGCTTTATCTTTGCTCATAATTACAACTGCTGATGCTCCATCGTTCATTGGGCAACTATTTCCCGCAGTTACATTACCATCTTTAACAAATACAGGCTTCAGCTTAGACAATACTTCAAGTGTTGTTTCAGGTCTTGGTCCTTCATCTGTGTCTACGATAGTCTCTTTTCCCCTATTTCTAATCTTTACAGGCACAATCTGTTCCTGGAAATCGCCCCTTTCAATAGCAGCCAAAGCTTTTTGGTGGCTGTCATATGCGAATCGGTCCATTCTTTCACGAGAAACCGGATGAACTTCAAGAACGTTCTCTGCCGTCTCACCCATAGGTGGATTTCCTACTTTAGGAGGAGACATCATAACGTAATTAAAACTTGGATGAGCATAACTATACGGTCTCTTAGTTTTTGTCATAAAATATGGATTATTAGTCATACTCTCTGCTCCACCGGCAACATAAATATCTCCATGACCGCTTTCTATCATAGCCGTTGCCATACATATTGTTTCCAGTCCCGATGCACACTGTCTATCAAGTTGTATACCGGGTACAGTAACAGGCAAATCGGCTTCCAAAGCAATTACTCTTCCTATATTTCCTGGAGCACCCTCTGCATTTCCCATATACACTTCCGTGATATCTGCCGGATTAATCCCGGCTCTTTTTACCGCTTCCTTTACTACTATTCCGCCTAGTTCATATCCATCTAGCTTAGCCAGCACTCCTCCATATTTTCCTATAGGTGTTCTAACAGCTGAAACGATTACTGCTTCTTTTAATTCTCTCATGCTTATTCCTCACTTTTAATAATTCTGATATGTTCTGCAACCTTAACAGGTGCTCCGGTTTTTTCTATTATTTCTTCAGGTGTATGCCCCTCGAAAACTTCTTTTAATAGGAATCCTTTATCTGTAACTTCCAAAACTCCCAAATCTGTAATGATAAGTGACACACAGTCAAGGGCTGTTAGAGGAAACTCACATCTTTTCTTTAACTTTGGATTTCCTTTTTTATCGGTATGCATAGTTATTGCTATTACTTTCTTTGCTTTCTTGGCTAAATCCATTGCTCCGCCCATTCCCGGAACAAGTCCACCGGGAACCATCCAGTTAGCTAAATCTCCATTTTCAGCAACTTCCAAAGCCCCCAATATAGTAATATCAAGCTTGCCACTTCTTACAAGGCCAAATGAGTCCGCACTGTCAAAGTAAGATGCTCCCTTTACAGCTGTAATTGGAACACAACCGGAGTCAACTATGTCCGGGTCTTCTTCACCCTTAGCCGGTGCAGGTCCTGCCCCCAATATGCCATTTTCAGCGTGGAAGAAAACTATTTTGTCGTCGGAAACGTAGTTTACAACTTTCTGAGGTATACCAAAGCCTAGATTAACAACATTTCCGTTTTCAATTTCTTCTGCGGCACGTTTTGCCATCATTTCTTTTATTGCCATCCCCATGTCCAATCTCCTTTACCATTTACGATAACATCAACGTATGCGCCTGGAGTTATAACGTCTTCCGGATCTATGTCACCCATAGGCACAATCTCTTTTGCATCCACAATAGTGATGTCTGCTGCTCGTGCCATTAATGGATTTAGACCTCTAGCTGTTTTGCTGTAAACGAGGTTGCCGAATTCGTCTGCTTTTTCTGCTAAGATGATAGCAACATCTGCTCTCAAGGCTGTCTCTAAGAGATATTCCTTGTCGGCAACAGTTATTTTCTGTTTGCCTTCTTCGATGACAGTACCCATGCCTACATCTGTGAGTATGCCTGCAAGTCCCACTCCGCCTGCTCGGATTCTTTCAGCCAGTGTTCCCTGTGGAGAAAATTCTATTTCAAGTTCTCCTGCGTTAAGCAATTCACCTGCTGCTTTAGTAGCTCCTATGTGGCTTGTTATAAGCTTTTTGCACTGTCTATTTGCCACTATATGGTCCGGTCCCACATCAGGATCTCCTGCATCAATTGAAATCAAGGTCATTTCCTTAACATTTTTCTTGATGATAGCCTGGATTAAATCGTATGATGAGCCGATTCCGCCAAAACCCGCAATCATAATTGTGCATCCGTCTTTGATGTGCTCCATAGCTTCTTCGACGGTTTTAATTTTGTTAAATCTGTTCTGCACTTGAAACGCTCCTTTCAAATTCCTTTTCTTTTGAATTCTTTTTAATTACTTGCCGTTATATATGGCAAATAGCGTGCCAAAATTTAAAAAATCCTTCAAATCGTCTTTTTTCAACGACTTGAAGGATTTAATCCCATGTTTCAGTATTTGTTTAATTATTGTCACTTTCGATTGTTTATTGTCACTTTTGATATATTATTGTCAAAATAGGCAAAATTACAAACTATATTTTTTCTTCTTTCGCATAAGCTGAGACTGACTTATTCTTAAAAGTTCTGCAGCTGCCCTAGTTGTCTTAGTCTTTGCGAGAGCATCGCTTATCAAAGCCTTCTCATGTTGCTCCATGATGTCGTCAAGACCTAAGCTTTCACAATTACACCCATGTTCTTTTAGAGGCGTAACCTTACTCATGCTTTGTCTAATCTCCTCGTCATCATAGCAGATGCTCTGCATATGGCTAAATTTCGTTGCAAGGGCATTTCCAACATCGGATTCTGATATATGTCTACCTTTAGAATTTATTACTAGTTTATGAACTATATTATCAAGTTCTCTAATATTCCCAGGCCATGAATATTCTTTTAATGCAGATATTGCTCCCATGGTAAAAATTTTATTTACCATGTATCTGTCATTGTATTTACCACTTAGAAGATTAACCAAGGGTTCAATATCTTCTAATCTATCTCTAAGGGGGGGGATATTAATTTCACAGATATTAAGTCTGTAATATAGATCTTCTCTAAACTCTCCCTTATCAACAAGCTCCCTGATATTCTTGTTAGTAGCACATATAACCCTGACATTAACGTTTACAGGTTGCTCTCCGCCTACTTTGTAAAACTGACCTTCTTGAAGAACCCTCAGTAACTTAGCTTGTAAAGATACCGGCAGATCACCTACTTCATCCAGGAACAAAATACCGTTGTTAGCCAACTCAAAGTACCCTTTACGGCCGGTGTCTTTCGCTCCTGTGAAAGACCCCTCTTCGTACCCGAAGAATTCCGATTCCGCCAAATTCTCGCTTATGGCAGAGCAATTAATCTTTACGCATCTATTCCCATTCCTGCTGCTATTTTTATAAATTATGTCTAAAATTTTTTCCTTACCTACACCCGTTTCGCCTAGAATCATAGCATTGCAATCATACTTGGAAATATTAAGAGTTTCTTTTAAAAGTTGTTGTGTAATCTTGCTTTTATATACATATCCATCTACGAGATTTGCATTTACAATTCCGAATTCCTCATTGTAATTTCTCGGGAATTTGTGAACTATGGAATTATTTTTATATATATTGTGTACTTTGTTTAAATTAGGCTTAATCTTATTTAGCACTTTATTCGTATATATGGGGAAGCTTTCAGTATATTCTTCCAGAGATATTGTGTTTAATTGCTTGCCGAGAGATTCTGCCATTAAAATGGTCAAGTTATAATTGTTTATAAGGTTAGTAAAAAAAAGATCACCATGCTGTTTAGTCAACAATACACCTATAGCTTCCATACCTAGCATGTTTGAGCAAATTACACTGTAGTCATAAAGTTTGCCATCACGAACAAATGGATCTATCTTTTCCAATTCGTTAAAATTTTCAATGGGTGATGCCTGTTTTAATATATACAAAGCGTCCACATATGGTGTAAGTAAATCATATATTTCATCCCTGGATAAAATCGATGATGCATCCCTATAAAGACAGACCGAAATATGTGTTCCTTTCGCGCTGGCGTGCTTCATGGATGCTGCATAGATTAAAACGGTCAAAATATTGCTCCCCAGGATTAGCATTCGATGTCCCTTACTCGCTAGCTCCCCAGCCTTAGCGATAGATCCGGATTCATCATAAGCACTCAAAACAATTTCTTCCGCAATATTACCCTTCGTTTTAACTACCGGATTAGATGAAAACAAAATGCAATATCCGGAAACTTCAATCTGTCCATAATTAAAATTAATAGATTTAATCTCATCAAGGCACAACGGCAAAGATGTAAGTGAGGCAATTCCAACAATCCTATCACCCACTTTAAGTTCCACCTCATTATGGTATTCTTCATCAATTTCTTCTACAGTACCCATACAGATACCTCCGCTATCGGTTAGATGATTATGGAGTTTCCCACGCCTTTCAACCATATTTTTTATTCGAGCTTTTATTTTCTCAGCATCATAATCACAAAGATTACAAAGCTGCCTAAAGTTATCTTCTTCTATTTTTATCTTATCAACGGATATTCTTATTTCCCCAGGCTTTAACTCTCTTGAATTATCTAGAGACCATGCAGAAGCGGGGAAATATCCCCGAGGTTCCAATACTCTATCTTGTCCATAATTAATAACCATATATCCTACTCCCTTTTAATGCAAAATTATATAGACACTTAATATTTATAATATCCTTTAGCAAGAAGTATGCCATGGTTAACCAATACAGATTTATCAATAATCTCCTGATTCGGATACGACAATAGTCCGGTCTTGCAGTGTCAAAACTGACATTTTTTGAACCCTAAGTGACACTCTTTATTTCTAAAATCATTTCAACAACGTGATAGCAGCCACATCTACCGCCAAAATTCGCAATAATTTCTGATTTTGTCATATCCCTGAGAGATTTATTCCTAAAAAACTTTACGTTTTCTCTGTTGGTAAAGCACGCTTTTCCGGGAGCTCTTACAAAACTAATATCCCCGTCAACGACGATGTAATTCTCATCACACATGAGATCAATTGAAATTTCGTGATAAGTATCTTTAAGAACAGCAACTATTTTGTAGCCATTCTCTTCCGGATTATCAATAATCTCATAGGTCTTCTGCCTTTGGAACAAAATATGCTCTTGAAAACGGTTTTCAACATAATCCATCCATTTTAGTTCGTCGCATCGCATAAATGCCATCTCCTCGCTATAGTAACGGCATCCATTTTTCTCGAGGAAATCCCAGTATACGTTGTATTCTTCTTCCGTGTCATATCCACGTTCTTTGTAAACATAGGTTTCTGCCTGAACCAGGGCAGAGATTCCTTGCAAAAATAGTTCTATAGCTACGTTATTCTCTTCGTCTTTTAGCAGGTTCTTAATTTGTTTCTTCCCTTGAATATATCCATCTGCTCCTCTTAGCATATCATAATGGTGCTTATCATGAATTTCATTATTTTTTTCAGCAAAAAAACAGGCATCTATTATCTTGAAGTCTTCTACTCCGACTCTAAGTACAGCTGTCTGATTCTTCCCTTTATAGAATTTTTTTACCGTTGAAACGAGAGTTGTTCCTTCTCTTTCAACTAACCATTCTATTTTCATCTTCATAACTTATTTGCTTATTTCTTTAAAGCTTACCCAAAGCAGTTCTGTCTTTACCTGCCATATCCTGATAAACAAGGACCTCTGAAAATCCTGCTTCTCTCAACAATGTGCTTACACTCTCTCCCTGATTATGTCCAATTTCAAATACAATAGTCCCTCTTTTCCTAAGAAAGTTTTTGGCGGAAGATATTATTTTTTTATAAAAATCGAGTCCATCTTCCCCGCCATCCAGGGCTTCCATAGGTTCATGATTCTTCACGTCAACATCAAGGGTACTTATAACTCCTGTAGGAATATATGGAGGATTTGATATAATCACATCAAATTTTTGAGTTCCAAACATACCCTTAAAAGGTTCGAAAAGATTTCCCTCTACGACCTTGCAGTCCTTATCAAGACCTTGGTTCGCCACATTCTTTTTAGCTATCTTAACGGCAACAGGTGATTTATCCGATAGGGTAACCTTAACTCCTTTTGCCTCTTTTGCAATAGCAATTCCAAGGGCACCGCTGCCTGTGCAAAGATCTAAAACTGTCTTGTACTTATTTCCCCGGATGACCTCCAAAGCTTTCTCCACTACAGTCTCAGAATCCAGCCTCGGTATAAGAACTCCCGGTTCCACATGTATATCATAACCATAAAAATTTTGCTTTCCAATAATATATTGGAGGGGTTCTCCGCTAGCTCTCCTATCTAGCAACGAGAAGTATGCCTCACAATCATCATACTCTCTTGATTTCTGCCATTCCATTAGAAAGTCTCTCCGGCTCAGTCCAAATCTAAAGCAATATAAATCTCTGCTTTCATTTTTCCCATTAGCAAGCCCTGCATCCACAAGTCGTTTCTCGCCTAAAAGAAGCAGCTCCTTAACTGGCATTGTCATCGACAAAATCCCCCTTCAATTCAAAAATCATATTATTATCTATTTCTTTCAAGTTACCCTCGTTATCAACTATCACATCTAAGCATGGCTTGTCATTCTCCGATGGCAAAACAGCTTTCATAGCAACAACTGCAACCTGAAGCATCGACAGATCAGGCTCTTTAGTTGTTATTTTCTGCATATATATTCCCGGCATACTCAAAATTCTAACTAGTTTAGAATTGCTTCTTCCTGCCCATTTTAAAGCTTCGTAAGAAATTCCTGCAACCATGGGTATCATAATCACTCTGCTCAAAATTCGCATAAATATTCCCGGCCATCCAAATAACGGAAATAGCAGGAGGGTTATAATCATCACAAATACAAGAAAGCTCGTTCCACACCTTGGATGAAGCCTATAATACTCCTGTGCATGTTCAGCCGACAAAGCCTTCTCGTCTCCGTGCTCAAAACAATGAATAGTCTTATGCTCAGCCCCATGATACTGAAAAACTCTCTTAATTTCTTCTAGCTTGCTTATAACTACTATGTATGCAAGAAACAGAATCAGCCTGAAAATCCCTTCAAGAAAACTTAAAAGCACTTTGCTTTTTATAGTCCCCGATAACAGCCCCATAGCCCAAGTTGGTAGCAACACAAATATACCTACACTGAGAATTATCGCAAATACAACAGATATGTATAACAAAATATTCCACGCAGCTTTATCTCCAAATTTACTTTTTAATTTGGCCTCAAATCTATCTCCGATGGAATTTTTTGATTCACCCTCTTCAAGCAGACCCGCTTCCTCAAGTATGTTTGCTGAATCCATAAGGGTCTTAGTTCCTTCGACCATAGACTGCCAGAAAGCAATTACACCACGGATTATGGGTATTTTGTTCCACTTGCTTGCTCTGGGTGCAGCCTTTGTCTTGAGTCTAATAGAATTATCCCCTATTCTAACAGCAAGGGCAATCTTGCTGGGTCCTCTCATCATTATGCCTTCCATAACAGCTTGACCTCCGATAGATGTAGGGCATGCATCTTTTAAAAATATTTTTTCTGAATCCATCTTTCTCCTATTATCAATATGTCCACAGTTTTACGCGTTGCTAAACATGTGTAACATATAATTCCTATCTATTCTAAAATAATACGTATGGCCTGAATAAAACTTTTATTATCCTTAGTTTGTGCCAGACTCTCAATAATCGTTTCGGTAACATCTTTAGTCCCCGGGGCATTCATCGCTTTTCTCATAAGCCAAACCGCCTCAAGTTCTTCTCGATTTATAAGTAAATCTTCCCTTCTTGTACCTGATTGATTCAAGTCTATTGCAGGGAAAATGCGTTTTTCTTGTAACTTTCTGTCAAGCTTAAGCTCCATATTACCAGTTCCCTTAAACTCCTCGAAAATCATGTCATCCATACGGCTGCCGGTCTCAATTAAAGCCGTTGCAAGCACCGTCAAACTTCCACCTTCTTCCATGTTCCTTGCTGCGCCGAAAAATCTCTTCGGAAAATGAAGCGCCGCAGGATCAAGTCCTCCGGATAAAGTTCTCCCTGAGCTTGGGATTACTAAGTTATTCGCTCTTGTAAGTCGTGTTATGCTATCTAAAAGCACTACTACATCTCTTCCATGTTCTACAAGGCGTTTTGCCCTCTCCAGAACCATTGTAGCCACCTTTACATGGTGAGAAGGGAGCTCATCGAAGGTTGAATAAATTACTTCTCCGCTTTTTAGAGATCTCTTCATATCTGTAACTTCTTCCGGTCTTTCACCTATCAAAAGAACAATCATCTCAACTTCGGGATAATTTTCTTCTATGGATCGTGCAACCTGCTTTAAAAGTGAAGTTTTCCCAGCCTTTGGAGGAGCCGCAATCATACCTCTTTGACCTTTTCCTATCGGGGCAATTAAATCTATTAATCTCATAGAAAGTTCTCTTGAACCTCTTTCGAGGGTCAATCTTTCATTTGGGAAAATCGGTGTAAGTTCCTCAAACTGAGGTCTCTTTTTCGCCTCAATTGGCGGTATGCCATTCACTTCATTAACATAAAGAAGCGCCCCAAAACGCTCTCCCTGATTTGGTAGCCTTGATATTCCTTTAATCAAATCTCCTGTCTTTAGATTAAATCTTCTAATTTGAGTTGGTGATACATATACATCCTTATCACTAGTTAGAAAATTATTAAATCTGAGAAATCCAAATCCACCTTCCGCCAAATCTAAGATACCTTCTACTACCGGACGTTCTTCTATATTTTCATGCTTTGTCTTATCTAAATTTTTCTGCTCATCTTGCAAATCTATCTCATCAACAGACTGAGGGGTCTCTTCTAATGTTTCTATTAATTTATCTTGTGTCATTTTTATATTTCACCTTATACTTCTATTAGTTTTATATACATATTAAGTTTATATGTTTTTCATTATCTTGTAAAGAAAAAAAGAGCTGAACTCCCATATATACTATGAGAGTCAACTCTTTTGTCAGATTTAACTTAATTTTACGATGGATTTAATTGATTGTTTATTTGCTGTAGTCGTAGAAGCCTTCGCCGGTCTTTCTTCCCAGCTTTCCACCACGAACCATTTTCTTTAGAAGAACATTAGCTCTGTACTTAGGATCTCCGTATTCTTCGTAAAGTACGTTCATTATCGCAAGGCACACGTCAAGGCCAATTAGGTCTCCTAATTCTAGAGGTCCCATTGGATGGTTAGCACCAAGCTTCATAGCTGCATCAATACCCTTAGCATCAGCAACGCCATCAGCAAGAATGCCGCAAGCTTCGTTAATCATTGGAATTAGTATCCTGTTAACCACAAATCCCGGAGCTTCAGCAACTTCTACAGGAGTCTTTCCAAGTTTTTCAGATAGCTCAACTACTTTTGCCTTTGTTTCAGCCGATGTAGCGATACCTTCTATAATCTCAACTAGTTTCATCATCGGAACCGGGTTGAAGAAGTGCATGCCGATAACCTTATCCGGTCTCTTAGTTGCTGCTGCAATCTCAGTGATGGATAGGGAAGATGTATTGGTTGCCAAAATAGTTTCAGGACCAACAAGTTCATCAAGTTCAGCAAATAGAGCTTTCTTAGCTTCCATATCTTCAGTAGCCGCTTCAATAATAAGGTCTACGTCTTTAACGATTGCAATATCTGTTGAGCCATGTACCCTGCTCATGATATCTTTCTTATCATCTTCTGTAATTTTTTCTTTCTTAACAAGTCTGTCAAGGTTCTTTTCAACTGTAGCTATTCCTTTTTCCACAGAAGTTTCTCTTCTTGCTCTTAGATATACATCATAACCGTTCTGTGCCAAAACCTGAATGATTCCAGCACCCATTGTGCCTGTTCCCAGAACTCCAACCTTTTTCATAACTGATGCCCTCCTAATTTTTATAAATATTTATTTGATTTAATTTGATGGGTTGTATTCGTTGTTAAAAAATTAACCCGACTACATCCTATTATAACACCTTTATTTTTTGTGTAAAGACTTTTGGTAAAAATATTTGTGTCTTTATTTTCGAACTTATTTACAATTAATAAAAAAGTGCTATGATTTGTACCGACCCCCAAAAGTTAGACCAAAATCTAACGATTGGGAGGTCGGTATTTTTATGGCAAAATATAATTTTGAATTCAAGAAGAAAGTTGTTTTAGAATATTTGGATTGTAAAGGAGGAACGCCATATCTTTCTAAAAAATATGGATTAGGTTCTGACTCTCAGCTACGCAAATGGATTAATGCATACAAAGCGTTCGGTGATGAAGGATTAAAGCGTTCTCGTAAGCAAACAAAATACTCTTTCGAAAAGAAGATTTCTGTTGTAGAATCATATCTATCAAGTGAGATTTCATATCAAGACTTGGCGATTCAAGAAAGTATAACAAATCCAAGTATGATTACTAACTGGGTTAATCGCTTTCGTGTTGCAGGTCCTGATGCTTTGAGACCTCGCAAGAAAGGTAGAAAGAAAACATTGGATAAACCTAAGATAGATAACAAACCAATAACTCAAGAAAACAGCGTTGTCGACACCAGTGCCGAACACGTAAAAGAATTAGAGGATGAACTGCTTAAGCTAAGAATTGAGAATGCCTTTTTAAAAGAACTGAGGAGGCTGCGTTTAGAGGACGAGGCAAAAATGAGAGAACGGCGCTCGTCATCAACAGCCTCCGAGGAGAATTCAAACTAAAAGACCTTCTCTCTTATGCAGGCATGCCTAAGGCAACATATATGTACTGGCAGAAAAGATTTGATAGAGAAAACCCTGACAAAGAAATCGAGGAGAAGATTCTTGAAATCAGAGTGACTCACAAGGATTATGGTTATCGTCGAATGGTTGGAGAATTAAGAAATCAAGGCTACAGTGTAAACAAAAAGAAAGTACAACGTATAATGCAGAAACTAGGTTTACAGGTTACATCATTCACTCGTAAAAATCGGAAATACAGCTCATACAAGGGAAAAGTCGGAACGGTTGCTCCTAATCGTATAAAGAGACGATTTAACACGCATATTCCTCATCAGAAGATTACTACGGATACTACAGAGTTTAAGTATTATGAGATTGATATGAAAGGTCATATGACCATGCACAAGCTGTATCTAGATCCATTTATGGATATGTGTAATGGTGAAATTATAAGCTTTGGAATAGCGAGGCAACCATCAGCTAAAAATATTATGGATGCATTAGAACAGGCAATTGCAATAACCTCTGATTGTCCATATCGAAGAACATTCCACTCAGATCAAGGTTGGGCATATCAGATGAAGGCATACTCGCGTCGTCTTAATGAAGAAAGAATTTTCCAAAGTATGTCACGCAAAGGAAACTGCCATGACAACTCTGTTATGGAGAACTTCTTTGGTCTGCTTAAACAGGAAATCTATCATGGTGTAGTTTACTATAGTTATGAAGAATTAAAGTCAGAAATTGAACGATACATTAAGTATTACAACGAGCAAAGAATAAAAGAAAAACTAGGATGGATGAGTCCTGTGCAATACAGACTTAGTCTCTTAGCTGCATAAAAATTGCGTAACAGATTCTAATATCTGTTACGCAATAAAAGTCTAACTTTTGGGGGTCACATCAATTTGAAGTTTTATTTATGCATTTTCTATTTGCTATATCGTTTTTTTGTGTATAATTATATCAACAATCAAATATTTTAACTTTTTATTTTCTTTGTAAATCATTGGAGGTAGGCTATGGAACAGAAATATTTATTTGGAATGCCGGAGCAAGAGTTATTTGCTATGCGAAAAAAATATTTAGTAGCGGAAATGGTGACAATGGCATCACTTCTACCAGCATTGGTTATAACGCTTCTTATCATGACAAAATCGGGCTCTCTACTTGCTCCTTTAGCTGTAATAGTTATTTATCTTATTGTCGGATTAGTATTTATCAATCCAAAAGCATCCAAAGCGCATATGAATTCATTGGATTATAGCAACAAATTTATATCTGCTGTTCTTCTCTTGTTAATAATACTTTGTGTTATACTACTTTTTGTTGTTCCTAGGGACTCTATATGGCGTGGTCTTCCATTTTTTATTATACTACTGACTCATATCATCAACCGTATTTATCGTCTATACAAACTTGAAGATGTTCACAGGGAGCAGGTCGAAAAAGAAGGTACCAGTGCACCTGCTTCCTCTACTATTTAAGAAGAATTACAACAAAAGGAATAATCGCTGCAAACAATAGAGTAGTTATCGTAACAACAGTTGTTGCGTATTTTACATCACTCTTTGACTCATTTGCCAGCATAGGTAGGACACTCAGTGTTGGCGTGAAAGCCTGAAGGACAATTGTTTTGTACATTATATCATCCACACTGCCGATAATCCCCTTAAAAACAACAAATAATGCGAGGGTAATTGCAGGAAAAATCATGAATCTTCCAACAAGCACCATAAGCACATCCCAACCGATTCTAATATGTTTGATTCCTACTTTGCAGAGCATCACACCTATGTAGATTAGCGACAGAGGTGATACCATATTTGCTAGATATGTCAATGTGTTGTTTGCAAACTCGGGAATATTGACTCCAAGCAAAAGAGCTGCTATCCCAAGAAGGAAGCCTATCATTGGCGCGGGGAACAGCCTTTTCCATGAAAACCCACTCTTGGTAGCTATTTCTCCATCTTTCGGAGCATAGAGGGAGATGTAAACGGCCCCTACACACCAAATTGATATAGTACTTATCACATAGACCACTAGATATTGCCTGAAACTTTCCATCCCGAAAATAGCAATTTGAAGGGGCATACCAATGAAAACAGCATTGGTGTTAACAATTGCATTGACGAAGAGAGCTCTTTTGTTCTTGCCGATTTTAATGCCGTAAGCCATTGCAATAGCAACAAAATAACCTAATACCAGCGAAATAGTATAATAGATGGCTCCTTTGCCGATGTCACCCAATGCTGACAAATCCAGATATTTCAGTACAGAGAGAAAAGTTGCACATGGAAGCGAAATTTTCAGTATTATCTTGGAAATATCCTCTGAAAAATGTTCTCCAACCCATTTCCTATCATACAGGAAATATCCTACTCCAATTACCAAAAAAAGTGGTAATACACTCCCTACCGATGACATCACTGAATCCATTTTAAATCTAATTAATCCTTTCCTTAAAAACCCTATTAATTTACAGTACAAGTTTTCCCCATAAAATGTGAAGGCCACCTATCTCAGGCGGCCCTCAGAAAAGAAGATTAAAGAAACTGAACTATTAGATAATTTCTCTAGTAAATTCAAATTCATATCCGCCCTAAACTATGGATATGAATTCGGCAGAAAGTGTTTACGAAAAAGGATGTTATCCTGCCTTTACATTAATTATCAAAATACTTGTGTTCACTACCTTCTTAACTAAAAAAGGCTGCGAATAGAGCGCAACCAATAAAAAACAAGTCTGTTGAAGTTTGGTGAGTCCATCGCTCTAATACATTTGCCGAGGTAGCCTGACTTGTGGATAACTCCACTCACAGTGGCGGGACCGTACAGGATTCTAACCTGTTTCCCCTCTATTTCTGGTCCTAATCTCCAGAAAGCAAACACAATATTTTCTTAGTTCATAATGAGTATAAACTAAAATTCCATCCTATGTCAAGGGATATTGCATTATTTTTAGAACAAAATTGTCAAATCTACAATTATCTCTTTGCTATGGCTAACAAATTATGATAAAATTTCTCACATGAGATCAAATTTATTAGAACATTTAAGACATAAACTACATATCGCTACCTATTCAAAAGATGCCCTAGAAGTAGCAATAGAATTCGACCTGGGCATAGAACTTAACCATGTGTGTATTTCCGAGTATTTAGACCTTGATAAATTGCCACAGACCTTAAAGTGGATAGAAAAAGATGTAAAAGCCGCAGGCCTCTCTTTTCCTTACAAAAAAGGTGAGCGCCTCATACTTCACGGACCCTTTACAGAAATAGTTCCTAGCGCTATGGATCCCCGTGCTGTCGAAATGGGCCTTGAAAGACTGGAAGAAACGTATAAATTGTGTAAGGAAATAGGCCTTAATCAAATGGTTGTTCACTCCGGATACTTTCCCCCCATGTACTACAAAAGCTGGCACCACGATAGGTCAATGATTTTCTGGGACAGATTCCTAAAAAATAAAGACGATTTTACCGTTATTGTGGAGAACTGCTTTGAAGATGAGCCATACATGATTGCAAAGCTTTATGACGCCTTTGCAAGACCAAACTTTAAACTTTGCCTTGATACAGGTCATGCCAACACCTGTTCTCAGCCAGATTTAACCATCAAGGACTGGATAGTGCATTTAGGCGACAGAGTATCTCACTATCATATTCATAATAACGACGGAACAAAAGACACCCACAGTCCACTTCCGGATGGTAGTCTCGACATGCACCAGGTGTTGTTGGATATAGAGAAGTTCAACAAGTCCAACTATACATTAACCTTAGAAAGTCAGGACTGCAAAAAGTGCGTGAACTGGTTGGCAAATACGAAAGTATAGCACTTCATAATCAAAAGCGGCAAAAAAACATCCCAAAACGCAATAAAAGCCTTGGAAACAATCCTTTCCAAGGCTTTTCAAATTCTCTCTTATATGAATATGGATTTCGATTAACGTTTTGAGAACTGGCTTGCTCTACGAGCCTTCTTCAATCCGTATTTCTTTCTTTCCTTCATACGAGGGTCTCTTGTTAAGAATCCTGCAGCTTTAAGAGGTGCTCTGTAGCTTTCCTTATCTGCTACGCAAAGAGCTCTTGAAATACCATGTCTAAGTGCTCCCGCCTGACCTGTAGTACCACCACCTTTTACAGTAGCAATAACGTCAAACTTACCTTCGCAACCAGCGATTGCAAACGGTCTCTTAACTTCTCTCTTTAGAAGCTCCATTCCGAAATAATCGTCTAGAGACTTCTTGTTTACTAGAATTTCACCTGTTCCAGGGATTAATCTAACTCTAGCAACTGAGGATTTTCTTCTTCCTGTTCCCTGATATTGGATCTTTGCCATTGTTTATTCCTCCCTTTCCTTTAAAATTCCAGTGTTTCCGGTTTCTGAGCTGTATGATTATGCTCAGGTCCTGCGTAAACTTTTAACTTCTTGTACATCTGACGTCCAAGTTTACCCTTTGGCATCATGCCCTTAACTGCATGCCGAATAATTTCCTCAGGCTTTCTAGCAATAAGCTTCTCGAAAGTAGTCTCTCTAAGTCCACCCGGATATCCAGTGTGATGCTTGTAAACCTTCTCCTTACGCTTCTTACCTGTAACCTCGATTTTCTCTGCATTGATTACGATTACATAATCACCACAGTCTACGTGAGGAGTGTAAGTTGGCTTATTCTTACCACGAAGAACTGACGCAACCTGAGATGCAACTCTACCAAGAGTCTGTCCCTCTGCATCCACCACGTACCACTTGCGCTCAACTTCATGAGGCTTTGCAATAAATGATTTCATTTTCTTTCCTTTCTACCTACTAGCTTCCAAGCTCCATAACAAAACAGTTTACTCCGCTAAGGCTCGTGCTCGTTGTGAGCTCTGTCTCGTCTTTAGCTGGATACTTTTCGGTGCTGCCTACTGAGATGTGCTATGTAACAAATCAGAATTTATATGCTGTGACATATCTGCCTTTAGCTTAAACATCTGTGTTTATCACCAAACATCCTGGTCGGCATACTAAAAAATTTAATTTTCTAGTCTGTGTACCCCGAGGCTCTTACGCCTTCGACACAAAAACTTAGTTTCTCTCTTATCTAACGCAAAGTCGAAACATAATTCCCGTTGTCTGACTCCCTCTAGTCACAGAAAAGCGCCCGTATTTATCTATAAGGTGCTAGTAATTATATAATATTAAAGTTCATATTGCAAGACTATTCGTAAATATCTCGCCTATGACCTACCTAAACAACTACAATAACAACTTTTTCATCTTGGATATCTGCTAATATCCTATAGTCTCCAACTATATATCTCCAATGCCCACTCATATTACCCTTAAGAGCTTTTTCAGTGATTTACGTGCCTTGCTTGTATATTCGACACGATAGATCATGGTATCTCGTATAACTCCTGACAAACTCTTGTTGTTAATTTGGGCATAAAATTTAAATAACTTTAAATCTTTATCTGACACTCTTGAGCTTATTGTAGACATTTTATTCACCTTCCAATTTGGAATGCAATTATATTGCAGATTGGGAGGATTATCAACTGTCACCTTAAATTAAAACGCCACTTTAAACACGAGAGCCACAACACATATTACGATTGCTAAAGGCGTGTACAAAAATCTACCCAGAGAATGCCAGAGAGAAGAGTATTTTGTTCCCTCACCCTCAAAGGTATTAATTTCATCCATAAGTTCCTTCTTGTCCATAATCCAGAACCAAGAAATCGCTCCAAGAGTCGCACCGATTGGAATAATGTAAATCGATACGAGATCCATCCAAGGACCCCAACTTGTGATATCTTCCATGAATACCCCCGGAACGAAGGTCACAATCCCGATGATTATTAGCACAACCTTCCTATTTAAAAACTTTACCTTATGGAGCACCGACTCGCAAACAACTTCAAACATGTTTTGTAGAGATGTGATGCCTCCAAAGAATACAGCTAAGAACAAGAAAATAGCAAAGATTCTTCCGCCGTGCATTTCTTGCAAAATTTTAGGCAGTGTAACGAACAAAAGACCCGGCCCCCCGGCTTGCTGTCCGGAGAAAGCAAATACTGCCGGTACGATAACTAGTGCCGCTACCATGGCTGCGATGGTGTCAAACAAACCTGTCTGTTTTGCGCCAAAAACGATATTCTCCTTCTTATTTAAATATGCCCCACAAACTATCATTCCGCTACCTGTTATAGATAAAGAGAAGAATGCCTGACCCATTGCACCCACAATAACTGATGGATCCTTAAGGTGAGACCAATCCGGCGAGAAAAGGAATTTGTACCCATCAAAAGCTCCCGGTAAGAATGCCACTCTTACAGCTAATATTAAAAATAGCACAAAAAACATCGGCATCATAAACTTATTGGCTTTTTCAATGGATGTCGCTCCGGTAATGCAGGTTAAAAGTGTTAGGCAAATTACTGCAAAGTGAAAAGGTACCACGCTGAAGCCGTTGAGTGCAAAGCCATTAAACCAAGTGTCTGTATCAACCGTCATAAGGCTTCCGGTTGCAGCCTGAAATAGCGACTTCATAACGTATGCAATTATTACAGCATATCCTATGGCGATACAAAGAGATCCGGCTAAGGGTAGGTATCCTATTACCTTACCAACTTTACCCATGCCTCTAGTTTCCCAAGCATACTGGTATGCTCCCAGTGTTCCTGTTTTAGCTCTTCTTCCTATTGCATATTCGGCGGACAACCCTAGATAAGAAAATATCACGATAAATGCTAAGTATACTAATAGAAAGGCTCCTCCACCATTTGCTGTCAGCTTGTATGGAAATCCCCATACATTAGCCATCCCAACGGCTGAACCTACTGCTGTGAGAATGAATCCCCACTTACTCCTAAAAATGTTTTTTTCTTTCATGATAAATTCCTCCTGAATTATAATTTGGTTGTCCTTGTTTTGTGATTATTCACAAAAATGTAGTATAAAGTTTATCATATGGTCACATATTTGTAAATAGGTTTGATAATTTTTCTTTGCCTGATTTATGTTTAAAATATAAGTTAGAAATTATATCTCCAAAATCTGGATTTTCCCAAAACAAAATCCCCTTTAAGCTATTGATTTTCATGCTATTAAAGGGGATTATTTTCAATAAACTTCAAAAGGCAGCATTTGCTTGAATAGTATTATGCTAGTTCTATTTTGTGGTATTTCTTCTTGCCTTTTTTGATGACAAGTTGCTGTTCTTCAAAGTCTGCACTTGTTACTTGATACCTCTTATCAGCTATTTTGCTTCCATTAAGAGTTACTCCACCTTGCTCAATGGTTCGGAATCCATCACTATTTGACTGAACGAGTCCTACTTCCTTAAGCAGGGATACGAGACCTTTGCCATCACCTTTAAAATCAGCCGGACTCATCTTAGTCGTAGGAATATTATCCATTGATGCATCACCTCCGGTAAAGGCGGCTCTTGCTCCGTCCAATGCTTTCCGAGCTTCTTCCTCTCCATGAACCAACTTCGTAATTTCAAAGGCTAATACTTCCTTCGCCCTATTAATTTCAGAACCGGGTAGTGCAGATAGCCTTTCAACTTCTTCCATAGGTAGGAACGTAAGCATTCTCAAGCACTTATTAACATCTGCATCGGCAACATTTCTCCAGTACTGGAAGAATTCATAGGGAGATGTTCTGTCTGCATCAAGCCACAAAGCACCTTTCTGAGTCTTACCCATCTTCTTTCCTTCGCTGGTAGTTAGAAGACTAAAGGTCATCCCATAAACTTTTTTACAACATTCTTTTCTTGTAAGGTCAACGCCGCCAATGATATTTGACCACTGATCGTTGCCCCCAAACTCCATCTTAACATCAAAGTCTCTTGCCATTACCATAAAGTCATAGGACTGCATCAACATATAATTAAATTCAAAGAAAGATAGCCCCTGAGCCATTCTCTGCTTAAAACACTCTGCTCTGAGCATGGTGTTCACATTAAAGTGAGTCCCGATTTTTCTTACAAATTCTATATAGTTAAGAGGCATTAACCACGAGGCATTGTTTACTGAAATTGCCTTTCCGGGTTCCGGTGTCTTATTCTCCTTGCCGGGCTTATAAACTCCGTCGTTTCCTTCGTATTTCCATTCATGGTCGAAATCAAGAAATTTGACAAACAGCCTCTCGAAAGCTCTACAATTGGCTTCGATTGTCTCCGGGGTCATCATCTGACGCATATCGCTTCTTCCTGACGGGTCCCCTACCATTCCGGTTCCTCCACCGATTAAAACAACTGGTGTATGGCCATACTTCTGCATGTACATCATTATAATTACCTGCATAAAATGTCCAACGTGAAGACAGTCTGCCGTTGGGTCAAAGCCTATATAGAATTTTATTTTCTCATTTTCGAGCATCTCTCGAACTGCCTCTTCATCAGTGACTTGTTCAATAAATCCTCTTTCTTTAAGAACGTCAAAAACGTTAGTCTTATCGCTAACATTATCCGGTATTAGATTTTTCATATCAAAGTCCTTTCAATTGGGAATTTAAAGTATGAGATTGACAAAAATATTTTGACGGGCAAACCCAATGGGGCCACGCTATTTTGTACTGCAATCCCCTCTGTATGCATTTTATTTTGTTCCGTAAAGTCTATCTCCTGCGTCTCCAAGTCCCGGAACGATGTAGGCATGCTCGTTTAATTTTTCATCCTTACATGCAATATAAATATCAACATCCGGATGAGCAGCTTGAAGTGTCTCAATTCCCTCAGGTGCTGCAATTAAGCACATAAATATAATATTTTTTCCACCTCTTTGTTTGATAAAATCTATAGCTGCAACTGCTGACCCACCTGTAGCAAGCATCGGGTCAACTACAAAAGTCTGTCTATTTTCAATGTCTACAGGTAGCTTGCAATAATATTCAACAGGAAGGTGAGTGTCCGGGTCACGGTATAATCCCACGTGTCCAATTTTCGCATTAGGAACAAGATTCATCATTCCGTCTACGAAACCAAGTCCTGCACGCAAAATAGGAACGATGGCAATATCCTGTCCTTTAAGCATCATAGTCTTAGTCTTACTGATAGGAGTTTCTACCTCTACCTCCTCAAGAGGCAAGTTTCTAGTAGCTTCATATCCCATTAATGTGGAAATTTCAGTCGCCAGTTCTCTAAATTCCTTAACCGTTGTGTTCTTGTCTCTCATAAGTGATACTTTGTGCTGAATCAGCGGATGATCAAATACGTATACTTTTCCCATTTCTCGTCCTCCAAAATTTTTTCATCAAAATCTATAAACTGTATCAAAAGAGTTTTCACAGCCTATGTTTGAATGCCGATTTGACTCTTCTCTGACTTTATTTGCTATTCTTCATCTAAAAGAGCAACTCTTCTCTCATGTCTGCCACCTTCATACTCTTCTGAAAGCCATGCATCCACCATCTCAAAAGCAAGCTCCGGCTCCACAAATCTTCCCCCCATTGCTAACATATTGGCATTGTTATGTTTCCTAGCAAGTTTTGCAAGCTCTACGGAATTAACCAGAGCACATCTAACACCCTTAAATCTATTAGCTGCTATAGAAATCCCTATACCCGACCCGCAAAAGACCAGTCCAAGCTGGGCCTTTCCACCAGCTACCGCTCTTGCGCACGCCTTGCCAAATATAGGATAATCAACAGAATCTTCGCTGTTAGTCCCTAGATCAACAATCTTATAGGTCTCACCGTTCTTGTTTTTTAATCCTTTTAAATGCTCTTTTACCTTGTTTTTCAGTTCAAAACCGCCATGGTCAGCTGCCATTGCAATAATCATCATTTTCACCTAAACTTTCTTTATATTATATCCTGCAGATTTAAACATACGATTCATTACCGAAAACCCTAATTCATCCTTTAAATCTGCTATAGCTAGTATAACATCGATCCCTTTTTCATCAGCTTCCCTCAAGAATTTAAAAAGTTCATGGGCCGCTATCTTAGAGTCGGTAAATTTCAAAATTTCTACAGATTTGCCTCTTTCCTCTAAAGCTTTCGCATCAAGCCTTGCTTCTTGTTCACCTTTATCAATATCCCCAAAATAAATTGTCATTTCCGCATCCGGTGCATAGTGTTTATATTTCATACCCGGTGATCTAGGGCCACCGGAATCATTATCATCATCCATGCTCACTGCACTCCTGGGGTCTATATCAGAATTAGCTTCACGCTCTTTTACAAGACTTGGATCAATATCAACCTTATCCATAAGAACTCTTTCTAAGTCGGCTTTGGTAATTTCACCTGGGCGTAAAATAACCGGCACGTCACAGGTCATATCCACAACAGTCGACTCAATGCCTACCTGGCAATCGTCCCCCCATATCAGTCCATCTATTCTTCCATCCATATCTGCCAGAGTATGAGCTGCGGTTGTTGGACTTGGTTTTCCTGATAAATTTGCACTAGGAGCAGCAATCGGACATCCTGAACTTTGAATAATCATTCTTGCCACTTTATGGGATGGCATTCTCACCGCCACCGTGTCTAGTCCACCTGTGGTAACTCTCGGCATGTTTTCTGCCTTAGGTAAAATTACTGTAAGAGGTCCCGGCCAGAAAGCATCACTTACTTTTCTCAGCTTTTCCATCTGAACATCATTCAACTTTGAAAGATTTGCAATTCGCTCCACATCGCCTATCGCCGATATGTGAACTATCATAGGATTGTCACTAGGTCTACCTTTAGCTGAATATATTCTTGATACGGCCTCCTCATCCAAAGCGTTAGCCCCTAATCCATAAACTGTTTCTGTAGGGAATGCCACCAAACCTCCGGATGCGATTATTTTGCTCGCCTCACATATATCTTCGGCTACATTTTTAAAGATTTTAGTTTTCATCTTAATTTACCTTCACTCCCACATGAAATCTGTATTAAAAATCCTCTATATTTTCCTATCTTGAAAATATTATCAGAAATTTTTCATTTTCTCAGCTTGTTCATGGGTGGTCATAGCATCGATAATTTCATTGATTTCCCCATCCAAAATGCTCTCAAGCTTATATAGAGTCAGCCCTATCCTGTGATCAGTCACTCGTCCCTGTGGGAAATTATAAGTCCTGATACGCTCTGACCTGTCTCCAGATCCAACCTGGCTCCTACGCTCAGCAGAAATTTCATCATTCTGCTTTTGCATCATCAAATCATAAAGTCTAGCTCTCAAAACTTTGAAAGCTTTCTCCTTATTTTTGATTTGAGATTTTTCGTCCTGACAGGTCACCACAAGACCGGTTGGCACATGAGTAAGTCTTACTGCAGAGTCAGTAGTATTTACGCACTGTCCACCGTTTCCTGATGCCCTATAAACATCGACTCTAACATCGTTAGGATTAACTTCTACATCCACATCATCAACTTCCGGAAGTACTGCTACGGTAGCCGCAGATGTGTGAATCCTTCCGGAAGATTCAGTTTCAGGCACACGCTGAACTCTGTGAGTTCCACTTTCATACTTAAGTCTTGAATAAGCACCCTTACCCTTAATAAGAACCACCGCTTCCTTAATTCCGCCAATTCCGGTGTCATTTATTTCAAGTATTTCAGCTTTCCATCTATTTCTTTCCGCATATCGCATATACATTCTTAGAATGTCTTGTCCGAACAAGGCAGCTTCGTCTCCGCCCGTTCCGGCTCTGACCTCCAGTATAACGTTTTTCTCATCATTAGGGTCTTTAGGTAACAAAAGAACTTTCAGTTCAGCTTCCATTGTCTCTATGCTATCCTCTTGCTCTGAAAGCTCCATTTTAGCCATTTCTCTCAACTCAATATCGTCTTCCATTTCGAGGATTTCCTTGGCTTCCGCAACAGATTCTTTCGCCTTTTTGTATTCTTTATACTTCTTTACAATCGGCTCCATTTCGCCCATCTCTTTAATGTGTTTCTGCCATAGAGGTTGATCGGCAATTACGTCAGGATCACTGACTTTTGCTGATAGTTCCTCATATTTTTCAAGTATAAAATCCAATTTATCAAACATTCGCATTACTCCTATATTTCAACGCACAAAACAACTGTCCGCATGAGTTTTTTCTAACTTAATATTATACCATAAATTGACTTTCTATGTCCAACATAAACAAAGACCGCAATTTCTTGCGGTCTCATCTTAGTCTGATTATTAGTCGATGTTGTACTTGTTCTTGAACTTTTCAACACGTCCGCCACGATTAACGAACTTCTGCTGACCTGTAAAGAACGGATGGCATGCTGAGCATACTTCTAGTCTTATCTCTGACTCGGTTGATTTAGTAATGAATTCATTACCACATGCGCAAGTTACTTTACATTCCTTATAATCAGGATGGATTCCTTCCTTCATGTTTTCACCTCTTTCCTGCTCAGGTGCCAGTTTGGTACCCTCTGCATAATTGCTTATCATCATCACAACATATATGACTTCCCGATAGCTCTAATATTTTATCACAATATATATCAAAAATGCAAGCTGTGATTTCTCTTTTCTTCTTGTTCCTTATTTTTAAATATATTATGAGCCTTTAACAATTTTTATTTCATAGTCAATAATTTATGTCAGAAACACCATTTCTATGTCAGTTGTATTGACAAGAGCCCTATTTTGTTGCGATAATAGCCGTGCGGAGGTGTAACACTAATGATAAAAAATATTTGTTCTTCAGAAAAAGACACTGCATTCCAGGTAGCTGATATGATGCTTACCGCTGCAAAAACTGCACCCAAGGGAAGTGGTAGAGATACTGTTAGAGGATTCGTCATTACAGGCAAGGAAAAAGATATGCTAGCTGAGAAAATGCGCTTTTTAGGAGACTTCTATAATCTGCCATTTTTTATAAGAGATGGTAATAATGTTGACCAGTCCCACGCTGTTGTAGTTCTTGGATGTATACAAATGCCTTTTGGACTCAAAGAATGTGCTATGTGCGGCTTTGAAAATTGCGGAGAAATGAAAAAAGGAGGCGGCAGATGTGCTTTTAATATAACGGATCTTGGTATAGCTCTTGGTTCTGCTGTAGAAGTTGCCTCTAAGCATCACGTTGATAACCGCATTATGTATTCTGCAGGACGAGCGGCTGTTTTGCTACGATACTTTCAACTTGCTGATGAGGATGGAACCGACGATATTGAAATTGCATATGGGATACCTCTTTATACCGGTTCGAAAAATCTCTTCTTTGACAGGAATCCCGGTTCAATACTACTTTAACAATATACCATCAATCTTTATTAGCAATTTCTCACCTCATCAAATGTCGAGTTTTGCATTGCCTAAACTAAAACCCCGTCAAATTCGACGGGGTTTTCTGGCTATAGCGTTTGGTTTTTAATATATTCTACGGTTTTAAAATTTTTATCAAGAAAAACTTTAAAGTTGTATTCAATTTATTCCTAAATTTGATTAAAAAATCAAATGTGCAATTGGAGCAACGATTAGTAAGCTGATAATAGTTCTTTCCAAGAATATTAGGAATAGTTCTCCAATATTAACAGGAAGCTTAGAGCCCAAAATCAGTCCACCAACTTCAGACAGATAAATTAACTGTGTAACAGATATTACCGCAATAATAAATCTAGTCATTTCAGATTTTACAGTTCCGGCTGCGATAATTGCAGGTGTGAACATATCCGTGAAGCCTACGACCATAGTCTTTGATGCATGAACGGCCTCAGGAATATCTAAGAGCTGAAGTAATGGCATGAAAGGCTTGCCTAAAAATGTGAAAACTTCAGTATTATTGGCAATTGCTAAAGCTAATGTACCAATGCACATTACGACCGGCATTACTCCAAACCACATTCCAACCATATTTTTTAGACCGTTACTAATAAACTGTCCGGCACCTTTATGCTCAGAAACTCTTTCTAGTGCCAAGTGTACTCCATATTGAGCAGAACTGTCAAAGCCTTCAGGTAAGCTTTCTCCCATAGCTTTTCCTTCTACCAGGTAAGTATCTTTCTTTAAAGATAGAGGAGGTATTCTCGGGCAAATTATTGCGCATACAATACCGATTAAACAAACCGTCAAGTAGTATTGTCCAAAGTATTGCATCAAATCAACCTGTGCCAGAACAACTATACTAAATGTAATTGAAACAGCTGAGAATGTAGTTGCAATTACAGATGCTTCTCGTGTTGAGTAGTATCCGCCTTCATACTGATTGCACGTCAACATTACACCTAACGTACCGTCTCCAATCCATGACGTGAAACAGTCTACTGCCGCACGACCAGGAATTTTGAACAGAGGTCTCATAACTTTTGTAAGCAGAGCTCCTACAAATTCCAATAAGCCAAAATCAAGTAGCAAAGGTAAAAGCAAACTTGCAATTGCAAAGATTATTACTAAGGTTGTAAGCAAGTCGCCAAGGACGAATCCTCCATCATCTGCGTTGGTTATCCAATGGATGACTCCACTATTGCCTTCTCCCGCCTGGACCTTAAGATATGTTAACCATACAAAAATAGCACCCAAAACACGAATTACAACCCATATTGGTGTTGTAGCAAATGTGTCTTTTAAAACTGGGTGCTCAACAATAAACTTTGGTTTACCTAGTGCAATCAAGGACATAATAGCAGAAATTGTAACAATAATAACACAAACAAGTGGTAAGGCAGTACCAATAGCGCCGGAAATTATATCAGCCAAAATCTTAACTGAAATTGTCCAGTCATTCACATCCTTACCTGTCATTCCGAACCAGGCTTTTTTTACCGGTATCATAAATAAAATGATACCTATGATGGACGGGATTAGGAAGCCGGCCATCAATGTACTTCTTTTCTTATTCATAAATATCTCCCTTCGTATAGCCATCTATGCTAATTATATCACAAAGTATTAATAAATCAAATAAGTTTTATTCTGGATTTATTGAAAATTACATGATATTTCCTCATAAAAGTGCCATAAAAACTGAAAGTCATTTAAAAAATTTTAAAGAGATTATTCTGACAAAAAGGTGTATAATGCAGTTCGAAGGAGATATTAAAATGACAATACATTTAGGATTAGACGTAGGGTCTACAACAGTTAAACTGGTAGCCCTTGATAATAATTTTAAAGTTATTCATCAGACGTATACACGCCATATGTCTGATGTCAAAACCACAATGGAGAGAGTATTTCATGAATGCTTTAACATTATCGGGAATGCTAACGTTACCATTAATGTTACAGGATCAGGAGGACTATATATACACAAATATTTAGGTATACCTTTTATCCAAGAAGTTGTAGCCTTATCAAAGGCTATCTCTACATATATCGAACACACCGATGTAGCAATTGAGCTTGGGGGAGAAGATTCTAAAATTTTGTATCTAACAGGTTCTATTGAATCCAGAATGAATTCCATATGTGCAGGTGGAACAGGAGCGTTTATAGATCAGATGGCCACATTATTAAACACCGATGCCAAAGGACTTGATATCTTAGCTAAGGTTTTTTCACAAATACATCCGATAGCATCGCGTTGCGGTGTATTTGCAAAAACCGATGTACAGGCTCTTATCAATCAGTGTGTAAGCAAAGAAGATATAGCCATGTCCGTGCTACAATCAGTGGTGCATCAGACCATTTCAAATTTAGCCTGGGCGTCCTGTAAAAGGCAATGTAGCGTTTTTAGGCGGACCTTTGCATTTTCTATCTTCTCTAAAGGAAAGATTTATCAAAACCCTCAGCTTAAATGAAAACCAAGTAATTACACCGATCGGCAGTGAAATTTTTGTTGCCAAAGGTGCGGCTATTGCTTCTTTTGACTCAAATTCTACATCTTTAAAAAACATAATAAATGAGCTCAATTTAAAGGTTAAAGATGACAGATCAAATACAAACCGCCCTCCTCTTTTCAGAACCTTGAAAGAATTAAAAGATTTTAGACAGAGACATAATCAGATAAGTATAGAATATGAGGATTTAGCAAAATATTCCGGGCCCATGTATCTGGGCATAGATTCCGGATCTACAACCTCTAAGCTTGTCCTAATTTCTGACGACAACAAAATACTCTACTCTTCCTACGCAAATAACGAGGGAGAACCACTCAACATCTTAAAAAAAGAACTAGAACATATCTACAAAACAAAAACAAAAGACAGTTATATAAAAGCCTCAGGAGTTACAGGTTATGGTGAAGATTTCATAAAAGCAGCACTCAATATAGATGTCGGAGAAGTAGAGACGATAGCTCACTTCATCGCAGCAAAGTATTTCGATAAAGAAGTAGATTTCATAATTGATATAGGCGTTCAAGATATGAAATCTATGAGCATCCATGATGGAGTCATTGATTCAATTCTTTTAAATGAAGCTTGTAGCTCCGGCTGTGGATCCTTCCTCGAAACTTTCTCAAAAAGCATAGGCATGTCAACAATAAAATTCTCAGAAATCGCCCTCATGGCTAAAAATCCCGTAGATCTTGGTTCAAGATGCACCGTTTTCATGAATTCAAATGTTAAGCAAGCACAGAAAGAAGGATATGAAGCCTGTGATATTGCAGCAGGTCTAGCTTACTCAGTAATACAAAATGCCATCCAAAAAGTAATTAAAATTCGAGACCCTAAACAACTTGGAAATCACATCGTCGTTCAAGGAGGAACATTCCTATCTGACGCTGTTTTGCGTGCCTTTGAAAATTTAACCGGCCGACAAGTTACAAGACCCTCCATATCCGGTCTTATGGGAGCTTTCGGAATGGCATTAATTTCAAAAAATCGTGTTACTAATGAATCCGGTATAATTTCAGAAGATGATCTGAAAACTTTTTCTTATGAAGAGAAAGAGACAAATTGCAAAGGTTGTAGTAACCAATGTAGGATTAAAATTAATATTTTTCCTAACAAAGCAAAATATATAACCGGTAATCGCTGTGAAAAAGGAGGGGTAAACTTAAAACCGGCAGTAAAATCACTACCAAACCTGTTTGCAGATAAGTATTCCCTTTTATTTGATAGACCTTGTCTTCCTAAAGACAAAGCTTTCCGTGGCAGCGTGGGGATACCTAGGGTTCTTAACATGTATGAGAATTATCCGTTTTGGCATAGTTTTTTACAACTCTGGGATATCATGTTATTTTGTCTGATGAAACGACTAGGAAAACCTATGAGGATGGCATTGATACTATCCCATCGGAAACAGCTTGTTACCCTGCAAAACTTGTCCACGGTCACATAGAAAATTTAATATTTTATTTTTTATCCATCGGTATTTTACGAGCAAAAAGAGTTTGACAAGCAAAATAATTCTCTTAATTGTCCTGTAGTTTGTGAATATTCCGAAGTTATAAAAAACAATATGAATTTAAATGGAATTCCTATTGTGAATCCATTCTTATCTCTTCACGACTCTGAAAAATTAGCAAATCGTCTATCTACGATTTTCTCTAATATCAAATTGGAGGAAATAGAAGCAGCATGCACCTTGGGCTTTAGGGCAGTAGCAGAATCTAGAGAAAAAAACATTGCTCTTGGGAAAAAGACGTATGAAGAATTATCAAAAAACAATATAAAGGCTATTGTCTTAGTTGGCAGACCTTATCATCTGGACAAGGAAATAAACCATGGTATTCCGGAGCTTATTACTTCCCTCGGTCTTGGTGTTCTAACACCTGATTTTCTATTAGAAAACGTTGATATTGAGCATAATCTTCGAGTTCTAGATCAATGGACATACCACGCAAGGTTATATCGTGCTGCTAAATATGTTGGTCAAACGGAAAACCTAGAGTTGATTCAACTTAACTCCTTTGGTTGTGGACTGGATGCAATCACAACAGATCAGGTTCACGAAATTCTCCAACATTACAACAAACTCCATACAGTCCTTAAGATTGATGAAGTTAGCAATTTAGGAGCCATAAAGATTAGAATAAGATCTCTAATAGAGACTCTTAATGGTCGAAATACCAAACCTTTAGAAGTTCATGACTGCAAGCAAGTTATTTTGTTCCGCAAAGAGCATAAGGAAAAACATACAATTTTAATCCCGCAGATGGCACCTATACAGTTCAGTCTCATGTCAACTCTAGGTTCTGATTTTGATTTCAATGTTGAACTCATGGAAAATTTGGGGCAAACTGTTATAGATAATGGCTTAAAATACGTTAATAATGATTCCTGTTATCCTTCCATTTTTGTTGTGGGACAATTTCTTGAAGCTTTAAATAGAGGGAAATACAATCCAGATAATATTTCTTTGATGATTTCTCAGACAGGCGGGGCATGCCGCGCTTCAAATTATGTAGCACTTATAAGAAAGGCCCTTTCTGACGCAGGGTTCTCTCAAATACCGGTTTTGGCACTATCTTTCCAAGGCATCGAGTCTCATCCCGGTATAAAGTTATCTACCAGTCAAACCATTTCTCTTGGTAGAAGGCTGATTATCCGACTACAATATGGGGATTTGATTCAGAGATGCCTTCTTGCAACCAGGCCATATGAGGAGGCTCATGGACAGGCAAACCATGTTAAAGATAAGCTAATTAAAGAATTAGCTGCAAATAAGGATTTCAGTTTGAGTGCTTTCAGAAAAAATGTTAAAGGCATAATTAAGGCTTTTTCTGCAATACCTACAAAAAATATAACAAAACCAAAGGTTGGAATCGTTGGGGAAATTCTAGTAAAATATCTCCCCCAAGCTAATAATTTCCTTATCGATAATTTGGAAGCCGAGGGTGCTGAGGCTGTTTTATCAGATTTGACAGATTTTATGATGTATTCATTTAAAAACGCTACGTTTAAACGTCGTGACCTATCTCAACCGCTAATGCCGCAGCTTCTTTCCAATCTCTTGATTAACTATATCGATTTTTACCGAGACATTGTGAGAAGCTACCTAAAAAAATCCAAATATCAAGTCCCTGAAAAAATTGATACTATAGCTAGAAAAGCTTCTAATTACGTAAGCCTTTCTAATCAGTACGGTGAAGGATGGTTATTAACAGGTGAAATGATAGACTTGATTGACCATGACATAAGAAATATAATATGTGTACAACCTTTTGGTTGCTTACCAAATCACATAACAGGTAAGGGTATACTCAAATCAATAAGGGAACATTATGGCGACGTCAACATTGTTCCTATTGATTTTGATGCGTCAGCTTCAGAGGTAAACCAATTTAATAGAATTAAATTAATGCTTTCTGTTGCTCAGGAAATCACTATAAAAAGGAGAAAATATGATAACTAAAGCGACATTAATTATAATGGCTGCCGGTATGGGAAGCAGATACGGCGGTTTAAAACAAATGGACCCAGTTACTCCACAAGGAGAAATCTTACTTGACTTCTCTCTTTACGATGCTATGATGGCAGGTTTTAAGGATGTTGTCTTTATAATCCGCGAGGAACATCAAGAGGCCTTTAACAATCTTCTTCAGGATAGAGCTGCAAAGTATATAAACATGCATTTCGCATATCAGAAACTAGATGATTTGCCAAAAGGATTCTCAGTTCCCGAAGGCAGAACCAAGCCGTGGGGCACATGTCAAGCAGTTATGGCTGCAAGGGATCTTGTCAAGGGTCCTTTCGCCGTAATCAATGCAGATGACTATTACGGGCCCGGTGCTTTTGCACAAATATACGATTTTCTATCTCAGGAGAAGAGCCCATCAGACCAAAATACTTTGCCGGCCACTTTTGCTATGGTAGGATATCCTCTTAAAAACACCTTATCTGAATCAGGACATGTTGCAAGGGGTGTATGTCAAGTAGACGAAGAATCTTATCTTACAGACATAGTAGAAAGAACCAAGATTTGGCGACTAGATTCCGGGGAAATTATATACGAAGATGAAAATACCGGAGAACAAGTTGAGCTATCTGAGGAATCTTTTGTATCCATGAACTTTTGGGGATATACACAAGAATTCATGACAGCGATGATAGAGGGATTTCCCGTATTTTTAGAAAATGCACTCAATGAAAATCCTTTGAAAGCCGAATATTTTCTACCATCTGTAGTAGATAAAATGATTTCTGATAGAACTGCAAAGGTAAAGATTTTGCCTTCTCATGATAAATGGTATGGCATGACATATCAAGAGGATAAAGCTTTAGTTTCAAATGCAATACAGTCAATGAAAGACAAAGGACTGTATCCCGATAAACTCTGGAAATAGCCATTTTCACCTGTACTTAAATATTTTTAACAAGGGAACCTTGAAAATTTAGTTAATTTATTGACATCTCCATTTACTTCAATATATAATCTCAATTGTATTATTTTCTGTACATAAAAGAATAATGGAGGATTTATGATTACATTTTTTATTGCACTGGGAATTCTTATTGTTGGTTATCTGACTTATGGTGCTTTTGTAGAAAAAACTTTTGGAGTTTCTGACAAGCCAACTCCAGCAATATCTCATCAGGACGGTATTGATTATGTTCCAATTTCAACACCCAAGGTGTTCCTTATTCAACTGCTGAACATCGCAGGCCTTGGTCCAATATTCGGAGCCTTGGCAGGTGCTCAGTGGGGTCCTGTAGTATTTATTTGGATTGTTCTGGGAACTATCCTAGGTGGCGGTGTTCACGACTTTATGTCCGGAATGCTTTCAATTAGACATGACGGGGCATCAATTTCAGAACTTACAGGACATTATCTTGGCAAAATAATGAAAAACGTTATGCGTGTTTTCTCAGTCGTTTTATTAGTTCTTGTGGGAACTGTATTTGCAACAGGTCCGGCAGCTTTGCTTCACATGTTAGTTCCAAATATGACAACAGTCACTTGGTTAATTATAATTTTAGCGTATTATTTTCTCGCTACATTGCTTCCGATTGACAAAATTATCGGAAAGCTATATCCAATCTTTGGAATATGTTTAATTATTATGTGCATTGGTGTAGCCGGCGGAATTATTATCGGGGGATATCATATTCCGGAAATGGAATTATCAAATCTACATCCGAAAAATACTCCTATTTGGCCTTTCATGTTCATTACAGTAGCCTGCGGAGCAATCTCCGGATTTCACGCAACCCAATCTCCAATGATGGCTAGATGTCTTAAGAGTGAAAAAGACGGAAGAAAAGTTTTCTACGGTGCAATGGTAGCAGAAGGCGTCATCGCTCTTATTTGGGCAGCAGGTGGAGTTGCATTCTACCAGTCAACAGGTGGTCTTGCTAATGCCCTAGCACAAAATACTGCAAATGGCGTAGTTTACGAAATTTGTCACGTGCTGTTAGGCCCTGTTGGAGCAGTACTTGCAATGATAGGTGTTATTGCATGTCCTATCACATCTGGTGATACCGCTTTCAGATCAGCTAGACTTACAATCGCCGATTGGTTCAAAGTTGACCAGAAGGATACGAAACGCAGACTTGCACTTACAGCGCCGCTTCTAATCATAGGCGGAGTTTTATCTCAACTTGACTTTAATATCATCTGGAGATATTTCTCATGGTCTAACCAGACCCTTGCTATGATTGCATTATGGGCAGGAGCAGCATATCTATATAAGCACAAGAAAAATTACTTAATATGTGCAATACCCGCAACGTTTATGTCCGCTGTGACGTCTACTTACATATTAATTGCTCCCGAAGGATTTCAGATTAATCCAAAAATTGCCTACGTTATCGGAGTAATATTCGCTATTGGATGCTTAGTACTTTTCTTATATGCATCCAAAAAGAATCTAGGCAAGAAGTAAAGTTTATAAAATAGATACACAGAATAAAAGATCTTGATATATTGCCCAATTTATCAAGATCTTTTATTCTAAATTTAGTGTGCCAGTAATCGCTAGGTAATATTGTATTTACTAATTTGTATTTCCAGGAAAACACACTTTTCTACCTATTTCATCTATGTATTTAACTTTTATATCAGCTTTGTATATTGATTTCAAAAGCTTTTCGTTAATAATTTTTTCAGATTCACCCACAGTTAAAATCCCTTTTTTATCTAATATAGCTACCTTTCCTCCCAGAATAATCGCATGATCAGGTATATGTGTTGTCATTACAATTGCATATCCCTCTTTGGCTAAATCCTTTATTATTTTCATTACCCTTAGCTGGTTGCCATAGTCCAAGTGATTAGTTGGTTCATCGAAAATAAGCACCTTAGGATTTTGAGCGATAGCTCTTGCTATGAGCACCTGTTGCCTCTCGCCACCACTTATTTCAGTGTATGATTTTCCTTCTAGGTGGGATATGTTCAATTTAGATATAGCCTCATCTGACATAGTGTAATCTAATCTAGTTGGTTTTTGAAATACTCCTAGGTATGCAGCTCTACCCATAAGCACAAATTCTCTAACAGAATAGGAAAACGTCGGCGAATGCATTTGTGGAACATACCCAAGTATCTTAGCTATATCTTTTTCTTTCATGTCTCTAATATTTCTATTATTTAACAATACTCTTCCAGCCCTAGGAGTTATTATATTAGATATGCAATTGAGCAATGTAGATTTACCCGAGCCATTTGGTCCTAAAATTGTCAATACTTCTCCTTCATCAAGGGAAAAACTGGCATTAGAAAATATATTTTTTTGTCCGCTATATGCAAAAGTTAAATTTTCTACTTCAACTATCAAATCACTTTTCCTTTCTGATTCATTAATACTATCAAAAAAAATGGAGTGCCAATAATCCCAGTTAATATACTTATCGGTAGTTCTAGGCTGGTTATAGATCTTGCTGTGGTATCAATTATAACCATAAATATAGCCCCCATTATAAAGCTCACTGGTATCGATTTAAGATTATCATGTCCCGTAATAATTCTTCCCAAATGAGGTATAACAAGCCCAACCCATCCAATTGTACCACATAAACATACTGCAGAAGCTGTAAGAAAGGTTGAAAATATAATCATTAAACCACGAGTCTTTTTTACATTTACTCCTAAAAATTTTGCTTCTGATTCTCCTAACGACAATAGATTTATCTGCCATCTCATTCTAATAATAATTATTACTACTATTATCATTGGGATAGCTATTGGAACAAGTGATGATATGCTTATTTTCTCAAGACTTCCCATTTGCCAATATACAATTGATGGTAGTTCATCCTCTGGATCAGCGATATAATTTATTATTCCCATAATTGCACTCATAAATCCGTTTACAATTACACCAGATAATACCAAAATTGTCACAGAACTACTTTTTAAAAATTTAGTGATTGTAGTGGTTATTAATACGGTAATAATCCCGAACAAGAACGCAAATACTTGTATTCCTGTGGCATTAAACGAAAAAATAATTGCAAGAGATGCCCCGACACATGCTCCCGATGAAACTCCAAGTATATAAGGTGATACCAAGGGATTTTTGAAAACCCCTTGGTATACTCCTCCTGAAAGCGCAAGCGATCCACCTACTAAAACAGCAGCTATTATTCTTGGAAGTCTAAGAACAAAAATAACGCTCTCCTCTCTTGTGTTATAACTTTTCTCAATAGATAATAAGTGGGATGTCAGTGTCTTCATTAAGTCTGTTAAACTAATCTGATACCTCCCTATACTTATAGACAGTATCATGCTCAATGTGAGAATTATTACAAGAATCAAAATTAATAAATTATAATTTTTTCCAGAAAATATGTCTCTTATTCTCCTCTTGATGCTATCTGACATCTGTTTCTTCATTATTTATTTTTTCTCCTCATTCATATCTCTATGCATAACTTTATCCATTTGTTTTTTTGATAAATCATATTTGAAGAATGTTTTAAAGAAATCCTTTATTTCCTTTTCGATTTTTATATTATATATATTAGGTTGTATTATAGACGCAAGGTATAGCTCATATAAAGGTTTTTCTGTACAGTTAGGAGGTGTCCATCTATACAATCCCTTTGGAACTTTATATACTTTATGATGCTTTACAGCTGAAACTCCGCTCCAATCCTGTCCTGGAATCTTGTTATCATACAAGTCTTGCGGAGTGAAATCATCCCAATTACTTAGCAATATTATTTCTGGGTCAAAGGATAATACCTCTTCCATGGTTAACTTTGAACTATCCGCCGCAGGTCCAGTTAGTTGAACATTGGTGCCTCCAACAGTTTCAATGAGTTTTGCGTCAACACCTTTTGCATAAACACTTAATTCTTGTAAATTTCTAAGCTGAAGTACTCTTGGCTTGTTTTCCGGAGCCAGTGCATTTATTTTCTCTGCTTTTTTATTAACTTTTGTTTCAACATCATCATACCATTTTAATAATTGAGCAGCTCTGTCTTTTTTATTCAGTATATCACCAAGCATAGTGATTAGTGATTTTAAAGAGTCCATATCCTTTGCCGAAGTAACACAAACGGCAGGTATTCCCATTTCATTAACTTTCTTTGCTTCTTCCGATTGAGTATCCCAATATATTACAAGGTCAGCATCACTTCCCGCCAATTCCTCTAAATTAACTTGCATCTCATTGTTTATCATTGTCGTATTTACTTTTTTAGCAAAATCAGGTGCCATATCCTTCATTATTGAATTCTCGTACCCTTTAAATGCAGCTTGTGTAATAGCCAATTGATTGTCATCTTTTTCAGTTAAAAAATATATCATATTTGGTAAAACTACAGGTGATACGACAATATGCTTAGGATTAGCTGGCACTTCTATTTTAGCACCTGTTGCGTCAACGACTGTTCTTTTCCCTGCGTCTTCATTAACAGGCTTTTCTTTACTGCCACATCCTGCAGCAAACGCAATTACCATTATTAGAGATAAAAACAAAATAAATATTCTTTTTTTCATAAAAATTCCTTTCCGATTCAACATCTCTTAACTCATAAAAACTTGATCTCATGTTAAATTTATCCACTTTGCAAAATATTTTGCCCCCCTTTCGGCAAATATATTTGGACTATTATTAAATTCATTGCCACTTACCCCTGGATCTGGGAGAGCAATAAAAATCACACTATCTTTAGCAAAATTTTTGTATATAGGATCTCCGACTATAATTTCATAATCCTCCAATATTTCAATCAATTCATTCTCATCTTCAAAATATCCATGCTCAGGATATTCTAGTTGAAAATAGGATTTTATTTTTTTATTTGGTGAGTACATATATGTATTTACATTTTGAAATCCCATTTCATTTTGGAAATAAGATAAAATGCTACGAGAAACAGTTGGCTCTCCTATAATTGCAACCTTATTATACTTTGCATTTTTGCATCTAAATCCTGTATCATTTACTTTATCTAACTCCCCCGACATCTTATATAGTTTATTAATGTATTTTTCTAACTCATACTTACCTACAGGTATCCCCTGTATATATGGTATATTAAATTCTGATTCCATCCACTTCGCCAAAGCAATGGCCGAGGAGGAAACGACACAATTTAGAACTGCATTTGAGGCATCTACTATACCTTTAGAGTTTCCTCTGCCCAGTAAATTTACTGAAAATCCTTTCTGGATAAGATATCCTGACAAATCTTCCACTGTAGAAGATGTGCCAAAAACCATGGGATCATGACCTATGATATTTATCTGCTTATTATTTTTATTAATACCAGTTCGATTTATTAAGTATTTCCCTATGTAAAGATACGCATTATATGAACCAATCAGTCCATCAGAAAAGCCGTCAGATG
This sequence comes from Eubacteriales bacterium KG125, assembly GCA_050908895.1. Classification (GTDB taxonomy): domain Bacteria; phylum Bacillota; class Clostridia; order Peptostreptococcales; family Anaerovoracaceae; genus S5-A14a. The sequence continues at coordinate 341,282 of CP171222.1, read as the reverse complement.
GAATTATAAAATTTTTTATATTATTTTCTGTCAAGTCTTTTGAAATGTTATCTAAATCTATATTAGTAAACGAAGGCACTGCACTACCCATGAGTACAACCGAATTTACATCCCTTAACATACAGTCTTTTATGATTGCTTGAGACAAAATTTTTTCTGGTCCTAGGGTAATCTGTATATCATTTAATTTTGAGTGCCTTATTGTATATTCTCTGTCATCACTATTATTCATTATACTAGAAGCACATCCACCGGCAGTAACCAAATAATAGTCTAGCCCGAATTGTTCTAATATTGCACATATATTATTAATATCAGGGAATAATGGAGGCAATTTATATCTAGTTTCTTTTTTGATTTCTTGATTTGCGCTATTATTACATGAGGGTTTGAGTTCTGAAAGTATGTTCCCCTTTCTTTTCATTAGCGGTCCTCTCAAGAAAACATCTACTGATACATTATTAGGATTATCTGCTCTAGAAATTATATAATTAAAATCTGTTTGTGTTAAAATATCTAAGCAAGATGCATATATAATAACTGATTTTATGTTAGTCCTAAGAAGAGCTTCATTTAATGTATTTATTATTTTCCCTTCTACCTTTCCTACTGCGTATTCTTTCTGAGAAAGTCTGCAGAAAAATACATCATCTTTTTTCATAAAAGTAGCTAGATTATACATTGCTCTTGTACATGCGTATGATCCCGTAACAACTATTGCCGTTTTATCCAAATTTAATATTTTTTCTCCCATTTTATTTTGTTGACAAACATTAGGAGCTCTTTTTTCCGCATCAATTACACCATTGGTTCTCATAAGCTTAACACCCCAACATACTATTAATTTCTCCAACAAATAAATCGAATTCATTATTTGTCAATGGAGTTGGGACAGTGCATTCAGTATTACTTAATATTAATGAAGATATTGCATTTACTTTTTCTCCTATTGATGCGTCCTCGATTATCTGATGGCATATTTTGTATCCCAGATCTCTCATTTTACTACTATATTCTATTTCACCAAGTACTTTAGAATTTGTTTTATTCGCAAAAACATTAATTATCTTAATGTCATTTTCGTCTAAAACTTTATTTAAAACGATCCCACCTAGCATTGGGAATTCACTAGTTGATGCTGACCTTACACACTTTAATATATTATTTGCTGCATAAACCGACATCAGCTCTGAAGAAGAAATAACAATTACTTTGTCTACGAATTTTTTTCTTACGGGCACAGCAAACCCTCCGCATACAACATCGCCTAATATGTCATAGATGATAATGTCCCAATTTTTATTAAAAACGCCTAGAGTTTCTAGTTCGTTCTGCATAAGAGTAATTCCTAGTCCAGCGCATCCACAACCTGATTCTGGACCTCCTGCTTCAATACATGAGATCCCATATCGTCCTTTGAAAATAATGTCTTCCAAAGTTAAAGAATCACTATTTTCTCCCGCTACATCAATTACTGTAGGAATGCGTCTTCCCATTATATTTCTTGTAGAATCTGCCTTGGGATCACATCCAATTAATAATACTTTCATCCCCTTTTGCGCACACGAGATTGCCATATTGGATGCAATTGTAGATTTTCCTATTCCTCCCTTACCATAAAAAGCTACTCTAACCATATTTCACACTCACATTTAATTTCTAAATTATTATCTCTCTTGTGCATTACTATCTCCCCCTTTATGCAATCTGTTTTACTCATGAACATGCACCATGAATTGCAACAAAAAAACCTTTTTAGACAAATATAACTAAAAAGGTTTAATAAAACGTCTCGAATACTCGTCAAGTTAGTTTTAAGAAGTGCTAAAGTATCCTGGCTAAAGATTAACGTAATATGCGCCTTCCCAATATACTCAGTGGCTTTATTACATATTACTCCCTCTCACAGTGGCGGTACCGCATCAGATTCTCACTGATTTCCTTTAAAATGCAAATCCATCTCAATATTAAATTTTGCACAAATTATGTGCATTTTAAGATATTATTTATCCTATTTTCTATTACTCAACAACCTTGAAAACTTCTTTACCATGTTTGCAAATAGGGCAAACCCAATCTTCTGGAATGTCTTCAAATTTAGTTCCTGCAGGAATTCCATGCTCCGGATCACCCTTGGTAGGGTCATAGATATAATTACAAATTGTGCATACCTGTTTCTCTACTCCATCATCAGCTTTGACAGCTGCAGGTTTTGGCTTAACATGATTCTGGTAGTAGTTGTATGTACAAGACGCAGAATCAGAAAGATCCTTCTCTTCTGTAACAGTGCCCACAAAAATTGTATGAGTTCCAATATCTAGTGTCTGTTCTACGTCAACAGATACCATAGCGTTGGTACCTCTAGTAATGTAGTAAACACCGTTTTCGCCTCTTTCACAATCTTTGAAATCAGCAAATTTATCCACATCTTTACCACATGAGAATCCAAAAGTTTTAAATAATTCAAAATCCGCATCCTCACTTAAGAACGAAACAGTAAACTTCTTACTGTTCATAATCATATCGTGAGTATAATTCTGTTTATTTAAAGTCATAGAAACTTTAAACGGCTCTGCTGTTGCCTGCATTGCTGTATTTATGATACATCCATTGTCCTTTTGACCATCTCTTGCAGTTAAGATGAAAAGGCCATAACTAAACTTAAAAATTACGTCGCTCATTACTTCCCTCAATCACTCACAAATCTCTTAAAACAAAATTTAAGCTGGCAACTCGAAAAGAAAAGGCCAAAACCCAATCTCTCCAAGAAGCCAGCTAAGCTTAACGAACTATTCTTCTACAGCTTCAAAAACATCTTTGCCCATTCCGCAAAGTGGACATTTCCAATCTGCAGGAAGATCTTCAAAAGCTGTTCCTGCTGGGATACCATTATCTGGATCTCCAACAGTTGGATCATAGATATATCCACATGCGCCACATTCATACTTCTTCATAAGAGTGCCTCCTTTATTGTCATATTATTTTTATATTAATTATTCTACTAAATTACTTGATTTATTTCAAGTCAATTTACTAGTTAACCAAACACCTATTTGATACCCTTTTCTCAAAGGTTTACTCAAAATTAATCATATAAATTCATCGACATATATCTATCACCACCGTCTGGCAATATAGTTACAATATTTTTTCCTTTAAATTCTTCCCTTTCTAACAGTTTCTCCACCGCCACAAGCGCAGCCCCTGCCGAAATTCCAGCAAGATATCCTTCGGTTTTCGACAAAATACCTGCAGCTACTTTAGATTCTTCATCTCCCACAGTAATAACTTCGTCTATAATATTTTCTCTAACGTCATCACTGATAATTCCTGGAATAAAATTAGCACCAATGCCTTGTATTTTGTGTGGGCCTGCTTTTCCTTGAGACAAAAGAGGCGACCCTTCAGGTTCTACAGCAATAATCTTAACATTTGGATTTTTTTCTTTCAAAAATTTTCCCACACCAGCTATAGTTCCTCCTGTACCAACGCCTGCTATAAATACATCAACACGACCTTCCAAATCTCTCCATATTTCCGGACCCGTAGTTTCGTAATGAGCTAATGCATTGGCCTCATTATCAAATTGGCTCGGTGAAAATCCACTACCCGGCTCTTTGTTATTAAGCTCTTCAAGTATTGCCTTTGTTCTGTCTAGGGTGCCCTGCATTCCTTCCGTTGCCGGTGTAAGCACAAGCTCTGCTCCATATGCAGTAATCATAGATCTTCTTTCTGCACTCATGGATTCCGGCATAACCATTACGGCCTTATATCCCATGGCCCTTGCCATTGCAGCTAAAGCAATCCCTGTATTCCCAGAAGTCGGTTCAATAACCGTGCCCCCATCTTTTAAAGCACCTGTTTCCTTCGCTTTGTTTAACATATATGACGCTGCCCTTGCCTTAACACTTCCTGTTGGATTTAAAGCTTCAAGCTTACCGTAAACACTAGCACCCTCAAGTCCCTTGGCTTTTAAATATCTATCAAGGAGCATGAGAGGCGTATTTCCTATTGCGTCTATAATTGATTGTACTTTCATTGTACTTCTCCTTTCTCCTGTATATTTCTTTAGTTACTTTAAAAATTTATGATACTTATCTACCCACAAAGATTTATACATAACCACGAAATCAATCCATAAAGAAAAAAGTATCAAAATAAAGCCCCCGAAAGTCCATCCTCCAACTATGTCCGTAGGATAGTGAACACCGACATACACTCTGGAAACTCCTATTGCAGGAATGAGTAACCCCGTCATCGCAAGCCAAAGTCTTCTGTGTTTTATTCTGTCTCCATACATCCATAAAATATAAAAAATTGTTCCATAAAAAACTATACAGTTCATAGAATGACCTGACGGAAAAGACCACCCTCCCTGAGAAACTAAGTGTAGGGCAACATCAGGTCTTGGCCTTTGGAATTCGATTTTAAGCAACGAATAAATCCCTACAGAAATAAGAGATACGGTTATGGCAGGAATCCCAAGACAAAACCTTGTTTTATTATAAATAGCAAGTATAATTGAAATTATAAAGATAGTTTGCCAGTTGCCCAAATATGTAATCCCTTTTACTAAAGGTGTTAACCATTCACATCTTTGTTTATATATCCAAAATCTAATATAATCATCAAAAAGAGCCGGGCCCCTTCCAACGGACGAAATGCTCCATCCCACATATATAAAAATCCCCAGCGCTAAGACTCCAATAATTAATCTTAGGTAGAGATTTTTAAACTTTACTGATTTTTTATTAGCAAAATATTTTTTAGTCATATTTTTTCCCTCCGGCACCGGCTAATAATCGACAAATAATAGCAACCTCAATGGCTGCTGGCAAAAGTAAAATAACTAAAAATGCACCAAATCCCCAATCTTCGCTGAAGACTTCTAAATAGAGAGCAATTATTGCCGCCGACTGAATTATAGTAAATCCAATCAAAGCCATCGCAATTTTTCGCCTTTTTATCTTACGTACATTCATTCTCAATTTTACTCCTTTCTCGGTATATTATACACTTTTAGTATGGAAATTTCCACCTCGAATGTGGTATAGTATATGCGTAGGAAAGGGCGGAAACAATCGTGGCGTTAGAAAAATACTTTATGCTTCCAATTAGTGCAATTAAAGTTGTAAAACAACTAGCACGTATGGAAAGGTTGCGAAGAACCATAGACAAAAAACGACTCACCTCAACACCTGCGGAAGTTAGGCAGTTTATAGGTGAGAAGAATTTTGAATGTATGAAAAAAATTGTCAAAGATTTTGACCTTCATATAACTGTTATTGACAGAGAAAAAATACCCGAAAATTTAGGTTGTGTGTTTATTTCTAATCATCAAGGGTATTTAGACGTTGTAGCTATTTTGTACGCATTAGGAAAGAAACAATCAGGTTTTATAGCAAAATCTGAAATTGAGAAAGTTCCTTATGTAGGAAATTGGGTAAAATCAGTTGGAGGATACTTCATTGAAAGAGGAAATCCAAGATCTTCATTAAGGGTGTTTAAGGAGAGCCGACAAAGGATTGATAGTGGCGATTCTATACTTATCTTTCCAGAAGGCACAAGAAGTCAAGGACCTGATTTGGGCGAATTTAAACCGGGGAGTTTTAAACTAGCAACCGGTGGAGACCGTAAAGCCCCGATAGTACCCGTTGTTCTTGATGGCACTTATAGATGGTACGAAAAGCAAGGGTATTTAAAAACCGGATCAGAACATCCTGTAACAGTCCGGTTTTTGGACCCAATTTGGCTGGATAAGATGGATAGGTCGACTATTAAAACTCTTCCTCAGTTTATAGAAAGCAAAGTAAGAGATGCCTTATCCATAATACAAAGCGAATCCGATATTCTAACCAATCAATGATTCATAAAAAGCAATATCTTAAATTGGGATTGAATTCAAATTATGATATTGCAGTTATAGGAGGAAAATTATGGTAGTAAATGTAAACAATGATAATTTTGAAGCTGAAGTATTAAAAAGTGATGTTCCCGTAATCGTGGACTTTTGGGCTCCATGGTGTGGTCACTGCGTTAATCTTGCTCCAACGCTTGACGAAATCGCTGAAGAGAAAAAAGGATCTGTAAAAGTATGTAAGGTTAATGTTGACGAAAGTCAGGAGCTTGCAATGAAGTATGGAATTATGACAATTCCCGCAGTATTTCTATTTGAAAGTGGCGAAAAAAAGGCTAACGTTGTCGGAGCACTTCCTAAAGCTGCTTTACTTTCTAAACTTGGTTTATAAATTTAGGAGTTACATAAAAGATTGTATTTATATTTCAAGCTTTCAAGCTTTTAAAATTTAAAAATCGCTAAATAATATTATTAAAAACAGGTGTTGAATGATTAATCATTCAACACCTGTTTATCATTTAGCCTTAATTCTTCATTTAAGCCTCTGCATAGCAATGAACATAATTTATACTCCTAATGTTCTTATTGCCCTTTATTTCATATACTTCCTACCTACATATGGAGATGTTGCTAATTTAAGCATTCCACCGTATCCTACAGTAAACTCAACTATATCTCCCAACTTATAATCGTCACCACATTTGGTTAAATCAAGAATAATATGGTCGGAGCTGCCACCCATGATTTCAATTCTTTCATCACATGGAGTCATTGAACCTAGGTCCGTATCCTGTTTTCCCACCGCAATTATAGCTCTTTTCATTATGCCTTTGTCCTCATAGAAAGGTTTTTCTCCAAAAGCATCGACCCCAACCTCGCCGATTGGCAAAGACGGTTTTTCTTTAAGCTCCACAATCTGAGCTTCAAGCTTAATTGCATCGTAATATGTTTCAGGAATTTCCGTTTCGTAAGCCGTGTCATTTCCAAGAAGGAAAGCCTCCCCAAGACGAAGATTATTAATACCCTCAGGCATTTTTTCTCCTTCTGGCATTCTTCCAGTTCTAGGCATTAGCTCACTATCAACTAAGTAAATCGAACTTGAGTTTCCACCGGAATACATTTCGAGTTTTCTGCCTGTCGTCTTTTCAATTTTATGACCGATTTGAACAAGCTTAGACAAGTTCTCATTTTTAGGAATAATAGCCCCATAACAAGTCAGGTTGACACCAACACCATAGAGATTTACATTTTCCATGTAATCAACCTCTTTTGCTACTTTAAGAATTTCCTCTTCGTTTTCAAAGAAAATTCCTTCTCTAAGGTCACCTAGGTCTATCATAAGCAAAATATCTTGTACTTTGCCTTTTTCTTTTGCCGCTGCATCTATAGCTCTTATAGTCTCTATTTCTGAATTGAAGCAGAGGTCTACATGCTGCACTATGTCTTCAATTTCGCTTAACATAGGTATTCTGATTAAAGCTGTTTTCTTACCCGCATGCCTGACGATTTTGCTGTAGCTTTCAATGTTTTTCATACGAGAATCTGCAACGAAGTCAACTCTTTTATTTACTGAAAGCATTTTTACCAATTCCAGGTCAGCACAAAGTCCTTTAGTTACAAGCATCAGGGAGCAATTCCCTTCATCTTTTATGATTTTTGCTAAGGTTTCAATATTTGATTCAAGTTTCTTTAAATCTATTACAATTCTTGGGTACATGGTTTTTCCTCTTTATCTTGATTATTCTATCTTCCTACTTCTTCTTTTCTATCTTTGCAATGTAGTCTAAAGCAATATTTACACTCTTTGTTGCACGTTATCGGATGCTGAATATTATGTTGCGTTTTGGAGGCTTGGGGTGTTTCCGTTGGTTCAACATGCTTCTTAAGATTGCAAGTCTCTATGACTCCTTCTGTGAAGTTTTCCGGTTCACCACTTTATCCTTTAGCTTTTGTAGCTTTTTCCGCTTCCGCCTTCTTTGCTCTGTCGTTTTCACCGCCTATTTGAAGCTCTCCTTTAAAGTCGCTCATGTCGTACCCCATTGCTTCCATGGCCTCAATCTCTTTGCGATGCTGTTCTTCCTTTTCCTTAGCTTCCTTTTCTTCTCTCAAAAGTTCTCTAATGTAGATTGGCTCTTCATCTTTCTTTAGAGCTTTACCCTGAAAGCTAATTCCAAGGCTTTGTTCAAGGAGTTTAATTGCACCCTCCCTATGAGTCATACTTAAAACGCCAAGAGATGCCATAATGTACATGTTATCAACTAGAATTTCTGCATGTTTTGAAGGGAATAAAAGCATTCCTGACTCGTTATGCTCCGCTATGGTCTCCATTATCTTTACTCTGTTTGGGAGTCTTGTCAGCGCACCACCGGTACCTACTATATATCGAACCTGGGTAAGGTCTTTTCCTTCTGCAACTGTACTTCTTCCACTTGGACCATAGATGTATCTGATTTTGCCTGCATGACGTTCAACAGCCTTGATAACAGCCTCTTTTGTTAATCTCTCTACTAGCTTAAATTCATCTTCATTCTTAGGGATTGCTACGTAAGATTCAAGGGTTTTATCAAGATCAATGCCCATTTCCTCGCATTCTTCCCTTAACTTTTCTTCACCAATCGACTCAATTACTTTCATCCTATTGACATAAACGCCAAGATCACCTTCTACCGTTCTCTTTGCCTTTGGCTCCGGAGACACTAAAATTCTTGCAACCTGATCTGACTCTGAGGCTACAGAATGAAGGTCAGTGGTAGCTCCACCAACGTCAAGTACGATTAAATCACCAATGCATTCATAGAGCAGCTTAGTGCATTCCATAACAGCACCCGGTGTTGGGATAATAGGTCCTGTTACAAGTTCCCTAACATGTTCCATCCCCGGTGCATGAATTATATGCTTTTCAAATGCATCCTGTATAACTTTTCTACAAGGTTCAACATTTAGAGTATCTATCTTGGGATAGACATTTTCAATATTATAAAGTTCCTGGCCGCTTTCTTCATCAAAAATCAAATCCATTTCTTCTTGATTTTCCACGTTGCCCGCATATACAATAGGGGTTTTCATTCCCAAAGAACGTATCATTTCAGCATTATAAATAGCAGTATCTCTTTCTCCATAATCAACACCACCTGCTATTAAGATTAGATTGGGATTAATGTCCTTGATTTTTTTGAGATCTGTTCTTCGTAACTTACCTGCTGTAACGTAATGCAAAATACCTCCCGCTCCAAGGGCTGCTTCCTTCGCTGCCTTTGCAGTCATGTCATAAACCAGTCCGTGAACAGTCATTTTAAGACCACCTGCTGCTGATGATGTGGCAAGCATCATGTCATATTCTATATTTTCAATTTCTTTCTTTTGGCAGAGATCGTCTATTGCACCTTGAAGGCCAATTCTTACATCGCCTTCTAAAACCGAAGTCGGTGCTTGTCCCTGTCCCCAAAAAACCGGGTTATCTGTATTTAAATCTTTAAAAGCATTCACAACTGTTGTCGTTGATCCTATCTCTGCAACCAGTACATCTACCTTCATAGTCCCTCAGTCTCCTTTTCTGTTAATCTTATGACTATTATATCATTTTATAAGTATTATTGGAATAAATATAAAGGTAAATGGTATAGATTATCTTCTCTTTTTAAACAAGCTATTGAAGTAAATTAAAGACAAAATCCACCAAAGTAAATTTTACATTTCCCCTGATGGATTTATATAATTAGCCTACTGCATTCAATTTATCTATCTTTTCCTTTTTACAAGAACGAGTACGACTAGTATTAGTGCTGCAACTGCACCTCCAACGTAAAGCCATATATTCTGAGTATCTCCTGTATTTACTGATTTCGCCTTGGATTCAGGTTTGATTACATTCTTCTCTTTTGCTTTATTAACATCTGCATTGTTGGAATTATCGGTGTTATTATCGCTGATTTCTTCATCTTGTTTAGGTTCTAAATTGTATACAGGCACCTTCTTATCTGTAAATCCAGATGCTACGAAAGGTTTGCTAAAATCTTTCTTGTCGATATAGGCTTTCATTTCACTTCTAAGTTTTCTTGCAAGGTTATAAACCTGATCTGAAATATCGATTCCCATTCTATTAGCTTCTGCCTGAGCTTTATCGAAGCCCTCTTCAGCTAAAACCTTTTTCATATGATTATCAAGAGCAGGCTGTTGTTCTATAAGGCTATTTTGTATGAGATCTAAATACTCCCTCACGCCTTTTTCTAAATTTTCGTTGTAATTATTCATGCCCATTTCATTTAGGTCATTGAACAACTGATGGATTGATCCATCGCCGAAAGGCTTCGCAGCCTCTACCTGGTACTTAGGGTTTATCCGGTTCATAAGAGCCGTGTAATATGGAACAAAAATCGTATATGGAGCATCTGCCACCCCTTGCCACTGAATAGTTGTAAGTTCAAGAGGTTTTCCTAATCTCTTCTCGAAAACATGGACTTCCATCTGATTCTCATTTCCTATAGGATAAATTTTATTATCTTTTGTATGGTCGTACTTAGTTCCTATTCCTCTTTGCTTCAAAATATTTAGAACTTCTGATGTTGCAAGTTTTCTGTCAGCATCATATAAAAGTTTAACCTTGTTATCGTCCGCCTTTAAGGTTTCTAAAGTTTCATGTCCAAACAACCCCGGATTTAAGTAGTTTCCTGCCATCCAATAACGGTCTAAATTCCTTGCCACCTTAGCAGATTTAGCAATAGGACCTCTATAGCTCATTGCGACATCAATTTTTCCGCTTTCATCTTTCACGAGAAAATTGTTATCTTCAGCAAGCTTTACAAGGTTAGGTGATGCAATAACATTTTCTTTGTCATCTACATCGATAGCACCAAGAAGTGTGATATTAGGTTGAGCTGATACCTTGTTGCTTGGTAATTTAATAGCTGCGTACTGGTGTCCGCTTACAATCTCAAAATACCAAGTTTCATTTGGATCTCCTATCATCAATGAATTATTTTCATTAGCTCCGTACTTGTCTATAATACCGGCTAATTTTTCTACACCATCCCTTGCAGACTCAGATATCCCCAGCAGAATGCTCCCAATAGAGACTTCCGTTATTCCACCCTCAATAAGAGGATCCTTTTCAAGGGCTGTTTTGCTTGCCTTGGTGCTTACCGTCGCACTTACAGAAACACCCTTTTCGTTAATACCAGCTTCACCATAAGCCTGTCCTACTTCGTTTTTATTAGCATCTACAGGTGGCGGAGTAAAATCCTTAGTATCTCTTATATAAGAATACCTATATGTATGGGCAGGCATAGGCATTGTGAAACCGTCGTTATCTGTATATGTGGTTCCTTCAGGCCAATCCTTAGCTTCCTGTACACCAAAAACCTTCAAATTATTATTTTTTAAGTCCTCTGACCTCCCAAAATATGTGCTTCCATTTTGGGCGTAATCACTTCCAACATAAAGTCCCGTGCAAGCCATTGATGGTACTGTGTATCCCAATACTAGTCCAACAGCAAGCACAAAAGGTATACATTTTTTTATTTCCTTTCTTAACATGTATTTAACCTCCTCATAATCCTCTTAATTGATACTATACCCTATGTATTAACTATATGCAAGTAATATCATCTTATTGCATAAAAATACTTTCCTCTACAAATCCCTTGCTCTATAAGAGTAAATTTTATATGTGTCATTGCACAAAATCATATTTACGTGGTAATATATACAAAAGAATTCTAAAAAATAAAATTCAATATTTAATTCGCTAATTTTAAACCACCCATTTAACAAACAGGAGAATAAAATTATGGAAAAAAAACAACTAAAAAAATTACTATCAATGGCTATATTGATGACCATTACTTTTTCACCTATTATAACAAAGGCAATGGGGGACACTGTATTTGCTACAGATATCTCTACCACCTTGAAATATAGTATCTCTTCTGAAATAAATAGAACAAAACTCGAAAGACTAAATGAAGAAATTAAAGCAGCACAAGAAGAAAAATCAAGAACAGAACAAATCTATAATGAAGCAAAAGCAAAAGCAGATAACGAAGCAAAAACTATCGCTAAGCAAATTACAGATGCCGAGACAGGAAATGCCAGTGCTATAAGCTTCTTAGAGTCTTATTCAGTTAATACGTTCAATGAAATTTATAACTATTTTAAATCACATCCAAAAACAAAGGGACATTTTGATGGCGGAGCTCGAGAACAGAAAGTTATGGATATTGTAAACTCTTCATTAAGTAAAAATAATGTTCTTACCGCTGCACAGAATATTGATGAATCCAATCGATTGAGAATATCTCACGGACTGAAACCCCTATACCTATCTTACGACATGATGCTTTGGTCAGCATTTTCAACAGCAGTATCTTCAGATCCTATAGGTTCAGGGCATCAAGGAATTGAAACTGTAAATAATGGTTTATGGGGATCAGGTGAAAATCTCGCTTGGGGTTATGATAAACCTTTTATAGGTTGGTATGACGAAGAAAAAATAGTTTATGATTACGCAGTATCACATAATTTAAGCCCTAAACATGAAGATGTAATTCGATGGACAGACGATTTTAAGAAAAAAGTAGCGAAAGAATTAGGTCTGCCAAATTTGGGATATATTCAAACAGGCCATTATACTAATATTATTAACCCCGATTATGAAATTACAGGGTTTTCTTGGACCAGTAAAGGAAATATATCCGGTCAGCTTTTTAGCTTTAAATCGGAAGCCTATAAAAAAATGGGTAAACTCACAGACACAAAAGAATTTATTAGTGAATTAAATTCTTTTAGTAATAACTTTAATATTAGAGAGCTTGAACATAAATTAGAAAACTTAAAATCAGGTAATGTAGATTATGTAAAATTAGCAAAAGAAAAATATGATAAAACAACACAAAAGTTAGAAGTACTATTAAAAGAAAAATCAACTCTTATCAATGAGGATAAGCAAGAATACAAACTATACGACCAGTGGTATTTTCACAAACCATCTGGTAGCTGGTATTACTACGATTCCAATGGAGATATACTCCGAAATCAGTGGATTTTAAGTTCCGGCAAATGGTACTATTTAAAAGCGAATGGTAAAATGGCCGTAAACGAATGGATAGGTAGTTACTATGTCAAAGGTGACGGCTCGTCGGCTAAAGCAGAGTGGATTTATGATAATGCATATTCAAGCTGGTTTTATCTCAAGGATGATTACAGTTATGCACAAAATCAGTGGCTTAAAAGTGGTGGAAAATGGTACTATCTAAAGCGTGGCGGCTACATGGCTAAAAGCGAAATTATAGATGGCTACAGAGTCGACGACACGGGGGCATGGGTTGAATAGTAGTATTATATTACAATATGCCGTGGCAATTAATTAAAGATTTTTTAGAAGAATGCCGGATGTATTTAAACATCCGGCATTTTTATTATTCAAACGGTGTTACATAGCCAAACAGCCGCCTTCGGATATTTAATCTCTCCAAATACAGCTATTTTGTTTATATAGACAAAATTAAATTTTATGTAATTTATTATGCATCTAATTCAGCTTCTTTTTCTCTCTGAATTTCTTCGAAAGTCTTTTCGCCACGACGTCTTCTTGCTTCTTCAACTAGGAATGTTGCAACGTCGATACCGTGAGAGTCTCTTCCAAAGCCTTGGTCAATACCGGTCTTAACTGCTTCTTCTGGGACAACCTGTGTTCCACCTGCAGCAATCATAACCTTATCTCTGATACCTTTTTCTATTGCAAGCTCATTGATTCTCTTCATGTTCTTGTAGTGAACGTTATCGTGAGAAATAATTGTTGAAGCTAGGATAGCATCTGCATTAAGCTCGATAGCAGCATCTACTAGTTTTTCAACAGGTACTGAAGTTCCTAAGTAGTGAACTTCTACACCCCATTTTTCGATTCCGCCATGCTTGATGTTGATGATTTCACGAAGACCTACTGAGTGTTCATCTTCTCCAACTGTACCACAAACAACTCTGATTGGGTGCTCTTCGATTTCTGCAAACAAAGTAGCATCATCTAATCTAAATGGTTCCGGTGGGATTACAAGAGTTGATGGATCGATATCAAATGGAACCTTACCTTTCATTTCAATTCTTGTGCCTTCAGCATCCTGCATGATTTCCTTAGAAGTAACTTCCGGGCTTTCCAGTCCAAGTTTTCTTCCGATTTCAAGAGCAACAGCTTCAGCCATTCTTCTTTCTGCCGGAATCATCATTGTTAGAAGGATAATTCCATCGCCGCACCACTCAACTTCAGGGATGATTGCCTCACCGTTATGGTATTTTTCTACCTTAGTAAGTCTTGCATCTACTGTGTCCTCGTCAAGCTCGTCGATAAATACGATCTTGCTTCTATCTTCAAAAGTACATCCGCCAATAAGTGCTGATGGGTTCTCCGGATCTCCACCGTACTGCTCAACATTGTTATATCCAAAGTGAGCTGTTACCGGAGCCATGTAGTCCTCATCTCTTTCAAAGATAAAACCATATCCGATTCCGCCTTCGATTTTTCTTGCGATACCGTCACCATTTCTAGCTGGATATTTTGCTGAATCTACGAAAAATCCTTCCTGCACTGCCTGGAAGTATCCACCAACTTCGATGATTTCTTCCATGAACAAAGTAGCTCTCTCCTTTAAGTCTCTTACTGTTTCAGGTAGAGGACCTTCTTTCTTAAGCTCAACCATATCCATTAGACCATCCATTGCGATAAGAGCTTGTTTTGCGTTATCACAAGCCTCTACATTGTAGATGTGCCAAGGAACGTTTCTACCTTCATCAGGAGTGATTGTTGACTGAATATCAGCTCTTGTTAACTTAGAAATAACCATGTTCATTACGTGAGTAACTGTTGCTTCTCTTACAGATGAACAGATATATTTTGTATTCTGCTGAGCTCTCATCTTGTATCTGTTACAGAAATCTCTTAGAGCTACAGCGTAAGGTAGGTCGTAGTACATACATGGAGCAGGAGTTGCTGTTGGAGGTACTGTTGACAAGCTTATGTTTTCCGGCTTGATACCAACTTTTTCTGAGAATAAAGAGTTAATTGCGTGCTGTACGATTAGCTCAGGCATTACTTTCCACGCTTCTCTTGCTGTTGCATTTGCATTGTGAGCACCGTCAATCTGAAGGATTTCTGCCCATGCCATAACTTTCTTTGATTCGCATGCGTCAACAAAAGATCTTACGCAGTTAATATCTCTGTATAGTACATTGTACTGAGGGTCTTGGTGAGCTCCGTTGATACCCTCTTCTGCGAACATTACCGCAACGTCAGGACCTGCTACACCAGATACGTAGGAGTGATAGTTAATTGGTCTTCCCACTTCATCTTCAATTAGGTCAAGAGCCTTTCTCTGAGCTCTAACCTGTTTTCTTGTGATAGGTACACCACCTATACCCTGAGGGGTACCTTCCATTAGACCGTCAATGTGAGACTGACCCATGTGTCTGATAACCATTATGTGATCTGCACCATGCCATGCAGTCATTCTCATTCTTCTAATGTCATCTTCAAAACGACCTGAAGCGATTTCTGTTGTAATTACAGGAAGTGGCTGAGGGTCGATATTATCAAAGAATTTTGCCGGTGGAAGTCCAACATAATTCTTAAGTGGCTTTGAAACATCTCTGTATGTGAATTCATACATTTTTAGATTTGGAGCCGGCTCTCTCCAGTGCCAACCTCTTCTTCTCGGTTCATACTTATCTAAGTCCTTAAGGATTTCCCTTACGTTTATTTTCTCATTGCGCTTTAAAATCATGTCTGCCATTATTTCTTACCTCCCTTGAAAGCTGCTGCAACAGTGTCCCAGCCCTTTCCTTCAGCAAGCATAGTGCCAGCTTCTGGAATAGAAATTCCCATTTCCTTTGAAAGCTTGTAAACGCAGTGACCCGCACCCTTTCCCATAAGGCCCTTGTCCATACATCCTTCAACTATCTTCTGAGTTTCCAGGGATGAAATTCCCATTCTCAAAAGAACAGCTCTTTCAACAGACGGAGTTGTGTTCTTTCTACCCATTTCCAGTAGAGGGTCTACTACCTTAGCAGTAAGCTCCCAAAAGCGATCATAAAGCTCTTGGTCAGTAAGATTGGCGATGTGTTTGCGCCTTTCTTGAAAATCGTCTTCTCTTCTCATTCTTTAAATCTCCTTAAAAATTTCTTTCACTTTTATTATTGTCCTAGGGCTTTCTTAACGAATGCATCGTCTGTCTTAGTCTCCGTTGCTAGGAAATCTAAGTCTTCCTTAGTTAGGTCTTTAGGATCAATTCCTGCCTTAGCAACTGCTTTAGTGATTAGTCTTGTTCTGAACCTTTGGATGTCAGCTTCTTTGTGCTGTACGAATCCGGGGTCTTTAGGTAATACTACGTTTACACCCGGTTTATCTTCTTCCTGAGGGTTACCAAATTTAATTTCGATACCGTTTTCTCTAGCGAATGCTAGCTGTGGCTGGATATGTTTTCCGGCGCCTGTGTATTCAGTTTCACTAATTACGATTACTGCATCTTCCGGTAATTCTCTAGCTAGGGAGAACGCTGCTGCAAGAGCTGTGTTTCCTGCAGGTCCTCTTTCGATACCTTCTAGGTTTGCTAGAGCTTCTGTCATGTACATAACTTCACCCTGAGTTACGGTAACATATCTGTCCATGTATCTTAGAGGTCTTGCTGCACTTCTTGGTACATCCGAGTGGTCAGGATCTGTTGCATATGGAACGCCAAATCCTGTGTGACCAGTTGTGCAAGACTTCCTGTTGAACTGACTATCTGATGCCATGTGTAGTCCCGTTAGGTCGATAGATGCTGCAACAAGCTGAGTGTCTACTGCTCCTGCCTTAATTAGACCTCTTGCAGTACCTGTCATCATTCCACCACCAGCATTAGTACAAACCACCATGTCCGGATCTTTTCCTAGGAGTTCACGACACTGAGTTGCAATCTCGTAGCCAAGAGTTTCAACACCGGCAATACCAAACGGAGAGTAAAGTGATGCGTTAAAGTATTTTGTATCTTCTAGAACGGATAGAAATGTATAGAATAATTCAGGTCCTACTGTAAGCTGAATTACTTCTGCTCCATAAGCTTCACATTTTCTTGCTTTTTCAACGATTTCAGGTTGTCCAACACCATTAGAATCATAGCATTCCTGAACGATTATACAATCCAGTCCCTGCATAGCTGCCTGAGATGCTACTGCTGCTCCGTAGTTTCCTGATGTTGCAGCAATTACACCTTTGTATCCCAGCTTTTTAGCATGAGCAACTGCACAAGCGGCTCTTCTCGCTTTGAAGCTTCCGGATGCGTTTGCAGCTTCATCTTTTGCGAATATTCTTGCTCCAAATCCTGGTTTAGCGTATTTTCTTGTAAGCTCAGTTAGATTTCTGAGCTCGATAAGTGGAGTGTTTCCTACTGCAGTTCTTGCCTGAATCTTTGCAACCTCATCAAGAGTATAACCGGTTGATTTCATCAAAGCTTCGTAATCGAATCTCACGCCACCCTGCTCAAATTCCTGATAGTCAAGACCAAGAGCCTGCTTCATTATGTCGTTTGATCTGCCCATTACGGAATCATAGTCTTTAGCCAATGTCATTATTTGTCACCTCCAAAATCCATGATTTCACGAAGTTGTTTGTCAATCTGAATGATTTCAGGAACAAACTTACCATAGCTATGTGTATAGTATGGATTAACTTCTATAAGCTTTCCTGTCTCTTTCCTGTTTACTGCTGTAATAACGGTAACTTCATCGCCAATTTCAGCATCTTCTGTTAAAAATCCCTTTGTCCACATCTCAAGGTCACATTTCTGAGTGTCATCAGGAATTCTAGCTGTTCTTTGATCAGCCTTTAAAACGATGCGATGAATGCGTACCCAATCACCTTTCTTTGCCATTTTAATCTCCTAATCTATTATAAATAAGCTTCTACATATGTAGACTGTTTTGTCAACAAAATAGCCGTCCTCAGGGTTTTCAGCTTCGACCAAAGTTTCGTTTCGGTAGCAACAACCTGTAACAGGGTCTCAAATAGGTCAACTACTCCGTTGGCAAAACAGCATAAAATTCAAACTACTTTAAAACTATTTAACTAGTTTGCATTCCTCTTCAATCATGTTTCTCATGTCACCCATAATTGCTCTGGGTACCGGAATGTCGAGCATAGTTCTTAGACCTGGTCTAGCGTTAATTACGTGAGGGATGCAGTTCATAATCATAGCCATTGTTCCGATACCTCCTTCGATTTCCGGAGTGTTAGCCATGTTAACCGGTGGTTTACCCTGGATTTCAACGTAGTCACCTGTATGGATTCCAACCTGTTCCGGTTCAATCTGCTGAGGGTGATCCATTTCGATTTTCATTTCGCCATCAACATATCCCCATCCCTTCATTGCAACACCGGCAACCTGTCCAGCTTTGGCAAATCCATAAGGAGATTTTCTGTCAACGTCTGTTACGATTGGCTCCATGTCCTGTTTGAAATCTGAAAGTTCCCAACCGAGAGCTTCTGCAATCATTCCAACAGATTCAGCAAATCCAACGTGACCAGCCATTGTTCCGTCAGCTTTTCTCTTGTTGAATTCTTCTACTTCCATTCCGATTCCCTGTTCTTCCATTACAGCAGGTCCAAATGGAGATAAGCTGTTAACTCTTCTTGAAACAATGTGGTCAACACTTTCGCAAGCACCTGTCCAAAGAATTACTAAAAGGTCCATAATAAGTCCAGGGTTGATTCCTGTTCCTAACACAGATACTCCGTTTTTCTTTCCGCATTCATCAAGTTTCTTAGCCAGTTCAGGTTCCTGAGCCTGTGGATAAGCCATCTCTTCTGCAGAAGTGATTACGTTGATTCCTCTTTCCATTACGAAAACAAGTTTGTCGAATACATCCTTTGTGAAAGAGTTTGTGCAAACGATTACAACATCAGCTGAACCTTCCCTAATTACATCTTCAGCCGTTCCTACGATTACATCCTCTCTATCTCCTCTTTCAATTCCGGGAACTACATCATATAAACTTTTACCAATTTTGTCACCGATGTCGATAGCACCAACTATGTCAACCCCAGTTTTTTTAGTTAGCATTTTACCGATTCCGCCGCCCATAGCGCCTAGTCCCCAAAGGATTACTTTTACGTTCTTCATCTTCAAATCTCCTTTTCTTATTTAGATGTAATAAAAATGTTTCTTCTCAAGTCCGTCTCTCACCTATGATAGAATAAGCATACACGAACCGAATATATTTATAGCAAACTCCATGCCACAAATCTAATCCAAGCTATTGATATTATAAAACAATCAATAAAACCATATTTTTTGTTGTTTAAGTCTAAATACAACTTCACAAATTATAATGTAAACCAAATTTTTAATATTTGAATAATAATCCCTCTGCTACAAGTCACCCTTAAATATTGATTTAATCTACAAATCATCATTTTAAGCAATTTTTTTTGCATATGTGCGCAAATATTTTTGCATCCATGTGTATTTAATCCTGCCTGATATTATACTTTTTAAGTTTATGTTGTAGGGTTTGTCTCTTAATCTGCAATTTATCTGCCGATTTGGCGATTACGCCACCCTCTTCAATCATAACCCTTCTAATCAGCTCTTTTTCGACATTTCCTAGGTATAAATCAAGGGGTTGCTGACCATCCCACTGACCTGCAATATCTCCAGCTTGTCTAATTCCTGCGGGCATATGAAGCATTTTCCCGGTGAGGACATGCTCTGATCCTGCTAAAGCCACAGATTGCATTATTATGTTCTCCAACTCTCTAACATTTCCCGGATAATTATATGATTTTAAGGTTCTCAACACATCTTCAGATGCCATCCAAACTTCTTTGCCAAAACGTTTGCAATGTTTATCAAGAAAATACTCCACAAGCAACGGAATATCATCTTTTCGTTCTCTCAGCGGTGGCACAACAAGATTCACCACGTTCAATCTATAGTAAAGATCTTTCCTAAGTTTACCCTGAGAAATCAAATCCTCCGGTGGCTCATTAACAGTTGCAATTATATGCACATCTATCGGCATTGCCTGTGTTCCACCAACCCTTACGATATATTCCTCTTGGAGCACACGTAAAAGCTTACTTTGGAGGTCATAAGGCATCGCGCTTACCTCATCAAGAAGAAGCGTTCCTCCACTTGCCTGCTCAAACAAACCGGCTCTGTCTACTGCTCCCGTAAATCCACCCTTGGCTGTACCAAACAAAATACCCTCAAGTAAACTTTCCGGTAATGCTGCACAATTCTGTGCCATAAACGGTTTGCTTCTCCTAGCTCCATCGTAATGAATACTTTGAGCCAATAGTTCTTTTCCCGTTCCCGTTTCCCCATATATAAATACAGTCGCATCGTTTTCAGCAGCCCTCTTAGCCAAACTCAGTATCTTTAAAAATTTTTCATTTTGTCCTATGATGCTGCTGAAGTGATAGTGTTTCATCCTAGGATTAACCTTATTATGGCCATCTTCCGACTCAAGCGCTTCCTTGCGTTGCCTCAGCTCCTGGATTGTATTACTCAAAGCCTTTATTTCAGTTATATCTTGGGCAACCTCTATTGCTGCAACTGTTTTTCCATTTTTAAGTACCGGAGCTGTTTGATTACTTGTCGTAACCTGCTTTCCTCTTAAGTTTATATATGCTTGTTGACTTTTTTTCGTACACTGCTTCTTCTTCAAAGCTTTAAACATGGTGCTTTCATTCAAATCAACACCCGGAAAAGCCTTTTGAAATTCCTGTCCAAGCACATCGTTAACTTTAATCCCCTCTATTTTAGCCATAGGTTGGTTATAGAAGATTCCCATGCCTTTCTCATCTACAATATATACACCCTCTTCAACCATGGAAATTAACTGTTCTATTATTTTTATATAGTCTTCTTTTTCTAGATTTTCACGCAAAGAAGTTAATTCTTTGCCAATTGTAAATTCGTCCATTAATAAGCAGCCTCCAATTAACTATAATTTTAACATAAAGAAAAAATGGATGCAAATATTTTTGCACCCAATAAAATTTTGTTAAGCCTACTATCTTATATCAAATTTATTTTCATCCTGATAGAAAATTGTTATTTGGCAATTAACAAGCTGTATTAGCTTACCAAATGCTGGCTATTCTCAAAGCAAAAATTATGCTTGAAATCCACATAATACCCTTAACCTCTCTATACTTACCTGTTAAAACTTTCATTGTTACCCACATTAAAAAGCTAAACATTATTCCATTAGCAATAGATGCTGTAAAGGGCATTATCACTACAGCCAAAAATCCTGATATTCCATCTGCTACATCTCCTTCAAACTTTATTTTTTTCAGAGAACCCATCATCATTAGCCCTACCCATATCAAGGCTGGTGCTGTTGCAAAAGCAGGAATAGCAATGAATAAAGGGGCCAAAAACAACGATAGTAGGAAAAATAGCCCGGTAAAGACTGAGGAAAGACCGGTCTTTCCTCCAAGGGCAACTCCGGCACTGGATTCAATAAAGCTAGTTACCGTTGAAGTTCCAAGCACTGCTCCAACTACAGTTCCGCAAGCATCTGCAAGTAAAGCTTCTTTTGCTTTTGGTAATCTGCCGTTTTCATCAAAAAAACCTCCCTTTTCAGCAATACCTATAAGCCCTCCCACAGTGTCAAATATATCAACAAATAGC
Organism: Eubacteriales bacterium KG125; assembly: GCA_050908895.1. Lineage (GTDB taxonomy): Bacteria > Bacillota > Clostridia > Peptostreptococcales > Anaerovoracaceae > S5-A14a. The sequence goes on along the minus strand of CP171222.1, from coordinate 319,763 downwards.
AAAGAAAATACTATAATAGTGAACTCTATGAAATTTTTCCCAATCCAATCAAAGTTAAAATCTACTATATCTGGCATTTTAATGCCTACACCGCCTGCAAAAGAAGGTATCAATGAAAATTGACCTATATCCGGGTTTACCTCATATATACCTACAGCTTGCAAGATTATTCCTGCACCCCAAGCCACCAACATTCCTATCAGCACATTCCCAATAACCTTAAAATGATGTAAAAGTGCAATAGTTAGAAAACCTAAAAATGCAAGAAGGAAGTTAATACTGCCCACATCACCAAGTTGAAACAATGTGGCAGAATCCGCTACAACTATTTTGGCACCAGAAAGTCCTATTAATACTACGAACAGACCTATCCCTCCTGTGATGCTATGTTTTAAATTCTCAGGAACATCGTTTATAAGTTTCTCACGGAATTCAACAAAAGATAAAAGCACGAATATTATTCCCTCGAATAAAACTGCAACCAAGGCAATCTGCCATGGCTTCTCAACCCCCGCTGCCGCAAGTTGTCCACATATTGAGTAAGCAAAATACGCATTTAAACCCATTCCTGCGGCTAGAGCAATAGGATAATTAGCAAAAAACGCCATAAACAAAGTAGCTGCTGCAGCTGAAACAGCGGTTGCCGTAAAAACGCTTTCCAAGTTCATTCCCGCTTCTGCCAGCATGCTGGGGTTGACAGCTAAAATGTATGCCATGGAAAGGAATGTAGTAAGACCTGCTAAAAATTCAGTCTTTATTGTAGTTCCTCTTTCCCGGACTTTAAATAATTTCTCTATCAATGTTTCCTCCTGGAATATAAAATAATTAAAAAATACATGTTTTCCGCTAAATATTATAACACCTTATATGTTTAAATTACAATAAATTGTCCTTACAGTACTTTCTCTTGTGATAGCACTGTCATGCTATTTCTCATTTACGGAAAAACTTCTTTGTAGTAAGATAGAGCTGTACTTAATTTATAGAATTTATTTTAAATTGGAGGGAATCATGAATAAAGAAAAGAAATTAGAATTTCATGGCGGAGAATGGGTTTCCTTATTGCCTTTTATCATCTTCATCGCAGCAATCATTACTACAACTTTCGGATGGAAATCAATTTCTGATGGGGCACTTTGGATACCGGCATTTTTGGCAATTTTTTTGCCTTTCTTTTTAGCTAAGGATAAAAAGTTCTACTCAGAAACGGTTATTTCGGGGATGGCTAGCAAAGAAGCCATTGTGCCTGTTGTCTGTTGGATATTTGCAGGTGTTTTCTCAAGAGTTCTAAGAATGTCGGGACTTGCTAGCGGTCTTGCCGGATTGGCAGCAGATATGGGAGTAGGACCTACAGCCTTTATAGTCATATCTTTTATCGCATCGTCTATATTTGCCACTGCTTCCGGAACCGGCTTCGGAACCATAGCAGCAGGTATGGGAGTTCTTTATCCTGCAGGAGTTGCACTTGGATGTAACCATCCACTGCTTGCCGGAGCGATAATTTCAGGTGCGGCCTTCGGTGATAACTTAGCTCCAATTTCCGACACAACCATTTGTTCAGCTACGACTCAGGAAGTTGACGTTGTAGGTGTAGTTAGGTCCCGTGTAAAATATGCAGTTGCAGCATCACTGATTGCAATACCTTCTTTTATTGTTTATAGCTTAATGACCTCAACAGATGGAATAGGTTCAACCAATTACCGATACGATCCTATGACATTGTTAATGCTAATTCCTGTTGCAATTACAATTTATGTAGCAATAAAAACAGGTGATATAATTATTGCTACTTCAATAGGCACCATAATTGGATGCATTGTTGCTGTTGGCGCCGGATTATTTGACTTTATTGCGATTAGCGATGCAGCCGAACTTGCTGATAGACCAGCCGTAATCGCAGTCTTCGGTCAAGGTCTTGATAGAACCGTGGATGGAGTTTTATATCAAGGACTCAGCAGCATGCTTCAAGTTATAGTATTGGCACTTTTACTCTTTGGTTCTATCAGCATCATGCGACAAGGACACGGCGACTTGTTAATTCTACAAGGAATAGGTAAAATAGCCAAAGGTGCTTTAGGTGCTGAAATTGCTATATCTTTGATGGTTATAATTCTTTCCGGCATAATGGGACTGAATGCCCCTGCAATCCTTGCTGTAGGAGCATCTTTTGCTAAACCACTTTCCAAACAACACGGAATTTCTCCATATAGAACAGCTAACCTGATGGATGCTCAATCTAATACACTGGCATACTGTTTACCTTGGTCACCTGCTATGATTTACACCCTTGGATTTGCAGCAGATTCGTCTGCTCCTTTAAAGGGAACCGAAGTAATGCCTCTCGTATTCTACACCTTTGCAATGTTTATAGTAATGATGGTATCCATCTTCCTAAAAATCGGTAGAAAAGATTTTATAGATCGGCTTCCCCCTGAGCAAAGAGCTGAGTACGAGAATTAAATGTTTATATCGCTAGGTCTACAGCTTAAAGACACTATTGCTTTGACTATTATATCACATTTGGAGTGAATACATGGATAGATACAGATATGAAACCAAGCCCAAAATTTTACCGGTAGAAGCAGTTGCCATGCTTTATGCTGCTGATATATTTGTTCATAAACATTCTGATTCTCTTGATATAACTGATTATCATTCCAAACGATTACTCCATTATTCAAGAAGTTTAATAGACTCAAATTCCCTTCTTTCCACAAGGGAATCAGAAGCTGAATCTATACACACCGTTGATTTAGTACCTACACTTGTCTCTGGAGAATCGGACTATGCTCTTACATGAAAGATAGGAAATGCTTTCAAGCTATATGTGGTTAAAGTTGACGCTTACAACCTTAAGACGGAATTTAAACTGGGTAAAAATGCAACTATAGATTTTCCCAAAGAAGATTTTACAGTCGATAGTCAAAAATATTATCAAATAATCACAGAATCCATATCTAATGCCAGGAAAACCATTGGATATGTACATACCCCTGGTCGTCATTGGCAGGGGCCATCTCTAAGCATAAAGAAGGAGACCCTGTATACAGCAATAGTTGTGATACTTTTTACGAAGTTTCAAAAGACAAACCTATAATCTTCCACCACATAATTGATAAGGAAAAATTTAATATCAAATTCGGAGAAGGCTCTCCTCGCGTAAATCTACAGATAAAAAATTCCTCAACGATTCAGGCATACTTGACGGGATAACAGTAGAAGGCAAGCTCACTACTATTTTAAAAGGCAGCAAGCATTCATATTATATAGAACTACTTGATGGAATTTGCTGTTTTTGAGGAGGAAGACGAGGACTATATTTCTAAATACATTTCTGAACCGCCTGAATTTACAATATATTTGGACGCTCCCAATGGTCTTCCCTTTGGAAAAATAGAAGTGAACTACGACAATAATATCTATTCTATTTTCGTCTGAGAAAAGAAAAATAACGACAAGAAAAAAAGGTTGAAATTTATAAAAACAAAAGCCTTTGACATGATGAAAAAGTATCTATCAGAAGTTGACTCTGATAGAGAAGTATTTTGTTGTGATGATAACGAAGATGCAATTTATAGCATGCTTTCAAAAGGTGTAGATAAGATGGTTAATTTTTGCGAGGTTAAATCGACTCATCTGCCACTCTATCGTTCCCTACTCAATTACCGGAAAAACTCCTAAAAAAGACCATATTTCCCTCGTCAAGAAATTCAACGAGGGAAACGTCCCTGTTTTTCTCATATCCCTAAAAGCCGGCGGAACCGGACTAAATCTAACGGGAGCTGATATCGTAATTCATTATAATCCTTGGTGGAATGTCGCCGCTCAAAACCAAGCCACTGATCGTGCTCACAGAATTGGACAAGAGAAAAACGTTACAGTTTACAAGCTAATTGCTAAAAACTCTATCGAGGAAAAAATCCTCGAAATGCAAAACCAGAAGAAAGTTCTAGCATATGAAATTATTTCCGGCGAATTCAAAGGTCTATCAGGAATGAGCAAAGAAGATATTCTTACCCTCCTACGCTAGACGTGGTCGGTACTCTCACCCCCTGGCAAAATTATGCCATCGATGCCTGCAAGATAGCTTTTTTTACCTTATTTCCACAGTTTCATAACCAAGGCTTTGGATCAGGCTTTTAATCATTTTAGCATGTCTATGAACGCTCCCTTCCAATTTACATCTATTCCAAGCCTGTCATGCTGCTTAATTACAAATTAATAATTATCCTAGTAAAGTTTATCTATAACATCCTGATCAATTTTAAAGCAATGCTGTGATTCTGGAAATTTAGATTCCTTTACAGCATCTATGTAAGCATTTATGCCTTTTCTCATATCTGTGCCTACATCAGCAAATTTCTTTACAAACTTTGGAGTGAAATCGCTGTACATTCCCAGCATATCTTGGTATACGAGGACCTGTCCGTCACAGTCTACTCCCGCCCCTATTCCTATAGTTGGGATTACTAGCATCTCACTTATTTTTTTAGCAAGAGCAGCCGGGACACATTCAATTACAACAGCGAAAGCTCCTGCTTCCTGAACAGCCAGAGCATCTTGAATAAGCTTATTCGCTGACTCAAGGCTCTTTCCCTGAACCTTAAATCCACCCATTGCATTTATAGCCTGAGGAGTCAATCCAATGTGAGCACATACAGGAATTTTTGCAGCCACAATAGCCTTAATTACATCAACTACTTCTGTTCCGCCTTCCAGCTTAACGCAGTCTGCACCACCTTCTTGCATCAACCTTCCGGCATTTATAACCGCATCCCTTGTGCCGGTGCTATATGATAAAAATGGCATATCTCCAACAACAAGAGCATTTTTTGCACCTCTAGAAACCGCTGCTGTATGGTGAACCATGTCATCCATAGTGACACTCAAAGTATCAGGGTATCCAAGCATTACCATTCCAAGTGAATCTCCAACAAGAATAGAGTTAACCCCTTCTTCATCAAAAATTTTAGCGGTTGAATAATCGTAAGCTGTAATCATTGTCAGCTTTTCTTTCTTTTCCTTTGCCTCTTTAAATGTTAGTACAGTATTTTTCATTTCAATTCTAATTGATGCTACTTTCTTGCATCTTCCTCCTTCAATAAATTTTCCATTTCGGAATAACTTTTGTCCCTATGTTTGTCCTTGGCAACATCAATAAGCTTTCTACTGAGCAACTTGTAGACCTTGGTCTCATCATCGCAATTAGACGATGATAAAGCAGTTATGTGCATTTTGACGGTTCCTACGTCGCAGCGCTCAACGGGTCCTGTAAGACTGTTTTCGATGCCGACTTCGAAGATTTTTTTCATATTGCTAGTCGCAAGAACCTTGAGAGCCTTCAAAGCTTCTTCTTGTGTGAAACCATATTCAGAGAGAAGCTCTATGGAAATTTTAGCCATAGCAATCTCTAGGTTGCTCATAAAAACTGAAGCAACATGGTATTTTGTTTTATCATCTTGGCTTAGAATTTTAAAATCATTTTTTCTTGCTTTTAGAATTTTCGATAGAGTTTCGACCGCCTCACTGTCCCCCTCAAGGGTAAAAAAGGCTTCTGAAAGCTGAAGATATGATTTTTCTTTGCTGCTGATGGCAAACATTGGGTGGATGGAACATCCAAATGCTCCTGTGGTGGATAGATTGAAGAATACGTTTGAAGATAAGGAGCCACTACAATGGCAGATTATTTTGTTTTGAATATTTTGTTTAGAAATTTGTCCCCATACATCGGAAATTCCACTGTCCGGGGTTGTAATGAAGATTATATCGCATGCATCTACAAGTTCTTGCACGCTTGAAAATTGTTTAGAATTAGTAAAGTCAGCAGCAAAAGCTGAACTTTCTGAAGACCTGCTAAAGTAGCCTTCTAATTTGAACGTCTCTGGTCCTCTTGGAGCTGCAAACAGATATTTCCCAAGGGATACACCTACTTTTCCAGCGCCGATAAAACCGACTTTTTGCATAAGTTATCACCTCCCTCTGAGAGTGTAATACTCAGTTTATATTTGTTCAAATATTCAAAATCCTTCAAAGTGTGTAGTTTCCTCCGAATACCACCGTTCTCAATGTATCACAGTGCCATGGTAAAATCAAGGGTTAGTTGGAACAATTGACCATCTAAAGAAATAAGGGTATAATTTCTTTAGAAATAAGGAGGGGTTTACAGTGCCAACGATAAAATCAAGTACAGATTTGCGAAATAATTATAATGAAATATCTACATTTTGCCATGAAACGGGTGAGCCTATCTTTGTCACAAAAAACGGTCGTGGCGATTTAGCCGTCATGAGTATCAATTTATTTAACAAGCTTATGGGAAGATATGAGCTTTACAAACTTCTTGAAGAAAGTGAATCTGATTTTAAAAATGGGCGGAGCTTGACGTTTGAGGATTGCATAAAAAATATAAAAGAGGAACTAAGAAATGGATCATTATAAAATTCTTGTTTCTGAAAAATATTATATGGATTTAAAGGAAATACTCCATTATATTTCTCGTGACTTGAGTGACCCTCTGGCAGCATCCACTTTACTCGATAAGATAGAAAAGACAATTTTTAGTCTATCCACTATGCCCTACCGCTATAGCATAATAGACGATTCTTATCTAGCTCATAAAGAGTTTAGAAAATGCTTAATTAAAAATTTCATCATCTTCTATAAAGTCGATGAAGAAAGTAAAACTATAATGATTCATAGAATACTTCAATCAAGACAAAAAACTGGATTGAAATTTTATAAAACATGTTACGGAGGCAATAAATGGCAATTGAATTTGGAAACAGAATAAAGGGCATGAAGGGGGACGCCATGAGCGATCTTCTCCAGCTTACACAACAAAAAGACATAATTTCCTTCGCCGGTGGTATGCCTGCGCCTGAGCTTTTTCCAATAAAAGAACTGATTCAGGTCTCCACTCAAGTGCTCGCGGAGGAAGGGAAAGCTGCTCTCCAGTACTCTTCAGCAGAAGGATATATCAAACTCAAAGAAATTCTAGCAGACCGCATGAACAAAAAAACGGGTACGAAGTCGACTGCAAACGACCTTCTAATTACCAGTGGATCTCAGCAAGGCCTTGACTTTATGGCGAAAGTCTTCATAAATCCAGGGGATGTGATTCTCTGCGAAAGCCCATCATACCTAGGTGCTATCAACGCCTTCGCAGCATACGAACCTACATTTGTCGAAGTTCCCACAGACGATGAAGGCATGATAATCTCTAAACTTGAGGCTATTTTGTCGACTGCAAAAAATGTCAAATTTATCTATGTGATACCTGACTTTCAAAACCCTACAGGTCGTACTTGGTCGGCATCTCGCAGACAAGAATTTATGAATGTTGTGAATAAATATGAAATCCCAGTGGCCGAAGACAATCCTTATGTCGAATTGCGATATGAGGGAGACCCACTGCCAACTTTCAAATCCATGGACTCCAAAGGCCTTGTTGTGTACCTCGGTACCCTTTCGAAAATTTTGTGCCCTGGCTACCGCATTGGCTGGGTGTATGCAGCGCCGGAAATTTTAAAGCATTTCAACACGGTTAAGCAGGCTGCTGATCTTCAATCTTCATCTGTTGCCCAGTGGGATATAACAAAATACTTTGCTCTTCACGACATTGATTCTCATATCGAAGGGTTGCGGGAAGTTTATGCTAAGAGACGTGATCTTATGATAGAGGCAATGGAGAATTTTTTCCCTGATGGAGTTACTTTTACTCGCCCTAAAGGCGGATTGTTTTCTTGGGTTACTCTTCCTAAAGGACTTGATGCGGAGTATTTATATAAGGAAAAAGCTTTACCAAAAAAAGTGGCTTTTGTACCTGGGTCTGCATTTTCCCCAAATGGTGGACACGAAAATTCCTTTAGAATGAATTTTTCTTGTATGTCAGAGGATAAAATCGTTGAAGGAATAAGGAGATTGGGTTTAGCAATCGAGGAATATATAATTGAAGGAAAATAAATCCAAAACTCACACTTGTTACTTTTTGAAAATTGGGGTATAATATAAGTGTAAAGACTTGCAATGGTTGATTCATCGTAATTTAGCGATTTTGCTTTTGCAACATCTTTTACAGGTCACACCTTGATATGGGGGTGAAATGGTTTCGACGGGGAGGTTGAAGCTGGGTAAGCGAGCCGTAGTCGCCAAGTCTACGTAAAAAGTGGCCGTTTAAATATAAACGCTAAAAATAATAATAATTTCGCAATGGCTGCGTAGTTCAGCCCGCGTGTCTTTTGTGGCTCCTCCTGTAGGCTGCTTAAAGGCATCAAACTATACAGGAAAATTTCCGGCAAGTGTCAGGTAGCCTGGATCTTATAGCTGACTAGTCTGTTCTTATCTGTGACCTTTGGGAGTGGGCAGGCGAATTTTATCGAAGGTCTTCGCTCGAAGAAAGCCTCGTGAATATCTTTTCGGACGCGAGTTCAACTCTCGCCACTTCCACCAGACAGTACAAATCCGAACTCTTATTTGAGTTCGGATTTTTATGTGTTAATTTAAGGTAAAGCATTAGTTATTGCTGCCAGATTTTCTATAATTTTTATTATCTATGCTAAAATTTCATAAAATTAATTATGGAAAAATTTAAAACGAGGAATTTAATATCGCAAAATAATGATAATACAATTAAATTCTATTATTGGCTAAAAATTAACAAGCAAGTTAGTTAATAGCGTTATAAGAGGGATTGCTATAATTGTTCTTTCAAGGAAAACAATAAACAAATGTCCAACATTAACTGGAACTCTAGATTTAATCACAATTAAACCAACCTCTGTCATATATATAATCTGCAGAAGAGAAACAGCTCCGAGAATGAATCTAGTCTTTTCAATTGGAAAATCAGCAAGCATCAAAGGAGGAATATACATATCTGCAAATCCAGTTAACATTGTTGGGGCCACTTCCATTGCACCTTCTATTCCCATAAGATTTAAATAATATCCAAAAGGAACCGAAATGATTTTAAATATAGGAGTAAATTCTACAAGAATTAGTACAATAGTTCCCCATGACATTACAACTGGAATAAGATCTAAAAACATGCTCGAATAGACATGTAAACCTGAGTTAATCACATCCTTACTTTTGGCTTTTTCTGCTCTATGACCTGCTAGATTTAGAGCCCATTTCATTTTTGATACCCCTACTGGCATTTCCTCATTAATCTGTTTGCCTGCAAATTCATCATACGTATCTGGTATATTTCTAAGTGGAGGAATTCTTGGTATTATCATTGCAAGAACTATTCCTCCTATTAAAGAAATCAAATAGAAAATAGTAAATTTGCTGTCAACACCTATCAATTTTGCGATTACAAAGCAGAACGGAATTGATACAAAAGAAAAATTTGTAGATATCGTTGCTGCTTCTCTAGCACTATAATAACCTGTTTCATACTGACGAGTAGTTAGTATAGCAGCAGCATTTGATGCTCCGAGCCACGATGTCATAAGGTCAATTGCAGAACGTCCTGGCACTGTAAATAAAGGACGTACAACTTTACGAATCAATACACCAACAAACTCCATAATTCCAAAGTCAGTCAATAATGGCATTAGAAAAGCAATACAAAGCACTACTGATACTAACGTTGATGATACTCCTAGCATAGATCCTCCAGTTGCATCAGATATAATTGCTTCTGGCCCAAATCCAAAGTAAACCATATAAACAATAACTAGACCTATAAATCTACTTACCAGGTATAATGGTGCTGGATTAAATAACTTTTTAATATATTCATTCTTTTCTATAAATTGAGGTTTAAAAATTTTATAGATTAAAGTCATTATACATGAAAAGGTGATAAATATTATAACAGCTATACTGGCTAGATTTACTTTTTCTAAAGATAATAGACCCGAAATCCAATTAATTACGATACCAATTGGTATTGTAAATGTTGACCCGCTTGGAATTGGTACTAAAAATAAAAACGCTCCGACTAATGATGCAATTACAAACTTAATTATATGCTTTTGTTCTATAGGTTCTAGATTAAAATCTGTATTTACTACATCTTCTGTATCATTTAACTTCTTTTCAGCTTTCATAATAATCTCCTTTATTATAATTCTTACCATCTAATTTTTTCTATTCGATCAAATGCAGTTTTTAAGATGTCAATATTTACTGTACAAGCAATTCTTATATAACCTTCTCCACATTTCCCAAATGCATTTCCTGGTAGCATTAAAACATGTGCATCCGCAAGAATCTTATCTGTAGCCTCTACACTAGTTAGCCCTGTTTTCTTTATATTCATAAACAAATAGAAACTTCCCTTTGGCGGATACAAAACGGATAACTTAGGGATATTATTAATTCTCTCTGCCGCGTAAAACATCCTTTTCTTGTATTCATCTATCATAGGTGGCTGAATTTCATTTCTATAACGTAAAGCATACATTGCTGCCCTTTGAGAAATTGATGGTGCTGTAAAAACCACATTTTCATTAATCTGCTGGATTATCTTAATAATATAGTCTGGAGCAATAATATTTCCAACTCTCCAACCTGTCATAGTAAAGTTTTTTGAAAAAGAATTCAAAATAATTGTACGATTCTTCATCCCAGGCAAACTCGCAAATGGAACAAATTTATTTTGGTAGCTAAAAGAGGTATAAATATCATCACTTATAACAACAAGATTATATTTAACCGCGACTTCAGCTATTTTTTCCATTGTTTCAACCGTCAAACAATTCCCTGTTGGATTGCTAGGAGAGTTTATAACCAGAGCTTTAGTTCTTTCTGTAATCAAACTCTCCAACCGCTCTATATTAATTTGAAAATCTTCTTCTTCATATGTTGGAAGTTCTACAGGTATTCCTCTTGCAAGCTCAACCTGTTGTGGATAAGGCGTAAAATAAGGAGCCTGTAAAATAACTTCATCTCCGTCATCTACAATTGCTTCGAGTGCTAGATACATTCCCAAACAAGCAGATGCACATACAAAAATTTCTTTGTCTTCAACTTTCATGTTGTGCTCTTCAGAATAAAATTTAATAATCTCTTTTCTAAGTTCAGGATCTCCCCTAAAATCCGTGTATTTCGTATGACCAAGTTTTGCATCTGCATAGGATTTTTCAATTATAATATCATGAGTAATAAGATCTGGATCTCCAAGACTTAGGTTAATAACATCATTGTATAATTTAGCCATTACATCAGATTGACCCATTGCAGTACTTTGATCTTTCCAATACCTTTTTGCAATAAATGGATGTTTCATATTAATCTTCTCCTTATTTTTCATCTTCTTTTAATATTGTTCTTGCTTTTTTTATTACGCATTTATTTACAAGATATTTAGGTACAATATGTCTACCAATTACATCACCAACCATTTTTGCAGCTTTAGCTCTGCACTCATCCAATGCTTCCTGTGAATAATATGCTATATGTGGGGTCATAATAACATTTTCAAGTCTGTATAGTGGAGTTTCAAAGTTTATTTCATCCCTTATGACATCAATTCCTGCTGCACTGATAATACCTTCTTTTAGTGCTATATATAAATCCTTCTCTTTAATGATTTCTCCACGTGAAGTGTTTATTAAAACAGCATTTGATGGCATAAGCTTAAATAAATTAATTCCAATCATGTCCTTTGTTTTTTCTGTTAATGGTGTATGCAGTGAAATTATATTGCATGACGAAAATAATTCTTCTAAGGTTTCAGCTTTCTGAATATTGCAACTGTTAAATACTTTATCTGAAATAAATGGATCATAAGCCATAATTTCCATTCCAAAAGCCTTCATCATTTCTGCAACCCTTTTACCAATATTTCCTAAAGATACCAACCCATATTTTTGACCTGTTAATCTGTGAAGTTCTCCATATTTATAAATTTCCTCTATATTCCAAATTTTTTCCCTTGCAATTTTATTATAAATTGTAATTTTCCTAACGCAGGAAAGTGTGAGAGAAACAGTATGCAGTGCAACTTCTTCTAAACAATAATCAGGAACATTTGTAATGCATATTCCTAACTCTGTTGCAGCATCTAAGTCAATAGTGTTAATCCCTATAGTTTGTGTAGCTATAATTTTACATTTTTTCATTTTCCCCAACATTTCTCTATCAAATTCTGTGTATACAGAAATGACCGCATCTGCATCAGGAAGCTCTGCTATAACATCGGCTCTATTTGTTGCAGGGATATATTTAACTTCAAAACTATCCAAACTATCAACAAATGATTCACTAATAATATCTCTTTCTAATTTGATATCACCCCCCTCGTCATTAATTACTAATATTTTTTTCTTTTCCATACTGCTTCCCTCCTTTATATTTTATATAGTGCAAAAAGTAGGCCAACTAAAAAAAGGCTATTTTTTAACGGTTTTTCTTTTTTTATAAAAAAATAGCTATTCATAAACGATTATTTTAATCGTTTATGAATAGCTATTATTCGTTTTTGAATAATCACTTCCCGAGATACTCTTTAATTTTCCGTGCCGCTGTCGGTTGACTGATACCTAGTTTCTTCCCGACCATGACCGATGTCCTGTATTTGCTTACAGCATCACAGATTATCTTACGTTCATATTCTTTGATTTGTTCTGAAAGAGTTCCCTCAAAATTATAAGAAAAAGATTCATCGTTGTTTTCATCTTCTGTCCCCATAATATGTCTTGGAAGATTTTCTATTTTAATTATATCTTCATCAGTAAGCAACACTAAGCTCTCTACGAGATTTTCCATTTCTCTTATATTTCCTGGCCACGAATATGCTGAAAGTGCTTTAATGCACTGGCTATTCATACGTTTTTTTCTATTATATTTTAAATTAAATCCATCAAGGAAGTAGCCTAAAAGAGTTATTTTGTCATCTTCTCTTTCACGAAGTGGGGGGATATCTATAGTAATAACATTGATTCGATAAAACAAATCTTCTCTAAATGAACCTTCCTTTACCATAGATTTTAAATCTTTATTAGTAGCAGAAATAAGCCTAAAGTCAACGGATATTTCTTTTGTGCCACCAACCCTTGAAATAGTTTTATCTTGAAGTACTTTCAAAAGTTTTGACTGAAGATTAAGAGGCAGCTCACCTATTTCATCTAAAAAAAGCGTCCCCCCTGCTGCAGTCTCTATTAACCCCTTCTTGCCGTGAGAATTTGCTCCTGTAAAAGCACCTTTTTCGTATCCAAAGAGTTCACTTTCTAAAAGGTTATCCGGGATAGCACCACAACTTATCTCCACAAAAGGGGCCATTGCCCTTGGGCCATTACTATGCAATTCCTTGGCAAATGTGGTTTTCCCTACCCCAGATTCACCTGTAAATAGCACGGTAACATCATACTGTTTAATTTTATTAATTTCCTTTAATACATATTTTGACCCTCGCAAATTGGTCATTCCATATCTAATATAGCTCTGTAAATCATTAAGTGCCTGCTGATATCCTTCAAGCTGCTTTGTTAATCTGCTTCGTTCATGCGTTAGTACATCTATATCATCTGATGATACATAAAAACTTACGACATATTCAATATTCCCAGAATCATCGAATATAGGAATCCCTTTAATTGTCAAAAGTTGTCCGTCTTTATTTTGATGAGACTTAATTACTGTTTCATGATTTTCAAACACAAGCTTTGCTACCGATGGATTCAAAATAAAATTCTCTTCTAAGTAATCAAGAGATTTGCCTATAACTTCATCCCTAGAGACTTTGTAGTTTTTTAAAAAGCCATCTGTAACGTATATCATAGTCTGATTACCATCCACAACTGCCAAATCATCGAACATTACATTAAGTAGTTTTCCAGCATCAATATTTGGCTTTTTATTTTGCATTTTTCCCTCCATTACCATAAGATAGCGATATATCTCCTTAAAATAAATCTGATATAACTCTTTTGTATTTATTATTCTATTATACAAATCTATCATGCATTATATAAATTGTAAAGGTAAGGTATATTTAATAAACTTTTAATAATTTTATTTTCAAAATCATATTTTAAAGTCATTCTTTACATCTTTTTATTTTAAAACTCTGCCAATATTTCTATTTTTTTGCATAAAGTAAATATAGTTTTAGAAAAAGTTGTTAAATTCATTAAACTTGATATAATAAAACAAAAGTAGGTAAACTCATGAACAAAATACTATTCATCTGCCACAGCAACATCTGTAGATCCACCATGGCAGAATCCATAAAGACGTATTTGGTAAAAGAGACAAGCTTAAAAAATGAATTTAAAATATATTCCACTGCAATAAGCAGAGAATAAATATGAGGAGAACTAATTATGTGTAAATATACTACAATTAATGATTATATTTTTTCGTTTATATTCTTGGAAGCTTTAAGAGATGCTACTCTAAGAAATGCTTATACAGGCGATAAATTCAAATTAAACAATTATATTCAATTTATAAAATCTCAGCCTCAATTAAAAGAATTAGTTAATAATGTAATAAACGATAAATTTGACAATCAAAGTGAGTATGATGAGAGTTTTTTATCTGCAGCAAATACTATATGTGATTATATAAACGATAGTAATTATGAATATTATGATCTCAAAGATAAATTCACTTTTGGCAATGCCCAGAAGCTCATTAATATGATATTGAAATACTTTTACATAATCGTATACAATCAAAACTATTTAAAAAATAATTTTAGGTTTTGTCACTGTCCAATGGATAGTATTATGTTAGAAAAAGTGTGGAGCCAGAGGGATAAATGGATACATATCCTAGGTGGTGAAAAATTAACAGCTACCTTTTTTAAGAAACCATGGAGTACTGAAGAGAAAGCCGAAGAGAAAAAGTATAAAAATGGAGAAAAAATGCCACGTCGCTATAAAATTTTCCAGGAAGCCGTTCGCACACTTGCATATCAAGAAAAATGTGAAACCCCTCTTGATTTTGATTATAAAAACTGGAAATAAGTTATTATATATCAAAAGCTTTTATTTTAGGATACTATAATACCACGGAGGTAATATTATGCCAATGATAATACCAATTAAGGAATTTAAAAATACAAATAACGTCATAATATATTCAAGAAACACCATGGAATCAGATATAAAAGCGGGACGATTCCTGCAAAATTCTGTGGTAATATGTTTCTATGACCCAGATGGAACACACATAGAATATTCTGACATAGCAGAAGATGTAATTTATATACCTCTAGACGATTTTCAAAATTACTTACCGCATGCTGATATGATAGCTGACTTTGTGCAAAAATCCATGTATAACAATCAAAATATTATTTGCCAATGCGAAAAAGGGCAAACCCGAAGTGCTGGCTGTGCAGCTGCTATATTAGACCACTACTACAAAACTGGGGATTATATATTTGATAATGAGGATTATATGCCTGATGATATGGTCTATTATGCAGTGCTTGATGCCCTTGAAAGAAGGTAGAATACTGAGCTTCAATAATATAGAAATAATTCTTTAGAGCTAAAATATTTTTTCATATAGAAAGGACACTCATGAACAAAATACTATTCATCTGCCACGGCAACATCTGTAGATCCACCATGGCGGAATCCATAATGACACATTTGGTAAAAGAGTCGGGCTTAGAAAATGAATTTAAAATATATTCCGCTGCCACAAGCAGAGAAGAAATAGGAAATCCGCCCCACCCCGGCACGGTCAGAAAACTCAAAGAAAAGAATATTCCACTAGTTCCCCATAAGGCAGTGCAAATGACAAGAAAAGACTACGATTCTTACGATTATCTTATTGCTATGGACAAAAATAATCTCAGAAACATGAAAAAATTCGTAGGAAATGACCCTGATACTAAGGTCTCTCTCCTTCTTTCCCATAGTGGGGCTAGCCGCAATGATTCCAATTTAATAGAAATAGCCGATCCTTGGTACACTGGCAACTTTGATGAAACTTATGATGATATAATGGAAGGTTGCAAGGGACTTCTTAAAGAACTTTACAGAAAAGATAAATAAACATATTTAAAACACTGGATTTAAGGGAATTAATATGTTAGTAGGGATAAAGATTGCGAGGTTAAAAATGAAAATTTATAAAATACGACTTTTTCTCATAGCTGGTCTACTTTGGTGCTTTGCCGGAATAATGGTAACTATGACAGGCATTAAGGCTTGGACACAGCTAAACGATTGGTGGATTAATGCCCTTGCCCTTGTGATATATCTAGTTTTCTATCTTTTTATTTTCTCAAAACTAGTCAGAAAACACGAGAGAAGAATCATGGAACATCCAAAGGAAAAACTCCCTTGGTGGCAATTTTTCGACAAAAAGAGTTACATTATTATGATATGTATGATGACCTTTGGTATGCTCCTCCGCAAAAGTGGGTTTTTACCAATCTGGTTCTTCAGCTTCTTTTATACAGGCCTTGGAATTGCCCTATTTACATGTGGGCTCAGATTCCTATATCTAGTATTTAAATATAGAGGAAGAAACTAAATAAAACATATTCCAGATGTATGGATTATATGGTTACCACCAAACATTAGTGATTTGGGGTCACTCCATCGATTCATGGGTATGGTTTTTTATATAAAAAAACTGACCTAAAAGTTCCTCTTGAAACCCATTTAAGCCAGTCAAATTCATTATTCTTTTAAAATTTCTATGATTTTGGTGTTAACTTGCCAAATACCACAAACCTGCCATCCTCATCCACATTGGTACATGTACTTAGCATAACTATTTTGTCATTAGAAGTTGCTTTCACATCCGTTTTTATCAAAGAATTAGCCTCAATCCATGAGACATAACTATTCTTTTCAGATTCATTAAAATAGAACTTATATTGTGATGCGGAAGCATCTAAGAAGTTTGCTCCTATAATCTCCAAATCGTAATTATGCTCCGGTGTCAAAATAGTCATCTTCTTGTGCTTCTCATAAAAATCCTGCTTCTCATATTTCATTAGATGACTGAACATCGAGCTATCTTTCATATTGTGTCCATATACAATCGTCATAAAATCTTCGAAAGGATGTTCAATCCTATAATCTAAGAATATTGATCCCTTTCGGTTGTAGTCTCCATTAAACATTCTGTAAAGATAGTAGTCATTATCTCTGCCTTGAACAATTGGATAATTAATATTTAAGCCTTCTGCTCTAATCCATCCCTTTGTATCCGGATTCTTAGCTAAGAGCTTTTCAAAATCCACCTTTGGCTCCTTTTTATTATCAACTCCGGCAAGCTGAGCAACTGAGTCGTAAGCCTTAGTTCCTTGGTAATATCCCCATAGGATTTTTCCTATTTGGAATAAACTGAAACCTATTACGACCACAAGTATAGCTATAATTATATTATAAAAAAAATTTTTTGTTTTATTTGCATTGGCACATTTTTTCATTTTTCTCTTAATTAATACTCCCTTTATCCATAATATTACACTATATTATACTACTCTACTCTTACTTTGAAAAGTCATATTTAGTTGACATTGCAATCCGTTTAAATTAAGATTTAAAGTAGAAAAGTATTTCAACTCTATAGACAAGGAGGCGCTTATGTCTACTATAAATTATAAAGAACTTCAAAACGGCAGCGATATAAGAGGTGTAGCATTATCGGGTGTCCCAGGTGAAAATGTAAATCTCACTGATGAAGCTGTAGAAAATATCACTACAGGATTTGTATACCTTTTGTCGAATAAATTAAACTCTCCAATTACAGACCTACGCATATCTGTTGGCAGAGATTCCAGATTATCCGGTCCCCACATTTCTAAAATTGTATGCAAAACACTCCAAAAGCTAGGCGTAATGGTTCTTGATACAGGGTTATCTTCAACCCCTGCTATGTTCATGTCCACGAAGCTTGAGCATGTAAGCTGCCATGGAGCCATTATGATTACGGCCAGTCACCTGCCACAAAATAGAAATGGTTTCAAATTTTTCTCAGCCAGTGGTGGTGTGGGTAAAGACACGATATCTAAAATCTTAGAAATTGCAGAGCAAAAATCCCTAGGAAATTCTATAGACAGCTTCCTTTTCTACGAAAACGAAATGCGTCATCAGCAAGGAGCATTTTCTATCCAACCAATAGAGCCTATGGATCTTATGGCACTTTACTGTGAACAACTGAAAAAACAGATATCCATCGGACTAAACAAAAAAGATGCTCCTCTAAAAGGAATGAGAATTCTAGTAGATGCCGGAAACGGTGTTGGAGGTTTTTTTGCTAAAAATATCCTTGAACCTCTTGGTGCTGACACTTCAGGAAGCCTTTTCTTAGAGCCGAACGGCACATTCCCAAATCACATTCCAAACCCTGAAAACAAAGAAGCTGTACAAGACATCATAAATAAAGTAAAAGAAGAACGAGCCGATCTCGCACTTGTATTTGATACAGATGTAGATAGAGTGGCTGCTATAGATGAGAAAGGTAATCCAATAACTAGGAATGCTATAATTGCTTTAGCGGCATCCTTAGTTTATAAAGCCCATCCAGGTTCATATGTAGTAACCGACAGCATTACAAGTCCTGAGCTGAATACATTCTTAGAAAAAGATTTAAACCTTAAACATTTTAGATATAGACGTGGATATAAAAATGTTATAGACAAAGCAAAAGAACTAAACTCTCAAGGTCAGGATTGCCAGCTAGCTATTGAAACTTCCGGCCATGCTGCCTACAAAGAAAACTATTTCCTAGATGATGGAGCCTTTCTAGCTACTAAAATTGTTATTGAAGCAGCCAGATTAAAAAGAGAAGAAAAACATATCTCTGCTCTATTGTTGAACCTTAACGAGCCTTTAGAATCCAAAGAGTATAGACTACCTATCTCTCCTGCCGGAGATCAAAACTCATTTATAACATATGGAGAAAAAGTAATAGAGGGCTTGAAAAAATTTGCTAAAAGTACCCAAGGTAAAACTCTTGGAGCATCGCTTGAAGAGCCTAACTATGAGGGAGTAAGAATAAACTTTAAAAATGGATGGATGTTACTAAGAATGTCCTTACACGATCCTATCATGCCTCTAAATATAGAAAGTAATCAAGAGGGTGGTGTAGACGATATCCTAGGTAAAATCCGGCCAATTTTGGCAAAGTTTGAAGATCTTGACTTGACACCATTGGCAAAATGAATGGTCCTTTGCTAAATTATATTATGATAAAAATAACTAAATTTAATTAGAATTAGGAGAACTTATGGATTATAGCCAAATAAGACATCTTATTGGAGCTGATATTGATGATAGCCATATGAGTAAATGGGAAATAACCTATGAGGTTTTCATAGGAATTTCCGCATTAGCATCAGTTATTATGGTATGTCTTGATTATTTTACAGTGCTGAACTTGAAAGTCTCCCCGTATGTAGAGATTGATTTTGCAATCCTGATTATATTATGGGCCGACTATATTACTAGCTTTGAGAGGGCTGCTGATAAAAAAGATTTCTTTATATGTCATCTCATAGGTTTGATCTCAATCATTCCAATTGCATGGATTACTACTATAATTCCTGCGATGGAAACTTGGCATGGTGCTGCACTGCTCAAGATAGCCAAAGTAACAATGCTCCTTAGAATATTTAGGGCCTTTGGTTACTTTACAATCTTGCACCACCGAATTGAAAAATTCTTAAAATATTTACCTTAAAACGTCTTTATCTTAGTCTGCAGAAATTAATTGTATCTGTAGACTTTTTTTATTTGCTTCAAATCTCAATTTCACTAAAGATATACAAAAAAATAAAATAATATACTCTTGCAAAATATTGACAATAGAATATCAGAGTTTTATAATAGCCTCAATATTGTTAGCATAAGCTAACCGCAGTGACAATATTTATAAAAATTAAAGTGGCATCGTATGCCATGTAAGGAGGAAAATTTATGGTCAAAATTAATAATTTTTTCAAATCAATTATTGCCTTAATTGCAATTGTTGTTATGTGTTTATTTTTTTCACAAATAAAGACTTTTGCTGTCTCAACAGATAATAACAAAGTGACAATTAAATATGAATTTGTGACTAAATCTGAATTAAGTAAAGATGAAATCTCTCATCTAAAAAAGGGCATTCCGGATATCAGAGCACAAAAAGATGCAGAATATCTAATGGTTTATGAGGATGCTTCTACAAATTCCAATTTACATTCAGCATCCAAGACAAGAACCGGCGATTCATCGTATTTACCTATTTATCTGATTATAACCGTTGGGTCAGTTTTTTTTGGTTTTTTAATTTATAGGAAAAAACATAAATCTGTTGAAATTAAAGGTAATATTGCTCTTATCTTAATGGCAGGTCTTTTATTTGCAGTGCCGTTTGCAGCTACCCAACAGGTTAACGCATATACAAATAAAAATCTTAGTAAATATAATAAAATTGAAAAACTCAATATAGGAGAGAAATTATTTCAAAATATACCTACCATCGAAAATAACCAATCCGGTTCTTTTATTGGTGTTATTAATAAAGCTGATTTAAAGGGAAATATTCCTACAAATCCTGGCGCAACCCAGCCTGACGTGCCTGTTCAGCCTGACGTTAAGCCTGACGTGCCTGTTCAGCCTGATGTTAAGCCTGACGTGCCTGTTCAGCCTGATGTTAAGCCTGACGTGCCTGTTCAGCCTGATGTTAAGCCTGACGTGCCTGTTCAGCCTGATGTTAAGCCTGACGTGCCTGTTCAGCCTGATGTTAAGCCTGACGTGCCTGTTCAGCCTGATAATTCTCACTATAAGCTCTCTACTACATCTGAAATGGAAGAATTGGATAAAAACACAAAATATGAAGATGGGACTTACTACGGTCAATACGAAGGTAGAAGATATACCAATCCGATTCAGGTTATTGTAACTGTCGACGATGGTAAAATTACCGATGTAAAAAAACGACAAGACAAACAAATAGACGATGGATCTATATACGAATCTATCGGATTCAACGGTATGATTGATATCTTAAAGAAAAATCAAAATCCTAGAAATATCAGAAAACAATTAAACGATTTGTTTGCAATAAGTAAGCTTATTTATGACGAAGGAAAATCCAATGGCGGAAGCCAAGAGGCATATATAAACGCCACTAAAAAATATTTAAACAATCCTGACCTATCCGGAATAAGAGAAGGAATACAAAAAGACGAGCTTCTTAATATAGTTAAACAGAATCTTTTAAAGAAAGGCTACAACAAAGTAGATGTTGTAAGCGGAGCAACATATACCGGAAGAGGTACTGTTAATGCAGTTGTTGATGCATTGTCTAAAGCAAAAAAGGATATTACAATAAATGACTTCTTTATTGAAGGTAATTTCCCTCATGAATATTATACGGGCGATAAATTGAATCTTTCCGGTCTTAAAGTTCGATTAGAAAAAAAGAATGGAGAAAAGGAAATCATCCCTTACAACAAATTTAAAGAGAACAAGCTTAAAATTGTAGAACGTTTTTCGAAAGAGGAAATATCCGACAATATGACACTAGATGAGTCAGTTGTGGGTGAAGAAGGATTATATCTCGAAATTCTACATACTCCGACAGGTTCTTTCAAGCCGCTACACGTGATAACGGTGAAAAAAAGAAAGAATTACTTCCCGCAAGCGGTATTGTTATCCGAAAAAAAGGAGATAGTGATAAAGATTGGCAAAAAATCGGTAGATTTGAAAACGAAGGTCTTAAAATCACAATTTCAGACGAGTTAAAATCTAATCTACTAAATAAAGAAGTTGAATTTGGTCTCGTTACCACTTTAAACAATAAGGAAAAAATTATTCCTCTGGTTTCTTCCAATCCTACTCAGGATATGAAATTTGTTGATAAAGAAAAAATTTTCTATGTAAAGGTCAGCTTCGATGAATTAAAGAAAATTAATCAATCTTATTTGCTGGAAGCAAGTAATATAAATATAAAAGTTAATGAAAAAAAGGATCAAAATCCGGACAACAATCCGGAATCCATTTCTTTGAAGTTCCATTCAATAGTAATGAAAGAAAAAGGATCAAATGTTAATGATGAAGATAAAATAGTCCTTGAAGATTCCGCTGGTGAAGTTTTCACAGTAAACGAGGAAGATATTAATAAGGCAAAATCCCTAATTGGTAAAGATATAGTATTTGATGTAGTATATACAGATGATGATTCCAACAATCATACCTTTACCCTTTCAATGGATAAAAGTAAGGAAGGAATATTCATATCAAAAGACAAAAAAGGTAAATACAATGGCGAAGACGTTAGAATTTTAGGAAGCATATCATCTTCATCAAATAGTAAAAAATTCAAGTTTGATAGAACAAATTGGAATTTTAAATTACTAAAGCTTGGGTCCAAAGTAGAGGATATTGATGATAAAGAAAACCCTGAAGGATTCGCTAAAGACTTCGTACCACAGAAAAAAATGGTTGTTGTCCCGGAGGAAGAAGACATAACAGCTTCTCACATTCGCCAAAGTATCACAAACTTGCCGGCAGATGCTGTTATTATGAAAATTATTGAAAAAGAAAATCCTATTTCTCCCATACTACCAAACGTACATGTAATAATTTCTTTTTCAGACGACAGCGTAATTAAAGTAGATGCCTTAATAGCACGAAAAAAAATATTTTAAACAAATTATATAAGTCAATAAAAAGATTTTTATCCGGAAAGTGGTATGTCAAAATCACAAAATTGGGCATACCACTATTTTTATTATTTTTAATCATGCAAAAAGCTTGAATATAAATTAACAATATAGTACAATACAGTCATGTCAATATTGTTAATTTGTTGGCAATTATATTTTACGATTGATTGCGAGGGTATCAAATGTATGAATTAAAAGAGATTAAAGAAAATTATAAAAAGAAGCTGATTACAGCACCTCAGGCAGCAAATTTGGTAAAAGACAATATGCGCGTTCATTTCGGTCTGGGTATTGGTGCCGTTAACGATCTTGATGAAGCTCTAGCAACAAGAAGTGATTTAAAAGGAATAGAAATTTTATCTACAGTAGCTATCCACGCTCCATGGGAAGTTTACAAGGCTGGTTATCCTCTTGACCAATTCAAGTTTGCTTCTGCTCATTTCACCGGCGCTGATCGAAAAATGGGCAAAGAGGGTAAATGTAGCTATATACCTATGAATTTTAATGAGCTCCCATCATACTGGCCAAACAACGACTGCGGTATTGATATTGCCATGATGTCAGTATGTCCTATGGACGAATACGGCAACTTCAACCTAGGACCTCAAGTCTCAGATATATGGGGAGTTGTAAAGAGTGCTAAAATGGTAGTTCTGGAAGTAAACGAAAATATGCCAAGAGCACTTGGTTCCGAAAACATTATTAACATAGCAGATGTTGACTATGTAGTTGAAAGCTCTAACAAACCGGTTGCTACTATCCCTAATGGGGAAAAAACCGATATAGACAAGAAAATTGCAGAATTTGTCGTTGAAAAAATAAAGGATAACAGTACTATCCAGCTTGGTATAGGGGCTTTGCCTTCAACAATTGGAAGCCTAATAGCAAATTCCGACATTAAAAATTTATCAGGTCACACAGAGATGCTGGTAGATGGTTATCTTGAGCTTTTTAAAGCCGGCAAACTTACAGGAAACAAGAAGCTTTTACCAGGAAAATTAGTCTACGCTTTTGCCGGAGGAACAAAAGAGTTATATGATTTTATAGACGATAACTCCATTTGTTATGTTGCACCGGTTGACTATGTAAACAATCAAAGTGTAATAGCAAGTATGGATAACTTTGTTTCTGTTAATAGCTGTATAATTTTGGACCTATATGGACAGGTTTGCTCTGAATCATCAAACTTCACTCATATTTCAGGAACCGGTGGACAGCTTGACTTTGTCCAGGGAGCATATCATTCAGATGGAGGACAAAGTTTTATGTGCACACCTTCGACAAAAATCCTTAACGGAGAGAGAATTTCCCTTATTACTCCTGCTATGAAACCGGGTTATGTGGTAACCACTCCGAGATCATGTACACATTATGTTGTTACAGAATTCGGTGCTGTTAATCTTAAAGGTAAATCCACTTGGGAGAGAGCTGAGGCCCTCATAAGTATTGCTCATCCTGATTTCCAAGATTCCTTGATAAAAGAAGCTGAAAAAATGGGAATTTGGAAAAACACAAGCAAAAGTAGTTTTTAAAATATTTTTCATTTATATCTACCATATCTTGTTTAATTGTGATATAATTCGTGTATAGTTATCGTAGGTAAAAGTTATATAAATACACATTATATTTAATTAGAAGAGGTGGGAAATGAACGTTAAGATTACAGGTAATGCTACCAATGCGGAAGCTCAGAAATACATAGACTACATAGAAGAGAAGCACAATAGAAAACTTGAATCTATACACATTAACTTAGATGGTGATTTTGCTGATTTAAGTTATAAGTTTGCACCTGTTGAATTCGAAAGAATTAGAAGAATTACCGGTTATTTGGTAGGAACCATGGATCACTGGAATAATGCTAAAGCTAAGGAAGAAGCCGCAAGGGTTAAGCACGATATTTGTGGATCTAACATTACAACAGCTTTATAATATTATTTTGAAAATTAGCATGATGATGTAACTCAGAAAGCCTATTTAAAATGGGCTTTCTTTTTTTATGTGCTATATTTTCCTTACGTCAAATTTACTCTTAAAGTAGCGTAAACCCTTGAAAAAACAGGTATTTTATGGTATAAAAGTAATGTGTTAAATATATTGTAAAGGTACAGATTATGGAGACATCTATGAACGAATTTTATATTAGCCCTCTGTCCCAAAGGTATGCAGGGAAAGAGATGAAAGAGCTTTTCTCACCGCTCAAGAAATTCAGAACTTGGCGCAAGCTTTGGATTGCCTTGGCCGAATCAGAAATGGAACTGGGACTTCCAATTACAAAAGAGCAAATTTACGAACTAAAGGAACATGTTGACGACATTAATTTTGAAGTAGCTGAGGAAAGAGAAGCAAAGGTCAGACATGATGTTATGGCTCATGTTCACGCCTACGGAACTCTTTGTCCAAATGCCAAGGGAATTATCCACCTAGGTGCAACTTCTTGCTACGTCGGTGACAATACTGATATAATCCTTATGGCGGAAGGTCTTGGACTTATTCGAAAAAAACTTATAAACACTATGTATTCATTGTCTAAATTTGCTCGTGAATATGCAGATTTGCCTACGCTGGCCTACACCCACTATCAAGCAGCCCAACCTACATCTGTTGGAAAAAGAGCTACCCTGTGGCTAAACGAACTTTTTCTTGATTTAGAAGACCTTGACTACGTTTCAGGAAGCCTTAAACTTCTAGGTTCTAAAGGAACTACCGGCACTCAGGCAAGTTTTCTTGAACTCTTCGAGGGTGATCACGAAAAGTGCAAACTTCTAGACCAGAAAATTGCAGAAAAAA
This sequence comes from Eubacteriales bacterium KG125, assembly GCA_050908895.1. Lineage (GTDB taxonomy): Bacteria > Bacillota > Clostridia > Peptostreptococcales > Anaerovoracaceae > S5-A14a. Next base: position 294,391 of record CP171222.1, on the reverse strand, counting down.
TGGGATTTTCATCATGCTATCCCGTTTCCGGACAAACCTATTCAAGAAAAGTGGATAGCCGAGTCCTCAACGTTTTATCAGGCATCGCTCAATCGGCTCATAAATTTAGCAACGATATTCGTCTCCTTCAACATATGAAACAAATTGAAGAACCATTTGAGAAAAACCAGATTGGTTCATCCGCCATGGCATATAAAAGAAATCCAATGCGATCAGAGCGTATGGCAGCCCTAGCAAATTACGTAATTGTCAACAACACAAACCCTGCGATTACGGCTGCAACCCAATGGTTTGAACGTACCCTAGACGACTCCGCTAACAAAAGACTCTCCGTGCCGGAAGCCTTTCTTGCGACTGATGGTATTCTTGAACTATTCAACAACATCGCCGATGGACTTGTTGTGTATCCTAAGGTTATAGAAGCCCATCTAATGGCTGAACTACCTTTCATGGCTACAGAAAACATAATGATGGATGCGGTAAAAGCAGGTGGAGACAGGCAAGAACTACATGAAAAAATTAGAACCCACTCCATGGCCGCTGCCAGAACTGTAAAGGAAGAAGGAAAACCTAACGATCTTCTAATCAGAATCGCCTCAGATCCGGCTTTTGGAATTGACGAGGAAAGCCTTAAAGAAATTATCAAGCCCGAAAATTTTATCGGTAGAGCCAAAGAGCAGACTATTGACTTCCTAAATGAAGTTATTGATCCTATTATAAAACAAAATAAAGATGTTATCGGTATCAACTCGGAAATCAGAGTTTAAATTTAAAATTATGGATAACACTCACTAATAACATCGCCCTAAATAACAGGTGCTTTTATTTATGCTAAAGTTGACATAAATCACCAATTCAGATATCATAAATAAAGAAAAATATACAAGGAGGTAAAGAAAATGGACAGTTGCGACAGTATCGGGAACTGGTTTAACAACGGCGAAGATGAATACGTTTTAAATATGTGGCTGCCATGCAAACTTTGCTGACACCTTATTGTATTTGATTTTACGGTCACATCGCCTTTAATTCCTGATTAACGTAGAAAACATTAACTACAACTAGTAACAGGGCAGAATGGGGCGATGTGTTTTTTTGCCTCTTTTCAGTCCGGAATGGAGGCATATTTATGAAAAAGATACTTAAAGAACCAATTTATATAAACAAACTGCTTTCTATATTTAGAAGTGAAATTGGAAAAGAAGAGATTTTTCTTGCACTTTCTGATTTCCACAAGAAAGACATTGCAGATGCGGTAATAAAGCTAACCTCAACTGAGCGAAAATCTCTTTACTCAATTCTGGGAGCTGAATATATATCAGAGATTATTTCATACATAGATAATCCTGAAATATATCTAGATGAAATAGGAATAAAGCACTCGGCTGAAATTCTCTCATGTATGGATTCTGATGATGCTGTAGATATTCTTGAAAAGCTTGCCATAGATAAAAGAGAGGCCCTCTTAGGTGCCATGAACATATCATCTCGCGCTGATATTGATTTAATCCTTTCCTATCCCACTAATGAGATTGGTAGGAAAATGACGACAAATTTTGTTGTTATAAAAAAAAATTTTTCAATAAGAGGGGCCATGCGTGATCTGATAAGACAGGCTGGTGAACATGATAATATATCAACCTTATATGTTGTAGGAAATGATGATAAGTACTATGGAGCTATTTCTCTTGAAGACCTGATAATTGCAAGAGTTGAGGATAAACTTGAAAATCTTATAAGTGTTTCTTATCCTCATGTTAATGATCACGAATTAATTAGCGACTGCATAGAGCGTATCAAAGAATATGATGAAGATTCAATACCTGTTTTGTCTGCAGATGGAAGAATACTAGGTGCGATTACGTCCTCAGAGCTCATCGAAGTAGTAGATGATGAAATGAGTGAAGACTATGCAAGGCTAGGGGGTCTACGTTCGGAGGAAGATCTTAATGAGACGACAGGTGAAAGCATAAAAAAACGCTTACCATGGCTTATTATATTACTTTTCCTTGGAATTGGTGTATCATCAGTTGTCGGAATATTTGAAACTGTAGTTTCTGTAATTCCGGTCGTAATTTGTTTCCAGTCTCTTATTCTAGATATGGCCGGCAACGTAGGTACACAATCACTTGCAGTAACAATACGAGTCCTTATGGACGGAGAGGTGACGGCAACGGAAAAGCTTAAGTTAGTATTTAAAGAGATGAAGATAGGCTTTTCAACCGGTTTGCTCTTGGGACTTTTAACAATTATATTTATAAGTGCATATACTTATATATTTAAATCCCAGCCTATAGGTACTTCCTTTCTAATAGCAGGATGTGTAGGCCTATCACTAGTCATTGCAATGGTGATATCAAGCCTTGTAGGTACCCTCGTTCCAATGTTTTTCCATCGCATGAATATAGATCCTGCAGTAGCGTCAGGACCGCTTATCACTACAGTAAATGATATGGTAGCGGTTATAACATATTATGGACTTGTATGGTTTTTTTTAATTGATATTTTTAAATTGGCAGGATAAATTTATCTGCATTTATACAACCAAAATATCCGACTTAAAAAGCCGGAAAAATCTATAATAATGATTTTAAAAAACTCTTTCATTATCAATAATAGGAACGGTTTCCAAACAACTGTTGGAGTACTGACCAATATAATTTATACATTAGGAAGGAAAAAGGAAAAATGTTTAAAGAAGCTATAAGACCAGCCTGGATTGAAATTAATCTTACTAATCTAGACTACAATGTCAAACAAATTAAGGAAAAAGTTGGTCCTGACAAACAAATCATAGGTGTAATTAAGGCAGATGCGTATGGACATGGCGCTCCAATGTGTGCGAAGATCCTCAAAGAAAATGGAGTAAATACCTTTGCAGTAGCAACTCTTCAAGAAGCCGTTGCCCTTCGAAAACACGACATAAACGATGAGATAATCATTTTAGGCCTTACACCTAATTTATATGTAGACACCTTGGTTAAATACAATCTAACACCTGTAATTTGCTCTCTTGACAATGCAAAGGCTATAAGCGATGAAGCCGTTAGAACGGGAAAGACCGTAGAATCCCTTTTGGCTGTTGACACAGGCATGGGTCGTATTGGTTACCTTGCTGATGATATCGAAGAACTTATTCCAGAAATCAGAAAAATAATTACACTCCCAAATTTTAAAATTAAGGGGCTGTTCTCTCACATGTCAACTGCTGATTCAGAAGATAAAACCTTCTCTCATCTTCAAGAAGAAAAATTTAACAAATTTTACAACGGACTTAAAAATAATGGTATTGAACTAGAGAAAAAGACTTTGGCTAACTCGGCATCTATTATGGAAATCCCTAGCGTTTACTTTAATGCAGTAAGACCCGGCATTATTTTGTACGGTTGCTATCCATCACATGAAGTCCTAAAAGAAAATTTATCTATAAAACCGGTAATGTCAGTTAAGGCTGCAATCGTTCATCTAAAAGATGTTCCGATAGGTTTTTCTTGCGGGTACGGCAGAAAATTCATAGCTGAAAGGCCATCAAAGATTGCCACATTAGCCCTTGGATATGCTGATGGATATCCAAGACCATACTCCGCAAGTGCGAAAGTCATAGTTAACGGTGTTTTGTGCCCTGTAGCCGGTAACATTTGCATGGATCAGTGCATGGTTGATGTTACAGACGTACCCGACGTTAAGCTAGGGGACGAAGTTGTGGTTATGGGAACCATGGGCGAGCACACTATTTTAGCTGATGATATTGCCGATGCAACCGGAACCATAAACTATGAAATTACCTGTGCTCTTGGTCAACGACTTCCAAAAGTTTATGTTAAATAATTGTGGGAATATATAGATTATAAACTGGAACAATTATTATTTAGTAAACGAGATTGGAGGAAAACAATGAGGCTGGAATTTTTTCACGATGTCCTTTGTGGCTATTGTTATATAGCTTCTCCTAATTTGCGTAGATTAGCAGCAGAATTCCCTGAGCTTGAGATTATTCACAGGAGTTTTGGGCTAATTCTTGATAGTTCTGATTATGATATTAATTATGGCTCTGAAGACACAGCAAGGTCAATGTTTGTTAAGTATTGGAAGCAGGAGAATGGCAAAGAACACGGAAAAATTTTCAACTTCAAAGCACTGGAAAAAAGCGATAAGCCTTTACCTATATCGCTACCTCCTTTACTAGCCTGTGAGGCTGCCAGAAAATTAGCGGGCGAAACCGCTTATTGGGATGTTTTTGATGAATTGTCAGAAGCCTATTTTTCTGGATTTGAAGACATCAACGATGCGGATGTAATCAAAAAATGCGTAGAATCTACGGGAATAGATATTGGGAAATGGGAATCGTTATTTGACGATAATTCAACTTATATCTCAGTTCAAGACGATTTTATGAGAGTTTCGACCTACGGTATCAACATTGTTCCACTTATCATCTTAGACGGTAAAACAGATGAGGAGCATGCTATTATTGGAACATTATCATATGAAGAACTGAGAGCATTTGTGGAAAATGCGATTAGGAAAGTAAAGTAATATTATAATTATATTCGAAAATACTCAAGATAAAAAAGAGTTCTTGATAGGAGTTTGTATCAAAGTACATTAAAGCACAATTCATCTCCTCTAAGAACTCTTTTGAATTTTATGTTATTTTCGGCTTAGCCTTATAGGCTTGTAGAACAAAATGTGTTATTTTCTACCCTTATTACATAAAGGCTTTGTCGCTGTAAAGTAGTCCGCCTACAAGAGCAAAATACTCTGGCAGTTGACCATCCTTGCCCCACTTAAGTTCAAGGTCGAGAAGCTCTTCTGATGTTTTGCTGACGTCACCACCTAAAGCCTCAATTGAATATCTCATCTTTTCAGGATACTTACAAGGTTCATCATTAACCCTGCTACAGTAGCTATTATCTTCGATGATAATGCCTTCCTCTTCTGCACATATTTTGCAGTTTCCTGCGGCAAGAGCCACTCCGCCTATGTACATTAGCTCCATTTCAAACAGATAATCGAGCATTTTCTTTTTTGCCTCGGCAAGTTTAACAGCCCAGTTCTCACGCTCCTCTTCCGTCTCTAAAATAACCTTATAACCCAGAACAAAAATCCTGTCGTATTGCTTCCAGTAATCCAATGGGTTAAATTTAAAAGGTGGACACGACCAAACTCTCTCCCAATTCTTACATTCTCTGCACATAGGCTCAAATTGGTCAATATCAACATACTTTTCCACATACTCACTAACGGGTATGCGAGCTTTATACTCCTCTATTCTCATGCTTTTCTCTTTCTTATAATTTACTTAAGGTTTTAATATCATATGCTTGCGGTTCTTCCTATGCTGTAGTATTAGCATAATTTTAAATTACAAAATATGATTCTCAAGAACCTGCACGTCGTAATCAAAGTCTTTGATTTGCAAGTAGTATTCAGCGCTGTCAATAAGAGCTTTCATAGGACAAAGTCCAATAACTTCAGTCTGCATAACTCTTACTCCCCATCTCTTCGCTTCTGATTTAACCATTTCAGTAACTCTATAAAGAGGTGTAACTTCAAAGTTTGTCATATTAATTGAAACCTGAGCATACTGCTTGCCTGTTTTTTCGTCATCAATGGAAAATCCCATAGCCTTAACACAGTCAAGTCCACCGGTTCTCTCCCTGATTGTCTCTGCTATTTTCTTTGCAATCTCAACATTATCAGTGTCTAAGTTTAAGTTGTATGCAATTAGTGGAGGTCTTGCTCCTACTGCTATAACACCAGCTGTTGGATGAATAGTCCTGCCACCGAAATCTGGTTCCCATTCAGGTTCTTTCACCTTTTCAGCCATACCCTCAAACTGACCTTTTCTAATCTTAACAAGGTTCTGTCTATCAGGAGTTCTCGCAGACTGCTCATATAGGAAAACAGGCACACCTGCTTCCTTTGCAATTCTCTCACCTACAACCTCTGAAAGCTTTACACAATCCTCTGTTGTAGCATCTTTAATTGGTAGAAATGGCATAACATCCACTGCACCCATTCTTGGATGCTCTCCCTGATGTTTTGTTAAGTCGATGAGCTCAGCAGCCTTTTTAACCAGCTTAACACTAGCCTCTTTAACACCCTTTGCATCTCCGATATATGTTATAACAGTTCTGTTGTGACTTTCGTCAGGTACAAAACTCAAAAGTGTGCAACCCGGGGTTGATCTTACCTCCTCGACACAAGCCTCAATAACGTCCATTCTACGACCTTCACTGATATTTGGAATACTCTCTATAATCTGCGCCATTTTCATATCCTCCTATAGATTTTCCTCAACGGATTTATAACATTCATCAGCAATCTTCTCACTCTCTGCAAGCATGCTCCCGGCTTCCTTCACAAGGGCTGATTTCACTGCCTCATCCTTAATTCCCGGTACATTTATTTTAACATTTAGCCATGCTCCAAGAAGAGCCGCTTTCAGATTCAAGGCCCCAACGCCAATATCGCTGGCACAGTTAGGGTTTGACTTTCCTATAAGCTCTTTAGCAACTTCAAGGCCAGCCATAGCAATTTTCATCGTTTCAAGAGGAACTTTTGTCGCCAAAATAGTCGCCTCCTGAATTGCCTGGCTTCGAACTGATTTCTCCTCATCAGTTTCCTTTGGAAGCTTAAATGCTGCTCCAACCTTATTGTAGGCCTCAGTGTCATCGTCTATCGCCTTTATGAAATCTGCCTTAATCTTTTCTCCATCCTTAATTGCCTTCTGGCATATTTCCTCATAATCAGCATATCTTTCCTTACCCACAGTAAGCTCTGCGACCATCATCACAAGAGCAATGCCCTGAGCACCTGCTAGGGCACTTGCAGATCCACCACCTGGTGCAGGTGCCCTTGATGCTAAAGTGTCGATGTATTTAGTGATATCAAATTCTACTAATTTACTCATATTATTTCACCTTTCTTGATTGTTTTTTCAACTAGGTTTGATCCGAATCTGTAGCATGCCATGTTGAAGTCGTCTATTTTCCAGATTACCAGGTCTGCCTGTTTTCCAGGCTCCAGGGTTCCAACTTCTTTTTCTTTTCCAATGGCTGCCGCTGCATTTATTGTCGTGGCTGTTAGGATTTCCTCCGGCAGCATTTTGTACTTCAGCAGGGCGATATTCATCATAAGCTGCAAATTTAGGGATGGACATGAGCCCGGATTGAAGTCAGTTGCAATAGCCACGGGAACGTCTTTTTCGATCATCTTCCTCGCAGGTGCGAAGGTGGAGCCAAGGTAGAAGGACGTTCCCGGCAGGCACACAGCTACCGTACCTCCCGCTACCAGAGCATCGATTCCGGCGTCTTCTGCGACTATGAGGTGCTCTGCGCTTATAGCTCCCATCTGGCCGGCTAGCTGGGTGCCGCCAATGGCCTTGATTTCATCTGCATGCACCTTGATCCTGAATCCTAGCTCCTTAGCCTTCTGCAGATATGGAATAGCCTCATCAACGCTGAAGACTTCGTCTTCAACAAAAATATCAACAAAATCCGCAAGGGCATGCTCTGCCACGTGTGGCAGCAGCTTCTCATTCATCAGCTCCAAGAAGCTGGACTTATCGCCCTTGAATTCCTCGGGCACAGCATGAGCCCCCATAAAAGTGGCGACAACGTCGACGGCATGCTCCTTGCCCAGCCTTCTCAAAACTTCAAGACACTTAATCTCCGTATCAAAATCCAGGCCGTAACCACTTTTGATTTCGCAGGTCGTAACCCCATAACTTGCCACTTCATCGAGGAAGGCCGCTGTTTTGTCGTACAAATCTTCTGCTGATGTGGCTCTGGTGGCTCTTACGGTATCCATAATGCCGCCACCCTCTCTTAGAATGTCCAGGTATGTTGCACCTCGGAGTTTTTTGGGGAGCTCATGTTGTCTGTATCCGCCGAAAATCATGTGGGTATGGCTTTCAACAAGCCCTGGGGTAACCAAATGGCCCTCGGCATCAATAATTTCCATGTTGGAGTTGCCTGCCCCCTCTGGAAGCTCGCCGTTCTCCGTAATTTCTTTAATAATGCCATCCTCAATTAGGATTGATGCATCTCGGTAGACCCTGTTTACACCTTGCTCTGAGCCCTTGTGGGCATAACTTCCCGTAGGCGTCTGTATAGTTCCTATGTTTTTTATTAATATTCTTTCCATATTATCACATTCTTATTTAATTAAGCTATTAATTAGCTCATCGTCCACTAGATAAGGGATTGTAATATGTCCCATACCTTTATATTTATCGTTATATGCTCTAGCTGTTGAAATTGCATTTTCATTTCTTGCCCAGCTTCTCCTTGCGACTCCACCCATAACGTCCCACATCATTGCAGATCTTATGATTTCATCAGTCTTTTCTGATCCATCAAGAAGGAGTCCAAATCCTCCATTGATAGCCTTTCCAATTCCCACTCCACCTCCGTTGTGAAGTGCACAAAGGCTCATGCCTCTTGCTGCGTTCCCCGCAAAACACTGAACTGCCATATCAGCCATAACATTAGATCCATCTTTTATATTTGATGTTTCTCTAAACGGGGAGTCGGTTCCTGATACGTCGTGGTGGTCTCTGCCGAGCATGATTGGGCCAGTTTTGTCTTCCCTTACTAGCTTGTTAAAGGCCAAAGCGATATCTCTTCTACCTTCTGCATCCTGATACAAAATCCTTGCCTGTGTTCCAACAACCATTTTATTTTCTTTAGCATCTCTTATCCATACCCAGTTGTCTCTATCCTGAGCCCTTCTGTCTGGATTTATGCAGTCCATGGCGGTTTTGTCAGTCACATCCAAATCTTCCGGCTTTCCTGACAAGCAAACCCATCTGAATGGTCCATAGCCATAATCGAAAAGAATTGGTCCCATGATGTCTTCCACATATGAAGGCCAGATAAATCCGTCTTTATCATCCACTCCATTCTTTGAAATTTCCTTTATGCCGGAGTCGAACATGGCTTTCATGAAGGAATTGCCGTAGTCAAAGAAATAGGTGCCTCTCTCGGTCAATTTTTTTATAACAAAATAGTGGCGTTTCAGTGTTTCGTCGATTTTCTTTATGAACTGTGGCCTGTCCTCTGCCAACATCCTGGTTCTCTCTTCGAAAGTAATTCCAACAGGGCAGTATCCTCCGTCATATACGTTATGGCAAGAAGTCTGGTCAGACAGTAGGTCTATCTTAAATTTTCTCGCAAGGGCTGCTTCAAGTAAATCCACCACATTACCGTGATATGCAATAGAAATAGACTCTTTTGCTGCGACCTTCTTAGCTGCTAAATCAAAGACTTCATCAAGGTCATCAAGGACAACGTCTACCCATCCCTGATTATGTCTTGTTTCTATTCTCGATTTGTCTACTTCTGCGAAAATTCCTACAGCTCTTGCAATATTAGCAGCTTTTGGCTGAGCTCCGCTCATTCCACCAAGGCCTGATGAAACAAATGTTATTCCAGAAAGGTCCCCATCGGCTGGAACGCCCAGGTATTTACGACCTGCGTTGAGAATAGTATTGAATGTTCCGTGAACAATTCCCTGAGGGCCTATGTACATCCAACCTCCGGCTGTCATCTGGCCATAGTTGGCAACTCCCATTTCTTCTGCGATTTCCCAATCTTCGATATTATCGTATTCACCTATCATAAGGCTGTTTGTTATGATAACCCTCGGTGCTTTCGGTTTTGAAGGGAAAAGTCCAAGAGGGTGTCCTGATTCTACAACTAGAGTTTGGTCTTCTGTAAGCTCCTGAAGATATTTTTTTATCAGTCTATATTGTAGCCAATTCTGGCACACAGATCCTGTTTCACCATAAGTTACAAGTTCATATGGGTATAGTCCTACCTCAAAATCAAGATTGTTTTCCATCATAACCTGAAAAGCTTTTCCTGCAAGGCACTTTCCCTTATATTCTTCTACCGGCTTCCCATAAATTCTACCCTCTGGTCTATATCTATAGGCATAAATTCTGCCTCTTGTCTTAAGCTCTTCAAGAAATTCTGGAGCCAATTTTTCGTGAAGCTCCTCTGGCACATATCTTAGTGCGTTTCTAAGGGCTATTTTTGTCTGAGCAGGGGAGAGTCTAAAGCCTCTATCTGGTGCTCTTCTGATTCCTTCTTGAAACTTAGGATATTCAGGGTACTCGGCATCCAGTTTAATTGTCATAGCACTGGCAATTTCCTTGTTAGTGCTCATATTACTTGATTCTACTTTACTTGCGCTCATTTACAAAACCTCCTCTTATGAATATTTTCTTTATTTTAAATTAATAACTTTCTCAACGTTCGCCAAAAAGCTTCCATCTTTGATCATTTCATCAAACTTTGTAAGCTCGTCATTCATGATTATGTCCTTATCAACAGGTGCACTGTGCTCCCTGATAAAATCGTAGGCTCTTTTGGTTGCAGGTGATAGGTTTTTAATGCCATTTTCTCCTATCTCTTCTCTTAGCCAAATCGCCTGAGCAGCAGTCATAAGTTCAATTCCAAGAACTTTCTGTGAGTTATCTAAGACCATTGCTGCTGTTCTAGCTGACGTAGTTCCCATAGATACATGGTCTTCCTGATTTCCTGAGCTTGGGATTGAATCCACACATGCCGGATGAGAGTAAACTTTACTCTCTGAAACCATTGATGCCGCTGCATACTGAGCAATCATAAACCCTGAACATACTCCACCGTATTTTGTTAAAAATCCTGGAAGTCCTTCTGATAAAGCAGGGTTTATCATTCTCTCAATTCTTCTTTCTGAAATGTTGGCATATTCTGCGATTGCCATCTTCATAAAGTCAAAAGATAGAGCCATAGGCTGTCCGTGGAAATTACCTCCAGAAATTACCTGGTCATCATCTGGGAAAACTATAGGATTATCTGTTACAGCATTTATCTCCCTGGAAACCTGCTCGTAAACGTAGGCAAGGGCATCTCTTGATGCTCCATGAACCTGGGGTACACATCTTAAAGAGTATGGATCTTGCACCTTAGTTTCCTGAACTCTTTTTGCATTTTGACTACCTTCCAAAATATCAAGAAGATTCTTAGCAACATCCATCTGTCCAAGATGTCCCCTTAAAAGATGAGTCTTATGGTCAAAGGCATCAATTCTACCGTGAAGGGCTTCCATAGTCATGGCAGCTGCCACATCTGCAATCTTTGAAAGATTGATTGCATCCCAAAGAACGTTTGCTCCCACAGCTGTCATCATCTGTGTTCCGTTGTTAAGAGCAAGCCCTTCTTTAGCTTCCAGCTCAACTGGTTTAATCCCCACCTGATCCATTGCATCTTTCGCGTCCATTAGCTGACCTTTGAAATTGACTTTACCAAGACCTATAAGTCCCAGCGCAATATGGGAAAGTGGTGCCAAGTCTCCAGATGCACCAAGGGAACCCTTCTCTGGAATAATAGGATGGATACCTTCGTTTATCATGTCGATTAAAGTTTGTAGTGTTTCCAGTCTAATGCCTGAATATCCTCTAGAAAGAGCATTGCACCGTAAAAGCATCGCTGCTCTCACATATTTTTCCTCATAGCCATCCCCCATTGCACAGGTGTGGCTTATAATCAAATTTCTCTGAAGCTGGGCTGTTTCTTCCTTTGAAATTACTACGTTAGCAAATTTCCCAAAACCAGTTGTCAGTCCATATATGACCTCCTCAGCTTCAAGTTTATCTTCTATATACTTTCTTGCTTTCTTTACGTTTTCCTTTGCTTCTTCCGATAGTTCTACTTTCTCTCCACATCTTGCAACTCTAATTAATTGCTCCAGTGTTAAGTCTCTGCCGTTTATAATTACTGCCATAAATTCTCTCCTATCTCAAAAACTGCTACTTTAATTATACTCTTATTCAAGAGCTTTTTCTATAAAAATTCACTTTAATTTGTGATAAGTCGCAATTTTTTACAGGCACAAAATAGCCATTTTTCAACGTTTGCGATAAGCTGTGCTAAAGCGTAGAAGAAGTAGATGAGTCAATTTGCTATATATAAAACATACCATATTCGGATTTGAATTTTGAAAAACTTTAGGCATTTCAATTTCCAGGGGCTGAAAACTATTTTGTGCATAAGAAAACAGAGACAGATATTTCTAAATGTCTCTGTTTATATTACCCTTAGTTCTAGAGCTTTGACTATTTCGCTGTTTTGTGTGTTTTAGTTATCCAAGATGGCTAATTATTTACAGTTTATCTGCCAAATATTTACCAACTATGTAGCCTTGGGTATAGTTATGGCCTAAGTTAATTCCAGCAATTGATAGAGGGTAGTCAGGTGATCCATAGAAGTTTCCACCTAGGTTTCCTATGGCAAATAATCCTTCAATAGGATTGTCTTCTTTGTCTAAAACCTGATTATGTGTTCCAACTTCAATACCCGAACAGCCTTGTGTAAATCTCACATGTCTGTGGGTTCCATAAAACGGAGGAGTGTCTATTGGTGTTAGATTTTCTTTCTTCACCCCGAAATCAATGTCCTCACCAGTTTTACATAGCTCGTTATATCTTTCTACAGTTTTAAGGAAAGTTTCGGTATCTGTAATTCCTAGTTTTTCAGCTAATTCTTCTAGGGTGTCCGCCTTAAAGGTCGCTATTTTATCTAACAAAACACCTTTCTTTTCACCATCTTCTTCTGGCATGTAGTTGCGCAATTCATCCTTGCCTGGAAGCTTGGCAGACCAGTATTTTGTTTTCTCAAGATAAGCATCGTCAAAAATCTGAGCATAATGACCTTTTTCTTTAAGGGTATAACAATTCATGTATTCCATATGAATTTCTTCGTTACAAAATCTTTTTCCGTCTAATTTTACTCTAAGAAATGGTAAGCTCATCATTGAACCAGGTCCCGCATCCATGTCATGGACCATCTTGGTGTGGCCCATATTTTCCATCCTTCCTCCGATTTCCATAATAATCTTATGGCCATCTCCTGTACGGCCTTTTTTCTTGGTTTCAAAGTGGGCTATATCTGGTTGATATTTCTTCATCATTTCTTTATCGTTTTGGTAGTCACCCGTCGCGAGAATTATCCCTTTTCTTGCATTCAGCTGGAAGTAACCTTCTTGACTTTTTGCAATTACTGACTTAACCCGATTTTCTTCTTTGATTAGTTTAACAGCAGGGGATGAATAGAAAATGTCTACGCCTTTTTTCTCAGCATAATCTGCCAATACTTTTACAGCAGATCCCACATCATAAGGCTTAGGTCCAACGAACAAAGTTATAAAATTCACATCAAAATTGCCTTTGTTTATCATTTCTCCTTGAGGTCCATTTCCTAGTTCCTTTACCTGAACTCCTGCATCCTGCATTATCTTATATAGCCATTTCAAAGCTTTTCCTGAATAAAGAGCGTATTCTTCTAACAGTTCTCTCTTGGATCTAAAGGCATTTTCTTCCATTATAGTTGTTATCATTCTCTGTATGTCTCTTTTGTTCGAGTTTTCGTAGTCTATGCCAGCTGAAACGTGTCCACATGCAGAAGCTTCTGGCTCTTTTTGGAGAATGGCTACTTTTAAGCCTTCCTCGGCTGCTGCAAGGGCTGCCGGCATGCCTGGGCTTCCTGCTCCCACAACTACAACATCATACTCTTTTACATCTTTAATTTCAAAATTTTCCACAAATGAACCTCCTTCTGCATGATAATAAATATTATAAGTATAGATATATTATACCCATTATTACGAATTTTATTTCAGAAGCCACTGGATTAATTCGACTACTTGTATCCCCTCATAATCCTTATCAAGAGCCCTATCTAAGGTTATAACTATTTTTTTGTAGTTATTTTGTATTTTCTGTAATGGTCTAAGTTCCCGCTCTCTCACAGACTCATTTTTCATACTTTCAGTAACTTGAATGTATATTTTTTCATTAGCATTTACAGCAACAAAATCGACTTCAAATTTATCAATTTTCCCGATAGCAACATCGTAGCCTCGTCTCAGTAATTCGAAATACACAATATTCTCAATTGCATGTCCTCGATCTCTATCCCTAAATCCCAAGAGGTAATTCCTCAATCCAATGTCTACAATATAATATTTACCAAGTGTTCTTAGATATTCTTTTCCTTTGATATCGAATCTCTTAACGTCATAAAACATGTACGATTCATTGAGTGCTCCTATATAAGAAGCAATCGTTTGAGTCGCTGGCTTACCTTGTCTTTCACGATTTTGAATCAGGTTCTCCGATACTAGTGTATTACTTACAGAATTAAGAGAGGTGTTATTTCCTATATTATCAGCTAAAAATAATACAATCTTTCTAAGTAGTTCTACATCTGTAATTTGTCTATGCCCTCTTCGCTTTTTACGCTCAAGGATATCTCTAACAATAACAGTTGAATATACTCCGTCAAGTAAAGTCATAACTTTGTCTTGTTCCAGCCCAACATCTGCTATTCCTGGCATTCCTCCATAGCTCATATATGCTTCGAATAAATCAGTGAGCTCCACTAGTTCGTTATTTTTATTCGTGGCTCTTTTTTTCTTTTCACCCATTGGTGTTATGTATTCTTGAACATCATATCCGTGGAAATCAACAAATTCCTTGAATGACAATGGGTATATTTTTATTTCAACATATCTGCCTGATAAATATGTGGAATATTCTGAAGATAATAAATATGAATTGGATCCGGTTATATATATGTCGCAATTAAGGTCGACTCTAAAGGAATTTACTGCATTCTCCCACCCGTCTATTCTTTGGAGTTCATCAAAAAAAAGATAGCATCTTTGCTTTCCTAGAGTTTTCCCCTTAACGTATTCATACAGCTCTTTATACGTCATGTCTTGATACTCTATTGATTCAAAGTTCATAGCTATAATTTGATTTTTTTCAACACCATTATTTAAAAGATGTTCCTGCATTAGTTTAAGCAAACTTGACTTTCCACATCTTCTGATTCCAGTTATAACTTTAACTGGTTCTGTGTCCTTAAATGCTATTAACCTGTCTAAATATATATTACGTTCCCTTAATCTAGTATTGCTTTTCATCACAGGCACCTCCATTTTTTATAATTATAACCTAAACTTTTGTTTTCTTCAAGTTTAGGTTATCAATTACCTAAACTTTTCATACAATATAAAAAATACGGTATTTCTACCGTATCCTCTCACATTTTATTTAAGCCAAGTATCTATTAATCCATGGTTTATCTAGCGCAGATCCAAAGTCATTAAATCAAAGTCGATATACTCCGATCCTATTTTGAAAAATGCTGGTATTATTCCACCTTTCTGAAATCCATATTTTTGATATAAATGTATAGCTGCCATATTGTCGCTGCGAACTTGCAAATTAATTAATTCAATCTGCTCTTTCTTTGCAAACTCAATGATTCTCTCCATGAGCATCGAGCCTATACCTTTATTCCACTCTTCCTTGAGGACAGTTATACTAAGCTCCGATCTATGGGACATGCGCCCGTCCATGCCTTGTAGACCTGCCGTTGCGACAAGCCTATTTTGTTCCCATCCACATAACAAAATACTCTTTTCCCGTGCATGCACGGCTTCTAAGAAGTTCTCTTCTTGTTCAATAGTTATATTTAGACCTTCAGCGCCAAAGGAAAGATTGTCTGACTCTCCTCCAATTTTTCGTGTAAATTCTATGAGTTGCTGGGCATCTTTAGGTGTTGCTTCCCTTATTTCAATTTCTATCATATTTAGCCTCCATAGCCTTGAATTTTCATCTGGAAGTATATCAAAGTATATAGTCTGTAAACATAGGTTGTCTTATTTCAAAAAATCAACACTTTCTGAAATAAGGCTTTGAGTTCTAATTTTCTTATTTCACAAATCACTATCGTATTTAGTTCTACAAACTGGGATTTAGTTTCATCTATTAAGATAAACCGTTACAGACCTGCCATATCCAAATCTACAATCAACTGATCCACCTTAGGTTCCTTCAAAAGATAACTCATGTATATCGGTAGATATACTATTTCCCCTTTTTTTTCAACATTATAGGTTGAAAGTACATAAGCGGTCTCAATGTTATAGTCTGGCACTCCCATATAATTTTCTAAAGACTTATGTGACTTATAATTTTTACCAGACTTAACCTCGATAGTAACAACCTTTCCACTCATTTCAACTAGGAAATCCATCTCACCTAGTTTTTTATTCTTGCAAAAAAATGGTTTAAGGCCATTTGCTAATAGCTACCCAGCAACCGCATTCTCAAAATGAGCTCCATTATTTACTTCTCCGTTTTGACTAATTAATTCTACTTTTATCTCTACCGGATAAGCACTTGAAAACAGTTTAAACACATTACTATTCTTACTTGCCAGTAAAGGTATTGTCGGTACATCTACATTATAGACTGGTATTACAACACCTGCGTCCTTTAACCACAAAAAACTATTCTCATATCTGTCGAATTTGAGTTCCTTATCTAGCATTGTAAAAATAAATTTTTTATTTTGTTTATTTAACTCCGCAGGAATTATATCGTATATAGATTTTAATTTAAGTTTCCTATCTTCATGCTCATACTGTGAAAAATCCTCTTTATACAATTCCACTATATCCTTTTGTATCTTATCAACCTCACGTATATCCTTTGTTGCAATATATTTCTTTACAGCATCTGGCATTCCTCCAACAATAAGGTATATAAAAAATAGAGAAAGCAGTTTTTTATGAACGAAATCATCCACAGATTGACAAGCTTCAAACTTTTTTAAAGTTTTTTGCCCCGTTTTTTAAAATTTATATTCGGTATTTTGCCCCGTTTTACTTTTGTAATAACATCAACTGTTATCCTTGCTAGCGATGGCAACTCCAACAGCCATACCTATTGATATGCCTATTGGCATCCATAGTCCAATATTATCTGTTATTATACCTATTGAGCATCCCAGTGATACCCCTATAGATGCTCCCATTGCTAAACCGGTTGCAACCTTATTATCACTATCTTGTTGCTTGTCCGATTCTGGTTTTTGCTCATATTTTTTGCTATCATTCTGCGATTTTTTCTTAGCAATATATATAGTAAAAATTACAAACAAACTTACTAATATTACTGGTAATACTATTTTTATGATTTCCAAAATATCTCCCTCTTAAATTCAAATTTTATACTATCTATCATCATCCTCAAAATTCTTTTTCAAAGCTTTTTCTGTGCTAATTATTATTATAACAAAACTCAACATTTGGAACATCGTAATTATAAAGCCCGTCCAACCTATAATATCTATTGATTGATTGCTTAATATGGGCATAATCGTAATTGCTAAAATTAACGAAGGAAAAAACATATACAACGAAATCCTTGCACAATATTTTTGAGCAAATTCCCACGTATCTTGGTTTTTAACTGAGCGTGCTGTTCTGTAACCACTTGTATTATTAATTGTTTTAAACTTTGGGCATAAATACCACATTAATAGTAATGCACTTGGTATTAATAATGTTACGATAAACATAAAAATATAAAACACCATATCTGAATCCTCCATAAATTCTAATTTGTAAATCTCTACAAACTGGGATTTAGTTTTTAGTACGTCGAACAATAAAGTAAATCAACCACTCTATGACTAATACGCTAAGATAAAAAATTGCCCATACAGCAAAACTAATCAACTTTGTGTCTAGTGTCTGTACGGCTCCATGTCCGTCTACTGTTCTTGTAAACAAAAAAACACTGACACATAAGAAAACTATGAATTGAATGATTTGAAAAATTTTCCAGCTTTTATTAATCATATTGTTCCCTCCCCTAATTCAAATTTTATACTATCTATCACTACTCTACACATATATTCCAAGTTGTGTAGTCAATAACTTTCTCTATGTCTTCTCGGCTTAGCTCCACTTGATAGCCAATCTTTCCCGCGCTGAAGGTGATTGTTTCTAGATTTTTATTGTGTCATGGAAAACGGTTTTGAAGAACTTCTTCATACCTATGGGGGAACATCCACCGTGTATGTAGCCAGTAAGTGGAAGTAGGTCTTTGGATTTTACCATGCTAATGTTTTTTTCAGAAACAGCTTCACTGGCTTTCTTTAAATTAAGTTCCTTGTGAACAGGTATTACAAAAACATAGTAATCCTTGCTTTTGCCGACGGTTACCAGAGTTTTAAATACGGCATTTTCATCTTTTCCAAGTTTCTTGGCTACATCTACTCCTGTTAGACTACCATCTGTTTCATAACTATATGCTGTATAATTTATTTTCTTCTGATCTAGTATTCGCATTACATTTGTCTTGTCTTTTGATTTTGCCATACATATATTCCTTTAAAAAGCTGGGGTAAGTCAATTAAAAAACCAACATGTCATAGTCTTTTTCAACGTAAGGTGTTATTCCAGCGTGGCCGTTCATATCATCAAGTAAATTAAGCCCAAAACTTTTATTGTCATCGTAAGCTCCTAACACTTTTGAACATACAAGGCAAACACCATCAATTATGTTTTCAGATTTAAGTTTTAGATATAGTGGATTTTCCTCTTCTTCTAAAATAGCTGGCAAAGTGACAGCTTGACCCTCTAAAATAATTTTTACTTCATGACCTGCTTCTTTCAATTGCTTAGCATTCATCAAAGCATGCAAAAAGCACATTTTCTTTCCTTCCATTGCATAAATCAAAAATTTTTTCATAACTCCCTCCAATTAACTTTACATATTATCCTTTACACCAACTGCAACCATCTTGGCTGCTGCACGAATAGCTCCGTCTGCTTCCATTTCCATTGCAACGATTACTTTCCTCTCTCCAAGCTCTTCAAGTCTTGATGTAACAGTAATTTCTGTGTCCATAGGAACAGGTTTCTTGAAATCCACTTCCAGTCTGGCAGTTATAAACCTGCCTATTACCGTATCCTTTGTCAATTTTAATCCCTTGTTAAAATGAGCAAACATAGCTGCAGAAGCTGTTCCGTGGCAATCAAATATTGTGGCGATCATTCCGCCAAACAAATTAGCCGGCACTCCACCAGTAAATTTATCTGCTGGCACCACGTGGCATACGCAAGTTTTCCCATCTTCACTAGGATACGATTTTAAATGTAAGCCTGCATCGTTTTTTACACCGCATCCCCAGCAATGCTGGAACCTCTCTCCGTAGGTTTCTTGGATGGCTATTTTGTTGTTTTTTCTTATCATGACTATGTCTCCTTTACTATATCTAAATTATTCTTCGGTTACACTGACATCATTGCCCATTTTAATCCACTGAGAATATGATCCGCTGTAAAGTCGTGGATTGAGGCCAATCTCATCGATGGCTATTATGTTGGCACAGGCTGTAACACCCGAACCGCATGAAACAATCAAATCCTTATCTTTTAGACTTTTAAATCGCTTATCCAAAAGTTTTTTATCTTTTACAGTGCCATCTTCCAAGTAATTGTCCCCATAAAAATATGATTTTGCATGGGGAATATGTCCGGCTTTCTCGTAGATAGGTTCTGTCAAACCTAGGTATCTGTCTTTTGCTCTTGAATCGATAATAACCTTGTGATTTTCAGGGTTTTGAGAGTAACTTAAAACCTCTTCATAAAAAGCAAGTAATTCTGGTCTTTTAGAAAGGCTTATGTTTCCCTGTTTTTTAACGCTAGGCTCCTTTGTTAGCTTAAGACCACTTTTTTGAATCGCTTTAAATCCCCCATTCACTACAAATGCATTCTCCACACCAAAATATTTAAGCAAAAACCACATTCTAGGGGCGCTGTAATTATCTCCTGAATCATAGATTATGAAAGTCGAGTCTTCTGTTGCTCCCATGGATTCTAGTAGTTTATGGAAGTCTTCTAACTCCGGTAATGGATGGGCTCCTGTAGTTTCAGTGACTTTCCCTGTTATATCCATATCTAGATCAACAAAATAGGCTCCAGACAAATGTCCTTCATCATATACTTCTCGATGGGACTTGTGGTCTTCACCAGTTCGAATATCTATGATTACAGTTTTTTTTATTTCTTTAAGTTCTGATGCTTCAATAAAATTTTTCATATTTCCTAATTCCATTCATTATTTACTTTAAGAATGTCTTCTCGCCATTCTATTTTTAAAAATTTCTCCTATTAACCCATAGAGCAATCCTGCAACGGGCCACATAATCCATGTCCATTGCCAACTTCCAGTAAAAAAGCTTGAAATAAGGTAGATAATGGTAACACTGCTCCAATAAATTCCTCCAATGGATTTACTTTGTTTTTTAGCAAGTCTTGTGTAGTTTCCAGTTTCTAAAAGCACATCATATCCTGACCAGATATAGCTAGCCTTAACAATATAAAAAACTCCTACACTAACTATCAATAGTACAATTCCTATACTCCATATTAATAAATGTTCTCCTTTTTGAAGAAAAAATTCTGCAACAAAGATTGGTATACAACTCATTATACACAAAACCACTCCAATAGCGATTTCTTTTGTATGTTTAGCCTCATATTTTTTCCTTCTATCTTTAACCATCCCATCTACACCATATTCAGTCTCGAGAGAATTTTCTTTAATAATCTCAAATTCTTTCATTTCTGAATCAAAAAATATAAATCTTAGCACGGCCATAGCAACAAAAATTACCAATCCTGCAATACCTATCATTGATGATTGATTTTCTGTAATTGAAATGATATTTGCTTGTTTTGCACCTAGCATTACCATAAGTAAAATTGGTGATAAAATACAAAGCATTACACCAAAACCAATCTTTGGAGCAGCATTTTCGTTCATTTCTAGGAATTTATTGGCTGTTTCCATGCTAACGTTTATCAGTTTTTCATTTTCAACTGATATATTTTCTTCTATGGATGGATTAATCTCTTCCTCTTTCATTTCATCTTTAAGAAGATAGTCCGTGCTCACATCGAATACTTTTGAAAGCATGAGAATTTTGTTCATATCAGGTATCGACTGAGCACTCTCCCATTTTGACACTGATTGTCTGCTAACCCTCAGTTTAAATGCCAACTCCTCTTGGGACCAACCTTCCTTTTTTCTTAAATTTATAATTTTGTCTGCTAATATCATAAAGTTACCTTTGCCGAAGCTATATATTAATGTTTTTTTCGGCTCCTTTCTTGACTTAAAGTTACCATCTTTCGAGGTTGCAGGCTACCAAGATTACCTTACAATTACGCAACTGGGAGTTGCAAAAATAGATTACAATAAGTTAAGGATTCTATTTTTAAATTTCATTTATATTTATCTACTTTCTCTCATTATACTATTTATATCTAGGGTTTAAAACTGTTTAGAAGAAAATCTTGTCTCTGCGTGATTTTTCTAAGTTATCATAAAATATTTGTAGGAAAAATTAGAAATAAAAAATAAAGAAACACATATCTATGGTTAGGAGTATAAGAGTGGATGGCAAAGAAATCAGTTGGATTTGGAGACCACTATCAGGCGGTAGCCAAAACAACAGTACTGCACTA
Organism: Eubacteriales bacterium KG125; assembly: GCA_050908895.1. Lineage (GTDB taxonomy): Bacteria > Bacillota > Clostridia > Peptostreptococcales > Anaerovoracaceae > S5-A14a. Next base: position 273,004 of record CP171222.1, on the reverse strand, counting down.
CTTAAGTAAAGAAATCCTAGCAAAACGAGGATTTCAAAGTTATTTGGATTATTATTTGAATTGAACCGCCGTATCAGATAAATGATGAATTTAGCTTCATTGCATCACTCCTTCTGAGCGTAGAAATATTAAAAATCTCATTAGCAATATGTACAACCATTACATTTCTTTTGTAAACAAGTATTTTTTTAATACTGTATCTGTAGTTGAATCATTTCATATCATCAAACTAATAAATGATAAAATTAATAATTACTGCAATAAAATTTTGTATGAATTTAAGAAACGAGATGAGACTGAACATAAGCAGCTTGAGGCTGAAAAAGGTAGGGAACAATTAGATAAAGTCACAGAAAAATGGAATTCTAAATATCCTAATTCTATGAAGAGTTGGCACAATAACTGGGATGTTTTATCACCAATCTTTAAATTCTCAGCAGAGGTTAGAAAGATAATATATACAACAAATGCAATAGAAAGCTTAAATAGCACATACAAGAAACTTAACAGGCAGAGAACTGTGTTTTCGCCCTTTTCCTTTGCAGTAAATCTTCCGCCTCTAAGCAAAATAGCTATGTCTTCTTTCCTGGCAGTATAGCCTTTTGACTAGAAGAACTTTATCTCACCCAGCTGCCCGTCAATCACAACCATGTGGCCAATCGAAGTTAGATAATCCAAATTATACTCTCTATTGTCGACTATTATTTTGATACACTTGCTATCCTTGTTTATTATTCCTACAATCTCAACGCCTAGGTATTCCTTTTCTATTTTGATTTTTCTGTCTGACTCATCATTGCGCAAATACTTGTAGTACGGCTTAAAATCGCTATTCCCATAAACACCTATGGCAATCAACATATCACCATGACGTATATCATTGTTATGTATGTTAATTTTCTTTAAGTCATCCGTTACAAGTTCTCCATCGTCATCTCCAACGCAGTTATCAGCAACAACGACAATATCACCTGGATTTATAACTCCTTCCTTGTGGTCATAAAGACTACCAACATTGATGCCGGTAAACTCTTTTGCTCTATAATTACCCATTTGGATCTTTCTATCTTAATCTATATATAAAAGGCCTGTTCCAATCTTGTCGAAAAAATCGCCCAAAATATGAATGTTATCTTTCTGCATGTTCCCGCCTCAGTGATGCTAGTAATATAGCAGGACCAACGCTTTTCTCTATTTTACCACATGTATTCTAATCTGCAATGCTGTATATCTCAAATAGAAAACTTCATAAATGTAAAAATATTAGGGCAAAATATCTTCATTGCCCTAATATATCAACTGAAAATATGACCATCCTAAATCTCTATCTCCAGCAAGTTCTCTAATGCGTGTTTATATATATCTTTCGCCAAAAATAAATCGCTTTTTATGATATATTCATTCGCCTGATGTTCAGTGCATTCTCTTCCAGGAAAAACCGGACCAAATGCGACAATATTTTTAAGTGCCCGTGCATACGTGCCACCTCCCATTGTCATAGGTAAATCATCTCTACCTGAAACTTTCTTGTATGCCTTCATCAATGCTGAAACTATCTCACCATCCTTATCGTTGTAAACTGCTGGTTCCCAGCTTATAATTTTAACATCGAAGATACTATCTAAAAGTTTGCTTGAAATTGCATCAGTTAGTCCCTCTTTTGAGTATGTAACGGGGCATCTAATATCCAAGATAATTTCAATATCAGTACCGTTTGTTTTTATCACACCTGGATTTAAAGTCAATGCACCACTTTCCTCATCGCAAAAATTACATCCGAGTAAACTACCATCAGTGGTCTTCCCTATATATTTATTGTATTCATTTGCAAGAGGGCAGTCCAATTTCTCCATCAAATTGCCTATAGCATTGTCACCTAGGTACGGCATGCTTCCATGCGCAGATTTGCCTTTCGCACTCACCTTCGTAACTTTACCATTTTTGATAATTTTACATTCCGCATAGTCAGGGACCATATTAGGTGCATTGCCTCCAGTTATTTCAAGAACTCCACTTTGTTTCAAATCTGTGCGCAGCAAAACATGCGCTATGCCCATTTCACCATACACCACAGGAAAGTCGGCATCAGGAGTAAACCCATAATCTGGATGCTCATAATTGGCTTTATAATACTCGATATCTTCCCAGTTACCGTTTTCCTCGGAACAACCGAATAACAATCGAATGCGTTTATTTGGTTCCCCATTTTCTTCCAAAAGTTCCTTAACTGCATGAATAGCCGCTATTGTAGGGCCTTTATCATCTATAACCCCTCTGCCAAATAATTTACCCTCGCTCTCGCTTAAATCAAAAGGATCTGTGTTCCAACCTTTTCCAGGCGGCACTACGTCAAGATGTGTTAAGATACCTATGAGTTTGTCTCCCTTTCCTATCTGAGCATACCCACAGTAATTACCACACATTTCAGTCTCAAATCCGTATTTTTCGCAAATATCAAGGGTTGCTTTTAATGCATCCTTTACACCTGTTCCAAATGGCGCCTCATTATCTCCTTTTACACTGACACTATTAAAACTAACTATTGTTTTTAAATCTTGTATTAGCTCATGTTCTGACATTATATGCTCCTAAAAACTTTTAACTAATTTATCTTTTGTTAAATGGTATATATTCAACATCAAATCCAAAGTGTTTTGGTCCGAAGCATTTCAATCCTTCTTCCGTTTTCCATATATCAGGTGAAGGCAATGCAAACACGGTCATTTTTTGTCCTATCCCAAAATCTGGTGATGTCAAAGGGTTATTTTCTTCGTCAAGCATACAAATTAAATCTGGTGCCATAACATCAATTTTTCCATTTCTGTATGCCATAATATTTTCATTTTTTAGCCATATTTTGTACTTTTCTCCTTCAAAACTATTGGTACCTTTTAGATGAATTTCGCCAAAGTTAAATCCATCCCTAGTTTCCCAAGGAAAATCTGTGACTTCACCCTTAAACAATATTTTTCCATCATTAGCATCCACTATAGCTTCCGCTGCACACTTTCCTTCTTCTTTTGCCATTCTAAGTGTTATTCCAATATTTAAAGCGTAAGTAATAGCACCAGGTATCAATGACTGCTTTATTACTTTGCCCGTATTAATATGGTCTGCAACGCCTACCATGTTGTCGCTTGCAACTGCAATAGCTCTTACAATTGACTCCGCTCTAAAATCATTTGCAACGTTTTCTATTACAATCTTTTCTCCAAATTGAGTAGCTACTCCCATTGGACAAATAGGCACATTCTTAACGTAATATGTTGTATGTTGAAGTTCCGGTACAGATCTGCCCGCAGGATCACCGTCAATCAATGGTAAATCCAATCTTAATGCAGCATATAATGCCTCTGCCGTATTTTCTCCTCCTAGCTCAGTTGATCCTATAGCATAAATAGGTTTGCCCATATAAGCTTCAACTGCCTCCAGTGCAAGCACAGATGGCTGCTCATCTGCTCTATCTAAATCATCAAATTCAGGATTGTTACCTGATGCACTTGGAGCTCCACAGCCATAAGGTGTTGCTACGTACTCTTCGTCTGGAATTTCATCAAGATCTATAAGTTTTAGTGTCTTCCCATCTGTCATTGCTTTATCCAATTTTTCGAGTCCTTCAGGAAGAGGACCACCGCCACCAGTTCCTAGTACAGCACATCCATACAATAAATCAATTAAGTCTTGTCTGTTTAATTCTCTCATTTTTATTACGCTATATTTTTATAGCATCCTCCTTTCAAATAGTTACTTTGCCTTTTCTACTTCTTTATAATTTGGTCTTGACGTAGATGGTATAAATTTTTCCAAAATTAAGTAAAAAATACCCCCGACGATTATTCCTACAAATTCAATTTTTACCAGAAAGTACGCAACTAAGGCACCACACCCCCAAGCAATAACACCTGCCCAGTTCACTCCATCTTTAGGTCTAAAATTGGTTTTTTTACCTTTTCCAACAATCCAATAATCAGCTAAGATGACCCCTCCAACAGGGCAAACTACATAAGACAATAAACTTAATACACTTTCTACATGAGCTAAAATTCCAACTGCTCCGAGGAAAATTCCTACTAATCCAGCCACTAACGTAGTCTCTCTTCTCCTATTATCAGGAATCTTTAAAGCCATAACTATATTTAGCCCTGCGCTATATGCATTGGTTGAATTCGTTGTCCATGTCGATACAATAATAGATATAACACCTAGTAAAGGCAAACCTATAGAAATAAGCACCATTCCTACATCGTACTGTCCAGATAGTTTAGTAAGTAATATCCCAAGAACCAATGTTACAACACCCATAGGAAATACACCATAGAATACAGATTTAACTGTATCCTTTCGGCTCTTTTGGAATCTAGTATAATCAGCTGCAGTGATGGTCCCGACAGCCGTAAAGTTAAAGGATAGAGCAACACCTGACATGAAACTCATACTTTCTTTAGGACGGCTTGAAATAGCGTCTGTACCGTATTCTTTGATTGCTAAAAATGTTCCTATTAACATAATTATCATTAGCAAGGGTATTGATATTTTGTTTAAAATTTCAAGTGCCCCTATACCGTAGATAGCCGTAGCCAGCATAATAAGTCCCCATAAAACATTTGAGACTATAACTGGTATATGAAATCCTGTCATATCTGCTACAGCATTCGTAAAAGCCTCTCCGCATACACCATTTTGTATTCCAAACCAGCCAATCATATTTACCGCAAAAATAATACTTACAATTAATCTAGCACCAGATTTACCAAATCCCGCTTCACAGGTTGTACACGATGCCAAACCCAAATCTGCGCCTATCATCCCTGTCGCTATCATTCCTATGACTACAATTAAATAACCCAAGGAACCTGAAATTATCGCAGGCCAAACTGGCATCCCTTCGGCTAAAAGTGCGCCTAGTAAAAAAGCTGGCACACATACACAGATCCCAGCCTGCACGAAAGCTAGCGAAACCCAATCAATTCTGCCTTCTTCAGAAATGGGAGCAAGCGCCATAGCATCCATCTTTTTACTGTCTTTTCCCATATGCAACTCCTTTCTTTTAATAAAAACTCTACTATAACTCTTTTATATATATTAACGGATATCTATATGAATTCATATGTCTTTTTAACAAAAAGCTCCTTTTTTTATTTGTGTCTTTGCACTAAATTGAATTGATTCCTCATTTGTGCTATAATTCCAATACACTATCTCTAGGAGGATCATATGAGCATAACTGTAAGAGACTGCTTGAAATTACCATCATTGAGTGATTGCAAAGTGATAGCAGGTAGCGAAGGGCTTGACAAAATAGTCTCATCAGTCTCCGTTTCAGAGTTTATAGACTTTGACCATTCTGATGAATCAAAGATTGACGATTACACTCCTAACGGGTTGGTCATCTCTTCGTTATATGAATATAGGAATAATTCCCGAGAACAATGTAATGCGTTAAAACATCTGTATGATACGGGTGATGTGGCTTTGGTGCTTTTCTATGTCGGCCATATTATAAAGGAAGTCCAGCCTGATGTAATTCGGATGGCAAATTCTTTAAAAATGCCCCTGATAGTTGTTGATTACAACCTTTCTAAGAGCACAAAATATTCTGATGTTATATCAGATGTCGTTGAACTAATTGCATCTGAAAAAACAAATGATAGGAGCTTGATATCACCTATCATAAATCATCTAATGCAAATTCCTGATGAAAAACGTACTATTAGTAATTTGTTGCACGTAATATCTGATTATTATAAATGCAACTTGATTCTTAAAGATAATCAAGGTCATTTAATATCGGCTGCAAATAAATTGGAACACTTTAACCTTGATGATACTAAAAATAAGGATTTATTAAATCAACATTTTGTTCATAAATCAATCAAAGATCCTCTTATCATTGAAAATAACGTATATTTTATCAATGCAATTGAATTGCAAATTGAACATGAACACACATTATTCCTAACAGTCATAACTGAAAATTCCGAATTATCGCATTATAGACTTGAGGAAATCAAAGAGTGTGTTAAATTGTACTCCTCGCTCTGGAGATATAGCTTGAATATATATGAATATGATGCGATTTTACCCGTGATATTAAAGGAATCTGAATCAACGATAAACACTTTGCTCACAATTTCAGCGATTTCTTTTCAAGCAATATCTTCTATGCTCATTATTGAAAGTGAATTTGACAATCTGCCTTTAATTCAAAGACAACTAAAAAACATTTTTAAATCATACAGTAAATTTAATATATCAGGTGTAGTTGGAAATCGTTTAGTTATTTTGACACAGCTAGAGGCTAACAGCGATTCTGATAATATACTCTGTCAAGAAATAGTTGATTATATAAACGGACATGAGGGGGCTATTTTGTTTGAAAGTAAAATGATATTTGATTTACATTCTCTACAAAACAACTATAGCACATACTGTAAAACTTCCATTTTGCTAAAAAAACTTTTTATAACTAGAAAAATATATAATATCTATGATGTAAATTATGTTGAAGAACTTTCGAGCCTTATGTCTTCTGATAATGTTAGAAAAAAAAGCATACTATCAAACATACAAAAGATTTTTGATATTAATGCAGAATTTCTAGATACTTTAGCAGTCTATATACTTGATTGTAATGAGCAACTCAATTTAACAGCCGAAATATCTTTTATACATCGTAATACGGTATCTTATAGGTTAAACCAAATAAAAAAAATAACTGGTATGGACTTCTTGCTTCTACCAACTATCAACGAATATGCGTTAATAGCTGGTACATGGCGTTTATATGATGTAGATTTAATCAAGCTTTTCGTTTAGATTAATACTGCCGTTGGTTGTTTTTATACAATCTCTGCAACCAACAAAAATAGCAGCCCAATAAGCAAACATTATCACACGCTTTTCTAGACATTGGTATTATTTATTTTTTCTCCAGGCAAAAAAGTCTGCCCAGTATGGTTCTTTTTTATCAAAGACTTCAAGTTCTTCTTTCGTCATATTGTATGGATAATTCTCAAATAAGTTATATATCTTTTTTCTATCAAAACTTATATTAAGTTCGCCAGTAACACCTATTTTGTTAGTCCACCATATTTTGGAGTTTTTATTTTTCTTTTCTTTGTAGAAATCTTCGTAGCCCTTTATCCTGCAAATTGTGTATATATAATTTTCATCCTCGTAAAAATCACTATTTGACATTACCAGCGGCTCCTTTTCATTTTTTTAAACAAGATAAGTGTTTAAAACAAAAACCTACAAAAACTTGACGCAATCTTTTTCTAATCATACTGTGCTGACTTACCTTAGTATGTGATATAATATTTAAAAAATTAAATAAGTAGGAGGTCAACATGTCAGATTATATAAAGATAGCAGAAGAAAGTTTTAGCGATTTTAAAAGAACACTAGCAGATCTCATTGCAATTCCTAGTGTTGCTAAAGATGCCGAGGGTAGTGCTCCGTTTGGAAAGGGAGTTAATGATGCTCTTGAGTTTACTCTTAAAATGGCTGAGAAAGATGGTTTTACAGTAAAAAACGTAGATAATTATGGTGGGCACATAGACTTTCCTGCTGTTTCAAAAGACAGTGAAGTCACATCGTCTAAAGGCGATGATGCTGTGATAGCAGTGGTTGGGCACCTTGACGTGGTTCCTGCTGGCGATCTTGAAAACTGGAATACGGATCCATTCAAACTTGTCGAAAAAGATGGGAAACTTTATGGTAGGGGAGTACTGGATGACAAAGGCCCTTTGCTAGCAAGCTATTTTGCTCTTAAGGCCCTTAAGGAATCTGGATTTAAACCTAGCAAAACAATACGAATAATATTGGGTTGTGACGAAGAAACTGATTGGATGGGAATGACCTACTATATGCAGCAAGTAAAGCCAAAGGTCATCGCTGGATTTTCCCCTGATGCTGATTTTCCTGCGATTCATGCAGAGAAAGGATGTGCTCAATTTAAGCTTGAACGAAAAGTTTCCGGATTTCCAACTTCAGGATTTCATCTTTCTGAAATGACTGGTGGAACTGTAGCTAACGCTGTAGCTGATAAAACAGTTGCCTGTCTTAAATGGATTGACGGTGGGAAAGATAGTGAAGACTTGAGCTTTGATGCTTCAGCAAAAATGATTTTTGAGAAAGCTAAAGATTTTTCTCCTCATATAAGTGAGGCACACGACCTGAGCAAGGTTTCTCTTGTAGATAAATTTATAACAGTGGAGGAAGACCTGGAGAAGAAAAGTATTTTGTTGACGGCTCACGGGATTTCTGCTCATGGCTCAAGACCTGATTTGGGAATTAATGCAATTTCAGTTATGATGGAATTTCTTGAGACTATTGATTTTCCTTATGTAGTAACAAATGATTTGATTAGATTCTATAATTCTCATATTGGTCATACTTATAACGGTGAAAATATTGGAATTGGATTTGCCGATGATCCTTCAGGGAAGTTGTCTTTAAATGTTGGTATCGTTGATATTAATGAGAAAAAAGCTACCTACGTCATCGATGTAAGGTATCCTGTAACATTGGATTTTGAGGATATTTACGACGGTCTTCAGAGCTACGTAGTACCTCTTGAATATAGAGTTGAAAAAATAGCTAACATGGCTCCTCTTTACAAGGCAGCAGATGATCCTCTTATCGAAACTCTGATGAATTCATATAAGGAATTTACTGGTGATTTGGAAAGCAAGCCTATTGTAATCGGTGGCGCAACCTATGCTAGGGCTGTTCCAAATACCGTCGCTTTTGGCCCAGTAATGCCTGGTCGTGAGGATATATGTCATCAGCCTAATGAATATATTTATACAGAGGATTTAGAGAACTCTATTAAGATATTTGCAAGGGCGATGTATGAGTTGGCTAAGTAAGGATTAGATTATTCCATATATCACAACTTTTTTTATCGCTATAAAAATCCAAAAACAAAACCTCAGATTTACCGGTTTTAAAACTGGCCTACCTGAGGTTTTATAATTCTCTTTATTTGTCTGCTACGTATGGTAGTAGAGCAACAATTCTTGCTCTCTTGATTGCCTTTGTAACATCTCTCTGATGCAATGCACAAGTTCCTGTTACTCTCTTTGGCAGAATCTTTCCTCTTTCAGAAATGAATTTCTTTAGTCTTTCAACATCTTTATAATCGATAGGTTGAGACTTATCTGCACAAAGCTGGCAAACTTTCTTTCTACGCATGCCTGTACGCTTTTTCTCCATGTCAATCTCCTCTCTAAACTAGAATGGTAGATCGTCCTCAATTGCTTCAAAAGATGATGGCATTTCGTCATTTACAGAAGCAGAATGCCCAAAATCAGGTTCAGCAGAAGATGATGCCATATTTGGCTGTCCAAAATCTCCTGTGCGCTGATAACCACCTTGGTTGCCTTGAGGTTTATCTCCCCACTCTAAGAATTGAACCCTGTCAGCAACTACGTCAGTAGTATATACTGTGTCTCCATTTTTATTCTGATAGCTTCCAGTCTGTAGTCTACCCTGTATTGCTACAAGTCTACCTTTTGCGAGATATTTCTCGCAATTTTCAGCCTGTTTTCCAAAAACAGTTATTCTTGGAAAGTCTGTCTGTCTATCGCCACCAGACCTTGTAGGTCTATCAACAGCAATAGAAAAAGAAGCTACAGCCATCTGAGTGCTCGCCGTGTAACGAAGCTCAGGGTCTCTTGTTAATCTTCCAATTAGTACAACGCTATTCATTAGCTTACCTCCACTATTTTTCGTCCTTGTTCACGATTAAGTGTCTGATTACGTTGTCTGAAATACGAAGTCTTCTGTCTAACTCCTTAGGTAAAGTTGTAGCTGCGCTGAACTCGATTACCACGTAGTATCCTTCGTTTTTCTTTTCGATAGGATATGCCAGCTTTCTAAGTCCCCAAACATCAATGTTTGTAACTTCACCTTCTGATGCGATAATTTCTTTAACAGCCTCGACTGTTTTCTCTTTCATCTCATCATCTAGAGTAGGATCGACAATGAACATAATTTCATAGTTAATCATTTCTTCACCTCCCTATGGTCTATTTGGCACCACTTCCCATGGTGCAGAGAATTTGTACAAAATTGTACTCAACTATTATATACTACAAAACACCGATTGCCAAGTATTTTTTCAATTCTGTGTCCTGCCGGTAATTTCGATATTTTTATTTATTTTTTATATTACAAAATTCTTTCCCAGATTTCTATATTTTACACTTATCTACATTTTCTTCTATAATGGCTGCTATGGGAGTATTTTTAAGAAGTAAAATTATGACGATAGATAAAATAATTCCAATAGCAAATTGCCCTATATTCCAAGGTATGGAAGCTATAGGTAAAATCCAATTTCCATACATAACAGAAGCTGCAACATAATACCCTACTACCATTTCGAGCCCTGCTATCACCATTGCTATGATATTTCCGAAAGCTGTTTTGTGCCATAATCGTTCAATTAAAATACCCGCTATAAATCCCATTAAGAACTTAATTCCCAATGTCCAAGGTATCCACGCAGCATATCCTGCAAATAAATCTCCCAAGGCCGATCCTATACCGGCTGCCAGACCTCCTCGTATTTTTCCCAGCATAATTGCTGCCATAAATATCATGGTATCTCCAAGATGTACGTATCCCTCTGTCATTGGAACAGGGATTTTAATTATCATAGTAGCTACACAGATTAAAGCAATCATCAATCCTGTAAGAATCATTTTGTAAATTGAATCGTTTTTGGATAGTTTTGAATTATTCATTTTCTCACTCTTTTCAAATTTATTTTTTCTTACTTTATCAGATTTTTGAATACTTTTAAATGTACAAAATCTTATTTTTTAAGGGGTACAATTTTATTAAATTTAAGATTAATGTTCGCTCGTATTATTTATATATTTTTTCATATTACCCATAAATTCTTTAGCCTTCTTCTTTTCTTCCGGCCAAATTTTGCTTATTCTGTCAACAGCAATGATAAATATGATCACTACTGCATAATCTTTTGCTTTATCAATCATTCCAATACTTTCCAAAGTAATTAAAAATAGATAAAATGTAAATAAAATAGTACGCTTCGGTAATGCTATTAAAAATTGTATTCCTGCCATATAGCCAAGATAAATTTGACGATTTACATCATTGCATTTCTCAAGTCGTTTGTTTATAAAATTAGATATCCTGGTATAAAACCAATTTGATGTAAAGAACAAAGATTGTCCTGCAACGACTAGTATCGCTAAATTTTCTGCATATTTCTCTTCAAAACCAAAAATTCGTGATAATATATATATAAAATCTCCGTTATTAAAAAGAAAATATATAGCTACATATATAAATATAATAGCAACGACTATAATAATCAAAGAACGAATATATTTCATAATTACTAATACTCCTATATTTTTTTCTATTATACTATTTCAGAAATTTTTAATCAATAATATCAGCTATGGGGAATTATTTAAAAATATTTATTTCAATTTTGTATCTTATAATTACAATGATTTAAAAAATAAAAAGCCCTGAATCACCGCAATTTACAGTAATTCCAAGGCTTTTTTAAGTGGTGCCCCCGAGATGATTCGAACACCCGACGCACGGTTTAGGAAACCGACGCTCTATCCCCTGAGCTACGGAGGCCCAAATAGTTTCTCATATATCTTAATCATTTTCTGAGAAACTCATATTTACAAAATTAATTGCACCTAATAATAACACTTTTTGAAATTTATTTCAAGCCTAAGCCAAAGTTATCCTTAACCCTGGCAATAGTCTTTTCGGAGATTTCATTGGCACGTTTTGCACCATCTTTGAGTATTTTAATCAGTTCTTCAGAATGTCTGATTTTTTCATATCTCTCCTTAATTGGAGTCAGAGCAGAGATAGTTACTTCAACTAGGTCTTTTTTGAAATCTCCATATCCCTTACCCTCATATTCCTTTTCTAAGATCTCAATACTCTTACCAGAAAGCATGCTATAGATATTCAAAAGATTTGAAATTCCGGGTTTATTTTCCACATCGAATTTAACGATTCCATCTGAATCCGTAGTTGCCTTCATAATTGATTTTTTTATTTTACTAGGTTCATCAAGAAGTGAAATTCTGCTGTGAATATTTTCCGCGGATTTACTCATCTTCTTGCCAGGATCATCCAGAGCCATTATCCTAGCTCCCGCCTTAAGATACCTACCGTTCGGTACTACAAAAGTCTTTTTCTTAGTATTATTTACTCTAATCGCCAAGTCACGGCAAAGTTCTATATGCTGTTTCTGATCTGTTCCCACTGGTACTATATCTGTATCATAGAGCAAAATATCTGCTGCCATCAAAACTGGATATGTGAATAGTCCTGTCGGTGCTGATTCTTTGTTTTGTGACTTTGACTTAAATTGAGTCATCCTTGATAGTTCACCTGTATATGAATTGCAGGTTAAAATCCATCCAAGTTCTGCATGTCCTGGGACATCTGACTGAACGAAAACTATTGATTTCTTAGGATCAACTCCAACTGCCAAATAAAGAGCTGCCACATCAAGAATGTGTTCCTTAATTTTTTTTGAATCCTGAGGTACAGTTATAGCATGTAAATCAACAATGCAATATAGACATTCGTAGTCATCTTGTAACTCAACAAACTGCTTTAGTGCACCTAGGTAATTCCCTAGATGAATATTTCCTGTGGGTTGAACCCCTGAAAAAACTCTTTTCATCTTTGTTTCCTCTTTATTTATCAAATTCTATGATTTCTTTAATTCTGCTCTAAATTGATCTATCATATTTCTTTCAGCTCTTGAAACTGTCATCTGAGAAACCCCTAAGATTTCAGCAATTTCTGCCTGAGACTTATTGAAAATAAATCGCTCTCTAAAAATATATCTATTTTGCTCGCTCATTTTATCAAGCACAGTATCAATTATTTCCTTATTTTCCAGCTGTTCATAGCCCTTTTCCTCAAATCCGGTATATTTTTCAAGAAATGCACTTTCACCATCTCCGGTCATATCGTCGAAAGTTTTATCAAGAGAATATGTACCATAAGCTTTGGCTCCTTCCATGGCCTCAATAATTTGTTCCTCATCAAGTCCTGTAAAAGCACTAATTTCGGTTACAGTTGGTGTTCTACCGTATTCGCTTGAAAGCTTTTCCTTTGCATCTTGAACCTTTGCTGCAATTTCTTTAAGTCTTCTCGGTACTTTAAGACTCCATTGTTTATCTCTAAAATATTTTTTTATTTCTCCGAGTATTGTTGGAGTAGCAAAAGAACTGAATTCAAATCCTTTTTCAGGATCAAATCTTTCTACAGCAGAAACCAAGGCAAGGGCTCCTACTTGATATAGATCGTCGTATTCGACCCCTTTGCCTAAATATTTTCTTATTAAAATTTCAACCATATAAAGATGATCCTCTACAAGCTTATTTCTGCCATCTATCGTAGGATTTTCTTTATATTCTCTAAATTCGTCCCTCTTAACAATCATTCCTTTTCACCATAGTGATGTATTTAAAACCATCTTCATTTTTACCAAACTGCACATCATCAACAAGAGATCTAATAATATGAATACTCAAGTCTCCTTCCTTAGGGCAGTTACAACAAGGTTTTTTAATTTTTTCCATACTATGAAATTCACATAAATCAGTAACTTTTATAGTAATTTCATTTTTATCTACATCACAGGTTACCACATATTTATCAGAAAATCCATCTGAACCGTGGCAAGAAATATTTTTACATGCTTCACCAACAGCAGTTTTTAGATCTTCACACTGTTCTACATCAAATCCTGCTTTAGCAGCAACAGAACCTATTAGGAGTCTGGCTCCCGTGATATATTCAGGCTTTCCCGGAATTGTTAAACTTAATCTGTCCATCTTTATTATCTACCTCCTGCTCAGCCTCATTATCTTTGATAACTTTAGCCATAGCAACAATATTAGCATCTTCATCTACCCTCATGATTTTAACACCCTGAGTAGACCTACTTGATTTAGAAACTTCTTCTGCTCTAATCCTAATTATTATACCGTCTGAATTGATTAAAAGAATCTCATCTTCTGCGTCTACGACTTTAGCTCCTATAAGCTCGCCTGTTTTAGCAAACTTATTCTTATCATAGGTTAACAGTCCTTTACCGCCTCTAACCTGAATAGTATAATCCTTAACAGCTGTTCTTTTACCATATCCATTCTGGGTTACAACTAAGATTTCTTTTCCATCTTCAAGAATGTCCATATCTACAACTGTATCATCCTTGTCAAGTTTAATTCCTCTTACACCAGCTGCAATTCTTCCCATACTTCTAACATCATCTTCTGAGAAAGAAATACACTTACCGCGTCTAGTAATTAGTATAATTTTATCACTACCACAAGTTTCTCTTACGCCGATAAGTTTATCGTCATCCTTTAAGTTAATTGCAATTAACCCATTTTTTCTATTAGTATCAAATTGTGAAAGTGGTGTTTTCTTAATAGTTCCATTTTGAGTAACCATTATCAAATAGCTTTCATCATCAAACTTTGAAACAGGAATGACAGCAGTAATTCTCTCTTTCTGCATTAAGTTTAGTAAGTTAACAGCAGGTGTTCCCTTAGCTGTTCTTGATGCTTCAGGTACTTCGAAGGCTTTAAGTTTATGAACTTTACCTGTGTTTGTAAAGAATAACAGGTAATCATGAGTTGACGTCATAATCAAGTCTTTAACAAAATCATTTTCTCTTGTAGTTATTCCTGTTATTCCTTTTCCACCTCTCCTTTGAGCCTTATAAGTATCAGCAGGCACTCTCTTGATATATCCAAGATGAGTCAAAGTAACCGCAACCTGTTCTTCTTCAATCAAATCCTCATCATCGAATTCTTCTTCGTCAGCGACTATTTTACTGCGACGATTATCGCCATACTTTTCTCTAATTTCCTGAAGTTCTTCTTTAATTACACCCATAAGTAAAATTTCATCTGACAAAATAGCTTTATAGTATGCAATTTTATCCATCAGCTCAGCATATTCTTTTTCGATTTTCTCTCTTTCAAGACCCTGCAATCTAGCAAGTCTCATATCAAGTATAGCCTGAGCCTGAATGTCTGAAAATCCAAAACGATCCATCAATTTTTCTTTTGCATTATTATAACTTGCTCTAATTATTCTGATAATTTCATCAATATTATCAAGGGCAATTCTATAACCTTCTAGAATATGTGCTCTTGCTTCTGCTTTTTTTAAGTCAAATTGAGTTCTTCTAGTAATTATTTCTTTTTGAAAATTTAAATATTCTGATAAAATTTGGTGAAGATTTAGAATTTTAGGTTCACCATCTACAAGAGCAAGCATTATCATACTATAACTATCTTGAAGTTGTGTATGTTTATACAATCTGTTAAGAGTAATCTGAGGATTGGCATCTCTTTTCAATTCTACTACTATTCTCATTCCCTTACGGTTTGATTCATCTCTTATAGCAGAAATTCCTTCAACTTTCTTATCCTTAACAAGTTCAGCCATTTTTTCAATAAGCCTTGATTTATTAACCTGAAATGGAATTTCAGTAACTATAATTTGATATTTTCCACCTTTAGTTTCCTCAATTTCACACTTAGCACGAACTTTAACACGTCCTGTACCTGTTCGATAAGCCTGTTTTGCTCCTGATCTACCTAAAATATGTGCTCCTGTTGGAAAATCCGGAGCCTTAACTATTTTAATAAGCTCTTCTATTGATGCATCAGGTTTATCAATTAGCAAAATAGTTGCGTCTATTACATCTCGGAGGTTGTGTGGTGGTATGGACGTTGCCATACCTACTGCAATACCATTGGAACCATTAACGAGAAGGTTAGGATATCTACTTGGTAATACAACAGGCTCTTCTTCCTCTTCGTCGAAGTTTGGCATAAAGTTTACTGTATCTTTTTCAATGTCTCTAAGCATTTGAAGAGCAAATGGAGTCATTCTCGCTTCTGTATACCTCATGGCCGCTGCCCCATCTCCGTCTACAGAACCAAAGTTTCCGTGACCATCAACAAGCATATATCTAATTGAAAAATCTTGAGCCATTCTTACCATGGCATCATAAATTGAGCTGTCACCGTGTGGGTGATATTTACCCATTACTTCACCGACGATTCTCGCCGATTTTTTAAATGGTTTGTCAGGAGTGACACCAAGCTGGCTCATTCCGTATAAAATACGTCTGTGAACCGGTTTTAGTCCATCTCTAACATCTGGAAGAGCACGTCCCACGATTACGCTCATAGCGTAATCTATATAAGATTTTTTCATCTCATCATGTATTTCGTGCTGTATCATTTTTGTATCTTCTACAAGTGTTGGCATTTATATTATCTCCTTAAATATCTAGACTAGCGTATTTAGCATTTTCTTCGATGAATTTCTTTCTTGGAGGAACTTTATCTCCCATAAGCGTTGTAAAAATTTCATCTGCAGCTGTTGCATCGTCCAAAGTTATTTGGATTAAAGTTCTCTTAGAATAGTCCATGGTTGTTTCCCAAAGTTGATGGAAATCCATTTCTCCAAGACCTTTATATCTCTGAATTTCAGCCTTTCCAGGATTTTCACTTATCTGATCCATAAGTCTTTCCTGCTCTCTTTCAGAATATGTGTAGTAAACTTTCTTTTGTTTAACTGTTTTAAAAAGTGGTGGCTGGGCTGCATAAACATATCCATTTTCAATTAGTGGAGTCATATACCTATAGAAGAATGTCAAAAGAAGTGTTCTTATGTGAGCACCGTCTACGTCGGCATCTGTCATGATAATTATTTTGTGATATCTTAATTTTTCAATATCGAAATCAGCACCTATACCACATCCAAATGCAGTTATCATGTTTTTGATTTCTTCGGAATTTAAAATCTTATCAAGTCTAGCTTTTTCAACATTTAAAATCTTACCTCTTAGGGGCAAAATAGCTTGCCTCATACGATCCCTTCCCTGTTTTGCCGATCCACCTGCTGAATCTCCCTCGACTAGGAAAATTTCTGAAAGTTTAGGGTCTTTTTCTGAGCAATCTGCAAGCTTTCCTGGAAGTGACATACTATCAAGGGCACTTTTTCTTCTTGTAAGGTCTCTTGCTTTTCTTGCAGCTTCCCTTGCTCTTGCAGCTCTCATGCATTTTTCAAGAATTATTTTCGCTTGAGTAGGATTTTCTTCCAGAAATGCTGTTAAATTTTGTGATGTAGCATTTTCAACAAATCCTCTCATTTCACTATTTCCAAGTTTAGTCTTTGTCTGACCTTCAAACTGTGGCTTCGTTAGTTTAACTGAAACAATTGCTGTTAATCCTTCACGAATATCTTCTCCTGATAAATTATCATCTGCATCTTTTAAAATTTTATTTTTTCTTGCATAATCATTAAATACTCTTGTAAGAGCCGATTTAAATCCTGCAATATGATAACCACCCTCAGGGGTTGAAATATTATTTGCATATGCCTGAATCATTTCGCTATATTTATCAGTATATTGCATTGCTATTTCAACTTCTCTTTCTGCTTCAGAAACTTCAAAGTATACAATATCCGGATGGATAGGTTCTTTGTTTATATTTATATGTTTAACAAATTCTTTGATTCCACCTTCATAATGGAATACATCTTTTTTACCTTTTTCTCTTTCATCTTTAAGAGTTATGTTTATTCCTTTATTTAGGAATGCCATTTCTCTGAATCTATGTTGCAAAACGCTGTAATCATATACAGTTTCATCAAAAATTTCAGGATCAGGATAAAAAACAGTAGTAGAACCTGTTTTCTTTGATTCACCAATTTCATGAAGTTTTTCTACAGTTTTTCCTCTTTCAAAAGCAAGCATGTATATCTTACCATTTCTTTTAATCTCTACTTCCATCCTTGTTGAAAGAGCATTAACAACAGATGCACCTACACCATGAAGTCCTCCTGATACTTTATATCCCCCTCCTCCAAATTTTCCTCCAGCATGAAGTACAGTATGAATTACTTCTACTGCGGGAATTTTCATTTTTGGATGCTGATCGACAGGCATACCTCTACCATCGTCTTCAACTTTAATAGAATTATCTTTTTGAATTGTTATTTTAATATTTTTACAATATCCTGCTAATGCTTCGTCAATACTGTTATCTACAATTTCGTAAACTAGATGGTGAAGACCCTTGGTTCCAGTACTTCCAATGTACATTCCCGGCCTTTTTCTTACGGCTTCAAGCCCTTCCAGCACCTGTATTTGCGAGGCATCATATTCTTTTGTAACTTTCTTTTCTGCCATTATTTATTCCCTTCTTCTTTAATTTTTCCATTTTCTACGTATATTTTCTTGCCATGAGAAAACCTTTTTGTAATGTGTTCAGGTAATTCTGTAGCAGTTATAAATATCTGATTATTTTCAAGAGTTTTAATAAGATACTCTTGTCTACTTAAATCAAGCTCACTCATAACATCATCAAGGAGCAAAATAGCCTCTTCGCCAGTTTCTTCTTTAATGAGTGAAAGTTCTGCAAGGCGCACTGAAAGAGCACAGGTTCGCTGCTGCCCTTGAGACCCGAATTTTCTTGCATTTATATCATTTATTAAAAAATCAATGTCGTCTTTATGTGGTCCATTTCCCGTAGTTCCAACACGTATATCTCTTTCTCTATTTTTAAATAGAATTCCTATAAATTCTTCCTCATTTTTTAGATTAATATCCGGTTTATATACTAGTTTTATTTTTTCTTTTCCTTGAGTTATTCCATCATGAATTTTTTCAACGTGAAACTGCATTTTTTTTATAAATTTTGATCTATATTCTATTATTTTTATTCCATAATATGCTATCTGTTTATCAAGTACGTCTAAAAGAATATTATCAATATTTTCTTCTCTTAAATAATTATTACGCTGAAATAGACTTTTCTTATAGCTATTTAAATTATCCAAGTATATTGGCGATATAAGAGAAATTTCCCTATCTATGAATTTTCTTCTCTTTTCCGGTTCTTCTTTAACTATTTTAAGATCTTCCGGTGAAAATAATACGACAAGCATTGTATCAGATAATTGAGAAATTTTTTTAAGAAATACACCATCTCTCTTAATCTCTTTTATTCCATTTTTTTGAATGACCATAGAGATATTTAATACATCATCATATTTAAATGCATTTACATCTATTTTTGCAAATTCTTTATCAAATTTAATTACATCTCTATCTTTAACACTCTTAAACGATTTTCCCATAGATGTAAAATATATAGACTCTATAAGATTTGTCTTACCCTGCGCATTTTGACCTAGAATTAGATTTATTTTCTTATCAAAATTTATATCTAATTCATTGTAATTTCTAAAATCTTTTAATTTTATAGATTTTAAATGCATTTATTTCACTCTAACAGGAAGGACAAGGAATAAATAATTGTCATTTTCTACAGGAGTTATAACGCAAGGTGTAACTGGAGAATTAAAATACATCATAATTTCATCATCATTTATTACTCTGAGTATATCTATCAAATATTTAGAATTGAATCCAATTTCTATATCATTTCCTGTTTTTTCAATCATAACTTCTTCTAAAACACTACCTTCTTGTGATCTTGAAGAAATTGTCATCAAATCTCCACTACAATTTAATTTTATTAAGTTATTCTGACCTTCACTTGAAAAAATAGATGCTCTATCTATTGCTTCACTTAAACTAGATTTATTTATTTTTACATGAATATTACTGTCAGAAGGAACCATTTCATTGTATTGAAGGAAATTTCCATCCATAATTCTAAGATTAACTTCATTATTTCCAATTAATGCTGATAAGTTATTAGCTCCTATATTCAACTTGATAATATCTGTTTCATCTTGAGAATCTGATATTATTCTTGACAATTCTCCCATTATTCTAGCTGATATTACAATACTTTTCTCTGTATCAATATGAGTTAATTCTTTATTAATAGCCATTCTGTACCCATCGATTGAAACCATCTTTAAGTATTCTTTGGTCATCTCAATTAAAATCCCACTTATAACCCCTCTGGATTCATCAGGATGAGCTGCAAATTGAGTTCTTTTTATGAGATCCTTAAATGTTTCTTTATGAAAGCTAACACCATTATCAAAATTTGATTTATTTATCTTAGGAAATTCTTCCGGAGAAATACATATTATTTCAAAATCTGAATTTAAACATCTAATTTCCATTTTGTTATCTTCATCAACAGTAAATTCAATATCTGATGAAGGTAATTTTTTTATTATATCAGTAAAAATTTTAGCATTTACAACTGTTTTACCATTTTTTACAGAATTTACTTTTATTTTTCTTTTAATTGATATATCTAAATCAGATGTTGATAATGTAAGGATTCCATCTTCAACTTCAATTAATATTCCCTTTAATATAGGTAAAGTTGTTCTAACTGATATTGCTCTTGAAACTATGTTTAAAGATTTAGATAATTTAGTTTGACTACAGGAAAATTTCATAGGTTGCTCCTTTTATTTTTTTTCTCTTTATTTATTAGTTGTAGTAGTAGGGAATGTGGATAATATGGATAACTCATATTATCATTGAAATTAAGCCAAAATTTATTAACAAAATAGAATGATAACTATTAACATTTAATATTAATAACTAGGTTATTCTTTTATTTTTTCTATTAAAATATCAATAGATGCTTTTAATGATTCATCTGTTTTTATAGCTTTAGATATTTTTTCATGAGCATGTATAACGGTTGAATAATGTCTTCCACCAAATATTTGACCTATTTTAGGTAGTGAATAATCAGTTATTTCTCTTGAAATATACATTGCTATTTGTCTTGGATGAGCTATTTTATTTGTTCGTTTTGTACTGTCCATTTCATTCAAACTTATATCAAAGTTATTACAAACAATTTGCTTAATTTTATCAGGGGTTGGAGTATCAACTTTAGATATCGCTATATCTTTTATTATATCTTTGGCAAATTCAACATTTATCTTTTTATTCAGTAAATTAGAAAAACTTACAATTCTATTAAAAGCTCCTTCGAGATTTCTTATATTATCTTTTATACTTTGAGCAATAAGCTTGATAACTTCATAAACATCATCAGTTAAATCTATGCCTTTGCTTTCAGCTTTTTTCATTAAAATAGCTGTTCTTGTTTCATAATCCGCAGGCTGAATATCTGTCATCATTTTCCATGCAAATCTAGATCTCAACCTCTCATCTAATTTTGTTAGACGTTGCGGAGGCCTATCGCTTGATATAACAATTTGTTTATTATATTTATATAAGTCATTAAATGTATGGAAAAATTCTTCTTGAGTAGTGTCTTTGTTTTCTAAAAATTGTATATCATCTATTATCAATACATCTGCTTTTCTGTACTTTCTTTTGAATTCATTCATTTTATTCTGTTTAATTGCTTGAGTACATTCATTTGTAAAAGTTTCAGATGTTACATATATAACATTTAATTCTGGTCTTGTTTCTTTTATATATATTCCAACAGCATTTATGAGATGGGTTTTACCCATACCGGATTTACCATATATATATAAAGGATTATATGCTTCAGAAGGATTTTCCGCTACAGCATGGGCAGCAGCGGATGCTAATTTATTACATGAACCTTCTACAAAATTATCAAAAGTATAGGATGGGATGAAATATCCAAAATCGTTATCAAAGTTTGGATTGATTTTTTTTTCAACAGAAATATTCCCAGCTTTATATTGCTGAGAGCTTATTGTTGAATTTTCAGTATAATCACTTTTATGTTTCGTAATTACTTTATACGCCTGACCGGTTAGAGATTTGATAGTAGTTTCTATTCTAATTTTGTATCGGTTAACAATATCAAGATCAATGTTATCAGGAACTTCAAGATAGAATATAAATATATCATTATCTATACAATTTAGTGTAACCGGTTTAATAAAAGTTTCATAGCTTGGTGCAGGAATATTGTCTTTAATATCATTTTTGACACTTATCCATGTCGAATTAGGTTCAGTTATCATATTTTTATTTCTCTTTCAGGATTATAGATAATTCTATTCTACAAAAAATATGGATAAATTGCAATATGGCCTGCTTATCCACAATTTATTTAAATGTTGGATACTTATCCACATATTTATAAACTTAAAACAAACTAAATTGCAGTAATTTTTAAAGTTATCCATATTATCCACATTAATTTATTAACACTATATGGATAAGTATTTTGCGAAAAAAATGAAAATGTTGATAACTTAAATTTTTACTATATGACAACAAAGCAAATTATTTTGTTTGACTTGTGTTCTCTATACGAGTATAATATTAAGGCACATATTGTAATTTAGATTGTGTACAATTTACTATTTGTTAAAAAAATGGAGGTAAAAAATGAAGAGAACTTATCAGCCTAAGAAAAGGCAGAGACTTAAGGAACATGGTTTTAGAAAAAGAATGAAGACTAAGAATGGTAGAAACGTTCTTAAAAGAAGAAGAAGCAGAGGAAGAAAGAAATTAACTGCATAATATAATGTTGAAGAAAACTGTTTTGCGAAATAAGAAAAATTTTTTTAAGATTTATAGTAAAGGTAAATCTATCGGTGACAGGTATATTGTCTTATTTTATAAGAAAAATCATTTACCATATTCTCGCAAGGCTTTTTTAGCAAGTAAAAAAGTAGGTAATAGTGTTAAAAGAAATAGAGCTAGAAGATTGATGAAAGAAAGCGTGAGGCTTCTTGATTTTGAGATACCTCAAGGTTATGATTTTATCTTTATAGCAAGAAATACGATAAATGATAAATCTTACAATGATGTTAGCAGATCTGTCAGATCTGCTATAAAAAGAAGTGGGGTTTTGAATAATGATTAATTTAAAAAAGATAGTTAGTTTTCCTTTAATAATTTTAATTAGGTTTTATCAAATTTTTATTTCGCCTTTAACACCTGCGACTTGCAGGTTTTATCCTACATGCTCAACTTATTTTATTCAGGCTTTAGAAAAATATGGTCCAATTAAAGGAACTTATTTAGGTATTAGACGAATTTTAAGGTGTCATCCGTGGAATCCGGGTGGATATGATCCCTTAAAATAAGAGAGGAAATTTATTAAATGACTAAGATTTTTTGGATTATGTCAGGTCCCCTCGGACTTGTTATAAACCAGTTATACAATATCATAGGTAATTATGGTATCACTCTTATTGTAATGACTACTGTAATTAAAATTCTGTTATATCCCTTATACAAGAAGCAGATTCTTTCTATGGCAAGCATGGGAGATCTTCAGCCTCTTATGAAAGATATTCAGAATAAATATGCTAATGACCCTGTTTTGATGAGAGAAAAAACAGCTGAGTTATACCAGGAGCATGGTGTAAACCCTATGGGTGGATGTCTTCCAATGGCAATTCAGTCTATAGTAATCATGGGGCTATTTGGTCTTTTGAGAAATCCTCTTCTGTTTGTAAAATCTGACAAGATTATATTTGCTATTCATGAAAGTTTTTTATGGATTAAGGATTTAAGCCAGCCAGATTTATGGATACTACCTATAATGGCAGGTGTGGCAACATTCTTTGCTTTTTACATTCAGAATAAGATAGGTACACCGGGTACTCAAATGGCAGGTGGTGGAATGCAAAAGATTATGATGTTTGTATTCCCATTAATGATTGTTTGGCTAGCTAGATCATATCCGGCAGGTCTTGCAATTTATTGGTTTATGAGCCAATTTATTCAGATTTTCTACAATATTAGATTTGCTAAGTTAAAAAAAGAACTTAAAAATAAGAAGAAAAATAAAAAACGCAGGAAATAATTCTAAATAGGAAAAGATAGGAATAGAAATGGAATTTGTTGAAAAATGGGGCACTGATGTTGATACAGCAGTTGATTTGGCCCTTGATGAGCTAAATGTTACTCGTGATGAAGTTGAGGTAACTGTGTTAGAAGAACCATCCAGAGGTTTCTTTGGTATAGGCTCTAAATTAGCATTTGTAAGAGTTTCATTAAAGAAAGAAGGTAAGCCTGAAAAAATTTCTAATTCAGTAAATAAAAATAAAGTAAAATCTTCTGAAAATAAAGAAACTTATAAGAAAGAATCTGTTAAGGATGCTAAAAAGGACATCACAAGTAATCAAGAAAACAAGAATAAAAAAGTAGATAAGACTATTAATAAAATAAAGGATTTTGAATTAGAAGAATCAAAGAATGAATGTAATAAAGATGCTGATTTTGAAAAAAAAGCAACCTCTTCAATAGCTGTAATTGTTGAAGGTAAAGTTCCATATCCTGAGGAAAACGTTGCGGTACCTTTCCTTAAGGATGTAACAGAAAAAATGGGAATAACTCTTGAGTTTACTCCATATAAAGCTAATGGATATATCTTTATTGACATTTCCGGAAAAGATACGGGAACTATAATAGGTAAGAGGGGTCAGACTCTAGATTCAATTCAATATTTAACAAATCTTGTTATTAATAAACAGGATGGAGAATACCAAAGAGTTATATTAGATGCTGAAAATTATAGATCTAAGAGAGAAAAGACTCTTGAGCAGCTAGCTCAAAGATTAGCTAAAAAAGTTCTAAAGACTAAACGCAGTCAAAAACTTGAGCCTATGAATCCTTATGAAAGAAAGGTTATTCATACTGCTCTTCAAAATAATCCTCGTGTTAAAACACGCAGTGAGGGTAAGGACCCATATAGAAGGGTTATAGTAGAAAGTAAATAACAATTAACCCGCATTTTTTGCGGGTTTTTTTATAAATATGTACTAGGATTTAGCTTTATATGGCTTAATTAAGTTATATAAATAGGATTTATAGTATAATCTAACCGAATACTATATTTATATAAAACAAGAGGGAATATGAGCTATAAATATAAAGAAGACGATACTATTGCTGCAATTTCAACACCTTTGGGAGAAGGAGGGATTGGCATTATCAGAATGTCAGGTTCTAAATCTCTAAAAATTTTAAGTGAAATTTTTTCTTTTGGAGGAAAAGTTATTGATGTTCCATGTGAAACATCGGTGAATTCAGATACAATTGAAAGCAAATCTAAAAATACAAAGTTTAAAAGCAGATTTTTACATTATGGTAAAGTGTATGATAAAAATGGCAATTTGATTGATGAAGTCCTAGCTGTATACATGAAACCTCCTACTACATATACAGGTGAAGAGATGGTCGAAATTAACTGTCATGGAGGTATCGTTCCTTTGAGAAGAATTCTTGAAACTGTTCTTAAATCCGGTGCACGACCAGCGGATGCCGGGGAGTTCACTCGTAGAGCTTTCCATAATGGAAAGTTGGACCTTGTTCAGGCCGAAGCGGTTATGGATTTGATTTCAGCCAAAACAGATGGATCTTTTGATGTTGCAATGGGGCAACTCCAAGGGCGACTGTCGGATAGAATTAGGCAAATTCGAAATGGTTTTATTGATCTGCTGGTTCAGATTACTGTTAATATTGATTACCCTGATGAGGACATTGAGGAAATGACTTATGAGGAAATCCTAAGTAATTTGAATAAAATAGCTTTTCAGCTTGAGAATTTAGTTTTGTCTGCAGATCGTGGCAGAATTATGAGAGAAGGACTTAAAATTGCGATTGTTGGAAAACCTAATGTTGGAAAGTCTTCTTTGATGAATATCTTATTAAATGATGATAGGGCTATAGTGACAGAAATTGCCGGAACTACGAGAGACATAATTGAAGAAACTCTAAATGTGCGTGGAATCCCGGTAGTTTTAACGGATACTGCAGGTATTAGAGATACAGATGATGTTGTCGAAAAAATCGGAGTAGAAAAATCCAAGATATCAATTGACACGTCTGATTTTGTGTTTTTTGTACTTGATGGAAATAGGCCTATTGACCATGAAGATTTTGAAATTTTTGAGCGTGTTAAAGAAAAAAAATATGCTATTATTGTTAATAAAAGTGATTTAAATCTTGTTGTAACATCTGACGAGATTGATAATTTATTTGGATTAAAACCGGAATATATTTCAACGGCTAAGGATGATGGAATTGATACTATTGAAGATATAATTGAAAATTTTGTTAACAGCAAATCTTCAGGATTTGAAAGTAAAGATCAAATCTCTATTGCAAATATAAGACATAAAAATCTGGTTGATAATGCACTTCATCTTATTAAGGATGCTATTTTAGCGACAGAAGTTATGCAGCCTTTAGAGCTTATTGAAATTGATGTAAATGAAGCTTATGAAATGTTAGGTGAAATAATTGGTGAAACTGCATCCGGTGATATTATAGATAAGGTTTTCGAGAGATTTTGTTTGGGGAAATAAGAATGAATAATGATAAAAATAATGAAAAAAAAGATAAACATTTTATGAATTCCTTTGATGTAATTGTTATTGGAGCAGGTCACGCTGGGTGTGAGGCTGCACTTGCTTCTGCAAGAATGGGACTAAAAACCTGTTTATTTTCAATGAATCTTGAGGCTATTGCTATGATGCCATGCAATCCATCAATTGGTGGTACGGGAAAAGGTCATCTTGTTAGAGAAATAGATGCTTTAGGTGGTGAGATGGGTGTGAACATTGATAAATCTTTTATCCAAAGCAGGATGTTAAATACATCAAAAGGTCCAGCTGTTCATTCTCTTCGTGCTCAAGCTGATAAAGAACTCTACCACAGAGAAATGAAAAAAACTTTAGAGAAGCAGGAAAATCTTTTTATTAAACAGGCTGAAATAGTAGAACTTATAGCTGAAGATAATACTATTTGCGGTGTAGTAACCCAAACCAACTGTATATATCATAGCAAAGCAACTATTTTGTGCACGGGAACTTTTTTGAGAGGAAAGATATTTATTGGAAACTCTTCTTATTTTAGTGGTCCGAATGGTCTTGCTCCGTCTATGAAACTAGCCGAAAATCTGAAAGAACTTGGTATGTCTTTAAGGCGTTTTAAGACAGGAACTCCCGCTAGATGTCTTGCATCATCTTTGAATTATGAGAAAATGGCTGAGCAGTTCGGTGATAAGGTAATTGTGCCTTTTTCTTTTTTAAACGATAGTATTGAGAAAAATCAGGTTTCATGCTGGCTTACTTATACGAATGATGAAACTCATAGAATTATAAGGGATAATTTTTCAAGATCTGCGTTGTTTGGTGGAGAAATTGACGGAATTGGTCCAAGATATTGTCCTTCAATTGAGGATAAGGTAAATAGATTCGCGGATAAAAAAAGACATCAAACTTTTATTGAACCGGAAGGACTTGATACAGAAGAAATGTATATTCAGGGAATGTCTAGCAGTTTGCCGGAGGATGTTCAGTATGAATTTTATAAAACAATTCCGGGGCTTGAAAATTTGATTATTACCAGACCGGCATATGCAATAGAATATGACTGCATTAATCCATTAGAATTATCTCCATCGCTTGCCCATTTAAAATTACATGGTCTGTTTTGTGCAGGGCAATTTAATGGAAGCTCCGGTTATGAGGAAGCTGCTGCACAGGGTCTTATGGCTGGAATTAATGCTGCGTTGTTTGTAAAAGGCGAAAAACCATTAGTTTTAAAAAGAAACGACGCTTATATTGGCGTTCTAATCGACGATCTTGTGACAAAAGGTACTAATGAACCTTATAGAATTATGACCAGCAGAGCCGAATATAGGTTGGTTTTAAGGCAAGACAATGCAGATAGCCGTTTAACACCTCTTGGGTATGATGTTGGATTAGTTAGTGAAGAGAGATATAATAAGTATCTTCAAAAGAAATTAAATGTTGAGAGAGAAATTCATAGGTTAGAGAATACTAGAATTAAACCTGAAAAAGCTAATATTGTTATGGAAAAAACTGGCAATTCTTTTGTTGCTCAAAGTATAACTCTTGCTGATATGTTAAAAAGGCCAAATATAAATTATGAAATTTTAGGTGCGATTGATGATATGCGCCCTAAATTAAATGGTCATGAAAGATTACAAGCAGAGGTAAGTATTAAATATGATGGATATATCAATAAGCAACTTATTCAAATTGAAAGATTTAAAAAATTGGAAAGAAAAACCCTTATAGAAGATATTGATTACTCTAAGATAGAGGGACTTAGAATAGAAGCTGCTCAGAAACTGGCAACTATTAAGCCAATTTCTCTTGGTCAAGCTTCACGAATTTCCGGAGTTTCGCCTGCTGATATTAATGTTCTTATGGTTTGGCTTGATAAACATAGGAGACAGAAAAATGGATAATTTAAATGTATATTTGAAGGAAATATCTGATGAAGCCGGCATAATTTTGTCAGTTGAACAAATAGAAAAACTCATTTTATATATGGAATTTGTTCTTGAGTGGAACAAAAAAGTCAATCTTACAGCAATTAAGGACAAAAAGGAATTTGTAGAAAAACATCTTTTGGATTCACTTATAATTTCAAAACTTGAAGAATATAAAAATGCTGAGACAATTATTGATATTGGAACAGGTGGAGGTTTTCCGGGTATTCCTCTTGCGATTTTTTCTCCTGAAAAACATTTTTTACTTGTAGATGCTTTATTAAAAAGAACTAAAATTGTTGCTGAAGGTACTGAAAAATTTGATTTAAAAAATGTATCAGTGCTTCATGGAAGAGGCGAAAATTTGCCTTTGGAATTCGAATTTGAAAACGGTGCAGATCTAGTTGTTTCAAGGGCGGTAGCTAATATGAGCAAGCTCGTTTCTTACACTATGCCCAATTTGCGAAAGAACGGATTTCTACTGGCATATAAAGGGCCAGATGTAGAAGAAGAAATTAAGGTATCAGAAAAATTTATAAAAAAAGCTGGAGCCAAAATCATTTCAATTGTAGATCTATCTTTTAGAAATCTTAAACATACTGCAGTTATTTGTAAAAAAATAAGATGAAAATTTCATAATCAAGCAATATGTTTCACGTGAAACATATTCAAAAGTAGTAAATAATTCTATGGTGTAGTATAATAAGTTAAAGGAATTTTGGGAGGAGGGAAGAGCTTTGGGTAAAGCTATTGCTATATTTAATCAAAAAGGTGGAGTGGGTAAAACTACAACAAATATCAATTTGGGTGCTTGTCTTGCCATGAGAAATAAGCGAGTTCTTATATTAGATATTGATCCACAAGGAAATAGTACAAGTGGGGTGGGTATATCCAAGAGAGATTTGGATTATACAGTATATGAACTGCTTATTGACAAGAATTTTGAAACAAAACATGCTATAAGGGGTACTTCAATTCGAGGATTGGATATAATTCCTGCTAGTGTTGATTTAGCCGGTGCTGAAATTGAACTTGTATCTCAGGATGGTAGAGAACGGAGATTGAAAAATGCTATAAATCAAGTTAGAGATGAATATGACTATATATTTGTAGACTGTCCTCCTTCTCTTGGACTTCTAACTATTAATTCGCTAACTGCCGTAGAAAGTGTTTTAGTTCCAATTCAATGTGAGTTTTATGCGCTTGAAGGAGTAAGTCAGCTGGTAAACACAATAGATTTGGTTAAAAAGAACTTAAATAAAAATCTTGAAATAGAGGGTGTAATATTAAGCATGTTCGATGGTCGTACTAACTTATCCGCACAGGTAGTTCAAGAAGTGAAAAAATACTTTGGTGCCAAAGTTTACTCTACGGTCATACCTAGAAATATTAGGCTAGCCGAGGCACCAAGTTACGGAATGGCCATTACTGAGTATGACCCAAAATCTAAGGGTGCGGAAGCATATATGGATTTTGCTGATGAGTTTTTAGAATGGGAAGGAGAAACAAATGAAGCATAAAAAAGGTGGACTAGGAAAAGGTTTGGATGCTTTGTTTGAAAACAGGGTTCCCATAACCGAAGATGAAGATATTGTAGCTAAAAATTTAAAAAAACAGGAAATAATACCCAGTGGAGAATCTGTAGTATATGTAGATATCAACAATGTTAAACCAAATGAAAACCAGCCACGTAAAGTATTTAATTCTGAAAAAATTTCAGAATTAGCATCTTCAATAGTAGAACATGGTATTATTCAGCCATTGGTGCTTAGGAAAATTAGCAGCGATAGATATGAGATTGTTGCCGGAGAAAGACGATGGAGAGCAGCGAGAGAAGCTGGGTTAAAAAAAATCCCATCCATTATTAGAGAGTTTACTGATGAAGAGAATATGGTAATTGCTATCATTGAAAATATGCAAAGAGAAGATCTTAATGCTATTGAAGAAGCAGAAGGATTAAGACAGATGATAGAAACTTATGGATTAACTCAGGAAGAGGTCAGCAAAAGTGTAAGCAAAAGTAGGCCATATATCACTAATTCCTTGAGACTTTTGAAACTTCCAGCATCTGTACAGCAAGAACTGTCACTTGGTAGGATTTCCCCGGGTCATGGTAGAGCCCTTCTTGCGGCTAATGATTCTCATATACAGGAAATGCTTTGCAGTAAGATAATAAAAGAAGGTTTATCAGTTCGAAAGACTGAAGAACTTGCTAGTGCAGGAAAACCGAAGCCAAAACTTAAAAAAATAAAAAATAGAGATCCTAATGCAATTCGTATTGAAAGTGAATTAAAACAGATATATGGAACTAAGGTAAATATAGTAACCAAAGGGAAAAAAGGAGTATTACAGCTGGAGTATTATGGAGAAGAAGAACTGAATAGGTTGATAGAAATGCTGAAATCAGTGGTATAAATCTGTAATAAGTAAGCTAATTATATATTGTTTCACGTGAAACATTGAAATGGAGGGTAACATGGCTGATGAACAGTCCAGGCTAGACACTAAATTAGAAATTAATGAATATGATAAGTCTAACCTTGAGAAAATAGACGAAAATTTAAATAAGACCATGCCGGATGCTCCTTTTCCTATGTGCAAAGTGGATAGTAAAGGCAAAATTGAAAAAGCCAATTCATTTATAGATGAAGTATTTTTATATGACGATCTTGAGCAAGCAGATTTCTTTGCTCTAACAGGGGTTAAAGTAGATCAGCTAGAGGAAATTGCTGAATCAAATATTAATACGACATTGGAAAGAAATGGAAAAATTTTCAAAGTTGTAGCTAATAAAGAATTTTGCTCTGGAGAAGTAGGTTATACAGTAGCTTTTGATGATGTCACCGAGCTGGAGCAGCTTAAAATTAAGTATAAGCAAAATTTAAGCTGTATGGCTAAGGTTAGCATTGACAATTTTGACGAGTTGCATTCCAGAGTTTCAACCGAGCAAAAAAACAATGTGAGTAATACTATAAATAGTATAATTACTGAGTGGGCGACGAGTATAAAAGCGTCTTTAAATAAGATACAAAACGATGAATTTATTTTATTCTTCCCTTATATAAAATTGGAGGAGACAATAGAGAGTAAATTCGATATTCTCGACAAGGTGAGATCAGTAGATACGGGAGCAGATTTCCCACTTAGTTTAAGTATAGGGATAGGTGTGGGTGGATCTGATATGCAGGAAACCGAAACCTTAGCTGACAGTGCTATGGATTTAGCTCTTGGGAGAGGTGGAGACCAGGCTGTAATTAAAACGGTTGAAGGGACTTCCTACTATGGTGGTAAAACCCTTGCACGAGAAAAGTCTAACAAAGGAAAGTCAAGAATAATTGCTCATGCATTGAAAGCATTAATTGCTCAAAGTAATCAAATCTTTATAATGGGGCATAGGAATGCTGACATGGATGCTTTTGGCTCATCTCTTGGTGTGTTTCGATTATGCAAATTAGAAGATAAAGATGCAAGAATAGTAATATCCACAGTAAACAAGTCATTGAAAGATATATACGACAGTGCTGTGGAGAAAGAAACATATAACTTTATTTCAGGGGAAAAGGCTATTGGGCAAATTGAAGAAAATGCTTTAGTCATTGTGGTCGATACCCATAGAGCCAGTTATGTTGATTGTCCTGAATTATTAGACAGAGCAAAAAATGTAGTGGTGATAGATCATCATAGACGAGCAGAAGATTTTATTAAGAATGCAACTCTTCATTATCTAGAATCTTATGCATCATCTACAGCAGAATTGGTTACAGAAATTTTACAGTATTCAGGAGAGAAAAAACTTCTGGTAAAGCTAGAAGCAGAAGCACTTCTTGCCGGAATGACTATTGATACCAATAGATTTGCTGTAAAAACTGGTGTTAGAACATTCGAAGCAGCATCATATCTGAGAAGATCAGGAGCTGATACCACTGAAGTAAAAAGATTTTTCCAGACAGACTTAGATTCTTTTAAAATTAAATCACAATGCATAAGTGATGCAAATTTCTATGAAGAAGGATTTGCAATGTCAATATGTCATGGGGAAAATGAGGATGTTCAGGTGATTAATTCTACAGTAGCAGATGAACTGTTAACGATAAAAGGAATTAAGGCGTCTTTTGTAGCCGGAAGAAATCAACAGGGAACTACAGTAATCAGTGCAAGGTCACTTGGAGAAATTAATGTGCAACTAATAATGGAAGAACTCGGTGGAGGTGGACATCTTACAACGGCGGGTGCACAATCAAATGACTTAAGCCCTGATGAAATTCTTCAAAGAGTAAAAGAAATAGTGTTAAGCGAAGACTATTAAAATTATATATCAGAAAAAAATAACAGTCGCAAATTGGAGGATGAAATGATAGTAATATTAAAAAAAGATATAAAAGGTACCGGAAAAGCAGGAGATGTAATTAAAGTAAGCCCAGGATACGCAAGAAACATGCTAATTCCTAGGGGACTTGCAGTAGAAGCAACAGAGGGCAACGTTAAAAGTTTGGAAAAACAAAAAAAGCTACAGGCAGAAAAGCAAGCAGAAGAAAAAGCAAATGCTACCAAATTAGCAAAAGATATTTCTGAAAAAATCCTCGAAATCAAAACTAAAGCTGGAGAAGGCGGAAGACTATTTGGATCTATCACAAATAAAGACATTGCAGAGGCAATGGCAAAACAATTTAATATAAAAATTGATAAAAGAAAAATTGTACTCGATAGTCCAATAAAAACCCTAGGGGTAACAAAGGTGGAAATAAAGCTATACCCTGAGGTAGTTGGGCAGTTATCAGTACATGTAACAGAGGAAGCGTAAAAATGACAGAGAGAATACCACCTCATGATTTGAATGCTGAGCGTACCGCCCTTGGAGCTATTTTACTGAAGGGGGAAGATGCCCTTACTGATGTGCTGGATTATGCAAAAGAAGAAGATTTTTACGATCCAAGTAACAGAGAAATTTTTGCTGCTATAAGGGATTTATCAAATAATAGAGCACCAATTGATATAGTTACTGTATCAAATCAGCTGAATAAGCGTGGTACTTTGAAAAGTGTTGGTGGACGAGCATATGTAGGAAGTTTGACCTCAGAAGTACCATCAGTATCTAATGCAGGACAATACGCTAAAATCATATATGACAAAGCAGTCATGCGCAGACTGATTGAAATTTCTAGTGATATTCAAATGCAAAGCTTTGATGGGAAATTAAATGCCGAAACGATTTTAGAAAATGCTGAGAGAGCAATTTTTGAAATTGCCCAAACTCGACAGAAGAGAGATTACACTTTCATTGGCGATGTTTTGGTTGCTAACATGACCAGAATTGATGAAGCTTGTAGAAATGATGGAAATGTTGGAATGGAAACAGGTTTTGTCGATATGGACAACAAAATAGGTGGATTACAAAAGTCTACACTAAATATTTTAGCTGCCAGACCGGGTATGGGTAAAACCGCTTTTGCACTTAACATAGCAAGAAACGCTTCTAAAAAAGGAAAGTCTATTCTTATTTTCTCTCTTGAAATGGCAAAAGAAGAACTGGGAAGCAGGCTCCATGCTATGGAAGCAAAGGTTGAATCAACTAAACTTAGAACAGGAGACCTTATGATAGAGGATTGGGAACAGTTAAATCAGGCTGTGGACGATCTTTCTACAACAAAGCTGGCAATAGATGAGACAGCAGCGATTTCGATTTTGGAAATCAAAAATAAATGCAGACGTTTTAAGGCAAAATATGGTCTTGACCTTGTTATCGTTGACTACCTTCAGCTTATGGAGGCAGAAGGGGAAAACAGGCAGCAGGAAGTGAGCAAGCTGTCTAGGAATCTAAAGCTTATGGCAAAAGAAATGGACTGTCCTTTTCTCGTACTGTCTCAATTATCTCGAGGACCTGAAGCGAGAACAGACAAGAGACCAATGCTTTCGGACCTCAGGGAATCTGGATCAATTGAACAAGATGCTGACATAGTTATGTTTTTATATAATGATGAGTATTACAATGGTGAAGATTCTGAAGAAAAGGGAATAACAGAAGTGCATATTGCTAAGCATAGAGCAGGTCCAACGGGGACCATTAAATTAGGATGGAGAGCCCCTTATACCGAATTTGTTAATTTAACTAGCGAAGCATATATCAGAGGACAATAATGAAATATATTATAGAACCTGCCAATGATTTTTTTCTTCAAGATACCAAGATAGAGAATTTATTCGTAAATGAATATATGACAACTGCTCCGGGTGACTATGTGAAAGTATACCTATTTGGTGCCATGTGCAGTCAACATGGAATGGAGATGGAAACTAAAGTACTGGCATCTACTCTTGGTATTAAAGAAGACAAGATTATGCAAGCCTGGGAATATTGGGAAAGGATAGGCTTAATAAAAAGAATATATATTGGTAAAGATGGTGAACTTGACTTCTCAGTTCAGTTTCTTAAGTTAAAAAACCATTTTTATTCTATTGGACTTGACAAAGTAGAAGATGGAAATGAAAATCCAGAAACAGAAGCAGAAGTAAATATCTTTGGAAATGAAAAAATTAAAGCGTTGATTCAAAGATTAGAATCAATAACAGGTAGTGAAATGAGTACCTATGGACTTGAATCTATAATTTACCTAATAGCTGAAAGGAAGGCTAGCCTAGAAATTATAGAGTATGCTGCTGAATACTCAAAAGAACGAGATAAAGCCAATATGAGATATATAGTAAAAGTTATTGAAAACTGGCTTAAAGATGGAATAAATGACAAAGAAAGCGCAATTAGACACCTGCAAAGCCGAGATGAACAGTACTTTATATACAAGGAAATTATCAAAAATCTCTACGGCATAAACAGACCGGCAAGTAAAGCAGAGAAAGATATGATGAACAGGTGGTTATACGAAGAGAGATATTCTCTTGAAAGAATATTAGAAGCTTGTGAAAGAACAACTGGCAGTAGAGAGCCTAATTTTAATTACGTTAACAAAATCCTTGAAAACATGAAGCAAGATGAAAATCATACAGAAAAGCGGTTAAATAGGGAAACTTTCGTTACGGAGCAAGGTCTTGAGAGATATCTTAATTGGTTAAGAGAACAAGCTCAAATCGATGCTAAGGAAAGAGCTATAAAACTCTATAGAGATTATCCTGAAATAAAGGAAACTGAAAAAAAACTTCAAGAAGCATTTAGAAATAGAATTATCAAAGGGCATCGTGGGGGAGCAGCTCTTAGAGAAGAATATGATAAGCTAATTGATGAGCTTAAGGCAAAGAAGGAAACTCTATTGAAAGAAGCAGGTTATGATGAGGATTATTTAGAGCCTAAATATAGATGTGAGATTTGTGGAGATACATGCTCAACAGAAGAAGGGGTTTGTATTTGTAAACCTCTAAGAATGGAAGAAGCTAGAGATTGGCTAAAAGAAAGCAGATAGCTATTCATAGATGATGTCTATAGAAGCATTTTACTTTTTAGCGATTTCTTTAAGGTCAATGAAGGGAAATACACATCATGGGAAAAAATAAAAAATTTAAGTTAAATTGGACTAGAATTATAACGATAGTCGTTTTAATTATTGTCCTCGCTTATGGTGGGATGACTGTTAAAAAAGTTGTATCTTTGTTATCAGAACGAGCAGAACTTCAAAAGGAAAACAAGCTGTTAAAGGAAGAAAAAAAGAAACTGAAAGAAGAACTAGAGAGTGTAAATAAGCCAGAATATATAGAGGAGCAGGCTAAGCTGCAACTTAAGTTAGTAAGGCCTGGAGAGACTCTTTTTATACTCAATGGCGAAAATTCCGAAGATAAAAAATCCGATAATAGTAAAGGGAAAGATAAAAACTAATTTTATATAAATATAACTGTGAAATAAAACATAGTAAGAATTTTAAGTTTAATGGAATAAGGAGATTAAAAGTTTGGATAAGCCAAAAATCCGAGAAGTAATTGTAGTGGAAGGTAGAGACGATACGGCAGCAGTTTTACGAGCCGTTGATGCCATAACTATTGAAACCCACGGGTTTGGTATGAATAAAGTAATGTGGAAGCAGCTAGAAATGGCTTACAATACAAGAGGTCTTATTGTCTTTACAGATCCGGATCATGGTGGAAGATCGATCCGCCTAAAAATAATGGAAAAGTTTCCGGATTGTAAGGAGGCTTTCTTGTCGGAAGATAAGGCATTTAAGAAGGGGGATGTGGGCATTGAGAACGCAACCCCCAAAGATATTTTAGAAGCTCTTTCAAAAGCTCACGCCATAGACGAAAAGAGAAGTAGTTCTAAAAAGATATTCGAATATACTATTGGTACATTAGCAGAAAATAATCTTATCGCATCACAGAATTCTCCTAAGCGAAGAAAGATGCTTTGTGACGAACTAGGGATAGGATATAGTAATGGAAGTGGACTTGTGAAAAAACTAAACAGATATGGGATAGCTCTAGAAGATTTTAAGAAGGCTATAAATAAAGTAGACCATGAAATTCGAAACGAATGAAGGATTGGTGGAATGAAAGCATATACAAGAAGCGGAGTTAAAGAAATAGGCATGCGCCACGGCTTTAGGCGAGCAGATAGCCTTGGACAAAATTTTTTAGTAGATAAGAATATAATCGACAAAATAGTTGCCGCTGCAGGTTTAGATCAAGAAACCTTGGCTATTGAAGTGGGTCCGGGGATGGGGGCATTAACCGGTAACATGGCAGAAGAAGCTAATCAAGTAATTGCAGTTGAAATAGACAGCCATTTGCTTCCTGTTTTAAATGAGGAATTGGGTCACCTTGATAATGTCCAGATTATAAATCAAGACATTTTAAAAACAGATGTCAATGAAATAATTAGAGATACTAAAGAAATAGCTAAAAAAAATGGTGAGCTTATAAAAAAAGTTGTTATAGTTGGCAATTTGCCCTACTATATAACTACACCAATTATAATGAGTATGCTTGAAAATGAAGTGGATATGTCTGCAATGGTTGTTATGATGCAAAAAGAGGTTGCTGAGCGAATCATTGCAAAACCGGGTTCTAAAACATATGGTGCTTTATCTGTCGCGTGCCAGTTTTACTGTGAAATTAGTCATGTAACTACTGTTCCGAAAACGGTCTTTCAACCTCAACCGAAGGTGGATTCTGCAGTTTTAAAACTCACCAAAAGAGAAGTACTTCCGTGGGATGTGTCTAACAGGAAGGTGTTTTTTCAAGTAGTGAGAGCAGGATTTAATCAGAGACGAAAGACCTTACTTAATTCTGTTTCTGCTATAGATGGACTTAGTAAAATTCAATTAGCAGAGATATTGGACCAGTTGGGAATTGATACAAGAAGAAGAGCAGAAACTTTATCAATAGAAGAATTTGCTTTAATTGCTAACAAAATATATGATTTGGGGGTGATTTAATGGAAGAAGTGAGAAATGTCAAAGATGTAAAAGCAGTTTTTGATAAATACAGGCATGGATTCTTAGGATTTTGTGTAGCCCATGCCTTTATTATAAATCTATTTATGGAAACATTAGCGAGAAAAGGAGAGTCTTGGGCAGCCGGTGTACAGTTTTTAGTCAATTTTCCATTAGTATTCCTTTATAATGTATTAATTATATTCTCCACTTTATGTTTTGCGGCACTATTTAGAAGGAGGGTATTTGCCATAACAATAATATCTTCTTTATGGCTTTCCATAGGTATTGCCAATGGTGTAATTTTAACGCAGAGAATGACGCCTTTCACTGTCAAAGACCTTAGTGCAATAACAGAAGGGGCAACTTTGATAACTAATTATCTTTCCAAGCTACAAATTACGCTGATAGCGGTAGGTCTTTTGCTCATAGTTATCGGAGTAGTTGTTTTATTCATAAAAGGTCCTAAGAAAAAAGAAAAAATAGATTATAGAAGAAATGTTGCAGGGTTTCTTTTGGTATGCATACTTACAGGTGCAGCTACTATGGGAGCTATCAATAGTGGCATTGTTAAAACTTTTTTCGGAAATTTGGCGTATGCTTATAGAGACTATGGCATACCTTATTGTTTTATTAGTACTTGGGTTAATACCGGGATTAAGAAGCCTGTGAATTATTCAGAAAAATCAGTCGAAAAAATTCTTTCCTCTGCGGGCTTATATAAGCTTAAAGAGGATGATTTTAAAGCAGGAGACACCGCAAATAGCAAAAGATATCCTAATATAATATATTTACAGCTGGAATCTTTTGTTGATCCTAAGCTATTTAAAAATATCCAGTGCGATCAAGATCCAATGCCTTTTTATAGGGAGCTTATGGGGAAATATTCTTCAGGGGATTTAGAGGTACCGGCATGTGGTGCAGGTACTGCTAATACTGAATTTGAAACCCTCACCGGGGTTAGCGCAAGATTCTTTGGACCGGGTGAATACCCATACAAATCCGTATTAACCGATAAGCCTATGGAAAGTACGGCATTTGACCTTAAAACATTAGGATATAGCACTCATGCAATACACAATCATAGGGCAGTTTTCTATAATAGACATTTGGTATTTAAGAATCTCGGTTTTGATACATTCACATCCGTTGAATACATGAGTGATGTAGATAAGACACCTAAGAATTGGGCAAAAGATGCTATTCTTACGGGGGCAATTATGGATGCTCTTAAAAGCAGTGAGGGTAGAGACTATATTCATACGATTTCTGTTCAGGGTCATGGTAAATATCCACCGGAGCAGCTTATTAAGAATCCGGCTATAAATATTACTGCAGCTCCAAGTGAAGAGCTTAAGTGGAAATTTGAATATTATGTAAACCAGGTTTACGAAATGGATAAATTTGTAAAGAAGTTGACCGAGGAACTTGATAAATTTGATGAGCCGACAGTTTTGGTTATGTTTGGAGACCACATACCGGCTCTGGATATAACAGAAGAAACTTATGCACCAAAAGATCTTTATTTAACACAGTATGTGGTTTGGTCAAATTTTTCAATGCCGAAAGAAGATGGAAAGTTGAATGCCTTTGAGCTTAGCAGTGTTTTGTTTGAAAGACTTGGAATAAAAGCAGGTAATATAATTCAGTACGGACAGAATGTAGATAGAAGCAAACCGGAATATCTTAAAGGATTGAAAACCTTGGCATTTGATTCCTTATATGGACAAAATTATGCTTATGGAGGTAAAATCGCTGTAAAATCATCAGATATGAAAATGGGAGTAAAACCTATAAAAGTTGAAAAAATAGTAAAGGCCGGTAAGAAATATTACATAAAAGGGCAGAATTTTACTGAATATAGCAAAGTATCTTTAAAAGGTGAATTATTGAAAACTTTTTATTTAGGACCAACACTCCTTGGTCTTGTTGATGAAGTTGATCCAAGCAAAGCGGGAGAGTTAAAAGTAAGTCAGATAGATAGAAACAGCAAGGAGATAATCAGCACCACGGAATAATTATAAAGGAGAGTAGAATGGAGCGAAAAACTTTAGTTACGCCTAGACTCAAACTCGTATCTTTTAAGAAGGAAGACGCACCTGATCTTTATGCATATGCAAAACATTCTGATGTGGGTCCTCATGCCGGTTGGAAACCCCATGACAGCGTTGAAGAATCGGAAATGATAATAGAGGAACTATTTATGCCCAATGGAACCTGGGGTATTAGAGTCCTACAGGGGGATGGTTCGTATTCACCTATAATTGGGACAATAGCTATGGAAATGGACAGATTTAGACCGGATGCCAAGACTAAGGAAATCGGCTATAGCCTAGCTCATGATATGTGGGGAAGGGGTTACATGACAGAAGCTGCAAAAGCTGTTATCCAATATGGTTTTCAGGATCTTAACCTGGAGATTATGACTATATGCACCTCTCCTGTAAACAAGCGCTCTCAAAGAATTGCCGAAAAATGCGGATTCACATATGAAGGAAAAATTAGGAAGGCCTATAGGGTGTACACGGGGGAATTAAGAGATTCTCTTGTGTTTTCATTGACAAAAGAAGAGTGGGAAGAGAGAATGAAGTGATAAATAAGAAATACCTGTAAATAAGCTCTTGATTCAAGGATTTATTTACAGGTATTTTCTTTTCATAAAGTGACCTCCATTTTTAAAGTTATATTATCAACCTACAGCTTTCTCAAAGAAAGCTCTAAGCTCAGGAACGGATATTTTAGCTAGGTGACACTGCCCAACTTTATTAGGCACAACTATAGTTATTTTCCCCATAGAAATTTTCTTGTCAAGAAGAGCATAGTGATATAAGTCGTCTAGCTTATAGTCAATTGAAAGATCAAAACCAGCCTTTTCAAGTATTTCAGCAATTTCATCAGCTGTTTCTTGAGAAGTAAACCCCATCAAAGCACTGGCTTTTGCTTCAGCGGCCATACCCTTTGCAACAGCATTGCCGTGAGAAATGTTGTATGAACTTGCTTTCTCGATACAATGGCCTATAGTATGCCCAAAGTTAAGTATCTGTCTAAGGCCTACATCACGCTCATCAGCTTCAACAATAGATTTCTTGATAGAAATTGCACGCTCTATAACATAGGTATATTCATGTTCCAAAACTTTATTTATAAGCCCCGAATCAGAGGTAATGCCTATCTTTATAGCTTCTGCTACTCCCTCAAATAACTGAGGTTCCGGTAAAGTTTCAAGTACTTTGGGGTCACATATTACAAGAGATGGCTGCCAAAAAGCACCGGCTAAATTTTTACCGGAAAGCAGATTAATACCGGTTTTCCCACCAATAGAAGAATCAATGGATGCAACAAAAGATGTTGGTATGTGGATGTACTTAATCCCTCTCATATATGTTGCAGCAGCAAATCCACTGATATCACCAACAACTCCACCGCCGAGGGCGGCAATCGCATCAGATCTACTGATTCCTTCGTCGGCGAGAGCCTCAAGTAAGTTACTGTATGTATTTATATTTTTTGAATGTTCCCCGGACGGAAAGATAATCTTTGAAACTTCAAATCCATGCTCTATAAGGGATGTGATAAATACTTGAGAATAAAGACCATTCACATTTGTATCTGTTATAATTGCAATTTTACAAGGTTCTAAAATTTCGTTTATTAGCTTACCGCTATTTGATAGTATTCCTTCGGCGACATATATATTATATGGATTCGCTGTCGAGATTTCGTATTTTTTCATACATTCTTGCTCTTTTCTCTAAACTACGTAATTCTTTTATTTTAATTGATTGAAACCCATCGCATAGGGCACAATCCGGATTTTCATGAACTTCAATCATCAGACCATCTGCACCCGCAGCAACAATTGCAAGACTTACAGGTGTAACCAAACTTGAAACTCCTGTTCCGTGACTTGGATCGCCTATTACCGGCAAATGGGTTTTCTCTTTTAAAAGAGGGATAGAGTTAATATCAAAAGAGTTCCGGGTAGAAGGTTCGAAAGTCCTAATACCGCGATCACAGAGAATTATATTATGATTTCCTTCCCGGTAGATATACTCAGCACTTTCTAAAAATTCATCAATAGTATTGCTCCAACCACGCTTAAGAAGGATAGGTTTATTTTGCTTACCCAGGGCGGTAAGCAGAGGATAATTCTGCATATTTTTTGCTCCAATCTGCAAAATATCCACATCGCAAAAAAACGATAAATCAGCGATATCAACTATTTCAGAGACTGTTGGTATGCCAAACTCATATTTTGCACGAGAAAGAAGTTTAAGGCCCTTCTCGCCAAGACCCTGAAATGAATAAGAGGAGGTTCTTGGTTTATATGCACCACCTCTAAGAATGCTAACACCGGTAGTAATGATGCCGTCAGCAATAATAGCAAGCTGATCCCAATTTTCAATAGTACATGGTCCTGCGATTAAACACAAAGAGCCATCACCAATTGTGACATTACCTATATTTATAATTGTATTTTCTTGTTTTTCTTTTCTTGAAACTAACAATCCCATAGTAATTTATTATGATTTTTGGCTCCTCTGTGGTATACTATAATAACTGAATTGTAACATAATTTCAGCATAAATGCAAAATATTGATAGCAGAGGCAAACATGTATTTAAAGAAAAAAAGAAGACACAAAATAGCTATGGGAATACTGGGAATCCTCCTCTTGATTGGATTTTCAATATACTCAATAAGTAACCATATAAGAACATTAGAAAAACCCAATGTCATTGGTAGATATACACAAGAAAAAGTTTCATTAGATGTAGAAAAAACAAAAAATTTCAATGCTGAAGCAATTATAGTTTTAGGTGCTTCTGTGAGAGAAGATAAAAAACCATCACCTATACTTCAAGCGAGACTGGATACCGCTCTGGATTTGTATAACAAAGGAGTTGCGCCTAAGATTCTTGTATCAGGTGATAACGATGGTAAAGACTATTACAATGAGATAACACCTATGTTGAATTACCTTAAGAATGGGGGAGTTCCGGCAGAAAACATATTTTGTGATCATAAAGGTTATAATACATGTGCAAGTATGGTAAGAGCAAAACAAATTTTCGGTATAAAACATGCCGTAGTTGTAACTCAATCCTTTCATCTTCCCAGAGCAATTTACATTGGCCAAAAAGCTGATATGAAGACAAGAGGTGTTGCAAGTGATCAGGTTAGGCCAAGGGAAATACATAAGGATAATATTCTTTTGATATTCAGAGAGATAATGGCAAATAATAAGGACTTTTGGGTTTTGAAGTGGGGGAAAATTCCTCAATACAAAGATGAAAAAATTGATATAAATGGTGATGGAAGCTTTACGCACCAAAGGAAAGATGGAAATGCTTCAAATAATTTGATATCAGGTTTTTATTATGAGTAAAAGTTGGGATTTTAACATAATCGAAGTAATGCAGCTTTTTGCGATATATTCTGCTGGAGGCTGGATTTTAGATAATATCTATTGTCTGTTAAAGGATAAGCATAGATTTGATCGAGGCCTTTTTAGAGGGCCATACATGCCAATCTATGGCGTTATGATGCTGCTGTGTTTATTTGCTACTTATGAATTAACTGAAGATTTGGAGTATATGTTACTTCTTATATTTACAATTGCCACACTTGTGGAACTTTTTGCAGGAATACTGGTACATATTGTTACTGCTAATAGGTACTGGAACTACTCGGGGAGATTCCTTAATATTCATGGATATACTTGTTTTGTTCATAGCTTAAAAGTAACTATTTTTTTAGCCGGATGCTTGGTTCTCGTACAGCCTATAATCATTGAACTTATAAATGTGATTCCCCCTTGGGTAGATTTCTTGTTTCTGGTTTCTTTCTACATGTACTTTGCTGCAGATTTAGTAGATACAATTGCCGAAGCATTTTTTATGAGAAAATTCATGAAGCAGGATGTAAAGATATATAAAAAAAATAAAACTAAAAAAGTGCTTAAGTAATAGATAATTGCGAAAAGTAAATTCTAGCAAATGTATAATTAATATGTGAAATCAAAAAAAGGAATGGGTTCACCAATTGGTGAACCTATTCCTTTTATAAAGAACGGATTAGTCTGTATAGTGGTCAAAATATCCCTGGATGTATACGAAAGGTGTACCCTTGTCACCACTTCCGGATGTCAGGTCGCACAATGAACCAATAAGATCTGTTAAACGACGAGGAGTGGTTCCTTGTTTCAACATGTCATCTTCAACAGAAGATGCAGCTTTGGCCTTTTCCTCGATGTAATTGCTTACAGCAGTCTGCAGTTCATCACCGGATAAATCCTTGAACTCATTATCAGCGATGTATTTAAGCTTAATCTCATTAGGTGTCCCCTCAAGACCTGTTGTGTAACCGGGAGATACGACAGGGTCTGCAAGTTCCCAAATTTTACCGACAGGGTCTTTGAAGGCACCGTCACCATAGATCATAACCTCAACATCTTTACTTGTCTTTGCTTTGAGTTCTGCCTGAATTTCGTCAACAAATGCCTGACAGTTAATTGGAAATAATTTAACCATTTCTTCAGATGATTTATTGGAGCCTAGAAGACCAAAGTCAGGATTATAACCACTTCCATCAACAGATTCTGTCATAATATCGTCCATTGATAAAACAATTTTCGCGCCAGCTTTCTTTGCTAACTTCTTCGTTCTATGTCTTGTGTGGGTATCGCATGCAAGAACGCAATCAGTGTATTCAACAATTGCCTTAGGATTCTTAGAAAAGTATATTTCTACCTCACAGCCTTCAGCTTCAGCCAATTCTTTGTAGTAGTTTATATAGTCCATGCCGGTAAACGGATGACGCGACTTTCCGAAT
Organism: Eubacteriales bacterium KG125; assembly: GCA_050908895.1. Classification (GTDB taxonomy): domain Bacteria; phylum Bacillota; class Clostridia; order Peptostreptococcales; family Anaerovoracaceae; genus S5-A14a. Next base: position 228,579 of record CP171222.1, on the reverse strand, counting down.
AGACTTTCGAACTGTTCTTGATTTAGGACGTCTGTATACGGATTGATGCCTTTCTCATCTAGAAGGTCAAGATCAACAAGGTGATTGCCAACTTCATCAGATGGATATCCTAGAAGAAGTACTACTTTATCCACTCCTCTTGCAATAGCCTTAAGGCAAATAGCAAAACGGTTTCTACTCATAATTGGGAATACTAGGCCAAGAGGTTGACCTTCATAGCCATTTTCATCTAGCTTGTTTCTTAAACTTTGAGCAATTTGATCTAAAGTTGCATAGTTGTTCTGTGACCTTGCAACGATTGATTCTGTCACTGCCAGTACATCACGATTTCTAATTGTGAATTCGCCACACTCAGCAGCCTCCAATACTGTGTTTACAACAACGGATTTTAAGTCGTCACCCTCTTTAATAATTGGTGCTCTCAAACCTCTTGAAACTGTACCTACGAATCTTTTCTGCATCCTCGTTTCCTTTCTTAAATGTAAAACTTTTGAAACTTATAAATTCCTGCGCGGAGAGGTTCGCTAAACAGGGTGTCGGCAAATAAAAAACACATGTCCCATCATCAATGTTAGCCAATCTAGGAGAAATGTGAATTTGACAAGCCGGCTATACGTTCTGGGCCTTAACCTCATTGGCACCTCTCACTGCCAAGGCATCGGCCCGTATATTCATCTCAACTACAGCTTTAAAGTCATCAAGAGAAAATTCACTATCAGATAAAAAATTGTCCGATAGAAATTTATGATAGAGTTTATTAAAAGTACATTCGTTAGCCTCCATGCTTACATGTCCCTTAACTTTTATAAATCTAACATTGTGCTGCTCGACTAAATCAAGTAACTTTTCCCACAAATCTCTGTTTTCAACGGGTTTCTTTGAGGAATTTATCCAACTGTTCCGCCTCCAGCTTAGATACCATTTCTGTTTAAAACAATTAGCAATATATGCACTATCCGTATAAACATCAACATATAAGCTAGGCTTTTTTAAAGCAGAAAAAGCCTCAATCACACCAGTAAGCTCCATTCTATTATTGGTGGTATCGGCCTCTCCTCCGTAAATTTCTTTTTCGTGTAAATCCAACTTCAAAATCGCACCCCAGCCACCGTAGTTTTTGTCGGATTGGTTGCCTGAGCATGCGCCATCAGTAAAAATCTTAATTTTCATACCTAGATTATAGCAGACCGAAAAAATTTTACAATAGTATTATTAAAAGTTATTAAAATAACAGCTTTAGTGGTATAATATTTCCAGTTTTTAGTTTAAAAATAACATTCATTTGTTTGATATAAAATTTAAGTAAGTTCAGAAATAAAGAAATGAGGAATATAGATGTCATTAAAAATTTGTTCTTTTGCCAGTGGAAGCTCCGGAAACAGCTATTTGGTAAAAACAGATGATACAAACCTGCTTATCGATGTAGGAATTGCAGGCAAGAGAATTATAGAGGGGCTGTCAATGTGCAAGGTTTCGCTTGAGAAAATAAACGGAATTTTGGTTACCCACGAACATGGAGATCATATAAAGAGTCTCAGAATGATGTGTAAAAAAACTTTAAACAGTACTATATACACCTCTGAGGGAACCAAATATGCCATTGGGAAAAAATTTCCCCAAATAGAGGAAAAAATTTCTACGCAAGATAGCTCTTTTCTTGTAGGGGATATTCGTGTAAATCCTATAGCATTGTCCCATGATGCAGAAGAACCAATTGGATTTAGCTTGGAATCGAAAGGACGGAAAGTTACTATTATAACTGATACGGGAGTGTTTAGCAGGGAAATGGTTAAAGAAGCTGCTACCTCGGATTTACTTGTTTTAGAGGCTAATCATGAGGTAAATATTCTTCACTGCGGTTCTTATCCATATGAACTTAAAAGGAGGATTCTGAGCGACCATGGACATCTTTCTAACGAAACAGCAAGTGAGTTTATTTACGAGATGATAAATTTTAAAAAAGAAATAAGAGGAGAAAAACTAACTGAGAGTAATCATGGGAATAATGGAATTTCTAGGATTCTGCTGGCTCATCTCTCTAGAGAAAATAACTCCCCAATTCAAGCTACCTTAACAATTAAAAATCGTTTATATGAGGAAGACTTGATCGTAGATAGGGATTTTAAACTTGATGTGGCCCTTCATGATGCAATGAGCCCACTTTTGGAGATTTAAATTGGATATTAAGATAATTACCGTTGGGAAACTTAAAGAAAAATATTGGAAAGCAGCCGTGGATGAATATTTGAAGCGTCTTGTATCCTACGGAAAAGTTCATGTAATAGAAGTCGCAGAGGAAAAGGCTCCGACCAATGCCAGCCTTGCAGATGAAATAAAGATAAGGGAAGAAGAAGGTAGACGAATCCTTGGAAAAATTAATCAAGGAGATTTTGTTATAACCCTTGAAGTCGGTGGCAAAGTCCTCTCATCAGAAGAATTGGCTGAAAAAATCGATAGACTTTTATTTTCAGGCCGCAGTAAAATAGCTATGATAATAGGTGGATCCACAGGCCTGGGTGAAAATATCCTTAAAAGGTCAAATTTCCCCCTAAGCTTTTCAAAAATGACATTCCCCCATCAGATGATGCGAGTAATACTTCTGGAGCAAATATACAGAGCATGTAAAATAAACAAAGGAGAGACCTACCATAAATAGGATCTCTCTTTCAATCTTATAAATTACATGTATATATCTCCGAATAATATATGTTTAGTCCAAATTCTTTTCAATTAATTTCTTAAAATTGTCCCTGTTACCTGCAATAATAAGGTGATCAGATGCGTTGAAAGTGTACTCCTCACGATCTAGACCGATAATTTTATTCTGGAATTTATATGCAATAAGATTCACTTGATAATTTTTGCGCACACCAACCTGCTTAATCGTCTTTCCAATCCAGTCATTAGGGGTTTCAACTTCGAATACACCATAATTATTGTTTAATTCAACATAGTCATAAGCTTTGGCGGCACTAAACCTCATAGCAGTTCTAATTGCCATATCTCTTTCAGGATATATGACATCATCGGCACCATTTCTGAGAAGTAGAGCCGCATGAACTTCTTGATTTACCTTAGTCACAACCTTCCTCGCACCTTGCTCTTTTAGTAGCATAGTCATAACAAGGCTGTTCTCAAGACTTTCACTGGTACAAACAAAACATACATCGAAGTGTCTAACATCTAAATCTTCAATAACCAGCGGCTCTGTACAGTCCCCAATTTGAGCTGCGGTAACGTAGGGCGCTATTTTGTTCACTCGTGCTTCATTTCTATCGATGGCCATAACATCAACATCTTCTTTTTCAAGGGCGGTGCAAAGGGCACTACCAAATCGGCCAAGACCGATTACTAGAATTGTTCTCATTTCTTCTCCTTATTTAATCAACAAAACAGTTGTCTTTGTAAAATACACGGGACAGGTGTGTGACAGGCCAGACAGCTGCCCCTAGCTGAAGTATATTTTTTTAAACTACAATAGGTTCAGATGGATATCTGATTGCAGGTATAAACTTTCGTCTAACAATAGCCATGGCAACGGATAAGCTACCAAGTCTTCCGGTGTACATAAGCCCGATTATTATTAACTTTGAGAAAAAGTTAAGCTTAGCAGTGGTCCCAAGAGAAAGACCTACGGTTCCGATTGCAGATACACATTCAAAAAACGCTTCCTCCAAGGTTAAATCAAGGTCTATAGTCAGTATTGCCAAAGTTGCAAGCAATGTCAGTCCTATGTAGGCAGCAGTGAAAGATAAAGCTCTTGCTATAACAGGTTCAGGCAATCTTCTTCTAAAGATTTCGAGATCTTTATAATTTTTTACTTGAGACCTTATAGATAGCATTAACACTAGGAATGTTGTCACTTTAATTCCTCCACCTGTAGAGCATGGACCGGCACCAATTATCATAAGAATTAATGTTAAACCTTGTCCTGCTGGAGATAAATCCGAAGTAGGTGTAGATGCGAAGCCTGCAGTTCTAGGTGTAATAGAGGCAAAAAATGCATTTAAAACTTTTTCTGCCGGAGTCATATTAGCAAAAGAAGCATTTCTTTCAACAACTAGAAAAAAGATTGCTGATATAATTATAAGCATAGCTGTAAAAAAAAGCATAACTTTACTGTGCAAAGAATATTTTCTAAAGTCTAATTTAAAATTAACTATATCATACCAAACTATAAAACCAATACCACCTGTGACAATCAAAAGCATTATTGTAATTAGAATTACAAAATCTCCATTAAAAGGCACAAGAGACGTTCCCGGGGTTCCACCTGGAATAGTACCCATAATATCAAATCCCGCATTACAGAATGCTGATACAGAGTGAAAGATTCCTATCCATATTGCTTTTGGAAGAGATACAGTTCCTGATATTCTGGTAGCTATTAATGCTGCACCTATAGCTTCAACTAGGAAGGTGCCTCCCAGCATTGTAAAAAATACGGAGTTCAGTCTACCGTAATTGCTGGCACCTAGAGTTTCAAGAATTAAGGATCGGCTGTAAAGGGAAAGTTTTCTTCCTCTCATCATAATAAATGATGCAATAAGAGCCATAAACCCTAAGGCTCCTGTCTGTATGAGAAACATAATTATGAACTGGCCAACAGAATTATAAACCGTAGCTGTATCGAAAAGGGATAGCCCTGTTACACAGGTGGCCGAGGTTGCAGTAAACAGTCCGTCTATGAAAGGCAAACCTTGTCCATTCACTGTTGTAAGTGGGCAAGAGAGCAAGATTCCCCCAACTAAAATAATGAGTGCAAATCCAATCGTCAAAATTTGAATTGACGAAAGGCCTAATTTCTTAATCATTTGTAAATCTCCTAAACAGAAAATCTTTTTGTAAGATTTAAAAATCTTGTTAAAATTCCAAGATTGGCATAGTAATAAGAGAAACTATCCTTCTTTTTCACCTCAACAAGACCGGATTTTGTCAACTTTTTCATATGCTGAGAAATAGTAGATTGAGAATAATCAAAATTTTCTACAAGATCCTTGTTGCAAACCATATCCATCGACCTGTTGCTTTGCATTATAAATCTAAAAAGTTGAAGTCTAAGAGGGTGTGCCAGTGCATCAGATAGAGCGGCAATCTCTTTTAGTTCAGGTTCATCAAAACCTAAATCTTTTCTAATTCGCATAAATTTTCCTTCTTTCTATAATTAAACGCATTTGGCTTATCGCTAATAGACGATAAGCATGCATAGGATATAATACAACAAAATACTTTTTTTATCAAGGCTATGTGTTGTGAAATTGGGTATCAATATTAAAGCGGCTTTAATTTGAGTTAAAAAAGCATTTTTGGAGAATTTGAAAGCTATAAGAAAGAGGAATATCTTATGAAAATATATTTTCGGAATTTAAAACCCTTTTCAATTTTGATTGTGGTTGCGTTAGTAATGCTTGCAATTCAAGCCTATACGAATTTAAAGCTACCAGATTTGATGAGCGAAATGGTAAATACGGGAATCAGAGAAAGTGCTAAATCAGGCAATACGGATTTTATTTGGAGCAAGGGTTTGGAAATGATAGGAATAACTGCTTTAGGGGCCTTGGCTTCAATAATTGTAAGCCTTACTGCGGCCAGGATAGGCACAGGTGTGTCACAAAACCTTAGGAAAAGTGTTTTTGAAAAGGTTATAAGCTTTTCTCAAGGAGAATACAATAATTTCTCTACAGCATCCTTGATTACAAGAAATACCAATGATATAGCTCAAGTACAGGTGATAACTATCATGGGAATAAGACTTATGTGTTATTCGCCTATACTTGGTTTGGGTGGAATTATAATGGCCCTTAGAAAGTCACCATCTCTCGGTTGGATTATTACACTGTCCTTAATTGTGGTCTTCTCAATAATCGTGATGGTATTTGTTTTAATTACACCAAAATTTAAAACACTCCAGAGGTTGACAGATAGAATAAATTTAATTTCGAGAGAAAATTTAACGGGGCTCATGATTATAAGAGCTTTTAACACGAAAAACCATGAAATATCAAGATTTAAAGATGCCAATAAGGCCGTTAGAAAAGTTTCCAGAGTTATTATGGGAACAATGGGAGGTCTTTTCCCTACTATGATGTTTGTAATGAATGCTACAATGGTAGCCATTCTTTGGTACGGTGGTCACCAGATTAACATCGGACGGATGCAAATTGGAGATATGATGGCATTTATGCAGTATTCCATGCAAATTATTATGTCATTTCTGCTTCTGACAATGGTTTTTGTCATGCTTCCAAGAGCAGGTGTCTCCATAGGCAGAATAAGCGAAGTTCTAAAAAAACAAGTGGAAATTAATTCACCAACATGCCCAAGAGTACTTGATGATAAAACTCCTAAGGATATAGTATTCGAAGATGTCTGTTTCAAGTATGGTAATGCAGAAAATAATGTTATAAACCACATCAGTTTTACAGCGGAGGCAGGAAAGACAACGGCTATAATTGGTTCCACGGGATCAGGGAAATCAACAATTCTGCAGCTTATACCAAGGCTATTTGAAGCTACTTGCGGGCGAGTGCTTGTAGGGGGCGAGGATGTGCGAAACTTAGATTTAAAGAACCTTAGACAGATGATTGGCTTTGTCCCGCAGAAAGCTATTTTGTTCAAGGGCAGCTTTGCCTCTAACTTAGAATTTGGAAAAGAAGGGGCTAGTGAGGAAGAGATGACGGAGGCCATTGAATACGCTCAGGCCAAGGATTTTTTGCCTGCAGAAGGATTTTCTGGTGGGATTTCTCAGAGTGGTGGGAACTTATCAGGAGGTCAAAAGCAGAGGCTTGCCATTGCTAGGGCACTTATGAAGAAGGCTCCCATATACATTTTCGATGATACTTTTTCGGCTCTTGATTATAAAACGGACAAGTCCCTAAGACATGCTCTTAAGAGTGAGCTTCCAGGGGCTACTATTATCGTTGTTGCTCAGAGGGTGAGCACAATTAAGGATGCGGATAAAATAATTGTCCTTGAAAATGGTGGCATCGTTGGCTGTGGAACTCATGCTGAACTTATGGAAAATTGCTCTATTTACGTTGAAATTGCAGATTCTCAACCTGCATGGAGGGAGGAACTATAAATGGCTGGAAGAAAAACTAAAATTGTTGAAAAACCGACTGACTTCAGAAGGAGTATAAGAAAACTTATAAGCATTCTAAGCATTTACAAAGTATCTTTGTCTTTTGTCGTTTTTACAGCCATAAGCTCTACGATTTTCAATGTGGCCGGTCCCAAGGTGATGGCTATGGCGACAGATGAGTTGGTACGAGGTGTTGTAGTAAAATTTAAAGGTGTTGGTGTCCCAATTGATTTTGGATACATTGGAAAAATTTTGATAGTAATGATAAGCTTGTATCTTATGTCTTGGACATTTGGAATAATTCAAAGTATTATAACGGCAAAAGTTGCAACCAAGGTAAGCTTTTCTTTGAGAGAGCAAATGATTGAAAAAATTCATAGACTTCCTATCGGATATTTTAACGAGCAGAAATATGGGGATGTACTTTCGAAAATTACAAATGATGTGGATGTAATTAACACTACTTTAAGTGAAACTATTTCTAGTGGGATTGTAGCATTTAGTACAGTTTTAGGGGTTATTTTGATGATGCTTACAATAAGCTTTAAGATGACGCTTATAGCTATTTCAATAGTACCTATCGTGGGTATTGTGGTCTCGTTTATAATAAGAAAGTCTCAAAAATATTTTTCAAATCAGCAGAAATTTTTAGGGGAGCTTAACGGAATTATTGAAGAATACTACACCGGTCATAATATAATTAAGCTTTATAATCAGGAAGAAAAAAGTCTTGAAGCCTTTGGAAAAACAAACGAGAAATTAAGAAACACCAGTTTTAAAGCAGAGTTTATTTCGGGGCTTATGATGCCAATCATGCATATCATTTCTAATATAGGTTATGTTGTAATATGTGTGGTGGGGGTTAGTTTGGCTGCATCCGGCAATTTGACTATAGGTGGAATACAGGCTTTTATGCAATATGTAAGACGTTTCACTCAGCCCATTGCTCAGCTAGGAAATATATTAAACGAACTACAGTTGACGGCAGCGGCCTCTGAACGAATATTCGAGTTTTTGGAAGAAGATGAACTGAGGCACTATGTAACGTCAGGAGATATAGACTTAGACCATATTCAAGGCTTAGTTGAATTTAGAAATGTTCAATTTGGATATGACGAAAGGGATAAACGTGTAATTGATGGTTTTAGTGCTAAGATAAAGCCGGGGCAGAAAGTTGCAATTGTCGGGCCGACCGGTGCCGGAAAAACTACAATTATAAAGCTTCTAATGGGATTTTACGAGTTAAATAAAGGGGAAATCTTAATAGATAATCATAATATAACAGAATTTTCCAAGGAGGAATTAAGAGCTGAGTTTACAATAGTTCTCCAGGATACGTGGCTTTTTAACGGGACAATAATGGATAATATAAGATATGGAAGATTGGATGCCTCAGACGATGAAGTTTTCCAAGCAGCGAAAGCGGCTCATATCGATTATTTCATCAGAACTTTACCTCATGGATATGATACCGTCATAAATGAGGAAGCTGATAATATTTCTCAGGGTCAAAAACAGCTTATTACCATAGCAAGAGCTATGTTGGCTCATGGATCCATTTTGATTTTAGATGAAGCAACCAGCTCCGTTGATACCCGTACAGAGATTAAAATTCAAAAAGCAATGGATAAGTTAATGGAAGGAAGAACCTGTTTTGTTATAGCACATCGCCTATCGACGATAATTGATTCTGACCTAATTTTAGTTATGAAAGAAGGAAACATAATAGAGCAGGGAAGCCACAGTCAGCTTATTGCACAGGACGGATATTATGCAGACTTGTTTAATAGCCAGTTTTAATAACCGGCTATTTTGTAAAAGTCCCGAGCTTAAATATTTGTATGTCAGTTTGCCCGGAGAAAACCTACTTCTTTTCTTTTACGTAGATTGTAACGCCGGTTCCTCCGATTTGATCTTCTTTTTTTACATAGAAAAGGCCACAATTTTCAACAAATAGAGAAAATTTTTTGTATCCATAGTTACGAACATCAAAGTCTGGGAATCGCTTCTGAAGTTTATTACCCAAATCTCCAATATTCATCCATCCGTCTCCGTCAGAATTTTCTTGAACAATTACCTTCATAGCTTTTTTAACTTTATTAAGACCAACCTTCGAAACCACGTTGTTAACCGGGTTATTTGAAACTTCCTCCTCAAAGGCCTCTGCCGCAAGAAGGTCAAGATATCTATATACAGTACAAGCACTAATAAAGGCAGGGGGAGTTTTGGTTTCCCCCATACCTACTACATCGAGGCCAGCCTCTCTGATTCTTGCAGCTAGACGAGTGAAGTCGCTATCACTGGAAACAAGGCAGAAACCGTCTACTTTACCTGAATATAAAATATCCATGGCATCAATAATCATCGCAGAGTCGGTAGAGTTTTTTCCAGTCGTATAACTGTACTGCTGAACGGGTATTATTGAATTTTCGAGGAGAGATTTTTTCCACTTAGTCATACCGGTTTTGGTCCAATCTCCATAAATTCTCCTGGTTGTAGCTACACCATAGTTAGATATCTCATCCATTATTATATTTATATATTTCTCTGACACGTTGTCCGCATCAATTAAAATTGCATATCGTTTATCCATAATTTCCTCTTTTCTTCTTATCTAGTTACATTCTACTAGAAAAAATCTGCCTATGCAAATTAAAAGTAGTTAAAGTTAATAGATATATAGAAGCTGCGGTGGTATAATAACACTATAAACAACTAAAATACTAGTTAGTAAGTTATAGTTATGAAAACCCATAGAACTGTTATGGGTTAGTTATTGAAAACAGAGAGGTAAAAATGGATCCTAGAGTAGAAAAATTATCAAATTTACTAGTCAATTACTCATGTAAGGTGGAAAAGGGAGAGAAAGTTCTCATAGATTTTGAAGGTAATGAACCTAAACCCCTAATTAGGCAGCTGATTAAAGATATATATAAAGCAGGTGGACATCCATATTACACCGTAAGAGATGGAGTTCTCGATAGAGAAATTATGTTGAGTTGCGAAGAAAATCAACTTAAAGCTCTTAATGATATTAAACTTCACGAAATGAAGCAGATGGACGCATATATTGCCGTACGTGCTGGAAATAACGTTAGTGAAAAAAGCGATGTTCCTAGTGAAAAGATGTCTCTATATAGCAGGATGCTTGATCCTACTACAGACTATAGAGTTAGCAAAACGAAGTGGGTTGTTTTGCGTTATCCAAATCCATCGATGGCTCAGCTTGCTAATACAAGCCAGGAAGCTTTTGAAGACTTTTATTTTGATGTATGTACTTTAGATTATGAGAAAATGAGCAAAGCAATGGATCCCCTTGTTGAGCTTATGAACAAAACAGATAAGGTTCGTCTTGTGGGTCCCGGAACTGACATCACTTTCAGCATCAAGGGCATTGGGGCAATCAAGTGTGATGGAGAAAGAAATATTCCTGATGGAGAGGTTTATTCAGCACCGGTTAAAGATTCTATGAATGGGGTGATTTCATATAATACGATGAGTGAGGAGCTAGGCTTTACTTATGAGAATATTGTTTTTCATGTTGAAAATGGGAAAATAGTTAAAGCAGAAGCAAATGATACTGAAAAAATAAATAAACTTCTTGATACAGACGAAGGAGCACGCTATTTTGGAGAGTTCGCAATTGGCGTAAATCCTTACGTACTTCATCCTATGAAGGATACTTTGTTTGATGAAAAAATAGCAGGAAGTTTTCACCTAACACCGGGAATGTGTTACGATGATGCGTACAATGGTAACAAATCAGCTGTACACTGGGATTTGGTTATGATTCAAAGACCCGAATATGGTGGCGGAGAAATTTATTTTGATGATGTTTTAATTAGAAAAGATGGTCTTTTTGTTATTCCTGAGCTCGAAGGTCTAAACCCTGAAAATTTAAAATAAAAAATTAAAGACTTGGCAAACAAAAAACCTAAGCTGGCGTTCCAAGCGCTAGCTTAGGTTTTATAATTTTAAATTGGTTTTATCAGATATGCCGGATATAAGTTTTAAAAGAAGATTTCTCTCCTGTGGTTCCAGAACGAGAACATGTCGAATTATGTTTGAAAAGGCTTCAATGTTAAAAAATTCAGAATTGAATTCTTTTGATGATTTAAGAAGTTCAAGGATTTTCTTCTCGTTGAGAGTTATAGAACGCCTTGAAGAAATTAAATCCTCTTCTTTGTCTGAATCAAAATCATAGTAGACAGGAATATCAAGAAGATAGTCACTAGGTGTTTCTAGAACCTCGCAAATAAGTGGCAGTTTATCAATTTCAGGTGATCTCTCACTTCTCTCATACATGGATACTGTGTTTTGAGAAACTCCAATCTTATCAGCCAAATCACTTTGTGTCATATGAAGTTCTTTTCTTCTTTTTCTTATATTATCTCCAAACATTAGTCGACCTCGTTGCATTAAAATAGTAGAGAAATTAAAAATTATCGATACATAATTGATACATATATGTTACATGAGTTTAAGCGGGAATAGAACAGACTAAACGTGAAATTTAATGGTAAAATTTTCTTGACAATATCACAAATAGTGATATAATTTATATAGTTATCCATGGTATATCCAAGAAATAGAGCCTCTAGGAAATTTCCTAGAGGCTCTATTTCTTGGATTATATAGTTATTATAGATATTTACTAGTTAATGTTTTATAAGGGAATAGCCATTCTATGGGAAGAAACGGTTAGCATTTCTATATTTAAATTATTTTATATTATTTTTTGCATGCTTCTTTTGCCAGAACATCTGAATATTCAGGATTTAAATCAAACTGCTTTTTAGCATAGGAACACAAAGGTAAGACCTTAACTTTGCTTGTTCTGGCATTTTCGACAACTTTGTCAACTAGCCCGGCTGCTATGCCTTGTCCACCATAGTTTTTATTTACAAAGGTATGGTCTAAAACCCATAAATTCTCAGATTCAGAATATGTTGCCTTTCCAATATTAGTAGCGCCATCGTATGCAGCAGCTCTTTTTCTTTCAGGCTCAAATAAAATGTTTATCATAAATTTCCTCCTGCGTCTCTATAAGATATCTTATCATCTACAACTCATCTTAAACAAGATATTTCTACACTATTACAGCTAAGTTTAAACTTGATGAAGTATTAAAACGATAAACGTAAAAATGGAAAAATGCATAAATTTATTATCAAGTTATTTTTATTTTGGAAAGCTATTTTGTAGCAAGGGGAATGAGCATTTTGATGAAGTCCCAAAATAATTTTGCCCCATAAAACATTATAATGCCACCGCAAACTATGTTTATAATTCTTAAGGCTTTATCTGTAATTTTCCTTTTAAATAAGGAAATGAATGTAGACATACCAAACCACCAAATGAAGGATGCAAGGCAAACTCCTGTGATAAATAGGGTGCCTGAGAATCCTGGCATAGATGCGTGAAAGGCTCCCAGCATGAGACTGCCGTCAATTAGAGCTTGGGGATTAAGCCATGTTACAACGAAGGCAGTTGTAATTACCTTTGATATGGTAATGTTCACGTTGGTATTGCTGTCCACGGTAGAGGTTCTGTCACGAAAAATTGAGAAGCCAATCCACATAACAATTAGCGATCCTAGGAAAAGTACTGTGAGTTTTAGCCAGGTTGCTGTCTGAAGTAGGGCGCCTACTCCATAGAAACATGCTATTGCAAGACTGATATCAAATAAAAAAATAATAAGTGCGGTGAGCCAAGTTCTTGACCGGCTCTGTCTTAGGGCTGTGTTGATGATGAAAATGTTTTGGGTGCCGATGGGCATAACGTATACGAAGCCTAATATAAGGCCTTGGATTAGAGCAGCCATGTGTCCTCCTAAATTCCGGCTTAAGCTAGATTAATTAAATTTATTTAAGCAATGCGGTTCTTTTTTATTACTTGCTTTATTTTTATTACAGTGATATTCTAACAGCAACGAATAGCAAAATCAATTACGCAAAATTTTATGAGTAAGTAAGGAGGATATTGCCTTGGCTTTCTTTAGTTTTTAATATTCTCGGCTGGATCACTCCTGAATTTTTGCCGGTTATCAGCTCAAATAGAATAGGGTAGTGTGAATTATACTCTTTTCCCAATATTTCATAGTCATCTGTTCCCCAGATGATATTTCTATTCGTTGTTCTGTCAACAAGAAGAATTTGGAGAATATCTTTGCTCCACTTTCCCTCGTCTACATCTATCGTAAATGTCATTTATTTATCTTCCTTAACAATTTTTTCAATACAAATCAAATCGCCAATGTCAGTTCCAAGCTCCTCACAAATTTTACCGATAATTGTGAGCGATACGGCATCTCCTCTAACCATTTTTGATATGGTAGTAGGCGATACGCCTGTTTTGTCAATCAGGTCTTTTTTCTTCATATTGTTGTCTATTAGAGCTTTCCAAAGTCCGTTGTAGTTAAATTTCATTTTTCACTCCTATAAATCCATATTACGGTATTTGCCGATGACCTTACTTTCGTTTAACTTTACGGTCTTTATGGCTTCCAGCATTTCAAGTTTAGTTACGGAAAAAAGTTATACGGTATCAAGACAAAAATCATAGAGGTTCGAAACTATGGGAATAAAAGTGTATGTAGAGAGCCATGATAATGAGACTTGCTTTAAGCTAAGAGTGTGAGATGAAATCTCACACTCTCTTTCAATTAAATTATAATCCAGGATTATTAAAACCTCATGGGTTGATCTATTGGAATCTTTTGATCATTGCTTAGGTCAAGACCTAAAGTCCCACCGGGATTCATAATATTATTAGGATCAAAGTGGTTTTTTAAAGCTTTGATAATGTAATATTCATTTTTGCCAAGGAACCCTTCAAGCCACGGAGCAAACATTTTGCCAATACCATGGTGATGGCTCATTGAAGCCCCGCTCTTTTGTATAGAGTCTAAAATACCGGCGTGATATCTTTTGAAATCTTCAGGGTCTTTAAATTTGGAAATGAATATCCAGTACAGGTTGGCACCTTGAGGGTAAACGTGGGACATGTGAGTCATGCAAATCGTGTCAGGTCTTGATTTGCAAAACTTTCTGACTTCTGCATGAACCTTGCTCATATTGCTCCAATTTACTGTACATTCCATTGTATCGGTTACAATACCGAAGTCCTGCATGGTGTCTCTCATATACGGATCATTAAATCGACCTTTTTCCCAGCCCTCAACAACCTTTCCTGTTAGATAAAGTCCACCAAATTTTCTTGCGACTTTTTTTGTGTGTTTTGCAAGATTCTTAGAGAATCCCATCTCTCCATTGGTAAATCCCAGGAATAGGCACATTTTTCCGACTTCCATGCCTTTCATCTTGAATAGATATTTTAGAGGTGTGTCCATAACTCCATATAAGTGAAGCATGATACTTGTTTCTTCAGGATCGGAAAGTCTGAAGACTGATGGATATCCGGCTTCACTTTGCATGATTTCTCTCGCGGCAGCTTGAGCAGTTTCCCAATCTTTAAACATAAAAGAATATCTTTTGATGGTCTCAGGCATGTGACGAAAGACTTTTAAGGTTACATGGGTTAAAACTCCGAAGGCTCCTTCGCTTCCCATCATTATTTGATTAAGATCAGGACCGCAGGCTTTTCTAGGGTAAGTATCAGACTTTATATTACCCATAGGGGTGGCATATTCTTGAGATATTACTATATCTGAAATACAGCCATAGTATGTGGAGTTTTGTCCGGCACCTCTTGTAACTACCCAACCTCCAACAGATGAATATTCAAAGCTCTGAGGAAAATGCCCACAGGTATAGGCTCGTTTTGCACCGAATTCTTTCTTTGCATTATTTAAAATTTCTTCCAGTTTTGGCCCGCTCATGCCGGCTTCCACAGTAATAGTTTGATCAATTTCGTTGAAGCCTATTACTTTGTTAAACCTAAGTCTCATGTCAAGGGAAACCCCGCCTTTCATACATTCAACACCACGAGTAACGGATGAACCTCCACCGTATACATAAACAGGGATTTTTTCCTCCTGACAGAATTCAACTATCTGCTCAATCTGGGCTTTGGAGTCGGGATAGATTACTGCATCCGGAATATTTTCTACAATTTTGTTGCGAAGCCTTAGAATGTCATACATGGTTTTTCCATAAGCAACAGAGAGCCTTGCATAATCATCGGTTCTTACAAATTCACTTCCGCAAATTTCTTTAAATCTAGCAATTTGAGTATCGGTAAGTTTAATTGGAATATCAAATTTAACCTCATCAAGACCTAGGTTCTCACGATATTCTTTAAAATCTTCATCTGTAACGTGAAAAATATCTTTCATCATCTTGTATAAGGACTCTCTAGGAGCCTTTATTTGTTTTGGGTCACCCCACTTGAAAATGGAGCGATATGATTTTTTTGAAAATTCTTCATTAAACCATTTAGGTTCAAAGTCTTTGTATGGGTGAGCCATTCTATTTCCAACCTTTCATAATTTTAAATGTCACTTGTAGCTATTATATCACAACCTGTCATAGCTATATTGGGAATCACTACATCTCCGCATTTGACCGGTGTTTCAAGTTTGAATTTTCTAAGAATTGCAATCACTCTCCATATATCTTCCTTGGGAATTTCGAACTTTGTTCTCACAGGTAAATAAGGCATTTCTTTGAAAACTGTTGGTATTGTCGTGGTTAGAGATCTGGTAGGCATAATCATTTCAGCTTCAGCAAAGTTTGCTCCTCGTATGCATGAGTTACCGGTAACGGAGATTTTCCCGTCGTCTTCCTTGAGAGCCTGAATCTCACAGCCTTTCGGGCAAACAATACAAATAATATTTTTCCTTTCCATTATTTCCACCTCTGATCTATGCTTATATAAGCTCTAGAGTTATGTTTGAGTTTTTAAGAATATCACTGGCATTTTCATCAAGCCTTATTAGGACCCTCTCTATTTCTGGAGGTCGTAAACTCGGAAATGATTTTTCGAACAAAATACTATTGCCAGCTTTACAAACTAATTTTGTTTTACCTAGTTCCTTCTTGCTTCTAAAAAAAAGGGTGAATTCCTTAGCTGAGTTTGTAAGCCTATGGGGAACTGCATAGAGAAAGTCTTTTGAAATTTTAATTTCTCGATAGTTTCGATTTTGATTGTTTTCGTTTGGAGCGTTTTTGTTTATCCTTGCAACATCTAAACTAGCAGAAGAATTAGCATAAATAGCTGCATTTTTGCCGGCTACATCTCCACTTTCAGACACGTAGTCAGCAAGATCATTTACATGAAGTGCGTTGCCACAAGAAAAAACTCCGGAAACATTTGTCATATATTTTTCATCACAGATAGGTCCTTTTGAAAAGCCACTCATTTCGACGCCTAACACCTCTGCAAGTTCATTTTCGGGAATTAATCCTACAGATAAAATTAGTGTATCGCAGGGCAGGTATTTTGTCGTATCAGGAATAGGCTTCATTTGGTTGTCAACTTTTACGAGAGTCACGCCTTCCACTCGATGTTTTCCATGAACATGGGAAATGGTTGTGGATAAATGAAGTGGAATGTCAAAATCCTTAAGACATTGATAAATATTTCTTCTAAGTCCGCCGGGAGATGGCTTGGCTTCGTAAACTCCAAGAACTTTAGCACCCTCAAGGGTAAGTCGTCTTGCCATTATTAGACCGATATCTCCAGAGCCAAGAATCACACAATTTTTACCGGGCAGCTGCCCTAAAATATTAAGGTAATATTGCGCAGAGCCGGCCGTAATTACTCCGGCAGGGCGTGTCCCATGAATTTCAATTTGTTTTGCCGTTCGTTCCCTGCAACCTGTTGCTAGGACAATTGTCTTCGCAAGGATTGCTTCTATGCCGTTTTCGCAGACCAAATCGATTTTAAATTTATATTCGTGATTTTTGGATTTATGCCAATCCTGAAAGGAAGCCGGGTGTTCGGTCTCTTCATTCGGAGGGGCATTACATGTATTATGGACATTTGAGTACTGAGAGATATTTTTCAGATTTTCAATTTTAGTTACAAAAGTTAGAGTTCTGACGTCAATTTCCATGTTATCAAGAGCGTGAATCTCTCTGGTTGCATATTCACAACCGGAAAGTTTTTCCCCGAACTTAACAAGCCCAAAGCCATCGTGAATACACTGCTTCAAAATGCCTCCCAGGCGGGGTTCTCTTTCTACAATAATGGTTTTTGCACCTTGGCGCGCAGCACTTGCAGCGGCAGCAAGACCTGCAGGTCCTCCACCGATGACGATAACATCGTATTTATTCATGAACACCGCCTTTCTCACCGAACAAAATATTGCTCTTTGGATAACCTTTGCAGACCTCTTCCATTGGAATTTTTGATTCTTCTGAAATTAATTTTGTGATAAGTGGTCCGCAAAATCCACCTTGGCATCTGCCCGCAGTAGGCCTGACACGTCGCTTTATTCCATCGAGGGTATGGCAGGGAAGAGGTCTTCTCATTGCATCAAGGATTTCTCCCTTGCTGACTTCTTCACATCTACAAATAATTTTGCCGTAATCAGGGTTATTTTCTATTAATTTTTTTCTTTCTTCCAGAGTTAACTGAGAAACCGTGACAATTGCTTTTCGTCTTGGGTTAAAATCTTTATTTTTTTCAACTAGTTGGTTTTTCGATAAAATTTCAATTGCCATTTTTTCGGCTGCAAGACCAAGAGCAGGAGCTGCAGTTAGTCCGGGAGATTGAATTCCGGCTATGTGTATGAGGTTTGCCGTTTTTCTGCCTTCTTCAACTATGAAATCTTCTTCGTAGGTAGCAGCTCTTATACCGGAGAAATATGCAATTACGTTTTTGTGATTCAACCATGGGGCAACTTGCTTATGCTTGTCTATTATGTTATGAATATTTTCTGCTTCTGTTGTGTAATCTTCCTTTAGGTGAGTTTCAAATGCATCGGGTCCTACAAGAACGTTTCCGTGAACAGTGGTAACCATTCCGCCGCCTTTTGATTGTGCCCTCTTTGCGTGCCCTCTCATAAGGGAATAGATTGTATTTATATTTGATTTTGATTTTTTATCTAATATTAAACTGGTGCCTTTTCTTGGATGGATAGAGTAAAATCTGTCTCCTGCCATTTCGGCAATGTTGTCTGCAAAAACGCCGGCAGCATTAATTACAACTTTTGGATAAATTGTTCCCCGATTGGTTGTAACAGACTTAATTATTTTTCTTATACCGTTGTTCGAGTTATTACCTTGACTTTCACTACCAGTGTACTCCTCAATTTCCATTGATTGGACTATTGTATTTAAGCTAATCTTAGCACCATTTTCAATGGCATTTTCTGCAAGGGCAATAGCGATATTAAAAGGACAAACTATTGCAGTTCCATCGAAATATAAGGCGAATTTGACTCGGTCACTTATACCTGGCTCGAGTTTTCTAAGTTCATCTCCCATGACTAAATGAGTTTTGCCGGCAACTGTCCGATTGAAGTATGAAATACTTGCAGTCATAAGAGGTAAGTGTTTCAAGCTCTCAAAACACAGGTATTGACCGGTTCTTTCAAAGTCTACCTCAAGGTCTTTTGTAAGTTGATCGTACAAAGCGTTGCCATGGTTGTTATATTTTTTCTTTAAGAGCCCCGGTTTAATGTCAATTCCGGGATGAATCATCCCATCGCTTCTTGAAGATGCTTGAGTGGCAACATCGTATTCCTTCTCTACAAGAAGAATATCCAGCTTATTTTTTGTGAGTTCTCTTGCAATGGAACAACCAACAACGCCTCCACCTATTATGAGAACGTCCGGAGATTCAGCCTCAAGAAAATTATCTTGAATTACCGGTTTATTTATATTTTCTTTTTCAAAATCACTAACTTTTATATCGTTTACAACGTGAATCCTGCTTCCTGATTTAGCTACAAGAAAGCCGGCCTTTACCTTGTCATCCCATGAGCTACACGTTCCAACAAGCCTGATAATGTCATCTTCAAGGCTAATCTTAATATCGGACTTTAAAATTTCGTCTAGCAAATGTTGCTTTTTTCTCAAATATCTCTTCAAGACTATCTCCTTGATTTACGATTTTTCTTCGAACCTATTAAAAAAAATTATAAAATGTTGGTAATTAGCAACTACTTTACAGGTAAAATTATTTTTAGTTAGCCACCTGGCTTACTCTTGCTATCATTCTACAACTTTAATATAATAAGGTCAAGGATTAGAAGCTAAGTAAATTTGAGAAATAGACATTTTAAAATTAAATTTTATTTCTGAGTGAAAGATGAAATTGTAATTTACTTACCGTCAGAGTATGAGGAGATAAAAAATGGCTGCACCCCACAACGACAACATAAGAGAAAAAATTTTAGCTGCTGCGACAAAACTTCTGGAAGATAACACCTTTGGTGATATTTCCCTCGCAAAAATTGCATCGGAGGCTGGAATTTCCAAGGGAAGTGTTTACTATTATTATAAGACGAAGGACGATATTTTGTACGATGTAGCAGACTCTAATCTTGCAAACATGTATGAGGAACTAGAAAGATGGGTTAGTGATAAAAACAAAAACACCTCGTTACCGAGGCTTATTAAATATGTGATAGAGCGAGGTGTTATTGGCAGCGGAAGAAATTTGAGGCTTAATTTAACAGCAGATGCTGCGAATGGAAACGATATAATCAGAGAAAAACTTATAGGGCGATACGAGTTATTTTGTAGAGAAATAGGCAAGCTTGTATTTGATAGAATACCGAATAAGAATAAAAAGTATACGAAAGAGCAGCAGGAAAATTTTTGGGGAATGCTTATGATTATTCTTATAGATGGCCTTATGATACAATCTCTATTAGATAATCCTTCTATAAATGAGAATAAGTTTGCAAAACAGCTTGTCGATATGTTTGTATCAGAGTAGAAGTGGTTGGTTTTTACGATACTAAAAAAGCCTTGAACTACTGTAAGTTACAGTGTTTTCAAGGCTTTGATTAATGGTACACCCACAGGGGTTCGAACCCTGGACACCCTGATTAAGAGTCAGTAATTGTTCGTTGAAATATCAACTGTTATTAGCGCATTGGCAACTTTTTAGGCAATTGTTATTGATACAGTCACGGGCCATTTCTAAACTCTTCTTGTTAGTGTGAGTGTAAATTCGGGCGGTTACTTCTATTGACTCGTGTCCCATCAGTATTTTTGCTATATTTATGGGCACACCTGCCGCTTCGAGATTTGTGCAGTACGTGTGCCTTAGGCAATATAAAGTTAAGTCTCCTGCTACCTTAGGATTAATAATCCGCCCGTGATTTAAATTACAGCCCATTTGGACGTTCATTTCCCTTACTATTCCTTGCCACAGCCTTTCTATAGAGGTTTTTCTCAACATCTGACCGT
This sequence comes from Eubacteriales bacterium KG125, assembly GCA_050908895.1. Classification (GTDB taxonomy): domain Bacteria; phylum Bacillota; class Clostridia; order Peptostreptococcales; family Anaerovoracaceae; genus S5-A14a. Next base: position 208,170 of record CP171222.1, on the reverse strand, counting down.
GAGAGTTCTTGCAAATAAATTCTTCTTCAGCTCCTTTTATAAGGAGCAAATCTTCAAGTAAAACATCAGGAATAGGTATAGATCTATAGCCAGCTTTCGTTTTAGGTGGTCCTATCGTATTATCTTGTTTTAAAGCTCTTTCTATAGTTAAATATTTTGTTTTAAAATTTATATCTCCCCATTTTAATACTGCAACTTCTTGGGGGCGACATCCGCAATGTAACATTATTTTACAAAATAATCCTCCCCGGTGCACCTCAGAAGCTTTCTCCAGATAGAATAATTCTTCTTCTGTCAGAGCTCGTCTCTTACTATATCCACTACCTTCAGGGCATTTTAGGCTACCAATAGGGTTTTTAGAAATAAGCTCATTTTCAATTGCGGAATTAAATATTTGATTTAAAATGATATAGATCTTATGATTATATGATTCGGATCTATCCGAAATAGAATTAAATATATTTTTTATATGTATCTGTTTGACCGAGAACAAAGACCGAGATCCTATATGAGGATATATAACATTTTTCAAATAACTTTTTATATCAGACGCCCACGACAAACTTATATCAGCTTTATAAGTTTCAAGCCAATTTTCAGCCCACACTCTAACAGTAGTCTTCTTGTCTAAAACAATATGGTTTTCCTTAAGCTCCAAGAGAGCCTCAAGTTTAGCATTTTCCAGTTCTTTTTTAGTGTATCCCTGTACCCACTTCGTTTTTCCCTCATAAGATACCCTTGCTCTTAATCGTTTCGAACCCATAGCATTCTCCTGTAATTCTGGGCATAAAAATACCCCTATTTGACATATAAGGGCTGCAATGGTACAATTTGAGTGCTAATCGGGTTGTACATTACAGCCTATCATTACCCTCAGCTTAGTCTGGGGGTTTTGTTTTTATTTTATGCTTTTATTCCATCGAATTCGATGGAATTGATATACGGTTTTAAAAGGAGTATATCATTCTTTAATCTTTTTAATTTCTTTGTCAAAATCAGAAAAGATCCTTTGGGTCTTGTTGTATTCTTTATATTCTTTTAAAGCTTTTTCTTTTGCTATTTTTTGGGATACTTGCCCCTTATCCGTCAGAATATCGTACTTTCTAAACGTTAAAAAAGCATCCACACTTGTAGCAAACTCTTCCATTGTGAAAGTGTTTTCTCTTTCAATTAAATCTTCTATATAATCAAAGTATCCGGAGATAGTCCTTTCAAGTCGTTTTATTTGCTCCTGACTTAAATAGTTTTTAGCGATAGATACATCAGACTGTAGTATCCTACCATCTGGAGAATTTTTCCATGTGGTTAATCCCATAAAATCCTTGTTGTGATCCGCACGAGAATATACTATTTCGGCAGCAGTTTTCCCTGTAATTGCATAATGAAATTTGTTTTGCACCATTGCATAAAAATCTTTTGTAGTTTTAGATGTTTTATCATAATCTATACTACATTCAGCATAGATATCAGTTATCTGTTGATAAATTCTTCTTTCGCTTGCTCTTATTGAGCGAACTCTCTCTAAGAGTTCTTTAAAATAGTCTTTGCCAAATGGTTTTCCGTTTTTTAGCATATCATCATTAAGAACAAACCCCTTTATGATGTATTCTTTTAATGTGGTCGTTGCCCATTGTCTAAACTTTGTTGCTTTTTTAGAATTAACACGATATCCAACGGCAATAATTGCATCTAGATTATAAAAGTTTGTAATGTAGTTTTTGCCATCTGCTGCAGTATGTGCAAATTTTGCACATACTGAATCTTTATCTAGTTCTTCTTCAAAAAAGATGTTATTTAAGTGTTTTGTTATAACAGTTCTGTCAACATCAAACAATTCAGACATAGCTTTTTGAGTAAGCCAAAATGTTTCATCTTTAAAAGTAACAGAAATTTGTTCTTTTTTGTTTTCTATTTCATATAAAATTATTTTCCCATAATCTTTCATATTGTTTGTTCCTTCTCCCCCACACCAACATCAAGAAGCGTGGGATGAAATTACTCTTCGTAAATATCTACTTCGTATTCGTCAAGTTTGTAGTCATATTTTATGTTTACCTTCTTGCCAGATTTGGTATCCTTAAGTTGATATTCTAAGGTTAAGTATTCGATGTCGTCTTTGTTGCGATTTTTTTGAGGCCAACTAGTAAATTCAGGTGAAGTAGTATTAGGCAATACCAGTTCATTGCAGGTATGAAAAACGGGGGCATCTTGACCTTTTACGCCTACAGTTAACAAACAATTGGACACTGGGTATTCGGAGTTATTTTTAAATGTGACATGTGCAAATACATATCCAGCTGAATCAGGCTCGGAATCAAGTTCGATGTTAAAAGGAAGCTTGTCTATAGTAACTGGGACTTTAGAGTTTGGATTTTCCTTTTTTTCTTCAACTTTCTTTACGTTATCCTTTGGTTTTGATTTTGATTCTTCGGCACAAGCCGTGAGTGAGACTGATAAGATTAGAGCTAAAATAAGAATCATAAATAAGTTCTTTTTCATTTTCTACTCCTTTAAAATTAAATATATTTATAAGTTTTTTACTTGCATTTAGACTACTTCATAACATGATAACTGCCTATACACTCACCTATTATTGACACATTCTCACAACTGTCTATAATTGGCTCGTATTCGCAGTTGCAAGGGGATAATATAATGTTTTGACCTTGTATATTAACTTTCTTCAATACGGCTTCGCAGTCAGAATTAATTCGCACTGCATATATCTTCCCATTCATAAAACCGTAATCTTTCTTGATAAAAGCGTAATCGCCATCATTTATACCTGCTTCAATCATGCTGTCACCTTTTACCTTAAGGCAGAGGTCGGCTTTTACAGAATTATCTATATAAAACATACCGTCAAAGTTATCCTCACACCATATTCCATTACCTGCACAAATAGTACCTAGTATTGGTATAGGCCTTACAGATGGATAAATGAGATTGGTTATACCGTCCGTTGGGTCTACAGGTTTATCCATAGGGACGTCATAACCTAAAAGCCAAGGCTCTGATACCCCTAAAGCCTTTGCTATTAAATGTATCCTATCAGATTTAGGTTTTGCATATCCACTAATATATTGAGATATAGAGGGTTTTGGAATACCTGTCTTTTCTGTTAAATCTTGTTGCTTCATTCCCCTTATGTTCAAAGCGTCAGAAATTCTTTCGTGTATTTCATTTATAGGTTTAGCCATTTTCACACCCCTCTCTTAGATCGGTTTAATTATATTATATAAGGTAAAATAAATCAATAAAAAAGTTTAAAAAAATTAAAAATATGTGTTGACAAAATAGTTTAAGAATGTTAAACTTGAAATACGAAATAGGAAAGGGGGATATAAACATGGTATTCGATTATGCGAAACTAAAAGGAAAAATAATTGAAAAATATGGCTCGCAGCTTGAATTCTCAAAGGCTTTTGGCGTATCAGAAAACACTTTATCTATGAAGCTTAATAATAAAGTTAGATTTACATCTGACGATATAATAAAGATAACTGATATGCTAGATATTGAAAAAGTTGATGTTGGAATATATTTTTTTACGCGAAAAGTTTAATAAAGTTAAACAAAGAGTAAGGAGCTAACATAAAAAAGGACTAGAGCCAACCAACGGGAGGAGAGATGATAGATGACTAAACAAGATATAAAAGACTTCTTAGCATTTAGAAGCAAATTTACTAAGAGAGAGTGGAACAGTTTAATGCAAACAATCCACTTTAAAGAAAATGAAAAAGCCGACAAGATTAAACTTGACGACTTAGACATTAACGAAATAGTCGAAAGATTAAGTAAGAATATTCACAGATAACGCAGTACTGAAAAAGGCTAACAGTTTACAGCCAACCAACGGGAGGGATTGAATGAATAACAAAGAATGGATAGAAATAGAATCGGCAAAATTAGCAAATGAAATTATTGCTCATATGGATAAGAACGGATTGACAATGCAGGTTCTAAATGAAGCAATCACAAAGGTGAAACACATATTCACAGATAACGCAGTACTGAAAAAGGCTAACCGAAGCTAGCCTTTAAGTTTAACCGTGATGACATTGACGGCAGCACCAGAAACATCCGTCAAATGCAAAATTAGGATGTTCAGCTTTAGCCTTGCTGATAGCTTCGCTACATGAAGAATAATATCCGATATAAGTTCGGTTAATAATATTTGGAAGATGTGCACAGTCATCGGTATGTACTTCATGGTATCCGTTGATATCAGTAGCGTTATTAAAATAATAAAACTTCATAAATATAACCTCCTTTCATGATGATAAGGAGATTATAACAAATTAAAAGACTAAAACCAAATAAGTCATTAAAAATGAAGAGGAGGCGGAAAGATGAAAGATTATATAACATTTTGCAAGGATATTGATAACAATTATAAGGTGATTATAGCTAGCGAGCAGTTAGGCACAATTTACAAGAATAAGGAAGCCTATAGTAAAAAAGATTGGCTAAAAGACCTAGAAGATAATGGCTATATGGAGATAAAGACGATTATTGAAGATTATAGGAGCTGATGAAAAATGACAAAGCAAGAAATCAAAAGAGACCTGGAAAAGTTTAATAAGGGTGGTGGCACTATAAACCTTTCTGAAATAAGAAAGTACCGTCGCAAAAGTAAAGATTGGGTCAAGGAACTTGTAAAAGACTTAAAGCCGTGTGAAGCCTACAAAGGCAGAGGCTCAAGCAAAGAATATTTTGTAGAAGATGTAGCTAAGATTTTATATGAAAGACATAACTGCGGAGTATAGGGAGGAGATCATGAAAAAGAAATATCAAATAAGGGAATACAGCATAGCATGGTATGGCATTAAGGTGATACCAGCAATAGTGATACTGTACATGGCAACGATACTTTTTTTCAGCCTAGCCCCTCAAGCATAAAGGGGCAGGTAAAGGAGGTTAAGACAGTAAAAATGGAACGAAGACAGGAAACGATTTACGAAAAATGGGGTCGGAAATACTACATAAACCCCAAACTTCTAAAAGCCATCGCAAAGGTTGAGTCTGGCGAAAACCCAAACATGATCGGCGACGGCGGAGGCAGCATAGGACTAATGCAAATTCAGCCGAAATGGCATAGTCACAGGCTTAGAGAGGGCGAAAGCTTACTTGACCCAAAGGTTAACGTTCGGGTGGCATGTGAGATACTAAGCGAGTTAATGAGCAAATATGACACTTTAGACGAGGTGCTAACTGCTTATAATGCAGGACACGACACAGGTAGCAGAATATACGCAAATAAAGTTTACGAGGAGATGGAATGAGAAAAATTGGAACTTATAAAATGACACCAGCAAGATTGGTATTTAGAGATTATTTAGACCAATTAACTTTATATGACATAGCAGATATTGTTGGTCAACACCCTAAATTGAGGGAATATTTAGAAAAGTTTTCAGCTGACTTTTTGGCTAGGAATATGACAGAGGTTGATGTTAAAAATATCATTGCAGAAGAAATCGGTGCAAAGGAATATCACAAAAGGCTTGAATTACACAAATAAAGCAAAAAAGAAGATGGGACGAAAGGATATGGAATGAGAGGATATAAGGCATTTAACAAAGATTGGACATGTAGAAATTTCCAATACGAAATAGGTAAAACTTTCAAACATGATGGGAAGTTAGACATGTGTGGAGCAGGCTTTCATTTTTGTAAAAACTTAGCAGACTGTTTTAATTACTATGACTTTGACGAGAACGAAACAGTTATTGCCGAAGTTGAAGCAGTTGGACAGATATTGGAAAGTAGAGATGACACAAAATGTTGTACTGACCAAATAAAGATTTTGAAAGAAGTATCTTGGGACAAAGTCCTTGAGATTTGTAACACAGGCAACAGGAACACAGGTGACAGGAACACAGGTGACTGCAACACAGGCAACTGGAACACAGGTGACAGGAACACAGGTGACTGCAACACAGGCAACTGGAACACAGGCAACTGCAACACAGGTGACAGGAACACAGGTGACTGGAACACAGGCAACAGGAACACAGGCAACTGGAACACAGGCAACAGGAACACAGGCAACTGCAACACAGGCAACTGGAACACAGGCAACTGCAACACAGGCAACAGGAACACAGGTGACTGGAACACAGGCAACAGGAACACAGGTGACAGGAACACAGGTGACTGGAACACAGGCAACTGCAACACAGGCAACTGGAACACAGGCAACAGGAACACAGGTGACTGGAACGACACTGATTACTCAGATGGTTGTTTTAATACCTCCGAAGTTAATATCTACTTTTTTAATAAATTGAGCAACTGGACAAAAAGTGACTGGCTAAATTCAGAAGCTAGATACATTTTAAATAGAATGCCAACAGATACTATTGGTTGGTGTCGCACGTCAGAAATGACAGACGATGAAAAAATAAAAAATCCAAGTTATGTGACCACGGGTGGATTTTTGAAAAGCTATCTTAAAAATCACAAGAGACAAGAGTGGTGGGATAATCTGCCGGTCAAGGACAAAAAAGAAGTTATTAATTTACCAAATTTTGATAAAGAAATATTTAAACAAATTACAGGAATAGAGGTGGAATAATGAAATTAAAAGTAGAGTTATTTAGATATGGAACTTTGGTATTCGGTAAGATTTTAGAGCAAGATGAAAGCTTGAGAGAGAAAGCAATAATAACACAAAATGTTGAATATTCCATTCGGTCTATTGATTCTCCTCAAATTCGCTTTAAAAAACTTTTTGTTAGAGGGTGCAATAAAACAAATGACAACACAATTTTAAATTACAATTTTACTAGCTTGGAAGAAGCTGAGGAATGGTGTGAAAATATTAAATATTTAATTGATGAATTGAATGGACAAGATGAATTGTCCCAAAATTCGGTTGTGAGGGTGATTTAATGAAAGATTTAGTAAGAGAATTAATGGCGATGGCAGGAGCAACTCTAACAATGGGAGCGATAGCGGGGGTGTTATGGGCGATAAAAGAAATAATGACATAAAGAAAAGCACCACTGAGGGTGCTAATCAAAACAATCAAGATAATTATACCATGACCGACACAGAAGCTCAAGTGCTTAACAAGCTATCTAGTGAGCCCGTCAGCCGTTCAGAATTAAGCAATTGGATAGGCATTGACGATAGGGCAGTTAGAAAAGCGATAGAAAGATTAAGGCTTCAAGGGTATCCGATATGTAGCACATCTCAGAAAAAGGGATACTGGTTGTCAGATAATAAAGAAGAAATAGATAAGGTAATTAAAGAGTTTAGAAGCAAAGCGTTAAAAATGCTTGTAACAGCAAGGAATATGGAACATGGAAAAAAATATATTTGAATTATTCGAAGAAAACATCGAACTTGAAAATGAAATATACGCATTAAACAGAGAATATGGACACAAACACATTTACGGTCTACTTATTGAAGAAATGGCAGAGCTGTCAGCTGAACTCATGAAGATAGTGAATGGTAAAGATTTTGATAAGGAATCTATATTGGAAGAGTTCGCAGATGTAGAAATAACTTTAAATCAAGCTAAAAAGATTGCAGTTAGAGAGTACGAAAAATACGAGAGCTTAAAAAATGACAAGCTGTGTAGAACAGCAGAAAGGTTAGGACTATGATAGAACTTTTAAAAATTCAAAGCGAGCTGAAAGCTCCAAAAGGGCAATATAACAGCTTTGGCAAATACAAATATAGAAGTGCTGAAGACATCTTGGAAGCGGTTAAACCCTTACTAAAAGAACATAAATGCCACCTAACATTATCAGATGAAATGGTGCTTGTAGGCGAAAGATATTACATCAAAGCAACAGCCACTTTAAGCACGGAAGAAAATAACGTGTCTACCACAGCTTATGCGAGAGAATCGGAGAGCAAGAAAGGCATGGACGAATCACAAATAACGGGCACAGCAAGTTCATACGCGCGCAAATACGCACTTAACGGGTTATTTGCCATTGATGATACAAAAGACGCTGACACGGACGAATACACGGCAAAAACAAGGCAAACCGAAAACAATACATCAGACAAGAAAGCAACTGAAAAGCAAGTAGACCTAATCAGAGCAGTGTTAAAGACGGATGAGCAAATAGCATGGTTACAGCAAGTATATGGCACAACAGAACCACAGGACTTAAGCATTAAACAGGCAAGCGAATTAATATCAAAGATTAACAAGAAAAAGGAGAAATAAGATGTTAGCAATAAAGGAATTTAATCTGGATACACCCGAACAGTTTTTAACAGAGATACAAGGGAAATTAGTACTAAACGAACAAGCGGTTGATTTTTTGGCGGAGAAAATAAAAGCGGTAAAGCCATTCATCGAAGCAGTAGACAGCATGAAAGAAGCACTCAAAGAAGCAATGGCACAGACTAATGTCACGAAACTTGAAACAAAGCATATCAAGGCTTCATACACCCCACCATCAACAAGCGTAAAGTTTGATACTACTAAATTTAAGAAAGACCACAGAGATTTATACGATGAGTATTGCAAGGTGTCACCTAAAAAGGCGGTCTTGAGGCTGACAGAATGCACGAAATAGAGTTTATCGAAGATGGGCACATTTATTTGGTTGATGGGGTCATTACTCCATCAATCACCCAACTTTTAAAGTCAAAGTTCGGAAACAAATATAACGCAGTATCTGAAAGGGTTTTAAGTGAAGCTTCCCGTAAAGGTGTGGCAGTGCATAAGGCGATTGAAGAGTTCGAGAAGAACGGCACTGAAACGGATCTAGAAGAATTAAGAAACTACAAGCTTCTTAAAAAGCTATACGGCTTTGAAGTTGAAGATAACGAACTTATGGTAGTTCTTGAACAAGATGGAGAAGTTAAGAGTGTGGGAACACTTGACATACTAGCCACGAAAGATGGCAAGCTTGGGATAGGCGATATAAAGCGAACAGCGACATTAGACAAGGAATACGTCGCACATCAGCTAAACCTTTACAGAATCGCCTATCAGGGCACTTTTAACAGGGATATAGACTTCCTGTTTGCCTTGCACCTAAGAGAAGATAAAAAACGCTATGTGGAGATACCAATTAGAGAAGAAATGGCACTTGATTTTTTAACGGAGGCACTTGATGAAATCAATAATGCAGACAGAGAATAAATGCTTTATGTGTGGTCGGACGGATTGGTTGGAAGAACATCATATATTCGGCGCTAGCAATAGAAAAAATAGCGAAAAATACGGGATAAAAGTTAAACTTTGCCATTATTGTCACAACGAACCACCCGAGGGGGTTCACCATAACGAAGCTAATAATAGATGGCTCAAAAGGTTAGCTCAAATGGCATTCATGCAGAACTTCCCCGATGAAGACTTTATGCAGATATTCGGTAGGAACTATTTATGAAGATTAAAGAAGTAAAGCTAGAGTTGTTATTTAAACAAGACAATTTAGTAATAGAAATCCCGAAAGGTCAGCATTTGGAAGCAAATGAACTTATAGGGATATATGATGAAACTAAGGACTTTGACATAACAATTAAAAAGCGAAGAAAAAGACGAAGTCTAGACGCTAACGCATACTTTTGGACACTCTGTAAAAAGCTTGCTAAGGTTCTAAAAACCAGTGAAACCGATGTATATCGTAAGATGATATCCGAAGTCGGGGTGTACGAAACTATCGTAATAAAAGACGAAGCCATAAAGCGTTTCACCGACAGTTGGGAGCATAATGGATTAGGGTGGATATGCACCGTTCAGAGCCCCTGTAAGACGCAAAGAGGGTTCTCCTATGTGAGAACATATATCGGCTCAAGTAAGTACAACACAGAGGAAATGGCAAGGCTTATAGACAATATCGTGCATGAATGCAATCAACTAGGAATCGAGACCATGACACCTCTAGAGATTCAAAGGCTAAAAGAGGAGTGGAGATGAATGGAAGAAACGGATATATAAAGCTACACAGAAAAATGCTTGACTGGGGTTGGTACCACGATTCAAAAGTAAAAGATTTATTTATACATTTGCTATTAACAGCAAATTTCAAAGAAAGCAAATTTGAGGATATGACTATTTACCCTGGGCAAATATTGACAAGCATTGAAGCACTTGCTAGAGCGACTAAGCTCTCAACAAAGAATGTCAGAACGGCATTGGAGAAAATGGAAAAATCAAAAATACTGGCAAAGCAATCGACAAGCCGTTTTACTCTTATAACCATTGAAAATTGGACATTGTATCAAGGCGATGAAATAAAAACGGCAAACGAAACGGCAAACGAGTGGCAAACGAGTGGCAAACGAACGGCAAACGAACGGCAACATCATAAGAATGCTAAGAATGTTAAGAATGAAAAGAATAATAACCCCCCTATAGTCCCCCCACAGGGTGGACAAGGTGAAGCGTTAAAAGCTGGCACTGCTAAGGCAACCAGTAAGGCGACATGGGGAGAGATTGAACAGCTACTTGATGGATTCGATGATGAGTTTAGGGAATGCTACAAGGACTACAAGGCAATGCGAGATTCGATAAAAAAACCCTTAACGGTTAGGGCGGTGAAGATTGGGCTTAAAAAGTTAAACGGGCTATCGGGTGGCGACGGCAACAAGGCGATTCAAATCATGGAGCAAAGCATCATGAATAGCTGGCAAGACTTTTTCCCACTGAAGCGGAAAGGAGATACACACGCAAGAGTAAGCGTGGCAGATGTACTATGACAAGAGACGAAGTTAGACGGATTATAAGGCTTATAGAGATTGAGTACCCGTCGGTACACAGAGATATGACCGCTGAAGATTTAAGCATGAAGCTTAATCTTTGGGAAACACAGCTAAGGGCGTATGAATCAAAGATAGTCGTTCAGGCACTATATAACTATATTGCAAAAAATAAATTCGCCCCGACATTGGCGGGAATCTTTGAGGAGATGAACAAGCTGGCCGATTCGGGAGATGGAATACAAGTGCTTTGGGATAAGGTAGCAAGGTTATGCAGTAGAGCTAGTGCAGTAACCCAAGAAGAATTTGACGGGTTGCCACAGGAGATAAAGTCGTGGCTTGGAAGTATCGAGAATCTAAGAGGATATGGCAAAATTGACGAAGCCACATTCAAGACGGTTACAAGAGGGCAGTTTTTCAAAGAAATGCCAAAAATCGTAGAACACAGCGAAGCAAAAGAGAGAGTTAAACAGCTAGGACAAAGCGTAAAGCAGATAGGAGACGGAAGATGAACAATGTAGTACTAATTGGCAGATTAACAAAAGAACCTGAAATAAGGTATTCAGCAGGAAGCGATATGGCGGTGGCTAACTTCACGCTTGCTGTGGAGAGATATTCAAAAAAAGGCGAAGAGAGCAAAGCTGACTTCCCAAGAGTAATAGCCTTTGGTAAAACAGCAACATTTATTGAGAAGTGGGCAAGAAAAGGCAAGCTAATGGCTGTAAGGGGAAGAATCCAAACAGGCTCATATGAGAAAAACGATAGAACAAAAGTTTTCACAACAGATGTTGTTGCAGATGAGGTAAGAGTTTTGGAATGGCCAGATAAGGAGCAGACAGAACCGACAACCGAAACAAGAACATTTGAGCAAGTAGAAGATGATTTACCATTTTAGCCATGATATTTGAGATAGCAGGAAAACCACAAGGCAAAGCTAGGGCAAGGACATTTTATAACCCACGTCTTGGCAGGTCTCAAACGGTAACACCAAGAAATACAGTGCTTTACGAAAACTTTATAAAAGAGTGTTGTTTGACGTCAAGTAGCAAAGAAAAATGGTTTAACAAAGAACCGTTAGAAATGTGCATAACTACATACTTTGAAATCCCCAAAAGCACGACAAAGAAAAACAGAGCACTGATGGAGAGTGGGGAGTTATTCCCCACAAAAAAACCCGACGCAGATAATATCGCAAAAGTGATATGCGACGCACTGAATGGGATAGCCTACAAAGATGATACGCAGATAGTCGCTTTGAAGATTTTAAAAAAATACACTACTGACATGCCTAAAGTGGTTGTGGAAATAAAGGAGTTTGAAAATGCTTAAAGTATGCAAGTGGTGTGGAAAAGAGTTTGAAACACCAAATAAACAAAGCAGATATTGTAGTGATGAATGCAGAAAAGAGGTTATCAAAAAAACAAGTAGAGAGAGCAAAAGAAAGACATATAAAGAATTAAAAAAAATAAAAAAATGCAAGTGGTGTGGAAAAGAGTTCACAGATAAGCATAGGCGCTCATACTGTAGTGCAGAATGCCAAAAGGAAGCGAATAGGAAACGCTCAAGAGATGACTATGAACAGAAGTATAAACATGTTGAGCGCAAAACAAAGAAAAAAACTAGAGAGAGAAGCTTTGAACAGCGAAGCAAAAGCATTGCAAGAAAGAATGAGCTTGCAAGACAACAAGGCATGAGCTACGGAGAGTGGGTAGCCCTAAAGACCATAATGGAAACAAGGATAAGGTTATGATACGAGCAAAAAAGAAAAAGAAGAAAGACCCACTAGACCTAGTTCCCAAATTTGAAATTATAAAGATACAAAACAGGCTTCACATCGCTTTAATCGTACGCACCCTATGGGATGTGTACGGTTGGCGAGAAAAGCGAATAGGGGACTTCCTAGAGGGGTATATGGCACTACTAGGCGAGGTATACGACCTAAGACAAACGGTAGACAGCATGGTGGATGAAACATCAGAGCTGACGGGAGTGGATATAAGAGCCACGGTGGACAATATGATTAAATACGGGAGAAGAAGCAGAACTAAAGTGTGAGGAAGCGATGAGAGAGATTTTTAAGAGGTGAACGAATGAAAACAAACTATACAATTAACCAAAAGCCAAGTTATATAAGTTTTATTTGTCCCGCTTGTGGAGCGACAAATACTGTGGATTGGGAAGATGTATTGGCAGATGATGAATACGACAAGTGGCATGGTGACATTGACCCGATATCGTGTGAAGAGTGTGACTGTCTTATTTATTTTGATGGTTGCGAGATAGACTAGGGGTGATAGGATGAAAGCATTTATAGTAAGTGATAAGACGGGTGCATTTATACTAGATGACCACGACAATGATTTTATCCGTGATGAAAATGTGTACCTAAGCCAATTTACAGATAGTTTTGAAATTTTAGGCAATATCTACGAAAATAAGGAGTTGTTGGAGGTGGAAGAGTGATACTTAATTCAAAATTAATTAACTATGCGACTAACTTTCTTGAAAGTGAAATAGAGCAGATAGAGAAATTACTAGAAAAACATAGCACAAGTGAAAATGATAAGAAACTTTTATCTAGATTATTAGATGAATATAAAATGGACTTAAAGGAGCTAGAGTAAATGAATGAATCATTAATATTTTACATATCAACACTAATCATATGTAGCACTACAATGATAGCTCTAATATATAGAGACTTTACCGTACGAAAAACACTAGACGAGCTAAAGTATGAGCAAAAGGTATTAAACATCAGAATAAATAACATTACAGAAAAAGAGATAAAAAGGAGAGTTGGGAATGAAGCTGATAAGCAGTGAGAAGTTGACAAAAGAAGAAAAACAAAAGTATATCGACTGGGTAAAGTCAAAGGCGAAAGGAGAGGAAATAAAAGATATCACACTAGCTTTTGATGATGACTATGTAAACGTACACTGGACAACCGAAACAAAACGTCCGTTCGAAAGAATCAGAAGAATCACTGGTTATCTAGTAGGCGACATGAACAAGTGGAACAATGCTAAAACTGCGGAAGAAAAAGCGCGAACAAAACACATGTAAGGGGGAGGAAAAATGAACAAAAAATTTAAAGCTATGTTAGAGGAATTGCTAGATAAACTGATTTTAGAGTCGGAGGAATATGGTGATACACAGCTGGAAGAAAATGCTGATTTAGCATATGAAACAAAAAGCAAAATCATAGATCTTGTAAAGCATGAGCTTGAGATAAAAGGCGGTAACTATATAAAAATACCAAAAGATAGCGAACCAATCGACGTAGCGCTAGCACTGTGGAAAGCTGAGGGAAAAAAGAAAAGTTGGACAGGAGAAGAAGTGGAAGATGATATATATAGCTGCAAAGAAATAAAACGAATCGGTGAACATTTGGTGGCTATGGCGGATATAACAACAGGAAACTACAGTTACGACAGCAAGAAAAGGAGATACTGATGGCATGGGAGAAATAAACACATATAAAATTAAAATGACAAACGGAGAAACTATAGAGCTAGACAACCGCATGCCACCCAGAGAATTTTTAGAAAGTATTAGCAAAGCAGAAATACACGTCCAAAACACTGGAGATAAATTCGAAATAGCTATATTTAGAGATAAGATCCTATGCATAACCATGAAAGGAGAAGATAAAACATGGACACTACATGCATAAGTTATCGCCCCGGGAGAGGATGTAGAGCTTTAAAAGCTGGCAGTGCAGACTGTAATGACTGTAATTTTAAAAAAACCAGAGAAGAGCAATTAGCAATACAGAAGAAATGTGCTACAAGACTAGAGCGATTAGGAATTAAGTACGAACCGCTAATCAAGGAGTAGGTAATGTTATTAGATAAAGCAACTGAGTTGAGAAAGCTTGAGGAAAAGGCTAAAAGGCTTGAAAGTAATATCGAAAATGCTGAGCCTGTAGAGGTAACGGATTTTTATAAAGACTATAAGACCGGCTATCCCAAGGTTAAAATCCTCTGTGGCGTTGGATATGACGTTAATGGTATCAAACATCAAAAAAGACAATTAGAACGATTACAGAGGCAAATAGATAGGATAAAGGGGCATATGCGTAGCGAGCTTGACCTTATAAAAGACCCCGACACAAAAGAGATACTGGAATATTATCTTCTAGAGGGGTTATCTTATAGGCAGATTGCTAAGAGATTATTTATAAGCAAATCGACCGTAGAAAGAAAAGTCAAGCAATTTTTTATGAAAAAGTCAAGCAATTTATAAAAATGGGACAGCTGGGACAGTAAACCTATGATATAATTAAACTGGAAAAATTATAAGTTCCAATCTTGGTCTCCTTATTTTGTTTATGCCAAAGCCTCCATATCGGGGGCTTTGGTGGTTACACAATATCTAGGAAAGGAGCTGATGGTATGAAGTTAACACTAAAACAACAACGATTTGCTGATGAATATATCATCAGTGGGAATGCAACGCAAAGTGCAATTAAGGCGGGGTATAGCAAAAAGACAGCCGGGGTTATTGGAGATGAGAACTTAAAAAAACCTTATATTGCAAGGTATATACAAGAACGATTAGCCGAAATAAAAAAAGCAAGAACGATGAGCATTGAGGAAGCAATCGAAAGGACATCATCCATTGCAAGAAGAGAGCCGCAAAAGGGATATTCAAAAACTATCAACAAGCTAACGGGAGATGTTGAAAAGGAAGTGGAGTATTACTTCACGCCTACCGTGGAAGAAGCACAAAGGAGTTTAGAGCATATTATCAAGATAAACGGTGGCTTTATAGACAAAGTGGACTTAAACGCTGATGTGGACATGGAACTACATGTAGAGGTCGATTATGGAGATTAGAATACAAGCAAACGCCATCTTCAAAGAAGTTAATCAATCCCCGAAAAGATATATTGTAATGAAAGGGTCGGCGGGCAGTGGAAAATCTGTAGACACTGCACAAAATTATATTTTAAGACTACTTAAAGATAAGGGTAGAAATCTAGTATGCGTAAGAAAGTCAGATATAACCAACCGCGACAGTACTTATGCTGAGCTTTCAGGTGCGATATATCGAATCTTTGGGGAAAAGGCGGACAAATACTTCAAGTTCACACAAAGTCCCCTTAAAATCGAATGTAGAGCCAATGGGAATCAGATTATATTTCGTGGTATGAATGACGAAAGACAGAGAGAAAAATTAAAATCTATTACATTCAAAAAGGGAAAATTAACAGATGTATGGATTGAAGAAGCGACAGAATTAACTCAAGCAGACTTTGAAATTATAGACGACCGTTTGAGAGGGCAATTACCAGAGGGGCAGTTTTATCAAATTAGATTAACATTTAACCCTGTGAGTAAAACGCATTGGATAAAAAAACATTTCTTTGATTTTGAGGATAAAAATGTATTGACCCACCATTCAACATATTTAGAGAACCGATTTATTGATGAAGCATACAAAGAACGTATGTTAAGACGTAAGGAAGTTGATCCGGACGGATATCAGATTTATGGCTTAGGAAATTGGGGAGAAGTAGGAGGATTAATATTAAGCAATTGGCAAGCCAAGGAAGTATCGCAAGATTTAGATGATTATGATGATGTAGCACTTGGTCAAGACTTTGGATTTAACCACGCTAATGCAATATTGCTGTTAGGGTGGAAAGATGGCGATATTTATATTTTGAAAGAAATATATTTATATGAAAAAGATACAGCAGAAATTATAGAGTATTCTGAAAGTAAAATTCCTAAAAACAGAGAAATGTGGTGTGATTCGGCTGAATCAGATAGAATTAAAACTTGGAAAAAAGCTGGATATAAGGCTAAAAAGGTTAAAAAAGAAAAAACTACAATAAAAAAATATCAAGCCACACAGATTGACTGGTTGAAACAAAGAAAAATTTTTATAGATCCTTCTTGTATAAATACCATTAAAGAAATCAGTCAATGGAAGTGGAAGAAAGACGAAGCGACGGGCGAATATATAGACGAGCCAGTTGCTTTTTTTGATGACGCAATGGCCGCACTTAGGTACGGGGTTGAACGTTGGAGAAAAGGAAAAGGTAACGGAATGAAGGTGTTGAAGTAATGGGTGCTATAGACATTTTTAGGAAAGGTTTGGGATATATGAAGATGGCGTTTGAAAAAAACACAATCACCGAAGACATGATAGAAAAGTTGATACGAGAGCACAGAAACTCAGCAGAGGTTGAACTCATGAGGACTGGAGATAGATACTATTCTGTTGAAAATGATATATTAACAAAAGACCGTGTTCACAAAAGTAGTTATCAAGCCAATACTAAACTAGCACACGCTAGCTATAAAACAATTGTAGATGAAAAAATAGGATATTTGTTTTCAAAAGACGCAACTATCCACGCTGAGACGGATAAGGTTACTGACATTATAACTAATTGTCTTGGACTTGATTTTAATTATGACTTGGAGACCTTAGGGTTCGAGGCGAGTAATAAAGGCATTGCATGGCTACATCCCTATATAAACGAGAAGGGAGAATTTAAGCTGTTTATAGCCCAAAGTGAACAGATAATTCCTAAGTGGATAGACAGCACACACACTGAACTGGAGTATCTAGTGCGATACTATGACACTAAGGTTTACAGGCTTAATCGGTACGAAACCGTGACTAATGTTGAACTATGGACTAGAGAGGGTGTTACATTTTATAGGCTTGAAGGCGGAAAGCTCATAGATCGTCAAACAGAGGGGCACTTTAAGCTAGATGATTTTGACACAGGATGGGGGATAGTCCCTTGGATAGCTTTTAAAAACAACAGAAAAGAACTGCCGGATATAAAGTTTATAAAGACATTAATAGACGATTATGACTTATCTAGGTCTGAAGTGTCCAACTACATCCAAGAGGTCAAGAACTTGATTTTTGTGCTAAAAGGATACAGTGGAGACAGTCTAGATGAGTTCTTGGAGTACATCTACCACAAAAGAGCAGTTATTTTAGATGCAGACGAAGAAAGCGACGTAAATACGCTAAATCCTCAGATGGATATAAACGCTACAAAGGAGCATTTTGAGCAGCTGAAAAAGGATATACTTGAGGGCGGACAAGCAGTGGATAAGAATCTTGATAGATTTGGCGCAGCACCTTCAGGGGTGGCATTGATGTTTTTGTTCAGCGGGCTTGAATTAAAAGCAAACCAGTTAGCGAGCGAATTCTCAAGAGGATTTAACAAATTAGTAGAATTTATATATTTGTATTTAGAAAAAGTGAATAGAGGCATTGAGAAGGAAAGAATTGAAATTGTCTTTAACCGAAACATGGTCGTTAACGAAACAGATATAATTAACAATTGTAATAATTCAAGAGGTCTTATAAGTAATGACACGATCCTTGCTAATCATCCTTGGGTTAATGATATAAACGACGAAAAGGAAAAATTAGAAAGGAATAAGCTAGAGTCCGGAGAATCTTTTTATTCTGCCCCGAAGATAGATGAGGGTAACGAAGATGGTAAGAAAGAATGATTATTGGAGCACAAGGCTTGCAAACGCAACTTGGGATTCCTATAACGATACTAACAAACACCATAAAGAGTTGGTAGAGCTGTATAGAAAAGCTACGGATGATATACTCGTTGAACTTTACAAAATTGAAGCTAAATTTGGAAAAGACGGCATTATAACAAGATCTAATTTTTACAGAGCGGAGCATTTAAAACGGATGAAAGATGGCTTTGATTCTGCCCTGAACGAATTAGGGGAGGAAGTTGAACAAACAGGAACTCTAGCTATTTTAGAAGCAGGAAAGAAGTCCGTGGGAGCCACAGGGGCTATACTAAAGGATGTAGGGCTAGATATCAATTATGATAGAACCCTTGCAAAGAAAATGCTACAAAATCCTTGGCATGGTGCAACTTTTTCTCAAAGAGTTTGGAAGAACACATCTAAGCTATCTAGAGTGCTAAATGATACGGTTAAAAAAGGCGTCATGACTGGTAAATCTACAGCCCAGATTGCTATGGAACTTTCAAGAACAATGGATTCTAAACTTTACGAAGCCTCAAGGCTTGTAAGAAGCGAAACAATGCACCACCTGAACGAAGTCAATAAGGTATCAATGAAAGAATCGGGCGTAAAGCAGGTACAAGAGATAGTAACACTGGATGAGAGGACATCAGACCAATGTGCACCACACAACAAGTTGGTACACGATATTGACAAAGCACCAATACTGCCAAGGCATCCTAATTGTAGATGTGTATTAGTAGCCTACATTGATGTGGATAAGATTGCTGATGAGTTTGATAGGAGAGAAAAAGAATCACTAGATAAAATTGAAGAAAAAGGGTATAATAAAACTAAAGAATTATATAAATCAACGAATGAAAATAGGAAATATTATTCTAAAGTTTCAAAAACGGACTTTAAGAACATAACACGTAATTTTATAAAAAGTGGTGGCATTATTCAAACCGATGAAGACGCTCAAAGGTATTTAGACATGAGAAACGCTGACGGGATATGTTTTAATGAAAGCTTAATTTTTATTAGACCAGATTGTTCTTATACAGAGTTGTTAGAAGAAATAGAACATTCAAAACAATTTAAAAGTGGAGTTGTAGTAAGTGACAACGTGATAAAAATGGAGATTGAAGCGAAAGAAAAAGTTTTAGAAAACGTAAGAAAATATAATATTCCAGAAATTGAAATAGAAGATTTAAAAAAGAATTTGAAGGAATACGTTGATTTATTAGAAGAATTGGAGAAATAAAATGAAAATTATAAATTCAACTAAAATAACAAATAAACTACAATCTTTAACTTTAGATACTCCTGTGTTAAAGAATAAAAGTAATTTTATTTTTATAGATGGCGAAAAAATAAAGTATACTGTTCCTTTAGGTTTGCCTATTGATAAAATCGGTACTGAAATTTTAATTGAAAAAGATGGTAATTTTGTAGGAAAAGAAATTGTAATAAATTAAAAGCACAACCAATAGAAACGTTGGGAGTGTTTGTTGTTGTTTAAAAAACATAAACTGTTGTATTCTTATAAAAAAGGGATATAATTTAAATGAAGTAGAGGTGAAGAATCTGTCGTTCACGGGCCGTAAGGTTGCAGATGTAGGAGATGGCAGTCCTACCTATTTCAAAAATAAAAATTATTTTTAAGCACAACTAGTAGAAATATTAGTCGTGCTTTTTTACAATAAACCACGATACTTAAAGGCAGTCATATGGCTGTCTTTTTGTTATACAAATTTGCTCAAGCGCAGAGCGTAATAATGTGCACTCAGGAGATGCAACCTCGTACAAAAGCGTAGAGAGAAAGGAAGTTATGAAAAGAGAGTTTTTAAAAGGTTTAGGCCTAGAGCAAACAGCTGTAGACGCAATAATAGACGAATACGGCTCAAGTGTTGAGAGACTTAAAGACCAAATATCAAATCTTACCAGAGAGAGGAATGAAGCGAGAGAGTCCTTAAAGCAATTTGACGGTGTAGATATTGAAGCTTTAAAACAAGGAGCTGAAGATATTAAGGCTGAATACGAAGGTAAGATAAAAGATATGAAAATAAGCGGAGCTATTGAAAAAGCTCTTGTAGGTGCGAAGGCCAAGCACACAGACTTATTGGTTAGCAAGTTCGACAAAGGAAAAATTGAAATTGACAAGGATGGAAACTTCAAAGGTATAGAGGAACAGCTCAATGGATTCAAGGAAACGTATAAGGATCTATTTATACCTGAAGTATCTGGCAAAGACCCAAGCAATCCAGATGGAGCAGGAAATAGCAACGCTTTTGATTTTGGATTTATGGGCGTAAGAACAAACAAAGAATAATTTAAGAAAGCAAAGGAGAAATTAATTATGGCAACAGTAAACTATGCAGAAAAGTATCAACAGGCGTTAGCACAGGCATTTCCAAATGTACTACACTTTGGAGCACTATTTGCTACACCGAATAACCAGCTATACAAGACGGTAGATGCAAAGACAATTAAAATCCCAGTTATTACTACTAAGGGTAGAGTTAACGGCAAGAGAGACACAATTGACGGATTTACGAGAAGACATGACAATGACTGGGAGACAAAAGAACTAACTAATCATAGAGAGTGGGAAACTCTGATTCATCCTCAGGATGTGAATCAGACTAACATGGTAATGTCTATTCAGAATGCCACAAAAGTATTTAACGAGGAACAAAAGTTCCCAGAGATGGATGCGTATTGCGTATCTAAAATCCATGAGCTCAAGACCAAGAAAGATGTAGGTTCTGACAATACAGAAGAGCTTACAGTAGATAATGTACTTACTGTATTTGATAAGCTTATGGAAAACATGGACGAAGCAAACGTGCCACAGCAAGGAAGAATCCTTTATGTAACGCCAGCGGTTAACACTCTAATTAAGAATGCTAAGAATGTAACTAGACAGATTGATATCGGTGGAAATTCTTCCGTTCTAAACAGAACGGTTTCAAGAATTGATGAGGTTGAAATCGTAAAGGTTCCGTCTAAACTCATGAAGACAGCTTACAACTTTGATGAGGGAGCAGCTGAAGGCGTAAGTGCTAAGCAGATTAACATGTTCCTTGTACACCCTTGGGCTGTATTAACGCCTGTATCTTATGCTTTTGCTCAGATGCAAGAACCTTCTGCACTAACAAAAGGTAAATATGTTTACTTTGAGGAATCTTTTGAAGATATTTTTATCTTAGAAAAGAGATCCGCAGGTATTGCATTTAATATCAAAAATGATTAGGAGTTGAGATATGAGCAAGGTACTAATGGTTAAGGGAAATACAGAAACATATGTAGAAGATATATATGTTGAGGAAATGGAAGATAAAGGTTTTGCAGTTTTAGATACTGCAAGGCCTACTTCCAAAAAGAAAACTGCGACTAAAAAAGCGGACAGTAAAGAAGAGTAGGGGGATGTATGCTTGATAAGGACAGAATTATAACAGAGATGAAAAAAAGACCGGGTATGGATATAGCGGATTTGGAAAGTCTTTATCAAGATGCCATTTCCGATATAGGTGATTTTACCCATAGAACACCTGAAGAGATTAATCAATTAGCCATTGAGCCGATAGTGAAAGACTTGATGGCTTTTAGATTTAATACACTTGGGGCTGAGGGATTGGTCTCGGAAAGATATTCGGGCGTAGATACGCAATATGATGCAGACCTACCTAAGCGAATTCGTAGGAAGCTACTTGCGTACAGGAGGCTTAACTATGAGCGTAAATAGCAAAATGGTAAAAGTAGATCTATATGTGTTAGCCGAAAAAGAAAGTCTATCTGGTGCTAAAAAGAGCATGTGGGAAAAACAAGATAAGCCAATCCTTGTTAGCATTTATCAAACAGGTCAGTTTGTTTCTGCAGATAAATTTAGAAATACCGAAACTACTCATCAAATCTTAACACCTTATAGAGGTCTGGTATCTAGAAAGAATAGGGTTAAAAATGGCAATGAGTATCTAGAGGTGCTGGAAGTAGATAATAATCATAGGTTGTCAGTAGCATCAGCGAAAGAGGTAAAGCCGTGGTAGATAAAGGTGACGTAACAATCAAGATCCATACTAGTGAGTTTAAGCGGGGATTTGATAGAGCGGAATCGGATTTGAAACAATTAATGTATCAAAGAATGATAACGACTACAGAGTTCTTGAAGTCAAAAGCCATTGAAGAAGCACCAGCAGATACAGGCAATCTAAGAGCGAGAATGGTTAAGCGCACCTTTAATGAACGCGGTCAAGTTAGAGGTCTCGTGGGTAATACGGCTGAATATGCTGCATTTGTTCATCAAGGGACAGGTATTCACTCCGAAGGTGGAGCGGGCAGAAAAACTTCTTGGAAGGTAGTTACGGTTTATAAAGGTAACAAGGTAGGCTTTATTACAAGAGGTCAAAGGGCCAATCCATTTTTAACGCGGGCAAAAGAAAAAAATATGGATAAAATCAAAAGACTATTGGGGGTTAAGTAATGTTAAGCCACGCAATAAAAAAGCTCTTAGATGGAGCTACAGGGCTTAAATTTAGCCCTGTAATAGGAATGAGCGAACAAGAGCCTTTGTGTAGTTATAATCTGTCAGATAATGATGTAGAGATAGTAAGCACATCCACATTGGAAGTTAGAATTCAGAGTAAAGATTATGATGAGATAGAGGTTCTAAGAGAAAAGATTAAGAAACTATGTAGTAAAGAAAATGAGAGTGCAAAATCAATAGATAACTACATCATAAGGATGAAGCCCTCTGGCGGGGGAATCTTGTTTGATGGTGATTATTTTGATAGCACTCAATTTTTTATTGTGAAGTTTTACGAAAAGGAGAAAGACAATGTCAGAAAGTAAAAAAGACGAGATCATATTTGGTGCAGGAGAAGTATATTTATATGCGTTTACGGGCGATAGCATTCCAGAACATGTAGAAATTGAAACTGCTGAACACAACGTAGGCCATTGCCAGGGCGGTTTTACGGTTGAATATAAGCCTGAAAAATATGATGTTAAAAACCAATATAACAAGACAGTTAAGGTATTTATTAAGGGCGAGGAAGTTTCAGCTAAGACAGGAGTTCTCAGCTGGGATTTAAAGAGACTTGAAAACTTGTCTACCGCTAAATTTACAGAAGACAAGGAGAAAAATACAAAAAAACTAACCTTCGGTGGTAGCAAACAAGCTTTGGATGTTGTGCTATTAAGATTTGTGCATACTAAGGAAGATGGGAAGAAACTCAGGTTCACCATGATAGGCCAGGCAGGCAATGGATTTAGTATCGAATTTGCCGACAAAGAACTTGTTATTGATGCAGAAATCCAAGCCATTGAAAAAGTTAAAAATTTCCTAGCTGAAATAGAAGAAGAGGTTGGTGCATAAGATGGATAAGATAAATCTTAATGAGTTAATAAACAGAACGACTGATATCAAAATTGGCGATAAAGAAATTAAGGTTAGAGATATTACAGTCAAGCAATTTGATAAGATGGTTGATATCGAAAAGAAAGATGATTCAAAAGGTCAGATGAAGCTTATTGCTGAGGTATTAAGTAATAACGAAGAGGGAATCAAATTTACGCCTGATGATGTAGAAAATCTTACTAGACCAGCAGTTATATACCTATGGCAGTTGTTTATTGCTAGATCTATTGATTTGGTAGAAGACCCAAACTAAAAATCCCTTTGCCTGATGATCCGCAAGTAAGGCATGCTATTTTTAGAAAATATTTTAATAGCGAAGAGTGGGAGGCAGAATTCACACAGCATACTGCTGAGCTGAAACGTATGGCAAGATATGCTGATTGTTCGATTTTTGAAATTGAGAATTTACCTCTTACTCTTTATTTGATTATAAAAAAAGATAGCTGGATTGACTCTATGCAGGCTACAGAGGATGGTAAGGCCGTGTTAAAGGATATCTGGAGGTTGCAACAAAAGCATGCGGATATAGACAAAATTAGAGCAAAGGGGGCAAAACAAGTATGAGTATGGTGAGCGTTGGTGGAGTAGGACTCCCTCCGATAGTGACAGAGGTAATTGTAAACACGTCTAAAATCAAGCAAGGATTTAAAAAAGTTGGAACAGAAGTCGATGAAAGTGCCAAGCAGATAACTGGTAAATTTGGAAGAATAGCTAGTGCAGGCAATAAACTATCGTCAGTTGGTGGGACTATGACAAAATATTTGACTGTTCCAATGCTTGCAGCAGGTGCAGGGCTAACAAAGCTTGCGATTAATTATGAAAAATCATTTGCCAAAGTAAGTACTTTGCTGGATTCAAGCAAAGTTAACTTTAATGAGTACAAAAAGAATATACTGAAGGCTTCGACGGAAGCCAAAGTACCTGTAGAAGAATTTTCAGAGGCTGTTTATAACTCAATATCGGCAGGGGTCGACCAAACAAAAGCTATAAAGTTTACGACAGAGGCGATGAAACTTGCAAAAGGTGGTTTTACTGATGGAGCTAAAGCGGTAGACATATTAACAACGGCGATAAACGGATATAAGCTTAAAGCTAAAGACGCCAATAAGGTGTCTGATATGCTTATAACCACACAGAATTTGGGTAAGACTACGGTAGACGAACTAGCCTCAAGCATGGGTAAAGTTATCCCAACCGCAAGTGCGGCTAACTTTAAAATGTCAGAACTATCGACTGCTTATGCAGTGCTTACTAAAAATGGTATTGCTACAGCTGAATCTGGAACATATCTTAGAGCAATGTTATCCGAACTTACTAAGTCAGGAAGCGAAACAGATAAGGCTCTAAGAGAGCTATCTGGCAAAGGTTTTGCGGATCTAAAAAAAGAAGGTAAATCCACAAGCGAAATCTTCAAAATGCTAAACAAATACGCTAAAGATAATGGCAAAACTTTAAAGGATCTATTTGGATCCGTTGAGGCTGGGTCAGCGGCTATGGTGTTAGCAAGTGGCGACGGAAAAGAGTTTAATGACATTTTAAAAGAAATGAACAAAAGTGCTGGTAGCACGAATGAAGCTTTTAAAAAAATGAACTCCACAAAAGCGGCTAAAATGGCTGATATGCTAAATAGAATAAAAAACAAGAGCATAGAAATGGGCGAAAAGCTATTACCTGTTTTAGATAAAATAGTGGCTGGGGTAGAAAAGGCAGTAAACTGGTTTACGAGTCTTGACGATAGTACCCAAAGTGCAATATTGAAATTTGGTGCCTTTGCAATGGCCGCAGGTCCTGTTTTAAAAGTTACAGGTGGGCTTATGCAAACCGTGGGCAAATTGCCTAAGGCTATAAGCCTTGCAAGCAAAGGCATGGGGTTACTTGGATTAGGATCTAAAGCGGCAGTGCCAGCAATGGCAGGAGCAACAAAGGCTTTAGGAGGACTTGGGGCAGTTGCGGGTACAGCCGGAGGTGCTACAGGTATAGGCGGATTAGTTGCGGGGCTTGGTGGTGTTGCGACAGCGGCGGCTCCGTTTGTAGCGGGAGCGGCAGTTGTAGCAGGTGGAGCATATCTTATACACAAGGGCATGGAGCAGAAAGCCACACCAGCTGTAAACAACTTAAAAGATGGAGTTATAACCACAGGTCACACTATGAGAAGAGTTAGTGGTAGGATGGTGAGCGTTGCAGAGCAGACAACGGTTAGGCTAAGTGCTGAGACTAAAAAGCAAATGAAAGCGTATTACGATTTATCAGAAGGTGCACAAAAGGCAACTATAGAGCTATTTGCTCAAGTAAGGCCTCTTACGGATGAAAATATCACCAGTATTACAACAAAAGTAGAAGAGATGGCAGAAAGAACAAAGACTGCTATAGAAAATCAGAAAAACAAAAATATAGCTGACTATCAGGAACTTTTCGGAACATCTACTACACTGACAGCCGACCAAAAAGCAAAGATTCTTGAAGATGTAAATGCCATGTCTGAAGATAGAAAAACAAAGGTGGAAAATATGGCAAGCAGAATCATTGAACTTTATGGAGAGATTAAGAATAAAGGCGTCGAAAATGCGACTGAGGAAAAACAAGAACTAGATCAGTTGTACCAAGAAATGTCTACAGAGCAGATTCGTGCAGTAACACAGAGTAAAAATGAACAAGAGCTCTTAATTCAAAATCTTGCTGACAATAAGTCTCAAGTTACATCCAAAATGGTTGAAGATACAATCCAAAAGTTAAACAGAGAAAGAGATGAAGGTGTAAAAGCTGCGGAAGATAAATATGATCAGATACTTTCTATGGCCGCTCGCTATAAAACAGATATAGAGCTTTCGGGACAAGAGATGACGGCAAGCCAAAGGGCTAACTATGACGCTATAGTCGAAGGGGCAAAAGAGTTTAAGAAAAACTCCATCAAACAATTGGAAGATGTAAGAACTAAGGGTATAAATAGTCTTAAAAAGGCATACCCTGAACTGACTAAGCAAATCGATACAGATACAGGCAAGCAGATGAGTTTTTTCCAAAAACTATTTAAAGGTGCAAAGAGAAACGCTAAGGATATTAATGGCGTAAAGTATAAAGATAGGACTTATACGATCACTAGAAATGAGGTTACTAACAGGACTACTAACATATATACTAACAATCATAAAAGAACATACAGCCACAGGGCAAGTGGTATAGACAACGTTCCTTATGATGGATATAGGGTGCATTTGCATAGAGGTGAAAGAGTACTCACTGAGAAAGAGAATAAAGAATACTCAAGTGGTACAGGAAAAGGCGATATCAACATAAGGATTGAAAAGGTGGAGAATAACACTAAGGAAGATGTTAGAAATCTTGTAAGGCGCATAGGCGATGAAATGAAGAGACAAAAGCTTGCAACAGGAGGTATTTAATGATCAAAATTAATGGTAAAAGTGCAACCGATATGCATATAACATTTAGTCAATTGCCATCAATCCCAGCTCCTGAGCGAGACTATGAAGAAAAAATTGTAAGTGGCAGAAGCGGAAGTTTAATTATTGATAAGGGAACTTATAAAGATATCCCTATCAGCTTAACAGGCCATGCTGAAAATACGAGAAGCAATCTAATAGACTATTTTGGATTTACAGGGGAATTATCTTTTGATAACTCCCCTGATGTATTTTGGAAATATAGAGTAAAGACTGGAAACTTTAACCAAATACTAGATGATGGGGAGTTGATAGCTTTTGATATATATTTAATGCTTAACCCATACCAGTATTTAATTTCAGGTAGGGAGCTTATTACAGGCACACAATCGGTAACACTTTATAATAAATATAATGCTGAAGCATATCCGCACATAAAAGTATATGGCAAAGGAGAAGTTGTGATTAGCTTAGATGGATCACAAAAATTAAAGATAGTAGAGGTTTCTGATTATGTGGAAATCGATACTGAAAATGATGTGGTGTATCGCGGCTCACTTGGTATGGATGATAAAACAAGTGGTGAGATGTTTTGCATAGAAAAGGGCAAAAATTCTGTCTTAACTTTTACAGGAGCAAGTAAAGTTGAGATAAGACCTAACTGGAGGCAAATATGAGTAAAGTTTATCTATACGAAGCAAACGAAAAGGAGTTTCTAAATCGTGGGCTGGGTGTACTACATGACATATCTGAACCAGTTATATCTGAGGAAATAAATGGCATATTTGATTTATACTTTTACTACCCTATAGACGGTGTAAGGTTTGGGGAAATTACAGAGGAGCGAATCGTTTGCGCTAAATCAAAAAAAGGGTATCAAGCTTTTAGGATAGATTCGATTAGTAAAGATGATAATGAATTAGGAATATTTGTACATGCTTTTCACATTTCTTATGATCTCGCGTATAACTTTGTTGAGGATACATTTATTCAGGACAAGGGGGGAGAAAGTGCAATCAATCAACTTTTAGATAGAGCAGTTACTCCGCACAACTTTAGGGGGTTGAGTGATGTAAAGGGTCCCATTAGCTCAAGGCTTGTTAGAAAAAATATACTATCTGCACTTATGGGAGACGAGGAAAACTCGCTCTTAAAAAGGGGCGGAGGGGAAATAGAAAGAGACAACTTTATCTTGAACTGGAAAAAGAAGATAGGAATGGATAGAGGTGTCTCAATCAAATACAAGAAGAATTTAACAGGTTTGAATTTTAAATTGGATGAATCGAGTGTGATAACTAAGGTCATGCCACAAGGATTCAATGGACTGCTGTTGCCTGAGAAATACGTAGAATCGGATTTAATTGATAAATATCACATGCCTAGGATATCAAAGATAGAGTATCCTGATATAGTTTCTAAAAAGCTGAATCCTGACGACGAAAAAGCGCTAGAACACGAACAGGCTCTTGCAAAGTTAAGAGAAGCTGTTAAACGTGATTTTGAAATAAAAAACATTGATAAACCTAAAATAACATGTGAAGTATCTTTTGTAGATTTATCACAAACTGAGGAATACAAAGGATATAAACAATTGCAAGAAATATACATAGGCGATACCGTACATGTTGTACACGAAAAACTAAATATAAAAACAACTCAAAGGCTAATTGGTTATAGATATGATCCTTTAGGAGACAGATATATAGAACTATCTCTGGGGCAACCTGAGAGGTCTTTTTTTTATGCCATAAATAAAGCCTCTGATGTTGTAAGCAGTATTGAGGATATAAAAAACGACTTACAAAGGTCTTTTATTGAGAAAGCTATAGAAAAATCAACCGCGCTTATCAATAATGGTTTTGGTGGTTTTGTTAAGTACTATCCAGATAAAGTGCTTATCATGGACTCTAACAGAGAGACAACAGCAAAGAATGTATGGCAAATAAATAAAAATGGTATAGGCCATTCCTCAACGGGTGTAAACGGGCCTTATAAATTTAGTTGGACGATAGATGGGCAATTTAACACAGACTTTATCGCAGCCCATTCGATTACAGCAAATAAATTAGCATCCGACGTTGGTCAGTCACTAGATCTAAGCTCAAACGTATCTATAAATCTTACTGTAAAAGACTACATTAACAAAAACGAAACAGACTTAAAAGGTAGAGGTATAAAAAGTATTACATTACAACACTCTCTTGGCACAAGGGATAAGCCACCTCAGTACGGTTGGCAGGAGGTAGAGATATAATGGATGGCATAAAGGTAACAGTTAAATACGGAGTATCGCCAAGCGATGCAGAGATATATCTAACCACCAGCCATAAGGATTTTACAAAGCTAGAGATAGACGGAGAAATTTTGAGGGTGCGTTGGAAACAAACACTTTGGTCTAGCGAAACTTATGAGCTATTGGATAAGCCAAGCAGATATATAACACGAGGCACAGAGGCAACAGCTTACACAGGAGATGACCCGACTCCGCCACCAGTGACTTTTAAAATCACCACGGAGCGAAGAAAAGTTATAATACCGATACCCCACGAGGTTAAAATTGAAAAGCTGTCCAGCAAAGATACGGATTTTGAAAACTATATACCGGGTAAAAACGGGAGCAAAGTAGAAGTTTACGAAGTAAAGACTTATAGTGACGGCAAACGAGAAGAACGCAAATTAAGAGAAGAAGATGTAGTGCAGCCTGTGCCAAATGTAAGGCAGATTGGAACTAAAGAAAAGGTGCCAATCAGTCCTGAGAAGCCGCCCAATTATCCAAAGGCTGAGGGCAATGTAAAATGGTACCGGCAAAAAATCGAATATGACGATGGCACGATCGAGTATACAAAAGCATGGCGTGATGGAGTAGATGGCCAAAACGGCACACAAGGCGCAGACGGCAAATCGTCTTATTTGCACATAGCTTATGCGGATGACGGATATGGGGGTGGTTTTTCGTTTTCTACAGAGGGAAACAAAAAATATTTAGGAACGTACACAGATTCTAAACCGCAAGCTTCTTACGACTATACAAAGTACACGTGGGTACGGATAAAAGGAGAAGATGGATTAAGAGGACTACAAGGACTGCAAGGCAGAGACGGCAAGGACGGAATTCCAGGTGCATCTTCTTACACCCATATCGCCTATGCTAATAGCCCGCAAGGCAGCGATTTTAGCACAGCTGATGGTGCAACCAAAAAGTACATCGGCATATACGTAGACGATAATAAGCAAGATAGCGAAGATTATCGCAGGTATAAATGGACACTAATAAAAGGTGCTGATGGTGCAAAAGGATTGCCGGGCACGGCTGGTGCTGATGGTAAAACTCCATATTTACATATCGCCTATGCTAATAGTCCACAAGGCAGCGATTTCAGCGTATCAGACAGCCGCAACAAGAAATATCTTGGCACATATACAGACTTTTTGGAATATGACAGCACGGATTATCGTAAATACAACTGGACTTTAATAAAAGGCAGAGACGGTAAAGACGCGGATTACACACAGTTTAGAAGTGAGTACTCCAGCGAGCTTAGTCAACTTAAAGACAGCATATCCTCTAAAGTTTCCCAATCCGTTTATGATCAAAAAAATCGCGAGGTCGAAAAGAGAATTTCGACCGTTGAGCAAAAATCTGATACTTATGCGCTAGAAGTCTCTACAGTTAAACGTAATTTAGATACTAAGACAGACTCAAGCGACGTAAGGCGGATATTTAGCAGACTAGAGCTAACGCCAGAACAAATCACGGCTGTAACAAAGACTTTTGACATCCGCGGTGCTTTAAAGGCGTACACCGGAGAGATAGGCCCTTTTATAATCGGAGAATTTTGGGGTGGATATGGACCTTGGATTACAACTAAAAATTGGCAAATTGGCATGGGGGGAGACGGAAACGGCAAACATAAAATAGCATTTTGGGCAAACTGGGGGAACAGTTGGTATAATCCGGGGTCTAAATCATGGTATGTGCAAACGGATGGTTATATGTCTGCTAATAATGGTGCATGGATAGACGGAGAGAATGTTACTATAAAAAATTTAAAATTTTATCGCTCACTAGACAGGTACGGGATAAAAAGGACATCAAATGTAGGTTTGCTTTGGGGCGGACAGGAAAACGATATCTTTTATGAGTACAATAATACAAGCTACTCTCTTTGGAGTGCTGTTAAAAACGCCTCGTCTGACCGAAAGCTGAAAGAAAACATCACAGATACAAAGCATAAAGCTTTAGACACAATAAAAGAATTAAAATTTAAAGAATATGACTGGATTAAGGGGAAATTCCACCAAAAACACACAAATATCGGTACTATAGCACAAGAGGTTCAGAAAATCGACGACAGCTTAGTATTTAAAGATGGTGACATACTAAAACTAGATGTATTAAGACTTGCTAACTTGGCTTTAAAGGGAGTGCAAGAACTCTCCGAAGAAAATAAACAATTAAAGGAAGAAATCGCCGAAATCAAGAAAATGTTGGAGGATATAAAAAATGAAAAGGCTAACAATTAATGAGGTACTAACAGATAACAGAGTAGTGGAGTATCGCGGTTACGCAACAAAAAATAATGGCATCGAGGTAGATATAACGTTTACACCCGCGGAACTGGAGGCTATCGTAAAAAAAGTCGAAAAGCAACAAACAAAGGAAGAGTTAACACAAAACATAATCGACAAAGCTTTAATTGCAGACGTAGCAAAAGGTAATATAGTAGACATTAGATTAACACAAGAGTGGCGAGAGAACACTAAATATCTTAAAGACCAACCAGTTAATAAATTTGGAGTGCTTTACTATGCTAATAAAGAGCATGTATCAGACAACCAATCCAACCCAATTTTTGACACAGAAACATGGAGAAAAGAAGTGAAGAAAGTAGCAGAAGATGGTGCAAACCCTGAATACACA
Source organism: Eubacteriales bacterium KG125 (assembly GCA_050908895.1). Taxonomy (GTDB): domain Bacteria; phylum Bacillota; class Clostridia; order Peptostreptococcales; family Anaerovoracaceae; genus S5-A14a. Next base: position 176,274 of record CP171222.1, on the reverse strand, counting down.
AAAAACATAGGTAGTGCTAAGGCGTGGAATCGCGATGAAACTTTTGAAAAAGGAGTTTATGTAAAATGGTACGGTGATTTATATAAAGCTACAGATAAGATAATAGATAATTCCGAACCAGGTAAAGATGACAAATGGGAGAAAATTGAAAAGCTAGCAAAGGAAGAATAACATGTCAACAACAGTAATATCAATCGTTTTAGGAGTTATAACAATAATCGGTGTAATAATTAAGTGTTTTAGATGGGCAGTTAAAAAAATACAAGACGACTACCAATCAAAACTGGAGGATAGCGAATTTAAAAGCACTTTAAATCACGTAAACGAAAAGCTAACTGCTAATTCAGAGGGCACACTTGCTCTCTTGCGGTTCAGACTTAAAGAAGAAATGTCAAAGGCTATAGCAAATAATCAAACGACTTTAACAGAGTACGAGGTAACGACAGATATGTTCAGGGCATACAAGAGGCTTGGTGGGAATCACACTGTTGAGCACATGTACGAGGACTATCAAGAGTTACCTGTAAGAAATTAAAAAATATTTTATAAAAACCTCTTGACTTATGTATCCACATATGTTATATTATATTTACAGTCAGGGAAGACCTGATGAGTAAGGTGGCAAGTGCCGGAAAGGATAACATATGGAAGACGGAATGACAAATGAACAATTTCGGGTAGTCTTAAAGATGATAATTCAAATCTTAAAAGATGACGATGTAAAACCTGAAACAATCAAAAAAATAGAAGACTTGATAAAATAAATCAAATCTTCTAAAACAAACCCAAGGTGTGTGACTTGCCCACACGCCTTATATGTGAATTATATCACTGGGGCTTATTTAAGGCAAGGGAAAGGAGAGAGGTTTTTATAGAGAAGAAGAAAAAGATGGGTAGACCTACCGACAACCCAAAGACATTAAATACAAGAGTTAGAATGTCTGATATCGATATTGAGAGATTAAATTTCTGTTGTGAAATTACAGGGAAAAGCAAATCAGAAATAATAAGAATGGGCATAGAAAAGGTTTACAAAGATTTAAAAAGAAAATAAGAAACAGGTTGCAGACTACCAATCACACAAACCTGTTTCACCCGAAAGAATTCTCTTTCTGTATCTATTATAATGCAGAATGGGACTTCTTTCAAGATGAATTGAGAGGAGTTTTTTAATGCAAAGATTAAGTGATTTAAAGAAAGAAAAATTAACAGGTAAAGATAAAAAGATGATGGAGCTTATAGAAACAGTAGACTCGGGTAGATACTGTATAGGCGTTCATGAGGTTATGCTATTGGCTGATATTTATGACAATAACATGATAGACGCAAGCTATGATTTATTCAGATATGGATTTTTAAAAGGACAAAGGGCAATGAAAGCAGAATTAAAAAGAAAGGGGATAATGTGATGAACGAACTACAGATTTTTAATAATGAGCAATTCGGAAGTATGAGAACAGTAAAGGTAGATAACGAAATATGGTTTGTAGCCAAAGACATTTGTCAAGCTTTAGATATAAAAAATGCTACCGATACAATAAAAAGATTAGATAATGATGAAGTGACTAGATTGAATCTAGGGGGTCAAGTCGGAGAAGTAAACCTTGTAAATGAATATGGATTATATAATTTAGTTCTAACAAGCAGAAAAAAAGAAGCCAAAGAGTTTAAACGTTGGGTAACCCATGAAGTGCTACCAACAATCAGGAGGCACGGGGCATATATGACTGAAAAGACTCTTGAGGAGGCTCTTACAAGCCCTGACTTTTTAATTAAGCTTGCTACAGAGCTTAAGAGTGAGAAGGAAAAGAATTTAGCTTTACAGGTTCAAAATTCAAACTTATCAGCAAATAATGCAATAATGCAACCAAAGGCAGACTATTTTGATGAACTGGTCGACAGAAACTTGCTAACAAATATCAGAGAAACAGCAAAACAGTTACAGATAAAGCAAACCGAGTTTGTAAACTTCTTGCTTGATAAGAAATATCTGTACAGAGATAAAAGGGGCAAGCTAATGCCTTATGCGGATAAGAACAAAGGCTTGTTTGAAATTAAGGAAACGGTTAACGAAAAAACAAAGTGGTGCGGAACTCAGACCTTAATAACCCCAAAAGGCAGGGAAACATTCAGGCTACTTTGTATCAAAGCAAATTAACACAGGCAATTAAGACAGCATTATTGCTGTCTTTTTTAGTACAAAGAAAAGAAAGGAAGTAAATTATGAATTTAAAAGTAAGAGTAAAAAACAAAGTGTTTTGGCTAACCCTAGTGCCAGCGATTTTAGTGCTAGTAAAGCAGATAGCTAGTACAATCATGCATAAGGAGCTAAATATCGAGGGGCTATCATCTGAACTACAAGGGATAATCGAGACAGTGTTTATGATACTGGGCATTTTGGGTATCGTGGTAGACCCCACAACAGCAGGAATTAGCGATAGTGAACTAGCAAAAACTTACACAAAACCAAGAAAAAGCGAGGTACAGTAATTATGGAAGACAAATTAAATAAAGAAGCATTAGAAGAGTTATCTAATGGAAAAGGTAATGACGATGAGTAATTCAAGTTTAGTATCTCATACAAGATATAGCCCAAACCATTCCGGAGCTAGAAATAATAGCATAAAAAAGATAGCAATCCACCATATGGCGGGCAACCTATCCATTGAAACTTGCGGCGGTTGGTTTTCACAAACTAAAGCACAAGCTTCAAGTAACTATGGAATTGGCTCAGACGGTAGAATTGGACTATATGTAGATGAAGCAAATAGAGCTTGGACAACTTATTCAAGCTGGTGTGATAACCAAGCAGTAACAATAGAAGTTGCAAATGACCAGATAGGCGGAGATTGGCATGTATCAGATAAGGCGCTCAACTCTCTGGTAGACCTATGTACTGACATCTGTAAGAGAAATGGTATTACTAACTGCACATACACAGGAGATAAATCGGGCGTGTTACAGAAGCATGAGTGGTATGTTAGCACTAATTGCCCTGGCCCATATCTTGGTAGGCAATTTACATGGATAGCAGCACAAGTAAACGCTAGATTAGGTGGACAACCTGCTTATGGCTGGATAAAGGATAATGTTGGCTGGTGGTATAAAAATACTGACGGAAATTATCCAACAAACACTTGGAGTTATATTAATGATGAATGGTACTATTTCGATGCTGAAGGCTATGCGGTAGTTGGCTGGCAATTTATTAACGGGAAATGGTATCTATTTAACGAAGATTGTAAGATGCAAACTGGATGGCAGAGATACCAAGATAAGTGGTATTATCTAAAGCCATCTGATGGGGACATGGTATCTGACGAGTTTAGGCTTGTAGGTGATACATGGTACATGTTTACACCAAGCGGTGAGATGGTGCAAAATAAGGTGTTAAATATCTCTGACGACGGATCAATTACAGTTGTTGAAAATAAAGATACAGTGCATTAAACAGGGGGAGCTTAGGCTCCCTTTTTTTATTTAGAAAAAAGTTGGCAACATTTTGGCAACAAAATGTAGTCCTAGATAGGTCAAATTAGGTCAATGCTGATATAAAATATTGTGCTCATTCCAAAAACTAAAAAAGCCTTGAACTACTGTAAGTTACAGTGTTTTCAAGGCTTTGATTAATGGTACACCCACAGGGGTTCGAACCCTGGACACCCTGATTAAGAGTCAGGTGCTCTACCAACTGAGCTATGGGTGTATATAAATTTTTTCATATCACAGGAAATAGTTTAACATTTACCAATGTCATTGTCAACTGCAAATGGTTAATTTAAAGAAAAATCACTTGATTTTTTCTAATTGTGCTAAATTTGGAAATGCACACGGAGGAAATAGAATGAAATATGATGCAGTAATAATCGGTGCGGGAGTAACAGGCTCGTCCATTGCGCGGGAGTTATCTAAATACAAACTTAAAATTTGCGTAATTGAAGCACACAGCGATGTCTGCGAGGAAACAAGTAAGGCAAATAGCGGAATTGTTCATGTGGGTTTTGATGCTAAACCTGGAAGCCTTAAAGCAAAACTTAATGTCTTAGGGTCTAAAATGATGGAGTCTCTCTCCAAAGATCTGGACTTTCATTATCGGAGAAATGGTGCCATGATAGTGGCATTCAATGAGGAACAGATTTCTAAGCTTAGGGAACTTGCTGAACAATCAATTGAAAATGGCGCTGGAGAACTGGAACCATCCATTTCGGAAGAGATAGAGGCTGCTTTACTGGTAAAAAATTTCGGCATAGTCTCTCCTTTCAACATTACTATTGCTCTGGCTGAAAATGCAGCGGGTGTCTATGGTGCTGAAATCCATAACATGGTTTTGGAGAAGGGCATAGATGGCGAGGTAGATACTGAAAGGATAATTCCTCGAAGAGGAGAATATTATCTTTATGATCATACAGAAGGTCATTTAGTAAATCGTATAATTATTCAGGTGCCAGCGAAGCTGGGAAAAGGGGTACTAGTTACACCTACTATCCACCGGAATCTAATGGTTGGACCGAATGCACAAGATTTAGAGGATAAAGAAGCGAATATTATTACAGAAGAAGGCCTTGAAGAAATACTGAAAAAAGTTGCACGAAGTATCAAGACGTTACCGAATCCAAAGAAAATTATTACATCATTTGCTGGTCTCAGGGCCCATAGGCCGGAAGATGATTTTAAAATATAAGAAGTAGAATCAATACCGGGATTTATAGATGTAATAGGAATTGAATCTCCCGGGCTATCTTGTGCTCCGGCTATAGGACCTTATGTGGCTGAAAATCAGGGGGTGCACCATAAAAGAGATTACAAAATCCGGTGGTAAATCGAGAATTGTACTGGGAACAGGGAGCGCTGAATAAAATGTATAAGAAAAATGTAGATGTTGCAATTATTGGAGGAGGTCATGCAAGTCTTGCGGCAGCAGATGCCGCGTTCAGAGAAGGTATCTCTCATGATAATATACTTATTGTATAGCGAGATATTCAGCTCGGTGGTATTTTGAATCAGTGCATTCATAATGGATTCGGACTTCATACATTCAATGAAAAGTTAACCTGTCCTGAGTATGCCCAAAGATATATTAATCGAATTAAATCCGCTAAGATTTCCTACATACTTGAATCCATGGCTATGAGTATGGAGCCGGGAGTTGATTCTATTGGCATATGGGCAACTTCATCAAAGACCGGTCTAACAGAAATCAAGGCTAAATCTGTAGTGTTAGCGATGGGATGTCGTGAGCGTGCTCGAGGGACTTTAAATATACCAGGGATGAGACCGGCAGGAGCTTTTTCTGCTGGTACGGTCCAAAGATTAGTAAATATAGAAGGTGTGATACCAGGAGAGAGTTGTAGGAGTGACTATTTCCCGGGTGAACAAGCATCTTAAACCGATAAAAGGTACAGAAAAATATTTTTCATGTGATACTATTTTGTTATCTGTGGGACTGATTCTGGAAAATGAACTTACTAGCAATTGCGATAATGAAATGGATGAAGTCTTGCATTCCAAGAGGATTGTAATTCCTTCAATTGTATATAAGGGAAACCCGGAGCTTGGGACTTTTGTGATGCCACCTGTCAAAACATCGGAGAGTATCCCAAAGGAATTAATTCCTAATGTTCTTGAGGAAATAAAAAAGTGCAAAATTAACGGTCCACATGATATTGGCGATGTAATAATTTCCAATGTTTGTGGTACGGGAGCAGACATCATAGCAACGAAAAAAACGACCTGAAAGGCCGTTTTTAATGTCTAAAAAAATTTTTATGGGGTACATTAGTTTACTGTTTCTGTACCTTTTTCAGCCATCGGCTCAACGTAAATTGCTTCTATGTATGTAAATGAACCGATGTTTGGATCCTTTCCTTGCCTGATGTAGCCTTTAACCTTTATCCACGTATACCCGGCAATAAACTTCTCATAGTTTGAATCCGGGTTTTTTGTTTGGGGTTGAGAGGCTTCAGGTGGAGGAGCTTCGTTTTTGTATTCAACGGGCTCATTGGTTACTGATTTTTCATCTCCGTGAAATTCTATGCCTGTGTAACCTGTCGCACAGCAAGGGCAGGCAGGCCCTTTTCTGCCCACGTAGGTTCTAAAACCATCCCATATGTAGAAGCCTTCAATTTCTACTGTTTGCCCTACGTAAGAAGCAGGATTTATATATAAATCGTTTATTAACGATACGAAGTTTTTATCTGTAAACTTGATGTCTATATTTTTGTTTTTAAATTTCTTTCTGTCGGTGGCAACATCATGGGGATACTCCTCGTCGTTGTTTACAGTTGCAGATTTATCAGCAGGATTTTTTTTGTTATTATTATTCTGCTGAACTGATTTTGAACCTGTAACCTGATCTTCAGATATTTTTCCATCTTGTGAGCTTTTTTTATCCCCACAGGCAGAAATGCTAATAGCAACAATTAAAATAACTATAAGTAAGATGGTTTTTTTCATTATTTAGATCTCCTTGTGCCTATTGCAGCACATATCGCAAATACTCCCAGGTTAATTATAACGATACTTGCTCCGGTCGGAGTGGACATGGTGTAAGATATATATATTCCTATCACAAAACAAGCAACTGATATTATAGCAGATGTAATGACGACGGTCAAAAACCTGTGGCAAACTCTCATAGCAGATATTGCTGGCATTACAACTAAGCTTGATATGAGGAGTGCACCCATCATTCGCATCCCTAAAACGACGGTTACTGATGTTAAAGCTGCCAAAAGCATGTTATACATGTTGGTGTGTATACCGGTAGCCCTAGAAAAATCTTCATCAAACGTGATTGCAAATATTTTGTTATAAAATAGAACGAACAATATTACTACAATGATTGATAAAATAACTGAAATTACTACATCGGAGGTACTCATGGCAAGAATACTTCCAAACATATAGTTACATACATCAGTATTCATTCCTTGGGTAAGAGAAATTACCATTACGCCTATGGCGAGACTACCACTCATGAGGAGTGCGATTACTGCATCACCTTTTATTTTTGAATTTTCAGTTATTCGTAAGACGAAAAAGGCTGCGATAAGGCATACCGGTATACTCACAGTCAATGGTGCGGCGTTGAAAGCATATGCAATTGCCAAGGAAGCAAAGCCTACATGAGATAATCCATCGCCAATCATGGAGAAACGCTTGAGAACAAGACTTACACCAAGAAGGGCAGCACAGAGAGATACAAAAATTCCTACAATTAAAGCTCTCCTCATAAAAGGATATTGAAGCATTTCTATGAATTCATGCATTTTATAGACCTCCTTCTGATGAAGGAAGTCCGATGAAGAGCTTTCCTAAATCTGTTCCCATATAGTCATGTGTTTTTCCGTAAAAAAGCTGATTTGTGCTGAGATGTAGAATGTGACTTCCGTATTCTATCGCTCCATGTATGTCATGGGAAATCATTATTATTGTGATTCCCAATTCAGCGTTGAGTTTATTGATTAATTTATACATATTCTGAGTCATTAGAGGATCCAAACCGGTAACGGGTTCATCCAGCAATATAACTTTATCTGTTGAACATAGTGCTCTGGCAAGGAGGACTCTTTGTTGTTGACCGCCGGAAAGCTGTCCGTAGCAGGCGTTCCTTATATGAAGAATTCCTAGATTTTCCATATTTTTAAGAGCTACTTTTTTATCCGTCGGGGAATAGAAAGGTTTGATACCTCTTTTATTTAGTCTTCCTGAAAGAACAATTTCAAAGACGCTTCCAGGAAAGTCTCTCTGTGCGGGGGTCTGCTGGGGTAAATAACCGATTTCTGCAGGTTTTAGACCATCACCCAGGATGATTTCTCCTTGACTGGGTGATTTCAGTCGCAAAAGCCCTTTTGCTAAGGTGCTTTTGCCGGCACCATTTTCGCCAACTATGCATAGGTAGTCACCTTTATTTAGTTCAAAGTTAAGATTTTTAACAACAATCTTTCCTTCATAGCTGAATGAAAGATTGTGACAGGTCATCAACGCCATCTGATTCTCCTTGTTTGATTTATATTACTTAAATTTTATACAAAGATAATTATACCACAATAATTTGAAAACCGCTCCTATATGATTTAACATCAAATAGGTCGCGGCATTCATTCATAGTTATTTCGCCAAATATGTTATTTGCAATGATATTAATTTAATGCTTCTTCCAATGTTTTGAGATTTTCTTCCATCAACGATAAATAAGATGCACCTTTTTCAAAGTCTTCTTTTGACACATTGTGTACAGCATTTAGCTGTAAAACTTTAGCACCTGTTGCTTCGGCAATGCTATTTGCAATCTTTGTATTTGAAAGTTCAATATGGAAAACAACTGGGATTTTGTCCTCGTTAACTTTATTCGTTAAAAATGCGATAGTATTTGCACTTGCTTCTGTATCTGTTGAACATCCCGGGAATGCGGCATAATATTTTAGATTATATCTATCCACAAAATACCTAAACGGGAACCTATCTCCAAATATTATTTCTTTTCTTTTTCCGTTTTCTGCAATTTTCATAAACTTTTTATCTAAAGTTTCAAGTTTTTTTACATACGTGTCACAGTTTTTCTTGTAATAATTCGCATTGTCAGGATCTATTTCGGAAAGTTCTTTGGTTAGCTTCTTAGAGATTTCGATAGCATTAGCTGGAGAAGTCCAAACGTGTTCATCTTGCTCAGGTTTACCATCGTGATCGTGATCGTGTTTTTCACTGTCGCCGTCGTGCTCGTGCTCGTGCTTATGAGCATGTTTCTTTTCGTCTCCGTCGTGATTATGGTCGTGATTGTGATCTTCAACTGTCATACCTTCTACATGTTCTTCATCTACAGTCTTAACACAGTCCATGAGAGTGACAATTTTCATTTTTTTATTTTTGCTGCCCTCTAAAATCTTTTCGACCCATTCATCGGAATCCCCGCCTACATATGCAAAAAGATTTGATTCTTCAACTTTCATAATATCTTTTGGTGTAGGCTCGTAACTGTGAGTTTCAGCTCCTGGAGTCATAAGCATTGTCAAGTCAATCCTATCTCCTCCGATTTCCCTAAGAAAATCGTAAACCGGGAAAATTGTTGCAACAACCTTAATCTTATCTCCGGATTTCTGACCTTTGTCACCTTTTCCGCAGCCATAGAGACAACCGACGGTGAGTACTCCGATAAGAAATAGAGCAAATAATTTTAAACTTCTCTTTGATCTCATTTGATTCATTTCAATTGTTCCTTTCGTTAACTATTTATTTTCATCAATGGAGCTTTTGCAACCACAATGCCCATAGAAAATAGTCTTATTTTGATTAACTTTCAATTGGTGATCAAGTTCAAGGTGCTTATATAGATGGCTGATTTCCTCACATTTAAAATTAACCACTTGTCCACAATCCTCACATTTCAGGAAGAACCTCGATGAAAGCTCAGAACCTTCTGAAGGATTACATCTGTAAGTAACCCAAGAAACACCTTCCATTTTATTGCTAATTACTAGACCCTCATCCTCAAGATTCTTTAGATGTCTATAAATTGTGGCAAGTCCCATCTGGTGGCCCGTTTTGAAAAGCCCCCTCTGTATATCAGAAGCAGATAAATGTGAATCGACATTATTTTGTAAATACGACAAAACAGCCGTTCTCTGTTTGGTTGCATACTTAGATGCCATAATTTCCTCCAATATATGAAATTTGAAAATGATTATCAATTTGTAAAGAAATTCTATCATTCTTGTTATAATCATGTCAATATGTTTTTGCAAAATATTGAAATTTATGGTAATATACCAGAGATATTATTTTATAAGTTAAGTGCAGTAACCTTTTGAATTTTAAGGGTTTTGCAGGAAGGAGTTATTTTGAATTTTATAGACAAACTCACGACACTGACAGACACATTTGATGGATTTCTGTACAGTAATATTTTATTTTGGGTTCTTATTTTTGTTGGACTTTACTTCACTATAAGGACAGGATTTGTTCAACTTAGAATGTTTCCGGAAGGGCTAAAAGTTTTAACAGAAAAGAGTCATAAAGGGGGAATTTCATCTTTCCAGGCTCTTATGATAGCAACAGCATCAAGAGTAGGAACCGGTAACATTGCAGGTGTAGCGACAGCTATAGTTATGGGTGGTCCCGGAGCAGTTTTTTGGATGTGGATAATGGCAATTGTAGGTGGTTCGTCTGCATTTATTGAATCAACTCTTGCACAAATTTATAAAGAGCCGGACGGAGATATCTACAAGGGTGGACCAGCTTACTATATAGAGAAAGCACTTAAAGCTAGATGGCTTGGTATTATCTTTGCCATATTCTTAATCTTAACTTTTGCTTTTGGCTTTAACGGTCTGCAAGCGTACAATATTGCGTCCGCTTTTGAACATTATTCCGGTGATCAATACAGCACAGTGGCTATGGGTGTAGGAGCACTTCTGGCAGCAATTGCAACTTTCTTGTTCTTTGGTGGTGCTCACATGATTTCCAAATGGTCATCGGTACTTGTACCTGTGATGGCATCAATATATATTTTGGTAGGTCTTGTAATTTTCTTTGTAAATATCAACAAGGTTCCAGGAATATTTGCTGACATCTTCAGAGAGGCTTTTGACTTCCGAAAAATTTCTGCAGGTTTTGCAGGGTCATGTGTTGTATGGGGTGTTAAGAGAGGACTATTCAGTAATGAAGCCGGTATGGGGTCGGCGCCTAACGCGGCAGCGGCAGCTGATGTTAGTCACCCGGTTAAGCAGGGTCTTGTACAGGTAATTTCAGTGTTTATAGATACGCTTTTGATTTGCTCTACAACTATATTTATTATTCTATGTACAGGGAAATTTGAAGTTGGAGGAGAGCTTAATGGAATTCCTTTAGTGCAGGCAAGTGTAAAGACTGTATTTGGTGAAGCCGGAGTAGCACTTCTTACTTTCTCAGTTGCACTATTTGCATTAACCTCTTTGATAGGTAACTATTTCTATGCTGAGTTTAATTTCAGATTTATAACAGAAAGTAAAAGTTGGCTTGCCGCTTTTAGAATTCTAGCAGTAATAGCAGTGTTCATAGGAGCTAACTCAAGTTTGCCACTAGCTTGGAATACAGCGGATATTCTTATGGGCTTCATGGCGTTGATTAACTGTTTTGCAATAATTCTTTTAGGCAAATATGCCATCGCTGCGATGAAAGATTACTCGGCTCAGAAGGCACAGGGGAAAGACCCGGTGTTTAAGGCAAGCTCCATTGGTCTTGATAATACTGATGTTTGGAAGTAGTTTAGTGAAAAAATTGTAACATTGAGGCTGGTAACTCATATTAGAGTTTACCAGCTTTTTAGTTAGGACTTTAGTTGAAAGAAAAGACAAAAATTGTTATAATAAAAGTCGATAAAATACGTGATTTGTAGGAGATATTAGATGATTGAAGGTGCGATTTTTGATGTGGACGGAACATTATTTGATTCCATGTACGCATGGCATAATGCAGGATATAATTACTTAAAGAGCTTGGGAAATGAGGCGGATACCGGTTTGGGAGATATTTATTTTTCAATGACAATGGATCAAGTGATTGATCATATGCAAGCCAACTATAATGTTCCATCTGATAGGAATGAGGTTGCAAAGGGAATACATGCTCAGGTTGAATATTATTATAGAAACGAAGCTAAACTCAAAGACGGCGCGCTAGAAATTTTAGAGTTTTGTCATCAAAATTCTATCCCTATGACCATAGCTACCTCTACGGATAGATGGCTCGTAGAGATAGCTTTAGAAAATTTAGGTTTAACTGAATACTTTTTGGAAATATATACTTGCACAGAAGTTGGTAAAAGCAAGCATTTTCCTGATATTTTTCAGCTTGCTATGGAGCGAATGGGTAGCAAGCCGAATTATACTTGGTTATTTGAGGATGGACTTTATTCTATGAAAACGGCCAAGGCATATGGTTTGCCGGTTGTTGGAATATATGATGAGATTAGCCTTAAGGATCAGGAAGAAATCAGAAGACTTGTTGATATATACGTTAAAGATTTAAAAGAGTTTGATTTTCAGAGGCTTATAATATGAAAAAAATATTAAATATATACTATGGTGGGATTCATGGAACATACTGGATGTATTACGGAATAATAGGGAGTTTTGCATCGGTATTTTTGATTGCAAAAGGGTATTCTAGCGGAAGAATAGGAGTTATTGTAGCTTTAGGATGTATATTGGCTGTTATGTTACAGCCTTTTATGGCAGACTTGGGGGATAGATCAAAGAAAATTTCTGTCTTTGGTATATCACAAATTGTAGTAGTTGTAATGCTTGTGGGTACGGTTATTTTGCTGTTTCCTGATAAACACTCCTTGGGGTTATCAATTTTATTTATCCTACTAATCGCCTGGGTGACGGCACTTCAGCCATTAATTAATTATATGGTGTTTAAACTGTCTACTACCGGTTACCACATTAATTTTGGGTTGGCAAGAAGTTGTGGATCTTTAGGTTATGCGTTATTATGCATATGTCTTGGATATTTTGTTGAAAAATATGGGGTTGTTGCCATTCCTGTTGCGGGAATAATTATATTAGTAGCTTTGGCCGGGTTCTTGCTGTATATGAAGCGGAGCTTTCTCAAAGCAATTAGACTCACGGGGAAAGGTTCTCTACTTAATGGAAAAAGTCTTAATACTGCCAGAGAAGAGATTTTACTTGACCATTCCCAAGATTCTAATCCCCAAGCAAAGGCCTGTTTAGGACCGGAGATTACAGGAGATAGTAATATTGTAGATGAAGAAATTACTCTTTTAAAATTTGCAAAGAAAAATAAAATGTTTTTTATGCTTAACGTAGGATTTATCTTTGTATTTTTTAACAATGGAGTTTTGAACAGCTTCTTATATCAAATTGTAACGGATGTTGGTGGAAACAGCTCAGATATGGGCACAATTTTTTCGCTAATGGCTTTTTGTGAGATTCCAACTCTTGTTTTTTTTGATAAAATAATGAAGAAATTTTCTTGCGAAACACTAATGAAGATAGCCAGCATATCTTTTTTGCTCAAGATACTTGCTTTCTTTTTCGCTAAGTCGATAACCTTTATGTATTTGGCGCAAGTGTTTCAACCACTGTCTTTTGCAGTATTCTTACCGGCAGTAATTCATTTTACAGATCAGGTTATGAAGAAGGGAGAAGCTGTTAAGGGACAGGCTTTGTTTACTATAATGATGTCTTTGGCAACGGTCGTTTCCAGCTTTTGTGGAGGATTTATCATAGACATCTTGGGTGAAAAGGAACTTCTGCTAGTTTCTGTAATGGTAAGTGTTATAGGTGTATTTATGACTTTCTACTATGTGGATAAGGTGCCCAAAAAGGAGATATAGATATGGGAAAAGGTAAAATTTTAATCGTTGATGATGATGCGGATATTAGACAGGTTGTTTCGGTTCTTTTGAGAAGTGAGGGCTATGAAACGGATACCGGTGCTAATGGACAAGAGGCTTTACTGAAAGTTTTGGAAATTAGAGACCTGGATTTAGTAATACTTGACATTATGATGCCTGGTATGGATGGGATAGAAGCTTGTAGAAAAATTAGGAAGTTCTCCAATGTGCCGATTTTGTTTCTGACAGCTAAATCCCAAGAGGATAATAAAGTGGATGCATATACTGAAGGTGGCGATGACTACATAGTTAAACCCTTTGATCAGATGGATCTTTTGTTAAAAATAAAATCTCTTTTGAGAAGATATAATAGTTATCTAGGTAGAAAAAAGGTTGGACATGGAATAGAGCTCTTGTCAGATCACGTGGCTGTCGATAAGGATAAAAGAATTGCTACGAAAGACGGTATAAGGATTAATTTAACAGATAAAGAGTATGCTATTTTGAGTTATCTACTGGATCATAAAGGAGAAGTAGTTGCAAACAAGGATCTGTACGAAAGTGTATGGGGTGGGGAATACACCCCTAATGCGGGTAATAAAATAATGGTTCATGTGTTGAATTTGAGAAAAAAGATCGAAGAAGACATTAATAACCCGTCAATTGTAAAAACTGTATGGGGAAAGGGGTATCGAATTGATAATTAAAAAAGGCAAACGCCTAATCATACCTCTCAATTGGAAGATGGTAATTTCTGTAACCATTGGAATGTTTGTGTCATTAGCAGTATACTTTGGGCTTGCTAAGGTTGAAGAGTCCCTGCAATACACATATTATACAAGTAAAGAGGCATATACTGCCAGCATTGATGGCAGTTTTGAATCTTTTAGGGAGTACATAAAGGAAAATAAAATAGAATCTAATGATGAGAAAAAGATAAAAAAATGGCTGGAGAAAAACCCCTACACATATATTGTTGTTTACGATAATTATGGAGGCTATTTTGAAAATGGTTGGATTGCAGAAGGGAAATCCCGTTCGGTGAAGTTAAAAACAGCAAAGACAACTATTTCGGAAAATACAGATAATAAGGGTCCGAGACTGGATAAAAGAGAAAATGTAAACGGCAATGATAGGATTGTGAGCTTTGCAGATGATGATTATTATGTACATATGGAACTTTATCGTGAAGAAGGCTTCAGAAATATAATGAACATTGTAAAAATTACGGTAGCGTTTATAGTGGTACTTGGCGTGGTAATGGCTTATACTACAAGTCTGACTGCGAGGATTTCTGAGATTTCCAGAGATGTTACCAAAATAACCTCCGGGGATATAGACGGAGAAATTCAAACCAGTGGAAGTGATGAAATAGGAATCTTAGCTGACGGAATTGACAAAATGAGAAATTCCTTAATTCAAAGACTCGAAGGTGAAAAGGCTGCAAGGGATGCCAATAGCAGATTGATTACATCTATGTCCCATGATATAAGGACTCCTTTGACATCTCTAGTAGGATATTTGGATATTATAGAGGGGGGAAAATATCAAAACGAAGAAGAATTGCATCAATTTATTCAGGCGTGTCGTAATAAGGCTTTTCAGCTAAAAGATTTGTCGGATAAGCTTTTTCAATATTTTCTAGTTTTTGGAGGAAAGAAAAGCTCTAAAAATTATGAAATCCTAGATGGAGATATACTTTTTCAGCAACTTTTCAGTGAACATGTTGCTGAATTAATCAGCTATGGATATAAAGTTGATATGGAGTATGAGATACCTGAGAAGTTGGTTAAAATTGATGTTTCATCTCTTAGAAGACTGTTTGATAATATTTTTTCGAATATTATGAAGTATGCCGATCCTAAAATAGCCGTACAAGTTATTGCTACACTGGAGATGCTTGATTATAAAGAAGATAAGGAATTTTTTAGCTTTAGATTTGAAAATAGAATTAGTCAGGACGCAAAAATGGTTGAGAGCACTAAAATAGGAGTACTGACTTGTGAGCAAATCACGAAGGACTTAGGTGGTCAATACTCCTGGAAAGATGATGATAAAGTATATGTCACAAATATTTTATTGCCAGTATACATACCTGTAAGTTCTAAAGGTGAAGATGATCTGGAGGCTTCTAAGGCGCAAGAGATATAAAATATATTCCGTGTCCTATCGCAAACCGGAGTAATCCGGTTCAAAATGTATAATCGGTTCATAGGTAGAATCAATTTCCTTGAGCCGATTTTTTAATGCTTCCGTTGCAGCTGAAATATCAACATCTGTATCGTAATCTTCTACAACTTCAAATATTACATTTGAATGGTGCTTTCCCGGTACGATTCTAATATCATGAGGATTACTAAGACCTTTCCAATGGCTGATTTCATCGGAAATTATCTCACATACTAAATCCAGCTTAGGATTATTTATTTCTATAGGATCTAGATGGCAGGTTACATTAATTTTATCTGTTTCAACAAAGTATTTTTCTATATCATCAATAAGCTCGTGGCTGCTCATTACGTCTTCCTGACTGTCAACCTCTACGTGGATAGAAGCAAAGATTTGTCCATGACCATAATTGTGGACCACAAGATCATGGACTCCGAGTACGCCTGGAAATTGAAGGACCTTGTTTGTTATAAATTCGACAAGTTTTGAGTCTGGCGCCTCACCAAGAAGAGGGCTTGCGGTCTCTTTTATTAAAGAAATGCCCGATTTCATAATGTATAAAGCGACAAAACAGCCAACATAACCATCAACGTTTATTTCTGCAAAGTGAAATATCGTAAGTCCGATGAGTACAGCCGATGTGGTTATTACATCATTTTTGCTATCTGTTGCGGTAACTTCCAGAGTCACGGAACCGATGCGGGCAGCTATTTTGTTGTAGAAACGGCTTTGCCACAGCTTAATAAGTATTGATAAAACTAAAACAAGGTAAACCGTAGGACTGTCAGATAAGTTGGCTGGTGTGATTATTTTTTCAATGGAAGAACGCATAAGCTCTACACCAACCACAACTATAAGGACTGAAACTACCATACCGGCTATATATTCGCTCCTAGCATGACCATATGGGTGCTCCTTATCACTTGGCCTTTGGCTGAGTTTAAATCCTATTAGTGCAATTACGGATGATGTAGCATCACTCAAATTATTGATGCCATCGGCTGCTATGGAAATACTAGAGGAAATCAAACCGATAATCAGCTTACCGATTGCAAGAGTTATGTTTGTCATAATGCCAACGATGGCAGCTGTTTTACCGTAACTGGACCTAACATCGGAATTCTGTGTGTTTTCATTGTCATTGATGGTGGTTTTTATTATAAATTCAGTAATCATAGTGTTATTATATCACAAGTTAAGGGTGTTAGCTTTTGCAAATTGAGAATTGGAGTTTCATAAAGTCAGAAAGCCGGATGTATTGATTTAAAAGCAAAAATGCTATATAATATCTATTCGAGATTTAGATATAAAAACTTCCGAAGGAGGTAAGGGATATGGATAGAGAGATACCAAGAATAACGGGCACTTTAAGAGCGAAAAGCTTGCAGGTTCCAGAGGTTATATGGAGTGCAAAGGGAATTGTGATAATGGGTAGACGAATCAAGTCTGTAATCTTTACTACGGATATCGCAACCATTAGAAATTGCAATGCGGATGCTGTGCTGGCGGTATATCCATATACCCCACAACAGATTATTTCTCAAACCATAATTCATGCTTCTTCAATCCCGGTTTTAGCAGGTGTCGGAGGAGGTACAACTCAGGGATTTAGAACGGTTGTTATGGCAAAAGATGCTGAAGCACAAGGTGCCTATGGCGTTGTAGTCAATGCACCTATGAGCAATCAAAATGTGGCTATGATAAATAAAGTTATTGATATCCCAATTATTGTAACTGTTGTAAATGATTTGGAGGATGTGCAGGCAAGACTTGATGCAGGAGCGACAATTCTTAATGTTTCAGCAGGTTCGAAAACCCCGGATATTGTAGCTAAAATAAGAAAAGATTTTCCTAAGGTGCCAATTATAGCAACAGGAGGACCAACTGAAGACTCTATTAGGAGGACTATAGAAGCTGGAGCTAACACCATAAGTTATACACCACCATCCATTGCGGAGGTTTTTAGTGATTTAATGGATGTATACAGAGAGGAAGCTGAAAAGACAAAGAAGCCAGATGCAGGTGATGAAGAACTCGCTAGACTTATTGAAATATTATAAATTTTTCAAAGGCGTAGGTAGTCTGTGCCAGTGACTTTGAAAAAATAATAAAATTAGGGATTTGAATAAATTTATAAACTGAAAAAATAGAAATATGATATTAACGCAGGCATATGCCTGCGTTTTTTACAGAAAGAAGTAGGAGATAGAATGAACAATTTTAAGCTTGTTTCGAATTATAAACCTATGGGAGACCAGCCACAAGCTATTGAAAAGCTAGTAGCAGGATTCGAGAATGGTAAAAGCTGTCAAACCCTGCTTGGAGTTACTGGTTCAGGAAAGACATTTACGATGGCTAATGTAATAGAAAGGTTGAATAAACCAACCCTGATAATTTCTCATAACAAAACACTTGCTGCTCAACTTCACGGAGAATTTAAGGAATTTTTTCCCGAAAACGCGGTTGAGTATTTTGTGTCCTATTATGATTACTACCAGCCGGAGGCCTACGTTCCATCGACTGATACTTATATAGAAAAGGATTCGGATATAAATGAAGAGATTGAAAAGTTGAGGCATTCGGCAACAGCGGCTTTGGCAGAGAGAAGAGACGTAATTATTGTTGCTTCAGTTTCTTGTATATATGGACTTGGAAGCCCTTTTGACTATGAAAATCAGATGCTTTCCCTTAGACCGGGAATGGAAAAATCTCGAAGAGATATTTTAATGAAGCTCGTTGACATACAATATGTGCGTAACGATATGGTCTTTGATAGAGGTACTTTTAGAACTAGAGGGGACACTATAGATATTTTTCCTGCCGGGTCAGATAAAGCGATAAGGGTTGAAATGTTTGGAGATGAAATAGATACTATTAAAGAAATGAATCCCCTTACAGGAGAAATACTAGGCATTCGGAACCATGTTGCTGTCTATCCGGCATCGCATTATGTTACTTCAAAAGAGAATATGGAAAAAGCTTTGGTCACTATTGAGGAAGAGTTAGAAAATCGTATAAACTGGTTTAAAGATAAAGGGAAACTATTAGAAGCTCAGAGAATTGAACAACGAACAAGATACGATATGGAAATGCTTAGGGAAGTTGGGACTTGTAAAGGAATAGAAAACTACTCCAGGCATATTAATAATTTGCCGGCAGGAACAAGACCATACACATTGATAGACTATTTCCCGGATGATTTTATAATTATGATTGACGAGTCCCATGTCATGCTGCCACAGCTTAGAGCTATGTATGCAGGAGATAGAAGCAGGAAGCAGTCTCTTGTAGATTTTGGATTTAGACTGCCATCTGCTCTTGATAACAGGCCATTGCAATTTTCTGAATTTGAAAGGCTAGCAAAAAAAGAGCTTTTTGTAAGTGCTACACCTGCAGCATATGAAAAGGAACATTCGGGAGGAATAACTGCTGAGCAGGTAATCAGACCCACGGGACTTTTGGACCCTCCAATAGAAGTGAGACCTACCGAAGGTCAGGTGGATGATCTTATTGGAGAGATTAAAAAAACAATTGAAATGGGCAACAGAGTCTTTGTGACTACTTTGACTAAGAAAATGTCAGAAGATCTCACAAATTACTTAAAAGGAGTGGGTTTAAAAGTTAGATATCTTCACTCAGAAATTGATACATTAGAAAGATTGGAAATTATAAGAGATCTAAGACTTGGTGAATTTGATGTACTAGTGGGTATAAATCTGCTACGTGAAGGTCTTGATCTGCCGGAGGTAGGTCTTGTAGCTATCCTTGATGCTGATAAAGAAGGGTTTCTAAGAACAGAAACCTCTCTGATACAGACAATAGGAAGAGCAGCAAGAAATGTAAATGGCAGAGTAATCATGTATGGCGACTCCATAAGCAAAGCCATGAAAATCGCTATTGATGAAACGCAGCGCAGGAGAGAAATACAGGATAAGTATAACAAAGACAATGGAATTACCCCAAAGGGCATAGAAAAAGCAGTTAGAAAAGTGATAGAAGCTACTAAAGTGGCAAAAACAAAGGCAGATGATTTTAAGGGTAAGAAACCAAGCGAGCTTACAAAGAAAGAGCTTATTGAGTATATCAAAAAGCTTGAGAAAGAAATGCGGGAATCAGCTGAAAATCTTCAATTCGAGCGAGCAGCTTATTTAAGAGATCAGGTATTTGAATATAAAGCCAAGCTTTAGAGATGGTGTATTTAAGTTAATATCTGAATGAAAGATTTATACTTTCATCTATGAGTTTGATTCTAGAAAGGAAGTCTATGACAACAAAAGAAATTTATATCAAAGGCGCCAAGGAGAATAATCTAAAAAACATTGACGTGAAAATCCCTAGAGATAGGATGGTGGTTTTAACCGGTCTTTCCGGTTCAGGAAAAACGTCATTAGCTTTTGATACTATATATGCGGAAGGACAAAGGAGATATGTAGAAAGTCTATCAGCTTATGCAAGACAATTCCTAGGTCAAATGGATAAGCCTAATGTGGAATTTATCGAGGGACTTTCGCCGGCTATTTCAATAGACCAAAAAACAACAAGTAACAACCCGCGTTCGACAGTGGGAACGGTTACAGAAATTCATGATTATTTGAGGTTGCTTTTTTCAAGGATAGGAATTCCTCATTGCCCCATTTGCGGCAGGGAGATTGCAAGTCAATCTGTCGATCAAATCGTAGATCGAATTATGGACATGGGTGAGGGAACTCGGTTGAAAATTATAGCTCCGGTAGTGCAAGAGCGCAAAGGAGAGCACGTGAAGCTCTTGGAAAAAATTAGAAAAGAAGGATTCAATCGTGTAATCGTTGATGGAGAGGAATGCATTCTTGATGAAGATGAAATAAAGTTGGAAAAGACCTTTAAACATACTATCGAGATAGTAACAGACAGAATAGTTGTCAAGGAAGGTCAGGAAGGACGAATTTCAGAAGCGGTAGAAGTTGCAATAGCCCATGGGAATGGTCTTGTTATAACTGAAGTGGTTCCTTCTAAGACCTCCGTGACAGAAGCTCAGGAGTCAGACACGAAAGATAGTCTTCGCAAGACTTTTTCTACCAAATTGGCATGTCCTATTCACGGAGTTGGCCTTGATGATATGGAGCCGAGATCCTTTTCATTTAACAGTCCTTTTGGAGCGTGTCCAACCTGCAATGGCTTGGGATTTATTCAATCTGTAGTACCGGAAAAACTCCTTGACTATGATAAGTCTATACCGGCAGGTGCTCTGGGTAGGGTTTATGCATCTATGGAATATTCCGGATTTTATAGACAAGAAATCGAAGCCCTTGCAAATATGTATGGAGTTGATATTGATATGCCATTAAAGGATCAACCGGCAAAATTCATGAAAGCTTTACTATATGGAACAGGTAATAAGAATCTAAAATACACATATGTGAGTAGGCGTTCAGGCAGACAATCAAATATGGATCATCCTTTTGAGGGAATTGTAAATAACTTAGAAAGAAGATACAGGGAGACGGCATCTGACTTTATGCAGGATAAAATCCAGCAATATATGACGGTGAAACAATGTCCGGACTGTAACGGTGCAAGGCTCAAGCCAGAAATACTAGCGGTTACCGTGGGAGGAAAAAATATTGCTGAAGTGAGCGATATGTCTATCGATAAGGCTTACGAGTTTTTCACCGAATTAACTTTAAGCGAGAAAGAAGCTATCATAGGAAAGCAAATTCTAAAGGAAATAAGAGAGAGACTTAAATTCCTCATAGATGTAGGGCTTTCATATCTAACTCTTAGTAGAAGTGCGGGTACTCTAAGTGGTGGTGAGTCACAGCGAATAAGGCTGGCTACTCAAATAGGATCAGGACTTATGGGTGTTTTGTATATACTGGATGAACCTAGTATTGGGCTCCACCAAAGGGATAATGAAAGGCTACTTAAAACTTTAAGAAGACTTACGGATATGGGTAATACTCTTCTTGTCGTCGAACATGACGAGGATACCATGTATGCAGCGGATCAGATTATTGATATTGGTCCCGGAGCAGGCGTCAATGGCGGAGAGTTAGTAGCACAAGGAACTGTCGAAGAGCTTAAGAAAAATCCTGATTCAATAACGGGACAGTATCTATCCGGCGTAAAGAAAATTTCCGTTCCTAACCATAGGCGAGAAGGCAATGGCAAAAAAATATCAATTAAAGGTGCAGCGGCAAATAATCTTCAGAATGTTGATGTGGATATTCCTTTGGGAAAATTTGTATGTGTAACCGGGGTATCCGGATCAGGCAAGTCAAGTTTGATAAATGAGGTTTTATATAAAGGTGTTCACAGAGAGTTATATGGCTCAGGTGAGGAGCCGGGAGACTTTAAAAAAATAAATGGATTAAAAAATATAGACAAGGTGATAGATATTGATCAGTCCCCGATTGGAAGAACACCAAGGTCTAATCCTGCTACCTACACAGGAATGTTTACACCAATTCGAGATCTTTTTTCTGCTCTACCGGAAGCCAAAGTGAGAGGTTATGAAAAAGGAAGATTTAGTTTTAACGTTAAGGGCGGTCGCTGCGAAGCATGCAAGGGAGATGGAATCATAAAGATAGAAATGCATTTCCTACCGGATGTCTATGTTCCTTGTGAGGTATGTAAAGGCAAGAGATATAATAGGGAGACCCTTGAAATCAAGTATAAGGGGAAGAATATTTATGAGGTTTTGGAAATGTCCGTGGCGGAGGCATTAGATTTCTTTAAAAATATTCCTAGTGTTATGCGGCAGCTTGAGACGTTAAACCATGTTGGCTTGGATTATGTAAGACTTGGGCAACCCTCTACGCAGCTTTCGGGAGGAGAAGCACAGAGAGTGAAGCTGGCATCGGAACTGTCAAAGAGGCAGACAGGAAGAACCTTGTATATCCTCGATGAACCTACAACAGGGCTTCATTTTGCAGACGTTCATAAATTGATTCACGTACTGGAAACTCTAGTGGAAGCAGGCAATACAGTAGTTGTAATAGAACATAATCTTGATGTTATCAAAAGAGCTGACCACATAATAGATATGGGCCCGGAAGGGGGTACCGGAGGAGGCTTTGTAATCGCTGAAGGGACTCCGGAAGAAATATCGCAAGTACAAGAATCTTACACCGGCCAATTCTTGAAGAAAATGCTTAAATAGGATATAATGAACGTTGTAATTTTAAAAAATAAAGGGTTTATAAACCCATCCTGATTAGGAGAGAAAAGATGATTAGAACAGATAATCTGACCATGCTTGTGGATTTCTATGAGTTAACTATGGCCAATGGATATTTTGAAAACGGCATGGGTGATGAGATTGCCTATTTTGACATGTTCTTTAGGCGTGTACCGGACGGTGGCGGATATGCAATTATGGCAGGAGTTGAACAGGTAGTAGAGTACCTGAAAGAACTGAAATTTGACGAAAATGATCTGGAATATTTGAAGTCAAAGGGATATTTTTGTGATAAGTTTCTTGACTACTTGAAAGATTTCAAGTTTAGCTGTGATGTCTGGGCTATAGAAGAAGGAACCCCGATATTTCCTCACGAGCCTATTCTGACCGTCAGAGGCCCGGTTATACAGGCTCAATTTATAGAGTCTATGATTTTACTCCTGATCAATCATCAAAGTTTGATTGCCACTAAGGCTAGCCGAATTGTAAGGTCGGCAGCCGGAAGGCCGGTGATGGAATTTGGGACAAGACGTGCTCATGGATCGGCAGGTGCGGTGTATGGAGCACGGGCAACATATATTGCGGGATGCTCAGCTACTGCATGTACTATTGCAGAAAGAGATTACAAAATACCTGCAAGTGGAACTATGGCTCACAGTTGGGTTCAAATGTTCCCTGATGAGTATGAAGCTTTCTCTGCCTATGCAAAGGTATATCCGGAGAACTGTATTTTGCTCGTTGATACATACAATGTTTTGAAATCAGGCGTGCCGGCAGCAATTAAGGTTTTTAAAGAACAAAAGCCATCTGTTATGGGAATAAGAATCGATAGTGGAGATATTACTTACTTGACGAAGCATGCTAGAAAGATGTTGGATGACGCGGGATTGCAAGATTGTAAAATAGTTGTGTCCAACAGTCTAGATGAATATATCATTAGAGATGTGCTTCTTGAGGGTGCTCAGATTGACTCTTTTGGTGTGGGCGAAAGAATGATAACCGCTAAGTCGGAGCCTGTCTTTGGAGGGGTTTATAAGTTAGTTGCCTTAGAGGATAAAGCCGGTAATATAATACCGAAAATCAAGGTTTCTGAAAACGTTGAAAAGATTACAAATCCAGGGTTTAAGACTCTTTACCGCATTTTTGACAAGAGCAATGATAAAGCCTTGGCTGATGTCATTACTGTAGATGGAGAGGAGATTCCAAAGGAATCGTCTGATGGGGAATTCTACGAAATATTTGATCCAAATGCTATTTGGAAGAGAAAGAAACTTACTAATTTTTACGCGAAAAATATTCGTGTGCCATTGTTTTTAAATGGAAAGTGTGTTTACGAAAGTCCGTCTATCGAAGAAATTAGAAAAAACTGTGAAAAACAGATGGAAACTTTGTGGGATGAAACTTTGAGATTTGAAAATCCTCAAACTTACTATGTGGACTTGTCCAAAAATCTTTGGGATATGAAAGAAAAACTCTTAAACGAAGCGACATACAACAGGAAATAACTAAGGTGAATAAAAGTGAGATGTATCAGAGTATTTTGTGCAGTTGAATGCATGAAAACCCTGAAGTTTTGATATTAGATATATTAATTGGGAGATAATTTAATGATTTGCGAAGTTTCAAAGGAAAACTATCGAAATTTCAGAATTAATCAAGGAGGCGGATTTTTTCTTCAGGAAGAACATATGATAGCCCCCCTTACTAAAGGTTTTGGAAGTGCTCTTGGTGGAGAAATCAGGCTCCTTGCTTATTATAAAAATGAGGAAGCTTTGAAAAGCGAGACCCCGGCGGCAGTAGGAATTTGTCTTCTGAGAAAAATTTTTGGAGGATATAGATTAGATATGTTCTCGGGCGTTATGTCAATAGATCAGGCGTCGGAATTAGGTTTTTATCAGGACTTAAAGACCTATGCTAAAGCGAATAAAGTAATATGGCTGGTGATAAAGCCAGGAGTTGTTTCTGGGGTTTATGATAATTCAGGGGAACTTATTGAGAGAAAGAATGAAAGTTTTGTGCGAGGGTTAGGTGACATCGGATATGAGAGAGAAGTAAAAGTTCTCAGCCTCGAAGGTAATCCGGATTGGCAATACAAGAAAAATATTGAAATGTCAGTGGTAGACAGAAGGGACGCTTTTTCGATTCTTTTAAAATCTGTAAATAATAACTGTAAGAGAAAGGCAAAAAAAGCAATAGAATTGGGTATTTATCTCGAGAATTCAAGCTTTGAGGATTTAAATGTTTTTCAGCAAATAACTGCTGAAACCGCAGAGAGAAACTCCTTTGTTGATAAATCTCTAAAGTACTATGAAGAACTCTATAAAAGTTTTGGTGATAGGGTTAAATTTGTTACCGCGAAGATTAACTTTCGCCATTCAAAAGATACAATCTCAAAAGAGATAGATCGGATTGATGAGAAGAATACCAAGAAAAAACAAAGGCGTGAATCTTTGATTAAGGATTTTCAGATTATTACAGAGATGGAAAAAATATCTGGAAGAGAAATAGAGACTATTGCTAATGCAGTTATGGTCTATGGGGATACCGAGGTAATATATTTTCTAGGTGGTTCAAGAACTGAGTTCCAAGCTCTTGGAGCTTCTTTCTTGTTGCAGATGACGATTATGGCACAAGCCGCGGAAAAAGGCTATAAAACCTACAATTTTTTTGGCATCGAGGGGATATTTGACGGAAGTGATGGAGTTTTACGCTTTAAACAGAACTTCAATGGATATATCGAAAAAAATGTCGGTGCTTTTTCTTGCCATCCATGTAATCGAAGGTGGAAGTTAGCGGGCACGATTAAGAAATTTCTAGGAAGAGGAATGTAATATCCCGGGGCTTATATTTAATTGAATAGGACTCAAAATAAAAAGCGTCATACTTTTCGAAATCTAAGAGATTACTATATTTTAGGGAGAGTATGACGCTTTTTATAGAGCTTATACATTGTTTAATATAAACTCTATGATATATAAATTTAATTATCTTCTGTTTGATGCGTTTAACACATTCTTGATTTTATGTCTTACCATTTCTTTAATTGCAACCCTGCCTGGGCCAAGATATTTGCGAGGATCGAATTCTTGTGGTTGCTCAATAAGAACTTTTCTAATTTCAGCTGTCATAGCCA
The DNA here is from genome assembly GCA_050908895.1 of Eubacteriales bacterium KG125. Lineage (GTDB taxonomy): Bacteria > Bacillota > Clostridia > Peptostreptococcales > Anaerovoracaceae > S5-A14a. The sequence goes on along the minus strand of CP171222.1, from coordinate 150,480 downwards.
GACGAAGATCTGTATCAATGTTAACCTTACAAACACCATGTTTCACGGCTTCTCTAATCATGTCTTCAGGAACGCCTTGAGCGTCAGGAATCTTACCTCCAAATTCGTTGCAGCGATCCACAAATTCTTTTATGACTGTTGATGCACCGTGAAGAACCAGAGGAGTATCAGGAATTAGTTTGTGGATTTCCTTAAGTCTTTCGAAATCAAGATATGGGTCCCCTTTAAACTTATATGCTCCGTGGCTCGTTCCGATAGCTATAGCAAGAGAGTCGACACCTGTTCTTGCAACGAATTCAGCTGCTTCTTCCGGATCTGTAAATGAAGCTGAACGTGCATCTACCTTTATGTTATCTTCCACGCCAGCAAGTCTGCCTAGCTCCGCTTCTACAACTACTCCGTGAGAATGGGCATACTCGACAACTTGTTTCGTTAGAGCAATATTTTCCTCAAACGGATGCTTAGAACCATCAATCATAACAGATGTGAATCCGTCGTCTACGCACTGTTTACAAATTGCAAAATCCTCACCGTGGTCAAGGTGAAGAGCAATATCAACTCCTGTATCCTCAATTGCTGCTGCAACCAAATGTTTTAAGTAAGGTGCTTTTGCATATTTACGTGCTCCTGCAGAAACCTGTAGAATCAAAGGTGCATTTTCCTCGCCGGCTGCTTCTACTATACCTTGAATAATTTCCATGTTGTTTACGTTAAATGCTCCAATTGCATAATCATCATTCAAAGCTTTTTGGAACATTTTTTTTGTTGTAATTAATGCCATTTCTTCCTCCTTATCACAAATAGCAATATTTTTAAAACGTCAACCTGTTATTGGCAGACAATCGTTGCGATATCAGCTTTGGTTGAACCCGCAGGGATGGTGAAAGTACCCGTTTTAATTTTTGACGGATCTATTCCTGCACCTTGGCATGCGGATTCGTAATCGTTATATGAATCAAAATATCCTGCTGAAACCAGGCTTTGAACTGCGTTGGTAAGAGAGCCGGATGCTACGGTAACGGTAGAATCTTTGCCTGTAACACCACCATCATAAATTCCGGATGAGGAAGCTTTTTCAGCGTCAGCTTTGTCAGATTCTTTCTCAGAAGATTTAGAGTCCTTAGCTTTATCGGAATTTTTTTGCTCTTTTTTATCTTTTTCTTTTGCTTCTTTTTGGGCTGATTTAATCTCTTCACTATTAACTAAAGTTTTCGGATAGGCTGAGATTGCTTCAAGTCTCCAGAAAATTAGTCCGGCAGCAATTGCTATAATAGCTAGAGCCACCAAAATATCACTCTTATCATATATGAATTCTCTTATGTGTTTCATAAATGCCCCCTTTTGCATTTCACAGTGTGCTACTAATAATTTAGCATAAAACAGAAAATTTCTCAACTGAAACAGACCTTGTGGAAATATTTCACTAAGGTTTGCTATGGGATTTATGTGATTTGAAATTCCATTTTACTTTCACTTGGTGTATAATGAAAGCTATGAAAGTAATAGAAATTAAAGCAGATGATGCAGGTAGGAGACTTGATAGATTTTTGAAGAAATACCTCCCGAAAGCATCTCTAAGTATGATATATAAACAAATTAGAAAAAATATAAAAATAAATGGTAAACGTGGAAAGTTTGATGCTCTTTTACAAGAGGGTGACACTATAGCCCTTTACTTATCAGATCAAGAAGTAGAAAAGCTAAGAGAGAAAATTAAGCCTATTAATGTTAAACGAAATTTTTCTGTGGTTTATGAAGACGAATATGTACTTATAGTTAATAAACCTTCAGGATTACTGACGCATGGAGATGAGAAAGAAAAGAAAAATCACTTAGCTAATCAAGTATTAACCTACTTGATTGAAAAGAATGATTTTAACCCTAGCTTATCACAGTCGTTTACACCGGCACCGGCAAATAGATTAGATAGGAATACATCAGGACTTGTTATATTTGGGAAAACAGGAAAGGTTCTTAGAAGTTTGAATAAAGCTTTTAGAGAACGAAATGTGGAAAAGAAATATCTAGCTGTATGTCAAGGAGCACTTAGAAAAGAAATAGAGCTTAAAGGATATATGACAAAGCAAGATATAAATTCAGTAATAAGTGTAAAGGTGCACGATAAGTGGTCAGATGAGTCTAAGGATGTTCACACAAAAATTAAACCGGTAACAGTAGGTGAGTATAAAAGAGAAAAATATACTTTGGTTCAGGTTGAACTTTTAACAGGGAGAACCCATCAAATTAGAGCACATCTTTCTTCTGTTGGACATCCTATTTTAGGGGATCTGAAGTATGGGGGGAAGTTGATAAAAGAATTTGGGGTGAGGAACCAGATGCTTTGTGCATATAAACTTAAATTTCTACCGGTCACGTGTACAAAAAAGCAAGATAATAATGTAGAATATTTGGCTAATAGAGAATTTATTACGGAGCCGGATGAGCAAATGATTAAGGTAATTGAAAAGATTTTTAAGAGAAGTTTGGGAGATTTGATTAATGGATAGCAATAAAGAAATAACTATGGAAGAACAAGAGATAGAGAAAACAGAGCCATCTGCAGACTCCGGGAAAGAGAAATCCGCTTCAAAACGAAGCGAGATTAAGGAATGGATAAAAAGCATAATTATAGCGGGATTTATTGCGGTAGTTCTTATGCAATTTATTGTACCAACAGTGGTGCGGGAGCGATCGATGGAACCAAGTTTTTATGGTGGAGATTATCTTATTGTAAGTAAAATTTCTTATAAAATAAGTTCCCCTAAAAGAGGTGATGTAGTTATATTTAAATCAGAAATTCCTTTGAGCCAGGATGAGCCCGGAGGTAAAAAAAAGCTTCTAATAAAGAGAGTCATCGGTGTTCCCGGTGATTTGGTTGATATTGCCGATGGAACGGTATCAATTAACGGCAAAGTGATTGATGAACCGTATATCAACAAGGGCGGCACGCCGGGAGATGTTAAGGGGTATAAGGTACCGGAAGGCAACTATTTTGTGATGGGAGATAATAGGAGTGTAAGTATTGATAGCAGAAGACACGAAGTAGGACCTGTAAATGGAAGTAAAATTGTCGGTAAGGCTATTTTTAGAGTCTATCCATTTAACAAAATAGGCTTGTTATAAGGAGATGAATTTCAGAGACAGGACGGAAAGCATGACAATATTAAACTTGATTAGGAAATAAAGAGCAATGAAGATTTTTTTTAAGGAAATAGCAATAGCGGCAGTGGTGAGTTTCATAATTATGCAGTTTATAAGGTCCATTGGAGTATCGGGAAGATCTATGGAGCCGACCCTAAGTTCAGGTGATGGAGTATTTGTAAGTCGTGTAGCATACAAGAGAAAAGGTCCTGAAAGAGGAGATGTTATTGTTTTTAAGTCTAACCTTAAAGATAATCGTGGAAGAAGGAAGTTCCTAATCAAGAGAGTTATCGGTTTGCCCGGAGAAGAAATAAAAATTTCTGATGGGAGAGTGTTTATCAATGGAAAGGAGCTTGTGGACAATGTTAGCCTTGAGGGTATGGAAGGCTATAATATGAGACCTAGAGAGATTCCAAAAGGTAAATATTACTGCATGGGGGATAACAGACTTCACAGCACGGATAGCAGATCTGAAGAGGTTGGAAGTATTCCGATTAATAAGATTTTAGGGAAGGTAGTCTATAGATGGAATCCTTTGGAGAGAATAGGTGCCGTCAAGACTAGGGTATAGAAATGAAAATATTGGCAAATAATAAAAAAGCTCGCCATGAATATTTTATTGATGAGGTATATGAGGCTGGCATGGTTCTTACGGGGACTGAGATTAAGTCTATAAGGCAGGGCAGAGTCAGTATCAAAGAAGCTTATGCTAAGATAATAAATGGTGAGATCATAATTTTGGGTATGAATGTGAGTCCATATGAGCAAGGCAATAGATTTAATGTAGATCCGCTAAGGCCAAGAAAACTTCTTTTGCATAAAAGAGAGATAAATAAACTTATGGGACAACTAAAAGTAGGAGGAATTACAATAATCCCTCTTAGAATTTATCTAAACGATAGAGGTAAGGCAAAGATGGAGATAGCTGTCGCAAGAGGTAAGAAGCTTTATGATAAGAGGGCTGCTTTGGCAAAAAAGGATGCTGATAGAAAGATGCAAAGAGCCATGGCTAGAGATGGCAGATAGAAAGAAGAGTTGCTATAAGGCAGCTCTTTTCTTTGTATTTGTCATATATAATTGGTTTCTTTGTCAGAATAAAATTGACATTTCAGTATCGTGGAAATTTGGTAATATAGAGTCGTTGACAATTATATCTAATTAGATATAATATATATAAATAGTAAAAAAGTATGAGGTGTGATTTTGAGCAATTTAGAAATAGATATGAAAATCCTGATAGGTATGCATAGAAACGTAACTATGTTGGACAAAAAAACCGCTAGACTTGCATTTGAAGAAGGATTAACTCTGGGACAGTTTGCAGTTCTTGAAACTTTATATAGCAAAGGACCTCAGTCTATTGGAAGTGTGAGAGATAGGATTTTATCAAGTGTGGGAACTATATCTGTTATTGTCAAAAATCTGGAGCAGAGGGGACTTATAAAGCGAGTTGAACACAAAAGGGACAAGCGCATATGCGTGTTGCACCTGACAGAATATGGTAAAGATACGATTAAACGGGTTATACCAAAGAATTTTGATATGATAAGAAGCACGTTTGCCGTGCTGACAGAATATGAGAAAAGAGAACTTTTAAAGTTAGTAAAGAAGATTGGAGGAATATTAGATGAACAGAAAGATTGAAGAAAGAATAAAAGGTTTTAGAACTATTGATGGTGGCGGCGTAAGTCTTGTGAGAGTTTTGGGCAATACGACAGTTGAGAAATTTGATCCTATTTTGATGCTTGACTCTTTTGATAGCACTAATCCAGAGGATTATATCGCAGGTTTTCCAATGCATCCGCATAGGGGAATTGAGACAATAAGCTATGTATATCGTGGAAAAATGATGCACAAAGATACTCTAGGGAATGAAGATACTATTTCAGATGGAGAAGTACAGTGGATGAATGCGGGATCGGGTATTTTGCATGAGGAAAGAATTCCTGCAACGGATAGGCTTTTAGGTGTCCAGTTATGGCTTAACATACCTCGGAAATATAAGATGAGCAAGCCAACCTATAGGTCGATTGGAAATCATGAAATCCCTGAGGTTAAAATCGACGGTGGATTCCTTCGTTTGTTAGCCGGAAACTACGGAGAATATAAAGGACACCGGGGAGAATACCTTCCTCTTGACTACTATGATGTTCACCTGGAAAAGGGAGCGAAATTTGAGATTGAGACGAATACAGATGATTCTGTGATGGTATTTACACTTCTTGGGGATGGTAAGATTGCAGAAGAGTTTGTTGAGGAAAAAACAGCTATCAAGCTATCTGAAGGGGAGCTGCTCACTTTAGAAGCAGGAGACAAGGGTGCTCAAATTCTAGTGATGAAGACGCGAGCGTTGAAGGAGCCTGTAGCATGGGCTGGCCCAATTGTAATGAACAGCGAGGACGAGCTTAGAGTTGCATTTACTGAGCTAAATCAGGGTAATTTTATTAAAGAGAAGCTGGATTTTAAGCCGGATCATAAATAAGGATTGAGTAGAGCCTTTAGTGTGAAACGCTCTCAGTCACTGGAAGGAAGAGAGCTTGGCTTATAAATCACTCTTTTTATATGTTTAATAGGAAAACTAAATATGCCTCCTTGAGATAATACTATACATACAATTAATCCTCGTAAAATAAATAATATTTTACCATATGAAATGAAAATGAATAAAGGCATGTGAAAAGCATAGAAAGATAAAAAAATACCTTTATAAAAATTTGATTGCAGGGAAAACACATCTGCTAAATGTCCAATAACAACACAAGCAATCAGTAAAAATTATATTATCAAAAGGTTTTAACCTAGTTTTCATTATTCACCTTTATCACATCGTTTCAGCTACATTATAATCCAAGAGCTATTTAATAGAAGAACATGTCAATTATATATCCCAATAACATATCAGTAAAATAGTAAAACAAGACATTTGTACAAACATATATTAAGCCTAATAATACAATAATAAATGGTGGCATGCTCTACATGTTTGAGAGTATGACCACCATTTCCAATTTATAATTCAATTATTCTTTAAAAAATATTTTTTAAGAATATGTTTCCTAAAAATTTTTCAATGTTTTATCTACTTAATGGATCCATCTATATTGAACAAAGGAAGCTTTTCTAAAAAAATTATGTCATCACGAGTAGTAGCATCTCCTTCGGCAAGTACAGCCATTCGTGCAACTGTTCTGCCACCAACTCTGTCAACGAGAGCTTCTAGTGAAGCTAGTGAGTGGCCAGTGCTGATTACATCGTCAACAATTAGAATTCTTTTACCTTCAAGTAAGTCGCTTTCACGTTTTCCTAGATAAAGGGTTTGAACATAGTCGCTTGTGATGGACTTAACTTCAGTCATAACAACATCTTCCATATACAGTTTAGTTTTCTTCCTTGCAACAACATAGTCGTTTGTGTTTGCTTGACGTGCCATTTCATATGCTAGAGGAATCCCCTTAGATTCGGCTGTCAAAATCACATCGAAATCAGGTGCTTTTGCAAGTAAAGCAGTAGCTGACGCCTTGGTCATCTCTACGTCACTAAAGAGTATGAAAGCAGCAATTGCTGTATCATCAGTAACAGGGAAAAGTTGAAGATCCCTTTTTAGTCCGCAGATTTCAATTTCATAAAACATTAAAGCATATCTCCTTTATGAGAGTGTATATAGTCTGATTGCAAATAGCAATGCAGCAATCCACATCACAGGTGGAACGTCCTTTGCTTTTGCAGTCAATACCTTGAGTACTACCCAAGATAGGATACCAAACATTATACCATTTGCGATGGAATAAGTAAATGGCATCATAATTATTGCCATAAATCCACCAAATACATCAGCAATGTCACCGTCAAAAGACATGTGTTTAATTGAACTCATCATTAGAAGTCCTACCCATACAAGTGCCGGTGTAGTAGCAAAAGCAGGTATAGCTAGGAAGACAGGTGCAAAGAATAGAGAAATTAGGAAGAGCCCGGCAGTTACAACGGATGTAAGACCTGTTCTACCACCGTTAGCTACTCCGGCACTTGATTCAACATAAGAAGTTACAGTTGAAGTTCCAAGGCAAGCGCCTAGCACTGTTCCGCATGCATCAGCCATCAGTGCACCTTTTACTTTTGGCAGGTGACCATTTTTATCTAGTAAGTTTCCTTTTTCAGCAACGCCGATTAGAGTGCCAACTGTATCAAACAAGTCAACAAATAAGAAAGAGAATACAATCACTAAAAAGTTTACAATATTTGAACCTATCCATGCGAAGTCAAATTGGAAGAAATGAGGTGCAGCCGGGATTAAATCTTTACCTAGGCTTGGATATAGTGAAAATGCACCAATTTCAGGATTAACCTGATACCAACCGACAGACTGGGCGATCATTCCAAGAATCCATGTCGTAAGAATACCAATTAGGATATACCCGTGCACCTTAAAGTGATGTAGTACAGCTACGACTAGAAGACCAACCATAGCTAAAATGAATTGAGGCGAACTAACCTGTCCAAGGTCAACTAAAGTTGCTTGACTACCTGCTACGATCCCGGCACCCTTCAGACCAATAATAGCAATGAACAGACCAATACCGGCAGTGATACCAAATTTAAGATTTGAAGGTACGTCGTTTACGAGTCTCTCACGGAAATTTACTAGAGATAATGCGATAAAGATTATACCCTCGAACAAAACAGCTGCAAGAGCAATTTTCCATGGGTCATTGATGCCTTTTTCTGCCAGTTCTCCACACACGGTGAATGCAAAGTAAGCATTTAGTCCCATACCTGACGCTAGGGCAACAGGATAGTTAGCAAAGAATGCCATAAATAATGTTGCAACACATGCAGAGACTGCCGTTGCTGTAAAGACTGCTCTGCTATCCATGCCTGAAGCAGCAAGAATACTTGGGTTTACAGCCAAAATATAAACCATTGATAAGAATGTTGTAGCACCGGCTATGATTTCGGTTTTTACATCTGTGCCGTGCTCTTTAAGTTTAAAGAACTGTTCCATAATAATATAACTCCTTTTGTAAATATTAGATTTAAAAAATATCTCTTAATAAAAGCAATAGGGGGAACCAAATGTCCCCTTCAATACAACCAAATTATATATGAGAAATATCAAATTGAAAATAAATTTTATCCTAATTGTAGGTAATATCTGATGATTTGAAGATAAAGTTCGGATTTATTCCCGTTAACCAACTAATAATAGCTAAAATAAAAATAAAAGTTCGGCATTTATCTTCCGAACTTTTATCATCATGTACTAAATTTAAAAACTATTCTCTTCCTCGTTTCATCAGATTAGCGAGCACCTGCTTTGACGGGAGCTGAGCTAAAATAACTGCTACAAACATTAGAACACAGCCGAGAGATTCTTTTAATGTTAGGGTTTCACCGAGAATAATCATACCGCAAATCATTGCGAAGACAGACTCAAGACTCATTAGTAGAGATGCAATTGCAGGTTCAGCATCTTTCTGAGCCACAATTTGTAAAGTGTAGCCAACACCGGAAGAAAGAAGGCCTGTGTAAAGTAGCGGAATTGCACACGCTAAGATATTTGCTAATGTGAATCCTCCGGGTGTAAATATGAAGTTGGCAATAAGACTGAGAATACCACAAACAAAGAACTGAATCATGGACATCCTAACCCCATCTGTTTTAGGAGAAAAATAGTCAACCACTAAAATGTGTCCCGAATAACCGAAGGCACATATAAATACAAGAAAGTCTCCATCTTCAAAAGTGAAGTCGCCTTTAATGCTGAGAAGATAAAGCCCAACTGCTGCAAGAAAAACGCAAAACCATACAAGAGGTTTAACCTTTTTCCTAAAAAACATTCCTAAAATAGGAACGATTACAATGTATAAGGATGTAATAAATCCGGATTTACCGGAACCTGTTCCAGCCTCAATACCTAACTGCTGAAAAGATGCTCCGATAAAAAGGGCAATACCACAGCAGACTCCTCCGATAATCAGGAGTTTTCTGCCCTTTGGTGAATGAATGTCTGGCTTAGGTTCGTCTGTTTCAACAGTTTTCCTACGGTCCAGCAAATAAATAACAGGAATAAGTCCAAGACCTCCGATGATGCTTCTAACGCCATTAAAAGCGTATGCACTAAGGAAATCAACTCCCTTCACCTGGGCAACGAATGCTGATCCCCAAATGAAAGCAGTAATAAGCAGCAAGATGTTACTGCGCATTTGTTTGCTCATAATGAATAAGTCCTTTCTTGTTTCTTTTTTCTTGATTTCTTAAGAAAATTATATACAAAATAGCCTGCCTTCGCAAGGTGTTTGGTGCATCTTGACGAAATTTTCACAGAACTACACTTTCAAAACTCAAAAAAATTTACAGTTTTGAAAGTGAGAGATAAAAGTCATGAAATTAATAAATAGAACTCAGTACATGGAACGCTTGCCTTGTTTTTCTTTGATTAGATCTTTTGGAAAATAAAATTTTTCTCCATTTGTTCTATTCAAAATACATTTATTTCCCATCGCAATACCCACTGTATCTATTTTTTCTTTTGTTTCATTTTTTACTGTAAATGCAACATCAATATCATCACTATTTCTGTTCATGTAAAAGAATAAACCACAAATGCACAGTACTATAACCGATACTAATAAAGCAATCTTCCTTTTCATCTTAACACTTCCCTTATAGCTGACTTTTCAATAATATAATTCTTATGTGCTACTTTTTCAAAGTCCTTATCATGACTTACAACTACGATCGTCTTACCTTCATCATTTAATCTAATAAGTGTATCGATTACAATTTTTTTATTCTCATAATCAAGAGAACCTGTCGGTTCATCCGCCAACATAATTTCAAACGGTTTTATCATATTTCTTGCAAGAGCTACCCTTTGCTGTTCTCCACCTGAAAGTTCATAAACCTTCGATTTTAATTTGTCTGAAATTCCCATTTTATTCAAGGCAGCTTCTATAAGATTTTTCTTATTTTTTTCTTGATTGTATTTTGCAGCAAGCATCATATTTTCCTCAACCGTCATTTTTTCCACCAAAGCAAAATTTTGAAATAAATAAGCAATTTTTTCTCTGCGTAATAGCTCTCCTACTTTAGGAGCTTTTATAGGATCTCGATTTGAAAAACAGGTTACACTACCACTATCATAATTTTCTAATGTCCCAATTATATTTAAAAGTGTTGTTTTTCCCTACAATGTCAAGCAATTGCTATATAATTTTCAAAAATTATTTATTTTTCTACAATTTCTATTTCTCCAGTTCTTGAAACAATTATTTTATCAATTGAATCATCTACATATGCTTTAAATAAACTATTCTCATCTGAGGAATTAGCGTCAAATTCTTTCTTTGAATCAATTTTCTCCGACTTCAATTCTTCCAACTTATTCTCCAATAATAACTTTTTATCTCGGATAAGATTTTTTTCCTTTAGATACTCGTCTTTTGAAATATTTTTCTTTTTGTAGTTTTCATAGATGATTTGTAAACTGCTGTTTAATATGGATATTTCCTTTAGAATATCTTCTTTTACATTCTTGTGTTCTATAACCCTCTCTTCTTTTAATGTCTTTTGAATTTTGAAATCTTTTAATTTGTGCTTTATCAATTCAATAATATCTTTCTCTTTGATATTATTTGGTGTTTTCTCAGCTTTACAGAAATAACAAAAATAACTTTTGTACTTGCTATATTTTATCTGATTTTTTCTTTTGTCTACTGTCGCAGCGAAAACTCATATGTCTGCCACATTCTTTGCAAAAAATCTTATCAGAAAAAATAGATTATATAATTCAGTAGCATATTTAGATATGAAATCAATACTCTTTAAAAGTGGAGCTTTTTTGTCTAGACTAATACCATCAAAAGAAACAAAAATTGACGAAATATATAAAATATTATCCATTATAAAGGCATTTGCAGTACAATCCCAATATGTATAACCTCTCGCCTCAAAAGTCGATCTCATTCCACCGTTTGGAAACGATGACGCATCAGGTTCACTTTTTAAAAGCTCATCTCCCGAAAATCTTACTATTGGTAAATTTTCATATGACTTATCAATAAAACTTTCGTGTTTTTTTGCAGTAACTCCATTCAAAGGTTGAAACCAATGACAATAATGTGTTGCTCCATTCTCTATTGCCCATTCTTTCATTGCATGAGCTATTATATCGGCAGAATCCTTATCTAAAAGATCTTCTTTTCTTATGGCATTCTTCCATTTCAAATACACCGGATAGGGTAATTTTTTCTTCATAGCATTTTTATCAAATGTATATTTACCAAAGTTTTCTAATCTATCCATATTTCCTCCTAAAAAAAATGGTTTCTTTTATCCACAAATGCGGAAAAAAAACCAATTCTCTAATATTTTTTTACTTAACTTATACTAACATTATAAAGTATTTTTTTATGATGTCAATAGTTTTTTGATATTAAAATTTTATAATTTTTAAAAATATATTAGCTAAAAAACTTGACAGTATATATATATATATATATAATTAGTATGTAAATTTTTTATGGAGGTCTCTTATGAAAAATAAAAGAACTCTTGTTTTAATTCCTGCTTTAAATCCACCGGAAAATTTAATTGATTATGTTTGGGAATTGAAACATTGTGGCTTAAATAATATTTTGATTGTAAATGATGGTAGTGATGAAAAGTTTAAAAAACTTTTTGAATGTCTAAAGCAAATAGACGGGGTAACGATATTAACTCACGCAAAAAATTTAGGTAAAGGAAGAGCTTTAAAAAATGCTTTTAATTATTTTCTTACTTTACCTGATGTTGATGATTTTAATGGAGTTGTAGCTTGTGACTCTGATGGACAACATAGAGCAACAGATGTATTTAATATGGCAAAGAATTTAGAAGTTTATCCAAATTCTTTAATATTAGGTTGTAGAGATTTTGATAGTAAAAATGTTCCTCCGAAAAGTAAATTTGGAAATAAGACAACAATAAATGTTTTTAAATTATTGTATAGAAAAAAAATAACAGATACTCAAACAGGACTTCGAGGCTTTCCTAAAAATATTATTCCTGAAATGTTAGATGTTTTTGGAGAAAGATTTGAATACGAAACAAAAATGTTAATAACTTGCTTTGAAAAAAATATAAATATAGCCGAAATAACAATAGAAACAGTATATTATAACAACAATGCAGAAACACATTTTGATACTATTAGGGATTCTGCAAAGATATACAAAGTAATTTTTACATCTTTTTTTAATTATTTGTTAGCGTCCCTCTCTTCGTTTTTAATAGACATAGGATTGTTTAAAGCATTTGTATATATTTTATCCTCATCATTTGTTAAAAATTCATATTCCATATTTTTTTCAAGTGTTATTGCAAGGATATTTTCTTCTCTTTTTAATTTTTTTATAAATAAGAATTTTGTTTTTAATGGAGAAAAAGATTTAAGAAAAACAATATACAAATATTATAGTTTATGTATTTTTCAAATGCTATTATCTTCATTTAGTGTTTCTTTACTCTGGAAAATAACAAATATTAACGAAACAACTATAAAAATCGTCGTAGATACAATACTATTTTTAGTAAGTTATAGAGTTCAACGTGCTTGGGTCTTTAAAAAAAGGAAAAAAACTTATGAAAAATAAAATTTCAAATAAATTAACATATAAAAAAGCTGTAATAACTTTATTTTTATCTTATATAATTACATTACTATTTACTTTAAACAAAAATTTAAAAATTGAGAAAAAAACTTTTTTTCACATTTTTATAAATGATGATAGTTTGATTTGTTTATTGTTATTTATCCTTTTATTTATATTTATAAAAGATATAGATTTAAAAACTCTAATGGATTTTGAAAAAAGAGAAAATAGGATAATAAATATATTTTCTTTTGTTTTTTCAATAATAAATACAATAGGTATTGAAGCATTTAGAAATAGTATCAATAAATATTATATTATTTTATTTGTTTCAATAATTTTTATTTCATTTATAGTTTTTAATTTTTTTATTAGAATTTTTTACTTTAAGACAAAAGATATAAACTTTGAACAGTCAAAATTTCCCAATAAAAAATTTATTACAAAAAAATTTTTAAAAATATTTATACCGATATTTACAATAAGAATAATATTTTTTGTAATATTTTTCCCCGGTAATTTTACTTGGGACAGTATGTACTGTGTAAAAGAAGGGATAGGAGTTCTGCCGTTATCTAATTCTCATCCTTATCTTTATATTTATACAGTTGGAGTATTTGGAAAATTGGGATTAAAATATTTTTCATCGGTTGGGATAGGAATTGGCATTTTTAATTTTATAAATTTAATTTTTACAAGTATTGTATATTCTCTTTTGCTATACAAATTATTTGAATTTGAATTTAATAAAAAGTTAAAATTAGCTTTGTATATTTATTTTTGTATAAATCCATATTTTATAGTTTATAGTTTTACACTATACAAAGATGTTGTACTTGGAAACTTTATGCTTCTTTTCATTTTAGTGATGATAGAAATGATTTACAACCCTAAAGCATTTTTTAGTAAAAATATTTCAATAATATATTTTTTAATTTCCATTTTTGGAGTATATATGTTACACCGAAAAGCAATAATTTATGTTATTGTAGGTATAGTATCATTATTATTTAGTACTCACAAAAAATATAGATTAAAAACTTTAACTTATATTTTTATTTCAATAATTTTTTGCCTATCATTAAATGGAATTTTAAAAAACATTCTAAACCCATTAGAAAGCTCAATGAAATATGATTATTTATCTACAAGATTTCAGCAGTTAGCCAGTGTAGTCAAGTATCATCCAGAAACATTTTCTGATAATGAGCTAAAATTATGTGATAAAATTTTCGGGTTAGAAAGAATAAAAAATGATTTCGATCCACATTGTGCAGATCCAATTAAAAATCATATAAAAAATGATGATTTTAAAGATTTAAAAAATGATTTCTTTAAATTATGGCTTAAAATGTATTTAAAACATCCTAAAACAAATATTGATGCTATTTTAAATTTATCTTTATCTTACTTCTATCCTTATAACTCACGAGAAGATATGTGGATTGGAGATTATTACGAAAATATGTACGAAAAAGAAACGGATTGGTTCACTTATAAAACTTATGATATACCCTCTAACTTATACTTAAAGGAAAAATATGGATATTTTGATAAGGACTGGAAACAAGCTACAAATTTTAAAGAAATACATAAATTAAATAAGGTGACAAAACATATAATTTATTCTATAGCTTCATATCCTGTAATTTCTTCATTTTTAAAAGCAGGATTTGCTACTTGGTTACTTATTTTATCATTTGGCTATTCAATTTTAAAAAGAAACAAAAAAATTATGCCGTTAATATATTTATGTCTTTCCATTGTATTTACTTGTATATATTCGCCAATAGTAAATTATTACAGGTATTCATATTTAATATTTATAACCGTTCCAATACTAATACCATTTTTATTTATAAACAATTTTAAAAAAGAGTAGTAAGGATAATTTTCTTACTACTCTTTAGTTATTAAAAATATTTTTTAAATTCTTGACCTTAATTTTAACAACTTATATACTCTGTCAACTGCGTAAATGTATGATGCAATTCTTAGTGTTACATTATATTTTTCTCTAATTTTTAAAATTCCTTCATAAGCAAATAAAATTTTATATTCTAATCTATTTAAAACTTCATCTTCTGTCATATCCGTACCAGAAATGTTTTGAATCCACTCAAAATATGAGGCTATAACTCTTCCTGAATTTGCTAAAATATCAGGAACTACAACAACATTTTTTTCTTTTAAAATTCTATCTGCTAAATAGTCAACCGGTCCGTTAGCTCCTTCAACTATTAATTTTGCACGAACTTTTTTAGCTTCATTTTCCGTAATAGAATTTTCCAAAGCACAAGGAATTATAACATCAACATCTAATGAATAGAATTGATCTATTGAAATCTTTTTAGAATTTTTATAGTCAATTAAACTTCCATTTTTTTCATAATATAAAATTAAATCTTCGACATCAAACCCATTTTCGTTATAGATTGTATAAACTCCTTTTTCTTTATCAAATTCAGATATTGAAACTATATTTGCTCCCATTTTTTGTAGATATATAGCTGTATTTGAACCTACGTTTCCAAAGCCTTGAATTGCAACTGTGGCACTTTTTATATCTATTCCTAATTTTTTCAATGACTCTCTTGTAATGTGTGCAACTCCAACTCCCGTTGCCTCTTTTCTGCCGTAGGAACCGCCGAATTCTAATGCTTTCCCTGTAAATGTTCCAAGATTATTACTGCCTGTTAATCTTATGTACTCATCTAACATCCAACCCATAATTTTTTCATTGGTATTTACATCAGGCGCAGGAATATCAAATCTATCGCCTATATATTTATAAATTTCTCTGACATATCCTCTTGATAATTTTTCAAGTTCATTTTCAGAAAGTTCTTCAACATCTACAATTATTCCACCTTTTGCTCCACCGTAAGGTAAATGTGTTGCTGAACATTTTAAACTCATCCAAACTGAAAGTGCTTTTATTTCATCAACATTTACATTTTGATGAAATCTTATTCCCCCTTTATAAGGTCCCATAACATCACAATGTTGCACTCTGTATCCTTTAAAAATTTTAACACTTCCGTTATCCATTTTTACAGGAATATTAATTTCAATTGTCCTTTCAGGTTCTTTTAATAATTCATACAAATCTTCTCCAACATTTAATACATCACAAGAATATTTCAATATTTTTTGAACATTCTCTAAAGGTTTAACACTATTTTCCATATAAATTTCTCCTACAAATAATTTTCCCATTCTGAATATAGCTTATCTTTTTCTTTTGTAAGCCTTGAGAATTCATCATACATATGATGTGACCCCCAAAAGTTAGACTTTTATTGCGTAAGAGCTTAAGAAATCTGATGAAGAATTTCATTCACTTGAATTGGAAGAGAAGAAAAAAGCTCTTATCAGCTTAGTCGATAAGAATAAACTCTATGTAAATTACTCGGATTTATGTATTTTCCAATAAGAGATTGCTGAAAGGCCGAGATGAAGTGCATTCTCTTGAACCGAGTATGAGGACAAAAACATACTACTATACAGCCCTTTCAGGTAAGGGGAATATAGTAAACCTTATAGGTGATGATACCCCCAGCACAAATACCATTAAGACAAAGATGGATAGTTTTAAATTCAAGAATATAGATTATAATATCTTGCTTGGGGCTATAGAATGCTTCGAGGAGCTTCGCTTTGACATACTTAAAGAGAAATATCCATCTCTAAAATCAATGAGGGAGTTTTTAACTTCAGATGATTTCCTAGGAAACTCTAATGTGGAAATAACATATTCTCAGGATGCGATCAATGGAAAGATTTTATTTTCAGCTGTAAAGCACGCTTTAGTAAAAGTTGCATCGCATGTTATGGCTATCAAGCCTGAATATATCGGTTCTAAAGAATTTGAACCTAAGCAGCTTAAAGTGATTTTGAAAGACAAGAAGATCAGCTTAGGGTCAATTGAAGGAAATGGTGGAAAAGGAAATTCTCAGAACAACTGCTCAAATGAAGAATACAGATTAGACTTAACAAATGAGAGCTGGTATGTATTTAATGACAACTACGGAACGAGCGAAGAAAAGCTTTTTGTAAAGTATTTCAAAACATGCATAGAGCCAAAACTGAAGGAAAAGAATTTGGAATACTATGTTGTTAGGAATGAAAGAATTCCTGAATTGGCTATATATTCTTTTGAAGCTGGAGAACGATTTGAACCTGACTTTTTGCTGTTTGTAAGAAAGCAAAGAAGTGAAGGCAGTCTCACTTATCAGGGATATGTTGAACCTAAAGGCAATCAACTCTTGGATAATGATGCTTGGAAAGAAGCATTTTCAATGCAGATTGAAAAAAAAGCATTCAGTTAAAGGCTTATTTGCTGATGATTACAAAATAATCGGATTTCCATTCTTTAATAATGATAATAGAATGGAAGAATTTGAGAGGGCAGTTAACATGTGGATGGAGAAGGTGTAATGCATCATGGATAAAATAAACAAAGATAAATTAGAAATACTGAAAACCATAACTGAAGATGTGGATGATGAACTTAGCGATGAAGAAATTCTACATTTATTATTGGAAAGTACAGTGTCAAAAGATGTAAATTCAAGGAGAAAATACACCTTTGGACAAAAAGCTGCAGATAAGCTTGCGAAATTTGCGGGTAGTTGGACTTTTATAATCCTATTCGCTGCATCTCTTGCAGTATGGATACTGGTAAATAGCAGATTTGGAAGTAAGGCATTTGATCCTTTCCCATTTATACTTTTGAATTTAGTATTATCTTGTACAGCGGCAATACAAGCTCCCCTAATTATGATGAGTCAGAATCGTCAGGAAGAAAAAGATCGTCAGAGAGCAGAAAATGACTATAAAGTTAATTTAAAAACAGAGGTAATAATACAAGATATATATCAGAAGCTTGATATTTTGATAGAACAAAATATTGAGAAAGCTAATAAGCCTAAAAATAAATAAATTCAAATACGTAGTTCCAATAGCTTTTAGAAATTGGTAGACCCTTTCTAATAAGCTATTTTTTTGAAGTAACAACCTCTTCAACAAACTGGAGTTTTGTGCTAGAATAGATGGATAGGAGAAAAATCATGGCAGACAGAGAAAATGTTTTAAAAGAATACATATCGCAAATAGGCGATTTATATGAAGCCCCAATGGAAGAGACCAGACACAGACAAGATTATCTAGTGAAACCTCCAGGCAGTCTCGGCAGGCTCGAAGATATTTCTGTTAAGCTTGCAGGAATTTCTGGACAGGTAAAAACCCCAATAAGCAAATTTGCGATTGCCGTAATGTGTGGCGACAATGGAGTTGTAGAAGAAGGCGTAGCATCAGCACCCCAATCGGTGACATTGGCTCAAACCATTAATTTTACCAGACGAATGACTGGGGTTGGAACCATGGCCAAACACTTTGGATTTCCTCTTTTGGTTGTGGATGTAGGTGTGGCTCAGGAGATTCCATCGCAGCTTTATTCTGATACAATGCTAGATGAAAATGGTGAAATTACAAGATATATCGTCAATAGACGATTAGCTAATGGAACTAAGAACCTAGCAAAAGGGCCAGCCATGTCAAGGGAAGATGCTGTTGAGGCGATTCTCATAGGCATAGAGGCAGCTAAGGCCATCAAAGACTCGGGCGCAGACGCTTTTGGAGTCGGAGAAATGGGCATTGGAAACACCACTACCAGCGCATCTGTTTTATGCACTATCACCAAGGTGAGTCCTGAGGAAGCTGTTGGAAGAGGCGGCGGACTGAAGGATGAAGGCTTAATTAAGAAAATTCAGATTGTTGAAAGCGCAAAAAAGTATTGCATAGAAAATGAACTGGATATGATAGATGTTTTAGCAGCAGTTGGCGGCTACGAACTTTGTGGTATGGTTGGAGCATTTTTAGGAGCAGGTATTTATAGAATTCCTGTCGTAGTGGATGGAGTGATTTCAATTGTTGCAGGACTCGCTGCGAAAAAACTAGCACCTAATGTAATAAATTTCATGTTTGCTTCCCATAAATCTAAAGAAACAGGCTATGAGGTAGCGATGAAAGAGCTAGGGCTATATCCGCTGTTTGATCTTCAGATGAGACTCGGCGAAGGCAGTGGATGTCCGATTGCTTTTAACATTTTGGAAACGGCATCAGCGATTATTTGTGAAATGGCAACCTTTGAGGAAGGTGAAATAAATGACGATTATATGACCGAAATCAGAGAGAAAAAGCTATTCACATAGGCATGAAGACTATTTTGTGCATCGAGGAGTATTTTGTATACAAATGAAAATCTTTATTAGTGGAGGGGCTAAAAACGGCAAATCCATGTACGCTCAAATCATGGCCAAGGAAATGTCTGATGAAAAAGGACTTCCGTTGTATTATGTAGCGACCATGGAACCTACAGACCATGAAGATGAAAAAAGAATAGAAAAGCATGTGGAAGAAAGAGCCGGCTGGGGATTTTCAACTATAGAAGAGCCACTGAGATTATCGGCAATCTTTGAGGGGGATAGGAATGCGAATCCAAAGGGAGTATTTCTAGTAGATAGTTTGACGGCAGTCTTGATGAATAATATGTTTAGGCCAACAGGGGAAATTAACCCTGAATGTGCCGAGGCAATGTGGGAAGACATCAGGAAATTCAGTGAAATTGCAGAAAATATCATTTTCGTTTCTGACAGCATAGCAAGTGATGGGTTCATCTTTGATGACTTCACGGAAGGATACAAGAAAAATTTAGCTAAACTGGAAAGAAAGGTCGCAAAATTTTACGACCAGGTTTATGAAGTAAGCGCTGGACAACTTGTAAGATTCAAGTAGATTCAAATAGTTTAATGTAGGTAGCTTCGCATAGTCTTAAGT
This sequence comes from Eubacteriales bacterium KG125, assembly GCA_050908895.1. Classification (GTDB taxonomy): domain Bacteria; phylum Bacillota; class Clostridia; order Peptostreptococcales; family Anaerovoracaceae; genus S5-A14a. Next base: position 130,870 of record CP171222.1, on the reverse strand, counting down.
ATTTGGAATCGGAGATGTATTTAAATAAGAAAGGGATTCTGAGAATTCATGAAAATAATTACAGCATTTTTCATGGCGTGGGGATATTTCCTTGCATTGCCTTGTCCATATAAAAAATGGGATAACAGCGTCAGACACTATATGCTCGCTTTCTTACCAGCTGTAGGAATGGTAGCGGGTGCCATATGGTGCCTGTTTAATTATGTTGTTTTTCAGATAGGGATGCCGGGGCCGCTTGCTAGCCTTGTATCCATGATGTATATATTTTTTATCAGCGGATTTTTTCACCTGGACGGATTTATGGATTCTTGTGATGCCCTCCTTTCCCAGAGAGATTTAGCTGAGAGACAGCGCATTCTCAAGGATTCGACGGTTGGAGCTTTCTCTGTAATTTCAGTGATGCTTCTCATTGCTAGCTGGGTAGTCATCTATGTGATGACAATTGGCAAGATGGAGTTTTGGCAGGCATTCCTCATACCGACAGTGAGCAGAACTATGTCAGCAATATGGGTTTTGATTTTGAAACCTATAGGACACAGTCAATATAAAGATGGATTTTCTAATGAGGAGAGGAGTAAGGCTCTTGTAATGACCTTAGTACTTGTAGTCGTTGGGATTGGAATAAGTGTCTTTATGGCTTACCTCGCTGGAGACTATATGTTAAATCCGCTGATTGTAGCTGGTGTGATGATAGGTGCATCAACAATTTTGACCATGTATGCGACAAAACAGCTTGGCGGCATGAGTGGTGATATTTCGGGGTTTGGTCTTTGTTTGATAGAACTTGTAGGGGTGTTTACTGTAGCTCTGTTAATATAGTGGACGTTGTTAGCTGTAGTGAAGGATTTGATTCAGGGCTGAAAGTCTAAGAGGCTCAAGACGCTAAAGACAGGCGATCAAGGCAATAGAAGGGAAAATATGAAACTGATAATAGGTGGTGCATATCAAGGAAAACTTGATTATGCTCTTGAGAAATACAAATATGGGGAAAAGGACGTTTTCTTTTGCCCGAGAATTGATTCAAGTATCGATTTAGAAATTGATGATGCGAATTTACAGGATTCAGGAGATCCGGAGAGCATGGAAAATTTTGCTGAAAATTTTTCTGAATTCAAGAGTTTCCCTAAAGACAAAGATATAGTTTACAAACTCCACAATTTTTCATGGAATGCCATCAAGGCAGGAAAAAATCCTACCGACGAATTAAATGCAGTCCTTGATAAAATGTCTAAGGAAGAACTGGGGAAAAAGATATTCATATCTGACGATATATCCTGCGGGATTGTTCCTATGGATAAGACGGAGCGAATGTGGCGAGAAAGCCACGGTAGAATGATAATAGCCTTAGCGAAGAGATGCAGTACTGTAGAAAGAGTATTTTGTGGTATCGCTATGAGGTTGAAATAAGACAGAAATAATGCTAGGTGTTATGCTTCTAGTAGATGCAGAGCTTGAATAAAATTGAAAGGAAGACTTATTGATGAAGTCAATTATTTATTTGATACGTCATGGTATGACGGAAGGCAACCAAAAGCGCTGGTATTACGGGGCTTCGGATTTGCCAGTGTCAGAGGAGGGAAGAAAAGCCCTTGAGGAGATTGCGGCTAACAATCCATATCCAATACATGATAAATTTGATTTTTACACGTCGGGGCTTTCACGCACAAAGGAAACTATGAATTTGCTCTTTGGAGAACGGGAAAGTAAGGCGATAAAAGATTTTGATGAGATGAATTTTGGGATTTTTGAGAAGCATTCTTATGCTGAACTTGAAGATGATCCGGAATTTAAAAAATGGGTTTTTGATGAGACTCTTGACGTGAAACCGCCACAGGGAGAATCTAGGAGAGAGTTCCACGATAGAGTAGTAAGGGGACTTAATGAAGTTTTCGCTGATCACAAAGCTCGTATCGAAGCAGATCCAAAGGACGAAAAGGTCGCTTCTGTCCTTGTTACCCACGGAGGCGTAATTTCATCTATTTTGCTTGAGTGCTTTCCAGATGTAGAAAAGACTTGGTGGGATCTCATTCCACCTCCAGGAAGTGGATATATATTAGAATTAGAGACGGATGAGGAGGGTACTAGAGCGGTTTCATATAGGGTCCTTGATAACAGACCGCAAGATGCTAGTTACGAGAAAGGTAGCCCGTCAGACAAAGCTCCTATTATTAGACTTGAAGGAGTTTCTAAAGTTTTCAAATCGAAAAACAATACTGTTGAGGCGCTGAAATCTATTGATCTTTCTATAGATAAAGGTGAAATCTTTGGTATTATCGGACTTTCAGGGGCAGGAAAAAGTACCATTGTTAGATGTATGAATCTACTTGAGCGGCCAACCACAGGCAGGGTTTTAATAGACGGCGAAGATATTATGAGCCTCAGCAAAAAAAAGTTAAACCTTAAGCGCAGGGAAATTGCTATGATCTTCCAACAGTTCAACCTCCTTATGCAGAAAAACTGTCTTCAGAATATCTGCTTCCCTATGGAAATTGCAGGAATTCCTAAAGATAAGGCTGTCGCAAGAGCAAAAGAGCTTCTTGCTCTCGTTGAACTATCAGAAAAGGCAAACGCTTATCCGTCACAGCTTTCAGGTGGTCAAAAACAGAGAATTGCTATAGCAAGGGCCCTTGCTACCAACCCGAAAGTGCTATTATGTGACGAGGCAACTAGTGCACTGGATCCGAAAACTACCAGATCGATCTTAGCACTTTTGCAGAAAATAAATAAGGAGTACGGAATCACGATCGTTATAATTACTCACGAGATGAGCGTGATTCAGCAGATTTGTCACGGAGTTGCAATCATTGATGAGGGAGTAATTGCTGAGACTGGTCCAGTAGCAGACATTTTTGCCAACCCTCAAACTGAGGCAGCCAAAAAGCTAGTGTTCCCAGGCAGAACAGTTACGACGACTTATACAGGGAAAATGCTAATTCGTATGGTCTTTGATGGTAGATCAACCTTTGAACCGGTTATAAGCAATATGATTATCACTTGCCATGCGCCAGTCAATATCATGTATGCTAATGTACAAAATATTGATGGTGTTTCAATGGGGCAGATGGTTATACAGATTTCTGAGGACAAGGAGTCTGCTGAGAGGCAGTTAGAATTCTTGCGTGATCAAGGAATAAAATTCGAAGAGATTGAGGAGGTGGGAATAGATGTTTAATATGCTAGCAGAAGAGAGCTTAAACACTTTATATATGACACTTGTTTCCACTGTGATTTCATATATTATAGGCTTGCCTCTTGGAGTGGCACTTGTAGTTACTGGTAAAAATGGAATTAGACCAAACAGAATTTTTAACTTTTGTCTAGGAACTGTAATTAATGTTCTTAGGGCGGTTCCATTTCTGATATTACTAATTGCTATAACCCCGTTTACTCAGTTTGTTACGGGTACAACCATTGGTATTGCAGCGACTATAGTTCCTTTAGTGGTTTCTGCGACTCCGTTTATCGCAAGGCTTGTGGAGAGTTCAGTTATGGAAATCGATAATGGAGTAATTGAAGCAGCTCAATCTATGGGAGCAAGTGATTGGCAGATCGTTAGGAAGGTAATGCTCTCTGAGGCAAAACCAGCAATATTGGTAGGTAGCGTTGTCGCTCTTGTAACTATCCTAGGGTATTCAGCTATGGCAGGAATCGTTGGTGGAGCAGGCCTTGGAGCTGTAGCCATAAATTATGGACTATACAAATTTAATGCTCAAGTTCAATGGATTACAATTGCTGTTCTGGTGATTCTTGTTCAAATATTACAAGAACTGGGTATGTGGATCTCCAAACATACAGATAATAGAATTTAAAAAATAATTAAAAAATTTCATATAATTTAGCTTAATTCACAAAAACCATGGGTAAAATATATGAAAATATTTAAATTTGGAAAGGAGTGTCGACTGATTATCAGTTCGATTATAAAAAAATGAAGAAAAGAATCTTAACAGTAGGTATTATTCTTACATTAATTGTAAGTGCTGGAATTCTAGCGGGTTGCGGCGACAAATCAGGTGATGGGGAGAAAACAATTAAGGTGGGTGCTAGCCCAGCTCCTCATGCAGAAATTTTAAAAGAAGTTGCTAAGGTATTAGAAAAAGATGGATATAAGCTTGAAGTTGTTGAGTTTCAAGATTATGTTCAGCCAAATAAGGCTTTAGAATCTGGAGATATTGACGCCAACTACTTCCAGCACAAACCATATATGGATGAATTCAATAAAAAGCAGGGAACACATCTTGTAAGCGCTGGAGATGTTCACTATGAGCCTCTAGGACTTTACCAGGGAACTAAGAAAAGCATCGATGAACTTTCTGACGGCGACAAAGTAGCTGTGCCAAACGATACAACTAATGAGGCGAGAGCTCTTTTGTTACTTCAAGCACAGGGCCTAATAAAGTTAAAAGATGGAGTAGGTCTTACTGCAACAAAACAGGATATTGTCGAAAATACTAAAAACATTGAGATTGTTGAGCTAGAGGCTGCGATTATTCCAAGAAGCATGTCATCTGTTGCTCTTGGAGTAATTAACGGTAATTATGCACTCAGTGCAGGAATAAAGGACGACACAGGACTTGTTTACGAGGGATCAGACAGCGAAGCTGCTTCGACTTATGCCAATATTGTTTCTGTAAAAGAGGGCAATGAAAAGAGTGATAAAACAAAAGCTCTTATGAAGGCAATTACTTCTGATTCTGTGAAGAAATTTATTGAAAAGAAATACGGAAAAGCTGTAGTTGCAAGTTTTTAGTAAAATTTAATCAGATTAAAAAAGGACTTTAAAAGGGTGGAGAGTTACTCCACCCTTATACTTATTTCTCCTGTAGTAAGAGACTCTATTTGTCTCATCTTAGGACCTTCCATGTATTCAACCACGAGGCCACCATTGTCATCAATGTCAATAGCATTGGCTGCAATCGGGGCAGCACCTTGATGGGGATATATGGATATTTTTTTGCCTAAAACGTTTGAGCGCAACCTATAGTCTTGTAAAAACTTTGGGCCGCCAGCACCTGATGTAGGTGTTTCAAACATGGCCGTTGGGTTATTTTCTTTTGGTTCTAGTTCTTTGAAAATTTTCATTGCATTTTCAAATACTAGGCCAGCAAGTTCGTTTCTTGAAAAGGAGTTTCTTGTCTTTGAAACGGCGCCCGCTATATTTTTAATATCATCAGGCATATGTGCAGGAGCAAAGCAGTTGATTCCAATCCCTATTATAATCTTATCTATTTTACCAGTTTCTAGGTTTGCAGCAGCCTCGGTTAGGATGCCACAGACTTTTTTATTTTTGAGAAAGATATCGTTAACCCATTTTACGCGGGCCTTAACTGGGGCAACTTCTTCAATTGCGTGGCATACAGCAATGGCTGTTGCTATAGTTGTGTAGAGTGCCTTGTCGATAGCAAATTTTGGCTTAATACCAATAGACATGTAAAGTCCTGTTCCTGGTGGGGAAAAGAATTTTCTTCCCATTCTACCCCTACCACTAGTTTGCTTGTTGGCAACTACAAGAAGTGGTTTATCTTCTTTGATTTCGTGAGAGTGTTGGGAAACAAAGTCATTTGTTGACTCTACCGTATCAAAAACATAAAGCTTGCAAGGACTTTTTATATGTCCGCATATGGAGCTTTCTGTTATACTGTGAGTTCCACCTACTAATCGATAGCCTACTCTTGGACGGCTTTCTATATCATACCCGTCATCTCTAAGTTGTTCTATGGCTTTCCATACAGCGTTCCTAGAAACATTTAGACGCTTTCCTAGTTCTTGTCCAGAGTGATAGCCTACTTCCTCGTCCATCAAAATTTGAAGTATGTCTGATCTTGTACCCATAATTTCCTCCCTATTGTCAACCAAGTATACCACAAGAAGTGGACGTATGCAAATTATGAGAAATGTTGTAAAAACGGTTATTTTGTGGTACGATATTTAAGTAATAAATGTTCTTTTCCCACCTCAAATTCTTGGGGTGGGTAAATAATTGAATGGAGAAGATTATGAAACTTGTAACGTTGAAAATTTCTGGTGGGGAATTTGGGATGCCTGAAGACTCAGATGGCAATGTTGAAATAATTACAGAGGGGAAGTTGTACCAGAGAGATGGGAAGACGTATGTCCTTTATGATGAATCTCATCTTTCCGGTCTTGAGGGATGTAGCACTACGCTTATTTTAGAAAACGATAAAGTTAAAATGAGAAGGACCAGCGATAACAGGCAGCCAGACGAGATTGTGTTTGAGACCGGTGAGAGATATTTTAGCCGTTATGAGACTCCTATGGGGGTTCTACCTCTTGAAGTATTGACTAACAAAGTGGATAATAAGTTAAATGAAGAGGGATATGGTGATGTTAACATCGATTATCATATAAGTCTTGATGGACTAATTGATGGTAGAAATTCTCTTAAAATTAAAGTGAGTAACTAGCAAAATAACACTAACATGCAAATATTTTGTGGTAATAGCCATGATATTAACTTAAATAAACGCAAAAAATAAAAAGGAGAAAATTAAATGCAAGCAGGTTTTGACCCCAAAAAGTATCTTGAAATGCAATCCAATCACATATTAGAGAGAATTAAATCAGGTGATAGTCAGAGACTTTATCTGGAGTTTGGTGGGAAATTAGTTCATGATAAACATGCTATGAGAGTTTTACCGGGATTTGATGAAAATGCAAAGATTAAGCTTTTGCAGAACCTCAAGCATCAGGCAGAGGTTATTATTTGTATCTATGCCGGTGATATAATGACTAATAAAACAAGACAAGATTTTGGGATTACATATGACCTTGAGGTTTTGCGACTTATTGACACTTTTAGAAAATATGATCTTACTATTAATAGTGTGGTGGTTACAAGATATGAGGATTCACCATCAGTTAATATGTTTATAAATAAGTTGGAGCGCCGTGGAATCAAGACGTATAAGCATAACTATACAAAGGGATATCCAACGGATGTGGAAATCATAGTTAGTCAGGAAGGATATGGAGCAAACCCTTATATTGAAGTGGAAAAACCTCTTGTTGTTGTAACAGGCCCAGGGGGAGGTAGCGGGAAATTAGCTACGTGTCTTTCACAGCTCTACCATGAGGAAATAAGGGGACGAAAGGTTAGATATGCAAAGTTTGAGACTTTCCCGATTTGGAATCTGCCCCTTAAACATCCAGTAAACATAGCTTATGAGGCTGCAACAGCTGACCTTAAGGATGTCAATATGATAGATCCATTCCATCTAGAAGCTTATGGGAAAATGACTGTGAATTATAATAGAGATGTAGAGGTATTCCCTGTTGTAAAACGCATAATTGAAGAGATAACAAAAAAGCCTTCAGAATATAATTCCCCAACTGACATGGGTGTAAATATGGCAGGGTACGCCGTAGTTGATGACGAAATATGTCGCGAAGCCGCTTGCCAAGAAATTATCAGAAGATACTTAATTGCAAAATGTGATTACAAAAAAGGTAAGATCAGCGAGTCCTCTCTTGAGCGTTCCCAGCTTCTCATGAACGAGGTAGGAAAAACTGTTGAAGACAGGAAGGTGGTTCAACCTGCTAGAGATTATATGGAATATAAGAGACAGTGTGATAAGCGATATGAAAATGTGGTTGTTATGGCCCTAGAGCTTCCGGGAGGAGAAATTGTCACTGGACGAAGTTCAAGGAGGATGGTTGCAGCAGCAGCAGCAGTCCTTAATGGAATCAAGAAGCTTTGTGGCATGGATGACGACGTCCTGTTGATAACACCGGATGTCTTATCAACTATTCAAACTCTTAAGACAGAAACATTAGGATACGACAGAACTTCACTTAACTTAGAAGAAATTCTAACAGCTCTAACAATTTCAGGAACAAGATGTAAATTAGCAAAACAGGCGACCGATAAACTGGTGGAATTAAAGGGTGTGAGAGCTCACTGTACGGCTATTTTGAGTGATAATGATGAGCAGACACTTAAATCATTGGGTATTGACGCCACTTGTGACCCTGAATACATGACAACAAACTTATATAATAACTAGGTCGGAGGATTTAGTCAGAGGTTTGAGAGTGATTGAATTGTGAGAGGGAAGGATGAAAGATAACAAAGTAGTTTTCCAGCTAGAGCGTTTCAAAAAGATGAAGTATAGAATGACTCTACAAGGAGTTTTTGTAGGCCTTATCGCAGGTGGCGTGGTAGGTCTGTTTCGGCTTGCCATAGAACAAGCAGAGCACATTAGGGAAAATACTATTTTGCCTATGATTCAATCAGGTAGATTCCCAATAGCGATTGGAATTATTGGGCTTCTTGCTCTTTGTGTTTATATAATGGCTAAGTGGCAGCCTCTAGCCTCAGGCAGTGGTATCCCCCAGGTTAAGGCGGAGCTTCGAGGAGAGATAAAGCAACCGGTATACAGATTGCTTGTTGCTAAATTCATAGGTGCGGTAATGGCTATTTGTGCCGGTCTTTCAATTGGACGGGAAGGACCGTCAATTCAGCTGGGTGCTCTTGTTGGTAAAGGGTTTTCAAGGGCAACAAAAAGGCTTCCGGTTGAAGAGAAGATGCTCCTTACCTGTGGAGCAGGAGCAGGACTTGCAGGGGCTTTTTGTGCTCCATTTTCCGGAGCGGTTTTCGCGCTGGAAGAATTGCATAAAAATTTTTCTGTAGATGTACTGACTTCAACCATGGCAGCTTGTATAAGTGCTAATTTTGTATCTGCATATATCTTTGGATTGGATCCTGTATTTGATTTGCATATTCCTCATAGAATACCACTCCATCTTTATTGGATGCTATTGCTTATGGGCGTTTTATTAGGACTACTAGGGAATGTCTACAATAAATTGATGATGAAGGCCTTAAGTACTTATGATAAGTTGCCTAAACCTGTAGCTATAGGCTTTGCCTTTGCTCTTGCTGCTCTTGTTATGATTTTGATGCCGGAAGCTCTCGGCGGTGGTCACAGTCTTGTCGGCAAAATAGCTCATGGAGAATTCTCATTAGGCGGTGGAATTATTGGTGGCAAGTTTGTGATGGGTATACTTGTCAGCTTAATTGTTCTGTTTATAGTTAAGCTTATTTTCTCTGCTATCAGTTTTGGCTCGGGTGTTGCAGGAGGAATTTTCTTGCCACTACTTGTACTTGGGGCAATTGTCGGAGGAATTTTCGGAGTGGTTTTCAATCAGGCTAATGGCACTGAAAACATGTACCTAGATAATTTTGTGATTTATGGAATGGTCGGAATGTTTGCAGCAATCGTTGGGGCTCCTGCAACGGGAATTATCCTTATTACTGAAATGACAGGAGACCTTCAAAATTTCTTTCCTCTTGTTATAGTGGGATTAATTTCTTACCTTGTAGCTGATTTCACAGGGACATCGCCTATTTACGATCTGCTTTTGGATAGGCTTATGAGCAAGAAAGAAAACGGCGGAGAGGAAACCACCGAAGAGGAACTTGAATACAGAAGAAGACTTAAAAATAGGGCGAGCAAGAAAATTATTCTAGAAACAGATGTGTATATAGGAAGCCCAATGGATGGTAAGAGCATTTCTGACATGCTACTTCCTCCGGGTTCTCTTGTTATTTCTCTTATGCGCCATAGCAAAGAAATAATCCCTAGCGGTAGTACCATCGTTAGGGGAGGAGATTATCTGATTGTAATGTGTGCTGAAGACTATCAGGGTGCTGTTATGGAGAAGCTGGATCGATTGTGTAAGACCGTTGTTGCTTAAAGTGTAGAGATTTGAGTGCCAATGGTGGTGAAATTTTCGCTGATTAGTTCATAGGGTGAAATTATCATAGTTTAACCACATTGCCTAAAGTCCAGTTTGACAAAAAACAAAAATTTCGATATAATGGAAGACCACTGTGAGAGGAATTTTTAAGCTCTTTTACAGTGGATTTTAAAGAATTATTGCCCTTAGTTAGCTCCACCTATATGGTTTGGGTCCTGCGCAATAAGACACCACGAACCTTGTCAGGTCCGGAAGGAAGCAGCAATAAGTGGAGGCTCTTATGTGCCGCAGCAAAGCCTTCTCCGTTTTAGCTGTGGAGCTAACTAAGGGTAATTTTATAACAGGAGATATGTGAATGTATATAGCCCTCTACAGACAAGAAAGACCAGAAACTTTCAAAGAAGTCATAGGTCAAAATCATATAGTACAAGTTTTGTCCCACCAAGTGAGAACCGACACAGTTGGTCATGCTTACCTATTTTGTGGTACCAGAGGAACGGGCAAAACAACTATTGCAAGACTTCTGGCTAAGGCAGTAAATTGTCAGGACGAAGATAAGATAAGTAGACCATGCGGTCACTGCGATAACTGTGAAGCTATAAGACAGGGAAGTTTTGTCGACGTTATAGAGCTGGATGGAGCTTCAAATCGAGGCGTTGACAATGTTAGAGAGCTGAAGGAAAGCGTCAATTACCCACCAGCTGTGGGGGGAAAAAAAGTTTATATAATTGACGAAGTTCACATGTTAACAACTCCTGCATTTAACGCTCTTTTAAAGACCCTTGAAGAACCCCCAGAAAATGTAATTTTGATATTAGCAACTACGGATCCACAGCAGCTCCCGCAGACGATTTTGTCTCGCTGTCAGAGGCTGGATTTCAAACGTGTGACTCATGGAGATTTGGTAAAACACTTTATGAGAATATGTCAAAACAAGGGGGTTAGCTTATCACCACAGGCTGCCGATATTCTAGCAACCAGCGCAGATGGATCAGTTAGAGACGGTCTCAGTCTTCTTGAGCAATGTCTTGCTTCGGGAGAACAAAATATCACCGAAGAGGTAGTTCTGGAATACGCGGGTGGCTTGTCTCAAGAATTCTTGTTAGGCATAACAGAATGTGTGATAAGGGGAGACCTGGCAGAAGGAATTTCTCTGATTAATCAAGCCGTTGACAAAGGAAAAGAATCCAGGCAGATTTTGAAGGATCTAACGGGACATTACCGAAATTTAATGGTGAGCAAACTTGTTGAAAATCCCCAAGGGATTTTAAATTTGGCAGAAGAAACGGTAGAATCAATTAAGAAACAAAGCTCAAAAATGGAGCTTTCTCAGATAAATAAGGGGCTTTTGCTTCTTGCAAATACAGCAAAGGACTCAAAGAGCTCAACGCAGCCTAGGATTTTTTTGGAGCTGGCCTTTATGAAGTTAGCTGCACCGATGGAGTTTTCAGCTATTCAGCAAGATTTGAATGCTGAATCTAAATTTGGCTCATCGAGAGCTATACCGCAAAGGGTTTTCAGTGAGAATAAAACAAAGTCAAATACATCGAAAACTTTAGAAAATCAAAAGTCAGCTACACCGAATGCCGAAGCACATCGAAAACTGGATATGGATTTTTCGGAGGGGAGTATTTTGTCCCATGATGAGAAAGTAGTTAAGAATGTAAAGATTACGGAGATAACTGTAGAAGATCAATCAAGCTATGGGGAAATATGGAATGAAATTTGTAGAAAGGTATCGGAATCAAGACCTTCGGTGGGAAGTCTAAGAAGTAAGGCAAGGATTATTGATATATCTGAAACTCAGTTTACTATAGAGGCTGAAAACAAGGTTACGAAGCAAAGACTTGAGGGGGCGCTGGCTCTTATCTCAGAGGTCGCTACTGTGGTTCTGAAGAGGCCGGTGAGAGGTAAAGTTATTTCGGCTACAAAGGATTCTGAGGATGGAGTGCAGGAAAATGACGAGACACTCCAAAGGCTTCAGGAACTTTTGGGAGATGTAGAAATTAAAACAATTTAAAATCACATAGTGTGGGATAAAACTATTGTGAATAAAGATACGGTAAATACATTTTAATTTTGATAAATATTTTAGGAGGAATTTTAAAATGGGAAGAGGCATGAGAGCTGGAAAGAGAAAGGCACCATCAGCAGGCGGTGCTGGAAATATGCAAAGACAGATGGCCCAGGTTCAGGCAATGCAAAGGCAGATGGAAGAGATGCAGGCAGAGCTTGAGGCTAAGGAGTATGAGACAACAGCAGGTGGCGGAGCAGTTTCTGTAAAAGTTAACGGAAAGAGAGAAATCCTCAAACTTGACCTTAAACCTGAAATAGTAGATCCAGATGACATTGAGATGCTCCAGGATTTAGTAGTTGCGGCTGTAAACGAAGCTATGAGACAGGTTGAAGAAGACTCATCAAACGAAATGAGTAAGCTTACTGGAGGACTGGGAATCCCAGGTCTATAAAGATGAACAAATATCCAAAACCACTGGCGACCTTGATACGTGAATTATCAAGGCTCCCAGGCATTGGAGATAAATCCGGACAAAGGCTGGCCTTTCATATTTTGTCATTGCCCGACGTGGATGTTCAATCTCTAAGTACAGCCATAGGAGAAGCCAAAAGGTCGATGCACCAATGTTCTGTTTGCGGAAACTGGACTGATAAGGATCCATGCAGTATATGCAGCGACCAAAGACGAAGAAAAGATATCATCTGCGTTGTTGAGATGCCACAGGATGTGGTTGCCCTAGAAAAAATGAGGGAATTTAATGGATTATATCATGTGCTTCACGGACATATTTCTGCTATTGAGGGAATTGGTCCAGAGGATCTTAACATCAGGAATTTGATTGTTAGACTGCAGGAAAATCCCGTAGAAGAGGTAATCTTGGCAACAAATCCAACCATCGACGGCGAAACCACAGCAATGTATATCGCAAGCCTGCTAAAGCCTGCAAAAATTAAAGTGTCCAGACTTGCCAACGGAATTCCAATTGGGGGTGGCCTGGAATTCACAGATAAAACTACGTTATTTAAAGCCATGGAAGGTAGACGAGAATTATGATTATGAGAACAAAAGATTTTGTTTTCAGGTGGGTAATCGACCACCGGAGGTCAATAATTGTCCTATTCTTTATTATGGCTTTTTTTAGTTTTCCAGCTCAAAAACTCGTATCGGTTAATTACGATGTAAGCGATTACCTGCCAAAGGACGTCCACTCTACAAAGTCAATTGAGACTATGACAAAAGAGTTTAAAGATGGAATCCCTAACGCGCGAATTATGTTAAAGAGTGTAGACATAGAAGAGGCTCTGGAATACAAGGACAAAATTTCTAAGGTAAAAGGTGTTTCAAATGTAATTTGGCTTGATGACCTGGCAGATACTAATATCCCCTTAGAAAACATCGACCCAAAGCTTAAAGACACCTATTACAAAGAGGGCAATGCCCTTCTCAGCGTAACCATAGACAAGGATAAGCGAATTTCGGCGGTAAAGGATATAAAAAAAATAGTTGGAAGGAAAAATCCCATAACAGGAAGTGCGGTTTCCACAGCTGAAGCCACGGTGGAAAGCGTGTCTGAGGTGCAGCTCATAAAAATATTTTCGGTTATTTTTGTGCTTATCGTCCTTCTGATTACGACCAGATCTTGGGTTGAACCATTGATCATCCTGGCTGGCCTTGGCGTTGCAATAATAATCAACGCAGGTAGCAACCTTATTTTCGGAGAAATTTCTTTTGTGACGGACGCAGCCACGGGAATCTTACAACTGGCGGTTTCCCTTGATTATTCGGTCTTCCTCATACATCGTTTCGAGGAGTGCAGGGGAGAGCAGGTGGATGTCAAGGATGCTATGGTGATGGCACTGAAGAAATCCTACAGCTCCATCTTCGGCAGCGGACTCACAACTATGATTGGATTTTTTGCCCTGGTGCTAATGCGACTAAGGCTGGGTCCTGACCTGGGATTAGCTCTGGCGAAGGGCGTGGTTATAAGCCTCATCACGGTTTTTGTGTTTACGCCAGCCCTAATTATGGGGATGTTTAAATGGATGGATAAAACTCGCCACAAAGCCTTCGTTCCAAGCCTCAGCGGATTTGGAAAATCAGTATACAAATGGGGAATTCCAATGATGATCCTAGTCTTGCTCCTTATTCTCCCTTCATACCTGGGTTCAAGAAGCAACGAGTACTATTTCGGCTCATCTCACATATATGGGGAGGACACGAAACTCGGCAAAGACACAATTGAAATCAACAAAATATTCGGCGAGAAGGATGTCTATGTTCTCTTAGCGCCCAAGGATAAGTTAGTGGAACAAAATAGCTTTTCTGCAAAGGTTTCTGAATTAAAGAAGGTTAGCTCGGTTACCTCATATGTGGATAATGTTGGCGAGGAGATTCCTTCTGAGTTCTTGGAAGAGGAAGTAAAATCAAAGCTGATTTCGGATAAATACAGTCGAATGATAATTTCGGTGGATGTGCCTTATGAAGGCGAGGAAACCTTTAAACTTATTGAAAATATAAGGAGAATAGCAAAAACAACTTTTGGGGACGACTACTTTTTTGCAGGAGAAGGGGTTAGCACCTATGATCTGATGAAAACAGCAGCGGCAGATCTAGAGAAGGTAAATATAGTGGCGATTATCGCTATCTTTATGGTTTTGCTTTTTACCCTACATTCACTTATTTTGCCAGTCATACTGGTTCTATCCATTGAAACTGCAATATGGATGAACCTGGCTGTTCCATATTTCTTTGATAAACCTATTTTCTATATTGCATATTTAATCATCTCAAGTATTCAATTGGGAGCGACAGTAGATTATGCGATTTTGATGACGGATAAATATAGAGAAAATCGTAAGGGTTATGAGAAAGACGAGGCTGCAAAAAAGACTATTTCAGATGTAACGGTTTCGATTTTGACCTCAGGAAGTGCTCTTACAGTTGTTGGGTTACTCATGGGATATATATCTTCAAATCAGCTTTTGGCTCAACTGGGGATTTTTATTGGCAGAGGAGCGATTTTTTCAATAATAATAGTTATGTTTGTGCTGCCGAAAATTTTATGCATTTTTGACAGGTTTGCGGTTAAAGAAAAAAGGTTTGAATTTATAAAGAAAATATTTGCAAAAAAGAAGGCGAAATATGAATAATACGAATAAAAATAAAAACAATAGAAGGGAGAATCTTGGGCGGAAGACGGCTATTTTGTTGTCCCTACTTCTAATTGGAAGCCTTGTTATGCCCATATATGGGGAAGAAATACAAGAAAACACTCCAAAAGAAGAGGTCGTATATGGGAATTTGACAACTCAGGGGGCAGTTAAATCTGTGTCGGTTGTAAATATTTTTGACCTGGATAAGGAAACTCAGATTCTGGACTATGGGGAATATGAGAGGGTAAAACCTATGAATTCCAAGGCGAAGGTTAGGAATAAGGCGGGTATGGTTACCACCAAGGCAGGCAAGGGGAGGCTGTATTATGAAGGCGTTCTAAAGGACAAACCCCTGCCATGGAATGTGGATATCAAGTATTCTCTAGATGGAAAGGAGCTCCCCGGCAAGGAACTTGCAGGTAGGAGCGGGGCCCTTACGATTTCGGTGAACGTCTCTGAAAATCAGGAAGTTTCAGGGAAATTTTTTAACAAATATCCTATGCAGATAAATGTTTTGCTCGATACCTATAAGGCGAAAAATATTAAAGCGGAGAACATGACTATTGCCAATGTAGGCTCGAAAAAACAGCTGACATACACGGCATTGCCAGGCAAGGGTGCGGATTTTACCATAAAAGCCGATGTAGAGGATTTCGAAATGGATGGAATCAGCATTAACGCTCTTCCTATACGGCTTAACATCGACCTCGATGACAAAGATCTCCTTGGGAAACTCGATGAGCTGAAAACCGCTACAGGTAGTATTTCTACTGGCGCATCGCAATTAGACGATGGTGTCTCAGCCTTTAAATCTCAGGGAACAGATAAGCTATCGACGGGAGTAATGGAGATGGAAAAAACCTTGGCTATTCTGGACTCCCATTCGGGAGAGCTGGGAAAGGGCTCCAAGGAATTCAGAAAAGCGATAAGCCAGGTAAATGAGCAACTTCAGGCTTTTAAGGCCAGCGAAGAAGATTTGAACAAACTCCGTGTTGGGTCATCCCAGGTCGCAAGTGGAATTGACCAGCTTGTTATGGGGATTGGTCTCCTTGAGGAAGGGGTGAACTACCAGTCCTATAAGTCGGCCCTGGCAGCTGAAGACCTTGATTTAGACCAATTAACCGATGGAAATACAAGGGTCATGGAAAAGCTAGATCTAATTATTTCAACTCTCGAAGCTTTTTCAACGGAGCTGGAAAACCGTGGAATCGACACGGCAATCTTGAAAGATATCCAGGACAAAATCACCCAGCTAAGGCAGCTGGCTTACGGCAATAATGCCAGTATACAGGGCACGGAAATTTACCTTACAAGGGTCAACGAGGAGATAAACAAAATACTTGCCGGCGGAAAAACACTTCAGAGTTCATACGCTGTTTTTGATGAAAAAATTAATGAGCTTGTGGATGGTCTTTCTTTCATGACAATTAAATTAAATATGCTTGCTCAGGCAATAAATCAGCTTGTAATTGAATATGAAAAACTGGATAATGGAATAGAAGAATATACAGGAGGAGTTTCCCAAATCACTTTAAGCTATGGAGAACTAACATCTGGGGTTTATGACCTGGGACAGTCGGTGAACAAACTAAAAGATGGTACGTCAAAACTCAGAGCAGGAACAGGCAAGCTGGATAGCGAGTCGAAGAAAATGAAGGTTGAAGCTGAGGAAAAACTGGGACAAATCCTAGGTAGTTTAAGAGGAGGCACTTCTGGTTCTTCCGGAGAAAACTCTTTTGTTTCTGAAAGAAATACCCAGGTGAACAGCGTGCAGTTTGTCGTTAAAACGGATTCGATAAGGGTTGCAGACAAGAAGGTTAAAGGAGAAAATAAAAAACCGAAAAAGGGATTTTTCCAGAAGCTGAAGGAGCTGTTCTAAGGGAAGATGGGATTTATCTATTGAATGACGAAATCAGACAAGAAAATGTTAAAATTTGCCAATTAGGATTTTTCTCATAGAAATATTTTGTAGTCGGACTTATTCTTATCCTAAACCTACACTTTGTAAAGAAACTAGATAAAAAGGAGAGAAGTTATGGAGAATAAGGGTGCTGTAACATACGTTATTACAGAGCATATTGGAGTTTTGAGAAAGTCTGATAAAGGATGGAAAAGAGAGCTTAATTTGGTGTCTTGGAACGATACGCCTGCGAAGTACGATTTGAGAGATTGGAATGAGGATCACAGCAAGTGTGGTCGAGGCATTACTCTTAATGAAGAGGAAATGAAAGAGTTTGTGAGACTGGCAAATGAGTATTTTGAGCTATAGAGAATAAATAATGTTTTAAGGTGTTTGGAGAAGCAAATAGGGTATAGAAAATTATAGAACTTGAGGGTAATATTAAATGTAAGTAATGTGTAGGGAGGATTTAATGGAAATCAAGTTGAAACTAGGGCCGCGGGAGGAGTGGCAAGATTTTGAATTTAAGGATAGCATGACTGTAGAGGATGTATATAAGGAATTTGCAGGTGAGCTTCCATATTCAATTTATGCAGCGAATGTGAATAACGATTATCAAGATTTAAACTATCTTCTCAAAGATGGAGATGAGATCATTTTGCTTGATATTAGAACCCAAGCAGCAAATTATGTTTATCAGTACAGTTTAACACTTTTGCTTCTCCGTGCTGTGAATAAAGTATGGGGAAATGCAGCCCATATAACTATTCAAAATTCTTTGAATAAGGGACTTTATATTGAAGCTGCGAAGGAACATGGCTTTTCGGAAGAGGATGTTTTAGATGTTGAAAATGAAATGAAGGCTCTTGTAGCTGCCGATTTGCCTATTGAACTTGAGAAAGTTAACAGAAAGAAGGCTCTTGAGATTTTATCTGAAGAGGGGATGGAGGAGAAGAAGAGAATTCTTCAAGAAAAACTAAATCTTAAGACTGTTAGATTCTATACATTGGATGGGTACAGGGACTTCTTTTATGGACTTATGGTGCCATCAACGGGATATTTGAAGTATTTTGAGTTGATTAAATACAGGAAAGGGATGCTTATGAGATTCCCTCATCAATCAAATCCGGATGTAATCCCTAAATTTAAAGAAGAAAACCAAATGTACAAGACTTTTGCTGAACAGAAGATTTGGAGCAAGCTTCTTGGGATTAGTTATGTTTCGGATTTGAACGAAAAAATTGAAAAGGGTGATTATATGGATCTAATGCTTCTTTCGGAAGCCCTTCACGAGAAGAAAATTGCTCAGATTGCGGATCAGATTAAGCAGGAAAAGAAAAGAATAATTCTAATTGCAGGACCATCTTCTTCTGGTAAAACCACATTTGCAAGAAGGCTTTGCATTCAGCTTAGAGTAAATGGCTTGGAACCTTTGTATATGGGAACTGACGACTATTTTGTGGAACGTGCAGACACCCCACTTGACGAATATGGTGAACCTGATTTTGAAAATTTAAGATCTCTTGATATCACACTGTTTAATTCTAATATGAATGGATTGTTAAATGGTGATGAGGTTGACTTGCCAACTTTTGATTTTATTACAGGCACTAAGGGGTTTGGTCACAGGAAAATTTCAATAAAAAAGAATCAACCTATAGTAATAGAGGGAATCCATGCTCTGAATGATGAACTTACTCCATATATAGATCCAGCAGAGAAGTTTAAGGTTTATATAAGTCCTCTTACGCAGTTAAATATAGATCCTCATAATCGAGTACCAACCACAGATGAAAGAATGCTAAGAAGGATGGTTAGAGACAGCCAATTTAGGGGACATGATGCTAAGAGTACAATAGCTGATTGGCATAAGGTGAGAGCTGGTGAAGATAAGAATATTTTCCCATATAGTGATGAAGCGGATGTTTTGTTTAATTCATATCATGCCTATGAGATTGCTGTTTTGAAGAAATACGCTCAGCCACTTCTTGAGAGAATAATGCCTGAGGAGAAGGAATATGCAGAGGCGAGAAGACTTTTGAGATTCTTGAAGTTCTTTAGAACTATTGAGGATGATTCGGCTATTGTGAATAATTCTATTGTAAGGGAATTCATCGGTGGCAGCATTTTTGTTGATTGATTACTTGCATAAGCATTTGGGGGAAATTACCATCAAATAAAAATCAAGAACCTCTTGTCAAGCAAAATGGAGAATGTGAAAAAAGTCTATAAATTACACTTTATATGGTAAAATATTAACAACATAGCAATGCAATAATATACAGAAAATTGCGAAAACATCTAATATCTTGGAATGCACTACAAAGGATGTATTTGCTTTTAAGGAGAGTGGAACTGAATGACTGAAATGAAAATAATGCTCGTAGAAGATGATACTAACTTAGCAGAGCTTATAAAGATGTATTTAATATCAGAGAATTGGGAAATCAGCATTTTTCATACTGGAAAAGGGGCGTTAGAGGAACTTGAAAAAAATAAATATGACTTGATATTATTGGATATTTTACTTCCTGATATAAATGGATTTGAAATATGCAAAAAGATAAGAGAAACATCCACTATGCCAATTATTATGCTTACTGCCTTAGAAGATTCTATTCATAGGGTGCAAGGATTGAATATAGGTGCAGATGACTATATCGTAAAACCATTTGAACCATCTGAACTGATTGCGAGAATTAATTCTCATTTTAGAAGAAATTATGTATTTACAAAAAATATTGTAAATACAATTAATTGTGATAGAGAAGTTAATAATTTAAAGATTAGCATTAAAACACACAAAGTTTACTATGGTAATATAGAGATTGAACTAACACCAAAAGAATTTGATATTTTGTGGTTGCTTATGGAAGATCCTGGTAAAGTGTATAATATGGATGATATACACTATAAAATATGGGGTGATAAGGTGCTAGAAAATGAAGTTAATCCAGTTATGGTTCATGTAAGAAGAATTAGAAGTAAGTTTGAAAAGATTGGGGTAAAATCAGTCATATTAACCGTTTGGGGAGTGGGGTATAAAATCAATGGGTAAGAGGAAAACTTTTTTTGTGGAAGGTATTATTTATCAAATACTATGGATATTTGTAAGTACAATCCTATTTTTCATCATTTATAAAATAATGGATAATTTTTTTGTTGACAGTGTAAATCTAGAATTGCCATTAGATAAATTTGCTTCCTTTTATTTTGAAATAGGTAAATATATAATACTTTTACTAGGGGGAGTTA
Source organism: Eubacteriales bacterium KG125 (assembly GCA_050908895.1). Classification (GTDB taxonomy): domain Bacteria; phylum Bacillota; class Clostridia; order Peptostreptococcales; family Anaerovoracaceae; genus S5-A14a. Next base: position 110,826 of record CP171222.1, on the reverse strand, counting down.
CTATATTGATAGGGACATTTATAATACAGAAAAAAAGGTTTTATGTATATAATCAATATTTTGAGTCTGGACTGAATTATCTTAAAAGTGAAGATAAAGATTTAATACCATTTCATGAGTCATTATCAAAGGAACGAGATTTGTTTATAGGACTTCATAATTACCATAAAGAACTTGAAAAGGAGTATGAACTGGTATATAAAGAAAAAACAGATCTGCTAACGTATTTAGCTCATGATATAAAAACTCCTCTTGCGAATATGATAGGTTATATAACACTATTAAAAGACGAAAAAAATCTTTCTGAAGAACAAAAAAATAAGTTTGTTGATGTTATATATGAGAACATAAAATATTTAAATCGTTTAAGTGAAGATTTTTTTTCATATTTAAAATTCAATTTAAATGAAATTCCACTAAATTTAATGGATGTAGATATAAAAATTTTTTTTAGCCAGTGGGAAGAAGAAAAAAGCTTATCTATAAAAGATCATCTTTTAATTTTGGAGTTTTTAGATTTGGAAAACAGTAAGATTAAAACGGAACCACAACTTTTACTTAGAATAATGGAGAATCTGATTACAAATGCAGTTAATTATTCTGTGAAAGGAACAAGCATAAATATAAATGTTGAGGAAATAAATGGAATGTTAAAAATAAGTGTTATAAATGATGTTTCTCCAAATTTAAATGTGAATTGGAATATGGTTACTTCAAAGTTTTATAGGGGCGATTTATCAAGACGAATAAGCAATAATGGATCGGGACTTGGACTTACAATTGTAAATGATATTGTAAAACATTTGGGTGGAATTTTTGAAATTGGAGAGGAGAATAAAAGAGTTTGTGCTAAAGTAATGCTTCCATATATACCAAATTAAATCGCAAAGAAAACGCAAGAATTATTCAAAGATACTGTTAAGTATAAAATAAAGAGCTATTCTATAATGTAAGTAAGGATAGCTCTTTTATATTTGAATGGAATTATTAATTTGAATAATCATCTGTGATTATAAATATACAAAATGGAGGTGGAGTTTTATGAATTACAATAATCCTCATAGGTATAGGAACGGAGATTGAGTAGAGTTCTGGAAAACTTTATTCAAAAGAAAAATTAAAAAAATTTGAGTATTTGAGAGAAGAGAATTTATCATGAAAAAAGCATTGTCATTAGTATTATTAACAGGTTTGATGTTAGCATCATCTGTACCAGCATTTGCAGCAGAAGAAACAAACTTGCCATATGTTGAAGGTCTTGGTTATGAGGTGGAAGTATTTGAAGAAGATTATACTCAGCCAAAGTTGTTCAGTTATGATAGCGGTTGGAAAAGTTTTTTAGGTGGAAAATGGAGACATGGTGTAGGTAGTCGATATGTTTGGTCTAAATACGATCACAATAATAAAACACATAAAACTACAGTACAAGGTGCTGGTGGTCAATTCTCTTATTCGGGTTGGACAAGCGCTGGAAGTAGAGCAGAAGCTTCTTGGGAAAAAGCTTTAAGTGGTAATAGGGCTTGGGCTGATGTTAAATAACAATAAATAAAAAATAGCTGAACGAGTTTGAGCGGTGCCACATTGTTATTTTAGCCTTGTGGCATTACTCATACTCACTATTTTTATAAAGTTGGAGATGACACAGAATGAAAAAAACAGTGGGTATATTGGCAATTTTACTAATTATAGTGATTGGTATAGGAAAGTTTTTCTATTCAGACGGAATGTTTTTAAATATATTCATAAAAGAGTTTAATACTACTGTAAACATTGTAACAAAGCCAGAAATAGCTGATAAAACAATAATTGAATTGCAGAAAATAGCCAATAAAAATGATTTAAGCTTCATAAAGGAAGAATATATTCCTAAGAATAGTAGATTTGATAAACAAAAAATAAATATTTACATTCATCTAAATGATTCTGAATGGTTCAAGAAATCTTTTAGAAATATATCTATTGCTGATAGCAAAGTCAAATTGAATGATTTTGAGAATGTAAAATCAATGAGTTTGCTGACATCAAAAGATATAAGCTTAATTCCTTTTGAAAACGTCAACAAGGAAAAAGTTAATGGGGATTATCATGTAAGAGGGACGGAAGTAAATATTAATAAGTTTATTGAAGAAATAAATCAAAATGAAAAATTAAAAACAGAAGTCGTGGTTAATCCGGATTTTATTGTTTCTAGTGAATTCACACAGAAACAAGCATATCTATATATGCTTACGATTTTTGTTATATTTGTAGCTAATGTCTTTTGTCTAATTATTTATAATGGGATGCTTTCAAAGGAATTATCGATATCAATTTTACTAGGATACGACAAATTAACTTTAGCTATTGCTAAGGTTTTAAATATTCTTGCAATACCAGCAATAGTGGGACTTGTACTGACGATTGGAATTATAGAATATTTAGTTGCTCCTAGTGATATTTTAGGATTTATGATATCAATGAAAACAATACTTATTTTAGTTGCTTTTATAATAGGGGGTCTAATATCAATAGAGTTTATATTGATTTATCTCAAATTAAAAGGAATTAATGTTATTGCCTTGTTGAAAGGTTATAGAAGAAGTTATCACAGAAGTTCTTTTTTTATAAAAACAGGGTCGATTGTTATGGTTCTTTATCTAGCAATTGTAAGTATTTTAGGACTCAATGATTACTTGAGTATGAAACAATACATTCCAACTTGGGAAAGCTCAAAGTATTATGCAAATATGGCTTGTGCATGGTCTTGGAGTTATGAAAAAGATGATGAAAAGTTTCATAAAATAGTCATACCAAAGCTGAATAACTTATGGAATAGTTTGGACGATAGTGGAGCAATATTATTTAATGCCCCGAACGTTAGAAAAGAGGGAATGAATGATGATGAGGAGTATCTAAATCAACAACCGTTTCAAGGCAATTATGCCTATGTAAATAAAAACTATTTACATATTGCTAATCTCTTAGATAAAGATATGAATAAAATAGAACAATATAAAATACATGAGAATGAGTGGATTGTTTTTGTTCCAGAAGATGTTAAAATTACTGAATTTGACAAAGAAAAAATTCACGAAGATCATATTTTTCAAAATATAAAAAAACAAGGTACAATTATAGAAACATATGTAAGGCTGAAAGATAATCAAAGTGTATTTTCTTTTGATAGTGGCAAAAGAATTGATGAAGCAAACTTGAAAAATTATGTTTTGGTAGCAGTAAATGGTAAAGAATTACTCCCAGATTACGGAATCAAACTATCATCTTTAGTAAATGGGCAGCTACATCCATATATTAAAGAGCCTAGTAGAGCATACGAGAGTTTGAAGGACATAATTGAAGAAACAGAATCTGAGCCGTTTATACTCTATATCAGCTCAGTCTACGATGATATAGTTTCAAGAATAGACGAATATAAGATGGAGGCAAGTATATATGTTATTGGTCTCGTCTTATCTATTGTTATTTTAGCAACGTTATTAAAAATAGATAAAGAAACATATTTTTATAATCATGGACAACGAATAGATGTTTCTAGGTTGTTGGGATATGGATTTTTTGATATACATCATAAGAAAATTATTGGAAATATCGTTGGTTATATCATAAGTATTATTATTTTATTTATGGTTATTATGGTAACAGGAGTAATAAGTGATGTTGGGCTGTTTATACCAAGAGATGGTTGGAGTATGTCTAAACTTTTGATTAGTTTAATAATAGGTATTTGTGGAAGTTTTATATGTTTTGGCATAGAAATTTTACAACTAAAGAAAAGTGAAAGAAGCATTGTACTTAGGTTAAAGGAGGGTTGTTAAATGCAAAAAGAAAAGGAATTGCAAATAACCTTAAGAAATGTCTCTAAGAAATATGGAAAACACAGTATTTTGGAAAATATTAGTTTGGATATTTATAAAGGAGATTTTGTTTGTATCTTTGGGAAAAGTGGAGGAGGAAAAACAACACTTTTAAATATAATTGGGACATTAGAAAATTATGATAGTGGTAGTGTAACCTGTTTTTCAAATCGAGATCCTATAAAAGCTCCTAAAGTAGGAGAGCTATTACGCAGAGAAAAAATTGCTTATTTATTTCAAAATTTTGCTTTGGTGGAAAAAATGACGGTTGAGGAAAATATGATGCTTGCTGCAAAATACAATCAAGAAAAGAATAAGAAAAATCTTATAGAAGCTGCCTTGAATAAAATGGGCATTTCAGACAAATTAAAATCGAAGGTTTATGAACTTTCAGGTGGAGAACAGCAAAGGGTAGCTCTTGCAAGAAATATGATAAAACCGTTTGAAATTATGTTGGCGGATGAACCGACAGGTTCTCTTGATTATGAGAATAAAAAAATTGTAATCGATACACTTATTAGATTAAATGATGAAGGTAAGACGATCGTAGTTGTAAGCCATGATAAGGACTTTGAAAAAGTAGCACATAAGAATTATATTATTGAAAAGTCAGCTATAAGGGAGGTGTTAAGATGAAAAGGAAGATTGCTTTATTAGTATCGGTTATAGTACTGTGCATTTGTGGTTTATTCTTTTACATGAACAGAAATAGTGATGATATTGATGTTGCATTTACAGTAAAAAATGAAACAAAAGGAAAAATAGATACAGTGGGTATTGCGATGGGAAATAAATGTATTTTGAATAGAACAAATGGAGAAAAATTTTATTTTCCAAAAGATCTAATCAAAGAAAAACAAGGCAAAGCTATTGTTTTTGTAGTATCTAAAGATGGAATCATAGCAAAGTCAGGGGAAATAGATTTAAAAGAAAATAAAGAAGTAAGCATAAGGGAAATTAAAGAAGGAGAAATATCATTGGATATAGCTGCTCAAAAAACAGATATAAAAATTAGTATTCCTAGATTAGATGCTTGGAAAGTTAGTACAGATGAAAAATTTATCAAGGGCTCTTATGAAGCAAATACTGATTCGCAATATACAGTATATTTATTAGGAAAAGGCGGGAATTTAGGCATTTCCGGTACGGAGATGAAAGGAGTACGTGTTATTGTAAGTTGGGAAAAACCAAAAGATAAAATAGATAGTTGGCTTGTATTCTTGAAATAGATTTATAGTTTATATATTAAACATGCAGAAATGCAAACAAAACCTAATATTATATTCAATCAGATTTTGCTATAAAAAGTGAGGGGTAGAATAAACAAAGTAATCTCTTTGTTATCATCACAGTTAAGCATATGGGAAAAATTACCATAAAAGAAAAATCGAAAACCTCTTGATAATTAAAATGTTTTGTTGTAGAATATTGAAGATTTGAAATAAAATATTACTTAGAGATTATTATTAAGGAGATTACGATGAAAACTCTGCTTAAAGGCGCACAGGTATTTACCCAAAACAGCAAATACAAATTCGAAAGAATGGACCTGCTTGTCGATTCAGATAAGAAAAGTGTTTCCGCTGTTTCACCTTTTTTTACGCAATCACCATCTCTGTCACTATCGCAGAATTCGTGCCTTATTGACTCAGTTATCAATTTAAATAATAAATATATTATTCCCGGTTTCGTCGATGTACATGTACATTTGAGAGAACCGGGATTTTTTTATAAAGAAACTATAAAGACGGGTACGATGGCAGCTGCTCACGGAGGATATACAACTATTTGCCCAATGCCTAACGTAAAGCCGGCACCTAACGATTTGCCAGGGCTTAAGGCGCAATTAGATATAATTGAGAAAGATGCAGTGGTCAGAGTGATTCCTTATGGAACGATTACAGAAAAAGGCGATGGCAGGTCTAAGCTAGCTAACATGATTGATACGGCCCCCTACGTTATCGGATTTAGTGATGATGGAAGAGGTGTACAGGCCGGTGACCTGATGGAAGAGGCTATGAAAGTAGCAAAAGATTTAGGTAAGCCGATAGTTGCTCACTGCGAAGATGAGACTCTGGTTAAAGGCGGGTACATTCACGATGGTACTTACGCTATGGCCCACGGGCATAAGGGGATTTCCTCAGAAAGCGAATGGGTTCAAGTAGCTAGAGACCTTGAACTTGCAGCTAAAACGGGATGTAAATATCACGTGTGTCATATATCAACAAAAGAGACGGTGAGTATAATCAGGAAGGCAAAGGCCTCAGGGATTGATGTCACCTGCGAAACAGGTCCCCACTACCTGGTTCTGACGGATGAAGATATCAGAGAAGATGGAAAATTTAAAATGAATCCACCCCTTAGAAGCTTTGAGGATAAAGAAGCTCTTATAGAAGGCATAAAGGATGGCACAATAGATATGATAGCCACAGACCATGCTCCTCACACTGCCGAGGAAAAATCCAAAGGTTTGGAGCACAGCGCTTTCGGCATAGTAGGGCTGGAAACTGCCTTTGGTGTTATGAATACTCACCTAGTCGATAAAGGAATAATCACCTTGGAAAAAATGATAGAACTGATGAGCATAAATCCACGAAAGAGATTTGATGTTGAAGGCCCGCTAGGTTTTGGCTCCGATGAAATATTAGCAGATCTAACTGTCCTTGATTTAGACAAAGAATGGTCGGTAAATACAAAAGAGTTTTTCTCCATGGGTAAGGCTACGCCTTTTGAAGGGTGGAATCTCAAGGGAAAACCGGTGCTCACCATGGTTGATGGAAAAATAAAGTTCGCAGAGCTATAAACATGGGGTTTTTCACTCAGCTATAATCAGGACGTTTAAAAGATAATTAAAGGAATAGAAAATGCAAAAAAACAAATTTAAAATAGCTTTAAATAAACCAGTGGCAGAGAGCACATACAAGATGCTTCTTTCACCTTCTAACGTTGAAAGTGTAGGTAATTTGAAAATAACTCCAGGTCAATTCGTGAATATATCAATTCCAGGGAAATACCTAGCAAGACCGATTTCCATAGCAGGATGGGACGGCAATCAACTAATGCTTTTCTACAAAGTTGTAGGTGAAGGCACTTATGACATGTCACACCTTGTCGAAGGAGAAGAACTCGAGATCCTACTGCCATTAGGCCATGGATTTGACGAAGAGAAGTGTTTTGTGGACAACAAAATAGCTAAGGAGCCACTTCTAATAGGCGGTGGAGTGGGAGTGCCACCGATGATGTCTCTTGCGGAAGAATTTTTGAAAAAAGGTGTAAAACCTACAGTAATACTTGGGTTTGGAACTGCACATCAGGTGTTTGGAATAGAGGAATTTAGAAAATTAGGAGAAGAATACGGCGTTAAACTTGATCCAATGATATCGACTATGGATGGTTCTATGGGGACCAGGGGAACGGTGGTAGATGTTATTGATAAGATTTACAGTTTCAGCCAGCAGGAGGCTGAGCATGACTTTGAGCATGGGGCTAAAAATGAGCATGTTTTTACCCCATACATCTTTGCCTGTGGACCTAGGCCTATGCTCAAGGCTTTAACGGAGCTCCCTTTTGACGGTCAATACAGTTTTGAGGCGAGAATGGCTTGTGGCTTTGGAGCATGTATGGGATGCACCTGTGAGACTATGTTAGGCTATAAGAGAGTTTGCAAGGATGGCCCGGTATTTTATAAGGAGGAAATCAAATGGTAGATTTAAGCGTAAAGTTAGGGAATCTAACCCTTGATAATCCTGTAATCCCAGCCAGTGGGACCTTCGGATTTGGACAGGAATTTAAAGAGCTTTACGATTTAAATATTCTGGGATCTATAAGTTTTAAAGGGACTACAGTAAATCCAAGGTTAGGGAATCCCCTACCTAGAATTGCCGAGACGCCTATGGGGATGATAAATTCTGTAGGCCTTCAAAATCCAGGAGTGGAAAAAGTGATTTCAGAGGAGCTCCCGAGGCTTTTCGAAAGTTATAAGAAACCTGTAATTGCAAATATAAGTGGCTTTTCAATAGACGAATATGTGGAACTTGCCGAGAAATTTGACGAGGTAAATCAAGTAGGGATTATTGAAGTCAATGTCAGCTGTCCTAATGTACACAACGGAGGGATGGCTTATGGGGTTTCTACTGATAGTGTTTCAAAAGTTACTAAGGCAGTTAAGGAAGTAACCACAAAGGCTGTTTTTATAAAGCTTTCACCTAACGTAACGGACATTGTGGAGATTGCTAAGGCTTGTGAGGATGCTGGAGCGGACGGATTAAGTCTTGTAAATACTCTCCTGGGAATGAGAATAGATATAAGGGAGAGAAAACCCATTTTAGCCAACAAAATGGGGGGGTTTTCAGGACCTGCTATATTTCCTGTAGCGCTGAGAATGGTATACCAAGTTAGCCAGGCTTGTAAAATCCCAATAATAGGAATGGGAGGCATTTCAAGAGCGGAGGATGTAATTGAAATGATGATGGCAGGAGCTAGCGCAATTCAGGTTGGCGCTGCAAACTTAGCTAATCCATGGGCTTGCCAAGACATAATCGAAAATCTGCCAAAAGTTTGCGAAGAACTAAAGATAGAATCACTTAAAGATATAATTGGAGCAGCTCACTAACGGTATAAAAGATTGATTAAAGGAAACGGAGCGCGCATCGTATATAGAGCAAATAGAGCATATAAGGAGGAGAAATGAAAAAAGACGTAATTATCGCATTAGACTTTCCAAACAAAGAGAAGACCTTTGAGTTTTTAGACAAATTTAACACAGAAGATGCAAAGCCTTTTGTAAAAATCGGCATGGAGCTCTTCTATAAAGAAGGTCCTGAAATTGTAAGAGAAATAAAAAAGAGAGGTCACAAAATATTTCTAGACCTGAAGCTTCATGACATACCAAACACTGTGGAAAAAGCCATGGCGAGTATCGCTAGCTTAGGTGTAGACATGACTAACGTTCATGCTGCAGGAACTGTGGAAATGATGAGGGCTGCTAAACGAGGACTTTCTAGTATACCTGGAAATGAAACTATTTTGATAGCAGTAACTCAGCTAACATCCACTAGCGAAGAAATTATGAAAAAAGATCTTCTCATAGAAAAATCACTAAAAGAAACGGTGCTTCACTATGGAGAAAATGCAAAACAGGCTGGGCTAGATGGGGTTGTATGCTCTCCTTTAGAATCAGAAATAATCCATAGACACTGCGGAAAAGACTTTTTCACAGTAACTCCAGGCATAAGATTTGAAGATGCAACCAAAGACGATCAGGTTAGAATCACCACCCCAAGTAAAGCGGCACAGCTCGGCTGCGATTTCATCGTTGTGGGAAGACCTATAACCAAAGCGGAAAACCCGGTAGAAATGTATAAAAAATGCATGACTGATTTCACCGGGGTTGCAAAAAAAGATAACCAAAATCAGAATGATTTGGACGCTGAAGTTTCACGGAAGGTGGCAGAAGGGCTCCTTGATATTCAGGCAGTTTTTCTAAGACCAGACCAACCTTTTACTTGGGCATCGGGAATCAAAAGCCCAATTTACTGCGACAACAGACTTATACTAACGACGCCAAGAGTCCGTGACTTGGTAGAAGACGCCATCGCTGAAAAAATAGAAAAAGAATTCCCGGATTGCCAGGTTCTTATGGGTACAGCAACCGCTGGAATCGCCCATGCAGCCATTGCTGGAAATATTTTGGACCTGCCAATGGGCTACGTAAGAGGCTCAGCAAAAGACCACGGGCGCACAAATAGAATTGAAGGCAGACTATCAGCCGGCGACAAAGTAGTGGTCGTTGAGGACCTTATATCCACTGGTGGCTCTTCCGTTGATTCGGTAGATGCCCTCAGAGAAGTAGGGGCTGAGGTTATTGGAGTAATTAGCATATTCACTTACGGCATGAAAAAAGCAGCTGAAAGGTTTGCCAAGGCAGGTGTTAAAGCGGTGAGCCTAGCAAATCTTGATACATTGGTTGATGTAGCTGTAAGAAAAGGATATATAGAGGAAGAAGCAAAAGATAGGATTCTAAGATTTAGAGATAATCCTGAAGACGAAACTTGGATGATTAAGTAGGAGGCAGAGCATGAAGGAAATCAAAAATTTAATCAACATCACAGACTTAAGCGTAGAAGAAATTGACTACCTAGTGAAGGTAGCAGATGATATTGTAGAAAACCATAATTTCTATGACGATATATGCAAGCACAAAAAACTGGCTACTTTGTTCTTTGAGCCTAGTACAAGAACGAGACTCAGCTTCGAGGCAGCCATGCTTGAACTCGGCGGAAGCATTCTGGGATTTTCATCAGCCAACTCCAGCTCAGCGGCAAAAGGTGAGAGCGTAAGTGACACGATAAGAACCGTAGGTTGCTACGTGGACATTATTTCTATGAGACATCCTAAGGAAGGGGCTCCAATTGTCGGTGCACAAAGAACTACGGTTCCAATCATAAATGCAGGGGACGGTGGGCACTTCCATCCAACTCAGACTCTTACAGATATACTTACTATTAGCAGAAAAAAAGGTAGGCTGGACAATATGACTATAGGTCTATGTGGTGACCTCAAGTTTGGAAGAACAGTTCATTCCCTAATAGAAGCTATGATGAGATATGAGAATGTTAAGTTCATATTAATATCACCGGAAGAGCTAAGAGTTCCTGATTATATCAAAGAAAAGCTGGATAAAGCGGGGATTAGCTGGTTAGAAACAAAAGACCTTGAGAAAGCGATGCCGAAGCTGGATATTTTGTACATGACACGTGTGCAAAAAGAAAGATTTTTCAATGAGGCAGACTATATCAGGCTTAAAGACAGTTACATATTGGACATGGATAAGTTAAGAAACGCCAAGAAAGATTTAACAATAATGCATCCACTTCCTAGGGTAAATGAAATTTCTGTAGAAGTTGATGATGATCCAAGAGCATGTTATTTCTTTCAGGCTCTTTGCGGAAAGCACATAAGGATGGCTCTAATTCTCTTCCTTTTAGGCATTGAAAGAGAAGGATTTGAGAAAAAACTTTAAACTGATAAATATATGTTAGGAGAATAGAGAATGAATATAGATGGAGTAAATACAGGAATTGTACTAGATCATATTGAAGCGGGTAAGAGCATGAAGATTTATGAACTGCTCAAGCTGGATAAACTAGACTGCACTGTTGCGGTTATAAAGAATGTAAATAGCACCAAGTACGGGAAAAAAGATATAATCAAGATTGATGAAGATATTCCTTTAGATATTGAAGTTTTAGGATTCCTAAATAGTAATATCACAGTGAATAAAGTTAAGAACGGAGAGCTTGTTAAGAAGGTTCACCTTACACTTCCTGAGACATTGACAGATGTGATTAAGTGCAAGAATCCTCGTTGCATAACCTCTGTAGAGCAGGAAATTACCCAGAAATTTAAGCTTGTTGATAAGGATAAAAAAGTTTACAGGTGTATATATTGTGACGCAGAATATACTGAATAATTATTGTAGTGTATTTGCATTTTTGTATCGCAATTCAACTGAATATTGTGTATAATTAATAACTGAAGTTGTACAAAAATTTCAATTTTCTTATTCATTTTTGGTACTGTTAATAGGAGCTTTATTGGTTGGCTTGAATGAAGAGCTTATTTATAGAGGTGTGATTTTTACTAATGGAGTAGAAAAAAAGGGGCTTATTAAAGGTATCATGTACCGACCCCCAAAAGTTAGACCAAAATCTAACGATTGGGAGGTCGGTATTTTTATGGCAAAATATAATTTTGAATTCAAGAAGAAAGTTGTTTTAGAATATTTGGATTGTAAAGGAGGAACGCCATATCTTTCTAAAAAATATGGATTAGGTTCTGACTCTCAGCTACGCAAATGGATTAATGCATACAAAGCGTTCGGTGATGAAGGATTAAAGCGTTCTCGTAAGCAAACAAAATACTCTTTCGAAAAGAAGATTTCTGTTGTAGAATCATATCTATCAAGTGAGATTTCATATCAAGACTTGGCGATTCAAGAAAGTATAACAAATCCAAGTATGATTACTAACTGGGTTAATCGCTTTCGTGTTGCAGGTCCTGATGCTTTGAGACCTCGCAAGAAAGGTAGAAAGAAAACATTGGATAAACCTAAGATAGATAACAAACCAATAACTCAAGAAAACAGCGTTGTCGACACCAGTGCCGAACACGTAAAAGAATTAGAGGATGAACTGCTTAAGCTAAGAATTGAGAATGCCTTTTTAAAAGAACTGAGGAGGCTGCGTTTAGAGGACGAGGCAAAAATGAGAGAACGGCGCTCGTCATCAACAGCCTCCGAGGAGAATTCAAACTAAAAGACCTTCTCTCTTATGCAGGCATGCCTAAGGCAACATATATGTACTGGCAGAAAAGATTTGATAGAGAAAACCCTGACAAAGAAATCGAGGAGAAGATTCTTGAAATCAGAGTGACTCACAAGGATTATGGTTATCGTCGAATGGTTGGAGAATTAAGAAATCAAGGCTACAGTGTAAACAAAAAGAAAGTACAACGTATAATGCAGAAACTAGGTTTACAGGTTACATCATTCACTCGTAAAAATCGGAAATACAGCTCATACAAGGGAAAAGTCGGAACGGTTGCTCCTAATCGTATAAAGAGACGATTTAACACGCATATTCCTCATCAGAAGATTACTACGGATACTACAGAGTTTAAGTATTATGAGATTGATATGAAAGGTCATATGACCATGCACAAGCTGTATCTAGATCCATTTATGGATATGTGTAATGGTGAAATTATAAGCTTTGGAATAGCGAGGCAACCATCAGCTAAAAATATTATGGATGCATTAGAACAGGCAATTGCAATAACCTCTGATTGTCCATATCGAAGAACATTCCACTCAGATCAAGGTTGGGCATATCAGATGAAGGCATACTCGCGTCGTCTTAATGAAGAAAGAATTTTCCAAAGTATGTCACGCAAAGGAAACTGCCATGACAACTCTGTTATGGAGAACTTCTTTGGTCTGCTTAAACAGGAAATCTATCATGGTGTAGTTTACTATAGTTATGAAGAATTAAAGTCAGAAATTGAACGATACATTAAGTATTACAACGAGCAAAGAATAAAAGAAAAACTAGGATGGATGAGTCCTGTGCAATACAGACTTAGTCTCTTAGCTGCATAAAAATTGCGTAACAGATTCTAATATCTGTTACGCAATAAAAGTCTAACTTTTGGGGGTCACATCATCATTATATCAGCAATAACATTTTCCTTACTACATGGTGCTAGTATTTTCGGCGGATTAACCTTAAGTGAAGTATTTACACAATTAAGTAGTACTTTTATGGCGGGAATTTTCTTTGCTGTTAGTTACAGGTATACAAAAAATACATGGATTCTTGAAATTCTCGACGGTTTATGGGATTGTATTTCTCTTAGCAGAATAGGAAAAATATACCCGATTATTGATGGAATTGTTATTTTTATTATGATTATGGAGATTGCAATAAGTTGTATTTTGTTAAGAAAATATTATAAAGAAATAGATTAGAATTTACTAAATTGTTAAAAGTCTTAGGAAGCTTACTCTAATATAAGAGATTTAAGCTTCCTTTTTTATTCTTTAATTGCATCATTTACTATTAATCTTATGCAGTTAAATAGATACGGCTTATAATCACTGAAACTTACAGGTTCGCCATGAAGGATGACATTGTAGCATGTTGAGTTTAACAGCTCAAGAATTGTAAATATAACCATGTCCAGATTTTTGATGACTATACCATCTTTTTCAAGGAGAACTTTGGTGAATGTTCTGAAGTCAACTAAAATGTCTTTTTCTTCGCAATGAAGAAAAGGTACTGAAAATAACCCCCAACTCAAATATTTGGAGATGTATTTGAGAAGAGCCATATCCTTTGACAAGGTTGTAATTATGTAATCGGTTATGAAAATTATTTTATCACAAACCGATAATCGTTCATTAGTCTTGGCACAATGATTTTTTATTTCTGTAATTGCCTTATATAGTAGTTCACTGGATTTTTGTGTAATAAGAATGTTTCCGATTTCTTCCTTACTGTCAAAGTACAAATAAAAAGTTCCCTTTCCCACACCGGCATTTTTGGCAATCTGGCTAATTGTCGTGCTGGAAAAGCCTACAGTAGTAAAGAGTTCATATGCTGAATTTAAGAGGTCAGCCCGTTTTTTTTCTTTATTAATATCGCTTTTCTTGACATTCTCAGTGCTTACATTTTTCATCTTTACCTCGGTTCATATATCCAAACTAAATAGTAACTTTCTAGCTGATTATGATAACATAATAATGACTAATGGTCAATAGGTATATTAGGAAACCTATTGATAGAAGAATCGATGATAATTAAGCGATTTTTCAGAAATATAAATAAATTTTCAAAACAAAGTTGACTAATAGTCAATTAAATGCTATATTGGTGTATGTAAATTTGTGACGACTGGTCAGTTTTTCTTAGCGAGGGAGGCTATAATTTTATATGAAAATTGGTAGAAAAATTGTAAAATATCAAAGACTTATTCTCATAGTTGCAATCATACTTCTGATACCGGCAATCATAGGGTACAAAAATACTAAAATAAACTATGATATGCTGACCTATTTACCTGAAGAAATGGAAACTGTTAAGGGTCAAAATCTGTTAATGAAAGAATTCAATAAAGGAGGATTTTCTCTAGTCATTACTGAGAATATGAAAAGTGGAGATGTTAGTAAATTAAAAGAAAGCATCTCAAAGGTTGATCATGTGGCAGAAGTAGTAAATTTTCAGGATGTGTTGAACCCGGCTATGCCAAAGGAAATGCTACCTGAAAAAATTTCATCTAATATCAAAAATGATAAAGCCTCAATGATAGCCGTTTTCTTCGACACGTCAACATCTGACGAGAAAACCCTTGCTGCGGTGGAAGAAATTCGTAAGCTGGGGTCAAATGATACCCACGCATCAGGACTTTCGGCCTTAGTACTTGATTTAAAAAACATATGCGAAGAAGAGGAACCCAAATATGTTGCTGTTGCAGTCGTACTTTCCCTGATAGCAATGATGCTTTTACTAGATTCTTACGCGGCACCTGTCTTATTCCTTTTAAGCATTGGAATGGCAATACTTTACAATCTTGGATCCAACTATTTTCTAGGTGAGGTTTCTTATATAACGAAGGCTATAGCCGCAGTACTTCAACTCGGGGTTACAATGGATTATTCAATTTTCTTATGGCATAGTTTCATGGAAAAAGAGGATAGTGGACTACAAGATGAGGAAGCAATGGCCGAGGCTATTGATGATACCCTCATTTCCGTTACAGGAAGTTCTATTACAACTGTTGTCGGTTTTTTGGCACTTTGCTTTATGACTTATACTATGGGTAAAGATCTTGGAATTGTTATGGCAAAAGGTGTAGTTCTTGGAGTTTTGGCCAGCGTGACTATTTTACCGGTGCTAATGCTTGAATTTAAGGGATTATTGAAGAAGACAAGGCATAAGTCTCTCATTCCAGACACTCACAAGCTTGCTCATGGACTTACAAGTAGATATATGATTTATATTTTAGCCTTTGTAATCCTTCTTGTTCCGGCGATTTATGGATATAACCATCAGAATGTTGTATATGATTTTACTAAGATGCTCTCAAGCAGTCAGAACAATTTGCCGGAAAGCAAAACTAGATTCCTGACAGCCAATGAAAAGCTCAGCAAAGATTTTAATATTAACACGTCATATATTGTCGTGGCTGATGAAAAAATGCCGGCAAAATACGGCAGGGCTATGATTTCTGAAATTGAGGCTCTTGATGGCATCACAAATGTTTTGGGCACTGATACGGCACTGGGGACTTCAATTCCAAAAGGATTTTTACCCGATAGAGTCGGATTATCTTTAAGGTCTAAGAGCCACCAAATGATTGTTGTTAATTCTGAATACAAGGTGTCAACAAAAAACTGCAATGCCCAAATTGACCGGGTTAAGGGTATTATCAAGAGGTATGATAAGGAAGCAACTGTGATTGGCGAGGGACCTGCAACCAAGGACCTTATCAGCTTGACAGATAAGGATTTTAAAGTAGTTAATTGGATATCAATTGCTATGGTATTTGTTATAATTTTAATAGTACTAGGGTCTGTATCGCTACCATTTATTTTAGTTGCTGTTATTGAGTTTGCAATCATTGTTAATCTTGGGATTCCGGGGTTTACTAAGCTGGAATTGCCTTTTATAATTCCTGTTTGCATAAGCACAATTCAGCTGGGGTCTACGGTAGACTATGCAATCTTGATGTCGACAAGATATAAGACTGAGAGACTTAGTGGTCTTGACAAAAGATCTGCAATAATCGAATCCACTGCTACTTCAATCCCGTCAATAATAGTAAGTGCTCTAGGGTTCTTTACAGCTACAATCGGTGTTGCGATTTATTCAAATATAGGGATAATAAGCACTATGTGCAATTTAATGGCAAGAGGTGCGATAATCAGTATGATTTCAGTTATATTGGTATTGCCGTCTCTACTTATGCTATTTGATAAAGTGATTTGTAAAACCACAAAGGGTTTGAGAAATTTAAATTTGAGAGGGGAAGGTTAATTTGGAGGAGAATATGAATAAACTATTTAGCAGTAAAAAAAATAAAGTAATAAGCCTTATTCTAATTGGAGGTTTGATTCTATCCAGCGGATTGACATACGGATATTACAGGGGAAGCACCGTATCAGCTAGCAGTAAAACCGAAAAAGAAATGAAGACGGCTGAAAAGGAAATTTCCAAAAATTATCCTACTCTTTTAAAATCTCACGGAGAAAATCTGGGAAAAGTTGAAACAACTTATGCTATTATGGATAATGATAGCAATATTAAGGATGTGGTAGTTTCTGAACAGCTATCAAATAGCAGTAATTCCAATGAACTTAGAGATTTTTCAACTTTGGATAAAGTAGAAAACACATCAGGAAATGAGAAATACATAAAAAATGGTAATGATATTATTTGGAAAGCCAAAGGGAATAGGATTTTCTATAAGGGAAAAGCAACAGCAGAATTGCCTGTAAGAGTGAACGTGTCATATTACCTAAATGGTAAGAAAAAAACACCGAAAGAAATTGCAGGAAAATCCGGCAATATTAAGATTAGATTTGAGTACGATATTAAGAAAAAAGATGTTGTAAATGATAAAACATATCTCCATCCCTACACTATGGCCAGCGGTTTGGTCTTCGATAATGCCCATTTTAGCGATATAAAAGTTACCAATGGGAAATCTATAGATGATGGTAATAAGACTGTTGCCTTCGGCGTTGCTATGCCGGGGATGAACGAAAATCTAGGTGTAAACAAATCAAAGTTAAATATTCCATCAATTGTTGAAATTAGTGCTTTTACAGACAAATTCAATATTATGGGGACCTACAGTATTGCAATGTCAGGAATAGTTAATGATATAGATACAGAGAAACCCGATGAACTAAAGGCAAAGGCTGAAACTTTGAATCTAGGTCTTGAAAAGCTTTCATCATCATCCAAAGAGCTTTTAAAAGGCACTGAAACCCTTGAAAGTGGTGCAACCCAGCTTAATGATGGAATCGAAGGTTTGAACAAGGGCATAGGTAAACTGCAGAATGGAAGTTCTCAGCTACTTTCCGGCATAAAAACCTTAAACACTGGACTCAGATCTCTAAGTAACAACAGCTCAAAAATAAAGATTGGTATTGCCCAGCTGGAAGCTTCGATTTTTGAAACTGCGACGACCCAACTTAAAGATGCTATAAAAAATGAAAATATCACATTAACACCAAAGACATATATTCAAGTCATAAACGGTATATCCGATGGTGCGACAAGCCAGGCAGAGGCTAAATTGAGGGAAGCACTTTCATCACAGGGGGTAAAGGACAAAAATATTCAGACACAAATTTTGTCCGTTGCATATAATAATCTAATGTCACAGAACAAAACAAAGGCAAGCAGAAAAAACATTGAAGAGGCTATCAAAGAAGCAGGGGAAATTGCTAAGAAAGCGGCTTTCGTCGGAAATGCTATGGAAAAAAATTCTAAAAAAGTAGTTCCATTGCTTAAACTAAAAGGCTACTCAGAAGATCAGATAACACCTGAAATTACAGCTGTAGCATCAACTGCCTTTGAATTGGCAGGGGGTAACCCTCTCGAAGTAGAGAGTAAAATTTCAGAGGCAACAGAGATTTGCAAGGTTGCAGAGATTTTCAAAAACGGCGCAATTAATGCCGAAGAAAACCTTTCAAAATTTGCTGCAATTGCTGTAGGCAAAGAAACTCCTAGTAAATTGGTTGATTTAAAAAACAAGCTAGATCAAGTAGAAGCTCTAGTTGCCGGTATAAATCAATATACGATAGGAGTAGATTCAGCAGCTGGAGGAAGCGACAAACTCCTTGCTGCAATGAATGATCTGGATGCTGGGATTGGCCAGGCTAAGGACGGTTCAAATAAACTAAAGAATGGATCAAATAAGTTGCTTGAAGGTATCACAAAATTGAATTCGGGCATGAGCAGATTTGACAAAGAGGGAATAGAAAAATTCACAAGTGTGCTTTCTGACAATGAAATATCAGCAGTAATAAGCAATTTTGAAGGCATAAAGGAAGCTTCAAAGAAAGAGGTTTTTGTTGGTGGAAAGCTAGACGATATGACTGGAGAAAGCAAGATTTTATTTAAGACAGGCGAAGTGAAATAAGTGAATTTATATCTAAGATAAAGGCGGCTGGATAAGAATCTAGTCGTCTTAGTTTCTTTAGTCGCCTTAAAGGTATTTTGTCATAGTTTTACTGTAGTGTCTCTATTGGAAAATTTTACATTTTATAAATATCAAGACGATAACCGACGGATAGAGCTAATATTATAAGTTTTTTCTCATTTATTTGATTATTTATGGCTATTTTTTCTGACTTTAAACCAAGGGATAACCCTGTTTACTTGGTTGCAATAATCCTTATACTCATCGCCAAATTTTTCTGATAGCCATTTTTCTTCTGTAGCTTTCATTAGAAAAGTTAATGCAATGTAAAAGAGTATGGGAGCACCCAAAAGGAATATGTTATGAGTTGACACCAAGACACCGGTGAATATTAGTAAAAATGCTGAATAAATTGGATTTCTCACAATTGAATACACACCTGATTTGAGCAGTTGGCCTTTTCTTATTTCATTGGTTATTTTCTGGATAATTACTGCATATATCCATAATCCTATACCAAGCACAATGAGTGCTAAGCCAATTATCAGTGAAATAAGGGAAAGTTTGGGTAGGTTACCATTTATTAATATGGATGTTTTGCTCATGGTATATCCTATAATTGTTATAATAAGGCACGTTATTACGTAAATAGGACCAACACCGAACACAGGCATATGATTTTTTTTCATCACATATTCCTTTCTTAAAATTTTTCGTTTCTTATCTTTCGAAAATTACACTTCCCGCATCAGTCGGATGATCATAAATTAGTGTATCAGAGGAAGACGTTTTGTATGTTAAAAGCTTGCTAACAATCATAATATCACCTGATGAACCTGAAACCATCCTTTGTAAACATAGCCCAGGTAATTCCGTGAACGAGTTCATGTAAAACTGTGAAGATAGCCATGGCAATGAACAATAAAAATATGTCATTCAAATCAAAAGAAAGATTGAGACTAGGAATATTGTTGAGTTTAAGATATATAGGAATGAAAAAGATGGAGGCTAGCAAGAATAAGAATATACTGAATATATTTGCTGAAATTAAATTAATTGTGAGGAGATGAGATTTATATCCTTTGGATACAAGCTCTTCTTTTACGTCGTTAAAATAGTCTAGCCGTTTTTGCTCACTTTTTGTATACTTTCTGCTATTTTCTGCCATAATTTTCTCCCTAAAACCTTTTTCTATTTGAATAATTTATACAATAGTTATCCAATATCTTTGTACTATATCTCCATTTGAATTAGTAAATTCATTTTCCAGCCTGCCGCTGTTTTTAACAATAGATTTTGCTGAACCGATGTTATCTTTTTGGCAAGTTACCAACGCTTCATCAATTCCTAATTTTTTACATTCAATTAAGGCTAGCCTTATTATTTCCGTAGCATATCCTTTTCTACGCTCGCTAGGACGTATTCCTACGCCTATATGACCGGCTTCTTTCAGAAGCTGTTCATTTAGATAGTGGCGGATATTTACGGCTCCAAGAAGCCTATTTCGCTCTGTATCTACTAGGAAAAACACTGAATCTGGAACTTTGCCATCTTTCGTATCTTTTATCTCAAGATTATCAAGATAATCATTAAAGTCGCTATAATTATTTTTGAAAATTGCCCAAGGGGAGGTATTCCCATTATTTAGTTCATGGTCTAATTTCCATTCATAAATCATTTCTCCAAGTTGTTTTTCGTATTTTTTTGTAAGTTTGATTAGCTTTAAAGACATGTCAACCTCTATACTTATTTAGCAAAATATTTTCTGAAACAAAATAATTAACTGATAATTAGAAAATAATAATGACGCAGATACCTGCAAATAAAAATATTAAGCCCAATACTAATTCGATTATCCCAACTTTTTTTGCATATCTAATGCTTTTTCTATCTGATTTGTAATCTGATTCATATCCATTGATTAAGTTATAATGCCCCTTAAAATAGATTAGATAGCCAAATGATAAAAAAGCTAAACCAAGTAGAATTAAGACTATTTTTAAAATTATCATAACGGTGCCCCCTTTGCCCATAATAAAAAGGCTGTTATTTGTGATAGGAATCTATTTTGTAGTGATACTTTAAATATAATTACATCCAATATGGCATAGAGGGGAACTCCTCTTTTCCGATAGGAATTTTAACATCTGTTCTTTGTTTACCATAGAGTTCTTTATGCCATTTCATAATGGATTCAATTGGAAATTCATCTGCATTAATTAAGAGGGCTTGCCAACGCATCCCACAGGTGGCCATCTCGTATGCAGGACGAAAGCCGTTCCTCTTATAAAAATCGATTCTGCGTATTCTAATATTATTCTCAGAGTCAGAATCAGATGCTACAGGTAATTCTGATTCCGTAACAATTGGAATGTCCAATGACTCTAAATGCTTTAATATATCTGATCCAATTCCGCCGTTTCTTAAATTTGCACTTACTCCAAGATAATCTAATAAAGTTAGTGGAATATTATGACCTTTCCAAAGGCTAGCATATCCGAGCATTTTGTCTTCTGAAAAAATACCCCAAACTTCGTACTTATTTCCGTCTATTAAATTTAAAATATCCTTAAATGGTTTTCTTTCATTTTGTGCAAAAGTTTCTTTAAATTCGACGTTATACCAATACTCAAGTTCCTGCAAATTCATTATTTTAAAAATTCTCTCGCAGTTTACTCTCATTTTTTTCTCCATCTACAAACAGTTATTTATTGCTTCTGCTAGTCCATGGGGATTTTCCCAAGCCATTGAGTGGCCAGCATTTGGAACAACTTCAACTTTTAGACCATGTGATTTTAATACTTGGAAATCATCATCTGGGAGTGACTTTTCACCGAAAATAAAATACTTTTGGGTATCTAAGCTGTATAAGAGTTTTCGCCATGATATTTTGCCGCCGGCAACTGCATTGCAAGAAATTTCAAAAGCAGCTTTTGGCAGCCAATTTCTGAGAGTGGCCGTCCACATGGTATATCCGGATTCAGTATATTCTGCAAGGTTCTTTTTAAAGTCATTATCTAAGTCATTTTTATTAAAGCCAGCAATTTTAAAGCTTGCTGAGTGTTGCTTGCTGAAATCTAAATTAGATTCACTTAATATTAACTTCTGAACCTTGTTGCCTAAAGAGGCGCACAATTCTATGGCTATAGGTCCACCCAAGCTGTGTCCGAATAGAATAACTTTATATAAACCAAGATCTTCGATAAATTCTTTAAGATATTTTACGTGGTTACTGACTGTGTACTTAAAAGATGTGGGTTTATCACTATACCCAGCACCTAGTAAATCTATTAGAATTATTCGATGTTTATTCCCTAGGATAGATGCAACTTCTACATAGTCAAAGGAGCTTGCACAGCCTAGACCGTGTATAAAAATAATTGGGGTGTGATTTCCGTCGAGATCGTTGTAACGGATTTGGTAATCTGTATTTCTAATTTTGTATTCTTTCATTTTTGCCTCCGTGAGTTGGTTTAATCTATATTTCCACCGCATCTAGCTGATTTTCTTGATTCATTTTGCTATAGATTAATGCCATGATTATCACTTTCCTTTATAAAATATTATATAGAAGTGTGTTGTATATTACAACGCAAAAATGGATAGGGCTTATAGTTATTACTTACTTCGCTTTACGTAAGCATGCTTATAATATAATTTATTTAAAGCTCAACGATGTTAGGAGCAAAACCTATTTTGTCTAAGAAGAGCAATAAATCCGATGTTTTAAGAAAAATAGTTTTTTTGTATTTAATTACATCATTTTTCATATAAACTTCATTTCTTACAAAGCAGTAGGACTTATAGAATTAAAGCACCATAATCTTTAAAAGAAGGTTTTTGTTATAAATATAAGGCGCTATTTGGGATGTGTTTATCTGGTTAGTGATTTGCTGAGAAAAATCCTGGTTGATCATGGCTACTATAGGTACAAGAACCACGAATACCAAGAAAACAATTATGACTCCTCTGATTAAACCGAAGGTCAATCCCCCTAAACCATCAAGACAGCCGACTGCACCACGTCTGTATTTTTTCGATAAAAGAAGGGTTATCAGACCAAAGAGCAATTTTAGCCCGAAAATTATGATAAGAAAAGCCAAAATTCCCATTATCAAATCAGTAGCTTTATCGGCCACGGCTATGCTAATACTTTCAGTTGCTGATTCTACGGGTTTTTTCAAAAAGTCAGGGAGGTCGCTTGTAAGATTATCAGGATTACCTAGTAAGTCAGATATTTTGTTGTAAATTGGATTGGCTTGAATATCTGAAAAATTAAATAGGTCGGGAAGAGCTAGAAAACCGCCGTCTAAGTTGCCGTTCTGTATGTTTGTATGGCTTTTGGTGAACAAAATACCATTAACGTATTCATCAATTTTTGTGTTGTTAACTAACCATACTTTTAATTCTTTCGAAAAAAGAAGTCCGGCTATGGAGCAGACAAGCCAGCTAAGGGTAGTGACGACGCTCACAGCTAAGCCTTTACGGTAGGCAAGGCCTGCAGACACTAGTAATATCAAGAGAATTATTATATCTATAATCATGTAATTTTCCATCCTTTCATGTTTCGTTTTGTTTGAAATATTATATATTTTTATTGGGAGGAGGTCAATTAAATGGAAGATGTAATATCAACTGCAAATCTTTACTTTTTTGGATTAAATGCTAAAATAAGTAAAGATATTTAGCTGTTTTTTCAGTTTAAGATATAGAAGGAGTAACATGAGCATACTAAAAGTGACTAATTTAACCCACGGTTTTGGGGATAGAGCAATATTCGATGACGTATCTTTTGACCTGTTAAAAGGAGAGCACATCGGACTTGTGGGGGCTAATGGAGAAGGTAAGTCCACATTTATGAATATAATTACAGGTAAACTTCAGCCTGATGAGGGCTCGGTCGAATGGGCAAAGAACGTGAAGGTCGGATACCTGGATCAGCATGCTGTTTTGAGGCCGGGAATGACTATCAGAGATGCTTTGGCAGCGGCCTTTGATGATCTGTTTAATATGGAGAAAAAGATAACGGAAATTTACGATAGTTTAGCTGATATGGATGAGGATAAGATGACAGAAGCCTTGGAAGAGGCCGGTGTTTTGCAGGAACTCCTTGATGCCCATGATTTCTATCTTATTGATGCGAAAGTAAATGAGGTGGGTAGAGCTCTTGGGCTTGTAGACATTGGCCTTGAAAAAGATGTCGCTGAGCTGTCGGGAGGACAGAGGACAAAGGTTCTTTTGGCCAAGCTTCTTCTTGCCAAGCCGGAAATTTTGCTTCTCGATGAGCCCACCAACTACTTGGATGAGGAGCATATTATTTGGCTTAAACGATATCTTCAGGAATATGAGAATGCCTTTATTTTAATATCTCATGATGTTAATTTTATGAATGAGGTTACCAATGTAATTTATCACATGAGTGAGCAGAAGTTAGATAGGTATGTGGGAGATTACCACAGCTTTGAGGAAGTCTATGAGATGCGCAAGGCTCAGAGAATTGCCGCCTACAATAGGCAACAGCAAGAAATTGCGAACTTGGAGGATTTTGTTGCCAGAAATAAGGCGAGGGTAGCAACAAGAAACATGGCTATGTCTAGAAAGAAAAAGTTAGACAAGATGGAAAGAATTGAGCTTATGGAGGAGAAACCAAAGCCTGAGTTTAATTTTAAATATTCAAAAGCACCAAGCAAATTTTTATTCATGACTAAGGACTTAGTGATAGGATATGATGAGCCTTTGTCTAAGCCACTCAACCTTTCTATGGAGCGTGGAAGCAGAATTGTCCTTACCGGTTCCAACGGCATAGGAAAAACTACTTTGCTTAAGAGTCTTCTTGGAATAATTCCTGCAATTTCCGGTGAAGTGGAGAAAGGAGACAACCTGGAAATTGGCTACTTTGAGCAGGAACTTGTAGGGGTGGGAGATACCAGCTGTATCGACGAAATTTGGAAAGAATTTTCTGCAATGCAGCAATTTGAAGTAAGAGCAGTCCTAGCAAAATGTGGACTTACGAGAAAACATATTGAAAGTCAAATTAGGGTGTTATCAGGTGGAGAACAAGCTAAAGTAAGACTTTGCAAGTTGGTGAACAGACCATCAAATCTTTTGGTTTTAGACGAGCCTACAAACCATCTTGATGTGGTGGCAAAAGAGGAGCTGAAAAATGCCTTGAAAGAGTACAAGGGCAGCATTTTGATGGTATGTCACGAGCCGGATTTTTACATGGATATTATGACGGAGATGTGGGACTGCACGAAGTGGACCACGAAAGTTGTGTAGAGTTAGAGTGAAAGAGTGATAAACTATTTTGTTAATTGTGAATTATCTTGGCAAAATCAAGATATCAAAGTGATGCAAAACATTGCAAATTGTATACAATTTGTGATAAAATCATAAAGCATATGAATTACGAAGAAAAATTGATTTTCATGAGAGAGGCACTTAAAGAGGCAGATAAAGCCGCAGAAATGGGGGAAGTACCCGTAGGTGCTGTAATAGTTAAAAATGGCGAGGTTATTTCCAGAGGCTTCAATAAGACTGAGTCGCTGAAAAGTTCCCTTGCCCATGCAGAGCTGGAAGCTATAAGAGAAGCTAGCAATATACTTGGCAATTGGAGACTTGTTGGCTGTGAAATGTATGTAACCCTTGAACCCTGTGCTATGTGTGCCGGAGCCATTGTTTTGTCACGTATTGAAAAGCTCTACTATGGAGCAAAAGACCCGAAGTTCGGAGGATGCGACAGCATATTTAGGATTCCGACGGAGGAAAAGCTCAACCATAGAGTAGAAGTGTTTAGCGGTCTTATGGGCGAGGAAAGTGCTGAAAAGATGCGATATTTCTTTCGTGAATTGAGGAATCGTAAAAATATTGAAAATAAAAATAAGTAACCGGAGGCGGAAAAGAATGAAGAAGTTTAGTGCAGCCATTTGCCTAGTATTGATTTTAATGATGTCAGGAACTTTATTAAGTTTTGGAGCAAGTGGAGATCTTGAAATTAAAAATACTTATCCAATAGACGGTCAGAAGAACACTACCGTTGAAAACATGAGTGTGAAGCTTGACTTTAATCAAAAAGTAGGAAGCAAAGAAAATCGTAAAGCTAACAATAAAGTTTTTGCAATTAAAGACGAAGATGGCAAGAAAATTCCTATTAGAGTTATGTATAATCCTAAAGATGCTAAGCAGGTGATGGTTATAGCAGACACTCATGACGGAAAATTAAAGATAAAAGAAGATTCTAAATATACTCTCTATATAGGTAAAGGCTTTGTGAGTGATGAAGGTGGAAAACTTGGGAAGGATGTTAAAATAACTTTTCAAACTATGAACCAAAAAAGAAACACTATGGTCTATATGGTTCTGATGGTAGTTATGTTTGCGGGAATGTTCTTCTTCACTTCAAGAAGTGCCAAGAAAGCTAAAGAAGCTGAAGAAATAAACGATGACATTAAGATTAACCCATATAAAGAAGCAAAGAGGACCGGGAAATCCGTTGAAGATATAGTTGCAAAACATGAAAAAGAAAAGGCTAGGCGTGCAGCCAGGGCTGAAAAGGCAAGAGCCAAAAGAGAAGCTGAGGAAGCTGAATTAGCGAGCTATTATGAAGAAGAATTGCCGCCAGGTCATTTCAAAGTGAAGGGCCCAAGACCAATAAGTGCAGCTGGAGGTAAGACTATTTCAGGTAGAAAGGCTGCGGCAGAAGCAAGACGCGCCCAGGAAGAAAAATGGGCAGCATCTAAGAAGAAAAAACACAAAAAATAAATAATCAAAGGCTCCTTTACAGGGGCCTTTAAGAAAATTTGACGTAAAAGTGAAAAGAATCGAAGATTATGAATACTATCACGTTAGCATCGTATGGAAAAATAAATTTATCTATAGACGTAGGACCTGTACAAGAAGATGGGTACCATCCTGTGGATATGATTATGTGCCAGATTTTACTCCATGACCTTGTAAAAATCGACATAACTTTTCAGGATAAAATCGGGAGTTTTGTTGACAATGACACGAAATTGAACTCTCCTCAGATTAAAATAACATCTAACTTACCATACATACCAAGGGGAAAAACTAATTTGTGCTATAAATCTGCCGAACTTTTTATAGAAGAGTTTTCTAAGCTTGATCAGGTTAAAAGTGGGGATAAAAAAATCCCTGCTGCAATATTAATTAATCTCCAAAAAAAAGTTCCTGTAGGAGCAGGCCTAGGAGGAGGTAGCGGCAATGCTGCGGCAGTCTTTCACGGTTTAAATGCTATCCTAGGAGCTCGTTTTTCCATGGAAAAACTTATGGATTTAGGCGGTAAAATAGGTGCCGATGTCCCTTTTGCAATAATGAATCAAGCTAAGAGTTGTAAGTCGGTTCCCGCTTATCTTAGACGAGATAGAATGGCATCTGTTTGTGCAAGAGCAAGAGGGCGAGGCACTGAACTGGAGCCTCTGAGGATGCCACCTCTTAACATACTTTTGGTTAAACCAAAATTTAGCGTATCGACAAAGGAAGTGTATCAAGGAATAGATAACTGTTCAATTCCTGAAAGACCGGATAATGACAAACTTTCAGAGTTGCTTGAAAAACTTAGCATGGGAAATGAGATTTATGCTATGAATGATTCGGGTACTCACCAAAGCCTATGGAAAGACACTTATAGTCAGATGATAAATGTGCTCGAAAACTACACTGCTAAGAAAAATCATGTTTTATCTGCTATAAAAAAGAATTTGAAAGAGGATGAAAAGGTTGAGGCTGTACTAATGAGTGGAAGTGGACCTACAATTTTTGCAATTCTTAAGGATTCACCTCAGAAAGAAGCTTATAAACTAAAGAATAAGATGGCACGTAGAGGATACGAATCTATTTTGACTGAAGTGTTAGACGGCACTATGCCCGGAATGGCAAGGAGGAAGAAAAGGGATGATAATAAACGATAGTAATGGCTACAGATCGTTAAGAGAGTCTGTTTACAGCAAAATTAAGAAAAAGATTCTTGTGGGAGACATGAAACCGGGAACTAGAATTGTTGAAGCCAATTTGGCTGAAAGCCTGGGAGTAAGCAGAACACCAGTTAGAGAGGCTATAAGGCAGCTCGAGAAAGAGGGGATGGTAACTGTAATTGAGCCGAGACGAGGTTGCTACATTTCAAATGTTTCGGTAAAGGATATGGTTGATATTCTTGAAGTGAGAGAGGAACTTGATGCTTTAGCGGCATCCCTTGCTGCGGGACGTGCTTCAGAGGAAGAAATTCAAGAAATGGAAAAAGTTTCCGGACTATATAGAGAAGCTATTTATGAAAATGACACAGAAAACATCATCAAATTTGACGAAATGTTTCACAAGATGATAGTTGCAGCTAGTGGAAATAAGTCTCTTATAGCGGTAAGTAAAACTATACAAGACATGGCACTAAGATTCAGATATATTTATTATGATAATTTCTCGAGATATGAGAATATGCCCTTTGAACATAGGCATATTTTGGAAGCCATAAGGGGTGGCGATAGAGAAAAGGCGAAGGAAATTGCCAAGGATCACGTGGAGAAATTAAAAAAATTTGTAATTCTTGAAGGTGAACATGGCTTTAAATCTGAGTAATTTTAGAATTATAATTAGGTGAAACAAGAAGTGAAACTGTGAAATTTTCTTCTTGACATTACCATGATAAAGATGTTATCGTATATCACATGACAACGAAATGAAGTTTGCAGGAAAGAGGCTGTTAGCCCGCCGAAGGAGTAAAACTCTCAGGTTTCCCTAAGGGAAGGAGACTGCAAATGGATCGTTACTCTGGAGAAGTCCGACCACGAGTCGGGTGCCGAAGGGGCAAAGCGCGCACAGGTCGCACTAATCTCTCAGGCAAAAGGACGGAGATATAGGTTTTATGCTAATTATGCAGCATACCATGGAATTGACATATCCTTAATTGAAAAAACTTATGCTATAACAATAGCATATTTTTTAGATATGTTAACTGTGGAAAATGTATTTTTGCATTACCTTGTTTTCATACTTTTGTTTTCTGACAGATCAGCAGTCCGCTGGTCTGTTTTTGATTATCTTGTGCTAAACGAAAGTTTAAGAACTAGATTAATGGAAGAAAGGAAAATGAATTATGCTTGCTATTGTGAATGATGTATTAGTTAGAATTGATGACTTGGTATGGAATGTCCCTCTTATGGCATTGATACTAGCAGGGGGTGTACTTCTAACGACAAGACTTGGACTCATCCAGATGAGGCGATTGCCGCTAGCACTTAAATGGATGTATCAAAATGAAAATGATGGACATGGAGAAGTATCCAGCTTTGCAGCTTTGTGCACCGCACTTTCTGCAACTATAGGTACAGGAAATATTGTTGGAGTTGCAACAGCTGTTACAACGGGTGGTCCAGGGGCTCTATTTTGGATCGAGATTGCAGCTTTTTTCGGAATGGCGACAAAATACGCAGAAGGCCTATTAGCCGTAAAATACAGAACTGTAGCTGAAGACGGTCACAGCCTAGGAGGACCATTCTACTACATAGAAAAAGGTATGGGTGAAAAATATAAATTTCTCGCCAAAGCTTTTGCTTTCTTCGGAGTTGGTGTTGGACTATTTGGAATAGGTACTTTCAGCCAGGTTAACGGTATTGCAAGTGCGGTTAAAGGCTTCTTTGACCCAAAAGATAACTATATGGTTACCATGCCGGGACTTGGGGATTATTCAATAGCGGTTGTAATATCATCTTTACTTCTTGCGCTATGTGTCGCAGGGGTTCTCATAGGGGGACTTAAGCGAATAGCAACAGTGAGCCAAATCATTGTACCTTTTATGGCGGTAATATACGTTCTTTTTGCAATTATTTTGCTAATCTGTAATATTAAAGCGGTTCCAGGAGCTTTTTTGACGATTGTAGAGGCAGCCTTTAATCCGGCGGCAGTAACAGGTGGTGTAGTTGGTTCAATGATAGTTGCAATGCAGAAAGGTATTGCTCGAGGTATTTTTTCAAATGAAGCTGGTCTTGGAAGCGCGCCAATTGCAGCAGCGGCAGCTAAGACAAAAGAGCCAGTTCGCCAGGGACTTGTTTCAATGACAGGTACATTTATCGATACAATAATAATATGTACTATGACGGGGCTTTCAATAGTTATAACCGGAGCTTGGCAGCAGGATGGCCTTGAAGGTGTACAGGTAACTAGTTATGCTTTTCAAAATGGACTGCCTTTTCCGCCGGCTTTTTCAAACTTGGTACTTATGGTATGCCTAGTGTTCTTCGCATTTACTACGATTTTAGGCTGGGATTACTACAGTGAACGATGCTTGGAATATTTAACAAAAGGTAATAAAAGGGTTATTAAAGGATATAGATACCTATACATTTTAGCGGTGTTTATCGGCCCGTATATGACAGTAAGTGCTGTATGGACCATCGCGGATATTTTTAATGGACTTATGGCCGTTCCGAACATGATTGCATTGTTTGCGTTAAGTGGAGTCATCGTGAATGAAACAAAAGTATTTTTCGAAAAGGAAAATCATCTATAGATTAATAAAACGGAAATAAAGACTAATTTAAAAAAGAGAGTGGCTTGAAGTGTAGACAAGTAAAGTGACTTAAGCAGTGCCTTATCGCTTGGAAACACCGTTCTCTGCCTGTTAAGTTTCTTGTATGTGCTATTTAAGCTTTCTATCGCATTTGTTGTATATATTATCTTTCTAACATCTGCTGAGAATTTAAAGATTGGTGATAAAACATCCCAGTTATTGTGCCAACTCTTCATAGAATTAGGATATTTAGAATTCCATTTCTCTGTGACTTTATCTAATTGTTCGACTCATCAGCTGCAAGATATATTTTCTTTAAATCCCCTGCAAACTCTTTCATACCCTTGTGAGAAACATATTTCAAGGCTTATTACCTCTTTCATTCCATCACAATTAATTCCCATAATTACATATGCAGCTAGCTTTCTGATTATGTTATCATCTCTAACTGAAAAGTGTACAGTATCAATAAAAAGGATTGGATATATTTCATCAAGAGGTCTATTCTGCCAGTCTTCTATATCCTGGATATCATCTGCTGTTTCAATATCATATTCATCAATTAGAGATGCAATGATATCCTTCTTTCCCTCTGTTAGGAGTTTTACGTGGTATACGTCTTTTTTCTTTGCCATAAAAATAGCCTCCTATGATATTTATATTTTACCATAGAAGGCTTAATTTTAATTTACAGACTTTTTCTCACACTCTCTATTTCTTATCCAAGCACTCTCTTTTGATTCAATTATACGCATGCTACCAGTCGATGGTTAAAATCCACGAATTATTGAGTGGGTTCACCTAACGTAACATTTAACTCTAATTCTTTATTGTCTCTCTCAACAATAAGTTTTACCTTTTCACCTACCTTGTGGCTTTCCACTTCCTTAATAAAGTCTCGGCTTTCTTGAACTTTCTTACCGTCAATGGAAACAAGTCTATCGCCTTTCTTGATACCTGCCTCAGAAGCGGATTTATTTAAAATCTGAGCTACATAAACGCCTGGTTTTGGGACGTTCATTTCCTTTGCCATGGATGAATCTACAACATTAGCAATCATAATGCCAACTTTAGGTTTAGAAGGTAATTTACCATCTTTAATTAGAGATTCAATAATAGGTTTGGCCTTTTCCATTGGTATGGCGAATCCTATTCCTTCAACATTAGTGCCGGCGGATTTGGCTACTACAACACCGACTAGATTACCGAAATTATCAAAAAGGCCACCACCGGAATTTCCGGGATTTATAGAGGCGTCTGTCTGAATTAATTCCATTTCTTTTCCGTTAAGAGATATTCTCCTATTGGTAGCACTTATGATTCCGCCTGTGGCAGAACCGCCCAATTGACCTAAAGGATTTCCGATTGCAATAACAAATTGACCCATGGCAAGTTTAGTGCTATCACCTAGTGTGGCTACCTTTAGTCCTGTAGCATTTATTTTTAAAACAGCTAAATCGGTTTCGGGATCTGTACCGACTAGAACGGCATTATAGCTTTTTTGATTTTTTAGTGTAACTGTAATCTTTTGTGCACCTGCTATAACGTGATTATTGGTCACGATATATCCGTCCTTACTTATTACTACACCACTTCCTGCACCTTGCTTAATGTAGTTATTTAAGTAAATGTCTCTAGCAACCTCTTCTGTTCGAATTTCGACAACTGAAGGTGAGTTTTTGGCAATAATTTCTTCGGCTGAAATTGGGCTCTTTGCACTTTTCTCTATAGAATAGGTTGTGGGGGAAACTCTTTCTGTATCGAATCCGGCATTTCTTAAAATCGGAAGTAAAATCCCACTTACTAACGAGGTTAAAAGTGCGGTTGTAAACATGGCCACGATTAGCCATACTGCAAAGGACCTGCGGGAGATGTATTTACTATCATCTGCGAAACGCATATCATTAACATATGTAGGATCTTCTGGCCATACATAACGTCCTTTCTTCTCTTCGTGGGCCTCTGCAGTAGCAAAATACTGGTCAGCAGCGGCGAAGTCTTCGGTTGTGAACTCATCTTCTGTAAGGTTGTTTTCATCGAGACTTTCTTTTCTAAACGAGCCACTGTCTTCATTGTAATTATTAGCTTCATCGACAATATTTGTACCCTGACTAGGGGCTTCGTCTTTTTTTTCTTCATCAAAATATGACATACAAAATACCTCCTTTTTGATTTTTAAAATTTTATCACTTCAGATGAAAAAATGCAAATTTCTAGGGATATATTTAGCCCGTTGGATATCAAACAATTCTTGAGGGATTTATTCTATTTTCGCCTATTTTGTGATACAATAGTAAATTGGTTAAAACTATTTTTATGTATATAGGGTATGAAACCCTAGTTGAGGAGGATATTTAAATTATGGATAGTCATGGATTGATTACTCCAATAATCTTGATAATCATATTTCTAATTTTTTCAGCTTTCTTTTCGGCTACAGAGACAGCTTTTACTTCACTGAATCGTGTAAGACTGAAAAATCGTGCAAACGATGGTGA
Source organism: Eubacteriales bacterium KG125 (assembly GCA_050908895.1). Taxonomy (GTDB): domain Bacteria; phylum Bacillota; class Clostridia; order Peptostreptococcales; family Anaerovoracaceae; genus S5-A14a. Next base: position 78,244 of record CP171222.1, on the reverse strand, counting down.
TATCAAGGCAAAAAGAACTTTACATTTGGCAGAAAATTACGGGAAGTTATTGTCGACTATTTTGATAGGAAACAATCTAGTAAATATAGCTCTTACTGCAACTGCAACGGTCTTGTTTATAAAGCTTTATGGTGCGTACGGTGCAACAATTTCAACGGTAGCAACTACAGTTGTCGTGCTGATTTTGGGTGAAATTTCACCAAAGAGTTTAGCTAAGGAAGCACCTGAGAAAGTAGCAATATTTAGCACTACTTTGATTGAACTTTTTATGCTTTTATTTGCACCGTTAAATTGGATTTTTGGAAAGTGGAAAATAATATTATCTAAAATGTTCAGAATTTCCGGGGATGATGGAATTACAGAAGAAGAAATACTTACGATGGTAGAAGAAGCTGAGACTGAGGGCAGGATAGAAGCTGATCAGAGCGAGTTAATACAGAATGCCATAGAATTCAATGATCTGGAAGCTTGGGATGTTATAACACCAAGAGTTGATATTGTGGCGATTGATGTAGATTCAACAAAAAAGGATGCTGCCAAGATATTTGCGGAGACAGGGTTTTCCAGGGTGCCGGTATATGATGGTGATTTGGACAGAATTTTGGGAGTTTTAAACCAGAAGGATTTTCATAACTACATTGATGGTACGAAGAAGACTATCTCCGATTTTATAAAACCGGTTGTATATGTGGCCGGATCTATGAAAGCGGCGGTTTTGTTGAAGAGACTGCAGGTAAATAAATCTCATATGGCTATAATTGTGGATGAATATGGAGGAACAGCAGGACTTGTAACCATGGAGGACATTATAGAAGAGCTGATTGGTGATATTTATGACGAACATGATGAGGTAGAATCCTCGGATATTACACTCCTTCAAGATGGAAGCTATAGAGTAATGTGCAATGCTAATGTTGAAAAGGTGTTTGCTTATTTTGCTCAAGAGCCCAAGCTGGATGTGAATACGGTTAACGGTTGGGTCGTTTTACAGCTGGATAAGCTTCCGGTTGCGGGGGATGAATTTTTCTATGAAACTGATGAAAAGATATTTAAAGGCAAGGTAACTAAGGCTGATGATAAAAAAGCTATAGAAATTAATTTAAAAGTTGAAAATAAAGAAGAATTTGATAATTAGAACTATTGAGATTATGTGTTTTGAGGAGGACAAATGGGACTGTTAGAAAAGATTTTTGGAGATTTAAACGAAAAAGAAGTAAAAAAAATTAGCAAAATTGCGGACCAAATAGAGGCACTAGATAAAGAAATTAGTGCACTTAGTGATGATCAGCTTAGAGATAAGACTGTAGAATTCAAGCAGAGATTGGAAAAAGGGGAAACACTGGATGATATATTAGTTGAAGCCTTTGCCGTTTGTAGGGAAGCTGCTGTCAGAAGTCTTGGAATGAAACACTTTAGAGTCCAACTTATTGGCGGTATAGTTTTGCATCAGGGAAGAATTGCAGAAATGAAAACCGGTGAGGGTAAGACTCTCGTGGCTACTTTGCCAACTTATCTTAATGCTCTTGCCGGAAAGGGTGTTCACGTAATTACTGTCAACGATTATCTGGCAAAACGTGATGCTGAATGGATGGGAAAGCTATATAATTTCCTTGGTCTTAGTGTGGGTTGCGTTATTCATGATGTTACTCCGGAAGAAAGGCATAAGGCTTATAGAAGTGATATAACTTATGGAACTAATAATGAATTCGGTTTTGATTATCTAAGAGATAACATGGTTATATACAGAGATGATATGGTTCAGAGAGAACTTAACTTTGCAATCATTGACGAGGTGGACTCTATTTTAATTGACGAGGCAAGAACTCCTTTGATTATTTCCGGAGAAGGAGATGAATCGAGTGATATGTATATCAAAGCTGATAGATTTGTTTCTGGGCTTAAAATAGAAGCCGATTTCACGTTGGAAGAAAAGGACAAACAGGTTTCTTTAACCGACGAAGGTGTAAGCAAGGCGGAGGGGTTTTTCAATATAGAAAACTTCGGCGACCCTGAGAACATGGAAATTAACCACCATGTGCTTCAGGCTTTAAAAGCTTACACCATTATGGAAAAAGATGTGGATTATATAGTAAAAGACGGAGAAGTGATAATTGTTGATGAATTTACAGGAAGACTTATGTTCGGCCGTAGATTTAGCAATGGTCTCCATCAGGCAATAGAAGCAAAGGAAAGAGTAAATGTCCAAAGTGAATCTAAAACTTTAGCAACCATTACTCTTCAAAATTACTTTAGAACATACCAAAAGTTAGCAGGCATGACCGGTACAGCTAAGACAGAAGAAGAAGAGTTTAGAGAAATCTATAACATGGACGTTGTGACCATACCAACTAACAGACCTGTTGCCAGAATCGATTTAGATGACTCGATATACAAAACAGAAGCCGGTAAATTTAAAGCCATAGCAGATAGAGTCGCTGAGGTACACAAGACTGGTCAGCCGGTTCTTGTAGGTACAATATCTATTGAAAAGTCAGAGCTTTTGAGTCAACTTCTAAACAAAAGAGGTGTAAAGCATAACGTTCTTAACGCAAAACAGCATGACAGAGAAGCAGAAATTGTTGCGGAGGCAGGCCGCGAAGGAGCAGTTACTATCGCAACTAATATGGCTGGTAGAGGTACTGACATTATTCTTGGAGGTAATCCGGAGTTTGAAGCAAAGAAAGCTATGAGAAAAGATGGATATAGCGATGAAGCAATCTCTTTTGCGACAAGTTTCACAAAAACGGACAATAAAGAGCTAAATGATGCTAGGGATAAATACAATAAGTATTTGGAAAGATTTAAGGCGGAAAGACAGCCTGAGCATGAAAAAGTGGTTAGTCTAGGCGGGCTTGTAATCATCGGTACAGAAAGGCATGAATCAAGACGTATTGATAATCAGCTTAGAGGTCGTGCCGGACGTCAGGGGGATCCGGGTGAAACTCAATTCTACATTTCTTTGGAAGATGAGCTGATGAGACTCTTCGGTGGAGAAAGAATGCAGGCTATTGTAAATAAGGTTGGATTAGAAGATGATGAAGCTATTGAAGCAAAGATGCTTTCTAGAACTATAGAAAGTGCTCAGAAAAAAGTCGAAACAAAGAACTTTGGCATAAGAAAATATGTCCTGCAATATGACAATGTCATGAATAAGCAGAGAGAGATAATATACGATCAGAGGAAACGTGTTTTGTTCGATGAAAACATGAAAGAATATATCTTGGATATGGCTCATGAACTTATCGATGAAACTGTAACACCTATTACCCTCACATCAAGGTACCCGGAAGAATGGGATCTACAAACTCTTGAGAAAAACCTCATGAGGATTACGGAGAAATTCAGAGGATCTTTAAATCTAAGTGACGAAGAGATAAGCGTATTAGATGCAGACGGATTGAAGGAAGAACTTTATAAAGAGTTTGATGATATCTACCAGGAAAAAGAAGAGGAAGTTGGCACTGATAAAATGCGTGCTGTTGAAAGAATGATTCTTCTAAGAGTTGTAGATAACATGTGGATGGACCATATAGATGCTATGGATCAGCTTAAGACCGGTATAGGTCTTCGTGGAATCGGGCAGCAGGATCCGGCTGCAGCATATTCCAATGAAGGATTTGATATGTTTGAGCAGATGATTGCAGAGATTAAAGATCAAACAGTTAAGTTCTGTTGTAATGTAACAGTTGAAACTGAATCTATCAGAAAGTCGGCTGTTAAATCTGCTCACGAAGTGAAACAAGAGTATCAGGATGAGGATGCGAAAGCTTCTGAGACAAGTAAACCAGCTCCTGTGAGAAGGGATGCACCAAAGGTAGGAAGAAATGATATGTGTCCTTGCGGATCCGGTAAGAAATATAAGAATTGCTGTGGTAGATAGTAATTATTGCGTGACCGACGGAGCACAAGATGGTAAGCAAGGTACTATTCGAGTAAATTATTTATATTAAGGAGATAGCTTTTATGAACTCAATTGAGCTTGACAATATTAAGCAAAATATACCTGTAGTCCGGGAGAAATTTCAGGAGGTGGGGCAATTTTTAGAACCGGAAAAACTTAAGGAAGAAATAAGCCGATTGGATAAGGAAACCTTAGACGGAGGCTTTTGGGAGAACCAAGGTAGAGCTCAAGAAATTCTAAAAAAGAAAAAATTTCTCGAAGATAGGATCGGAGCCTTCGAAAAAGCTGAATCGGAATTAAACGATTTGCCGGAACTAATTGAAATGACGTTAGAATTGGAAGATGAAGATGCTATAGATTCAATTATTAAAACTTTTGAGGATGTGAATGAAATCCTTGAGAAACTTACTCTTGAGACTCTCCTTGATGGTGAGTATGATAATAACAATGCCATATTATCCATTCATGCTGGAACAGGGGGCGTCGATGCCATGGACTGGGCAGCTATGCTTCTTAGGATGTATCTGAGATGGGCTGAGTCCAACGGGTTTAAGACAACCGTGGTCGATTATCAAGATGACACAGAGGCTGGAATAAAAAGTGCAACTGTCATAGTCGAGGGTGAAAATGCCTATGGATATTTAAAAAATGAGAAAGGAACTCATAGACTTGTTAGGATTTCTCCCTTCAATGCAGCAGGGAAAAGACAAACCAGTTTTGCTGCGGTTCTAGTTATGCCGGAGGTTGATAACGATGTAGATGTGGAAATCGATTCGGAAGACATCAGAGTAGACACTTTCAGAAGTAGTGGCGCCGGAGGCCAGCATGTCAACAAAACAGATTCGGCTATCAGGATAACACACATTCCTACAGGTATTGTTGTCACCTGCCAAAATGAGAGAAGCCAACATCAAAATAGAGATGTGGCAATGAGAATCCTTAAGTCTAGACTTGTGGAATTAGCAAAAGAGCAACACAAAGAAGATATGAAGGAATTGCAAGGAGACTTCAACTTGATTACATGGGGCAGCCAGATAAGATCTTATGTATTCCAACCCTACACTATGGTAAAAGACCATAGGACAGGTGCTGAAATGGGAAACATATCGAAAGTAATGGATGGAGACATCAACTATTTTATTAAAGAAAAATTAAAACAAAAAGAGGACTAATATAATCATGGAACAGATACTACAAACACTTGCAAAAGAATTTCAGCTAAAGCTTTTACAGGTTGAAAAAACCGTAGACTTAATTGAAGAGGGAAACACCATTCCTTTCATAGCAAGGTATAGGAAGGAAGTTACAGGAGGGCTTGCCGATACAACCCTTCGAGATCTGGATGAGCGACTTACATATCTTAAAAATCTTCAGGCGAGAAAAGAAGAGGTAATTCGCCTTATAGATGAGCAAGAGAAACTGACTCCTGAACTTAGAAAGCAAATCGAAGATGCAGAGGTTTTGCAAAGAGTTGAGGACCTGTACAAACCATATAAAAAGAAAAAAGCTACAAGAGCCTCCAAGGCTAGAGAAAAAGGTCTTGAACCATTTGCAAGGAGAATCTTAGATCAGCTCGACAAGACTGGGGATATAATGTCTATTGCTAGTGAGTTTGTGGATCCAGAGAAAGACGTGAACACATGGGAAGAAGCCCTGCAGGGAGCCTGTGATATCATAGCAGAAGAAATTGCAGAAGATGCAGACCTAATTGAGAAAATCCGTGAACTTACCTACGGAGCGGGTATTTTGTCAACGGAAGGTGTGGGCCCTGAAGAAAAAGGTGTCTACGACATGTATTATGGTAAGACGGAAGCGGTAAAAACCATTCCAAATCATCGAATTTTAGCAATAAACCGTGGAGAAAAAGAAAAGAAGCTTAAGGTTAAGCTTGATATGGATGCAGCGGTTATTACCCAGGCCATAGAGAAAAAATTTATCAAGCCAGAAGGAAGTATCTTTGAGGAGGCTTTAAAAGCAACTGTTGAGGATAGCTACAAAAGGCTTATCGCCACATCTGTTGAGCGTGAAACAAGGAATCTGCTTACAGAACGAGCAGAGGAAGATGCAGTTAAAGTTTTCGCAAAAAATACAGAAAAATTACTAATGGCAGCTCCGGTTAAGGGTAAGCGAATTATAAGTATCGACCCAGGATATAGAACAGGGTGCAAGGTGGCAGTCCTTGGAAGAACAGGTAAACTCCTGGCTTATACAACAATTTATCCGACCCAGCCGAAGAATGATATTGCCGGAACCGAGAAGGTTTTAGCTAAGATGATTGAAAAGTATGCAATAGATATCATTGTAATAGGTAACGGGACAGCCTCAAGAGAGACAGAAGAGATTGTGGCTAATTTCCTTGGCAAGCACGATTACGATGTCCAGTACACAATAGTTAATGAGGCGGGTGCATCGGTATATTCTGCATCAAAACTTGCATCTGAAGAATATCCTGATTTAGATGTTACCACAAGAGGCGCCATGTCCCTAGGACGTCGCTTGCAGGACCCTCTTGCAGAACTTGTAAAAATTGATCCGAAACATATTGGAGTTGGACAGTATCAGCACGATATTAACCAGGGCATGCTGGACAATGCTCTTGGGAATGTGGTGGAAGATTGTGTAAACAGAGTAGGAGTTGACTTAAACACCGCTTCACCGTCCCTTCTCTCATACATTGCAGGAATCAATATGGGAATCGCAAAAAACATCGTGGCATACAGAGAAGAAGAAGGAAGTTTTGAGAACAGGAAACAGCTTTTGAAAGTTAAGAAGCTAGGTGCCAAGACTTTTGAGCAATGTGCTGGATTTTTGCGAATCGCAGGAGGTAAGGAAGCTCTAGATAGTACATCGGTACACCCAGAGAGCTATAAAGTATGCGAGGAGCTTTTGAGCATGCTCGATGTACAAAAGACTTCACTGGCCCAGGGTGGTATTCCGTCTGTGGAATCAATGATTCTCGAGAAGACAGGAACCAAGTCACTAGAGAAGGCGGTAGAAAAGCTGGCAACAGAGCTTGCGGTTGGAGAGCCAACCCTTTTAGACATTATTGGAGAACTGAAAAAACCAGGCAGAGACCCAAGAGATAGCGCACCTCCAGTAATCTTTAGGAAAGACGTGACGAGTTTTGAAGATCTAACAGAAGGCATGATAATGGAAGGCACTGTTAGAAATGTAGTAGATTTCGGAGCTTTTGTTGACATCGGTGTCAAGCAGGATGGTCTTGTACATGTATCACAGCTTTCTGATAGTTTTATTAAAAACCCTATGGAGGCAGTTGCCGTAGGAGATAATGTAAAAGTTAAAATAATCAGCATTGATAAAGAAAAGAATAATATTGGTCTATCTATGAAAGGCTTAAATAAATTAGCTGTAGACACCAAGGGAAATAAAAAAAGTCAAAGAGGCAGAGGCGATAAGAAGAAATCGTCTGCTAAGGATATAGTTCCTGGAACGAGACTGAAAAGCCTCAAAGATTTAAAGACGGCAGTTAGGAAGTAAATTGAATTCGAAAAGGGAACGAAATGATTAATGTTTTTTATGGAAGAGAAAATTTAAATAGAGAACAATTTATTTATGATAAAATTTTCAATGGTAGAAGACCTGCAATTGTAATTGTTCCCGATCAATATGGCCTTGAAGCTGAAAAACAGGCTCTCAGATATGCTGCAGAACATCAAAGCTTACGTGGAAGTTGTGGAGAAACTACTGGAACCTATATCACTTCGGAGGCAATTAGCCTTTTAGATGTGGATATTTTGTCCTTTTCTAGACTGGCAAACCTACTGTTATCAGAGCAGGGAGGATTAAAAACTGTCTTTGTAGATAGGGCAGGAAGAGAGATTATTATAGCAAAAGTATTGCGTCAAATAGACTACAAGACTTTTAAGGTTTTCGGCAGTCAAATAAAGAGTAAAAATTTTGCGTCCATGGTAGGGGATTTCATCTCCCAAATGAAACTTGAAAACGTGACTTCCAAGCAGTTGATCGCTCTATCTCTTGAACTGGAAGAAAAAGATCAAGTAATTTCCTCAAAACTCCATGATATGGGGATGATTTTAGAGGCTTATGAAGAAGAACTAAAAGGCAAGTTTACTGACAGCGAGGATTATATAAGTTTTGTTACGGACAAAATAGCCACCTCCGAAAAACTGTCAGGAAAAGATTTTTGGTTTTATGGATTTGATAGCTTTTCGGGGAGATTGTATGAAATGATAAGCGCTCTTTCGAACAAGGCTAAGAGTGACGCTATGAAGGCAGAACTTAATTTTGTTTTAAGTCATGAAAGAGGGGATAGAGAGAATCTGTTTAAGGCAGGAGAACAGATTATTTTTAAGCTTAGAGAAATTGCATCGCTAATAGACGATGAAATATTTATCAACAGAATTGATGATCAATATCTCATTGAAAAATTTTCTGATTTAGCAAAATTGGAAGAAGGCTTATTTGCACTAAACCCTAAGAAATATCAAGGTGAGTGCAAAAATATTAAAATAATAAAATCTGCTAACGTCTTTAACGAGGCCGAATCTTGTGCAAGCCATATTCGATATCTGATGAGGGAGAAAGGATATAGAATGAGAGATATGGTTATAATCTGCAATGATGAGGGGAAGAGAATATCTTTATTGAAAAGGATTTTCAAGGACTATGACTTGCAATTATTTATAGACGATAGAAAACCTGTGACCCATGATTCTTTTGTCAGATATATTTTGTCCTGCTTAAAAGTTGTAACCTCAAAATTTTCATCTTTTCATGTAATAAATGCAATTAAGAATCCATATTCAGAACTGGAAACTGATGGAGAAGAATCCGATAAACTGGAAAACTATGCAATAAGGTATAAAATTCGCGGCAGCATGTGGAAGTTGCCATTTAAATATGGAGAAGCAGATAGGAAGAATCCGGTAGATCTGACGGAATTAAATCTTATGAGAGAGAAAGCTATGGAACCATTTATAAAATTAGAAGAGGTTATAAATGAATGCAAAAAAAATAATAACTCCATGGCTGAGTTTGCATCGAAGTATTTTGACTTTGTAGAAAAAATAGCCATATCAGGCCAAATAGAGGATGGTCCGCTATGGAAGGGAATTCTTGGCGTTTTGGATCAGCTTGTTAATCTAATCGGTGAAGAAGCTTTTGACCCAGAAATTTTTCTTGAGAGTCTCGAGGTCGGATTTGAGGCTTTAAAAATTGGGGAGCTACCATCGTCGATAGACGATTTGCTTTTAGGTTCAATGCAGAGAACCCGTACGGCACCAGTAAAAGCAGTCTTAGTCATAGGTATGAATGAGGGATTGATTCCTAAATCATCCAAAGACGAAGGAATCTTTTCAAGTTATGAAATTTCCAGAATAGAGGACACTGCATCGGAAAATGGAAAAGGCTTTGGAGCTAAATGGAAAAATCTTCAGAACGAGGAAAATTTAGCAATTTATAGGAACTTGTGCAAGGCCACAGAAGAGCTTTGGATTAGCTATATCGTTAGCGATATCAAAGGGGATAAACAGCTCCCTTCAGAATTGGTGGGAGAAATTAAAGCCATGTATGAGGATGATATAGAAGACTTAGATGAAATAACGAAAGCCGGCTACATAGTTGAAACGCCTAAATCCACGTTGATTCACTTAGCAAAGGCTTATGCGACAAGGAATAAAAATGTGAATTTACCAGAGGCTCTTGCTGCCGGTGAGGAATGGCTATCAAGACAAGAATTGAGTTATTCAAAAGATGCTGAGGCTATAAAAAAAATTAGAAACTTTATCTATGAACCGGAAGTCTTGTCGCCAGAGCTGGTGAAATCCCTGTATAGCAATGGAGGGGAAAGTATTGGACTGTCACCTTCTAAATTGGAGCAATTCAGTAGATGCCCATATAAGTATTTTGTAAACTATGGGATTAAACCAATTGAGGAAGAAATAGCGGGGTTCAAAGGAAATGATGTTGGAACCTTCATCCATAAAATTATGGAGGACTTTGGTAGATGGGCTGATGAAAATTCCCTTTGGGGAGAAATGTCTGATAGTCTCGTTGAAGATAAAATAGATTCAATTGTAAAGGACTATCTGGAGAATGAAGTAGAAAAAAACTTCCCTATTGATGGAGAGGCTAGGTATATTACTGCCAGACTTAAAGCTTTGGCAAGCAGAGTCTGTAAGGAGCTTAGAGATTTCAGAAATGAAAGTAAGGTTAGTAAAAGCAGCTATGAAGTGAAATTTAAGCTTTCTTTTCCTAAGGAAATACTAAAGGGCGAAATCGGTGAATATAACTTTGAAGATATGCCGGATATTAGAATTAAGGGAATTGTTGATAGAGTTGACTTTGTTGAAACCCCAGATGGAGAATTTTTTACAGTCGTAGATTATAAAACGGGACAGGATCAATTTTCAGAAAAACTAGTTAGAGAAGGTTATTCTTTGCAGCTTTTTACCTATATAAATGCAATTGAAAATCAATATGGGGATTGGGAAGAGGCACCTGAAGGAGTCGGTGTTTTTTACGTAAAGGTAAGAGACGAAATTGATGAAAAGGGGCCTAGACCTAAGGAATTTCAATTTGATGGAACTACTATAGAAATAGTTGCAGAAAATATAGGTAAAGAGTATATTAAGAAAAAAGGAAGAAAGAAAGAGAACGAATCGATAATCGATCAAAAAACTTTCAATGAGCTTAAGGGGATAATAAAAGAAAAGTTAGAAAGCTTGTGTAGAGAAATCCTAATGGGTGATGTAAGTATAAGCCCTATGAAAATTGACGAAAATAATGATCCTTGTAAGTATTGTGACTACGGCGATATTTGTAGGTATAATAGCGCATTAAAGAAGGTGACCTGTGGTTAAACACATGTCATCTTGACATAAAAGAAGAAAAAATTTAAAATAGACAGATAAGGTGCTTCCGTAGCTCAGTTGGTAGAGCAGCTCATTCGTAACGAGCAGGTCGCTGGTTCAAGCCCGGTCGGGAGCTCCAATTTACTATTTGTTTTAAGAGATATAGAATCAATTTCTAAGAAAGGGAAATGTGTAGTGAATTTCTCTAGGCATTCATTATACAAGGTATAAATATGAGCAATATTCCAACACCACATATAACAGCAAAAAAAGAGGACTTTGCTGAGACTGTCTTAATGCCAGGAGATCCACTAAGAGCGAAGTTTATAGCTGAGACATTCCTGGAAAATCCAGTGCTTGTTAACAATGTTAGAGGCGTTAACGGTTATACAGGAACATATAAGGGAAAAAGAGTTTCTGTGATGGCTTCAGGCATGGGAATGCCAGCTATCGGTATATACTCTCATGAACTTTTTAATTTCTACGATGTTAAAAATATTATCAGAGTAGGCTCAGCTGGAGCTGTAGGAAAAGATGTGAAGGTTAGAGACATTGTTCTAGGTGCAGCATGCTGTACTAATTCCAACTATTCAGCTCAGTTTGAGCTTCCGGGAACTTATGCACCAATTGCAAGCTACGAGCTTTTAAAAAAGGCAGAAGCTGCCGCGATTGAAAAAGGCATAACTCCACATGTGGGTAATATTTATTCATCTGATACATTCTATGATCCATCAAGACCTCTAGGCAAGTGGCAGGAGATGGGTGTACTTGCTGTAGAAATGGAAGCGGCAGCCCTGTACATGGAAGCGGCGGCAGCTGGAAAGAATGCTCTTTGTATATGCACAATTTCAGATAATCCATTTACTGGAGAGGCATGCACAGCAGAAGAAAGACAGACCAGCTTCACTCAAATGATGGAAATTGCTTTAGAGATTGCTTAGTCTAACCCACTAGGCTACTAATTGGCAGAATTAGTTATAAATCGCAAATAAGCGATTTTCAAGTAATATCAATAAGTTTAAAGGTGGATTTTCCTATTACTCAATGGGGAAATCCATTTTTGCTATATTTAGTTTATGAGGAAGAATCAATGGAAAAATCGATGATTGAAAAGAAAAAAATTATCTTAGCCTCAGGATCGCCACGAAGAAAAGAAATATTAATGAACCATGGTATATCGCCTATAATTATACCTTCAAACGTTGAAGAAATTTTACCACCTCACCTATCTCAGACTGGATTGCCAGAGGAAATACAGGAAGAAATAGACCGAAATGCGGTGGAATATCTAGCTTTACTGAAGGCAAAAGATATCGCAAGAAGAATATGCGACCACAGCTTTGACGAAAAACTGAGAGGGGCAGGTATTTTGTTAAGTCAAAAGCAGAGAATAATTGTTATTGGGGCAGATACTATGGTTTTCAAAGGAGAAAAACTTGGCAAACCAAAGGATAGAGGCGATGCATATAGAATGATAAAATTACTTCAAGGTGGTGCACACAAAGTTATAACGGGAGTTGCAATAATTGAAATCAGTAGTGAAAACTGCGATGTACAAGGTGCAGCAAGGGAGAAATTATGGGAAATCAAACAATTCTCAGATGCAACAAGTGTAATGTGTAAACCTATGACAAAAGAAGAGATTGAAGAGTATATAAATTTAGACGAACCTTATGATAAAGCAGGTGGGTATGCAATACAGGGTGCTTTTGCTAAGCATATAAAATCCTATGAGGGTGATTATGAAAATGTTATAGGACTCCCTTATAAGAAGATCAAAGAACTTTTGCAATCAGAATAGCTAATCTGTGAAAGCAAATTTAACATAGAAATCAATGTATTTAGTTAAATGTTGATAGCGAATTTTGACATCATTAAAATTGCTAAAAATTTTGAAAAATGTTATACTCAAGTGGATAAAAAAAATGAGGAGATAATAGATGAACAACAAAAAATATGACGGAGTTCTCTATCCCACACGGGAAGTTTCAGATATAAAAGAAATGCTAAGGCTCACAGCCAGAGACAAAAAGGATAAGGCGGCTTATCTGGTTAAAGATATTCCGGGAAGCGACTATAGACCGATAACTTTTGGACAACTCAGGGAGGATGTAGATGCCCTTGGAACCAAATTTTTTGATATGGGATTAAAAGGCAAGAAGATTGCAGTTATTGGAAATGCAAGTTATAACTGGCTATTAACCTATTTTGCTACAGTTTGTGGAGTGGGTGTCATAGTGCCGTTAGATAGGAATCTTCCGACCAATGAAATCATAAACCTTGTTAAACGCTCTAAAGCTAGCGCAATAGTTTTTGATAAAAGTGCTCAGAAAAACATGATGGACCTTGTCGATAAGACAGACGGACTTGATATGGGAATTGATTATTTTATTTCAACCAGTGCGGAGGAAACTCAGATCACTGATAAAGGAAATTCTATTTTAGCAATCAAACAACTTGTCGAGGAGGGGAAGACTCTGGTTCGTGAGGGCGAAAGAGAATATGTAGATGCAAATATAGATCCTGAGGTTATGGCTGTTTTGTTATTTACATCAGGAACTACGGGAGCATCAAAGGGGGTAATGATTTCTCATAAAAACCTCGTATCGAATGTTGTGAACATGTCCAAACTAGTTTCTGTACCGGAAGATAAGATTGTTTTGTCAATATTACCGGTACACCATGTTTATGAGATGACCTGCACTTATTTAACATGTCTGTACCAAGGTGCTACTGTGGCAATTTCAGAGGGATTTAAATATATACAAAAGAATTTGTCAGAGCTTGAGGCATCTATTATTCTTGGGGTTCCACTAATTTTTGAGAAAATGCATAGATCTATTTTCCGAAAGGCAGAAGGAAGAGGTGAAGGGGAAAGACTCAGAAAAGCCATTGACCTGTCCAGAAAGATGGGGCTTTATAAAAGCAAGAAGGTTATTCAGAGAATGTTTAAACCTATCCATCAGATGCTGGGAAACAATATTCACCTGCTCATTGCAGGAGGAGCAGCATCGGATCCTAAAATTATAGAAGACTTTGAGGCCATGGGACTGCCTATGATCCAGGGATATGGAATGTCAGAATGTTCCCCGATAATAGCTGTAAACCAAGATAGATACAGCAAAGCAGCCTCGGTAGGTAAACCTATGCCAGGTCATGAGGTGAGAATTGTTGAAGAAGACGAATTCGGTATTGGTGAAATAATCGTTAGAGGCCCATCTGTTATGCTGGGATATTTTGACGATGAGGAAGAAACTGGTAAAGTCCTTAGAAACGGCTGGCTTTACACGGGAGATTACGGATATTTTGATGCAGACGGGTTCCTTTATATTACGGGAAGAAAGAAAAATGTAATCGTTACTAAAGGGGGAAAAAATATTTTCCCAGAAGAAGTTGAACAACTTATAAGCGAGAATGATTTGGTTGAAGAGGTAATGGTTCACGGCGTGGAAGATGAAAGAATAGGAAACGTTGCTGTTACAGCAGATATCTATCCTGATTACGAGGCTCTCAAAGAAAAACACGGTGAGCTTACAGAAAGCGATATATATCATTTATTTAAAGATTACATGGACATAGTGAACAGGATGATGCCACCGTACAAGCACGTTAAGCGAATAAATATACGGAAAGAAGCTTTTGAGAAAACAACAACTGGAAAAATAAAGAGATTTAAGGTAAGTGGTGCAGGCAAGGTTGACGGTGCATCTTTTGATTATGTTAAAATAAAGAAAAAGGCAGAAAATCAGGCTCTCGAAAAGGTCCGTCAGTTGCAGATAAATACAGATCCGGTTATTAGATATAGGGATTCCAGACCAATTATCAATATAAAAGCGATGATGGAATCCAGCGTAGCAAAGTATGCTGATAATGTAGCTATTATGCAAAAATTCGAAAAGAATCAACCTTATGGGGAAATAAGCTATAAGGACCTAATGGCGAATGTAAATGGCTTGGGTACAGCCCTCATTAATATGGGAATGAAAGGCGAAAAAATAGCCATCATCGGAGACAATTGCTCCCAGTGGGTTACAGCCTTTCTTGCAATAGTGTCCGGAGCAGGGGTGGCCGTTCCTATAGATAAAAGTCATGTATGTGATGATATCAAGAATATTCTTATAAAATCTGAAGCCAAGGCAGTCTTTATTCAAGACACTTATGTGGAAAAAATAGAAAAAATTAAAGGAGAGACAAGTGTTGAAAAAATTATAACTTTCGAGAAGTACAATAAAGATAACGACCAGCTGGCAAAACTTGTGAAAGAAGGGGCAAAACAGCTTTCTAAAGGTGATAGACAATATATCGATGCGAGGATGAACCCTGAAGATACCGCTGTTTTGTTTAATGTTGAAGATTGGTCAAGACAAGCAATACCAGGGGAAAGGCTTGAAACAAGAAATGTTAAGCTGGCTATGATCAGTCAGGGGAACTTTGTGGATAATCTCATGTCTGCACCAACAATTGTGAAAATTAATCACTGGGATGTTTTCTTCTCTGTACTACCTTTGAATCTAGCTTACGAAATAACTTGTGGACTTTTTCTGCCATTTTATAAGGGGGCAGCAGTTGCATTTTGTGACGATAAAGATGAAATGCGAGATAATATGCAAGATGTTAAGCCAACTATTTTGCTGGCTGTGCCATCTATTATAGAGGGGTTAAGACGTAGCCTTTGGAAAGAAGCAGTGAGAAAAGGAAAAGATGTGAAACTTAAGAGCTTTATGTCCTTTAATAGATATTTCAAAAAAATTGGATTAAGTTTACCAAACAAGCTAGAATCAATGATGAAAGACTATTTCGGAGGTAACTTAAGACTGATAGTTTCCGGTAGCGGAATGATTAATCCGGCTACATTGGATTTTTTAGGAGATATGGGAATTCTTACAATTCAAGGTTTTGGAATAACTGAGTGCTCCCCTCTTGTGTCAACTAACTCAGATGTTGAAAAAGATATAAAAAATAATTCTGTCGGTCATATTTTACCGGGATATAGTGTTGCAATCAGGGGCAAAGATGAAAATGGTGATGGTGATATTTGGGTGCGTGGAGATTCTGTAATGAAGGGGTATTATAAAAATCCGCAGGCAACGAAAAAAGTTCTAAGTGAGGGATGGTTAAACACAGGGTTTGTAGGTCATATGGATAAAAATGACTATTTATACATAAAGGGGGAACTTGCCAATCGAATTACAATTGGGAATATCACTCTTTATCCTGAAGAGTTAGAGTCCAAAATAAATAGTCTTTCATGCATACGGGAATCTATGATAGGAATGTGGACAAATAAAGACACAGGAAAGAGAAGGCTTGCGGCAAAAGTTGTACTGGATATTAAGGAAATTGAAGGAGATTTAGGACATAATCCGTCTGAAGAAGCAATCCATGAATTGGTGTGGGCAGGAATTGATGCTGTTAATGAAAATATGCCAAAAGATTTGAGGGTTAGACATTTAGATATAAGTAAAGAGCCACTAAAGAAGACTTCGGCAGGCAAGTTAGTTAGAAAAATGTAGAAAGAATCAATATGGAGGCCCAAAATGGAAAACAGATATCCACGTCTTGAAATCAATTTGAACTCTCTAGAAAATAATATTAAAATTGTCACTGATATGTGCAGAGATAAAGGAATTTCCGTCGCAGGAGTAATTAAGGGCGCAACAGGTATTCCTGAAGTTAGCAGGGCATTTGCCGATAATGGAGCAGATATTATTGGATCTTCTAGACTTGAGCAACTTAGAGATGCTAAGGATTCAGGGATTAAAAAACCACTATTTCTTATAAGGGTGCCTATGCTCAGCGAGGTAGCAGATGTTATTGAACTGTGTGCGATTAGCTTAAATAGTGATGAAAAAGTTTTGGAATCTCTAAATGTGGAGGCGAGAAAACAGGCTAAACGTCATAGCGTGATTTTGATGGCGGATCTCGGTGATTTACGAGAAGGTTTCTGGGATAAGGAGGAAATGATTTCTGTTGCAAAACGCGTGGAAGATGAAATGGAAGGTCTTTATCTGGCTGGAATAGGGACAAACTTGGGGTGTTATGGCTCTGTGCTTCCAACTTCTGATAAATTGCAGGAATTAGTCAGCCTCGCCAGAAAAGTGGAAGAGACTATAGGAAGAAAGCTGGATGTAATATCAGGAGGAGCAACATCATCGATGATGAGAGTTGTGGATAATAATATGCCTGAAGGAATTAATTCATTGCGAATAGGAGAGGCTATATTACTTAATAAAGATCTTCCTTTATACTATGGATATGAGATAAAAGGATTGAAAGATGATGTTTTTTCATTGCATGCAGAGGTTATTGAAGTGAGAGATAAACCAACTCATCCACAGGGGGAGCTTGGAGTAGATGCCTTTGGAAATACTAATCAATATGAGGATAGAGGAATTAGAAGGAGAGCCCTTGTGGCTGTTGGAAAAGTAGACTATGGTGATATTGCAGAAATTTTTCCATTTGAAGAAGGCATTACAATCCTAGGGGCATCCAGTGATCACACTATTCTGGACGTAGAGGATTACAAGGGTGAAATTAATACTGGCGATATAGTAAAATTTGACATTAACTATGCATCTTTGGTTTACTTATCTAATTGTAGGAATGTGCATATTGGATTTGTTAGAGATGGAGAACCTGTGTAGGGTCCTTAACAAGCCACAGAGGATATGGAACAGGTTGACAAAATTGTGGTTTTATCATATACTGAACCATTGAGAATACTTGAAAATTCAAGTGTTGAGTGCGACTTAACATAACAATAAATTGTAAGGAGAAATTAAAGAATATGGGCGAAGAGATTTTGCTAACCCAAGAGGGATTTGATAAACTAGAGGCAGAGAGAGACGAATTAGTTTCCGTAAAGAGAAGAGAGGTTTCTGAGAGACTTAAGGAAGCTATTTCCTATGGAGACTTGTCAGAAAATGCAGAATTTGATGCAGCTAGAAACGAACAGGCTGAGCTGGAGGAAAAAATCCACAAGCTAGAAAATATGATTCGTAATGCTAAGATCATCAATGAAGAAGAACTTTCAGGGGATACTGCTAATGTTGGGTTAGTTGTTAAAGTTAAAAACCTAGATACAAAGGAAGTTGAGTTGTTTGAACTTGTAGGAGCAACAGAATCCGATCCTTTTTGTGAACCGGCTAAGATTTCCAATGAATCACCTATGGGAAAAGCTATGATAGGCAAGAAAAAAGGTGAAAAATTTAATGTTGAAACTCCTGATGGTGAGATGTCTTATAAAATTCAGGATATTAATAAGATAGATGGATAAAGTTAAATGATTGTTATATAAGCAAGTGAAAGGCAAAGAAATGGAAATTTTGAAAAAAAATGCTGAAAATGCACCGGAGGCAGAAGATATTACGGAGGAACTTTCAGAAGAAAAACTTTCTGAACAAAGAGGAATTAGACGAGAAAAATTAAAGAAATTGCAAGCCGCTGGCAGGAATCCTTTTTTGAATGAAAAATGGAATGTTACAGCACACAGTATGGACATAAAGGAAAATTTTGACGCTATGGAAGATGAAGAAGTATCCATTGCAGGAAGACTTATGGCTTTCCGTCACATGGGCAAGGCTTCATTTATTGATATCCAGGACAAACAGGGTAGGATTCAAAGCTATGTTAGACAGGATGAAATCACAGCTGAAGAGTATGAGTGGTTCAAAACTTATGATATTGGTGATATTGTAGGTATTGAAGGAACTGTTTTTAAAACTAGACACGGAGAGATTTCTATCAGAGCTACAAAATTAGTTCTTCTTTCTAAGTCTATCCAGGTGTTGCCAAATAAATTTCATGGGCTTAAGGATCCGGATCTAAGATATCGTCAGAGATACGTTGACCTTATCATGAATCCGGAGGTTAGAGAGACGTTTTACAAACGAGCTACAATAATCAAGGAATTTCGAAGAGTTCTTGAAGAGGATTACGGCTATCTTGAGGTTGACACCCCTATTTTGACAACCATTGCAGGTGGTGCTAATGCAAGACCTTTTGCTACTCACCATAACACTCTCGATATAGACATGAAGCTGAGAATTTCCAACGAGCTTTACCTAAAGAGACTAATCGTAGGTGGACTTGACCGTGTATACGAGATGGGCAAGATGTTCAGAAATGAAGGAATGGATAGAAATCACAATCCGGAATTCACTTCAATGGAATGTTACATGGCTTATGGAGACATGGAAAATGTAATGGAGGTTACAGAGCAGCTTGTTTATCAGGCAGCTATGGCCGTAAATGGAACTCCGATTATCAAATATCAGGGCAAAGAGTTCGACGTTACACCACCATGGAGAAGAGTTAACATGGCTGATGCTGTAAAAGAAATTACCGGTGTTGATTTTTCTCAGATTGAGACAGATGCAGAGGCTCAGGATGCTTGTATTAAATATGGGATGAATCCCGATGAAGCGAAAAAATACTCTCGAGGTAAGTTAATTGCTGAGATGTTTGAGGGATATTGTGAAGATGTTCCCGGTTATTTAGACGGACCTGTGTTTGTTGTGGGACATCCGGTTGAAATTTCACCGCTGTCTAAGAGAGATCCTGAAGATACAAGAATCACTCGCCGTTTTGAAGCTTACATGAACGGATGGGAAATTGCTAATGCATTCTCAGAATTAAATGATCCAATTGATCAGTTTGAAAGATTTACGGTTCAACAGGCGCAGCTTGATTCCGGCGATGATGACGAAGCACATCCAATGGATATGGATTTTGTAAACGCTCTTGAAGTTGGTCTTCCCCCAACAGGAGGACTTGGAGTTGGTGTTGATAGGGTTATAATGCTTATTACTGATTCTCCAAGCATTAGAGATGTAATTCTGTTCCCTACGATGAAGCCCATAGATTAATAAAAACGCTAAAATCGAGGATTATAGTATTTCTTGAATCGAAAAGACAACAAAAAAGACAACGTTTTTGACAGAAATAGTACTTGAGAATACGGAATAATGATGATAAAACGGCATGAATTTATTTCGTGTCGTTTTTTAAAAAAGCTATATTTGAGTAATGTGAAAAGAGGTAGAAGTTATGTTAGAAATTGGAATAAAAGCACCAGAATTCTCTCTTCAGGATCAAAACGGGGATACGAGGTCATTATCTGAGTTTCGTGGGAAAAAGGTAATTTTGTATTTTTATCCAAAGGATATGACACCAGGATGCACTAAGCAGGCTTGCGGATTTGGTGAGCTTTACCCACAAATAAGTGAAAAGGGAGCTGTTGTAATAGGCATTAGCAAGGACAGTGTTAAATCACACAAAAAATTTGTGGATAAATATAATCTTCCTTTTACACTATTATCAGATCCTGAACATGAGATTATAGAGCTGTATGATGTTTGGAAGGAAAAGAAAAACTATGGAAAGGTTTACATGGGAATTGTTCGTACAACCTACCTTATTGATGAGGAGGGAATAATTATCATGGCAAATGATAAGGTGAAGGCAGCAAAAAATCCTGAAGAAATGCTTTTGGATTTGGAATCAGCTGGGAAGTAGTAAGGAAAGGTAATTTAATTTGAAGATTATTATATCGCCTGCAAAAAAGATGAAAGAAAATTTTGAGACTATGGAGGTGCAGGCGCAGCCCAGCCTCATAAGGGAGGCCCAGCAGGTTAGAGATTTTGTTTCTGGGCTTACCGTTGCAGCCCAGAAAGAGCTTTGGGGCTGCAACGACAAAATCGCTCAGCTCAATTCGGATAGGTTTAGAAACTTGAAGGTTGACCGTGGGTTTACGCCAGCGATTTTGGCTTATGAGGGACTTCAGTACCAATATATGGCGCCAGGGGTTTTTGAATACAAAGAGTTTGACTACGTAGAGGAAAATCTTAGAATTTTGTCCGCACTATACGGGGTGCTCAGGCCTCTTGATGGCATTTCCCCATACCGGTTGGAGATGCAGGCAAAGGCCAAAGTCACTGGGTGTAAAGATTTGTATGAATTCTGGGGAGATAAAATTTATAATGAGGTTATTGATGAAAGTCGTATAATTATTAACTTAGCATCGAAGGAATATTCTAAGTGCATAGAGAAATATCTAAAGCCGGATGACAGATTTATAACCTGCCTATTTTGCGAAAAAGAAGAGGCAAAGCCAGGGGACAAAAAAATTCACAATGGCTATAAGATAGTACAAAAGGGCGTCTACGCTAAGATGGCTAGAGGGGAGATGGTTAGATTTCTTGCTTCGATAAATGCTGAGTCTCCTGATGACTTAAAGAAATTCAATTCACTTGGCTATGTGTTTGATGAGGAGCTATCTAAGGATGACGAGTTTGTTTTTATTAAGGGGGGACTATGAAATTAATTCTAAAAGACATAAAGAAATCCTTTGACAAAGTACCAGTTTTGAAGGGCTGTAATTTTGAGTTTGAGTGTGGGAAAATATATGGACTGCTAGGGAAAAATGGAGCGGGTAAAACTACTTTGTTTAATATCATATACTCTGAAATAGATGCCGATGAGGGTAGGGCCATCTTTGATACAGAGGAAGGCAATGAGAAAAACCTAGATCCCCAAGAAGTAGGCATGCTATTTGCGGAAACAAAGCTGCCAGACTTTCTTACAGGTTATGAGTTTATAAAATTTTTCCTAGATATAAACGGAACTGATAAGACTAAAGATGCTAGATATTATCTTACGGATATGGGCTTTTCGGAAGAGGATATGCATAAGCTTCTAAAGAACTACTCTTCAGGCATGAAGGCTAAAATCGCACTTTTGACTATAATTCTAGGCCAGCAGAAAATTATTTTGCTCGATGAACCACTAACTGCAGTGGATATTATCATGGCTGCTCAAATAAAAAAATATATTAGGCTGCTTAAAACAGATCATATTGTTATTCTCTCTACTCATATGATGGATTTGGCAAAGGATATGTGTGATGAAATTGTTTTGCTAAATAAAGGGGTGCTAAAGCCTTTCGATATAATCCAAAATGATGATGATTATGATGAGAAAATAATACGAGCACTTTTGGAGGATGAGAATGTTTAGGAGTTTTTTAGTTTTAAGCAAGTACGAGACCCTGGATTTTCTCAATAAAATTATTTTTGGACTGTCGAAATTCCCCATAATTAAAAATGCTATTAGCTACAAAAGTTATAAGGGAGCAGAGGCGATATCTAGTCTGATACAGGCTTTTTCGATATTTTTCGGAATCGTTAAAACCTTTGCAAAGAAATTTATATATTATATTTTCCTAACAAAAATTCTCATAGCCGTTGTAATAAAGTTTATGGGGATAAGTTCTGGAGAGGCCTCTGTAGGACTGCTAGTTTTTCTGAACCTTATTGTCACTATTATGGGCTTGACCTCTTATCTTGACAACGATTTAAAGAAATTTTTCACTGTAAAAATACTAGGCTTACCGGCAAAACATTTTATTTTTTATGACAATTATGTCTCATCAATTATGGATTCCATAACTATGGGGTTAGTCTTTGGTGGCATTTTTCATTATGGTGGAATGGGAGTATTAGGAATTTTTTCTCTTATGCTCACTCTCTTTACCTTACGCCTAATTTTGATGCAGTTCTTTGTTTTTATTTCGAAACCAGGACGGGAAACGCGCAGGTTCAAAACGGTTATTATTAGTTTATTTTTACTATTGATTCTAGTTTTAAGTTACGTAGCACTATATTTTTCTCATAATTTCTGGGTATTCACATCAATCGCTAAAGTATTTGAAATGCCCATATTTGCACCAGCTGCTATTGTGACCTTCATATTATCTTGCGGTGCATTTCTTAAGGACAAAACAATTGGCCGCAAAGTATATAGCAACCTAAAATACTCTGTTTTTAAGGATGCCGAGGATACCCTCGAAAATATTAATAGTCAAAATCTTGGTGTTGATGATATAGACGCTGTAGAATCAGGTCAATTCGAATCTTATAAGGGTATTGAGTACGCCAACAAAATACTTTTCAGCCGAATGGGTAAAAAGATTTGGAAGAAGGTTTTCTATCGCACAGTTTTAATCGCGGTGATTTTGGTAATTTATTTTGTGCTAATGTATGTGGTGAAAATAATTTCTATTCCGAGTCAGCAGGCTGTGGAGAAAGGATTCATGACTTATGGCAGCGTAATAGCAATGGTCTCAGGATACATGCTTTATTTGGGCGAGTATTTTGTGAAATTCACCTTCTACAACATGGACCTATATCTTATAAAGTTCAATTTTTATAGACGTCCTGAAATAATGGGACAGACTATAATGTTCAGAATAAAAAAATCTCTGCAGTACAACTCTCCAAACCTGATTTTGTTTATGGCTATCATAGGCTTTATTTATTTCACTGTCGGAGGCAGGAACATTATGCCTGTAGCTATAACGATGGGGGGAGCGGCCCTGAGCATGGTTTTCTTTACTTTGCATTATCAGATTTTGTACTATCTGTTTCAGCCGTACAATGAGCAGTTCCAAAGCAAAGGAATTGTGTTTAATACAATCAACACTTTGATCGCAATCATAATCTATCAGATTCCAAGGCTTGCTGCTGACGTGCCGTTTATTGCAATTGAAATTTTTATGGCCTTCACGGTTGCGTATCTAATCATTGGTGTTTACTTAGTAAAAAAGCTGGCCTTCAAGCGGTTTAAGCTGAAGTAGGGTCTAATGTTAAACATTGTAAAATGCGGGAAGTATACTTAATATGAACTTAATTTTAACTCGATTCATCAAATTAAAAATTTTTAACTCGATGAGTTGAGTTAATTTTTGATATGTTATAAAATTTATATACACATAAAATCACAGCAACAAAATATTTTGCTGCAAAAATAATTAGGATAGGGTTAATTTTGATGGATAGTAGAATGAATGATTTAATTTTAAATTCTCTTAGACTTGGAATAGAAAATTCTTTTATTGATGCTTCTGTTATTTCAAGTGATAAGCATAGATCTGAATTAATATATAATGATTACAAAACGGGCAGGAAGATCTTGAGCACGTTAATTAATGAGCTGAACGAGTGTGACGAATTTTTATTTAGCGTTGCGTTTATAACTATGAGCGGAATTACCCCTTTTTTACAGATTCTTAAAGAACTAGAGAAGAAAGGCATAAAGGGGAAAATAATTACAACAAATTATTTGGAATTTAGTGAACCTAAAGCTCTAGAGAGACTTATAAACTTCAGCAATATTAAGGTGAAATTGTACAATACCGTTGATGCGAAACAAGGATTTCATACCAAAGGCTACTTATTTAGAAAAGGCGCTGTATGGCGAAGCATTGTAGGCAGTGCAAATATGACGCAGAGTGCGCTGACTATCAATAAAGAGTGGAGTTCTAGCATCATATCCACAGAAAGCTCCCAATATACGAGGATGATACTAGATGAATTTGGCTCACTTTGGAATGACGAAAATTCAATAAAATGTGAAGATATAATAGAAGATTATAAAATTAGATATGCATTACTTAAGTCAAAGAGAGAAAAGATTAGAGATTTGGTTATATCTGATGGAATAAACTCACTTGAAACATTAAACCCAAATTCCATGCAGAAAGAATTTATTGCTAATCTCAAAAACCTAAAATCAAAAGGAGAAAGAAAAGCACTTTTAATATCGGCAACTGGAACGGGAAAAACTTATGCTTCAGCTTTTGCGTTGAAAGAATTTAAACCAAATAGAGTTTTATTTTTAGTTCAATAGAGAACAGATAGCAAAACAAGCTATGATTACATATAAGAGGGTTTTTGGAGATAAAATAAAGATGGGTATTTTATCTGGGCGAGAAAAAAACTGGGATAACGATTTTATTTTTTCAACCATGCAGACCATGTCAAAGGAAGAGTCATTAAGAAATTTTGAGACTAATCATTTTGATATAATTGTAATAGATGAAGTTCACAGAGCAGGAGCAAAAAGTTATGAAAAAATAATGAATTACTTTACTCCTAATATCATGTGGCTAGGCATGACAGCAAGCCCAGATAGAAGTGATGGATATGATATCTATAAATTATTTGACAATAACATTGCTCATGAAATTAGACTGCAGGAAGCACTTGCAGAGGAACTGCTTTGTCCTTTCCATTATTTTGGAATTGCAGATATTGAAGCTTGTGAAGAAGAAAATAGCAATATTGCTGAAAATGGGAGCTATTCCATTGCAGCGGAAGAAAAACAAACATATTATGTGAATAAAAAAGATAAAGATCTTGATGTTTTCAGATATGTTGAACCTGAAAAGAAGGCGGAATACATAATAGAGAATGCAGAATATTTTGGCCATAGTGGAGACCGAGTTAAAGGACTAGTGTTTTGCAGTAGAAAAGAAGAAGCAAAAGTACTCTCTGAAATATTCAATCGAAAAGGATTTAAAACAGTTGCTTTAACCGGAGAAGATAGTATAGAGAGGCGACTTGAGTGTGTAGAGCAGCTGGCAACAGATAATCTGTATTCAAGGCTTGATTACATTTTTATTGTAGATGTTTTTAATGAAGGTGTAGATATCCCCGAGGTAAATCAGGTAATTATGCTAAGGCCAACAGAATCAGCGATTATCTTCATACAACAGCTTGGCAGAGGATTAAGAAAATCTCACAAAAAAGAATATGTTGTAATAATCGACTTTATAGGCAATTATAAAACTAATTTTCTAATTCCTATTGCGTTATTTGGAGACAGATCTTTCAATAAAGACAATGTCAGGAAATATATGATGAGGGGTAATAATCTTATCCCAGGATGTTCTACTATTAGTTTTGATGAGATATCGAGGGAAAGGATTTATAAATCTATAGATACTGCAAATTTCACGGAAATTAAGAGAATAAAGGAGTCGTATTTTCAACTAAAAAACAAGTTGGGGAGAATTCCTGATATGATGGATTTTGATATTTATGGTTCTATGGATTTACAATGCATATTTGATAATAAGAGCTTAGGGTCATATCATACTTTTTTGAGCAAATATGATAAAAAAGATTATCACCACAATTTTAGTAAGCCTATGGAACTTATGATAAATTTTATCTCTGAAAAATTTGCCAACGGTAAAAGAATTCATGAACTACTTATTTTGAAATATATTCTCGAAGGTCGCAAAAATATCTTTGAAAATCTTAAAAATGACCTTAAAAGAATGGGTATTAATTATACAGAAAATACAAAAGTTAACTTAACAAATATCCTGTCATGCAATTTTGAAACAGGCGATACAGGGAAAAAATATCAAGACTGTAAAATAATTCAGTACGGCGAATCAGAATATTCAGTAGCTCCAGATTTTAAAAAGATGCTGCAAAACGAGGCGTTTAAAAGAAATATTGAAGAGATTGTTGAATATAGCTTGTATAAGAATAAGAAGGAGTATGGAGAAACATATGAAGGTACGCCACTTAACCTATATAGCAAATATACATATTCAGATGTATGCAGACTTTTGGAGTGGGAGAAGAATGAGGTATCACTAAACATTGGTGGATATAAGTATAATAAAAAGACAAAAACTTATCCTGTGTTTATTAACTATAATAAATCGGAAGATATAGCCGACACTATAAAATATGAAGATAGATTTGTGAATAACTCTACAATAATTGCCATTTCAAAATCAGGAAGAATAGTGGATTCAGATGATGTGCAAAATGCTATAAATGCAGAAGAAAGAAAAATATCAATGCATCTGTTTGTAAGAAAAAATAAAGACGATAAACAATCAAAAGAATTTTATTATCTTGGAAAAATTAGAGTTATAAAACATTCGGATACTTTTACATTGCCTAATACTAATAAAACTGCGGTAGAACTTTTGTACAAGCTTGATATACCTGTAAGAAATGATATTTATGAATATATTACAAAATAGTTCTTGTTGAAGGTATATATCCCAATGATACAATATTTTATAAGGTGGAGTATTGAACAGTATCCCCATACCCATGAAAAGGAGCACATATGAAATCAATAGAAGTGGTGGCAGCCATCATCAAAGACGTAAATCCAAACGAAGAAAAGTATTTTGTTACCCAAAGAGGTTATGGACCCTTCGCTGGAGGATGGGAATTCCCGGGAGGGAAAATTGAACAGGGGGAAACCAAAGTCGAGGCTTTAATCAGAGAAATCAAGGAAGAGTTAGACGTCCGAATCGAGGTAAAAGAATTTTTTCATACTGTTGAATACGATTACGATACATTTCATCTTACTATGCACTGCTACATTTGCAAATTAATTGACCATGAGATAAAGCTTCTCGAGCATGCAAATGCCAAGTGGCTAGCAAAAGATCAGCTCAACACGGTTGATTGGCTACCAGCAGATATTGAAATAATAGAGAAATTGCGAAAAGAATGAATTTGATTTAGGCGGGAGAAAGGAATAAATCCAATCACCACCAAAGATGATTGGATAATACATGACGAAATGATTGAAGAGAGAAATACAGAATTAACTTTAAAGGAAATATTAGAAGAAGCAGTCGACCGCTTCGGCAAGGGCAGTCAAGAAGGTGCTAAAGATGCTATTAAGTCCTGCCAAGAAGAATTTGGCTGTGTGTCCCAGGGCCACCAAAGTCAGATTGCAGAAGCCTTTGAGCTGAAAGAAAACATCATCAAGGCCATCATTAAATTTATGCCCTCAATCAAGGAATCAAAGGTAAAATATGAAATTGTCTGTTGCACTGGCCCAAGATGTGCAAACAATGGGTCTATGGAGGTTATCAAAACCGTGCAAAAGATGCTTGGTATCCGTTTCGACCAGACCACGTCCGATGGCAATATCTGTCTCAGAAGTCAGAACTGTTTCAGACAGTGCAAGTTCGGGCCGAATATTATGATAAACGGAAAGCTTTATCATAATATAGATAAGATAAAAGTTGAAAAAATTATTAAGGAAATAATATAATCAATGATGTAAAGAGGAGCCTTATGGCTCCTGATTTTTTTGCATGTGCTTATCTGGGGCTTGGGTCAATGCACCATCTGTTATATTAAATACTCTATCACAGAATTCCAGTAATCTAGTATCATGGGTTACCATCACAGTAGTTCTATTGAAATCCTTCGTAAAATCGCGAAGAGTTTTAACAACTTGTATAGCTCTCTCTGTATCAAGGCTAGCTGTCGGCTCATCAGCAAGTAGTAACTTGGGGTCCGGATAAAGGGCTCTTGCAATTGCGGCTCTCTGCCTTTCTCCACCGGAAATTTCTCCGGGATATTGTCTTCTTCGGTGATATATATCCATTTTCCTCATGAATTCCGCACCTCGGACTTTGTCATAGCTCTTACCATCAAATCTATCAACAAGTTTGAACTGTTCTTCAATGGTAAGAAATGGAACCAGATTAGAAGCTTGGAGAATAAATCCAATCTCATCGAATCGAAGGCTATTTCTTTCCTTTTGCTTTAGTTTAAAAATATCCTGTCCGTTGAAGAAAATTTTACCTTCAGAAGGCCGTTGTAGACCGCCCATCAGGGTAAGAAGAGTAGATTTGCCTGAACCGGAAGGACCTATTATAGCTACAAGTTCTCCCGCTTTTATAGAAAAGCTGGTCTCTTTTAAAGCAACTATTGTGTCATCCCCATCTTTAAATGTTTTTTTTACTTTATCAAATTTAATAATTTCTCTCATATTATCACCTATTCTAAAACCTCAAGGGGATCAATTTTACTGATTCCTTTTACTGAAAAAATACTGCCAAGAAGGGATATTATAGTCATCATAATAGCAATACCACTGTAGAAGACATAATTTGATTTAAATGGAACTGTTACAGGCAAAACAATTTCAGATGCCACTGTAAGAATTAACCCTATGAGAATACCAATAATGCTTACAAGAAAAGTTTGAAGAACTACTGAAGCACCTATATATACATTAGATATACCTTGAACTTTCATAACTCCGAAAATTTGCATTTTTTGCATAGTTATAATATACATGAATACACCTAAAACTATACTTGAAATTAAAATAAGGAATCCTATCATAAGACCAAAAGTTAGAATTTGAGCCGTGTAACCGGGTAATTCTTTTATATAATCATCAATGTTGAGCACATCATATTTTTCGTCAGAAGATATTTTCGTATCCCCGTGAACAAGAATACCTGCGACACGATCAGGAATGCTTTTTGTTGCACCGGTTATAGCACTTTTTTCTCCTGTAGTGGAGTTGGAATCAGCTTCAGTCTGATATCTCACATTCTTATCTTGAACTGATTTTTCTTGATCTTCCTTAGGAACAAAAGACATTGCAGCAGCAGAAGATTCCTTTAAGTCGGTATATACAACTGGAGAAACACTGTACTTGGCATCTTTTGTGAATCCGACCACCTTAAATTTTCTTCCATTGTTTATAATCATTAAGTGATCACCTAATTTTAAATTATTTTCAACATTCATACTAATTGAAGCAACAACTTCAGAAGAATTATTCGGGGCTTTACCTTGAATGATTTTAGGATATGCGTGACTTTTCCGGTCGATACCCATGAGTACCACATTTAATTTATCTTCTTCTTTGTCTCCATCGTTACGATAAGCTATCGTTCTGGCGAGATTTATAGGAGAGATTTTTTCCCCATCGAAATCAGATAAATCAGATAATTCGATAACGGATGCTGAAAGATTAGCATTTGTGCCCGCTTTCATGACTATTTTTTTTGCATCCCAACTTTCAATTGCACTTGTATTTGCTTTGGCAAGACCATAAGCTAAACCGGTTAGGAAAAAAACCAGATAACTAATTAACATTATAATCCCAACTACCAGAAGAAAGCGCATTTTATTTTTCTTAATTTCTTTTATTGCTAGAAACATTTTATCTCCTTAAAAATTACATATGATTATCGTATCAAATTTATTATACCCTAATCAGGTCATTTTATATCAAGTCACATTGGATAAAATATGGCTCAATATTATTGAAGTGTATTAGAAAAGAATTTAACAATAAAAATTTTAATTAAAATTTTCAAATAAATAGTTGTGATTAATGGTGAAAAAATGTATAATTAATTTGCAGATGTTTTAAATATTTAAAACTGGTAAAAAGCTTACTTTAGGAGGATGACATGAAAAGAAAAAAATTTATTGCTATTGTTTCAACAGTTGCTATTCTGGTATCTTTGTTAACCACTAATATCTATGCCGCGAAAGCAATGTATGAAACCCCGACTGATTTCTTAACGCCTGTGAAGGATCAATGGAAAACGGGCACTTGTTGGGCCCACGCCGTAATGGGAGCTATTGAAATATCGCTTAAAAAAGCTACAGGTATTGAAGCAGATTTGAGTGAAGCTCATATAGCTTATAATCTATTAAAAAATTCAAAGCTTGCGGGTGCAACTATTGCGGCAGCAACAGATTATCTAATGAGACTAGATGGTCCTGTTTTTGAGAACGCATATCCTAGGATTAAAGATTCAGTTCCGGAGAATCCTGAAAAAGAATATGGAGCATATATCATTCCAAACCATAAAAACATGGAAGATAGTGGTAAAATGAAACATGATTTTGCTGTTGGGAATGTTTTAATGACCAATTTAGATGGTGTTAAAGCAAATATTGAGAAATATGGAGCAGTAGCTGCCGCATATTACGATAATACCGAGGATGGTCATACCGGGAACCTTGGCAGTAACGGAGGATATTATGGCTTTGGAGCTAAAGCTAATGCTTTGACAAGACACGATAAGTTTTTTAATAATCCAGATCTTGTGTATCATTATGCACCTAATATTCGTGCAGGAGAATGGATGGAACCGGCAAACCATGCTGTGACTCTTGTCGGTTGGGACGACGACAAAATAATTGTCAACCAAAGAGGTGAGAGCAGCAGAGGTGCTTTTAAAGTGAGACAATCTAGAGGCAAAGATTTCGGTAATAAAGGATATATGTGGATTTCCTATGCAACCTTTCCGGAATACAGAATGCAAGCAGTTAGAGTAGAAGACGGAGTTGGATTAGAAGCTGAAAAAAATGTGTTCTATGCATACGATAATTTTATGACAAAAGATCCAACAAAAAAACTATATACCTTTAGTCAAGGTGGTTTTGAAAGGGCTCCATTGTCTAAACAAACTAAACTGGATCTCATAAATGTTTATGATAAGGCAAAACCTTTAGGAGAAAAAGAGATAATAAATAATATTCAATTTGTAAACGAAATTGGAAAAGGTTTGAAGTATACCGCAGAAATTGTCATGCTAAGTGATTATGATAACCTTTCCAATAGTCAAAGAGAAGAAATTCTTGAAAAAGCAATAGCTGATAACAAATTTATCAAAGTAGCTGAAGGGGTGAGTGACGAAAGGGGTTTAAATACGATTAAGGTAAAGAACCCATTAGAAATTACGAATAATAAATTTGCTATACGATTAATTTTAGAAAATGAAAATGGTGTTTATACAACTGTGGCTCAGGAAGTTACTTTGGGTAACCACAGTATGTTCATATCAAATGCTTATACACCATATTCAAATTTCTCATATATAAATGGTCAGTGGGGAGTATCCTCATATATAAATGACCTGCTTATAAATGTTGTGACTACATCAAAAGATAGTTTTGAAGATAAGCTTGTAATAGAGGCACCATATTCTATAAATGATGAAGAAAATATGGATGAAAACAAATCCGCTGAGCTATTATCCATAGAAAAACGTGAAGATTATCTATATGTAGATAAAAATGCAAGAACCGATGAGGTAATTCGTAAACTAATTGATAAGAAAAATGCCCTTAGATTTACCTATAGCATAGACGGGCAAATTAGTACGAAAGAAATGACAATTGAAGACTACAAGCTATATGGAAATTACTTTGTGCCTGTAATAAAGAATTTAGACTCTGCTCTAAGCAATGATTTTATAGGTTTGGATGAGGTTGTTAAAGAAAAAGCTAAAAATGCAATAAAAGAAAAACTGGATTACGGACAGGTGGGATTTTATGCTTATTTAAATGATAACTATAATAACAACTACTATGAGTTGAGTTTAGAAAATAGTAAAGATGACAGTAATTCATCCGAAGTATTAAGCAGTAAGGCAAATAGTAACATGGAGGGATATTATGAAGGCCCTCAAAAAATGGGTGAGCATCTTATTATTGATGAACACACTCTTGCCCTAAAGCTTAGCAAAGATTATGGGTTTTCACATTCATTGAGTACTAATGAACTTGAAAAGCTTCAAATTATCGTTAATGGTAACTTAGTATCGCCTAAAGAGGCAAAAATTGAAGACAATATGTTGTACGTTACAGTAAATGAATATTTATACGGTGCTAGTGTAACCGCACAGCTTAAAGATAAGCTGTTCTCATTTATATATTAACATAACTTTTTAAAAAATTTTCCATTATTCCCTTGCTATATTGAGCAAGGGAATAATTTCCATTACAGAGACACCAATCATACATAAGCCCACGTTCCATAATTGCATAAGCTTTAATAATTTCATTCACTGAAACATCGTCACGAAGTTCTCCATTCTCCTGCCCTGATAAAATAATTTTCCTCAAAAGTTTATAATAGGTTCTATCTTGATCTAGAAGGTGTCGACTTCCTCTAGTAATTAATTGAGATGAAAATAATCTAGATAGAAGATCAACAGTTATTTCATTTTCTATCATAAAAAAGAGCTTTTGGTTTAAAAATAAAAGCACTTCAGTAGCATTAAGATCTGCCGGCATAGTTTCAGATATTTCTTCGTATTTCTCATCAAATATATATGATAAGGAGCTTAATAGCTCATCTTTAGCGCTAAAATAATGGTAAAAAGAACCTTTAGAGGTACCGGATTCATCTACAATATCATCTACAGTTGTATCTTCATATCCATTCTCATAGAATAGCCTCCAGGCTGCTGAAATAATTTTTCCTCTAGTATTACTGGTCTTTTTTTTAGCCATATATAATATTCCTCCAATTTTTTGTCGGCATTACACTAATTCCACTTTTAATGTGTAAAATTATACCACAAAAATAAAATAATAGTCAATTTTTTACCAGTTAACATCGACTAACTTATTCACATAAATGTATAATCAAACTAATGAATAATATTTTAACAACTGAGGAGTATAATGAAGAAACTAACTAAAGTTATTGCAGTCATGATTATTGCTATGATGACTTTGCCTTTGTACACATTTGGAACAGTGGCAGATTTAGCAAGCGATAGCAAGACTCCGGGTATTTCTCTTGCAGGAAAGTATCCTGCTTACAATGATATCAAACTTCAGATTCCGCTAACAGAGGAAAAATAGTTTGACTTAGTTATCCCAACAGAGATGTCTAAAGAAGAACTTGTTAAAGCTATAAAAGAAAATAAGATTAAACTTTTTTTAGACCGTTCAAAAGATAGACATTACCTTTATGATGAAAAATTCCCTCATAAGTTTACGGGCGGAGAGTTCTCTAAATGGATTGATTCAAGGGGAACGGAAAAAGGGGATCCTTTTATTGAATTGACAGCGATAAAGGTCATCGGAGTAGAAAAAGAGTCTGGAATTTCCGAAGCAACACCATCATCAGAGGTAAAAAGCGATAGGGAGGACGATTCTACAGAAGATGAAGAAGATGACCCTGCCGTGGCTAATCAGGGTACAGAAAACCCACGAACAACAAAAGTAGTTTCCGATGTTAAAGATACATCAAATGTTGCAGTAAACGAATCCGGTGATAAAGTAGGAAAAGCTGATGCTACAACAGAAAAAGCACAAGCAACAGAGGCGACATCAGATAAAACTGAAAAAGGCGTTTTAAATGTAAAAATTAAGTCTACGGGATATTTTTATGATAGATATGGGAATAAAGACTTTTCCGCTCCGCATTCTGTTGGAGGAGATTATATGGATGTTTGTGGCTATTTTGACCTTAAGGCATTAAACGGTGACAAATCAATTGGCTCAATTCCTTCAAAAATAGTACCATATGACAGTTACAGAACGGTATATGAACTAGCAGATGAATTAGAAGCAATCAAGGGTTATAAGGGTGCTTATTATTCCAAGGTCGACTCTTTTGGACATACGACCCATATAGAGATAAAGATAGAAAAATCATAATTTATTCTGATGAAGCTATAGAAGAAGATAGGGATACTGCGTTTTTTTTGCCCTAATCATATGTGTAATGCAAAATTATATATTTGTGCAATTGATGGAAGTAAAAGTGCCTATTTTAGAGCGACAAAACCGAATTTTAAACATATTAAGAATTGTCCGTTTGGGAATAGTAGTACAGAGTTTGATTCGAACGACTATGATGAATCCCAATTTGTTTATGAAGATGCAATAAATAATCTTTTATGCAACACCAAACCATCATCACAAAAAAACATTCCTTCTGCACATGGGACTGGTGAACCTAGTGCTCATCCACCAAGAACATTAAGGCAAATATATTCATTGTGTAAAAGTTTCTCTGTTGGAAATACATATGCAGGTAAAGAAATAGGTTCAATGATATTAGAAGACAGGAGCGAATATAGATATCCGAAAGGGTGTTTTGGAAATAAGATAATTGAAGCGACCGTAGACGGAAAATTATATGATGATAATAAGAAAGAAGTTTATTTAGTCTCTCCTATTAAAAGTAAAAAATATGCGTTTATATTATCGTTTTCAGATAAAGATAATTATAAAAAGATTCGCTCTGAAATATATAATAATAGAGATAAGATTATAGTTATTGCTGGAAAATGGGAATCATCAGGCGAATATAATAAATTTACTTCAAAAGTATATGGAAAAAAACAAGTGGCTATTATAAAAAAATAAGATTAATTGTAGAAGTTTTGATAATAGCCTAAATAAAAATAATTTGATTGAAAATATAGTAGGGTTATAACTCTTATAAATTCAACGGTTTTTGTAAAGATATGTAATTTTTCAAAATAGAAAAAATCATGTTAAGATTATTGTTCTTTTGTCAAAAGCAAAGGCTTAAAATTATATAAAAGGTTTGAAATTAAGAGATTCTTGTGAATTGTTCATTTACAGGAATCTATTTTTCTGTATTATAACAATAGTTCTGACTACTGGAAAATAGCAGGTTGTGGCAATAAAACTACTTTTTTTGCTTGGTTTATCAGCAGGACTATTGTCAAAAATAGTTTTTATGTGTGTGTGACTATAGAACTGTTTTCAGTAATTTCTATAGTAAATTTTTTGATTATGACAAGCTAAAAATTGATAAAAAAAGAAGCAGATCCCAAAGGGCTGCTTCATCAATTTTTCCGTAAGTGTCCGTACACTTACTGTGCTTGCTACAAAAGAACGATTTGTAGCAAGCGTTAAGCAAGTTTTGAATTAATAACTATATTATACCAAATTATAATGATTTATTCAATTCGAGACTATCTATGAATATAAAAAATAATATTCATTGACATGATCAGGGAAAAGAGTTATACTATCTATGAATAAAAAATATAAAATTCATAGATAAAAAACTACTCTCGGAGGATAAAAATATGGGAAAGGCATTTACAGAAGAAGAAAAGATAAAAATCAAAGAAAGTATTATGGAAACCGCTCTTGATTTATTTCATGAGAAAGGGACAAAATCACTTAGTATTTCGGAATTGACAAAAAGAGTAGGGATAGCACAAGGAAGTTTCTATAATTTTTGGAAAGACAAAGAATCTCTTATCATCGATTTAATGGCATATAGGTCAATACAAAAATTGGAGAATATTGAAAAAGAATTTTCAAATTCACTTACGAATCCTAAAAAATACCTTTCAGAGGTAATTTTTAAGTATTCAATAGACATGACTGAGAAAATTAGAAATCAGCAAATTTATCAAGAGGCATTTAGAATATTTGCAAGTCAAGATTCAAAGAAAGTGAATAGAGTAGAAAATCTATATGGGGATTTTTTGGATAGGTTAATAGATTATTGGCACAAAAACAATGTAGTAAAAAGCGTAGATAAGCAAGGTTTATCAAATGCCTTTGTTGGAAGCTTTGTTCTATGTTCAAATTATTTCCATTTTAATGAAGATACATTTGAGGAAGTGCTTAATATTTATATACAAAGCATTGTTTATAAATATATAGAAATTTAATTGTAAAAAGGAAGGTGATAGCAATGATTCTGGATTTTAATGAGATAAAAAAGGAAGATGTATTAATTGCTGGAGGTAAGGGAGCTAATCTTGGAGAAATGACTTCGGCTAAAATAAATGTTCCAAGTGGTTTTGTTATAACAGCAGATGCATATAGAGATTTTTTAAAAGTAAATGCTATTGATGCCCTCATTGAAAATGGAATTAAAAAATCAGCAGATGATGAAAAAATACTTCTAAATGAAGCTGAGCATTTTAGAGGAAAGATAAAGTCTGGGAAATTTCCTGAGCAATTGGAAAATGCAATAAGAGAAAAATATTTTAATCTTGGAAATAATACAAGAGTTGCAGTGCGTTCTTCAGCAACGGCAGAAGATTTACCAGATGCTAGTTTTGCAGGGCAACAAGAAACTTATTTAAATGTTCAAGGTATTGAAAGTGTATTAAATGGGGTGCGTAATTGTTATGCTTCACTTTGGGGAAATAGAGCTGTAAGCTATAGATTTCATCAAGGTTATGATCAAACTTCAGTTTCTATTGCAGTTGTTATTCAAGAAATGATAGAGAGTGAAAAATCAGGAGTTTTATTTACTGTAAACCCAGTAAACAAAAAAGAAAATGAGATGCAAATAAATGCAAGTTTTGGCTTAGGAGAAAGCGTTGTAAGCGGAAGAGTTACAGCGGATAGCTACATTATTGACAAATCAGGAAATATAATCGAAGTAAATATTGGAAGCAAGAAAACTCAGATTATATACGGGGATAAGGAAACTGTTGAAGTATCGGTAAACTCTGATAAAAGAAAAACTCGTGCATTAAATGATGGAGAAATACTTGAACTTATGAAGTGCGGTTTAGAGATTGAAAAACACTATGGTATGCCTATGGATATTGAATGGGCTATCAAAAATGATATTGTCTATATTTTACAAGCGAGAGCGATTACCACATTAAAAAATTCCAAGAATGATATAACTGGCAATGATTTAATAGAGAAGTATATAAAGGGTAAAAAAATCAAAAAGGATACACAAGAAGTAATGTCATTCTTTTTAGAAAAAATGCCTTTTGCACATAGAGTTCTTGATTTCGATTATTTGATGGCAATTAATGATCAGAAAGTAAACATTTTGTCAGAAGGTGGAATTATTTTACCAAGAAATCCAATTATAGATGATGATGGTATACAAACTTTTTCTGATGACGGAAAGCGAATTGGAAAGAATATTTTTAAATTTTTTAAAATTTTAAAGAACATGAAAGATTTTGAGTTCTGTTATAAAAAGTGCAAAGATTTTATGAATATATATGAAGCTGAAATAGAAGAAATCAAGCACTTAAATTTTGAAAATATGACATTAACGGAGTGTGGAAATTTCTTAGAAGAAAGTTATGCTCTTTTGCAAAAACTTGCTTATGATAGATTCAAATATGCCTTATTTCCATCAGTTTTAAATAGCAAGAAATTTACCAAAATAATAAAAAAAGTAAATAGCAATTATTCATCATTTGATTTTTATTGGGACTTAGATAATAAAACATCGGTTGTTACAAATGATGTCTATAAAATGGCTCGTGAGATAAGAAAAAATGAAGCTTTAAAAAAAGCAATAATTTCCGGAGATAATTTTAAGGGATTATATAAAAAGTATAATGATTTTAAGAATATAACAGATAAGTTTATGAAAGATAATGGCTTTAAATCTGATTATAACTGTTATTGTTTATCTGCAAAAACATTTCTTGAGGATCCTGATAGGCTGATAAATATATTACGATCTATATTAAATGAAAATAGTAAAGAAAGAAACGATATAAAGGATTTTTCTAAGCTTATGGAGAGTGTAAAGGAAATCTATGGTAGAAAGTATCAGGATGTAGAAAAACAGATAAAATATTTTAGATATTTTCATGTGGTTCGTGAAGAAAGTCAATATTTGTGGGAAACACTATTTTATTATGTGAGAAAGTGTGTTAGAAGAATTAACTTTATACTCTTGGGTGATGAAAACATAGAAACTGGAGTGGCTAATCTTTTCCATAAAGAACTGCTTAAAGCAATAAAAAGAGGTAATCTAAATGAGGCAGATAAGGAAAAAATAAAAAGGAGAAACGAAAAATTTCCTTTAGCAGTGAAAGTATGGGAAGCTTCAAAGTTGTTGATTTTTAAAACAGATGGTGATGTCTTAAAGGGAGTAAGTGGAAGCACTGGCATTGCAGTTGGAAAGGTGTGCCTGATAAATAGTCCCAAAGAATTTTATAAAATGAAAAAAGGAGATATATTAGTTTGTCATCTTACAGATCCTGAATGGACTCCATTATTTAAGCTGGCAAGTGCTGTTGTGGCAGATACAGGTTCTGCTTTAAGCCATGCTGCAATTGTTGCAAGAGAATATAATATACCGGCAGTTCTTGGAGTTGGTTTTGCAACTACCAAATTCAAAGATGGAGATACCATACAAGTAGATGGTAATACCGGCGAGGTCAAAGGTTGCTGATATGAAATCAAAAAATCAAATAGATCAAAAAGAATTGAGAAGGCAAAAGATTTTAAGTGAACCACTTTTACCTTTGATAGTAAAAATGTCTGTTCCAACAATTGTTGGTATGCTAATTATGGTTATTTATAATTTGACAGACACATTTTTTGTCGGACTTTTAAATGATAAATCGATGACAGCTGCTATTGGTGTTGTTTTTAGCTTCGTGAGTATTATTCAGGCTATTGGTTTTTGGTTTGGATATGGCAGTGGGAATATTATGTCTAAAAAACTTGGAGAACAAGATGAGGAAGAGGCAATAATTATTTCTTCAATCGGAATAGTATTTTCTATTATAAGTGGATTTCTAATAGCTATAATGTCATGGAGTTTTATATCAGACTTGACAAAGTTCATTGGTGGTAATGCATCTGTTAACTTATTTAAATTTACTACTCAGTATTTAAAGGTGATTATAATAAGCGTTCCATTGAGTTTGTATTCAATTACTATTTATAATCAATTAAGGCTTTGTGGAAATGTAAAAGATGGAATGATAGGTTTACTTTTAGGAATGTTTAGCAATATGGTTCTTGATCCTGTATTTATGTTTATATTCAAGTTCGGGTTTATTGGAGCTGGATATGCAACTTTGACAGGTCAAATAATTGCGTGTATTTCACTTACTATGTTGGCAAAAAGAAATGGTAATATTCCTGCTTCTTTGAAAAATGCTAAATGTAGTAAAGAACGCATATACCATATTCTTATGGGAGGAATGCCCAACTTTTCAAGGCAAGCAATTACAAGTGTTTCTCTCATTTTATTGAATAGAGTTGCAGCAAACTTTGGTGACAGTATTATTGCAGCCTTAACCGTAAGTTCAAGAATAGTTGCCATAGCTTATATGATTATGATTGGATGGGGGCAAGGGTTTCAACCTATTTGTGCAATGAATTATGGTGCAAAAAAATATGATAGAGTTAGATCGGCGTTTAAATGGACAGTTGTCATTGGTACAGGATTCTTGGTTATATCAACAGTTGTGTTATATATTTTTTCAGAATATTTAATTACATTAATGTCAAAGGACAGTGAAGTTATTTCTATAGGAGTACAAATTCTTAGAATGCAATGTATAACAATTCCGCTGTTAGCCTATTATGCGATAAGTAGTATGTTGATGCAAAACATAGGGAAATACTTTGGGTCGTTGATAATTTCGATTTCAAGGCAAGGTATTTTCTACATACCTTTATTATATTTACTTACTAATTTATATGGGAAAATGGGGATATATTTGCTCCAACCAATAGCGGATATTTTGTCATTTGTTTTAGCCATTATTGTTGTTTATAAAATAAAAAATGAACTAAAAATGAGGGGAATATACAATATATGAATTAGCAACAGGTTGAATAGTTGGAGGAAATTACTATGTATAATTTTAGGTCTAATGCTTGTATAGAAAAAAATTACAGACCTTTTTGATATTAGTAATTACCATAAAAAATAAAATTTAAAGTATGGAGAAAGAGCAAGATTCTTTCATTTTAGAGGACTTCTTATGCCTATGTGCAGAAGTCCTCCTTTTTTGTCTTAAAACGCAGACAAAAAAGAA
Source organism: Eubacteriales bacterium KG125 (assembly GCA_050908895.1). Lineage (GTDB taxonomy): Bacteria > Bacillota > Clostridia > Peptostreptococcales > Anaerovoracaceae > S5-A14a. Next base: position 38,355 of record CP171222.1, on the reverse strand, counting down.
ATAGAGGAAGCATATATGCCAAAAGAATATTACCTTTATGTAAATGGACAGAAGGTCAAAGTCAGCGAGCAGATATACAAAAATCAACATAATCAGTGGATTGTAAATATTAAAATTTTATTTATAATAAAATGTTAGAAAATAATTATTATTACAGCTTAAACCTTTTAACGATAGCTTTGTCTTATCGTTAAAAGGTATACTTGATAAGTTTCCACGAACGGACACTATGACTTGTTAGTCTTAAATCTCATTCAAAGCACCCTACAAGACATTAAGAAAAGCCTTGATGAAGATAACGAAGCCTTTCTCCATTCCATTCAAAATGAAATGGAAGAAAGCGAGAAAATGGAAATGGAAAAGAAAAAAACAAGGTTCACAGATAGTAAAAACAGGCTTCAGGAACTGGAACGCTTAATGTGCCGAATATACGAAGATATGATACTGGAGAAGATACCGAATAACCGATATGAAATCTTAAACAATCAGTATGAAACAGAGCAAAGGGAACTTAGTAAAGAAATCGATGAGTTGGAAAAAGCCATCAAGCGATACGAAAAAGAAACCAATAGAGCCAAAAAATTCATTCGGTTGATTGAACGCTATGATAACTTTGATGAACTTACAAATACTATGATAAATGAGTTTGTAGAGAAGATTATCGTTCACGAAAGGGATAGGAAAGGCAGCCAAAATTCAAAGCAAAAGATAGAGATATATTTTAACTTTATCGGCAACTATGAGCTACCAAAAGAAGAATTAACTGAAGAAGAACGATTAAAACTTGAGGAAGAAGAACGAAAAATCAATGAAAGAAAAGACAGACTTCATCAAAATTATTTGAAGCGTAAAGCAAACGGGAAACAACAGGAATATGAGGAAAGATATAAGGCAAGGAGAGAGCAAAAAAACAGGAGAAAATAAAGGCTTTGAAAAGGCTCTGGATACCAGTAAGCGAGTATAAAGAAGAAACCTATCTTAAGGTTTCTTCTTAAATCGGAGTATACATCGGATTAATATAGAAATTGACAGGCGGAATGAATAAATTTTTTTACTATTTTATCGGTAAGTTTAGGGTTTAATTTATTTAAGTCAGAAGTACCTATAATAATGATTGTATAAGCTTCTGAGAACAGAAAAAAATCATCAATAGATTTGGTGGTTGTCAGCTTACTCATCATAAATTTAGCATTTTCTTTTATTTTTTCATTTCGATTATCAAGAAGTCCATATTTTTCTTGTAGTATATTGTAATCTTCTTGGGTAAGGCACCTGTAAATGTTATTGTGTGAAATTGTATCAAATAAAAATTGTTCAAATGCTGCCATTGGAATTCCATTGGGATATTCTTTAGATAATGATAAGAATTGCTCTACTGTTTCATCTTTTCTTTTCTTTATAAGCCAAATAATAAATTCATCTTTACTTTTAAAAAAATTATAGAAAGTTCCTGTACCTATTCCGACAGAGGAAGCAATATCAACAATCTTTAATTTTTTATATCCGAATTTTTTTAGAAGAATATATCCTTGCTTGTAGAATTTTTTTATTAAAGCAGCTCTTTCTTCTTTTGTAAAGTTAGCAGGCATTGGTTCATCTCCTATCGAAAAGTTATACTTATATTTTAGCAAGTATGAAAGATAAAGTCAATGAATCTAAAAATAATTATATTCATTGACTTTTCTAAAGGGAAAGTGTTATAATCATTCCAATGAATATTAAATAAAAAATATTCGTTGAAAAAGGAGGTGAAAAAGTGATAGAGTTTAAGGATTTTTCTTTCACTTATGAGGGAGAAATAAATCCGACATTGAAAGATATAAATATAAAAATAAAATCAGGGGAGTGTGTTGTTCTTACAGGGCTGAGCGGATGTGGCAAAACTACATTGCTCAGAGTTATGAATGGACTTTGTCCCAGTGTATTTCAAGGAACGGCTACAGGCAGTTTTAAGACAGATTTCTATGGTTATGAAAATAGCTTTGCTGGACTTAATTCAAAGTATGTCAGCAGTATTTTACAAAATCCTAAAAACGGATTTTTATTTTCTAATGCTGATGATGAATGTAAATATTCTTCAAAATGTATAGGAAAAAGCAAAGCAGAAATAGACGATAAATTCACTTTACTAAAAGATAGATATTCTGAATTGCTATTACACGAAAATATTTTGAATTTATCAAGTGGAGAGGCGCAAACACTCAGTGTTTTAAGTTCCTATATTAAAGCTCCTAAAATAATTGTTATGGATGAGCCTACTGCGAATTTAGATATTAACGAAATAGATGAATTAAAAAAATATATCAATGAACTTAAAAATAGTAATGTAACAATAGTTATTGCGGAACATAGGGTCGGTTATTTGAAAGATGTATGTGATAAGGTTTATGTAATACAAGATGGAACCTTGATAAATGGCGATGGATTTGAAGTTAGAAGTGTAAATATAGCTTTCTCAAACGATCAAGAACATTTTGATAAAAAAACAAATGATACATTGGAAATATTAAATCTTAATTATCGCATGAAAGATAAAGAGATTTTAAATAATATATCTTTATCAATTAAATCCAATAAGGTAACAGCAATTATCGGGAGAAATGGTTCAGGTAAAAGCACATTAGGTAAGTTAATTGCGGGATTGATTGATAATAAAAAAGCTGTTTTTGCTTTTGATAATAACATTCTTTCAAAAAAAGAGAGAATAAATAATTCATATTTTTGTATGCAAGATAGCTATCATCAGATGGTGGCAGCTTCAGTAAAAGATGAAATTCTTCTTCAAAACAAGAAATTGAGTGATTTAGAAATTCATAATCTTCTTAGTATGATGGATATGGATGGCTTAGAGAATCGTCATCCGTCTAAGCTTTCTGGAGGTCAGGTTTTAGGGTTGGCAGTCCTTTTAGCATATATAAGCAATAATAAAATTGTAATCTTGGATGAGCCTACCAGCGGGTTAGATTTGAAAAGAATGAATTGTATTTGTGGATTGATAAATAAAATGAAAGAAGAAGGAAAAATTGTTGTTTTAATTTCGCATGATTTAGAGCTTTTATCAAAAGTTGCTGATGAGTATATTCTTTTGGAAGGAGGAACAGTAATCGCACATAGAAGGCTTATTAATCAAAATGATTTTAGTGAAATGATAGATAAGCTTAAATCCGTAAGAACTGTAAAAAATAAAGATTCTATAGAAAAGAAAAAAACAGAATATTCAAAAGTTAATCCTATTATAAATTTGATTGTATTTTTTACAGTTGCAAATGCTATATTCTTTTATCCGTCAAATCAAAGTTCAATATATTTAATGGGGATAGTAGCTATAGTATTTTTGTTTAATAAAAATTATATGCTTGCAATAAAAATGGCGGGAACCTATTTCGTGATAAGTAAGCTAAAGCTATTTTGTCCATTATATTATCAAGCTTTTATTGAGATTTTTATTGTAAGAGGTATGTTATGCGGTTACACCATAAAGAATTTAACAGCCGGCACAAAGCTTATAACAATTATAGAAGCCTTAGAAAAAGTAAAGTTGACAGATTACATCCTCATACCGATTATCTCGTTCATAAGATTGTTTCCGTCAATGAGGAATGATTTTTCCATAGCTTATATGAGTCTTAAAACCAGAAAGCTGATTAAAAACAAAAATCCGGCAGTAATTTGGAGATTTATCATTGTACCTGTTATTTTCAGTTTAATAAGAAGTGCGGAAAATTTATCTTTAGGGATTGAAACAAAAGGAATGATAATAGGCAAAGAAAGAACATTACTGACAGAGGTCAATTTCAAAATCACCGATTATATGTTATCTGCGATATATATATCGGTTTACACATTTTTAATTACGGGAGGAATAAAATGGATAACAAATTAAGAATTAAAGATTTAGTATTGGTAGCAGCGTTTTCAGTATTAGGAATTGCATTTATGTATTTGATACCAATGCCTTTCTTATTTACACCGTACACAATTTTAATTTCGCCAATTGTACAAAGCTTATTTTTAGCATTGCCATTTATATTGACAGGGGCTAAGGTTCAAAAAAAATGGGCTATATTAATTTATTGTGTAATATGGGGCATAGGTGGAATTATGCCTTATTACATTGCAATGATGGTTATTGCGGGAATCATTGCAGAGTTTATATTAGCGAAAACCAAAAATAGATTTAAAGGTTTGAGCTTATCCTTTGTTGTAGCCATGCTTTCTCATTATATAGGCGGTACTGTAATTCCTTATATAATTACGAAAGAACAGCAATTAGAAATGATTAAGCAAATGTATGGAGAAAACTATGCAATGAAAATGCAAGAACTTAAGACAATTCCTATGATGATTATAATTGCAGTAGCTATCGTTGTTGTTTCAATTATAGGTACTTACATTTCCAAAAAATTCTGCAAAAAACATTTTTAAACATGAGAAAGGGTATGGTTATGATTGAACTCAAACATATAACGAAAAGATATAAAAAATTTCTTGCTCTCATAGATTTTTCGTATGAATTTGAAAATAGAAATGTTTATGGGATATTAGGGGTTAATGGTGCCGGTAAAAGCACATTGATTAATTGCATTACACAAAATGTATCTTTTGAAGGAGAGCTTAATTACACAGATTTAAGTATTTGGGATATTGGTTATGTTCCACAAGAGCTTGCCATATACCCTGAACTTTCTGTAATGGATAATATGTTGTTTTTTGCTTCTGTATATAAAATGGATAAAAGAGAAGCAAAAGAAAGAAGTGTTTTATTAATTGAAAAAGTAGGACTGAAGGAGAAGTTATCGACTAAAGCGAGTGATTTATCCGGTGGAATGAAAAGAAAATTGAATTTAATAACAGGGCTTGTCCACAATCCTAAACTTTTGATTTGTGATGAGGTTTGTGTCGGAATTGATCCGATTTCCAGAAAGGAAATATTGGCATATCTGAAGGAATTGAAAAATAGCGGCTTAAATATCATCTACACTTCTCACTATTTGGATGAGGTTGAATACCTTTGTGATAGGATCTTGTTTTTAGATAAAGGGAAGCTTGTGCTTGAAGGAGAAACTAAGAAGCTTATTAAAGAAATGTCTGACGCAGAAAATAAAAAGGCAGATTTATCAGATGTTTTTATAAAGGTTTTACGCAAAGAAGGTGAATGAGGTGTTGAAAAAAGAAATAAAAGGGATTATGAAAAATCCGGTATATTTCATCATCATGTGTTTACCGCAACTTCTTACTTTCATTATGAGCGAAGGTACGAAGAGCTATTTATCACAACATATTCAAAGTATTGTGGCGGTAAATACTGTAAAAGAAGTCATCATGTATGATGGAGTATTATTGAACTCCAAAGTACAGTTTGCAGTTAGTGAACTTAATTTCATGTTGATGATGTGTGCAATTTTGGCAGGACTTAGTATTTTTGAGGAAAGAAAACTTTATGTGTGGAACAGAGTAGTCGGCAAAGGTAATTTTATAACAATCAAATTCCTTACACATTATGTTTTTTCACTTGTATTGATTGTCTTTAATATATTAGGGTTCAGGATACTGTTTAACATCGGTTTTTCAATAGAATCTCTATACATTTTCATTAGTGTTCCAATTATAAGTATCATTTTAGGGCTGTTTGTAGGTCTTTTGGCTGCGAATAGGGCGATTCTTTCAAATGCAATTTTGATGATTGTTATGTTGACAGGATATTTTGGCGGAGCTTTAAGTCTGACCTCTGTTTTATCCAATACGAAATTTATGAATGTGCTCATGTACTTGTCGCCTCTAACAATGGCGAACAGGTTGATATTTAAAAACTTAGTTCATGTAAATTGGGGAAATGATTTATTGATATGGATTTTGGAGATTTTTGTATTTGTAGCAATAGTTGTTTCCTTAATAGGGAGGAGGGTGAAAAATGGGGCAAGCATTTAAATTCACTTTCAAAATTCTAAGGAATACCAAAGGCTTTATTTCTTCTATGGTGATTATGCCTGTCATAATGATTTTGCTTGTCAGTATGACACTTGCGTATTCCGATGTTCCTGTTGTGGGGTATATTGGAGAAAAGGCGCCGAGTGTAACAAAGATTAAAATGCTGAAACTTGAAGCAGATGAAAAGGATTATTTTCTTGGGTTGTCGCAAGGAACTTTAGTGATAAAGACAGACAAAGCAGGGAATGTCCTACAGTACTACAGCACTGTTTCTAATAATCCGTTAATAGAGATGATTGAAAACAGCAATTCCACAAATGAGAACTTTAATGAAAAACCGAAACTCAGTTATTCCATAGGAATTATATTATTTAAACTGTTAACGGCTGCCGGTTTGCTTGCTACAGTTTTGATTAGTGAAAAAGGCAACGGAATTATTTTAAGAGTTAAAAATTCTAAGACTAAACTCAGTTCCTATATATTAGGTAAAAGTATGGCGATTATATTTGTATATGAGATAGCTAATTTACTGATATTGTTATTTTACAAATTTGCCGGTTTTGATTTGGGTAAATCAAATATTATTCAATTAGGTATATTGTTTACTGTTACACTATTTATTTCAACATGGTTATATATTTTCTTATCGGCAATTATGAAGAATGAAGGATATATCTGGGCAATTTCAACAGGAATTATATTTCCTTTAGGATTATTTTCCGGGATTTTGTTTCCAGTTGAATATATGGCGGATTGGATGAAGCTTGTTGCTCATATATCACCCCTTTATTATCTTCAAACTTCAGTTATTAATGGGAAATTTGATACAGTGCCAATTTTATTAATGTGTATAATTTCCGCAATGCTTGGAATGTATGGAATAAGGTTACTAAGTAAACGGAGATGAAATACTTGTTATAAAATGACTAAAAATTTACTAATAAAATTAAAAAATTAGGAGGAAAAAATATGTAGCTAAGTAATGGAGGGATAAATAATGGGAACACTAAATTCTGTTATTCACATAAGATACATTTATCCTTTTTTATGGTTGGAATTGCTTACACATAGCAATAACTCTTTATCGAAACCAACAAAATAATAAATCATATAAAACATTAGTTTTTGAGCCGAGAGGACTTTTTACGCCAAAGTGTAGAAGTCCTCCTTTTTTATTCTCAGAAAACCAAAACAGAGAAATAAAAAGGAGGAACGCACATTGGATAAGAAAGAATATTACCTTTATGTCAAAGGGAACGCCATACCCGTAAGCGAAGAAGTATACAAAGCCTACTGGAAGATAACGGAGAATGAAAAGTATCTCCAAAGAAAAGATTGGAAACATAATGTTATACCATTTTCAGCATTAGACCATGACGGACACTTTGTAGATAACATCATAGATGAAAAAATAGACTTAGAAAAAATTGTAGAAGTCAAAATGCAAATTGAAGAACTAAACAAGGCATTAAATCAATTGACAAAAGAAGAAAGAGAGCTAATGGAAGCCATCTTCTACAGAGAAGAAAGTCTAAGGTCATAATAGACGGTGTGAAATTTTTTCTGTAAATTCAGATCTTCTATGATAATTGATGTGGCTTAACAGCAGAAAACTGCAGTTAAGCCATATTTATTTAATAACAAAAATAAGCTGGTATGTCAAGAGAGCCCAGTAGTCTGGGCGGATATTTACTCTTGATATTCCGCCTTTTGTTGCTATACCAGAATCCGATCAGGGTACATGATTTCCAGTTCACCACGAACTTTTCCCAGTTTCGGATTGGCATTGTCCATTTTTTGGCAATCTCGAAAGTTCCCAGATATAGAGCTTTTATTAGTGCCTGGGAGCTTGGAAATACGCTGCGCTGCTTGTTCAATCTACGATAACAAGAATTCAGTGATTCTATGGCGTTTGTAGTGTAAAATGCGGTGCGAACCTCCTTAGAAAACTTGAAGATTGGGGATATTGCATCCCAGTTTTCATGCCAGCGATTCATCGCACTTGGATACTGCACAGACCATTTTTCTGTTACAGACTCTAACTGCTTTTTGGCAACTTCTTCATCTGCAGCAGTATAGATTGTCTTTAAATCTTTTGCAAATGCTTTCATATCCTTGTTTGCAACGTATTTAAGCGTGTTTCTAACCATATGTACAATACAACGTTGCTGCTCCGTTTTGGGAAATGCCGTAGAGATTGCATCCTTGATACCGGTTAAACCATCAGAGCAAAGAATGAGAATGTCCTGAACTCCACGGTTCTTTAGGCTGTTCAATACAGACAGCCAGTACTTACTACTTTCGTTCTCACCAACAACAATGCTTAGGACTTCTTTCATACCATCTTCATTAATACCAAGCACCACATATGCTGCAAGTTTCCTGATTACACCATCATCACGTACTGAAAAGTGTACAGCATCAATAAAAACGATTGGGTACACAGCTGACAAAGGACGATTCTGCCATTCCTCAATTCTTGGAAGGAGCTTATCTGTGATATCCGATACCATTCCTTCGCTTACCTCAAATCCATAAATGTCCTCTATGGTTTCTGAAATCTGTCGTGTAGTCATTCCCTTTGCATACATTGAGATAATCTTCTCATCAATTGAAGAAATATCTTTTTGACGTTTTGGAAGTACTTGCGGTTCAAAGGAACTTTGGCGATCCTGAGGCACATCTACCTCGAATTCACCGTATTTACTACGCACAGTTTTAGCTTTCGTGCCATTACGATAGTTTGCCTCGCCGGATCTTTCATAACGATTATAACCAAGATGGTCATCCATTTCTGTTTCAAGCATATCTTGAATTGTTCCGGAAAGTAGATCTTTTAAGGCATCTTGAATATCCTCAGCAGACTGGATATCATACTCCTGAAGCAAGCCTTGGATAATATTTCTTTTTCCCTCAGTCATTGGTTTTGGTTTGTAAACTTCTTTTTTTCTGTTTGCCATAATAAAAGGTCTCCTATGATTTTAATATTTTATCATAGAAGACCTTTGTATTGTTTAATTTACAGAGATTTTTTCACAGGCTCCTGTAAGGATATGTATCTATGGGGAAGTAGGCGATGACATTCTGAGTATCAGAAAAGAGCTTGCCAAGTAGAACGAAACGTCGCTGTGAGATTCAGGGATAGGAACTATGTCAGGTGTAACCGACAAAAAAATAAAAAAGACAATAAGTCGTTCTGAAAACAGGATAGTTTTAGATAATTTAACCTCCATGAGAAATAATATATATGAAATAAACTTATTAGATTAGGAGGAATAGAATTGAAGTACGGATATGTAAGGGTATCAACAAGAGAACAAAACATTGATAGGCAAATAGTGGCTATGCAAAAAGAAGGGCTGGATATGAAAAAGGTATATGTAGATAAAGCTTCTGGAAAAAATTTCAATCGAAAGAAATACAAACATCTTCTAAGAGAACTGAAAGAAGGGGATGAATTATATATTAAATCTATAGATAGACTTGGAAGAAATTATGATGAAATTATTGCAGAGTGGAACAGAATTACTAAAGAAAAGAAAGCAGATATTATTGTACTTGATTTCCCACTTCTTGATACTAGAGAAAAAACAGAGAACTTAACAGGAAAATTTATTTCAGATATTGTATTACAAATTTTGTCATATGTAGCACAAATAGAAAGAGAAAATACCCACCAGAGGCAAATGGAAGGTATACAGGAAGCCAAGAAAAAAGGAGTTAAGTTTGGTAGACCGAGAAGAGAAAAACCGGAGAATTTTTTAGAGATAGCAAATAGATGAAAGAATAAAAAAATATCCTTGAGAGAAGGGGCAAGAATACTTGATATTAGCCCAAGCATGTTTTCGAAATGGTTGGATGAAGAAAGATTTAAGTAAAAGATTGTCCATAAAAGTTAACTTTTGTGAACATACTTATAAATAGCAGATACAAATAAAATAGATTCTAAAATACGATTTTTTTTATTATATCATAAATGTTTATAAAAGTTAGCTTATTTGAACAAGATAGAACAATTTAAAGGTAAACTTGAAAGATTAGATGGAGCATACCCATTTTACTTGATTCTAAATTATATAAAACTAATGCGAGTGGTATAAAGAGAATTAATCATGCGTATATTACTTTAAAAATAAAGAGATATTAAACGATAAATATGCTATTAATGATAGAAAAAGGGCAGAAGTATAACTTTTTAACCTGATTTTAGAAAAATATAGAAATAACAAATACAATTAGCCAAATTGATTATTTAGTAAAATTGTTGATTTTATGTTATAATTCATATGTTTGTACAAATTCTAGATTATAGAATTAAGCAATTAACATATTGATTAGACATGATTTAGAAATAATTTAAAATATAAAAAAGAAAGGAAAAACAAAAATGAGAGTACAATTAAAAAGCTTAACTGCTGTATTTTTAGCTCTAATGATTTTAATAAGTAATTTTATTGGGATTTTTTTGGGAAATATAGCATATGCGCAGAGCGAAAAACAGATGAAGGTAACAGAATTAAATGTAGAACCTTCTTCAATAGAATATGGAAGAAAATTCACAATATCAGGTAAATTTGGAGGGCAAGGATATACTGCTAAGAATGGTGAAACATTGCAAATACCATTTAAGGCTGATGGTGTAAATATTAGTATAGCTAATAAACAAGCTCCAATTATGTTTCAAGGACATGATATTGGGACTATTGAATACTCAAGCTCAGGTATTACAATCAAATTTAATGAAAAGGTTGAAGAATTAAATAATGTAGAAGGTTCTTTTTATATAGAGGGCAATGCCCATAATACAAATACAGATGATACGAATACAGGAACTATAAAGATTGGTTCAGGTGAATATGAAAAGGAAATAAAAGTTAAATACATTAAAACTGAGTCAGGGACAACTACAGAAAATGTCTATAGAAAAAGTGGAATAGCTGATCCAAATAATACAGATGACATAAGGTGGGCGTTTATATTAAATGCTGTTAAAAAAACTTTTTCAAATAAACCATACTACACAATTACCGATAAGCTTAATTCAGATATGAATTGGAATAAAGTAAAGAGTAAGTCTAATCCTTACATAGTCCAAATTGGAGAACGCTATGTAGAATCGGATCAATTGAGTTATTATGGGATTTGGATAAATTTTAAAAATGATAAAGAAGTAGAAATTAAAGTAAATTCAGATTATATGCAAGGGACAGAGATAACTATAAATCTCTATGCGTCTTTAACAGAAGAGGTTCAAAATAATCCAGATAAAAAACTGTTAAAAACTCATCAGAAGCAATAATAACAGGGGTACCTGAAGAAGATTGGAAGATAAATGAAGAGGATTTAAGTGATGAGGTTGAAATTTTTCATGAAAAGCACGAAGCTTATGGAGACAAAGAATACGGAGGAATAAAATTACTAAAAAAATCTAACAAAGATAACTATCCTATTCCGGATGTAGAGTTTGAAATAGTTAAGAAGGATGGTTCAAAAATTGAAACTTCCAGTAAATTTAAAGAAAGTGATAAAGTTAAAATCAGTGAAGATAAAAGTAAAATAACTATTAAAACAGATGAAAAAGGTGAAGCTTTACTAGAGGGTATTAAAGTAGGAAACTATAAGTATAGAGAAATTTCAGCGCCTAAATATGTAGATTTTAATATTGAAAAGAATGAAACTAGTGATTTTACAATAGAAGAATTAAAAGTTAAAGAAGTCACCGTAGAAAATAATATAAAAGAAATTTTAATTCCTGTTAAAAAATTATGGAAAACTAAAAATCAAGAATTATCTGATATAAAAAACACTGTAAAAATAGATTTGAAAGATGACCTTGGAAATGTTGTAGATACATTAGAATTAAATGGTCAAAAAAACAATGTAGATATGGATAACCAAGCTGTTAAAACAGGAGTTTGGGAAGGACACTTTAAAAAAGTTCCGACTCACCGATATGAAAATGGTGAATGGAAAGAAATTAAATATACAGTAGAAGAGCAAGGTACAGAACACGGGACTGTTGTTTTAGATGGAGATACTTATAAAGTAACAGTCGAAGAACCCAAAGAAAATAATGGTCAATGGGAAATTACAAATACAAGAGTAACTAAGATAACTGCTGATAAAACTTGGCAAAAAGATGGAAAAAACACGTTAAACAATAAAAAGCCAAGTGAAAACACACCTGATGTTTATTTTAAGTTGCAGGAAAAGTCTAGTGATAATTGGATAGATACTGCACCTAAACAAGTTATAAAATATGAAGGTAAAAGAGTTGAATTTGAAAATATTGACCCACAAAAAGAATATAGAGTAGTGGAAACCAAAGATGCTGATGGAAAAGAAGAATGGAAATTTGAAGGGTATCAAACTAGTCAAGTAAAAAAAGAAGCAAGAACAATAGAGTGGAACTTTACTAACAATTACGTAACAACGAATGTAAAAGTTAATAAAAAGTGGATTGGTGGACCAAAAGTAAAACCGGAAGTCTATTTCCAATTAGAAAAAAATGGGGAAAAAGTAGAGGTAGAAGGACAAGAAAATCCATTATTATTAGCTGAAAATCAAGATTCAATTGAATGGACAAATTTACCAAAAAGAGATATTGATGGTAAAGAAATAGAATATACAGTAAAAGAAGTAACAAAAGAAGGTAAGGATTGGAATGATAAGAACTGGGAAAGTAAATTAACAGCAGGCAGTGGATTGAATTCAGGTCCATTTGAATTTACTAATACAAACAAAGAAAATGTTGAAATTTATGCCAAAAAGATTTGGAAAGATGGAGCAAATGATGAGCATACTGCGTCAAAACTTAAATTGACTAGGTCAACATCAAAAGATATTAAAGGTGAAGAAGTAGATATAGAAGCAGAAGTAACACCAAAAGGAATATCAAATGAATTCTCTTATAAATGGACAAATTTACCTAAATATGATGAAAATGGTAAAGAATATATTTATGATATCTATGAAGAAGGTGTTAAAGACGGGAAATATACAGTAAATAAAAATGGAAAAAATAAAGAATACTCAGTATCTGGACCTATAGGAGAAGGAAGCAAAGAAAATCCATTTACAATAACAAATTCATATACTCCAGGTAAAATATCTATTAATGCCACAAAAGTATGGCAAGGTGGTGAAGGACAGGATAGACCAAACGTAAAATTCCAATTGTACAAGGATGGAAAACCTGAAGGGGAACCAAAAGAAATAATTTCACCAGAAGTATCAGTGTCGTGGACTAATCTCGAAGAAACAAAATCAGATGGAACAGACTATAAATATACAGTTGAAGAAGTAGATGTACCTAAAAACTATGAAAAACAGGAAAAAGTAGAAGGGGTTGGAACTGCTGAAAATCCATTTAAAATTACAAATAAATTTATCCCAACTTCAGTAAAAGTAACCAAAACTTGGAAAAATGTAAAACATGGAGAAGAGACTCCGGCATTATACTTCCAATTGATGAATGGAGAAAAAGAAGTAGGAGATAAAAAGGAATTAGTAAATAGTGAAGATACTATTGTATGGGATAACTTGCCTAAATATGATAAAGACGACAAAGAGATAAATTATACAGTTAAAGAAGTAAATCAAGATGGATCGGACTGGGAATCTTCTGGATATACAAAAGGAAGTATTGAAGGAAACAAAACAGATGGATTTACAGTAACTAATACAAAAGATACTCCATGGACACCTATGGAACCACCAACAAGAGAAATTAAGGTGACTAAAGAATGGAAAAATTATAAAGGAGATAATTTAGAAAAAGTTCCTGTAGAAGAAATACAAGTTCAACTCTACAAAGATGGGATTAAAGAAGGGAAAATACAAAAATTAAGTAAGTCAAATAATTGGGAATATACATTCAAGAACTTAAAAGATTACGAAAAAGTAGGTAAAGAAATTAAAAAACATACCTACACAATAAAAGAAGTGAACCAAGGAAAAGAATTAGAGAATAGTTCGAGTGCAAAATTTGATGGCAAATGGTTCAAGGTAACTTATACAGGTGACATGAAAGACGGCTTTACTATCACTAACCAAAAAGAAAAACCATGGACACCGATGGTACCACCTACAAGAGATGTTAAGGTAACAAAATTGTGGAAAGACCATAACGGAAATACCATTACTGCACCAACAGATAAAATCATCGTAGAACTCTATAAAGATGGCAATCCGACAGGAAAGAAAGAAGAACTGAGTGCTGAAAATAATTGGACAGTGAGCTTTAAGAATCTTGAAGTGGCAAACAGACTTGGAAGCACCAATTACTACAAATATACCGTCAAAGAAATTGGAGAAGATGGCAATACCGTTAAATTTGACGGAAAGATGTATAAGGTAGTCTATGAAGGCAGTATGAAAGACGGGTTTACAATAACCAATAAAAAAGAAGCTCCGCCGCCACCTCCGAATACTGAAAAGCCGGAAGTACCGAATACAAGCACTCCTAAAACTTTACCAAAAACAGGAGATGGTACAAACCTATCCCTATACGCATGGCTAATGTTAATATCGGGAGTATTACTGATACTTATAGGATACAAACGCAGAAAGTATGCTAAGTAGAGTTAGAAAAAGCAAAACAAAGAAATAGAAGAATTGGAGATTCAAAAAAACAGGAATGACAAAACCTTTTAAGTAATCAAAATCTAAAACTGAATATAGACGATACAACAAAAATCATTGTAATTGTTGTTGCTGGAGGACTTTTTACGCCAAGGTGTAGAAGTCCTCCTTTTTTATTCTTAAAAACAAATCAGAGAGCAGAAAAAGGAGGATTATACAATGGATAAAAAAGAATATTACATCTATGTCAAAGGGAAAGCTGTACCTGTCAGTGAAGAAGTTTACAAATGAGAGAATAGAAAAACAGGAAAAATTAAAGGTTTTAAAAAGAGAGGGAATACCAGTGAAGTTAGCGTGAAAAATATACGAAACCTTTACTCAGGACTTGTTATATTACACTAACTGTTGTATAATCAATAATATAATTATCGATTATGATATTATTGATTATAAAAACATGGTATTTTTAACACGAGGAGGAATGAACATGGCTAATAAAAATCATGAACTGGATAAACCAATTATAGAAGCTGCTAAAATAGAATTTTTGAAAAATGGATTTCAAGCTACCGCAATAAGTAATATTGCTAAAAAAG
This sequence comes from Eubacteriales bacterium KG125, assembly GCA_050908895.1. Classification (GTDB taxonomy): domain Bacteria; phylum Bacillota; class Clostridia; order Peptostreptococcales; family Anaerovoracaceae; genus S5-A14a. The sequence goes on along the minus strand of CP171222.1, from coordinate 23,248 downwards.
CAGGAGTTACAACCGGGGCTATATATACGAGATACAAAGGAAAGGATGAACTTTTTTATAGTCTGATTGAAGATTTTTTAGAAGCTTTGAATAGAGAGGTGAAAGATAATAGAGCATCATATATGAATTATCGCACAGATAAAAATTTTGAAGATTTTTTGAAGAATATAGAGAAAGAAACTGTAAGGTATATAGACCTTCTGTTTGAATATTATGAGGAATGTAAACTTTTGCTATGTTGCAGCAAAGGAAGCTCCGTTGAGGCTATGTTTGATGAAATGATGAAAAATAAAATATTTCAAACAAAGACATTTATAAAGGAAAACATTGACTCAGATATAAGTGAGATGAAATTGGATTTAGTGGAACTTTTAATGAGTCAACAATTCAATATCTATGCCTTAATTATCAAAAAAGGATATAGCAAGGATGAAACTATTGAATATGTAAAAATGCTGGGGGAATTTATTGGAGCAGGTTGGAAAAAGATTTTTAATGAATTTATAAAATAAGGGTTGAATTTATGAGTCGTATAACTGATAGAAGTGAAGATATTTTGGATTTTAAAATAGACTTTGCTTATGAAGGAAAAAAAGAAAAGACATTAGATAATGTAAAAGGAACTATATCAAAAGGTCAATGTGTAGTACTTTGTGGCGAAAGTGGGTGTGGTAAATCAACATTACTCAGATGTTTAAATCATTTAATTCCTGAATTTTATGAAGGCGTATTTAAGGGATGCATATTGGTTAATGGTCAGAATATTGAAAAGAAAAATATTGGAGAGGTTGGGGAGTTGGTTTCGTCGGTTTTTCAAGATCCAAGGAGCCAATTTTTTACCATGGAAAGTGAGACAGAAATTTCTTTTGGACTTGAAAACAAAGGAATCAGCCATGAAACCATAAGAAAAAGAACACAAGATGCTTTTTCAAAATTTGGTTTAGAGTATTTAAAAAACAGAGAAGTATTTAAGCTATCGAGCGGAGAACGTCAGCTCATAGCGATTATGGCAGCTTGGGCGATGGATACGGATATTATTTTATTGGATGAGCCAACTGCAAACTTAGATTATTTAGCCATAGAAAAACTGAAAAATATCTTATTGCTTCTAAAAGAAGATGGAAAAACTCTAATAATCAGTGAGCATAGGCTTTACTATTTGAAAGAGTTGGCTGATGAATATTGGCTGATAAAAAATGGAAGCTTTTATGAAAAGTATGATAAGGACGATTTTAAGATATTTTCTAAGGATGAATTAAATAATTTGTGTTTACGAGTTACGGATTTGAAGCAGATTGAGGTTCAGAAGAAGTGTTCTAATGTTGTCAATTATAAATTAGAGGTAAAAAATATATCCTTTGGATATAAAAAACAACATATTATAAATGATTTGTCGTTTACAGCTTATTTGGGAGAAGTTACCTGCTTGATTGGAAAAAATGGTTCAGGTAAAACTACCTTAGGGAAATGTATATGTGGACTATTAAAACCAAAAAAGGGTAGAGTTTTTCTAAAGGAAAAAGAATTGAGCCAGAGGAGGCTATTGCAGGAAAGCCTCTTTATTATGCAAGAAGCTGAATTTCAATTTTTTACAAATTCTGTATTATCTGAACTAGAGTATGGTGTAAATCGAAACAAATATGACGAGATAGAAGCTCTACTCAATCGATTTGATATGTGGAAATATCGGGATAGACATCCATTTTCTCTTTCAGGTGGGCAAATGCAAAAATTAACCTTAATGATGGCGTATCTTTCGGATAAAAGTGTGGTTATTTTAGATGAACCCACATCAGGAATGGACAAAAGAAGTTTAGATACCGTAGTTGGATTGATAAATGATATGAAAAAGAAAAAAATCGTGATAATTATTAGTCACGACTTAGAGTTTATTTCAGCAGTTTCGGATAAATGCTTGGAAATTGATGATGGAGCGATACAAAGAATTTGTGAGGTAAAAGAGAATAGAGATATTGAAACCATTAAAAGTATATTTGAAAAAGAGTTAGAACATCAATCTCCGCCAGAAAGAGAGGAAAATCTTTTAGATTCGAGAACAAATATTTTGTTTTGGCTTCTTTGTATGATAGCAGTAGGAATTGACAATAAAAGTTTGATTTTTGAATGCAATTTATTAGCTCTCGTTTTTTCTCTTGCAAACAGAAGATACAAGACTTTTGGAATTACTTCTGTCATTACAGGACTCATTTACGGTCTTGAAATCATATATCCGAATGAAATTACAATGTTTGCGGCAAATTTGTTTCCTAGATTTATTTTAATATTTCTACTATTTCCTATCATTCTAGGAGGTAGAGGAGCAACAAATATGCTTGCGGGACTTAGAAAAATAAGAATACCTGAGAAGTTATTATTGATTTTTGCAGTTTCTTTCAGGTTTTTTCCGGTGCTAAGGAATGATTTTAAATTGCTTAGACAGGTGCTTAGAAATAGAGGAAGCTGCAAGCATAAAAATATAATAAAAGAAAAGCTGGAGTATATTGAAGCTCTGATTGTTTCACTCATTTTTCGAGTGATAAGAATAGGCGAAACTTTATCAGCTTCAGCAGAAACAAGAGGAATTGCTTTAAATCATAAAAAATCATCTTATGTTACTTTACGGTTTCATTTATGCGATTACATATTGATGATGGGGATGATAGTAATTTTGATGATAAATATTTTATAAAAATAGGAGGACTTAATCATGAACAAAATCAAATTCAAAGCGAAAGATATAATTACAGTCACATTATTATCATTATGTAACATTTTGATATTTTCTTTAGGGACATTTATGTATGCAACACCAATTACCATACTTTTAACACCGGTGCTTTACTCATTATTACAGGGTATTGTTTTCTTTGTTATCGGAGTGAAAGTGAAAAAAAGAGGAGCATTTTTTATATATTCTCTTATTCAAGGAGTGATAGCATTCTACCCACCATATATTTTGATGTTTGTAATTTCAGGATTGATAGCAGAGTTTTTACTATATAAAAAAGGTTATGGTAATTTAAAATTTATTGGAATCAGCTATGTTATTCAGCAAACTTTGGCGTCAATTGGAAGTGTAATTTATCCATATACAATAGCCCTGAATAAAACCATAAGAGCCATGAAAGAAAAGGAGTTAGCTTCAAATATTACAGCGGCAGGCAAAATGATTTCTTCTTGGGGAACGCTGATTTTACTTGCCTTAGTTATAGTTTCAGCAATCGCAGGAGCTTATATAGGAAGTAAAGTCGTAAGGAAACATATTTTAGAAAAAGAAGCTAATGCATAGGGTGAAGTTATGAAAAAAGAGAAAGAACCAAACTTTTTTAAAGAAATGGATTCGTTTATAAAGCCATACAAAAAAAGATATATTTTATCTGTTCTGCTAAGTATGCTTTCTGTTCTATGCGAACTGTTATCCTATGCTTTTGTTGGAATTTTAGCGGGATATATCTTCAAAGGATTTCATGGAAACAACATGATATATGTCTTGATTTTCACTATAATCTGCAAAATATCAGGAATACTATTTTCAAACATTTCAACACTTATATCTCATAAAGCAGCATACTTAACGCTAAAGGACTTAAGATATGCAATTTGTGATAAATTTGTTAGATTTCCGATGGGATATTTTGATATGAATCCTAGTGGAACATTAAAAACTATATTGGTAGACAGGGTGGAAGATATAGAAAAAACATTAGCACATCTACTTCCTGAGATGACTGCAAATTTATTGATACCTATTGCAATGATTGTTTGGATGCTTGCAATTAATATTAAGCTTACCGGCATTATATTTCTTTGGGTTATATTTGGACTATCAATCGGAATGCTTATGATGATTGGATATAAGAAAAAATATGAGGGACAAGTACAGGCACAAAAGAATATGAATCAAGCGGTTATAGAGTATGTCAAGGGGATTGAGGTAATTAAAACTTTCAATATGAAAGATAGTTCCTATGCTAAATATAAAAATGCAGTCATACGCCATGCGGAGTATGCCATAAACTGGATGAAAAGCTCACAGATTTATGCGTCTCTTTCCTATAGCATAGCTCCTGTATCTATATTTCCAACAATTGTTGTGGGATTGATATTTTTTAATAATGGGTTTCTTACTGAGCAAAGTTTATTTTTGTTTATGATGATTTCTCTTGGAATATTTAAACCGATTGTTAAAGCATCCAGTTATGTTGACCAATTGGCACAGATGGGAACTGTTGCTAAGGAAATAAAAGGAATCTTAGATTATCCGGAACTTAAGAGAAGTGAGAATTCTAATTTAAAAGAAAAAATGACATACGACATAGCGTTTGAAAATTTACAATTTTCTTATGATGGGACAAAAAATGATGTTGATGATGTGAATTTAACCATTAAAGAAAAAACTATGACTGCAATTATTGGTACTTCAGGTTCAGGGGACAATGCTATAATGATGATAGTACAATAAATCCAAGTAAAATCAATGGTTAAAGGCTTCCACAAAACTTTTAAACTTGATGATGGATTGAGGCTATCATCTTTTTTTATATCTAAAATTATATAAAAGTATAGCATAAAATGAAATCTCTGTATAGAGAAGAAGGAGGGACTTTATGGCAGAAGTGATAACCATAGCCAATCGAAAAGGCGGAGTTGGAAAAACAACTACAACTCTAAACCTTGCCTATTCACTAAAAGAACTGGGGAAAAAAGTATTAGTCATTGACCTTGATCCACAAGCTAATCTTACAAGATGTTTTGATATGGGAAATACAGAAAATATAAAAACCATAGGGCATTTGTTAATGGTAAAACTGGAGGAAGAAGAAAGCTATTTGGTAGAGGGCTATACCAAATCTTATGATGAGATAGATATTATCCCCTCAAGCATTTTCTTATCCGCCGTTGAAACACAAATGAGAGCAGAAACAGGAAGTGAACGTATATTATCGGAAATTATTAGGAGGGTAAAAGAGAATTATGACTATATTCTCATAGATACATCACCATCACTTAGTGTTTTGACTATAAATGCCCTTTGTGCCTCAGACAGTGTCCTTATAGTAGCGGATACACAGCTGTTCGCAGTTGTTGGAATCAATGAACTTTTAAAAACTGTTCAAAAAATAAAAAAGAGAGTGAATCCGAAACTGAAAGTGCAAGGGATTTTACTAACCATGTGTGAGAATAGAACCAATCTGTCCAAAACACTGATGGAGCAAGTAGAAGAAATGTACCAAAAGAAAATCAAGGTCTTTCAAACCAAAATTCCGAAAACAGTTAAAGTTGGGGAAGCCATCTATAGCGGGCAAAGCATAAAAAAATATGCAAAAGGCAGTAGTGTAGACATTGCCTATGACAATCTGGCAAAGGAGATCTGCTATGAGTAAAAAACTTCTAAAGAGAGAAATCACCGATGCCGTAGATTTTTTGCTTGATGATGGAAATGCCTTGGAACAAGGAAATATACAGAATATAGAACTTGATTTGCTTGAAAATTATCATAATCATCCGTTTACTTTATATACAGGTAAGAGATTAGACGATATGGTAGAGAGCATTAAGGAAAACGGAGTTCTTAATCCAATTATCGTCTTGAAAAAAGATAACAACTATGAAATACTTTCCGGACACAATAGAGTAAATGCAGCAAGAATTACAAAAATAAAAAGTATTCCTTGTATTGTTAAAGAAAATCTAACGGATAAAGAAGCCTATACCTATGTAATTGAAACAAACCTTATACAGCGTTCTTTCTCCGATTTACTGCCGACGGAAAAAGCCCTTGTTCTTAAAATGAGATATGAAAAAATAGCAAGTCAGGGCAAGAGAAATGATTTGCAAAAGGAGATAAACAATTTAGATCAGGGAATTATAGAAAAGGAAAGTAAAGAGGAAGATAAAATAGACAGCAGAAAAACACTTGGAAAAGAATATAATCTTTCAGGGGCATCTATTGCAAGGTACCTAAGATTAAATGAATTATCTAAGTCTTGGAAAAAAGATGTGGATGAAGATAAAATAGGTTTGACGATGGCAGTAGATTTATCCTATCTTTCCAAAGAAATACAGGAATATCTGTATCAGAAGTGCGAAGAATTGGAACTAAGTTTAAAACCAAGCGATGCCAAAGCACTCCATCTGATGAACAGACAAGAAGATCTGAATCAAGAGATGGTTATAACATACTTGCTGAACTTGAAAAAAACGAAGGTAAAAAAGTATCAGAATATCAAACTATCTCAGAGTGTCTATAAAAAGTTTTTTCATGATGAAAGGAAAGAAGATGTAGAAGAAATTATAGAAAAAGCATTGGAAATTTACTTTAAGGAATATATTGGTCAGTGAAAAGACAAAATTATAAATTTAAGGTATAATATAAGGTACTAAAAAAGGAAAAGACCTGTTTAACAGGATAAGATATAAAAGAGGCAGGTGTCAGAATGGACGAAATAAAGTTATATGAAAATAAAGAGATACGCTCCATTTGGGACGAAGAAAAAGAAGAGTGGTATTTTTCAGTAGTCGATGTAGTTGGAGTTTTGACAGAACAAGAAAACGCAAGAGGTGCCAGTACCTATTGGGCTGTACTAAAAAAGAGATTAAAAGAAGAAGGAAATGAACTGCTTACAATTTGTAAGCAGTTGAAAATGAAAGCAACAGATGGAAAAATGCGTTTAACTGATGTAGCAGATATGCAAGGAATATTCCGTATTATCCAGTCCATCCCATCCCCTAAAGCAGAACCTTTTAAGTTATGGCTTGCTGAGGTTGGAAAAGAACGAATTGATGAAATTATCGATCCTGAACTTACGATTGACAGAGCCTTAGAAACTTATCTAAAGAAGGGATATACACGTGAGTGGATAAATCAAAGACTTCAAGCCATTCAGGTAAGAAAAGAACTGACTGATGCTTGGGATGACCATGGGATACAAAAAGGCAAAGAATACGCAATTCTTACTGATGAAATCACCAAAGCATGGTCCGGAATGACAACAAGAGGTTATAAAAATCTGAAGAGTTTGAAAAAGGAAAATCTAAGGGATAATATGACCACTCTTGAAATAGTTCTTAATATGCTGGCAGAAGCCACAACAACAGAGCTGACTAAAACGACGAATCCTAATGGCTTGGAAGAAAACAGGAAAGTTGCTAAAGAGGGAGGAAGTGTTGCAGGAAATGCGAGAAAGGAAATAGAACAAAAAACCGGGAAACCGGTCATTACCTCAAAAAATGCAGTTGACCTATCAAGGCTGATTGAAGATGTGGTCAAAGAGCCTCTAAATAAAAAACAAGATAAAAAAGACGATACAAATAATGAAAAATAGATAAAAATAAAATATTAGAGCATTCATTCAGAAAGAGATAGCAAAGAAAAGCAGCTATCTCTTTTTTGATACTTAAAAACATAGGAGGAGGTAGAGAGTATGAGCATAAAATTTAACTACTATTATGGAAAAGAAGCAGAGCAGTTCTCTTTTTTCCGTATTCCCAAACTGTTATTTACAGATCCTATATTTTCCAAATTAAGCAGCGATGCCAAAGTGTTATATGGAATTTTACTTGACCGAGTGAACTTGTCTATGAAAAATAACTGGATCGATGAAGAAAATAAGGTATATATCATTTTCACCATAGAAGAAATTGCAGAAATCATGTGCTGTGCTACACAGAAAGCAACAAAAATCCTCCAGGAGTTAGATGATAAAAAAGGAATAGGACTTGTCGAAAAGAAAAGATTGGGACTTGGTAAACCCAACATACTCTATGTAAAGAATTTTATTATTCAGGAAATAAAAGAGAAAACTCACATACAAGAAGAAATCACAAATCAGGAATTATGTAAATCACAATTCAAGAATGATGAAAATCACAATTCAAGAAATGTGAATTTCACAAAACAAGAATTGTGTAAATCACAATGTAATAAGACTAATCTTAATAAAACTGAATATAGTGATACTGAGTATAATAATACCTCCCCCATATCCCCCTCAGAAGAAAAGAATATAAAAGGGGATTTACTTAGTCAAAAGCAGAATATGGAGATGGAAGAAATAATAAAAATACTAAAACAAAATATAGACTACGCTTTTCTTGTGAAAGAACAATCGAAAGATAAAGAAAAAATTGACCTTATTATAAAAGTAATGGCAGAGGCAATTCAAGGTAAGACAGATATAAGAATCAATCGTAGAATGATAGATTTTGAAACCGTAAAAGAGCAGTTTTTATCACTACAAAAAGAACATATCAATTATGTCCTACTTGTTCTTGATGAAAATAAAAGAAAAATTACAAATTTAAGAGCATATCTTCTATCCCTTTTGTATAATTCACCGGTCAATATCTTAGGAATGACAACAGAAGTAAAGTCAAATGATACTGATTACAGCAAAGACATAGAAATATGGCAGGAGATTTTCAACACCACATAGCAGGTAAAGATGATAAGGAAAGTGAGTTTAAGAATTGGGAAAATGAAATGAAATTATAAAGATTACAGAAATTATGGAGGAATCATATGGACAGTGTAGGAAATATCTTTGGGGGAGTATTTGAACGTTTGCAAAAAGATATTTTGAACGAAAAAAACGGAGATTATATCAATGAGTGGACTATAGTCAAGTAAATAGACACAAATTTGGAAATTTTTTTGTGAAGATATCTTATTTGCTCCAATACTCTTTTTCTTTTTCATTAGGACTCATGAGCCCTAATGAACCATGAGGTCTCTTTGAGTTGTAAAATCCTTCAATGTATTGAAATATTGAGAGTTCTAATTCTTTCTTCGTGTGATAATTTCTACGATTGCATTCCTCCTTTTTTAGATATTTAAAAAAGCTTTCACAGCAGGCGTTATCAAAAGGATAACCTTTCTTAGAAAAAGACTGAATCACCCCGAGAGCATCTAAAAACTTTCGAAAAGACATCGCTGTATACTGCGTTCCACGATCCGAATGAAACATCAATCCTTGAGGGGAGTTTCTGTTTGTGTACGCTTTTTGAAAGGTTGTTGTTATGAGTTCTGCATTTGGTTTGGAGGAAAGATTCCAAGCAATGATTTTTCTTGAAAACAAATCCATGATAATACACAAATAATACCAAGTTCCATTTACCTTGATATAAGTAAAGTCACTCGCCCATATCATGTTCGGAGACTTCGGATTGAATGCTTGGTGCAAATGATTATGATATTCTATGTGATCTTCCGAATGATATTTTAAAACAGGTTTCTGTGTGGACATACGTGGAAGATTTAAGGTTTTTATCAGTAGGTACACTCTTCCCGGACTGATTTTAATGCCATAGTCACGTTCTAAGATGTGAGTGATTTTATAAGCACCTACTCTTTTATCATAATCTGCAACAATTTTTAAAATATTTGTCGCAATCTCTTGATTTTCCTTGACTCGTGGGGCGGTCTTTGTGGAAAAGTGCTTGTAGTAAGAGCTTCGATTCACTCTTAAAACCTTACATAAGAGCTTGATACTATGTTGAAAACGAAGTTTATGAACCGCGTCTAATCGTTGCTTGAGTGTGGCGTGAATATGGCAATCGCTTTTTTTAAGATGAGATTCTCCTCTTCCAGTTGAGCATTTCGCTTTTGAAGTTCCTTAATTTGCGCGGCAGTGAAGATATCGCCATCTTCCGTTTTGATTTCAGAGTAGCGTTTCACCCATTTGTTGATGGCACTGAGAGAGATCCCGTATTCTTTACTAAGTTGTGTTTGAGATTTTCCGTTATGATAAAGGCTGACAATCGATTTTTTGAAGTCTTCATCGTAATAATTTTTTGCATAAATATAACACCTTCCTTTGTCTACTTTATTATATCTTAGTATTCATCTTTATGTCTACTTTTTTAGTATAGATCCACATTTAATAATTATTTAAGATACAAGGCTATAAAGATACAAAATAATTGGATTTCTAAAGAAGTTAATAGTGGAACACTTGGAACTACAATAGGTAATAATTTCTATTATAGATATTATTATGATTTTTGGGGAGCTGCACCTGAAATATGTGCGATAGTACTTCTTTATCTTGCACTAACATATAAAAATATAAGAATTGCTTATGAATTAATTATAGCAAGGCTTTTAGCCATGTTTTACTCAGCTGATATAGGTAGTGGTGAAAGACTTAAACAGGTTTTATATTTTATAAGAGATACATATATTGCTCTTGCTATTTCTATTGTATCAGTAAAGCTATATTTGATACTTACAGAAAGCATCACTAGTTTTGGCATTACAGGTCTAGGGAAAGGGCTAGTAGCTATATTTATAGCTTATGCAGTTATAGATGGTCCAAATTTAGCACAAAGAATATTAGGAATTGATGCAGGATTATCTAGTTCAGTGGGCAGAGCGATGGCAGTTATGCAACTAGCTAAAACGGGAACTAGAATTGCAGGTAGTGCATTAAAGTATGGATCTAAAACTGGAATGGCACTTGCTACAGGAAAATCTGCAAGTGAAAGAAGAATCGATAATGGTAATGCAAATATGGGAGAGCGTTTCGGGAAATACTTAAACGGGAAAATGAGTGATGACAAAATAAATAAAGGAAAAAATAATGAAAAAGGAAATGAAAGTAAAAAAAGTGTAGATAAGCAAGGTGAGAAATATTCTGAGAAGAGTGGATATAAGAGTACGGAATTTATGAATGAACGCTCTACGCATAGTGATAACAGAAGTGAAAGTGCATTTAGAGTTGATAATGCAACAGAGGAGAGAGACACTTCATTTATGAATGAACGCTCTACGCATACAGATAATAGAAGTGAAAGTGCATTTAGAGTTGATAACTCAACAGAGAATAGTGACATCATTAATAAAAATATTTCAAAATCTTTTGGGAAATTTTCTAATTCTGATTTCAAAAATGAGATTAACAGGCTAAAGCCTGATAAATCTGCATCTATTGGAGAGAGGAGAGATTTTAATAAGCAAATCACAAATTTAATTAAAGGGGATCATAAAGCAATTAAACCAAGTAAAAATTCTAGGGCAGAATATAAAGAAATTAATTATCAGAAGGCTCTCAGACTTGAAAAAATATATCATCAGAAAAAAGATAGGGGGGATATAAATGGCACAAAGTAATGTTGTTACAAACATTGAAAGTAAAACACAAGCGACAAGACTATTTAGCTTTAAAGACTTAATGGTTTTTATAATGTATTTTGTCATTACATATATTTTTAAAAATAGAGTAAATGATATTTTGATTATTCCTTACATGATATTTAGTATGTTAATGTGTACATTTTTGCTTCTTCCAAGTATGTATAATAGTGGTAGAAACAACCTCGCCAGTATTTATATACTTTTATTTGCAGATAAAAAAGTATACAAAGCATGGTATGACAATGTTGAGGATATAAGAAAAGAGGAGTATCAAGAAAATGATTAAAAAAGCTAAAAAGATTATAAAAGGGCTTAATAAGAAAAAAGGCAAATCTGATTATATGTTAAAAATTTTCATAGTCATATTTATCTTAGGCTATGGTTTTTTCTTTACTAGCAATTACTTTTTTCCAAAGATATATAGAAATATTGATGTTATAAATGTTGGTAAAATAATTGATTTAGAAGAATATATATTTACGCTTAATGCTTGGGATTACTCTAGGGATGATAATGAGTTTGAAATAATATTTAATGTTCAAAATCTAACTTTAGAAGAAAATCCTAAGTTTCATTTTACAGTTAAGGCAGGAGATAAAGTTTTTATGAATAAAATACATAAAAACTATGATAACAAACTACTCGTAGTGAGGGTGTATGATATTCCCAAACGCTGGACAGAAGTTAAAATTAGCATTACAGCAGGTGACAAAACGTTGCAAACGGGCATGAATGACAAAATAGTAAATAAAGTTAAAAAAATAAAAAATCGTAACGAAAAAGAATATAAGGTTTATGCTTCCAAAAGCACCATCACAGGCTTAAAAAATAATATTAAAGTAAAAGAAAAGGAACTAAAATCCCTTGAAAAGAAAACGAGAAAAGCATATAAAAAGCTTGAGGAACTTGATGGTGGTAAGACCAGTTTAACTAAAAAAGAGCAAGAGGTATTAGCTAATAATAAAAGTAAAATTGCAGCTGAGGTGGGGAAGATGAAAGCTGAGATGGATTCTAGAATCGTTGAAATTGAAGAAAATAAAGAACGAATAAAAATGCTTAATGAAGAAATAAAAAATCTATAATTAAAGGATATGACTAATATATCAAGGCAAGGCTTTAAAATTGCTTAAAACGCAAATTAGAGCCTTGTTTTTTTATGAAAGGATAGGGAAATGACAAATTTTGAAGAGTACGTGTTAGAAAGCCTGACAACGCAAGCAAAAAAGTGGAGTGATGAAAATAAAATAGATATTTTAATAAATCACTATGAAAGTAATATAGATTTTTATGCTTTAGTGGTTAAAGATGGGCTAGTACATAGCCCTGCAGAGATAGTAGATAATGATTACAATAATCTACATTACATCCTTTTTGATAAAGATGAAAAAATAGATGTAAATAAAATAGGAGAAGCTATGGAATATTATACAGAAGAGGAATCTGTGTATTTTGGAAAAGACAATATTAAGGGTGATAAATATTTATATAGCTTTAAAGTGCCAATTACAAGAGATTTTGATAAAAATGAATTTCTTATGAGAGAAGGATTTTCTTTTTCAAAAGATGAGGAGATAGAATTTTAGTTATGAATAAAATAGATGAAATAAGAAAAATTAATAAAAATTTACTTAAAGAAGATAATACATTAATGACATTTAAGGAACAAATGTTTGATTTGATGGTTGGAGAATTTGACTTTAACAACATGATGATCATTAATGATAATAGCAAAGCCTTGGAGTATATTGATGTTGATACAAATAAAATTATTACTATAAGCCCAAAAAAAATTTTATCGATACATAAAGAACACTCTTTAGATTATTCTAGACTTTCCGGTTTAGAAAAGATGCTTTATGAAAGCCCTTTAGGGTTTGACAGTCTTTCGCATAAAACGAGTAAAATAATTGTTCTAAATGAAAAAGATGATTATGGAGATACTATGATTGCAATATGTCGTTTTGATACTACTAATAGACATGTTAATGTAAATCAAATCACATCGATTTATGGAAAAAAGAATTTTGAGAGATTTTTAAAAAGAACATATGATGAAAATAAGAATTTTTATGTTAACGAAAAAACAGAGCAATTTCTTCAAGTCCAAGGGCTCCAATTGCCCAACGAAATGAAGAATTCTCTGTTACAATCCAATTATAACGGTATTATAAATAAAAATCAAGTTTTAAATAGTGATTTAGAAAAGCAATGTAGAAAAGAAGAAAAGATTTTCTATTTTTCAAAAGATGATCAGGATGTGGAGTTTTAGTTATGGTTATATTAATTGGAAATAAAATAAGATTAGGTGGGCTTGTAGATGTAATAAAACATAGGCTAGGAGATGAAGTTTTTTATATAAATGAAAATGCAAGTATAAAGAATCAAGAAAATGATATATTAGCTATAAAAAATGCAAAATATGCTATTTATGATATCGATCAGTATTTTGATGATAGTGAAGAATTAATTGAAACAATAAGAAAGATACAAAGGACTAACTCAGCAACTCCAATACTATATGTTCAGACAGACAATCCAAAAAACGAAATAATAAAAGAAGCTGTTGCAAGACAGATTAAAAACTTTATAAATGAAAGCAGAAGTCTAGGAGAACAAAAAGACCAATTTGAAAAAATCATTTCTGGATTTTATGAAGCAAATGGAAGAGAGGATGTCGAAGCTGTTGAAAAAGAAGTTATTGAAGAAACTAAAACATTAAAATCATTTATGCTAGATCTTTTTTATGCTAAGCAAAGAGAAGATGAGAAAGAAAAAACTGTAATAATAAATCAAAAAAGAAAAAGCGAGGTTGTTATAGGAGTTATCTCAAATATTATAAAATCAATTTTAGGTATAATTTCGATTGCCTTAATGGCTATAGCGATAATTGCAATAATCTACACAGAGCCAAGAGAAGCACTTATAAAAATTTTAAGTGATATATATTTTGAAGTATTAGAGTTAGTTGGTATGAGAGGATAAATATTCACTTAAACAACGTATATTTACCGTATTTAACGCATCACAGGTTGATGGAATTGAAAAACTTCCGACAAACTATAAAAAGAATACTCATATTGATAATAGTATTGTTATTGATCGAATTTCTAAGGGTCTAGGTGTAAACATAAAAGAAAGAATAAACTCACAGAGTGCTTTTTATAACCCTACTGATGATGAAATTATACTGCCATCTAAAGAACAATTTAAAAGTAAAGGTGATTATATGAGGACGGCACTACATGAATTAGGACATTCAACAGGTCATTTTAAGAGGTTAAATCGAGATTTATCTGGAGGATTTGGTACAAAAAAATATGCTTATGAAGAACTTATTGCTGAGATAACATCAAGTTTTATGGGAGAATATGTTACTGAACCTATATCAGATAGTGTCTTAGAAAATCATAAAGCATATATACAAAGCTGGACTAGAGCTATAAAAAATAATAAAAATTTTTTGTTTAAAGCAATAAAAGAAGCTGAGATTGCATCTAATTATATTATAGAGCATGCTCAGCTTTTTGATTTAAAAAATGAGATAGGGAAAGAAAATAAAAATAATATTTTCACCTGGTCTCGAAGTGATGAAGAGATTGAATTTTAGAGGAGAATATGCTTTATGAATGGACAAATAGATTTAAATGATATTTTGTATAAGTTTATTTATATAGGTATTTTTATTTTAATTTTGATAGTTATTATAAAACTGCTCCTTATTAAATTTAAAGGGGGCAGATTTACAAGTAACGAAAAAATCAATAGAAGCATAAAAGGTAGCTTATTAAGTTTATCTAATAAACCGGTAGGATTTATATTTGGATTTTTGAAAAAAAAACAAGTTTATCTCCCTAATACAAGCGAAGGACATATTACTGTTTTTGGTGGTAGTGGAAAAGGTAAAACATCTGCACTTTTAGTGCCATCCCTTAGAGCTTGGGATGCATCGTTTTTTGCCATCGACATATCTGGGGATATTTCTAAAAATGTGCATATTAAAAGGGAAAGAAAAATTATATTAGAACCGGAAAATCCTGATCAGAGTGCAATATATAATGTTTTTTATTTTATAGACAAAGCAAAAACAGAAGATGAGAAAAGACAAAAACTGGAGCAACTTGTTAATCTAATTGTTGAAATACCGGAAAAAGCAAGTGATGCTCAGCTATACTTTGCAGAGACAGGCAGAAAAATATTTTTATCTGGACTGCTTGCCTTTTATGATATAGGGCTTGATTTTACTGAAATTTGTAAAACTATATTTTTTAATACCGTGCCAGAGTTAGCAGAATTAATTGCTACAACAAAAAATGATTTAGCTATAGGATATATAAAATCATTGGCTGGTGAAAACGAAAAAAATATCTCCGGTGCGAAATCAGCACTAAATAGAAAAATTAAATTATTTGCTGACAATTTGAGTATGGAAAAAATGTTAAGAAGGGAATATAAAGGTGAATATAGCTTTAATCCTTCTGACCTTGAAGATAAATGTGTTTTTTTAAAAGTAAGTGATAAAAAACAAGAATACTACAATCCGTTTATACATATAGTTGTAGCACAAACTCTAGAATATATATCATCAAGGGTGTATGATCCAAAGGTTGATCAAAGGATTTTGCTTGCAATTGATGAATTTGCTAGTATAGGATATTTAAATGTTCTTTCTCCATTTAGAAAATTTAGAAAAAACGGTGCTAATCTTTGTATTTTAACGCAATCATTGGCTGACATAGATCTTGTATATAGTGAAAAAGAAAGACAAGTTATATTGGATAACTCCCAGTATATAGCCATATTAGGTGCTGTGGATAATAAAACAAGAGAATATTTTTCTAACCTTATTGGAAAAGAAGTCGTAATAAAAAAGAGTAGATCTACTGGAAAAAGTGGTGACAGTATCAGCACGAGCAAGCAAAGGGAATTTGCAATTGAGCCAGAAGAATGGAAAGATCTAGGCGAAAATATTATTGTGATACATCCTAGTGGATTTATAAAATTAAAGAAAAATTATTATTATAAAAGTAGAGATAAAAGTAAAAAATGGAGACTATCCTAGCTGGCATATATGTGGAGTATATGTGTGACTTAAATAGGTAGTGGAAGAAAATACTAGCAAGGATTTAAAATCGCTTAAAACGCAAATTAGAGCCTTGTTTTTTTATGAAAGGATAGGGAAATGACGGGGAAATATATAGATAAAGAATTAGTTAAAATTGCCAGTGAACAAGATGTTTTTGATATACTAATAAGAGGCGGAGAACCTCTAGTTAAAAAAGATGGAATTTATAGACACAGAGAGCATAACAGCCTTATTATAACTCCATACAAAGGTTTTTACTGGTTTTCGCAGGGGGTTGGATCTAAGAATCCTATAGACTATTATATGCATGTAAAAGGTATGACTTTTTTAGATGCAACTAATGCAGTTTTAAAGCTGATGAATTATGATTTAACAAGAAAGAATATAGTAGTTAGTAATGCAAGTACAAATCCTAATTATATAAAGAAAGATTTTGTGCTGCCGGAAAAAGATGAAAATAACAGGAATGTATTTGCATATCTCACAAAGACTAGAGGTCTTGATAAAGACCTGGTAAATTCTCTTATAAAAAAGGGAGTAATTTACCAGGATAAGAAATTTAAAAATGCTGTATTTCTCGGCAAAGATTTTGATGGCAATATTGTAAGTGCTTTTAAACGTAGCACAAGGACTATCAATACAGGCAATACAGGCTGGAACAAAGGTGATCAGGATGGTAGCCAAAAGGACTTTAGATTCAGGATAGAAAATTCAAGTAACAAAATAGTTAATATTTTTGAAAGCGAGATAGATATGTTATCTTATTTAAGCTTGATACCTAATGTTGCAAGAAATGAAAACTATATTTCCCTTGGGGGAGTATCTGATAGAGCTATAGCTAAATTTCTTGCAAATAATGAACAAATAAAGCATCTAAACATATGTACAGATAATGATAGTGCCGGTCATAAATTTTGTAACCAATTTGCACAAAAATATGGGGTTAAATATTATATTACAAGAGAAATACCATATAACAAGGACTTTAATGAAGACCTTTTGAAAGGAGTTCGCTATGAGAGAAAGAGAATAGATGTACTTGTGTTTGAGGAAGATACTAAAAATATGACTAGGAAAGAAAAAATAAAATATATCAATGATATTTTTAACGAAAAATATCAAGGTTGCAAAGTAACACTTCCTTATTCAAAAATTAATATTAATGAAGAAATAAATAGAGTAGCTAATATAAATAAAATTACTAGGCAAAATTATAGGCATAAGGATAGTATAGAAACTTATAAAGGTTTTAGGCATAGACTAAACATGGGAGTTGACAAAAACATAATAGAATTAATAGAGTCTTCAGACTATATAGCTTCTAAAGATGAAAAAAAAGCAGGTCAAAATTCCCTACATAAAGAAAGCACCCGTTGGCATTACTTTAATAAACCACTTATTATTGAAAATACTATATATAATATGGTTATAGATGTTAGAGAAAATGATGAAAAAGAAAATTATGTTCATAAGATCAGATTGAAAGAATTGACGTTAGAAAATGAAATGAAAAATGACGAGTCTTCCCAAATCCCCTCTACGGGGATTTTAGACAGGGAGCAACCGTCATCTAATGTTAATAATAATACCAAAGAAATTAGTGAAAGTCAAGAAATTTGCCAAAATAAGCTCATAAATAAAGAAAATAGTATTTTTTCTTTTTCAAAAGATGAGGAGATAGAATTTTAGTAAAAGAGAGGTTTTTATAGCAGGAATGGATAAATCTTATCCGTTCCTGCTGTTTTTTTGTGGATTTTTAGAGCGTGTAGATGTTATAAATAGTTAAGATATATTATTTGTGGAGATTAATATGAGAACTTTTAAACATCTTGATTATGGTAAAAGACAACAAATAGAACGTATGCTTAAAAAGAAGTATTCAGTTAAAGATATAGCAAATAGTTTAGAAGTAGCATTAAGTACAATTTATAACGAGATAAAACGAGGTACTTATGAAAAACTAGATAGTAATTTATCTACTAGCAAAGTTTATAGTGCTGATTTAGCACAAGAAAAATATATAAATTATTTAAGTGCTAAGTGTAAAACCCCCAAAATTCTAGATGATAGCAAGTTAATCAAGTATATTGAGTACATGATTAAAAAGCAAAAGTTTTCGCCGGAGGCAATAATATATGAAATGGCAAATAACCAGCTTGAATTTGCTGTAGATATAAAATGTAGAAATACAATTTACTCAGCGATTCGACGAGGGTATATTAGTGGAGTAAAACCTAAGGATTTACCGAGGGGTGGTAAATATAAGAAATATGTAAAAGTTGATAGAACTCATAAAAGAAATATAAAAGGCGAAAGTATAGAAAAAAGACCAGAACAGATTTCTGCAAGAGAAGAGTTTGGTCATTGGGAAATGGATAGTGTTATTGGCAAAAAAACAAATCGTACCACTTTACTTGTTTTAACCGAAAGAAAGACTAGACATGAGATTATTGAAAAAATGAAAGCTCATACTACTAATGAAGTAAGAAAAGCATTAAATCGGATCGAAAAAAGATATAAGTCAGGATTTTATGAAATTTTTAAAACCATAACAGTCGATAATGGAGCTGAATTTCAAGATTTTAAAAGTATAGAAAAAGCTCTGTATAGGGTTGGAAATAGAACGCAAGTATACTATTGCCACCCTAATTCTCCCCACGAAAGGGGTAGTAATGAAAATTGCAATGAGCTGATCAGAAGATGGTTTCCTAAAGGTTCGGATTTTGATACTACGGTAACTGCATCTAAAGTAAAAGAAGTAGAAACATGGGTTAATTTGTATCCTAGAAAAATACATAAAGGGCAATGTGCTGAATCACTTTTTGTAAAAGAATTATGTAAATTAAATGTCCAACATTACTACTTATGTTGATTATGACACAAATTATTTATAGAGTAAAATATATAAATTAATATTAACCTTATAAAGGTTTATTTAGTGTGCCATAATTTTTTTAAAGGGTGATATTATAAATGTATATAATACCTAAACGTATGTTATGCTATAAATAAACCTTTGTAAAAACAAGAAAAAACATTTAAAAATGTTAATGTGTAATTTTTAGGCAAGTTATAAAATGAAATTAGCCACCTAAGTGGAATTAAATAACAAAAAAGCATCTTTAAGCGATATAATTAAGTTGCAAAACAAAAACCATATCAAGGAGCTTAAAGATGCAAAAACATTATACACTAAAAAATAAACATTTAACACTAAAAGAACGTCAATTAATTGAACTATGGAAAAGTGAAGGAAAAAGTAATAGATGCATTGCTAAGCTGCTTAATAAATCTCATCAGACAATAAACAACGAAATTAAACGAGGAATGGTTTTACAGCAGTTAAGACCTAGTCTTTTTAAACGGGTGTATAAGGCCGAATATGCCCATGGAGAATATATTCAGAAAAGGAAAAAGTCTGTAAAGCAAATCAGATTAGATAAAGAAATGCGCAGGACAATTAAACATTATCTTAAAAGCCATTACTCTCCTGAGATGATAGTTAACAAAGGTTATGTGGATGTTTCTGTATCAACCATATACTACTGGATTCACCGTGGGTATTTGGGGAAGCAACAAGACTGCCTAATATATCCACAAAGGATAAAGAAAAGCAGACCCTTGCGCAGTGAGAGATTTAAGGGATTTGGTAAATCAATTGATGAACGTCCTGATTATATTAACAATCGAACAGAAACAGGACATTTTGAAATAGATACAGTCATATTGACACGGGATAAGAATCAGTGTCTGCTTACAATGACAGATCGAAAATCGAGATATGAGATAATACGATTAATAGAAGATAAGACCAGCAAATCAGTTAATGAGGCATTGACTATTTTAATAAAGGAATATGAAGTAAAGTCACTAACAGCAGATAATGGAACTGAATTTGCCAAATTGTCCGAGGTAATCTGTGAGGATAATATTTATTATGCACATCCATATTGTTCACAAGAAAGAGGAAGCAACGAAAATCATAATCGTTTAATTCGTAGACATTTACCCAAAGGTACTAAAAATACCACCTCAACTGAGGTGGCAAAGATAGAACTTTGGATAAACAGATATCCTAAAAGAATGTTTAATTATTTGACACCAGAAGCAATTTATACTAGTGGCTAATTTCATCTTGCAATATGCCATGTGTAATTTTTATGAAAATTCTTTTAAAAACTTTCCTATTTACTCTTGACATTTAGGATGATAACTGCTATGTTCATGGTGGAAATAATTGCAATTGTAATAAGAGATTGATAAATTATATCAATAGGAACATAGGGAGAATGACAGGTGGTCAGCGTGCGATGGCTAGAGTTGTGAAATTTTATTTCCAGGGTGAAAATTTAGCCAAGGGGTGTTAACGAGAAATGAATGGCAAAGTAAATATAAGTATAAATACTAGGAAATTATTTTATTTAACTACTATAGTTTCGGTTTTGGTATTTATAATCGGGAACATAATAACTATTGTATGTAATCCGTTAAACGGTGGTAAATTTGGTGTATTAAGTGGAAACTATTTTGATATACTGACATTGTTTATACCATTTTCAATATGGGCTTGGTTAATTATTTTTGGAGTCTTGTTCGTTAAAAAAAATTGGGTGGTTGTAACTATATGTTTAGTTCTAGCAATTCCACATATAATTTCAATTGTGGTACTATACGCATATTCGTATAGTCCTCTAGAAATTTTAAAGTGGTATATCATGATTTTGAGCTTTGGAAGCATTATTCTATAAAATATTTGGAATAAATCGCATTGAGAAAGCAGATGAAATTTGAAAAAGGCTAAGTATCAGAAAAAGATATGATGTGACCCCCAAAAGTTAGACTTTTATTGCGTAACAGATATTAGAATCTGTTACGCAATTTTTATGCAGCTAAGAGACTAAGTCTGTATTGCACAGGACTCATCCATCCTAGTTTTTCTTTTATTCTTTGCTCGTTGTAATACTTAATGTATCGTTCAATTTCTGACTTTAATTCTTCATAACTATAGTAAACTACACCATGATAGATTTCCTGTTTAAGCAGACCAAAGAAGTTCTCCATAACAGAGTTGTCATGGCAGTTTCCTTTGCGTGACATACTTTGGAAAATTCTTTCTTCATTAAGACGACGCGAGTATGCCTTCATCTGATATGCCCAACCTTGATCTGAGTGGAATGTTCTTCGATATGGACAATCAGAGGTTATTGCAATTGCCTGTTCTAATGCATCCATAATATTTTTAGCTGATGGTTGCCTCGCTATTCCAAAGCTTATAATTTCACCATTACACATATCCATAAATGGATCTAGATACAGCTTGTGCATGGTCATATGACCTTTCATATCAATCTCATAATACTTAAACTCTGTAGTATCCGTAGTAATCTTCTGATGAGGAATATGCGTGTTAAATCGTCTCTTTATACGATTAGGAGCAACCGTTCCGACTTTTCCCTTGTATGAGCTGTATTTCCGATTTTTACGAGTGAATGATGTAACCTGTAAACCTAGTTTCTGCATTATACGTTGTACTTTCTTTTTGTTTACACTGTAGCCTTGATTTCTTAATTCTCCAACCATTCGACGATAACCATAATCCTTGTGAGTCACTCTGATTTCAAGAATCTTCTCCTCGATTTCTTTGTCAGGGTTTTCTCTATCAAATCTTTTCTGCCAGTACATATATGTTGCCTTAGGCATGCCTGCATAAGAGAGAAGGTCTTTTAGTTTGAATTCTCCTCGGAGGCTGTTGATGACGAGCGCCGTTCTCTCATTTTTGCCTCGTCCTCTAAACGCAGCCTCCTCAGTTCTTTTAAAAAGGCATTCTCAATTCTTAGCTTAAGCAGTTCATCCTCTAATTCTTTTACGTGTTCGGCACTGGTGTCGACAACGCTGTTTTCTTGAGTTATTGGTTTGTTATCTATCTTAGGTTTATCCAATGTTTTCTTTCTACCTTTCTTGCGAGGTCTCAAAGCATCAGGACCTGCAACACGAAAGCGATTAACCCAGTTAGTAATCATACTTGGATTTGTTATACTTTCTTGAATCGCCAAGTCTTGATATGAAATCTCACTTGATAGATATGATTCTACAACAGAAATCTTCTTTTCGAAAGAGTATTTTGTTTGCTTACGAGAACGCTTTAATCCTTCATCACCGAACGCTTTGTATGCATTAATCCATTTGCGTAGCTGAGAGTCAGAACCTAATCCATATTTTTTAGAAAGATATGGCGTTCCTCCTTTACAATCCAAATATTCTAAAACAACTTTCTTCTTGAATTCAAAATTATATTTTGCCATAAAAATACCGACCTCCCAATCGTTAGATTTTGGTCTAACTTTTGGGGGTCGGTACAAAATCTAACCGCCTTTTTTGTTTGGAAAAACGAAGGAGGTAAAAATGCGAATCAATGATTTTCATAACATTTTGGAGCTTATAAAACAAGATGTGCTTCATAGTGAAGCAGAGTATCTGAAGCTCTTAAAGGTTGTCGGAAACAATCAAAGATATGACTTTAGAAGTCAATTAAGTATCTATGATAAAAATCCTGAAGCAATAGCTTGTGCCAACATTCATATCCATCTGGGGAGAATTATATGCAGAATCTTTCAGTCAGCAACCATATGCTAGAGGGTATGATATTTTGTTTGTAACAGAACCTAAGGAATATGAGAATATCATACAAACTGTAAGCGAGGCAATGACTTATGAGAGTGCACTTAAATATTTAGAAACATTCTCTTCACAGTTTAGAGATGCAGAGGGTAAGGACGTTATTATCGAAAATGCTTCCCTAGATTCTGCTCTTGCTGTAAATAAATTGATTAAGGCCGGAAAGAAAGTGGGCGTAATAACAGGAGGTAAAGATAAGACTGACTTCATTGTTTCTTATGAAGACTACAAATCTATAGCAGATCAGTATATCTTATCGGCATATGGAGTAGATGGAACCAACATTAAGGCGAAGCTCATAGGAAAATCTCCGGTAGTTTACGTTCCTGGTCCATGGACTCCTAATGATTCTGGCT